>CAVUYQ010000018.1:0-300582 GCA_963745765.1 uncultured delta proteobacterium | reverse complement strand
GACAGCACATGTAACCGTAGCGCTTCCTGTTGGTGATCAGGCCGCTGATCAGAGACATGGTTGTATCCATGTCCCCGTTAAAAAAATACCCTTTGGGTTCATTGATCTTTTTCAACTGTTCGTATAACTGCTTTTCATTCATAGGTAAGTTTCAGCTCTTCCATGATAAGAGATTTCTGAAAACCGACGATGGCCTTTTTGCCGATGAAGGTCACCGGAAAGGCCTTCTTCTCATTGTACGGTGCCATCTTTTCGAACAGTTCATCCCGCTCATCCTTGAACAACAAGTCAACATCGGTTGATTCAAAATCAACGCCATGGGCGGACAACAAATCCTTCAGGGCCTTACACTGGATGCACGTTGTCAGCACCAGCAATTTAACCTTTGGTCGTTTCATCTGCAAACCCCGCCTTTCCTGCATCATGTCCCTTCTTAATTTCACTTCTATCTACCATTGCTCTTTAGCCAAGAGATAACAAATATGAGCGCAAGTTTCTACCGCTTCCTGTCATACCCAGTTTCTTTCTGATCTGCTTGCGATGAAAATCAATAGCACTGACAGTGATCATCAGTACGTCGGCAATCTCTGCACTGCTGCGGCCTTCCCTGACCATCACAGCCACTTTTATTTCCTGCGGGGTCAGTACACTATTTAATGATGTGAGCCGGTTCAGGAACGGTGACGTTATTTCGTTGAGACGCTCTGCAATGATTTCCACCATTGTGCGCTCACGTTTCGGCAGCCTTGTCTCCATGAGTTGCTGGACATATGGCAGCACAAGAGTTCTCGTATTAGCCAGCATATTCTCTTCGAGCTGAATACGATCTTTCTGCCGATGATCGAGAAGGACCCTCAGGGCAATATTGCTCTCTTCCAGCTTTTCAGCCTGTTCCCGAATGTCCTTCTCCTTCTCGGCCAGATTCCGATGAGCCTGCATGAGCGGTGTTATATTTTCGTGCGACAGGATAACCTTGTTGGCATCAGGATCCCGAAACCTGACGACCCTTAGGGCAAACCAGCGTTCCTCAGTGGGTGAATGACACGGATAGTTGATGAAAAACTCCTCAATCTCACCACTAAGCACCTGCCGTATTCCTCCCGCAATGACGGCCGGTTCGCTGTGACCTTCTTTTGCCGCCCTGTCACAAGTAGACAGATAGTTCAGACCGATACACGATGGTTCAACAGTGATGCCGTTTTTTAGACCAAATTCCTGCCAGGCCCGGTTAGTCTCAATTATCTGACCGGTTTCATCAAGTATTGCAACATGCGCCGAGATCGAGTCAAGCGCTACCTGGTAGATATTCATGGCATCTCCCTTAGCCTGGATGCATCAATCATTCGCTGTTACTCAATGGTAGTTATCACTATCATTTAAACCCTGTTTTAACCCCATTGCTCTCATAATACGTTCTCCCTATTTTTAAGACAAGCCTGAAAAGGAGAATACAACAAAAAGGAGACGGTTATGAAAGGCGGTTACGAATCGATTGTCTGGATCAAAGATAAGGACGGCGCTGAATATGCCTGTTATCTTGATGATATAAAGGGAAATATTGACTTCAAGGAAGAACTTGATGAAGAAGAAAAATCACGCTGCCTAAACGTCAGCCAGCTCGTTGGCACTGAACGCTGGTAAGGATATCAGGCCGAAACAACACCATTCAAGATTTAAAAATACGTCAGGTTATTTTCCTGCGAAACGACAATCTAATTACGAAAGTTCATCGCTGTTGCCAAAGGATTCCCTGGCCGTTTCCTCGGCAAGATGGGCCAGGTTTAACGCATCCTCAAGGCTGGTTCCGAGCGTAACCATACCGTCTTCTTTCAGGAGCAGGACGTTAACACCGGCATAACTGGTCCTGATGTCTGTTCTGCAGGAACAAAGACCGCAGAATCGCGAAACACAATCACGACACTGTACCCAGAGAACCTCCTTGATCACGCGGCGCGCCTCATCAGTGACCAGATCAAACACCTTTCCCTGCTGAGCATAGGAAGATACCCAGGGTGGATAGAGGTGAGCAATGGCGTTAATATCAGTTCGCACCATATAGGATTTCAGGTGATAGCTGGTTTCAGGAGGAAGCTCCCGGCCGGGTGTTCCCTCAAGGAGTGTGCCCGTCGCATCCACCAGGCAGGTGTCCCCGCTTTTGATATCCTCGAAGCTCGTTTCAAAGGGAGTAATCAGAAACAGACCCGGTTTCGGCAGCCTTGTACTGATAACCCCTCGCTTTTCTGCGCTCAGGTGACGCTGAAATGCTTCCCGGGCAGTACGGGCAAGAGCCTGACGACGCTGCTGTTCTAAATCAGGAACCGCTACAGGGATGACGGGGGTAAAATCGAGAATACTCATAGAATTAATCTTATTTTGTGTCCTGGAAAATGCACATCAGGGATGCAGAAATGTCCGTCGAAATAATGCCACTGTTCCTTACCTTTCAGCAGATCCAAAAGCGGCCGGCACAGGCCCGGGGTCTGACGGACACTTCTGGATCTGCTCTTTTCGTGCATATCGTGCATCTTCTTCAGCAATGAGATCAACCCATCTTGACGACAACCTTGATCGCGTCTTCAATACGTTCCTTGGCATATTTAATCGCCTTCGGTATTTCTTCAAACGGAAAGGTATGGGTATGGATAATAGTGGCGTCAAAACGTTTCTGCTGCATGAAAGCCATGGCCCGATGCGTTGCGCTCTGTCCTTCTCCGCGGATACCATAGACATAGATATTGTTACGGACAAGGTAGGCGAGGTCAACGGGTACCGGTTCATGCGGAAAAGCGGCGAGACAGATCCTGCCGCCGCGATTTGTCATCCTGGCTGCTTCATTCAGGGCAGTAGACGCACCCGAACACTCCAACACATAGTGAACCCCTTTACCCTTGGTCAGTTCAAGTACTTTTTCTACCGGATCTTCCTGGCGGACATTGATCACATGGTCTGCGCCCAATTTTTTACCCATCTCAAGGCGGCTGTCCCGGGTACCGGTCAGGATAACCGGCTGCGCGCCCAATGATTTGGCCAGGGCAACCCCCATAAGTCCAATGGGCCCCGGACCGGTCACGGCAATAGATTTTCCGGCAATCAGTCCGCCCATGACATCAAGACCGTACATAGCGGTACCTGCGGTTACCACCAGGGTAGCCTCTTCATCGCTCATCTCGTCGGGAACATGGATAAGGGTATTTACATTGTTGACGGCGTATTCAGCAAAAGCGCCGTCAGTAGTGAAGCCGTTGGCGCGATGCCCCTTGTCTTTCTCACCGTAGTTCAGGCCATAATTGGAACAGGAGGTGTACATTCCTTCCCGGCATCGCTCACAGCGGCCGCAGCCGGCGTGGATCTCAGCGGTCACACGATCACCGATCTTGAATTCATCGACACCGCGGCCGAGTCTGACCACCGTTCCCATGTATTCATGCCCGATCGTAAAGTTTTTATTAAAGGGAGGACCACCTTCAACAATAGCGGGCAATCCATAGGAGAGGATCTCCAGGTCTGTTCCGCAGATAGCAACAGCATCAATCCTCACAAGAATCTCGGCAGGTCCGGGCTGCGGTACCGGTTTTTCAGTGAGCCTGAGTTGTTCCGGATCGTCAAGCACCCATGCTTTCATGGTTTCGGGTACATCGAGGCTTCTCTTACTTTGTGTTTCCTGCATGTTATTCCTCCAAAAATCTCAGAATTTTTAAATTGTTGACAGAGGCTGCTCGCTTAACAGTCCCTTTCTGCAGCAGTTATGATCTCTTTTTACTCAACAGCGGCCCCACTATCGGCAGCACAAATGAGAAAAACGCTATGATCAAAAAAACAAGGCTTATGGGCTGCTTGAAAAATATGGAATAATCCCCCTGTGAAATGATCAGAGACATGCGCAGGTGCTCCTCAAGTGCCGGACCGAGAATAACGGCCAGCAGCAGTGGCACAATGGGAAAACGGTATTTATTCATAAGATAGCCAAGAACACCGAAAAAGAGCATGACCCCGGTATCGAAAAAGTTATTTCGAAGGGAATATGAGCCGATAATGCACAATAAGGTGATGATCGGCAGAAGAATTCTGGATGGCACCTGATGAATTCTTACCCAGAGCTTAATGGTCGCAAAGGTCAGGAAGAAGGTCAGCACGTTGGCCACACAAAACGCCCAGAAAATGCTGTAGACAAACTGGCCGTTATTTTCAAACAGCAATGGGCCCGGCGTTAAGCCCTGGATCATCAGAGCACCCAGTAGAATGGCGGTAATCGGATCACCGGGAATGCCAAGGGTGAGCATCGGGATCATCGCTCCCCCGGCCACGCCGTTATTTGCAGCTTCCGGGGCGGCGACGCCTTCTGGGTTTCCTTTTCCGAAATCATCAGGCCTTTTCGAAATTCGCCTGGCATAATCGTAGGCCAAAAACACGGCGATGGGTCCGCCTGCACCGGGGACAGCGCCGACACCGGTTCCAACGACTGCGCCCAAAGTCATGGCCTTGCTCAATTTAAACAGATTCTTCAGTTTGGGAAACACACCTGCAACCTTGGCCTGGTATTTTGGAATAACCTTGGCTCCGGAAATAATTCCACTAATTATCTGGGGGATTGCAAAAAGGCCAATCAATGCAGGCAGAAAGGAAATACCTCCCTGCAGGTCAACGGAGCCAAAGGTAAAGCGGGGGGTCCCCACCATAGGGTCCAGACCGACAGTCATGATAATGAGGCCGATGATGCCGGAGATTAATCCTTTGACGATTGATTTCTGACCGAAACTGCAGATAAGGGTCAGACCCAGAAGAACCAGGGCGAATAATTCTGGAGCACCAAAATGCAGAGCAATCTTGGCGATGGTTGGTGCAATCAGAACCAGACAGACAAGACTGAAAGTACCCCCAAAAAAAGAAGCCGTTACGGCTGTGCCGATGGCCTCGCCGGCCCGGCCGTTTTTGGCCATGGCGTGTCCGTCAAGAGCAGTCGCGGCTGCTGAAGGAGTACCGGGAATATTCAGGAGAATTGCCGATATTGAACCACCGGTAAAACCTGCAGAATAAAGACCCAGGAGCAGACAGAAGGCTGTAACCGGGCTCAGCGAAAACGTCAGGGGAAGCAATAACACCATGCCCAGGCTGATGGTCAGCCCCGGTGTAGCCCCGATAAAGAGCCCAAAAAAAACTCCCACCATACTGGCAATGAGGTTCTGTATTTGCAACACGTCGGCCAGAGCGGCCAATGCCATATCCATCGATCAGCCCTATCTAAAAAAAGATTCCCGAAGGAAGTTGAATACTAAAGAATTTTTGAAACAATAAATAAACAATAACGGTTGTTGTTATTGAAAAAACGGCGATGCCGAGTGGTTTTCTGGAACCGGCCGCCCAGGTCAGACAGGCCATGAAAACAATAGTAACAGGGATAAAGCCGAGATAGCTCATCAGTTTGATGTACAGAACTATCAACAGCAGGAGTCCGGCAATTCCCAAGAGATCTCTTATCGGCAGAGAGACCTTTGTGTCGTCTTTTTTGGAGAAAATGGAACCAAACAGCAGCAGCAGGCTGAGAAAAACGAGAAAACCGGTCAGCAACCAGGGCGTGAAGGCAGCGCCAAGAGTATGGGGAAGATCGCGATCCGGGAGCCTGGCGATCAACACCCCATAAAATCCGGAGAAAGCCAGTAAAATGAGTGATATAATGATATTGGCAAAGCGCATGTGACCCCGAACCTGTAAAAAATGGAGGGAAGCATCCTGAACCGGGATGCTTCCCTTGAGAAACTTACTTACTTTTTCAATCCGGCTTCCGTCATGACTTCGCCTATCCTGTCGTTCATCGGGACGATGTACTTATTAAACTCATCCTGTCCCATAAAGCTGACGTTAAAGCTGTTTTTCTTGCAGTAGGCAATGAACTCAGGATCTTCAGCGCCTTTCTTAAATGCGGCTTCCAGTTTTTTTACCACATCTTCGGGTGTTCCCTTGGGGACACTGATGCCGCGAAAAAGTTCCAGGACCACGTTGTAGCCGAGCTCCTTCATGGTGGGGACATCCGGAAAACCGGGATCCCTCTTTTCACTGGGAACAGCAAGGATCCTCGCCTTACCTGCCTCTACCTGCGCTACGATTTCCGGCAGCGGCACGCAGATGGCATCAACCTCACCGCCCAGCAGGCTAGGAACCCGTCGCTCGGCGCCAAGAGGAACATGGATAAATTTCAGCCCCAGCTCTTTTTCCATAAAAATCGGGGTCAAATGGGTTGCACTGCCGGTCCCTGCATTGCCGATCTTGACTTTATCGGGATTTTGCCTGGCGTATTCGACAAACTCCTGAAAGGTCTTCCACGGGGCGTCTGCCCTGACAACAATCGGCATGGCACTGATCCCGATCCTCGCCACATGCGTGAAGGCATCATGCATAAAGGGAACGTTGCCAATATTGGTAACCGTCAGAATACCTGTCGAAGTCCATCCTATGGTATAGCCATCCGGTCTTGCATTTTTGAGAGCGGTAAGCATGATCCCGCCGCCGGCGCCGGGTTTATTGACGGCAATAATGGGCTGTCCCAGGTATTTTTCAGAGGCCTTGGCGATCATCCTGCCCATCGAATCAGCAGATCCACCGGCTCCGAAGGGAATCAGCATCTGCACCGGTTTTGTGGGATAATCGGCGGCAATGGCGCTTACACTGAAGCTCAAAGCCACGAGGATTGCGAGTACTGCGGAAATTGATTTCTTGTTCATCATGTCTACTACCTCCTGCCCTGCGTTGAAGTTTTGGTCACACTGTCATTCACATCATGGCGGATTCGTCCTGACCTTGATTGCGCTGCATACTTATACCATTGCCCAAGCTTCCTTAATTACACGCTTTGTGTTGGCAATAACCGTCTGCGAGGTTTCACCGGCCAGAAGCGGTCGAACCTCGGCACTCAATACCGGTTTATTTTCAGGATCAAGCAGGCCGAGATCAAGCAGAAGTTTGAAATAATCCCGGACCTGCGGCGTATCAATTTCGCCGCCTGGAAGACCGAAACGCGGTTGCCTGTCGCCATACGTCGGATGCCTCCTGTCCTTAAACGAACAGTTGCCGATATGAAAATGCATCGGAAAATTCTTGACCAGCGGTAATGCGTCTTCCGGTTTCTCACGCAGAAGCGGGAAATGAGAAAGATCAGCGAGTACACCAAAGTTATCGAAATCCTTGCATACTTCAGCTGCTACATCGGCCGCATCCTGGAAGTGTCCAATCAGAAAACATTTGTCGATATCGTAATCAAACACTTTCATATACAGTTTGATATCGCCTTGTGATTTGGTGAATTCACAAATCTCTTTGAGCGAATCAATGAGAATTTTCTTGGCATCTTCCTTCTTTGCCTCTCCGGGATGCTTGCCAGAAAAGACCCTGGCAACAGACGCTCCGATGTCGTAGGCCTCATCAATTCCACTTTTCATCATTCCCAGGGCCTTTGCCCGTTCCTGGGGATCAAAGTGGTTAATGTTCAACTTGTTCGAAAACATGCGCGGCTGGCAGGCATAGCACACTTCCATATGTGAGGTTTCGAGTAATTGCCTGACCTCGTTGCGCACCTTTATATCTTTGATCCAGCCAACTTCCACCGCAGTCCAGAAATCATCTTCGACAAGGGTCCGCAACGATTCAACAATGGGCCCCTCGCCTCGTACAATTTCGGGAAAGGCCTTGAAATGAACGATACCCAGCTTCATATGGCGGTAGATCGAAAAATTTTCCATGTTGCCTCCATCTATGTTTAGCTATTTGTTGTATTAATGTATTCATTATCACGAGATAGTCAGCCGCACCCTTTCCTGCCTTTATACTACATTGTGCTTATTTTCCTACAAAGCATTTTCTCTTTCAGGGTCCGGCCCGACCCGGTCTCGCCCAATCATCGTTTTGTCTTAAAACACCTGCCGACGCCTTATAGGGATGCCTAATCTCTTCCTGCAGAATATAATGATGCAGTGCGGCTACCGTTCGGGCAAATTGCATTGCCTGACCGGAATCGATGCTTATATACAGCCAAACGGCTGGAAAGCTTGCCCCGACAAGCGCAGAAATGTCGCCATTCAGACCAATGGCAACAAAGGCAGCGCCGGTTATAAGCAATCGATTATCGAGCATGGAAGCTGTCCTCTTCTAGATAGTTTCCACCCTGAAACAGCACTTTTCCCCTAACTCGTCGTTACTCTCAAAATTTAATCCTCGGAATATCAACCATGCCTGCGGTTAAATTTATCGAGCGCCTAGATTTAGGTAAAAATCGCTCATTTCCGGACGAAAACCAGATAAATTCACGTTGCATCTTTATGCTGGTTAAGCAAGCGCAGCAGGTTCTCAACACAGAGATCCGCAAACGAGGGGTCATTGATATGGTGGTCAACCTCCTGGTATTCAATTTCAGGCCTGAGGTCCCTTTTAAAACTCTTCAGCAGGAGCCGATACCCTTTGGGATCGTAAAATACACCGCCCTTGCCGCCATAGGTGGACCACCCTTTCTGAGGCACGAGAACCATCACCGGTCCTTTTGCTTCGTTAAGTCTTTCGGCCATCACTCTTCCGACTTCAGACATCTCTTTTTGGGTGACTTTAACATTCGCGTTAAAAGGGTTGTGCATGTAAATCTTTCTGGTGCGCATGGAGGAAGGAATCGATTCCCATGGTCCAAAACAGAGATATTCCAGGGCACCCGTTGAAACCACCTGGGGAATACCCGCTCGTCCAGCAGCTTTCATTCGACCGGGCAGCACAGGAACATAGGCCCCCTTGCCAACAACTTCTTCAGAGAGTTCGTGCGGCGTCAAGTCGATAATCCCGGAAAACATTCCTGATTCAATGAGCTCCTCCATGGCTGACCCCCCTGCACCTGAGGCATGGAACGTAATTACCTCATAGCCTTTTTCCGTCAACAACTCAGTAATACGATGTGCGGCCGGTTCGGTATTTCCAAGAGCGCTCAAGGCAATGGTTCTTTTGTTTCCGGCGGCGGAAATCGGTTCACCGTGCTCGGCCATACCAATTAATGCAGTAACCGCATTTCGAAGAATAACACGGGAAACCCCGTTTGGCCGGCCTACCAGATCGGCCACGGAAAACACTACATTGATGTCTTTATGACCGACATAGGGCCGCATATTTCCGGATGCTACCGTTGAAACCAGACATTTCGGCAGGCCAACCGGCATACTGCGCATGGCCATGGCCGCAATGGCTGTCCCCTGGTTACCACCCGCGCCGATAACGCCATCCAGTCTGTTTTCTTTTAAGAGATTCTGCAATACAAGGGCAGCACCTTTACCCATAACACACATGATCTCATCGCGTTTTCCGGACGCGAGAATTTCAGAAAGCTTTGCCCCGGCAAGAGCAACCACCGCTTCGTTGGAATAGTCCGAAGTGATATCAGGAGTAGACAGTGCTCCGACATCTATCAGGATCGGGTTGCACCCGAATTTCCTGATAATGTCAGCCATGAATACGAAGGAGTCGTTTTTTGTATCCAGGGTGCCAATAAGAGCGATATTCTTGTCAGGCATGACACGCGTTTATAGTTTACATTTATATATTAATCCAATCAAGACCGGGTGAGTGCTGCTTCACACACCCGGTCTTTGGAGGATTATCGGGTAATACCTGCCACTTAAACCCTGGCGAGACTAGCCCGTTCTCTGCCCGCCTCAGTGACTTTGATATCGAATTTCTTTACTTCCTCGATGAGTGCGGCAAGTGCTTCTCCGGCAACCTGAAAATACTTCTCGCCCTTCTCCTTGGATCCGGCAAAGGGGTCACCGATGGTTGCCCAATCATTGTACTCGTGATGCTCCATGGGCACCCAGGTGTTTTCCGCACCCATGAACTCGACATGACCGGTACCGTCTTTTTTTGAGAATTTCGGTCCCATAAAGGCCGGTGCGTGGGTTTTGTCTTTTCTCGCCTTTTCCATTGCCATCAGGGTTTCATCGTAGGCCCAGACAGTGCTGGTTTCAAGCTCTCCCGCATGCCAGCCCGGTGTATCTTCCGGAGGTCCGGTCCAGATCTGGCCACCAATGGCCATGGTGCGCTCGGTCGGTGTTTTAAACCAGCAGCAAAAACAGCCGGTTTCATAACGCAGTTTTCGAAGTACCTCGTCAACAACCTTTGAGTTACTGCCGTGGTGTGTAACAAACACAAGCTTGTTGTAACCATGATAAATCATTGACATACCAAGTTCATAAACGATTTTCCGATAGGTCGATCCGGAAAAAGTCAGGGTACCGGTTCCCTCGCCAATTCGCCCCATATGATGGGGAGAATACCCTACCGGGATAATTGGTGTATGCAGGGTCTGGGCTAATGGTGCTGCAACTTTCACAACACCCATGGCTGTTACCGTATCTGTCCCGAGTATTACGTGAGAACCGTGTTTCTCGTTGGAACCCATCGGGATTATGATGGTGTCATTGGTTTTCAGGTGAGCAGCCACCTCATCGTAACTCATTTCGAACGTGTTATAACTTTTCCTTCGTGCCATAGTTTCCTCCTTACTGGGTTTTGATCGGCAAACGTTTACCAATCAATTCGACTTTTCATCTTATTATTTCCTATGTGATGACAGAGCAAACGTTTACATGACCAAATAAGACCGTTGGAGGCACCAATATACCCCGTCCCATGTAAACGTTTACCATTCATTTTTAAACTACCAGATTCCTTTTGTCAACGAGAAATATTCTTTTCCCATGGTTGATTGTCTGGTTACAAGATGAGTATTATGTAGCTTGATTCTCGTCACTTTTTCGCCAGCGATCAGACTTACCAGTGTTTCCATCGAATCAGCCCCGAGGGTAAACATTGGAACTTCAATGGTTGAAAGTGATGGGACAAAAAATGAACTCAGGGGTATATTGTCAAACCCGATAACAGCGAGATCCTCCGGCACACGCAGGCCCATCTCGATGGCGGCAAAAATAACGCCGAACGCCATTAAATCGTTGCCGGCAAATATTGCTGTCGGTTTTTTACTCTGTGAAAGCAGAATCTTGGTCTCTTCGCAGCCGCTTTGGGGCGTCAATTTTCCCTGCCTGATAAAGGATGGCTCAAAATGGCAACTGTTCTGAGCCAAAGCGCTACGATACCCGCTCAAACGATCCTTGGCGGTCGTTGAATCTTCCGACCAGCTGATAAATCCGATGTCCCTATGTCCCAACGCAATCAAATGATCGGCCGCAAGCGTTGCCCCGGCGATATTATCGACCATGATGGCCGGGAAATTTACATCATGACGGCCAATAACGACAACACGATCACGCAATTCCTTCAAAGCGGACAACGGTTCATAACCGTTGATGGTGCCTCCGCTGAATATAATTCCGTCTACGATTTTTTCCCTGAGCAGGTAGATGGATTTGACAATCTGATCCTGATTTCTATCAGTATTCTGCAGGATGATGTTATAACCTTCCCGGTCGGCAACACTTTGAATTCCACGAACAATTTCAGCGTAGTAATGGTTTGAAATATCAGGAATGATGACGCCGATTGTCATCGTCTTTTTCATCTGGAGGGCACGGGCAAGCGCATTCGGTCGATAATCGAGATCCTTGATCGCCTGCCGAACTTTCTCGGCAGTTTCACTGCTCACCTTGTGGTTGGCAGAGTTGAGCACCCGTGACACGGTGGCTATTGAAACATTGGCCCGCCGGGCCACATCGTGGATCTTTGACACAGGTATCTCCTCAGGAGGATATGAAGCAAACGTTTACCATATGGTAAATAATATTCTCAGGCATGTCAACAGAACTAATTATAACAAACAATATCTAATATTTAATTAGATATAGCTGGGTCATCTATAATAGGCTATCCAAAAAACATTTTCTAAAAAAGATTACAAACTCTTGACGATACCACAATGTGTCATACCTTAGGGGCAAGACCACGAACACAGACGGATGCCTGTCAGAGATGATTCGCCCGGTCTTTTTGGAAACGTTTCTGAATAAAACCTGTAAATTATTTTGTGATAGTTTAAAAACCCCGGTTTTGTTCAGAATTCCTGTAATAAGCTACGGGTACGTTCTTCACTTTAATTTCTCGGTCAATACACACAGACCGGTATTGACTGAATATATTTCGCAGGTGTTATTATGAGTAATATTACAAAAAGTTACCACAGAGTTATTACAGCAAGTGATATTGATTCCGACTTTGAGTATAATTTTGATTTGAATCCATTCACCTACCTGCTTGATGGTATCCTCTTTCTTATCGCTGTTCCCTTCTCCCTGCTGTCTCGCCTGTTAAAAAACAACTCAGACAGGCTTCACAGGATTCAGAGAGATCAAGCATTCAGACGAACATTCAAGGGACCAGCCTGTATACTGAAGTAACCGGACCGAATCGGTGCTTCATCAACGCCGACTCTCTCTATTTTTGCCAGCCGCTGCTTGGCTGGCAAAAATATTCAAGGTATCCTCACGTTTTCAAGGCTGAATACTTTTTAGCAGGCGGGACAATTACTGCATCAAGTATCAAACGATGCGGTGTACGATCCTCTCTATTATCTCCCTCTTATTCCGTTTATGCTACCTCCATTGAATGGATGTAGCCGGTATTACTCTCCTAAAGTATGGGCTGCTCGTCCTGCTTCTGAAGCATGATACAATCCTGAAGTCCATCATTATTCCGATTGATTCGACCTCCTTTTTCCCAAGAATAAACCGAGGGAGAAAAGTCAATCATCGCTTTCAACGGTTACGCAGGAGAAAAGATTGAACCTCCTCCATCATGAAAAAGAACCGGCATCACCGGTAGAAAATAAAATTCAGAGTGAAAATTATCCAAGAAGGGACTAAACCTTGAAATAGATGGATAGGTCAAAGCCGTGCAGGAAACAGAGTGCTGTCCGGTCAGGAGTTACTGCTAGATAGTGTCTGTCCATAAATGAGATTTTTTGTTCTAAATCGAGGCGCTCGATAAATTTAACCACAGGCATATAGGCGATATTCCGCGGATTAAATTTTGAGAGCAACGAAGAGTCAGGGTAAAATGGCCATTTATGGACAGATACTAGATGACGACCTCTAACAAACAACTTGAACGGGGGTAAGTATGCATGAGCTGTTGATCAAGGCGATACTCCGGGCCAATAAAGGCTACTGGGATGAGGCGCACACGACTGTTCAGCAGATTGATGACCCGTTGTCATACTGGCTTCATGCCAATCTGCACCGCGAAGAAGGTGATCTGGATAATGCCAGGTACTGGTACCATCGGGCGGCGAGAGAATTTACTGATGATGACATCCTGTCTGAGCGTCAGAAGATACTTGCTGTTCTGCAAGGGAAAAAGTAGTCTAACCGGAATTTTTCAGCATCTTAGATCGACAATTGAGCATTATGCGAATCACGAAAAAGACAATCTGCCCTCTCGACTGTCCTGACAGCTGCGGCATGCTCGCAACGATTCAAGACGGCAAGGTTATGTCGCTGAACGGTGACCCCGACCATCCCTATACAAACGGTTTCATCTGCAGCAAGATGCGCCGCTACCCTGATCGACTCTATTCCCCCAGCCGTATACTTTTCCCGCAGCTGCGGATTGGCGCCAAGGGCGAGGGACGTTTCAAGAGGATCAGCTGGGATGAGGCCTGGGATCATATCATTCCCAGAATGCAGTCGATTCTCAACGGATATGGCGGCGAGACCGTTCTACCCTTCAGTTATGCCGGAAACATGGGAGCCGTTAACCGCTTTGCCGGCTTCCCGCTGTTTCACCGTATGGGTGCCATACAGCCGAAACAGACGATCTGTTCAGCTGCCGCACGAGGAGGCTGGAAGCTTGTCTGCGGTGATGCCGGCGGTTCTCCGCCTTCGGTGGCCGGCGAGTCTGATCTGATCATTGCCTGGGGCATCAATATTCGTGTCAGCAATGTGCATTTCTGGCGTTATGTGCAAAAGGCCAGAAATGCGGGCGCGCGGCTGCTTGTGATTGATCCGTATGAAAACGATACCGCCCGTCTTGCCGATGATTATATCCAGGTGCAACCCGGAGGGGATGTGGCACTGGCTCTCGGTGTGCTGAAAACGCTCATCGACAATGACTGGCTGAACCATGCTTTCATAGCCAGGGAAACAGAAGGCTTTGAACAGCTTTCCGAATATGTCCGCCGGACAGACATGGGACAGTTTGAGTCGGATAGCGGCGTGGAGCACAAGAACATCGAATTGGTTGCGTCACTGCTCCGGAGACATCCGAAAACCTTTATCCGTATCGGGGTCGGTTTGACCAGGAACAGCCGCGGCGGCATGGCGATCAGGGCCATCGCATCACTGGCTGCGGCCTGCGGACTTTTTGACGGTCAGCCGGGACGCGGAGTTCTTCTTTTTTCCGGCGCCTTTTCCGGAGACAGCACAAAATTAACCTTCGACGAACTGTCTCCTCGACCGGGCAGGATCATCAACATGATTCACCTGGGACAGGCCCTTACCTCAGTTGCTCCGCCGGTCAAGGCACTTATCGTCTATAATGCCAACCCGGTCAGTGTAGTCCCCGACGGCACGGCCGTCAGGGACGGCCTCTGCCGAGAAGACCTGTTCACTATCGTGCATGAACAGGTGATGTCCCCCACCGCCCGTTTTGCCGATATACTCCTGCCGGCCACAACCTTTCTGGAAAATCGCGATATCTATACCGCCTACGGCCATTTCTATCTCGGCATTGCTGACCGGGTCATCGAACCGTATGGAGAGGCCATGAGCAACTTTGATTTTTTCCAGACCTTTGCCGGGAAGATGGGTTACAGCGATCCACCATTCAGTCAAAGTCTCGAGCAAAGAATCCGGTCGTATCTGTCGAGCATTAGCGGAACGATGGAAGGGTTTTCCCCTGAAACCTGTGCAGACGGCAGCTATATTGAATCCCTGTATAATCGCCAGGATGGTTCGCTGCTCGCGCGTAAAGGCTGTCGTTTCCGCTTTGTCAACGCTGATGACCCGACACTGCCGCCATTTGCCTGTTTAACCGCAGGCAGCGAATTTGATCACCCGGATCTCACCTCTCGTTTTCCCTATAAACTCATTACGCCACCAAATGACAAACTGCTCAACTCAACCTTTGGAGAATTGCTACCAGCAGGAGACAGGCACCGTTTTAATCCACCCTGACGATGCCGCCGTCAGCGGCATTGAAAATAGCACACTGGTAAATCTGCATAATTTTCGGGGGAATGTCGTGCGGCGTGCCGTCGTATCGGAGCCACGCAGAAAGGATTGCTTGTGGCAGAGGGGATTTACTGGCCGCTGCCTGCCAACGGCACCGCTATCAATGATCTTGTCTCACAGCAATGTTCCGATGTCGGCGGCGGAGCCCTTTTTCATGAGTCCCGCGTGCAAATCGTCCCCTGGTCAGACAAATAAACCGATAGTGCTCAAGCGATACCTGCCTTCAATGAAGAAGAGCGCCGCGGAATTCAAGAGCTAAACGATATCTGCCTGTCAATTCTGATCTATCAAGCGGCGGGCTGCGCCAAAACTTTCCTGAACTGCGGCAGCATACAGGCCGACATCCCATGATACCGAAACCAGGTCAAAGCCCCATTTTGCCGCCCGTGCAGCATATTCAGGCGTCCCGCAATGCAGTCCGGCCATCAGTCCGGCCGCATGGGCGGTTGCCAGGATGTGCTTAATGGCGTCTATCATCTCCTCTTCCTCGCGGTCAAACCCTATCGGCAGATTTTGCCCATGCAGGCCGAGGGTGAGATCTATCGGGCCGACATAGATACCGGTTATGCCGGGTACACTGACGATTTCCTCCAGGTTATGAAAGCCTTCCGCTGTCTCGATCATGGCAAAACACTGCACCAGGTCGTTGGCTTTTGCTCCATAATCGGAACCGATGCTGAACATAGCCCTCGTCGGCCCGAAACTGCGTTCTCCGACCGGCGGATAACGCATGTAGGATGCCAGACGCCGCGCATCATCGGCTGTATTGATCATTGGACAGATGATGCCGACTGAGCCGGCGTCCAGTATCTTCATGATAATGGCCGGGTCCAGCCACGGCACCCTGGCGAAGGGAACAACAGGGCTGCCCTTTATCGCCTGGAACATGGAAACCGCCAATTGATAGTCTATCAGCCCGTGCTGCAGGTCAACGGTAATGGTATCATATCCCTGAACAGACATGATTTCCGCGGTAAAGGCACTTGGTATCGTTAACCAGCCATTAATAACGGTCTTGCCCGGCTTCCAGAGCTGTTTTATCCGGTTTTTCATATCGAACCTCGCACATTAGTGGATTGCTATAATAATTTCCGGCTGAAAGCACGCCTGAAGAACGTTCAGCCTGTTTCCAATCTTTGGCAACATACAACCCCACTCTATCTGTTCCACCAGTCCGGTGCAACAGGAATAGAAGCCCTGTAGACAGGAAGGTCTCTTCGGTCATTTTGTTACGTATGCCTTCTGGTCATCCTCTGATAGAGGTAGGCCAGTCCGAGAAGAGACAGGCCGAGCCCCATAAAAGAAGCAACCCGCAAGAGCCCTTCAAGATCCGACATATCGACAAGAAATATCTTGGCAATAACCACCAGGAGCAAGGCCATACCCGCTTTATAGGAGCCCTGGTGGGCGACGCGCGTTGCCAGCAGAATAGTGGTAACGGCAAGGATAAGCCAAACGATTGAGTAGGTATAGAGTTCACCATCACGAAAAGGCAGATCAAGATCAAGAGCACCATGCCAGAGGTGCCGGATTTCCAGGCTAACAAAAACCAGCAGACCGATTCCGGCAGTAAATGATGCCACCTGTTTAAAGCGGCCCTCAAAGAAATAATAGACCAGGCCTGCCATAATGACGGGGGCTCCATAGGCCAGCAGCAGGAGGTTCCAGATCGGTCTTGGGGAAACCAGCTCATTGCTCCACAGAGGATTCAACAGGGTCAGAACAATGATATAATTGATCAGGGAAAGTAGCAGCAGGAGATGTGAGCAGCTCAAATAGAAACGTTTGAGAGCACTGTTAAGCCGGCTCCGGTAAGAGTAGACCAGGCCAAGTGCGGACCATAAGACACTGTTTATCGCCGCCTCGAGCAGCGAATAGTCGTGGACAAATATTTGTCCATCGTAGAGCCGGTAACGCGTTTCCGCGACACAAAAGAGAACGAACAATTGCAATGCGACAGCTTCCAGCCATTTCCTCAGGGATGATCCGGCCTCGCTCATCCAGGCGGCCAGACCGCAGCAGGCAGCAGCTCCTCCATAACTCCACAGCGACCAGTGGACATCGGAGGGATAATTCAGGAGCCATGGATTCAGGGTCAGACGTGTAACAACGATTGCCAATACGCCTTTCACCAGCCATTCCAGGCCCGACACCGAATAGCGCCTGATTATCCAGGCCAGCGATATGGTCTGCGTGGCCAAAGCAAGGGTCAGGGTTGCCTCCCTGAAATACATGGTCATGGCCAGCGACAACGCAAAATGGCCGCTGATCATCAGCCAGATCGCATTTCCATCCCCGGCCTCTTTTTCCAGCCGCATACCGGCAACAAAAAGATAGACAATCCCGAAGAGAAAGGTTCCGAGACTCCATCGCCAGCTGGCAGAAAGATCCGTGACCAGCAGATAGCACAAGGCAAGCCATAATAACGGCGCCAGGAACAGCAGCGATGAACGAAGATGGCTGAAAGAGCGTTTGTACTGGCACCACCAGGTAAGCGTGCTGTAGAGTCCGGCCATGGCAAAAGCAAACAGCAGGAAATGCTTCTGCATTTCCATGCCAAAGCCGACAAGGCGGACCCGATCATGATCAAAATCGAGGCCGCAGTAAAGCCAGGCGAACCACTGCACGAAAAGAGAGAACCACGGCAGCCAGCTGATTGACGCACGATTTCTGCCGGCCAGTAAAATAACGGCCGGCAGCGGGAACCAGGAAAGTATCGCCTGTCCCGAAAAACCTTCAAGCGCAATAGAGACAGCCTGGCCGACGATGATCAATCCCAGCGTTAACTGCATAGGCTGACACTGCCATTTTGAATGCCATGCGGCTAATGAGAAGGGTTCGACTCCCGGATCATCGGGCTGCCCCGCTCTTTTCAGACCCCAGTCGAACAAGGGGATAGCGATTACAGCATAGGCAAGGGCAGCCAGATAAAAGCCGCGAAAACCATCCGCCTCGTGATGCAAGCAGGAGATAAGCCACCATCCCAGGCCGCCGGCCAGCATGCCAAACCATAACCAGGGCCGGTAAACATAGCGCATCAGCAGCAAAGCGGTTCCACTGATAATCAGGCTGTAGATCATGGCACCAACAATATTACCGGAATTACTGGAGACCAGAACAGGAACAACGTAGGCTCCAAGGATACCGATAATTGCCAGGACCGGCCCGTAACGCAGAGCCAGCAGCATAGTCAGCACGGAAATGACCGCAAGAACGATAAAAACCAGTTGGGGACCGAGCAGGTGATAAAGATGAAGAGCCGCCAGCATAGCCGCATAGAGGATGATGCTGGCACCGCCTGCCAGGGCGGCAAAGGCCGGATGGGTCTCGCCGGTCCGGCGTCTCAGCCAATCGGCCAGACCATGCAGACCGATACCGCTGCTAACGGCAAGGACGATCCGCTGTTTCGGGCCAAGCAGTCCGGAATCGATACTGTACTTGACAAGAAATATGCCGGCCAGGCCAACACAGGCCCCGCCCAGCCAGATCATCCAGTTGTCCCGAAGACTGCTGAACCAGGAAGCCTTTTCGACTCCAGCCGGCTCCTGGGGCAGATGCGCCGGCATCCCGGCCCGATCTTCAGGCTCGCTATCGTCTGTGGAGGAAAGCTTATGCAGCGCATCATCGCTGAGCACTGCTTCTTTTACTACCCTGGTGCCCACCTTGTCTCGGGAACCTTTTTCCCGGGATACCGTGGTTTTTCGCCTTTCAGGTAAAATGCTGCTCTGCCGTCGCTGCGCCATCGCCTCCAGTTCCTCCACCCGGCGACTGAGCTGCTTCAGTTTGAAAAATGAGACACCGCCAAGAAGCGCACCCATGACAATAACAAGAAGAAAAAGTATCAGCAGCAGGACCCAGCTGTCCATAATGTATCAGGCCTCCAGAGATGAGACATCGGTCAAGACAGGAACCAAAGCAGGTTTAAAAGCAACCAGTCCCGCTCCGGCAAACATACCTGTCTAAAAGTATAGCACAGCATTGAATCACTTAACAAATCATTATCTTATGAAAAGAATGTGAAGCGGAAGATGGGCGCCACTCCTGAAAAAAAACATCAGGCCTCATAAAAGTAGCCCGATCAGTCAGACTAGGCCGACGCTGGATGACGAGGAAGATGATTACCTAAACCCGCAAGGGCAGGTCTCTTCCATGACATGAAAAAGCTCGTGCAGAAGAAAGATAAGACTACAGAAACTATCTCAACTACCGGTTTTCAAGGTGTCTGAATGCCGGTAGTAGCGACATAAACCGCATATACTGACTTGTTTGCGGTAATAAAAAGACGGTTTTTACGAACACCGCCGAACGTAAGATTCGCTACCATCTGCGGAATTTTGATCTTCCCCAGAGCCTCTCCATTCTTGTCGTAACAGAGTACTCCATCCTGACAACTCGTCCATACATTGCCCGCAATATCAACACGAAAGCCGTCGGGAATTCCCGGCTCAATTTCACAGAACACCCGTGAGTGAGACAAGGTATTATTATTCGAAACATCCATCGCACGGATGTGGTGAGGCCCGTCAGGGTCATGACTGCGGCCACTGTCGGCAACATAGAGGATCCGTTCGTCTTCAGAGAAAGCAAGGCCGTTTGGCTTAATGAAATCATCGGCAACGACCTGAACGGCTCCCGTGTCCGGGGAAACCCGGTAAACATAACAACCATCCTGCTCCATGTCCGCTTTGTAACCTTCGTAGTCAGACATGATGCCGTAATTTGGGTCGGTAAACCAGATCGTTCCATCCGATTTTACAACCACGTCGTTGGGGGAATTGAGTTTCCTGCCGTTATTGCTATCGGCGACAACAGTGATCGAGCCATCCGGCTCAGTGCGGATGACACGTCGGCCACCGTGTTCACAGCTCACCAGACGCCCCTGTCTATCCCGGGTGTTACCGTTGATGAAGTTGGTCTCTGTCCGGAATACCGATACGCCGTGCCCCTCTATCCAGCGCAGCAGACGGCGATTGGGGATATCGCTCCATACCAGCGCAGAATGTTCATTAAACCATACGGGACCTTCAGCCCAACGGCAGCCGTCGTATAATTCCTCTATCTCGGCGATAGGAACCGTCAAATCATAAAAGCGCCGATCATAATATTCGTATGAATCACCAACTAAAGCCATGACTTCCCCCTGCAATTAATTAATGCTGCGGCTTCTCACCACCTGCGGCAGTGATGACCGCAATAATGATAAGACCGGTCATAATCAAGCGCACGCCTCCGCTCGCACCAATCGTGTTCAACATGGTTACGAGCAGGAACATGAACAAGGACGCCCCCCAGATACCAGGCACATTAGCTTTACCACCCGCAACCGAGGTACCGCCAATGACGACAACGGCAATAGAGGCGAGCAGGTACTCTTCTCCCATGTTCAATGATGCCCCTCCTGAAAATCCAGCCAGTGCCAACCCGCATAAACTGGCCAGCAGAGCACTCAATACATAGGTAGCAAATCGGATTCGTTCAACCTTGATACCGGCAAACCTTGCCGCACGCATGTTTTGTCCAACGGCAAGCACGGAACGGCCATAAAGTGTGCGATGCAATACCAAAGACAAGCAAATGGCCAGACCGATCACCACCAGCGCGAGTACCGGTGCCCCCAAAACCCTCATGGTAGTGAAATCGGCAAGAAGCGGCGGCGGCTTGATTTTCAACCCGCGACCATAGGCGATAGCCGTGGACATTACCAGGAAGCTGGAAGACAAGGTGGCTATAATCGGAGGAATTCTCAGGATTCGTATCAATAAATAGTTGAAAATGCCGACCGCCAGTCCGCATCCCATGGCAACAAGAAAACCGACCAGCAACATCTCGTTGGTACCATCCATGATTTTCATGGTCACGGCTCCGGACAAGGCGATATTGGCCGGGATGGACAAATCTATGTTGCCGGGTCCGATGGTAATAACAAACATCTGTCCGAGCCCGACGATCACCGTGAAGGTGGCAAACGACAATGCCGCGGTAACAATATCACCGGCACCCTGCCCTCTTGTAAATGATACGGTTATCAACCATACCATTATCGTACCGAGATACGACCATATCCATGGTTTCTTGAAAAGCCGCTCCAAGGCGGGTCCCGGCAGAGTCATGACCTGACCTCTTTCCGTTTAATCAAGGCTCTCAAGGCGAGCACGATGATCAGGATGCCGCCTTGCGCGCCAATTTGCCAATCAGGCGAAATTTTCATAAAAATCAAGAAAGAACCGGTCAGCGTCAGCGTCAGCGCGCCCAGGACTGCACCGATGGGGGACACCCGTCCTCCGACGAATTCGCCACCGCCGAGAATAACACCGGCGATGGAATAGAGTGTATATCGATCAGCGATATGTGCGTCTGCCGCAGATGTCAGCCCTATCAACGACAACCCTGACAGCACACCGAAGAACCCGGCCAGTGCATACATCAACATTTTCGACTTCAACAATGACCAGCCGGCACGGCCGATCGCCTTCGGATTTCCGCCGGTACCCCGCAATACTGCACCGTAACTGCTGTGCATCAATCCTTGATGCACGACCAGGGCGATGGTGGTTGCCGCAATAATGGGGAAAGGTACCAAAGGAAATTCAAAACCCATGATGGCCTTGATCCATACCGGCGCCTTTCCACCCGGAGTAGGCAGGATAATTACCGAGATACCCAGCCAGACAAAAGACATTCCCAGCGTCACGACAATAGACGGTAAATTACGCCAGTAAACCAAGGCCCCCAGCCCGGCATAGACTCCAATGCATGCCGCCAGCGCCAATAGGCCAAGCAGCGGGGTGTTTACCAGTAGGGTGGCCCCAATACATGCGGTCAAACCAACGAATGGGCCGATAGACAAATCCAGATCGTTGACCGTGATAATGTGCATCTGTGCAATGGTAGCCAAGGCGATAGGTACTGCATATTGCAGCATGAGCTTAAGACCGAAATAACTCATGGTGCGAGGCTGGATATAAAAGATTGCAGCAAGCAGGATGGCCAATGAGACAGCTGGCAGGGCGCTGCGCAGAAATCGGGGAGAACTCAGATAAGCCCACATGCTCAAGCGCCTTTTTCGAAGGAGGAACGCAATACCTTTTCCTCGGTTAACTCGTCACGGGATAATTCAGAGACAATTTTGCCCTTGCTGAAAATGTAAACGTAATCGCAATTTTTCAATTCTTCCATTTCCGTCGTGTACCACAGGAACGTACGCCCATGTTCAGCTTCGGTACTAATCAAGTCATAAACCTCCAGTTTGGTGCCGATATCGACACCACGCATGGGGTCATCCATCAACACAATCTCGGCATCAGATCCCAGAGCTCTGGCAAACAACGCCTTTTGCTGGTTTCCTCCGGACAACGACAGAATATTATCGTCCATATTCATGGCCTTGATTTTGATCTTGTTTTTCCATTTCTCAGCCATCGCCTCTTCCTGAACCGGATCTATCATAAAGCCTTTGACCATCTGCTTCAATGAACGGATACAAACATTCTGTTTGATAGACCAGAGCGGGAAGATGCCATCTGTCTGCCGGTCACCGGCGACTAATGCCACGGGGCCTTCAACAGTCGTATTGCCGGTGCGCGCGCTCTTACCGGCCGCATCGTAGATCTGTATCAGCATCCGCGCCTGCCCACTGCTGGCGAGGCCGGCCATACCGACTATTTCACCTTTATAGGCAAGGAATTCTATACCCTCACCCGGATGCTTATCATGAGCACGAACCATCAGAGGTGTTGCGCCGCGGATCTTATGGGCTGCTTTCTGCACATCAGCCATCTCTTCCGCTATCACCGTGCCCATCTTTTCGACCAGGCTGTCACGAGTGAATTCCGAGGCAGGTCTCTCAGCTACCACCTCACCGTCTTTCATCACCAGAATACGATCGCAATAATCAAGAACTTCTCCAAGCAGATGAGAAATCAGAATGCAGCTTTGTTCCTTACTGACAATCTTGCGCACATGATTCAACAACTGCTTGGCAGTGACACCATCAAGCGATGATGTCGGTTCGTCCAAAATCACCAGATGCAGCGGTTCTTTCGTCACCGTGAAGGCACGGGCAATTTCTACCATCTGCCGTTTACCGATTGATAAATCACCGACAACATCATCGGTGGAAATACCATGTTCAGGGAAAATCTCGTCGAGCTTGTCCTCTATCAGCCTTCTGGCCCGCTTTTTCCATCCAACCCCCCTAAGCGATTTGTGTAAAACCCGGACGTTCTCTGCCACGGTCAGATTTGGACAGAGCGACAGTTCCTGAAACACACAGCGAATGCCGTTCCCGTGAGCTTGTCGGACATTGTAATTTGCGGCCAGATCCTGACCATGAATAGAGATCACCCCGTTGTCGGGAGACAACGTGCCGGCAAGAACATTCATCAAGGTGGACTTACCGGCACCGTTATGTCCAACCAGGCCGAGACACTCGCCCGCGTCAACATGTGCATCGACGCCAACCAGGGCCCGTACGGCCCCGAAATTTTTAGCAACATCTTTTAAATCTACAATTCGGGATCGTGCCGTCGGCATGGTTTGATCTCTTAATAAAAAGTTACTGGTATATTATTTGCCGGCAACAACTTTCTTCGAGTCTTCAAGAGTATACTCGACGTTGGCAACTCCACCCTTTTCGGTATTAGCCAGATTCGCTTCCAGGTTGTCCTGATCGATCTGCAGAAATGGAACGGTCAGATCATGGGATACCGTCTGACCATCCAAAACCATCTGGGCAACCCAGAAGGCCAGGGTAGAAACACCGGGGGCAATCGATACGGACATCGTTTCGTAGCCATTGGCATCTTTTTGTTCTTTCCACCAGGTCAACTCATCAAATCGGTTACCCATAATAATCAGAGGAGTTGGACGACCGGCTGCTTTGAATGCCTGGGCAGCACCGTATCCATCACCACCTTGGGTAACCACACCTTTCACTTCCGCCAGAGACGGTAAAATACCAGCGACTGCCTTTTGGGTAACATCTTGAGCCCAGTTACCGTGAACAGAACCGATAATCTTGAATTGCGGATGATTTGCAATTCCCTTATGGATACCGGCACTGATTTCATCATCAACAAAAACACCGGCAAGACCTCGTATTTCCAGCAAATTACCACCTTCGGGGATACGCTTTGCCAGATAGTCGACCTGGATCTCACCCATTTTTTTAAAGTCAACCGCAATACGGTAAGCGCAGGGCTCGGTTACGACACCGTCAAAAGATACAACGGTAATACCCGCATCACAAGCCTGTTTCACAACGCCATTCAATGCATCCGGTGAAGCGGCATTGAGCACAATAGCGTCATACCCCTGCAGGATCAGGTTCTGAATCTGTGACGCCTGCTCAGTAACCTGATTTTCTGCCGTAGTAAAAGCAGGCGCCTCGGCAACCACGCCATCCTTTACTGCCTGGCCGGTAACTTTCGTCCAGCTCTTCAACATGGACTGGCGCCAAGAGTTGCCGGCATAATTGTTAGACAGCGCAATTTTCTTGCCTGAGGTATCGGCATTGGCGATTCCAGTCAACAGCGCAACACTGAGTAAAGCTGACAGCAATGTTTTCATTTTTAACATGTTAATCCTCCTTATGGTGAGGTTAATGGGTTAGGTGGTGCATAGGATGAACACCTCAATCGAATACATCCTTGCTGGTTCGGCAATGATTTCAAGCCGTCAGCAGGACTTTGAGGAAAACGGATATAATACTGGAACTTAAGCCTCTGAAAGGAGCTATTTGTTGCTTCGTGATAAGTAAAACATAATGATATCATAGGCTTCTGAGCGAACCCACATTATGATTATAAGCAACGGAAATTTCGACACGGCACATTGTGTATTGCTGATCTATAGTACCTCTTTTTTTGTCTGTCAACAGGTTTTCCCTTAAAGCCGTATAGCGCTTTTTTTGCCTGGTTACTATTTGCAAGCCGAAAACGATATGAACAATAAAGATATAATATCAACATATTAAAAGATTCAATTCCAATCGAAAACATTTTTTTCTCCTACATTGTTACCATAAAAACAGGATCCCAGTAAACGTACATATGCCGCATAATACATTTTACAGAGTTGCAGTTGATCAAGAATAAAAGTAAAATGAGGATACGATTGAGTGGGAAATAGAGAGACAGGCACAGCACCATTCAGACAATTGCTTCCCGGTAGACAAATGAACCGTAAATCAAAGACGGAGACAGCAAACTTCTCAAAGAACCCGCAATCCGGCAAAGACATCCCTCACAGAGCGGAGCCCCTGTACCGTAAAGTAGTTGATCATATTCGCACCTGCATTCAACAGGGTGTCCTGAACCAGAGGGTAATCATTACGGAGTCTGGCTTAAGCCGGATATTCAATATCAGCCGTACCCCGGCGCGACTGGCCCTGATGCAATTAGAAAAAGAAAACCTTATCCGGTACAGGAAGCCACGTGGCTTTGTGGTTGGACGCCAGACAGAGGGAGCGTTGCGGAAACTGACCCCTGACATGCTCCATCTTTCTTCGGGGCATTATTTTCCTCACCCGGGAAAAGAATGGGAAAACATCTACGATAAAATCGAAAGCGAAGTTATCAGGCAGTCAATTGTTTCAGAGTGCAAGCTTAACGTTGTTTCTCTTGCTAAGTTCTATAGTTGCAGCCGCGTGACCATTCACAAGATTCTCTACAAACTCGAAAGCAGCGGCCTCGTGCAGCAACAATATCAATCAAGATGGACGATTGTTCTCCTGGATGACAAACGGCTCGAGGCAATCTTTGATGTGCGAAGTTGGCTTGAGCCCAATTTATTGGCCCAGGCGGTACCGCAGATTCCAACCGAGCTATTGAAAGAGATAATTGCCAGCCATAAAAGCGTGCTCTCAAGATACCCGGACGCGACAGGAGCGGAAATGAATAGGCTTGAACTTGATATGCATGAGAGGCTTCTGCGATGCGCCAACAACAAAGTTGCGATGGTCGCGTTACGATCAGCAAAAGCGGGATTGATTTCGAGCAAGCATATACTAGGCTCAAAAGAAGTTCCGCTGGACAGGAATGACCCTTTTATCGAAGAACATATCAGCATTCTTGAGGCTATCAGTCGTCAGAACAGGGATGAAAGTAAGCTGAGGCTGCAGGCGCATCTGCTCAAATCACGGATGAAGGTGAAAGACCGTCTGAGACAGTTTCGTGAAGTCGTTCGGAAAAATCCGACAGAATTCATGCCCCCCTGGCATACCTAGGGATTATTCGCTCCATAAGCAGAAACGACTTGATAAAATGGCGATTCAATAAATATTTTTGAATTAACTGTTTAAAGTCACTCTGAAATAGATAGGTTGTGTCAATATCTTTAGGCTACCTTGAAAAATTGTCTTCTGGCCCCAACTCTGCGTTGCGTGCGAATATTTTATCATTGGAATATCAATTATATGCCTGCGAAAAACTTTTCACACGCGTCTTGATTTTTAACCAAAATCCTCATCTTGCAAGGTACCCTTTATTTATTACCCTTCCAAAGGCAAAGCAGAGAAAGCATGGGAAAGACAAAAATTATCTGGATAGGACATGCTTCGGTTTCCGTTGAATTCAACGGACAGATTATTTATTTCGATCCCTGGCTGGATGATAATCCGGTAACGACTCTCAAAACAAGTGACGTCAAGAAAGCTACCGCCATCTGTGTGACACATGGACATGTCGACCATATTGGTGATTCATTTCAGCTTGTCCGCCAAACAGGGGCAAAACTGATTTGTACACCTGAGCTGGGATTCTATGCCGAATCGAAAGGCCTACAGGAAGGCGCAGAGGTTTACGGGTTGAACACCGGAGGCAGTTGGCATCAGGAAGACTTTACCGTTACGATGGTTCCCGCATCACACACCTCGGAAATTATGGGGGATGGCTGGGTGGATGGACCGATTCAACCCGGTTCCGGCGCTGTCGGCTATATCCTTGACATTGCCAACGGCCCCACGGTGTACTTCTCCGGAGATACCGGTGTTTGTGCTGATATGTCAATCATAAGGGATCTTTATCGCCCGGAGGTTGCCATCATGACCGTCGGAGGAAAATATAACATGGGCTATCGTGAAGCAGCTTATGCAACGGCATTAATACTGCCGGAATATGTCATTCCGACCCATCACGGCACTTTTGAGGAGCAACAGTTAAACGTGGATAGGCTGGAGAAAGAGATGAACGTCCGGACGCCAAAGACAAAACTTGTCCGAATCAAACCAGGTGAAAGTTTCCTCTGCTAAACCGGACGACTCTGTTAAAGAAACGGGAGGCTCTACGGGGATACCAAATAAACATTGAATTTGATAACGAATCGCTCAGGCAGAAATGGGCAAATTCCAAGGAGCACACAGAAGTTTGGCGGAAAGTTGTTTCCTTGTGCCAGCGCATTCCCTGGGACGGTTTTGACACCGTGACGAAATAATTGCCTGCAGACTTTTGTTAGTACCCCCCCATCCTCGACAGTGCCAGAGTTAATAAAACGGCTATACAGTTATTTATTAAATTTAATACCTGAAAGCACCAAGTCTCCTTTGAAAAGCATTAAATTTACATGTTCACCCAATATCTTCATTTTATTGTAGGTATTAGGCATTGAGCCTTCATCAAATGATGAAATTACTTCATTAATCATGGACGTTAAGTCTAAAATTACCTTGTCAAAAACTTCACTTTTTGTTGTAATATCTAGTGATTTTATTATCGATTTTGAATCTTCAAGTAATTTTTCTGATTTTTTAATATCCTTTAATTTATAATATCTTTCGGCATCGTATATTTTCTGCCTCACCGTGGTAAATGGAATGTAGTAATCTTTTATTTCAAGTAGCCTATTTTTAGCCTGGGATAGATTTTCTTGAATAGATTCTTGCTTGTCTTCGTTTGCTTCTAAATATGCGCTATCTATCAATGACAATGTTCGATCTATCTCGGTGGTAAAATAATCAAAACTAGTTTCTTCGAAAATGGGATTCCATTCAGTTTTTTCTTGTTTGCAACCGACCAAACTTAACAAAATAAAAATTATTAAGTATTGTTTAAACATATCAGGATACCTTGCAAAATTAGGATTTTGGTTTAAAATCAAGACGCTTGCAAAAATCTTGCCGCAGGCATATATTTGATATTCCGATAATAAAATATTTGCACGCAACGCAGAGTTGGGGCAAAAAGACAATTTTTCAAAGTAGCCATCACTCATCTCTCTCAGATTAATATTTCAGCACATTATAGTGTTTAGTGATCTGCATCACCAGCGGCTCACCCATGCCTTCCGCGTCAGCGCCGTCGAGCTTTCCTGCCGTCTGCTATTGTCATGTGCTATCTTTGACTCTTCTTATGCTTCATAACCGTCTTACAAAATTTTCCAAACTGTTTATCTTTTTTCCTTTTTTCGAGGTATGACATTTCATTGTAAGTGGATTCCTTGTTCATTTTTATGTAGTTCTGGTATCTCTCCGCAGATATTTGACCATTTACAACAGCATTTAATACTTCACAACCTTTTTCGTTAACATGAGTACAATCATTAAACCGACATTTTTCTGATAGATCGGCTATCTCGGAAAAGGTTTCACCGAGGCCTGTTCCTACCGAAAAGTTCCCTAGCTCTCGCATACCTGGTGTGTCCACCACCAGCGCTCCAAAATCCAGTTTAATCATTTGCCTATGCGTAGTGGCATGCCTTCCTTTACTCTCTTTCTTGCCCACTGCTTTTGTTATATATTTTGATTCGCCTAGCAGGTTATTTATTAGGGTTGTTTTGCCAACTCCGGATGATCCAAGAAGGCAATATGTTAGACCAGCTTGCATAATTCCCATTAGGTTGCCCAAATCGGATTCATTTTCGTTACTGAAGGGAAAAACTTGTAAATGTGGCATCATCTTATGAATTTCCGCAGTTATGGCTGTAATATCTTGATGATCAAGCAGGTCACTCTTGCTCAAAAGTACAATTGGGTGAATTTTAGCATCGTTAACCATGACTAAATATCGTTCAAGACGCCGCAGGTTAAAATTTTCATTCAAAGATTGAACAATGAATGCGACATCGATATTCGCGGCAATTAACTGGAAGTCAACTCTTTTACCAGGTGTTTTTCTTTTTAATAAAGACTTACGAGGTAAGATCTCGTGAATTATTGCGAAGGTATTTCCATCATAAAAACTGGCAAGAATCCAGTCACCTACCGCGGGATAATCAACTGGAGAGGAAGCACTAAATATTATTTTACCTACCAACTCCGCTAAAACATCAACTTCTCCATTGCTTATGGTATAGCTATCTTTGTGAACCGCCAGCACTCTTGCTATGTCAAATTGTTCCAGGCTTTCAGGGGCAACTGTTTCCAGTAACCATTCGCCAAATCCAATTTTTTCTAAATTATTCGATATATTATGCATTTGAAATTAAAATATAACGGTGAGCTAAGCTTGCTGGGTGCGGGTAGTGCAGCCAGTCAGCTTGACAAATTGTTATGTGCCATTTAGTAAATTTTATATAATTAATGACATGAAATTTATGACTACTGCCCAACAATTTAATAGAATTATGAATAGTAAAAATATATTTCCTAGCCTTTGATTCAAACCAACAAAAAATACTACTGATAATAATTGTAATATCTTACCAGTTAAATCCCCATACAATGGATCAAAGTATAACATCCATAATTTTGTAAAAAAATTACCTTCTGTTTTAATTCCGTATTTTTCAGTGAACGCATAGGTAGTAAACATATCAAAAAATATGGTGACTAACAGTATTATCCATAAAACGTAATATCTCTTAATAGAGTATTTTAGATTTGCTTTAAAGTTAATTATTTCCCCTAAAATTCTCATTTTTATTTTTGATTATGTCCTATGTAGTACATTTATTCACAAAACGTTAAGTTCACCGGAAACTTTGGAGCGCGGTGGAAAAAATTTCCGGTGAACGCTTAGTGGGGCGCCGCCGCGCTTTTCATTTTTAGCTCCCAGAATTTTTTCATGGCTGGCCAATGAACGTTAAACGCCGGATGGGAGCTTGCATGTCATCATCTTCTTCCGGTCAATCTTGCGCCCGTCAACAATGAACGTCCCGTCGCCAACAGCGTGAACCGTGCGTTTCTCCCTGCGCGCTGTATCGATGCATGCGGCAACTGCCTCTAACACGACCATGTTGTCTTTCTGCCTATCATGGGTCGTCACAAGAACAACAGGCCCTGATTCGATTAGGGTAAAGGCCTTGCTCAGTTTCAACTCACGCATGAGAACACCTCGTCATATTTCTTTGTTCAAGGGTCAATGGGCTAGCTCGTGTCTGTCCATAAATGAGATTTTTTGTTCTAAATCGAGGCGCTCGATAAATTTAACCACAGGCATATAGACGATATTCCGCGGATTAAATTTTGAGAGCAACGAAGAGTTAGGGTAAAATGGCCATTTATGGACAGACACTAGCTCGCCAGCTCGATCCCATCAGAGAGGCTCAACGTTAAGGTGAGGGCCGCGTCGTTTTTGCCGCCTCCCTCTCGAACGCCATGTCAGGTTTGTTCATTTTTTGGAGGTAACTTGCGCATTGCCTCTTTCCAAGGCGGGGTTTTCCACTCTGGATGTTTTTTCCAAATATTCCTCAAAGTTTTCCTCCACGTTAAATATCGAGAAATTGAAGGCAACATTGGCGTATGGCTTAACTCAAAGTGGATTCCGGTAATCGGGTCATTAAAAAATACCGCATAGTAACCTGGAGTGTAGGTTGGATATTCCGCTGGAAGATCCGTAACATCAATATTATTCTTCAATAAAAATTGCGTATGAAAATCTTCTACTTCCTTCCTGTTCTTGGCCCATAGTGCGATATGGTGTATTCCGGTGGAATGATCTTCATGGCGCAATTTATTTCCTGTTCCGGCAGGTTGTATTCCGATGTAGCTGTGAAAGAAAGGAAACCTAGCCATGTAATAGGTTGAGCGGTAGCCGATATCAAGTGTCCAGAAACTTTTGTATCCCAACCAGCCAAACATTTGGTCGAAGAATTTTATTGACTCTTCATACTCGAGTACCGAAAACTCGACATGATGGACTCCCCTAAATCTCATATTTCGCCTGTTGCCATTAAGATAGAACGGCCAGTCACCCGACCGACCTCTCGCAGACCCTTTCAATTACCCACAAATATCATATCCCTAAGGCCATAGACCATCCTTGAGCAATATCAGTCAACCATTTCCATCCTCGCCAGAGTGCGAGGGTACCTGGCGGACCATCCTTCTTTCTTGCCAATAGCCACCAGGTTTGGCTCTCTCAGTAACCACATCGGTAACGGGAGGTGGTGTCGCAGGTCGGTTACCATTGGGTGACAAAATAGCCACAAGTACATTCCATTCTAGCTCTGTTAAGAACTCTGAACAAGGCCGGGAGGGTTTGTTCGAGCAATCAACGTAATCATAAACAATCGCCAAGCCACGATACTCATTAAGGTGAGACAGCATATTAGCCGGCTCGCCGTTCAAAGGCGACAATCTTCCACGCGAAATCCGGATTTTAATACTTAAAAATACATGTCGATCCGCCACCGAAGAATATACCAACGTACACGCTCACAAGCTTCGGCCAAGGTTTTTATCGGCTGATTCGTGGATAGCATCCATTCTACTGTGTCTTCCCCTCCAGAAGCATGCTTTTCCAACGCATGGATGGCATACATATTAAGGGTACCCTCTATTATTCGATCGAGATTAAGGCATGCAAGCCAGACAGACACTGATTGACAGGAAATGTCGGGTCGGGTCTTGATTTCCAGACATTTTTCAAGCGGCGAACCCGAAACCCTTTGTCTCCGATTGCTGCCGTCGTTTTCACGCGAAAGACAAGACAGGGTTCGTTGCGGCTCAATGGCCCCGTCAGCCCGTCAGGTAAAAAGGGAGGGTCTCTGCCAATCGGTGCTGAAACCGTGCTTCTGCAGTATCCTTATGCCTATATCCATATAGTTGCCGACCGAAGAGAGGCCATGCGAGTCATCGCCGGGAACAAGAGCCAGATCAAGTTCGCGTGCCTGGTTCAAAATTGATGTTGTGATATACGGTTCATCCGCACCCTTTGCCAGGGCGCGGAGATTAAAATCCATGACGAGCCCCAGCTCTTTTATCAATTCCAGGTTCCGCCTGATTTTACCGGCAATTGCAGGCTGCTCGAGGCGGCGGCGATATGCCGGATCAAAGAGGCGGATCAGATCAAAATGCCCGACTACTGCCGGGCGCAACAGCCTGATCATGTCGTACTGCAGATCGAAATAGGCCTCGTATAGATCATCAACATCACCAACGGACTGGGCAGCCCGCTCATACATTTCCGGGGAATAGTCAAAATTAATGTCGTTGACGAAATGGACGGAGCCGACAATGTAATCAGGCCTGAAGGTTTCTATCAAATACGGCACAAATGTTTCATAGCCGCTGTAGGTCTCAATTTCCATCGCGGCATAAATGCCAATCCGATCAGCATATTTCACCTGCAGCCGGCGACATTCAGCCATATAGAAGGAAAATCGCTCGAACAGTAATCTCGGGAGTCAACCCCGCTTCCCGCTGGTCAGTATAAAGCAGCTCCCGACTCAGACCGGGAGCATGTTCCGTCACTCCTATCCAGGAAAATCCCTGGTCAATATAGGCACTGACAATCTCTTCCAGGGAATCTGTTGCATGGTTGCAGAACTGGCCGCTATGCCCGCCATGGACGGACACCTTCTCTATTGAATGCATAATAATCGTGTTTGCTTATATTTGTTCCGATATGAGAATAATAGTGAAAAGAAATTCGCTGACCCGTCTCAGTTTTGTCGTCCCCTGAACAAGATGCAGGATCATGCCTACTTACTAAAAAATGCTCTGTTTAACAAGAGCGGTTTCCGGCAGATAGATGCCAGATTTGCTACAGATGATTATTGTTCAAGGATGACTGTTTTGATAATCAAATGAATCTCTATAGTTCTCTCTTGTCGCACAGGCAACAGATAACCTCCTTTACCGGCTGATATGAACCTGATCAAGATGAAAATACGAGGGCTTGGCACCACCCCCGAGACACACTGGCTTGACATCGGCAAGGGCCTTACGCTCTTTCACCTTCCCGGGCCGGAAACAGCGAAGGCTTTCATCAAGGCTATACAGACCATCAACCCTCCCTACCATTGCCGGACGCAAAAGCCCTATTCAGACATGCCGAAAACGATTAAAGATAACGGGCATACCAGGATTATCAAGTCGCAGAAGCGCACCGTTTCCATTGGTGTTTTCACCAGCACACCGCCACTGGTTGAGCAGCTCGCCGCCTGCTCCCCGCTGTTTTATGAGACTGATCGCATTGAGGTCGGCAGACGACTGGATTACAGCAGGTGGATCAATTTCATCGAGCTGGCATCGTCCACACGGTGGAGTGAAATTTCAGAGGAGATAAAAGAACTGTACTACACATGGAGCAGCGACTTGGACAGGTGTGAAAAAAACAGTATCATTCATTGAACAGCTGCTGCCTACCGATCGTATACAGAACGTAATCATGAAGCAACTTGACCAATTGCTTGGCGACCTGCAAAGCAGGGTCCCGGAAAACCGCCTGGAACAACTCCATGAGCTTGTCAGCAAGGTGAAGAGAGCACGCCATTTTGATGCGGCTCGGCAAATCATAAAAAAACGGTTACCGTTCTTCTTTAGTATCGACCCGTGCCAGCCACTCGTCGAGCGGATTGAAGTGGCCGGTTCAACATTACCTGAGGCAAACCTGCAACCTGTCGAATTTCTCCTGCAACGGCTGCATCTCAGATCAGCCGGGAAACCGGGTGCCTTGGATCACGGCAAAAGACTGCTTGGTGCTGTCAACAGAGAATTGCTGCGGCTGCAAGCAAAGCAGGTCATCAGGTTCGAACCGGACGACGGTAGCTATCGCATAGAGGGCGGATACCGAAACAGGGGCATTACTGATAAGGATTCCATTGCCTTCTCCCATGCCATGAAAGAATACGGCCTCCTCATCATTGCCGCCGCCAAAGTACTGACCGGATCTCCGCCAATCCTTCTGTTCCATCAGACAGCGGCCTCGATCAGTGCCACGTCAACAGAGAACATCGGCAGGGTTATTATCGAACTTGCCGCGCACTGCCAGTGTCTGGCTATCATACAAGAAAAGGCATTGCGTCAATTGAGCCGTAATGCGATGTACCACTATTTTGATGATTTCGTAGTAAAACGGGGCGTGTCTTAAAAGGGTGACACGCCCCGCTGTTTAAACCGCGGATAACCTTATGAAACGCTCACCAGCGGTCTGATTTTCTCCAGCACCTTCGGGCCAATGCCTTTTACGTTGAGAAGGTCATCAACACTCTTGAAGGGACCGTTCGTATCACGGTAGTTCCCAATCTGCTGGGCCGTTTTTTCTCCAATACCCGGCAGGCTCATCAGCATATCGATATCCGCATCATTGATATTGATGGGCCCGGCAATGGTCTTTTCAACGGCTACCTTATCATTCTTTGCTCCCTTGGCTGATGTTCCCGCTGCAAAAGCTGCCTGGACAGAGGCAATGGCAAAGAGTGAACATAACAATATCGTAACAAGTTTCTTCATGGTGACCTCCAGCGTTTAGAAGTTTGTTTTAAAGACGTGTCGACGTCTTCTCTACACATATCTCAACGGCCGCTGAGTATTGTTAATGGTCATCATAAACGCTCACTCTTACAATTTTCTGACAGGTGCGAGGAAAAGCAGCTTTTTTTTTTTTTTTTTAAAATATAATTGCGAACAAACTTAAGAAAGAAAAATAGACAGGCGTAAGATTTTGATAATATAGTTAGTTTTCGTCCGGAAATGAGCGATTTTTACCTAAATCTAGGCGCTCGATAAATTTAACCGCAGGCATATAGACGATATTCCGCGGATTAAATTTTGAGAGCAACGAAGAGTTAGGGGTAAAATGGCCATTTATGGACAGACACTAGTTAAAAACCACAATCAACGAGGCATAAAACATCCGTTACTGTTCACTGAATTTCACGGTGGCCTGGAAATTGCGCACGGTAACTCGGGAAGATTTTACCGGTGTTCTTAAAGCAAAGGATAACCGGCTTTTTTCCAACCGTCTACCCCGTCATTCAGCACATGGGTATTGGTAAATCCTTCTTTTGCATAATGATCTGCTTGACCAGCAGCTGAACCGCTCCCCGGTCAGTTACAATAGAAGATGATTTCCTGATTCTTGGAAAGCGTAACGATTTTCTTTCGGAAATCGCTGAGAGAAATGGCACCTTCAAGGTGGAATTTTTGGAATTTTTCATCACTGTCATAGGCGCACACAAGCAGGGTCGAGCCATTCCGAATACGCTTATGCACCTTGTCTGCAGATAGTACATCATTACGTGACATTATTAGATACCTCCATCGTGGCGGATTCTGTGCTCATGACTGGCGTTTTTACTACTCAGATACTGCCGTTCCCAAAAAAAGCAGGAGAAAAAAAATATAACCAGTCCCCATGAGATTACAACGCAGCAACGGTTGGTGGAACAGGCGCCTAGAGGTTGAGACGTTTCATTTTTTTCAGCAAGCCTTGTCTTGTTATATCCAGCAGGGCGGCAGCCTTTGTTTTATTGTTTTTTGCCTGCAGGAGTGCTTTTTGGATAAGTTCAATCTCAAGACTCCGGGTGCGATCAGGTATGGCAAGTCCGGCACCATCGGTTGCGCGTCGATTCCCGGTATTTTTATTGAAAAAGGAAACCAGTTCGCGGGAACAGCGATCAGGAGTCACCACCTGGCCATTATCGGTCAGGGCCACGACCCGCTCCACCTCCTTCAGAAGCTGCCTCACATTTCCCGGCCAGCGAAATCGCTCGAAGAGGTCAATGACCTCCGAAGAAAACCCCGTTATCTGCTTGCTAAATCGTTCATTGGTAAGCGTGAGAAAGTGATGGGCCAACGGTACGATATCCTCTTTCCGTTCTCGTAGCGGCGGCAGAAGTATTTCTACAGAAAAAAGTCGAAAAAACAGGTCTTCGCGGAATCGGCCACCTTTTATTTCCGTGGCCAGGTCACGATTCGAAGCACTGATCAGGCGCAGGTCATATTTCATGAGTTTGCTGCTGCCAAGACGACTCCCCTCACCTTCCTGGATGGCCCTGAGAATTTTTGGTTGAATAACGAGCGGCATTTCACCAATTTCATCGAGAAACAATGTGCCGCTGCTGGCTTCCTCGAAGAGACCGCGCCGGGACTGGTCGGCACCGGTAAAAGCTCCTTTTTCGTGACCGAAAAATTCATTTTCGACAAGATTTTCAGGAATACAGGCGCAGTTCACCGGAACAAATGATTTATCAGCTCGATCTCCGGATTCATGGATCAATCGGGCAACCAGTTCCTTGCCGGTGCCGTTTTCTCCCTGGATGAGGACATTGACCGGAGTGCTGCTGACAATACGGACGAGTTGAAGTATTTCACGCATGGCAGGGCTTTCAGCAATAATCCGGGTTCCTCCGGCGGTATACTGCTCAAGCCGTTTGACCTCTTTGCCGATAAATGAGGCGATTGTCAGAATCTCCTGGTTGAGAATGGCGGAATCAATAGTAAGCGAGAGAAAATGAGTTATCTCGTCCAGTCTTCTCAAGTCATCTGCGGTAAAAACACCATTATCGAGTTTATTCAAAAGTTGAATAGCGCCGGAGACGGTGTCACTACCGCTGCTTCTGATCGGTGAACAGACAAGGTTACGGCTGACGAAACCGGTCAGTTCATCAACCTCTGAGTGGAAACCATGATACTCGCCAAGTTTGTTTTCTATTCTGCTTTCTCCCGAGCGGATTACCTGGCCGACGATGCTGCCTTCAAGCGGCGGCTCGATGCTTTGCTCTTCAAGTCCGGTACCGAAAATCGACCAGATTTTTTTGCTGCCCTGTTCCATCATAAAAATGGTACACCGTTCTGCACGCATTAATTCCGGCAGGATCCGGGAATAGAACTCGATGAAGGCCCTGTAGTCTTCTGCAGCCCATGATCCGTTCACCTTTGCAAGTCGCTGACGTAGCAGTGCCAGGTGTTTTTGCGAGAAGCGCGGAGAAGTCAGCGGTTCATAATTATTCGGAAACATAGTTCACACATCACTCGACTTAATATATTCGTTATTGCGTTGTTTTTTCAATTCTATTGAAATTCGAACATATTGTTTACACATTATACAAAAACGAAATAAACATGTCAAAGCATCGTCGCAATATTTAAATATAGTCATTGATAAAGCAATATAGGAAAAATTAAATATTCCTGACACCCCATAGGCACAACCAAGAGCATAACCTTCGCACTGCATATCCGACAACACGGTTTACGATTCCGGTACTTCTTTGGCCCTTTTTATGCCTTATTGTGTCAATGATCGTTCAGGTTAAACGATCAAACTTTTGCAACGACAAAGGAAGAACAACCGCTTTATCAGACAGATGGAGAATAAAAACCGGAAATATGTCATTTAAGAAGGTTGAACAAATCTGACTGGCATGAAAGGTGCATTCAACATGATGCATCGGTTATCGGATGACGAGAAACAGGGAGTATTGATTAATGCAGGACGAAACAGCCGACAAAGAGTCGCTAAATAAACTGCACTTTCGCCAGATTGGCCGCGGTTTCATCGTCTGCCGGGAAGACCCCTTGATGGGACACCGACTGACAAACGGTTATCTCGATCAGCAAGACAGGATGTATGTCCTGGTAAACAATACGTTTGAACCGTTAGGCGACTGCCGGCGTTTCCTGGTCGTTGCCTGAGAATACATTGAATAATCAGAGTCATTATCTGAACCTTTAAAAAAACAGATAACTGGTTCCGATACCTGCCCCTGAATGTTCCCATCCGGGACTTCAGGTGCGACAAGCCCCCCGGGGACGTGGAGTGTCAATTTCATCAGCTGTCAGTGTCTGTACGCCGTCTGAAGCACCCTTTTATTGGATCCGGAATCGCTGGTCCAACAAACACCACCTGTATCTGTATCCACTCCACGTCCCCACCCCTTTCATTATCCGGGGGTGGGCATTTCCGGGTGAAAAGGTACACTGACAGGTTCTTAGTGCACCTGCTTCGACAAATTATCTCTCCGATCAGGTATCGGAGGAATCCCCGTCACTACTTACTTTCACACAACCTGTTCCGGCAAGCGTTACCCCCCGCGATTTAAACAGGATCCGCAATTCAAGAAACTCGTCTTCAATTACTTCTTCAACCGTTTCCGGTAACGTATCGGGAGCGCTGTAATACTCTTCCGTCAATTCCACCAGTTTGTCCTGTCCCATCATCGTTCCTCTGCCCGTTTATTTGATTTTCATATCTGTCGCTGATGACCGTAGGCAACAATCCGGCCTTGAAATATCTGGCTAGAGGTTAACCAGTTTCGTTGCCGAGCACAAGAGCAGAAGACCGGTTGAATTACCGGCATACCCATTATGACCACTCTGTGCAGAAATTAAAGCTCCCTTGAATAATCGAATTCTTCAGGGGAGCCTTTTGCTTCAAGCTGCACATTTATAGAGGACTAGCGGATCACTACTGACATTTGCTGATTGAAGTCCATGCTTGTGGCAAAAGATTGAAAAAAAAGTAAGCATTCTCATTATTCGACGACTTAACCTTGCCACAGAATATCTCAGAAAGATGCACCCTGGGTAACCTGTTATTAGGTGGAGCAAAACATGTTCAGGTACATATCAACTTGCGTTTTTTCTTAAATGGTTAACCTTGCCAAGGGCATTATCGGAGTTATGGTCAAGTCTACTTTGGCAAAGGAATGCGCCTCTCTTTGATACAGAATCAATATGAGGAGATTGTTGCTACTGGTATTGCTGGCCTCAGTGCACCGTCAGGTATCAGTTGCCCCGCAAAGGGGTAAGATTAACCAACGGGGTTTTTCTCATCCAGACAGGTTGAAAAAGCAGTTGGTCGCCTCCTGACAGGGAGACCTGCATGATGGAGAGGCAAGCGAGAATCATAGGCAATAGGGAGAGTGAGCGGACTTTGAAATCGAGGCCAAAAAGACTGATCTAAATTTAAAGGAGAGGAGGAACCACCATGTCCAAGGAAAAACTAAAAACCACCGCTGCAAAAAAAGTTCCGAGGAAGACCGCTGCCACTAAGGGAAAAACTCCCGTCACACCTGGCCAGCGCTATCAAATGATTGCCGAGGCAGCCTATTTGCGTTCGGAAAAACGGGGTTTTGTTGGAGACCATATGGCACAGGACTGGCTTGAAGCCGAAGCAGAAATCGATGCTATCCTTGAACAACAATTAAAATCCGACAAAGAAGATGGAATTACCCAAAAGGCCTTCCAGAAAAAGCTCGAAACCCAGCTTAAAAAGTGGGATGCCAAATTCGATAAATTCCAAGTAAAGGCCAAAAAAGCTAAATCCGAAATTCGGGCCGACATTGAGAAACAGATCGAGAGCCTTGCCGGCAGACGAGCCGTAGCCCATGCGAAGATGCTGGAACTGGGCCAGCGTACGGAAGAAACCTGGGAAGATTTGAGAACCTCAGCGGAAAAGACATGGGCAGAGATGCACGAGGCTCTTGATCGTTTTGTTGCCCGTTTCAAATGAAGCGGTGCTATGAGTAGGGAATGTGTTTAGGTCCGATAGTCAAATAAAAACCTAAAGCGTACTTTGTTTCATGGAGCGCCATTATTTTGAGCTTAAAAAACTCCATATCTCTGTAATCCATAAGCTTTTCTTTGCATCGTTTTTATTTTATTATTTGTCCCCTCAAGAGGACCAGTCGATAAGTGAATCAAAATCAAAGTAAGCTAATATACCCTCAAAGTGCTCTAGCCAATGTCATTGGCAAACTTCTTCAACATATCCTATTCCAGAGTTCCTAGCCATTTCTATCCAGCTTTGTCAAATGCCATGTCAGCCGCACTTTTGTCACCTTCCCAATTCCACAATTGTCGTAAATCCTCTTTCATATAGTAGGCCGTTGCCAAAGGCCTGTTAATTTCCAATGCCTGCTCTAACCGCTTGCTGTTTCTCTCTGTCTTTGTAGCCAACCGTTCTCTTGAAGTCAGCAGGAGCCAGCGAGTCCCTTTGAGGACTGATTGTTGGTAACATATTCTTCTGTGAGGTTATATAATTGCCGTCCTGAAATCGGACATCTTCTCATTGAACAGTTTTGATCACATGGAAATGATCAAAAACGATGACCGTATCCTTCAAATTCTCGCGTATCGCCTTGATATACGCTGGTGACATATCTATCGCGGCAGCTTCAATTTGCACTTTTCGATAGTCGCCGCAAGTCTTTTCCAGAACGGCTCCAAGGCATCACTCCCTTTTCCGTCTCCTACGAAAACAACCGCTCCACTTAAAACATCCAGCACAATCGTCAGATAACGACTCTTACCCACATAGATCTCGTCAATTGCGATCTCGTTCCAATTGTCTTGAGATTCGGCTTGGCATATTTCTTCTGCAGATGTCTCTTCTGGATACTTTTAACGACATCCCAGCTCAATCGCAGATGCCTGGAAACATCAGAAATAGTCATAATTCCTCGCCAGATCGAGGACATATCTTCCAAGAGCTCTCGTATAGGTCAAAGCGCGGAATCGGCAAAACCAATATCTGCTTGCCGGATTGCTTTGCACATTCTTTACACTCCACTCTTGGTATCTCCGTCTTGATATAGGTGGCCTTCCTCCCGATGGGCAAAGAGTGAAACCAGCGCAGCAATGACTCCATGCCTTATTACATCTTTTGCTCTTGCATACCGGGCACCGAAGACTGAATTTTTTCCTTGGTGATTGTGAAAATCGCACGTCACCTTCCCGGTATTCCGTTCGGATATATCGATACCCAACAATACCAAAACCATGATACAGTAAACTGGTGGACATGTAGAACCTTCCTTATCTTTTGCTTGGTCGCATTGATAAGGACTACATGTCCATTCTTTTTTCTACACTATTTCTTTTGTTCAAGTAGTTCTTCGGAACATAAAAACATTCCGAGATAAACGAAGAGTGGGATAATAACCAGCAAATTTTTATGCCCATTCTTGCCATTTTTTGTTTCCAACAATTGCTTTTTTTGCCAAAGTTATTTTTGTGCTTGTAGTCAAATTTTATATCCTCCCAAAGCGCCCCCAATTCTAAGCCGGTAAACTCTTCCAGTTTTATATAGAATCGTAATGGGCTGGATTTTTGCAATATTTTCTCTAACTCTGGCAATAGCTGTAAATATTGATCCTTGGTGAGCTTGCCGCGGGCAGTAATTGAGAGCACCCGGTTCTCGTTCAAAGCGTCGATTTTTAACATCCATTAATCTCCTTTAGGTCCGACTATGGTCAATAACTGCTCTGGCTATAGATGAATACCATTTATCAGAAGAGCAGGTATCATAATAAACGCTTACCAGACCGCATGAGTACTGGTAAAACCCTTGCCACTCTCTTTACCTTGGGCTTCCTACATTTTACCTGACCTTAAAATTGAGATTATCAGCCAGAGACCCAAAATTGTGGCAATGCAATAACCGGTAACACCGAGTACGGTCGTCAGGGAGAAGGTAAATCCACCTAGAGAAACTTCCATGACCTTGATCGGAGAATTGAGCAACAGGGAGCCGGCAATGGTTGAAGCCGAGATAATCATCCCCATGACGGCCCGGTTAAGGCCCCTTTCAAATTTACCGACAATTGAGTCAATACCCTTATGCCGGAGTTCAAGGCGATGTCCGCCTTCGGCTGTTCTTTTGAAGATGGCATGGGTGAGCCGGGGCATTGTTTTCAGATAGTTGCCCATAGCCCGGGTATCCCTGCCCAAATTTTTCAGGAGTTTCTGCGAGTCATATCCTCGTTGGACCAGCTTCTTCGCATAGGGCCGGGTGACCTCCAGGATACTGGCGTTGCTCCCCAGAATCTTGCCGAGACCTTCTGTCTGGACAAAAGTTTTGAGTAGAAGGAGCAGGTTTCGAGGAAAGCGGATACGGTATTTGTAGGCCAGCCGCATCACCTGTTCATAGACATCTTTGACCGCAATGGTCTGAAGGGACCGACCATAGAAAGGTTCGCTCATGTCTTTCAGATCGGTCCGAAATTGCTTCAAATCGATATTTTCATCATCGATAAGACCGGCATCGCTGGAAGGCGTCCATAACCATATCGTAATCGTGCTCGGCATAGCCGAGAAAGATATTAGCCACCTGCATCATGGCCTCTTCGTCAAGATAACCGATGATCCCGAAATCAACCAGGCTGACGCGGCCGTCGTACATGACGATAACGTTACCGGGGTGGGGGTCGGCGTGGAAAAAGCCGAAATCCATCAATTGGCGGGAAAACGAGCGCAGGCCGATCATGGCGATCTCTTTCGGGTCGATGCCCGCCGCACGGATCTGCTCCACCTGATCCATTTTGATGCCGTCAATATACTCCATCACTAGAACGGACTTGACCGTATGTTCCCAGTAAATTCGAGCAGTGTAGATTTCCTGGCTCCCCTCGAAGTTAGCGGCGAATTTTTCGATATTTCCGCCTTCAATGAACATGTCCAGTTCCCTGAAAATCGTCCGCTCGAATTCCTTGACCAGGTTAACTGCCCCTATAATCCGGGCAAACTCAAACATCTTTTCCAACTTTTCCGCAAAAAACACCATCAGGTGGATATCTTCACGGATCTTCCTTTCTATCCCCGGTCGGATGACCTTGACAGCCACCCGGTCACCGTTCATTAGCCGGGCTTCATGAACCTGGGCGACGGATGCCGCGGCTATGGATTCAGTGGAAAATTCGGAAAAGATGTCCTCTATCGATCTGTCAAGTTCAGCTTCAATTACTGCCCTGATCGAGGTAGAAGGGCACAGGTGGGACGCTATCCTGAAGTTTTTTAAATTCCTCAGTATATTCCGGAGGGAAAACATCCGCCCGTACACTCATCAACTGGCCAAGCTTAATGAAACTGGGGCCTAGCTCTTCAAGCATAAACCGGATGCGGGCGGGTGAGTGAAAAGCCGCTCTGGCTAGCGGAATATTTTCAGAGTCGGCATAGCTTCCTGCGCGACCTTGCCTGAACATGCGATCGATCACATTGCCAAAACCATTTTTAGCCAGAATCCGAGTAATAGTCCCGAAGCGACGTTTTCCTTTCATATGATCAGTTTCCCTTCGCTTATTTCTGGGGTTATCAGCTATTTTTCACTCTCAATATCCGGTTCAACCTTACCCCAGTTTTTGACAACCTCCTCGAGTTTGGTCGAATCCGCGATATAGCTCTCCACCAACCCGCAGACAACGCAGACATAATTATCCAATGCCGCCATAGATGTTAAGCTGATGGGGATGCTGTTGCTAGTAAACGGGCCGCTTTTTAAGGGGATATCCGCCCCTGAATAGACTTCCTTTGAACCGCATTTTGGGCATTGACCGTTTTTCATCTTCAGTTACTCCTCATGGTGAATAAAAAGGAAATATTTCAGTTCATAAAAAAAATCAGGTTGAACTGCAAAAAAAAACCTGATTGCCAATGGTGCTCAAGCATGGTCATTATTCCCGGGTGCCATATCGAAGGCAATATAACCTGGATCTGGAACTATTTTGATAAAACCTCACTTGCTCTTCGCGTTTCTCTGTAATGACTTCTATTGTTTTAAATCAAGATTGCCTATTTAAATTCAATCCTTGTGATACTCGATTTTTTTTATGAAATCCAACTCAAAAATCTGCCCCATTTTTCTCTTGCTATGCAAAAAAATCCAGCTGTGCGAATGCCAAATTGAGTTATGTTCGGTTTGATAAGCTAAACTCGGGATAATTGTCCATCTCACAGATTCAATTCATTTAAGTATAACCTATTTATGTTTATACTCCTTGCGTCATGCCGAGAATATCAATAAAAAAAACTAGTTCTGAAGAATCTTGAATCTACCATGCACGAGTCACCGGTGCCCAACCCTTCCAGATCAGAGACTTTTCGCTTTGTCCGGGAAACTGTTTTTGCTTTTCTCCGACTGGGTCTTACCGCCTTCGGAGGCCCGGCGATGGTGTCCTATATCCGGGAACTGGCAATCAGTAAAAACCATTGGCTGAGCGAAGAATCTTTCAAGCAGGGCGTCGCGATCTGCCAAGTCATTCCCGGTGCCACTGCAATGCAGGTTGCCGCCTATGTCGGTCTGCGCGCCGGAGGGGCGCTCGGTGCAATCGCGGCCTATGCAGCATTTGGTCTGCCGGCCTTTGTTTTGATGGTCGTATTGGCAGCTGTCTATCAAAACGCCCATGATCAGAGTACGGTTATTTCCATTTTCCAGGGACTTCAGGTGATTGTCATCGCATTGGTAGCCAATGCAACTTTGAATTTTGGTCGAAGCACCATCAAGAGATGGCAAGACATTGTGTTGGGATTAGGCATCACAGCCTACCTGGTTATACGGGGAAATCCAATGGTTGCAATATTGATCGCAGCACTGCTTGGGACTTTCCTGTATAGGAATCAAGAAGGCTTCCCCGGAAAAACCTTCCATCTCCCGGCCCACTATACATGTATCGCACCTGAGGACGCCGCTGCTTTTGACCTTGGCGCTTCTTATCTACATGATTTTGTTATATTTCGGTGATCGTCATCTTTTTGACCTTTCCCTGGTGATGGCCAAGGTTGATTTTCTCGCCTTTGGCGGTGGATACGGTTCGATTCCACTCATGTTTAATGAAGTCGTGGGCGTACAGAGATGGCTTGACGGCAAAACTTTTATGGACGGCATAGCTCTCGGCCAGATCACTCCGGGACCGATCGTTATAACCGCAACCTTTGTTGGTTATCTTATCGCCCTGGTGCCGGGAGCTTTGGTGGGAACTGTCAGTATTTTCACGCCGTCACTGATTATGCTGACACTGGCCGTCCCCTACGCCGATCGAATACAAAACAACCTGTTGTTTCAAAGGGCAATGCACGGGATTCTTGTTTCTTTCGTCGGTCTTCTCTTGTCGGTAACGATTCACTTTATCCTCACCGTACACTGGGGTGTGGCTCCAGGTACTGCTGGTGATTTCAGCTTTTCTCGCTTTACGGATGAAGGTCGATATCCTGTGGGTGGTTTTTGCCGGTGCGGTACTCTCATCCCTGTTTCTTTAAAAAACAGGTCAGAAACCGCGGCATTTACCTTACATGGTCAAGCCCAGGGATTAGTCATATTGTTCTGACTCACCCGGAGGCCTCGCCCTGTATGCCATTTCTGTTCGTCGGCTCATTGATATACCCCAACCTCTATCAGCCCCACCCCTCGTGGATAAGGCCCTGCTTTCGGCCAGTATTTTCGCTGCTATCGTTTGATAGTGTCGGGGTAAACAGATGCTAGCCAATCGCTTTTGTAAGGTACCCTTATGACTAATACACGTATTGTTGTTTCAAACATTGTCAGACAAGGTGTATATTTATTCTGGCTGAAAATTATTCGTTGCAGGAGTCAATAATCATGAAAGGCGTTATTAATAAGGGCATTCAGGAGCTGGTCGAGGCGAAGTTCGGCGCAGAAGCGTGGGACAAGGTCAAAGAGATAGCGAAGTGTGAGGAGCCGTTTTTTTCGACCAGTGAGGATTATCCAGATCAGATGACACTGGATCTAGCGAACGCGGCCTCCCAGGTCTCCGGCCTTCCCCTGGAAACAGTTCTATTTGAATTCGGAAAATTTTGGGTCTCGAACACAGGATTTGAATCATACCCAACTTTTTTCAAGCTGGCCGGAAAGACTGCAAGGGAGCTTCTGCTAAACTTGAACAAAGTGCACAAACAGGTGACGAAGAATATCCGCAACGCCAGACCGCCGATCTTTGCATTCGAAGAGTTGCCGGACGGCCGCCTGCTCATGCACTACCGATCAGGCCGAAGACTGTGCGCCGTAATGCGCGGACTTATCCTGGGCGTGGGAATCCATTTCGACGAGGAACTCCGGGTAAAGGAGATATCCTGCATGGACCATGGAGACCCTCAATGCACCATGGAGGTAAGCTTCCCATGACTCATGGCAATGCTGAGATAAATCTCAATCAAATCAAGGAAATCAGGTCTTTTATAGTAGCTGCGGATGAGCAGTTGACGATCACATGGGCCAGCGATCCGGTGTTAAGGCGGGCCGGGAATGCTCTGGGCCTCAAGGTTTCCGATATAGTCGAACCGATTGAGCCTCGAGAAGAAATATCTCCATCATCAATAACCAGGAACATGGGAATGCAGTATAATATTCTCCTGAAAAACGGAGGCTGCCCCACTCCATTGAAGGGACAATGGGTTCACTCGCGCGACGGATTCATCCTGTTGGCCGACCCGGATATAAAAACGCCGGAGGACCTGGATAATTTCTCCTTCGATGACTTTCCTGAAAACGATACCACCATCGAGCTACTGACGACCCGTGAAGAGCATGACATGTCATTGCGGGAAGCAAGGTCCGCGTTAAGCGCGCTGAAGAGCGAGCGGGATTTTGCCGAGAGCTTGGTTAACACTGCTCAGGCAATCATATTGGTCTTGGACGCAAAGGGTCGAATTGTTCGTTTCAACCCTTATCTGGAGGGAATATCTGGATACTCTTTGGATGAGGTCAGGGGTAAGGACTGGTTCGATATCTTTTTGCCTGCAAGTGACCATACAAGAATCCGCGCCCAGTTCCAAGAAGCCGAGAGTGGTATCAAGACGAGGGGCAAAGTCAGTTCCATCGTAGCAAAGGACGGGAGCAAACGCGAGATTGAATGGCACGACAAGACGCTCAAAGACATCGACGGGAATGTCAACGGATTGCTTGCCATTGGGCTGGACGTCACCAAGCGCAATCAGATGGAAAAGGCAGTGCAGGAGTCTAAAGAGATCGCGGAGGCTGCTAATTTCGCTAAGGGCGAGTTTCTTGCCAACATGAGCCACGAGATCCGCACTCCCATGAACGCCATCATCGGCATGAGTCACCTCTGTTTGGGGACACAATTGGAACCCCAGCAACGAAATTACATCCAGATAGTCCACCAGTCTGCCCAGTTACTGCTGGGTATAATAAATGATATTCTTGATTTTTCAAAAATAGAAGCCGGCAGACTGGAGCTTGAATCCATACCATTCCGTTTGGATGATGTGTTGAATAACCTCAGCAACATGGTTGCCTTAAAGGCCCAGGAAAAAAACCTTGAAATCCTCTTTGATATCGACCCGGAAACACCGCTCGAGTTAATAGGTGATCCTTTGAGGTTTGGTCAGATACTGCTCAACCTTTCCGGCAACGCATTGAAATTCACGGAATCCGGAGAAATCGTGGTGCGGGTTCAGCCGGTTACATTGAGAAAAGACACGGTGGAAATTGAGGTGATTGTCAAGGACACAGGGATAGGAATGACATCTGATCAACAGGCAAAACTCTTTCAATCGTTCAGTCAGGCCGATACCTCAACTACCCGCAGGTTTGGTGGCACAGGGCTGGGATTATCGATCTCCAAGCATCTGGTCCAGGAGATGAAAGGGAGAATCTGGGTTGAAAGCGAGCCCGGTAAGGGAAGTAGTTTTCATTTTACCGCTGTCCTGGGCCGGGTTGCTGAGACTGTAAAAAAGCCCGGATATCTACTCCCGGTGGATCTGGCACAATTTAAGGTTCTTGTAGTGGATGATGTTGCCAGCACAAGGGACATGTTCGAAGCAACCCTAGGCTCCTTTTCTTTCCGGGTGACCTGTGTCGATTCCGGGGAGGCAGCTCTGGAAGCAATCGAGAACGCCCCTCAGGATGATCCCTTTCGCCTGGTGCTGATGGATTACATGATGCCTGGAATGAATGGTATTGAAGCCTCAAAGTTGATAAAGAAGTCATCGTCCCTGATAGAGATCCCCTTCATCATCATGGTGACAGCTCTCGGCAGAGAAGAAATGATGCGCAAGGCCCAGGAAGCCGGTTTAGAGGGATTTCTTACAAAACCGGTTACCCCTTCCGACCTTCTTGATGCCATTGTGAAAACACTCGGAGAGTCAGGAGGGTTCCACAGAGGTGAAGCATCTTCGGATCACTGGAAAGTCAAGACGTTAGAAACTATCAAGGGAGCTCATGTGCTCCTGGCTGAGGACAACACCATCAACCAGCTTTTGGCAAAGGATCTCTTAACCCAGGCGGGTTTGCAGGTGACCATTGCCGGCAACGGACAACAGGCCGTCGAACTGGCTGGAAAAATAGCGTTTGATGCCATACTGATGGATATTCAGATGCCTGAAATGGATGGCTACGAGGCCACGAAAGTTATACGAAGTGACACATCAAAAAGACAGTTGCCCATCATTGCCATGACGGCCAATGCCATGACAGGCGATCGTGAACGCTGCCTTGCCGCTGGCATGGACGATCATGTGGCCAAACCTATCGAGCCCAGGCATCTGTTTGAAACATTGGTTAAGTGGATACCACCATTTGCAAGAGAATCGTTTCAGCCCGAGATAGTCCATGAAGAATTTCAGAGCCGGAAAACAATGCTTCCCGATCATCTCGAAGGTATTGATATCGGGGTTGGATTGGCTAGAACCGGCGGGAATCGCGACCTCTATATTAATCTTTTGAAACATTTTGTAACCGACCATGGCAACGACAACCAGCTTATTGTAGACGCGATTGCGAGTGGCGACATCACTGTGGCACACCGAACAGCCCATACCCTCAAAGGTGTTGCCGGAGGGATTGGTGCTCTGACACTTTATGGCAGCGCTCAACATGTCGAAACAGCGCTGAAAAATGGCCAATCCGATACCGCAGACCCGCTGATCAACGATCTGGCCGGTGATTTGCAGAAAGTTGTGGATGATCTGAAAGAAAAGCTGATGTCATCATTATCCGCGAAAACGGAACGTAAAAGTACCCGACCCATTGACAAGGAAACATTGGCGGCTCTTCTGGAAGCATTTCAGCGGCTGGCAAGGGAGATGGACCCTGCCGCGGAAGATACAGCCGAGGCAATCAACCAGTTGCTTGTTTCCCATGGTGATTTAAATTCAGAGTTAGGGGCCAGGATTGCAGAACAAGCGTCAAACCTGGATTTTGAAAAGGCACTTGACACGTTGGCAGAGCTAAAAGATATTTTTGGTATCAAGAGCCTGCCCCTTCCAGGTGACCGCACTGGCACCGCTGAAATAAAGTATAAAGACAAAATATACCTTGAAAAACCATTTACCCTTGTAAAATAAAGCAGCTCAAATAAGCACTCCTGGCTAAACATCTTTTCAACGGGGATGGATGTCATCGCCCCTGTTGCGGCACGAAAAAGGCGGTACCTCGATTATTCCCCCTTTTCCTTTCTGAAAACGACCCTATTGTATAGATGCGGCAGATATGCTGCATATTAACATGACCCAGGGAAGTTTCCTGGTTTTTAAAATAATCAGACAAGATAAGGAAATAGCAGGAAAATGATATCAATCAGTGATAAAGCCAGAATGATGCTGCAACAGCAAGGGGCGGGGGAAGATGCCTTCGTCCGGGTTGTTGTCCATTCCGGAGGGTGTGCCGGCATGACCTACGATGCCGAAATAGATACGGTAAAAAGAGCAGACGAGAAAACCGTCTACCGGGACCGGGGTATAACCATCGTGACCGATGACGCCAGTCTGCCCTTTCTGCACGGACTGAGTATCGATTATTCAGACGATCTCATCTCGGCAGGTTTTCGCTTTAATAACAGCAGTAATGAATCTTCCTGCGGCTGCGGGGCCAGTTTTTCTATCAGTGGTTTTCCCGGGCTTGAAAAAGGAGGAGCCGCTTGTGGCTCTTAACCCGATACCGCTGCTTGGCGGTAAATCCGTACACTGCATTAATGAGCAGCAGATGGCGGAGGCCATTCGGCTCGTGGAAGAAGATCCGGTAGCATCCGCAAAAATCGGACCCCGGCTTGAAGAGCTTGAGAAAGAACTCTCCCGAAACGAACGCGCAGCTCTCGCCTTCGTCATTATTCAGCGTCTCAAGGATTCCTCGAACCGTTCCGTCTAATACTAATACCCGGAGGCGGGAAATCCCTGCAGAAAGTGGCTATGTCGGCTAGCCATTTCGCTGATAAGCATTTCATTATCCGGCTCTGAAACCACGGCATTGATCCATTCGCCCACCTGAAACATTTCAGTTTCCTTGAAACCACGTGACGTTACCGCCGCGGTACCGAGTCGTATACCACTCGGGTTGTCCGGCTTTCGGGGATCAAACGGGACGGCGTTGTAGTTGACGACAAGCCCTGCCCTGTCAAGGGCCTTTGCAGCGACCTTGCCGGTAATCTCCTTGTTTGTCAAATCAACGAGGAGCAGATGGTTGTCCGTTCCGCCGGTGATCAAATCAAAGCCTCGTTTGACCAGGGTTTCAGCAAGTATCGAGGCATTGGCAACGATCTGGAAGGCGTACTCTTTGAATTCCGGGGTCGCAGCCTCCCTGAAGGCAACAGCCATTGCCGCCGTCGTATTGTTGTGCGGTCCACCCTGCAGGCCAGGGAAAACAGCCTTGTCAATAGCCGCGGCAAACTGCTGCCTGCACATGATTACCGCGCCGCGTGGCCCGCGCAGGGACTTGTGCGTTGTCGTTGTCACCACGTCCGCCCAGGGCAACGGCGAAGGGTGTGCTCCTCCGGCAACCAGCCCGGCAAAATGGGCCATATCAACCATCAGCAAGGCCCCGACCTCGTCGGCAATGTCCCGGAACAGTTCAAAGTCTATAAAACGCGGATAGGCCGAGTGGCCGGCTATGAGTATCTTCGGTTTGCAGGCGCGGGCTTTATGCCTGATTTCATTGTAATCGAGCAGACCGGTCTCACGACTGAGTGCATAGGATTCCGCCTTGAAATACTTGCCGGATATACTGACCCTGGCCCCGTGGGTGAGATGTCCGCCATGGGGCAATGCCATTCCCAGGATGGTGTCGCCGGGATTCAGAAAAGCGAGATAAACGGCAATATTGGCCGGCGAGCCGGAGTAGGGCTGCACGTTGACATGCTCTGCATCGAAAAGGTCCTTGGCCCGCTCAATGGCAATGCGTTCAACCTGGTCGATGATCTGCTGTCCCTCGTAGTATCGCCTGCCGGCATACCCTTCGGAGTACTTGTTGGTCAGGATCGAACCGGTAGCCTGCAGCACTGCCGATGAAACATAGTTTTCAGAGGCAATCAGACGGATTTTTTCGCACTGTCGCTGCTCTTCCTGCCTGATCAGATCATATATTTCAGGGTCTGACTGCCTGATATCATTCATCACCATCCCCCTTACATTCTCTTCAAAATCGGGCGTTGTCGCGCTCATCACTTACCCTGCCCCCCGATCAGCCGGGCCGCTTCGTTATCACCCGGCAAATCACGCTTTTTCAAATAACTACTTAATTTTTCTTTTGTCTGCAGATCCTTATTCTGCGCCAGATCACTCTTGGCGCTGATCGTTTCCATGCGTATTGCCACAACCGTACAGAGAGACACCGCAGGTGTTTCAGCGGTGATCGCGGCAAAATTCACGGCCCGGGGACTCATGACTGGCAACAAGCCCGTTAAGCGCCCTGATTTTCTCATCGATATCGGAAACAATCTCCGCCTTTCCCCTGATTATGACACAATGATAAAATTGATGCACCAGGCAGGCTTCGGGAATATCACCATAATAGTCAAGATCGAGATAGGCAAGAGGAATATCCACCTCAAAACAGACCCGGGAATCGTGCGCTATATTATCAAGTTTCTCACCCGTCCGGGCACAATGAAAATATACGGCACCTTCAAGATAGACATAGTTCAGCGGCGTTATATAGGGATATCCGTCAACCCCGATCGTTGCCATCCTGCCGATCCTGCACCGGCCCAACAGTGAGTCAATCACCTTCCTATCACTGATTTCACATTGTTTCCGTTTCATTTCAAGCTCTCCATGCTCTCACCGGTCAAGTCCCGCCTGGTCTGCCAGCGGCAGCCCGACAACCTCTTTGATAGATTCCTTCCAGCGTATCAATGGATGGCGCCGCAGCAAGCCATACAGTTTCCTGATTTCACCATCACTCTGTTCCCGCTCAATGCGGGCAACTTCCTCGGCCACACGGTCAGAAACAACGGCGACCCGTGCTCCAATACGGTTCATCTTGCCGAGCCAGATGGAGTGGGTCACCAGCGGATCAAGTTCGGCCACCAGTGCCGCAACATCGCCTATCTCAAGCATCGGCTCTACGCTCACCGAGGTAGCGAATCCCCGGCTGTGGGCCAGGGAAAGCGCCTGCAGTCGCTGCCGGTAAGTCGGCGCTCCCGGTTCCCAGAATAACAGGATGTCCTTACTGCGGGCGGTGATCGTAAAGCGAAAGAGTATCTGCTCACGCTTTTGATGAAATCTATCACACAACCGAATTATGCACTCCGGCGACGGTTTTGAAACAATGAGAACCCGGTTACCCGATACGAGGAGATTGTCGACAACAGCGATCGCCGCCTCGATATTCTCCGCGGTAATATCATGGGCAGCCGGAAACATGACCTGTCCCGGGTAAAGAGGATGTTTTTTTTCAACCTCGGCGGTAATGATACGGCTGTGCGACCACTCTTCGGAGGAATGGATGAGTCCCCTGTTCAGGGCCGAAGTACGGCCATAACAGTACAGACATCCATGAGGACATCCGATGCAGCAGTTGATTTCCGCCACCGCCCATTCACGGGTCCCGCGTATCATCTGATAAAGGTATCTTGAATAGTTGCCACGCTCCTTTCAACTATCCGATTGCCATAATCCAAGCAGCTCGTTAATACCTGCCCGGGCATATTCCTGCATGATACGAAATTGATCATCACCTATCGGCTGACTTTCCGCCGTCGTCTGAATCTCGATCCAACTGCCGTTTCCAGCCATCACAAAATTACCATCGGCATCAGCACCGGAGTCTTCCGCGTAGTCCAGATCCAGCACGACCACACCATCGACAATGCCTGCGGAAACAGCGGCTACCGGAAGGATAGCGGGGGGCTTCCCGAGCAACCCGTCATCACACATCCTGAGGAGTGCATCCCTAACGGCCAGGGCGGCTCCGGTGATGGCAGCCGTGCGGGTGCCCCCGTCAGCGTTAAGCACATCGCAATCAACACGGAGGGTAAAATGCTCAATGGATCTGAGATCAATCATCATGCGCAGGCTCCTGCCGATGAGCCGCTGAATTTCCATGCTCCGCCCTGAACTGCCGTTCGTTTCCCGACGATAGCGCGAGGAGGTGGCACAGGGCAGCATCCCGTATTCTGCGGTTATCCAGCCTTTTCCACTCCCTTCCAGGAACGGGGGAACTTTTTTCTCCATGCTGACTCCGCAGATAACCTGGGTGTTACCGGTTTTAATCAGCAACGAGGCATAGGCCTGCGGTTGAATACCCCGTTCAATAGCTATATGGTCTCAGACAATCTGCCGCTCTGTTGTTACTGCGCATAATATTCCTGTTTCCTGCCTGTACTTTTTTTTATAACGCTCTTTTATCAATTACTCGACTTCCCTTGCCGTTGAAACGCTCAAGACTCCGCTCTTCGACCAGCTTCACCGACACACTGACTCCCAGGTCTGCAACCAGACGTTTCTTGATCATATCGACCATAGTGCGCTGTTTCTTCATCTCGTCAAAAAAGATCGACTCGACGACTTCCACCATCACGGTGACTTTATCTTCATTCTGCTCGCGCTCCACAATAAGGTTGTAATGCGGCTGGATTCCCTCGATTTCAAAGAGAATCGATTCGATCTGGGTCGGAAAAACATTGACGCCCTTGATGATCAGCATGTCATCGGTTCTGCCGGTTATCCGCTCGATGCGATGAAAGGTCCTGCCGCACGGACAGGGCTCGGCAAGCAGTCGTGTGAGGTCCCGGGTTCGATAGCGAATCACCGGAAATGCCTCCTTGGTCAAGGTGGTAATCACCATCTCGCCAATTTCGCCAGGTTCAACAGGCTGGAGCGTCTCGGGATCTAGAATTTCTATGAGGAAATGATCTTCATTCACATGCAGCCCATTGCATTCCAGGCATTCACCGGCAACGCCCGGCCCCATGACCTCTGACAGGCCATAATTGTCCGTTGCCACGATACCAAGCCGGTCATTAATCTCCCGCCGCATACTCTCCGACCAGGGCTCGGCACCAAACAGGCCGTATTTCAGCGACAAACCACTCGGATTAATACCCACATCCATCATCACATCAGCTATCTTCAGGGCATAGGAAGGGGTACAGACCAGTGCTGTAGTTTTGAAATCCTGCATGATCTGAATCTGGCGCCGCGTGTTGCCCGATGAAATCGGAATAACTGAGGCACCGAGCATTTCAGCGCCGTAATGCAGACCAAATCCGCCGGTGAACAGGCCGTAGCCGAAAGCAATCTGGATAACATCATCGGCTCCAACCCCGGCCGCCGTAAGAATGCGGGCAACAAGATTTGACCAGGTTTTGATATCGTTCCTGGTATAGCCGACGACGGTCGCCATGCCGGTTGTTCCGGATGAAGAGTGGATTCTCACCACATCTCTCAGCGGCACGGCAAACAGACCATACGGATAATTTTCGCGCAGATCCTGCTTTGCTGGTGAACGGCAGCTGTCTCAGGTCCGCAAGAGAGCCAAAGGACTCATAATCGAGCTTCATTTCAGAAAATTTATTCCGGTAAAACGGTACATGCGTACCTACCCGATAGAGCGTTGACTGGAGTCGCTCAAGTTGCAGTTGCTCCAGATCTTCCCGTGACATACATTCTTTTTCTTTCTCCCAGAACATAGGGCCCATCCTTGTTTTCAGATCATCATTGGAGGATACCTTGAATAATGAGGTTATTCATAGTACCCGAGAAAGACAAACCTTATTCAATCTTGTCACGACCGAGATACGCACGCTGCACATCCCGGTTAGTCAAAAGATCCTCGCGCCGCTCCCTGAAGGATAACCTTGCCGGTTTCAAGAACATACCCCCGGTCAGCAATACCGAGCGCGGCCTTGGCGTTCTGTTCTACCAGCAGCACGGTCTTGCCTTCTTCCCGCAACCTGACAATCACTTTAAATATATCCTTTACAATTAAAGGAGCCAGGCCGGTGGAGGGTTCATCCATCATCATCAGAGAGGGTGTTGACATCAGAGCGCGCCCCATTGCCAACATTTGCTGCTCTCCCCCTGAAAGGGTTCCGGCGTATTGATCTCTCCGGTTCTTCAGGATTGGAAACAATTCATACTGATGAGAGAGTTGTTCAGCAAGAACATCCCTGCCCGCCTCTTTCAGGACGTGCCCGCCAAGTATCAGGTTTTCCTCAACCGACAGCGGGGCAAAAACCTGCCGGCCTTCAGGCACCATTACACAACCAAGCGCAGGTATCTTATGGGGCGGCAATGTGCTGATATCCCGGTCCTGAAAGAGGATGTCTCCCGAGCTTCGCCTGATAAGACCTGATATGGCAGAAAGCAGGGTTGTCTTACCGGCACCGTTGGCGCCAATGATGCTGACTATCTCACCCTCGCTGACATGCATTGAGATTTGTTTCAGGACCTTGAGCTTGCCATAGCCCGCTTCCAGATTACGTATTTTCAGCATGATATCCTTTCGCGCTACTCACCAAGGTAGACCTTGATTACTTCCTCATTTTTCTGAATTGCCTCGGGCAGGTCCTCGGCAATTTTCTGTCCGAAGCACAACACCACAATTTCATCGGAAATATCCATTACCAGCGACATGTCATGTTCGACCAGTAAAATGGTAATGCCAAAGTCGCGTATCCTGCCGATCAGCCTGCCAACCTCTGCGGTCTCATAGATATTAAGTCCCGCTGCCGGCTCGTCGAGCAAGAGAATGGTGGGCTCAATGGCCAGTGCCCGGGCGAGTTCGACGGCCCGCTGTTGGCCAAAGGCCAGACTGGTTGCTTCTGTATCGGCAAATTCCGCGATATCGAGTAGTTCAAGAAGTTCAAATGATTTCTGACGAATATCTGCTTCCTCGCGCAAGGTCCACGGCATATGCAGCATCGAGGCGAGAAAACCACCGCTGCTTCGGATATGCCGTCCGACCATGACATTTTCCAATACACTCATATCGTGGAAGAGTTTAATATTTTGAAAGGTCCTGGCTACACCCAGGGCCGCGACCTGATGCGGTTTTTTCCCAAGGATGGCTTTATCCCGGAAGGTGACTGCCCCCGACGTTGCAGCAACCGTGCCGGCAATCAGGTTAAAGAGGGTGGTTTTCCCGGCCCCATTGGGGCCGATAATCGCCTTGATGCTGCCTTTTTTCACCGAAAACGAGACATCGTTTACGGCCTGTAGTCCACCGAATTTTTTATGCAGCCCGGAGACTTCCAGAAGAGCCATCAGTCCTTCCTCCCGGCACTCTTGATCTTGCCTGCGCGTCCTGACATCTTTGCGAAGAAACCCTTCCAGTTCATGCTTAAAATACCGTTCGGAGCAAAGAGCATAATGATGATCAATATCAAACCGAATACGGCATCATCATAGGATCCAAACACCCCGCGAAGCGACAGGAAATTCAGCAGTACGCCCATAGTCAGGGCACCCCAGAGATGGGCCATACCGCCCACGGCAACAATTGCCACGTAGCGCACGGATTTCATGACACCGGCCTTCAGACGGGCCGATACCGCCGTTATAGTGGGTTAGGAACACGCCGGCGACAGCGGCAAACACGGCCGAGAGAATGAATACCGCAATTTGCAGCGGGCGATATTCACGCCCATAGCCCCGGCAGCCTCCTCCGAGGCATGAATCGAGCGCAAAGCCCTGCCGGCCCTAGCTGTTAATCAAATTCCTGAGGAGAATCATGCCGATGATCAATAAGCCCCAGGCGATATAATAATTTTCCGCCCTGGCGCTGAATTCACCGCTTACCTCAAGACCCGGCATCAGGCGGAAAGGCGGAACCTCCGAAATACCGTCGGCCTCCGCCGAAAATATTCACTGGCCAGGACGATACGGTAGATGATGATGCCAAAACCCAATGTCGCCATGGCCAGATAGTGCCCTTTGAGCTTCAGGACCGGGATGCCGATTATCCAGGCAATAAGAGCAGCCGCCAGCACCGCGGCTATACAGGCAACCCATGGATCAAACACCAGCAGGCTGTCGCCGTAAATATCCTCTTTGCTCACCAGGACCTTCATGCCGTCAAGCATCTTTATCAAGGCGGTTTCTTTAAATGCAACAAGGTTATGGGTAGTCAGGCTGGCGGAGACAGTAACCGCCAATGGCGAAAAAACCGGCATGACCAAGCGATATCTGGCCTGCATACCCCATCAGCACACAGAGACCGATGACAAGTAACGAATAATAGGCCGACATGGTGAGCTGAGTCAGATAATATTTCGTATCCGTCCACTCAGTCAAGCAATTGCACCATGACAACAAGACCGACAAGAGGCAGCAGGGAAAGCAGATTCTTCATCTCAGAACTCCTTCAGTCCTGCAGCTTCCTTGGAACCGAAAAGACCGTGCGGCCGAACAAAAAGAATAATCAGCAAAATCGAGATGGAAATGGCATCCTGAAAGGCAAGAGGCACAACCGAAATCGAAAAGGCCTCCAGTATCCCAAGCAGAAGCCCCGCACCAACCGCTGCCAGGGAATTGCCCAGCCCGCCAAGAATTGCCACGGTAAATCCCTTTATGGCCAGCCCGGTGCCGATATCATACGGCAGTCGAGGTGATCGGCGACATGACACTGCCGGCCAGGGCACCAATTCCAGCGCTGAGCATGAAGGAAAATGTCACCATGTTGCGTGTGTTGATACCGCAGAGAATGGCGGCCCGGCGATTTGCCGCACAGGCCCGCATCTCCCGACCGACCGAGGTCGTCTTGAAGAAAATCGACAAGAAAAAGACCATCAGCGCGCAGCCCCCGATCACCCAGAGCACCTGCGGCGAGATCCTCGCCCCGAGAATAGCCACCGTGGTAATCTCATTGCCGACAAAATAGGGAAGTGAGCGGATGGATTCTCCCCAGATATGCAGCGCCCCTTCACGCGTCAGGATGGAAAGACCGATGGTGATGATGATCATCCGCAAGACACCCGGGATTTTCCAGCCAGCGGATAAAAAAGATTTCCATCAGGGCACCCGAACATCATGGTTATGACCACGGCTGCATGCAATGGCCAGCGGCAGCGGCAGCAGTCCCATCAGGGAGATGGAGATCATCCCTCCGAGCATGACGAACTCACCCTGGGCAAAATTGATGATGCCGGTGGTGTTGTAGATGATATTGAAACCGATGGCCACAATCGCATAGATTGAGCCATAGGTGATTCCGGCAAAAAGATATTGTATAAACAGCTCCAGAGTCATGGGTACCTGAATGTCTTTAGCCGCCGCGGATAAAACAGGAAGAGGGGCCGGGAATTCCCGGCCCCTCGCACGCACATAAAATATGTAACAGTGTCAGTAAACGGTTTGCTCGATCCCAGCCTTACTTCATTTTATAAGGGACAAACGCGCCGTTTTTAACGGTGATCATTTCAAAGGAGTCGATATCAAGGCCGTTGTGATCCTCGGCGGAAAAGCTGAAAATACCGCCGGTTCCCGGCATACCTTTGATCTTCTCAATCTCGTCACGAACTTTTTCCTTGTCATTGCCGCCTTTCTCAATTGCGGCTTTAAGAATAATAAAGGCATCGTAGGCATGACCGCCGAAGGTTGATGCTTGTTCCTTATACTTGCCCTCATAGTCGGCAATGTACTTGGACAACAAGGCCTTTTGCGGATCATCTGCCGGCAGTTCGCTGGCGACGAGCAGGCGGCCGGCCGGGAATATGATGCCCTCGGATGCGGCACCCCCCGCCTCGACATACTTGATATTTCCAAAGCCATGGCTCTGGAACAGGGGAACATCCCAGCCTGCCTGCCGCATGTTCTTAGCAACAATTGCCTGGGCAGGAACAATCGACCAGTTAACCACGGCCTGGACATCCTTGTTGGCCTTAATTTTTGCAATCACCGCGGATAGATCATTGGCACCTTTATCATAAACCTCGGCTTCAACAATCTCGATGCCCATGCTTCGGGGCGATTTTCAACAGCTGTTCCTTGCCGCCCTTGCCGAAACCGGTATTCCCGGCGAGTACCGCTATCTTGGTGATCCCCATCTTCTTCATGGTCTGGAAGATCTTCTCGACGGCATAGGAATCTTTCTGCGGGGTTTTAAAGACATATTTCGCCACAGGATTAACGATCACCTCTGCTGCGGCGCATGATACCAGCGGGGTCCTCGCATCTTCGAAGATTTTCTTTACACTCATGCTTTCACCGGAGGTGGAAGGTCCGATGACCGCAACAACCTTGTCTTCTTCAATGAGCTGTTTGGCAAAGGAAATAGCCTTCTCCGGACTGGCTCCCGAATCCTTGATGATCATTTCTATCTTGTTGCCGTTAATGCCGCCTGCTGCATTTACCTCATCAGTCAGCATCTCAAGGGTCCGGGCCTCCGGGCCGCCAAGAAACGAAGCGGGGCCGGTTACGGCGAGAATCGCCCCGATTTTTACTGTTTCTGCCAGAGCGGCAGGAATGACTGCCAGATTCACAGCCACGGCGGCCAAAATCAGTTTGGTGCTGAAACGTTTCATATCTTCTCCCACGTATGGATTACAACCCCGGAACCAGGAAGCCGGAGAACCTTATTCACCTGCCTCACCGAGGTCAGGATGCCTGCACATACAACACGAAAATTCAAGTAATTACTACAAATTGTAGATTTCCTCACTCTTCAGGATAGTAAAACCGTCCTTGAGCAGTGACTCTATGGCACGGTCCATATCCTCAAATCTGAAAATCAGAACGGCATTTTCACCAGTTTTATTGACAAAGGCATACATATACTCGACATTGAGACTGGCTTCATTGATCGATTTCAACACCGTTGCCAGGCCGCCGGTGCGATCAGGTACCTCAACAGCGATAACATTTGTCTTGCCCACGGTAAAACCGTTTGCCCGCAATACCTTTTCAGCAAGCTCCACCTTGTCGACAATCAGCCTGAGAATGCCAAAATCGGCAGTATCGGCGACGGACAGGGCACGGATATTGATACCATTTTCAGCAAGAATAGCTGTTATCTCGGCCAGCCGGCCGGATTTATTCTCCAAAAATACTGCGATCTGTTCTACACGCATGATCTTCTCCCGAACTCAGATTTTACGTTTGTCGATAACGCGCTGCGCCTTTCCCTCACTGCGCTGGATCGAGCGTGGATTAACCAGTTTTACCCGGCAGGTAACACCGAGAATATCCTTGATATCCCGGGTGATACGCTGGGTGAGCTGTTCCAGCTTCTTGATTTCGTCAGAGAAAACGGAATCACTCACCTCAACTTCAACGCTCATGGTGTCCATGGATCCTTCACGCTCGACGATGATCTGGTAATGCGGCTCAACCCCTTCCACACCCATCAGGACATGCTCGACCTGTGAGGGGAAGACATTGACACCCCTGATGATGAGCATATCATCGGTTCGCCCGGTTACTTTCGACATACGCACGAGCGTTCTGCCGCATTCGCAGGTCTCGTAATAGAGGCTGGAAATATCCTTGGTCCGGTAACGGATAATGGGAAAGGCCTCCTTGGTCAGGGTGGTAAAGACCAGTTCCCCTTCTTCTCCCGGAGGCAGAACCTCACCGCTCTGCGGATCGATAATCTCAGGCAGGAAATGGTCTTCAAAAATATGCATTCCTTTTTTGGTCAGCAGGCATTCCATTGCCACCCCGGGTCCGATAACCTCGGAAAGTCCATAGATATCGACCGCCTTCAGGTTCAGCTTGCGCTCAACCTCTTCACGCATGTTTTCACTCCAGGGCTCTGCCCCGAAGATACCAACCCGCAGTGATAGCGAAGCCGGATCAATGCCCATTGCCTCCATACCCTCTGCCAGGTTCAGCGCATAGGAGGGGGTCGAAAGCAGCACCGTCGAGCCGAAATCCTGCATGATGGTGATCTGACGCTTGGTGTTGCCCCCGGATACCGGAATTACCGTTGCCCCGAGCTTTTCCGCCCCGTAATGGGCTCCGAGACCGCCGGTGAACAAACCATAACCGTAGGCATTATGCACCATGTCTCCGCTGGTTGCTCCGGCACAGGCAAGGGCCCGGGCCATCAGCCCGGCCCAGGTATCGATATCTTTTTTTGTATAGCCGACTACCGTCGGCTTGCCGGTTGTGCCCGACGAGGCATGCACCCGAACAACCTTATCCAGGGGCATGGTAAACATACCGAATGGATAATTGGCACGCAGGTCCTCCTTGACGGTAAAAGGCAGCTTCTGCAGGTCCTTCAATTCCCGGATATCTTCAGGTTTAATACCGGCTGCAACCATTTTTTCCCGGTACGGTTCAACCGTCGTGTACACCCGAGCTACAAGCGACTGCAGCCGTTTCAGCTGAATTGACTCAAGCCCCGCACGCGGGAGAGTCTCAATCTCCTCTTCCCAATAGATCGTCGACATCTGCGTATTACCTCCCCGAATTACATTTAACGACTACCGGCCTCTCTACCGGCAGCAAAGGCTTTCATATTCTCTGACCGGTAACGCTCCGGAACCCGTTTTTCAATGATTTCCCGGAAAACTGATTCATCAACCGGCAAATGTGACGACAAGGCCCCAACCAGCGCGACATTGGCTGTCCGAACCTCTCCCGCCTGCTGGGCAATGCTGAAAGCGTCAACACCAATGACACGGATTCCGCGGCTGGTCAGCTCATCAAGTACCTTTTCAGGGTATGTTGCCTGCCCTGTTGCCACCGAAGGCGGCAGGATACGCTGGGTATTGACAATGACCGTGCTCCCTTTATGCAGGTACGGCAGGTAACGCACGGCTTCCATCATCTCAAAGGCCATCTGGATATCGACACAACCCGGATCGATCAGCGGCGAATAGACCCGTGCTCCATAGCGCAGCTGGGCGGTAACTGAACCGCCGCGCTGGGCCATGCCGTGCACCTCGCTTTTTTTAACGTCAAGCCCCGCTGCGAGCAGACTTATTGCGGTTAGTTCACTGGCCAGCAGAATACCCTGGCCGCCAACTCCTGAAAAAAGAATATTCTTAATATCACTCATTATTTTGCCTCCCCCCTGGTAATAGCATTGAATTTACACAGGGAGGCACACTGCCCGCAATCATTGCAGAGCACTTCGTCGATTCTGGAATAGCCTTTCTGACTTTTTTTGTATCCCCGGGCCTCTGCTTCACCTTCAGCAAAAGGTGTCCAGCTGATTGCCGGGCAACCCAGCCTGATGCAGGAGGTGCAGCCGACACAATTATCAATATTGGTATAATAGGAGACCGGTTTTCGCAGCTTCAGCTCCGGCAGCAGCACACAAGGTGCCCGGGCGATGATTACCGACATCTCGTCACGCTCCACTTCCTCCTTTATCACTTTCCGACATTCAGGCACGTCGTGCGGGTTGATGACCTGAACATGCTTAACACCAACGGCCCGGCATATGGCCTCAAGATCAAGGGATTGGGCGGCCTCTCCTTTGATGGTCGCTCCGGATGCCGGATTTTGCTGTTGACCGGTCATGGCGGTAATGCGGTTATCAAGAATAATGAGGGTTGCGGCAGAACCGTTGTACACGGAATTGATGAGCCCGGTAATACCGGAGTGAACAAAGGTTGAGTCACCGATGACCGAGACGACCCTGTCATGCGACCCTTCGCCCATCGCCTTGAGCATGCCATGCGCCATCGGTATGGAAGCGCCCATGCACACGGTTGAATCAAGAGCGCTGAGCGGTGGCAGGAAACCAAGCGTATAACAGCCAATATCTCCCGAGACGAACACCTTTAAGCGTGAAAGCGTAAAGAAAATACCGCGATGCGGACAGCCGGGACACATATTCGGAGGCCGCGGCGGCAGCTGAACCGGTGCAAACAGATCGGCCTTGGCGTGGGTAGGATCAATACTGTTGCGGACGACAGCGGTACTCAGTTCACCAATGGGGGAAATCAGTTCCTTACCGATGCAATCGATGCCCATGGCCTTTACCTGGGTTTCGATAAACGGGTCGAGCTCCTCAACAATGTAGAGGGTATCAACCGTGGCGGCAAAATCCCTGATCTTCCTCTCCGGCAGCGGCCATACCATGCCAAGTTTAAGAACGGCAGCCTCGGGAAAGGCTTCTTTCACGTAAAGATAGGAGACACCGGAGGTAATAAAACCACGTTTCCTGTCACCATCCTCTACTCTGTTATAAGGAGCGCTTTCAGCTATCTGCCGGCATTTTTTCATCCGCTCTTCAACATACCGGCGACGCTGTCGTGCCATGGCGGGAAGCATCACAAACTTTTCCGGGTGTTTTTCGATCTCAATATGATCCGGACCAGAGTGCTTCTCCCCTCTTTCAACCACGCCCTTGACATGGGCAATTCTGGTGGTGATGCGCAGCATGACCGGCGTATCAAGAGTTTCCCCCAGATCAAAAGCAAGCTTCAGGAAGGACTTGGCTTCCGCCGGGTCAGAGGGTTCAAGCATCGGAAGTTTGGCGGCAAGTGCATAATTCCTGTTATCCTGTTCATTCTGGGAAGAGTGCATATCAGGATCATCGGCCGTCAATACGACAAGGCCACCCCTGCCGCCCGTATAGGCGGCGGTAAAGAGCGGATCAGCGGCAACATTCAACCCGACATGCTTCATGGTCGCAAAGGCCCTGCCTCCGGCAAAAGATGCCCCGATCGCGACCTCAAGAGCTACTTTTTCGTTCGGCGCCCATTCGGTATAAACCCCTTCATAACCACAAAGATTTTCCAATATTTCCGTTGACGGCGTACCGGGGTAACCGGAAGCAACAATCACTCCGGCTTCATATGCGCCGAGAGCTATTGCCTCGTTGCCCGACATCCACAAGGATTTTTCATTCAATTTTGCTGTCATTGCTTTTGATTTTACCTACTCCCGATGACCAAGGTTAATAAATACCAGCCACGTTACACCAATTGATTAAGCAATCAATGAAACTACTCTGAAATCTGCTCTGCAGGCAAGTCTTTTTTCAAGTCCCGATACGTGGTCGCGATCCCGGTTCAGGCTCCTTATAGAAAATCTCACGCTTTCACGGATTCTGTTTGATTGTCGCAGGTTAAACATTTATGCCATTTCATTCCACGACCACTTGATTTATAATATGATATGAGAGAGGTTGACACTGACAGCAGGGAAATCGTTCGAAGCTATCCGACAAGGAGGAGCCCATGTATATCGGCAGAATCATGCATACAGACTTAATCACCATTTCTCCCGATGCCTCACTGGTTGAAGCGAGGAAGCTTATTGAGAACAAAAATATCGATCACCTGCTGGTCGTGAACAACAAAGACAAACTGGTAGGGCTTCTCTCTGATCGTGATCTGAAACAGTACTGGGCCTCACCGGCGACAACTCTGAGTACCCATGAACTGGGCTACCTGCTCGAAAAAATCCTGGTAAAAATGGTCATGATAAAAGCGGTGACCACGATTACCCCCGAGACAACCGTTGAGCGCGCCGCACATATCATGCAGACCAGAAATATCAACTCCCTGCCGGTCATGGATCAGGAGGAACTGGTCGGTATCGTCACCAGTACTGACGTCATGGGAGTGCTGCTCGAAGCCATCGGCATGAACGATGATTCGGTGCGGCTCTGTGTTCTGGTCAACGACCGGATTGGTGCCATCGCCGAGGTGAGCGCTCTTCTGAGAGATCTCGGCGTGAATATTCAGAGCCTTTTTAGCTGGCCGGTACGCAAATATCCCGGTACACACCAGCTCGTGATGAGGCTGGCAGGCGATGACGGGCCGAAAGCTGTTGCTGCCCTGAACAGGAATAATTTCAAAGTCCTGACCCGCTATGTAAAAGACCTGGCCTCCTATCTGCCGGATTCAGTATGATGGAACACCATCGACAGATGAGGTGTAACACTGCTACGCGCATAAAATGACAGAGCCAATCAAAGCGAATCAGGACGTATTGGTAATAAGTATCGGCACAGCCGGACATAGTGCGGCCTTCGACCTGGTCGAGGCGGGATATCGTGTCGCCATTGCGGAAAAGAGTAAAAGACTGGCGGCATCTGCTATCTGATCGGCTGCCAGGCAAAAAAATGGTTCTATGAGTTGGCCGAGATCGCTGCCCGAAGTCGACACCTGCAGGGTAACCCCATTACATATCCTCTCAGACAACAGCAGTGGACTGATAAGAACTTTCAAGCTGGTAAGGTTCACCGGAGGCGATTCGATACAGTCTGCTCTCCCGCGTCACTTTTCGATTCACCTACTAAAGTATGGTGAATCGCCAGTCTCCTTGACGAGCAGTTTGTCTCAACTCGTGAACGTCAGGCTAACAGGTGTAAAATTTGCATCTCTGACGTATAAGATGGAATCCCCCCCAAATGCTACGATTGTGTGGTATACTTGGGCTGGACAGACTCGAAAGCCCCCCGTTTACCACACATGTGTGGCAGAGGACAAGAATCGGCAGAGAGGTGCAGCAGGCAATGTCACCAGGAACAAGAGCAGTAAGGGACCAGTTGCACGATGTTCTGGTGCGGCGAACGAGAATTTTACAGGCTATTAACCGCCTCAATAGTGAAGATCTGCCAAGCCAGAGTGGAAACGAGATCCTCAAACGATGTGGAGAGATCCTGCTCAGGTATAGTAACTTTTGCGGGGCCTGGATCGGTCGGTACAATCCCGAAAACGCAGGTATCGTCCCCCTGTCGTTTCTCCAGCCCTTTGCGGGGGAAGATCATGGTTCAAGGGAAGTCAGTCGCCGACAGATACTGTTAGACAAACCCCTGATTACACCGATTGAACATGTCCTGCAGACCCACCGGAACTGCATTGCCCGCGACATCAGTCCCCCGCTTACCATCCCGCTTCTGCCGGGAGAGATATCCTGCAGGTCCTATGGCATCTGGCCATTCAAACACCAGGATTCAATGTATGGAATCATAGCCCTGTATTCATCAAACATCGACGCTTTCCCCGAAGCCGAAGTTGATTTTCTCGAGACAGCCATTGCTGATCTCTCACTAACCCTCTATAGCCACGATGTCTCGGTCCAATTGCAGTTTGAAAGAGATTTTAACAACGAAATTATCGACACCATTCAGGCCTTGATGGTCGCTATCACTCCCTGCGGAAAAATACTGCGTTTCAACCCCGAAGCAGAAAGAGTCACCGGGTATAAGCAGAAAGATGTTCTCAATCGTTACTGGGTTGATGTTCTCCTGTCGTCTGACGACCGCTTGCACTATCAGAATATTATTTCCGATCTGTTGAAAAGCGATTCTAAACATCTCGGTTTCAGAGCGCCGCTGATGACCAGTGACGGCAATTCTCACATTTTCGACTGGCACGGTTCAATCAAGCCGGATATCGAAACGGGAACGGTCGGCATGGTTCTTTTCGGTATCGACGTTACCGATCGACTCAATGCCGTTCACAAATATGACCGGGCTCTCGCCAAATGGGAAAACATATTCGCCACCATCCAGGACCCGGCCCTGATCGTTTCCAGGAAAGGCATTATTCTTGATGCAAATCATGCCACTTTCAGTGCTTCCCGCAAGACAAGAAACGAAGTAATCGGCGAGTCTGTCTGTAAGATTCTTCATGGCGGCAGAAAAAAAGGGAGCTCCTGTCCCCTGATAGACCTCATCCACACAGGGAAAAGCAGGATTCTGCATACTGAACTCGTCGGGTTGCACGGTGACTATCTGCTCACTGTCAGCCCGTTAAAAGATTCCCCTGACACCGAAGAAGCCACCCTGCTGGTGGCACGGGACATGACGGAAGAGGAGCGCCATAAGGCAGAGGCCATCAGGGCGTCTCAACTGGCCTCTATCGGTGAGTTAGCCGCCGGCGTGGCTCACGAAATTAACAACCCGATCAATGCCATACTGAACTATGCACAAATGCTGCACGATCTCACGCTTGATGAACAGGGGGCGGCGATTGCCGACCGTATTACCACGGAGAGCAAACGGATCGCCGGTATTGTACGCAACCTGTTGGATTTTTCACGACATCGTATCGAAGAACCTGAACCGGTTGACAGCAGGCAGTTACTGGAAGACTGTCTTGAACTGGTCCACCACCAGCTACTCAGGGATGATATCATCCTGGACATAGATTTTGCCAACGCGCTTCCGCTGATATTTTGCAATCCTTCACAAATTCAGCAGGTGTTGCTTAATATCATAAACAACAGCAGATATGCGCTGAATGAACGGTTCCCCCAGCCTCATCCGCAAAAGAAACTGGTATTTTCAGGATCCGTCGTTCAACAAGGAAAGACTCCCTATGTCAGGCTGAAGATTACCGATTTTGGAACGGGTATCGAACATCACATACTTGATCGGGTCTTTGATCCATTTTTTTCAACAAAACCAAATGGCCAGGGAACGGGGCTTGGGCTCAGTATCAGTTATGGCCTTATCCAGGAAAACGGCGGAAATATGCGTATACATAGTCGATTCAATAACTTCACAGCTATTACCCTGGATCTGCCGACTGCTTCCAAAGAGAATAATGCAAATGATTGATATAAAAAGAAATACTGTACTTGTTAGTGTGATAATGCTTGTCTATACAGCATTACTGGTTGCCACGGTCTATCTTTCACGCGACACAACCGGGCACGCCTCATCACTAACGTTAATAGGCCCGACCACCGGAATCATCTGCCTGTTCCTCGTTGTTCTTTTTCTGTTCATTTCAATTTTCAATAAGGACCGGGACAAAATAAAAGAGCTTGAAGATCGTCTTGTAAAAGCAGAAGCGCATCATGCCCAGACCCGTCATGACCATGAATTGATCATTGAAAAACGTATCTTTGAAATCGCCGTCGTCAACGCTTCGCTCAATCGTGAAATTGCTGAACGTCATCAGGCAGAAACGAAAAGCAGGGAACTGCACAAACGTATGGAACTGATCTTGAATTCAGCAGGTGAGGGCATTTTCGGACTCGATACCGATGGCAAAGTCACTTTTCTCAACACGGCAGCATCTGTAATGACCGGCTGGGATATTGATGAACTGACCGGACAATCGCATCATGAACTCGTGCATCACTCCCATGCTGACGGCACTCCCCATGATGAGAAAGATTGCCTTATCGGGCAGGCATATCTCGACGGCATCATTCATTTCAGTTCAGATGACGTGTTCTGGACTCGCGACGGGTCGAGTTTTCCCGTAGAGTATGTCAGTACTCCGATCATTGATAATTCGACAATTCGCGGGGCGGTTGTGGTGTTCAGGGACCAGAGTACCTTCACCTGAAATCAAACGAGTCCCGCAAATGAGCCGATAACCGAAGGAGGCAGGTCATGGAGCACCAAAGTGAGAACAAGGGTTCGATCCTTGTGATAGATGATGAATCGAGCCTCAGAGAGACCTTTCAGTTCTTTCTTACCAGGGAAGGTTATCACCCGGTCATTTCTGCAGCCGGCTTCACAGAAGCCACTGCAGTCCTGGCCGCGAACCAGGTTGATCTCATCATCAGTGATATCGTCCTTGAGGGGAACTCAGGCATTGATCTGCTTAAATATGTGCGTAAAAATGGTATTGACTGCCCCTTTATTGTTATAACCGGTTACCCCGAGGTCGATACGGCGGCAGAAGCGCTCCGTCTCGGTGCCTTTGATTATATCATCAAACCGGTTGAAAAGGATTCTCTGCTTCGTTCTGTTCGTCTTGCCCTCAGACAAAGAAAACTGGAACAACAGCGATTGCAGGCCGAAGAGGAACGGGAACGCTATCGTCTCTTTCTTGATACCGTATTCAGGAGTGCAACCGACGCCATCATCATTGTTGATGATGCGCTGAACATCCTTAAACTAAACGCTGCCGCCCGGTCCCTTTTCGCTGATCTTCTTCCAGGTTTTGAGAATGGAACGAATCTGCAAACCAAAATAAGCTCGCCGGAATTCTCTTCTCTACAGTCTGATCTTCTTCGAGTTCTGCGGACAGGGGAAGAAATAGATGAACACCGGTTTGAATGCAAAACAACGGGAAACAAAGTAAAAATTCTCAGTATCTGCACATCTCCTTTAAAAGTTGATAACAATAGTCATAATGGTGCGGTCATTGTCATTCGGGACATGTCTGTTGCAGAAAACACCAAAGATAGTAAACGGAGCAGTTTCCATCGGTTCATTGGCAGCAGCAGTGCCATGCAGACCGTTTATACGATGATTGAGAATGTCGGCCGGGTTGAAACGACTGTTCTGATAACCGGTGAATCAGGAACAGGCAAGGAACTTGCTGCAGAAGCATTGCATCAGGAATCTCCGAGAAGCAAAAAACCACTGGTAAAGGTTGACTGTGCCGCTATACCGGAAACCCTTCTGGAAAGTGAGTTGTTCGGTCACAAGAAAGGCTCCTTTACCGGGGCCGATCGGGATCGAAAGGGGCTTATTCTTCAAGCCGATGGAGGTACTCTCTTTCTTGATGAGATTGGCGAAATCTCTGCCATGACCCAACTCAGGCTGCTGCGTTTTCTGCAGGAAAAGACTTTTTATCCGGTAGGCAGCGATACCCCTATTCTTGTTGATACGCGGGTTATTACCGCAACAAATGTGAACCTGAAAGAAAAGGTTGAACAGGGGACATTTAGAGAAGACCTTTATTTCCGCCTCAAAGTTATTGATATAATCCTGCCGCCATTGCGAGAGCGGGATGAAGACGCCCTTATCCTGGCGCACTATTTCGCAAAACAATTCGCAGAAGCCATGGGAAAACCGATTAATGGCTTCTCCGATAATGCCCTGGCCGTACTCAAGTCTTACCAGTGGCCTGGAAATATAAGAGAACTCGAACACATCGTCGAGCGCGCTGTTGTCCTCTGCCAGGGTGTTACCATTTCCATAAACGATCTGCCGCAGGATCTTCGGGAAGTATCCGGTCGCGACCCGGGTGAACAGCAGAAAGCTGCTGACTTCGGGTTATCGGTATCGATAGAAAAAGAGCCGGCACCCCTCGCTCTAGAAAGCTTAAACCAGTTTGCAGACCATATTCTGCACACGCTGAACAAATGCGGAGGAAACAAGGCTAAAGCAGCTCGCCTGCTTGGAATTGACCGCTCCACACTCTATCGGAAAATCAAAGAATACAACATTGATCTCTCAGTAATTGCACTTGAATGATGCCCCGGCAACAGACAGAAATCCGGATTCGATCGGACGTTTTTTCCCGGGTGCTCCGCTGTTGGTTCGGTGACAGGTGGTGGTCGATCAAGTCAAAATTTCTATCGGTAAAGGCTCAAGGAAATGCCATTACCACACATCTGTTGCAACAGATGTGTGGTAATGACGCACTAGTGTAGCACGCTGGTCCACCACCTAAAATAAATAATATATCTATTATTTCAAATACGTTACAAACAATTTCAGATTCTGCCCGGGCAGAATCGTCAGCCCCGCTCACTCCCCACCCGGCTCCTTTTTTCCCGCCCCTCAGAGGACCGTCAATAAGAAAATAATATTATTCATTGATTTCATTATATTACATAGTTTTTCACGTTTTTTGATCAGATGAGCTATCCAGGCATCTTCTGTGCAACTACAGAAGTGTGCGAATAACGGGTATTACTCTGAAACAGGTATCATGCGGAGCCAATAAAATGGCACACTACTATGGATTACCTGAAAAAACCGAGCAGGTTGCCACGATACTCCATGACGAAAACTGGTGCTCCTCATACGTGTTTTACCTCAGGTGGCCGGAAGGATTTATCTGCCCATTCTGTGACAGGCATCACCCGACAATGAAACCCGATCGGCAGTTTACCTGTCTCGATTGCGGAAAATCGACGTCACTGACATCGGGAACGCTGATGCACGGCAGCAAGAAGACGCTCTCGGACTGGCTCAGGGCCATCTGGTGGCTCTGCGGATCGACTGAAAGGTATAGCATCAAGGACCTGCAAAAGAAGCTTCATCTCGGAAGCTACCAGACGGCCTGGTCCTGGATGCGAAAGCTCTACTGCGCCATGCAGTTGACGGAACAGCAAACGTGCAAAGGCCCGGTTGAGATTGACTGTTCCACCCTGCCGCTGTCGTTTGACACCGATATCACTTTTACTATTGTTGCAGCCATTGAGATCAGGTTAACGGACTGGTCTACCGGCAGAGTGAGAATGTCAGCCCTCGATTACCTCACTCCCGCGGCAATTGAGCGATTCATGGAAGAGGCTGTTAAACCGGGCAGTATGGTATTCGCGCCGGACAAGGAGCCCTTTCGATCTATCAACTACTCCCGTTATCTTTGTACCATCGAACGGGGAAGGTTTTATCATGAAAATCTCGGTGCGCTCTTCGCGCACTTTAATGAGTGGTGCTCCGTGAGACATAAACGATTGACCAGCATAGGGCTCCTGCGGAAGCAACTGACTGAGTTCAGTTTTTTTATAAACAGCACACTCTGCATCAGCAGGCAGCTCCTGTTCGAAAATCTGCTCCGGGCGATCCTCCGGCACCCCCCTGCTCCCTATCGAATGCTGTTAATGCATTCCGCTGCCGCAGGAGATCCGACATGAGATTCTCGATGCAGCCTATCATTTTTCTTGTATTGCTGGCGGTTATCGGATTCATCGGATTCAATTTTTATATTATCGGTACGCGACTGCCTGAACGTTCCTATAGCCAATTTCTTGATGACATTCAGGCTGGATCTGTCAATGAAGTAACCATCCAGGATGGCCAGGTTACGGTTACCGGCAGCGGCGAATCCGCTTTCACCACCTATTCTCCTGATGTGCCGGCGCTGATGGTGCTCCTGAGAAAACATAATGTCACCATCAATACCCGTCCCACCTCAAGCATTAACGGTGTGCTGAAGGATATGTTCCTCGTCCTGCTGCTTCTTGGCGGATGGTTCATTTTCAGTAAAAAAAGTTCAGGAGGCTCCTCTGATTTTATCCGTGGAAAAATTTTCCGGAGCAGGCATCAAAGCCTCACCAAGGTAACCTTTGAGGATGTGGCGGGAATCTCAGAGGCCAGGGAAGAACTCTGGGAGATCATCGATTTTCTCAGAGACCCGGCAAAATACAGCGGACTTGGCGGTCGCATTCCAAAAGGTGTCTTGCTGCAGGGTCCGCCCGGAACAGGAAAAACACTGCTGGCAAAGGCGATCGCCGGTGAGGCATCTGTTCCCTTCTATTCTATCGGCGGCTCTGACTTTGTTGAGATGTTTGCAGGTCTTGGCGCCTCGCGGGTACGCAATCTTTTCAGTGAAGCCAAGAAACAGGCCCCCTGTATTATTTTCATCGACGAAATCGATGCCATCGGCGGCAAACGTTCAGCCCAATCCGGCAATGGTTCCAGCGACGAACGGGAGCAGACACTGAACGCACTGCTGGTAGAGATGGACGGCTTCAACTCCAATGAAACAGTCATTGTTGTTGCTGCCACCAACAGGTCCGACATCCTCGACTCCGCATTGCTGAGACCTGGAAGATTTGACCGGCGCATCACCTTGAACCTGCCTGATATCAAAGGAAGGGTGAAGATACTTGAGGTTCATGCCAAAAAAGTAGCCGTCCATAACAACGTAGACTTGTCAATGATTGCCCGAAGCACACCTGGATTCAGCGGCGCCGAACTTGCCAATCTTGTTAATGAAGCGGCTCTTCTCGCCGCCCGTAGAGAGAAGACCAGTATCAGCATGAAGGAATTTGAAGATGCACAGGATAAAATCATCATGGGACTCGAGCGCAAAAATGCAGTTATCAGCGAGAGTGCCAGAAGATTGACGGCCTACCACGAAGCGGGTCATGCAGCCATTGCTAAAATTCTGCCTGAAACAGATCCGCTGCATAAAATCACTATCATACCACGCGGCCAATCTCTTGGCTTGACGCAACAGTTGCCCCTTTATGAGCACCTCACCTATAGCCGGTCGTATCTTCTGAACAGGATTATGATCCTGCTTGGAGGCAGACTCGCCGAAGAAGTTATTTTTGACCGACTTACTACCGGAGCCAGTAATGACCTGCAGACCGCCACGCGGATCGCCTATCGGCTGGTCTGCGAATTCGGTATGAACGAAAAGATAGGTCCGGTCTCCTGCGTGGAATATCTGCAAACCGGCATTGGCGATGCTTCCGCCGTACACTGGCAACAGAGTCAGCAAACCCTTCAGGATATTGACAAGGAGATACGGCTGCACCTGTTCACGTGCTATGAAGACACTCGGGTGCTGATCGAGAAACATAGTGAATTTATACACATGCTTGCTGAATCACTCCTGCTTAATGAGACAATCGATGGTGATGAAGTGGATATCATTTATCGATGTTACCTCGGCCGTCAACAGCATTGATTCGAGCCAATGAAACATGCAAACAGAAATGGGGATCGGTCATGAAATGGGCGAACAAAACTTTTTCTCTGTACTGCTTTATCCTGCTACTCTCCTTGATTTGCGCGGCTTCAGCCATAGCCGGCATGGACCGGGAAGAAGCTCCGGATGAGGTTTTTCTCAACAGTTTCAGTAACGTTCCGGTTGCCTTTGATCATCAACTGCATGTCAGCTACGCCGCCTGCGTCGAATGTCATCATCAGACAACCGGCGATACACCTTCCGATCCTGCCTGCAACAGCTGCCATCGTTCAGGTGGTGAGGGGACCAGCATCGCCTGCCGGGATTGTCATGCCAGAGACCGTTTTAACCATGAGTATCTCAGCGAGTTGAAGACAACCACCCGCTACCATATAGATATTCTTGGACTCAAAGGGGCCTATCACCTGAAATGCATTCACTGTCATGAAGCAATTGGAACCGGTCCGACGGCCTGTGACGAATGTCACCCATAAGAAAAAGATCGGGAACCTGGAAGGAATTGCAAAGAGTGAAACACAACACAATTGTTCTCATCAACTATAATGGGTCAGTAGCGGACCCATCATTTAAAGCGAGGTCAGCATGAAGCTTCGAATGAACCGTAGAACGTTTCTTGGAAGTATGATTTCGGCTGCTGCTTCTGTCTTTGTCAGTCACACCCCGAAAAACGCTTCCGCCCGGGATTTTGCCGGTTACGAAAGCAGCAAGGGAGTTCTCGTTGATCTGGGCAGGTGCGTCGGCTGCCGCAGTTGTGAGGCAGCCTGCAATAAAGAGCAGGGTTTGCCGGATCCGGAAATTGCTTTTGATGACCTGTCTATATTTAAGCAACCCGTTGAAGGTGAAAAAAGACGTCCTGATGCCAACGCCTATACGGTTGTCAATCAATACGACTCGCCATTACTGGATCATCCGCTCTTTAGAAAAATCCAGTGCAACCACTGCCTTGAACCGGCCTGCCTGACCGCCTGTTTTGTGAATGCCTACACCAAGACACCCGAGGGTGCCGTGATATACGACCCTGATGTCTGTGTAGGATGCAGAACCTGTATGATTGCCTGTCCATTTTCTATCCCGGCATTTCGCTACTCAAGCGCTTTTCACCCACGCATAATGAAATGCATTTTCTGCTATGACACCCGACTGTCAAAGAACCTTCCGCCGGCCTGTGTCGAAGCCTGTCCAATGGAGGCTTTGACCTTTGGTGACAGAAAAACCCTTCTGCGAATTGGTCGAAAAAGACTCAGGGACACATCCTGAACGCTACGTTCAGCATATATACGGAGAATTCGAGGCTGGCGGAACATCCTGGCTCTACCTCTCTCCGGTACCATTTGAACAAGCCGGTTTTGACACCAATGTTCCGAAACAACCGATCATCAATTATGTCAAAGACTTTCTCGCTATAGTGCCAATGGTTCTGACCATCTGGCCAGGCCTTTTTGCTGGATTTTATCTCCTTTCGAGGCACAAAGACAAGGCGGCGAATCAGACATCTCAACCAGAGGAATCAAACGATGAAAATACTGGTCGATGAACAACAGGGTCTGCCAATCATTAAAAACGGGAAAGCCCCGCAGACCTCCTGGAAAATCGGGGAAAAGCTTCTGCTCGGTCTTTCACCCTCGGTTTATCGACGGGCACTGATCAACAATCCGGTAAACTGGTTTTTGGCTCTTATTCTGCTCATCGGTCTGCCCCTGCTCGGCCAGCGTTATCTCTTCGGCCTGCATGCCATTACCCATAGCTCCCAGGACTATCCCTGGGGTATCATCCTGGGATTCGGCCTGTTCGGCATGGTGCCGCTATCGGCCTCCGGGTTTCTGTTGAGCACTGCTGTGGAAATTTTTGATCGCAAGGATTTCCAACCCATCGAGCGGTTGGCTCTTCTCAACGGATTACTTGGCTATTTTTTCGCCGTGGTCTTTCTTCTGGTCGATCTTGGCATGCCCTGGCGCCTGGCCTATCCGATGGTTGTCTCGTTCGGGCCTGCTGCCGTCCTTTTTCTCGTTGCCTGGCATGTTGCGACCTACCTGACGGTGCAGATTGCCGAAATGCTTCCTGCCTTTTCAGAATGGGCGAATACCCCGGCCATTAAACGGTTCATAAAAAAAATCGCACTCGGTCTCACCATCGCCGGCATCATCCTTTCCACACTGCATCAGGGCGCGCTGGGAGCGCTGTTCTGCTATGCACCGGCAAAAATTCACCCGCTCTGGATATCACCGGAATTTCAATGGATACACTTCTTCTGTTCCTCCATATTCGCCGGTCTCTGTATGGTGATCGTTGTTTCAAGCCTGATCAAAAGATATATGACATGGCGTTGCGACCGGAATTTTTTGAATAATCTCGATGAAATAACAATTGCTCTGGCCAAGGGTGCCTCCTATGCCCTGATTACCTATCTTATCATCAAACTTGTGGCGATCGCCCATGACCAGAAATGGCTCTACCTCGTTTCCGGCTGGGGGCTTTACTATCTCCTTGAGATTCTTCTGGCAGTGTTGCTTCCCCTGTTTCTCTTTTCCTACGGGGTGCGCCACAGGATCATGGGCTTTCTTCGCTGGGGGTCGGTGATTGCGGTACTGGGCATCCTCTGGAACCGGCTGAATACCGTCCTGGTAGCTTATAACTGGCAGCACCCCCAGGAAATACCCCACTGGAAAGAAGTCTGGGTGGTGGTGACGCTCCTGTCGATCTATTTCATCACCTACCGATTCATCCTTTACCGCCTGCCCGTTGTTTTTAGCTGGAAACAGGAGTAGTCATCAGCTCCTCCCGGTTGCCAGGCTCGATCCGGCAGGTTTTACTTTCCGGTTTCTCCTCTGCCTGACAGGTAACGTGCGGATATATCGATCGAGGTAATGAGGAATTATCTTCGATTGAAGATTCAGGAACAACCTTACGTTTGGTTCCTATTCAGAGTTGCAGAACTTCGACGCGGCAATATTAACCTTAAAATTCGAACCAAAGTCAGGCGTCAATCAAGATTTTCGTTCAGAAAAAAATAGGAACGAGATTTGTTTTCGACTCTTCACCACCGATCTCACTTTTTTACAATAATTTGGTATCCAGCCTTTTCAACCTACCTCATCATCGACAGGAACCAAGTCAGCAGTATTTTTCTGGTCCATTCCATTGCGCTGCCGAATATCGATCGCCATACGCCCAGCCGACCGGCAAGCAATTCTCTATCGCCCATAAATCGCTTTCACTAAGCGATAATTCAGCACCAGCTGCTAATTCTTCCAAGTGAGAAACGGATCGCGTGCCGGGAATGGGCAGAATATGCTCCCCCTGATGCAAAAGCCACGCAATGGCGAGTGAGGCCGTCTTGTATCCCATCTCCTGAGCGAGCGATCGGAACCGGTCCGTCGCGGCAATGTTACGGCTGTAATTTGGTTCGAGAAATCTCGGGTTCCCTTTCATAAATGCGATCGATTGGGATTTTTCGAAAGAATGCGGACTATCTGTCAGCAAGCTTCGCCCGACCGGACTGAACGCCACCAGGGAAGCGCCGAGTTCTCTTGTTCTTTGAACCAACCCCAATTCCGGATATCGCGTAGACAGCGAATATTCAGATTGCACGGCACCTACCGGATGAATGTCCGCCGCCAACTGAAGTGACGTTGGCGCGATTTCGGAGAAACCGAATTGTTTGATCTTCCCGGATTTGACGAGTTCCACCAGTGTACCCGCCACCTCTTCGATCGCGCAATTTGGATCGCGCCGATGTATATAAAAGAGTTCGACTTGCTCGACGCCCAAACGCTTTAAAGACTTGTCCAGTTCCGACCTTAAATGGTCCGGACTGTTGTCAAAAAGGTTGCGACCGTCCTCACCGCGTTTAATGCCGGCTTTTGTGGCGATCTTGAATAAATCATTTTTTCTGACACCCTGATCTTTGAGGAACGAGCCAATGCGTTCTTCCGATACGCCTGCGCCATACACGTTTGATGTATCGATATGATCGATGCCGAGGTCCAAGGCCTTGCGCAATATCGCATGCGATTTTTCCGTATCCGTTGGGCCGTAAAAGTCGGAAAATGACATGGAGCCTATTCCGACCGCGGAAACAGTTGTCCCAGTATTCCCTAAATTTCGTTTTTTCATCTCTTCAAGATACTCCTTACATTACACGCGCCGGGTGGCTGTCGGCATCAAGTACACATACATGAGCAGGGGAACTATAAGAAATTTTCCTAGACCTGCATTCATTGCGAGCCAGGGGCTTTTCAGGCAGTCTCGCAACCCTTTCAAGGTGCAATGAACTACTCCGCCGCAAGCAGCGGGGTAGTAGCCCCGAGCCCGCAATAAACAACCGCTGCTGTTCACGTCCGGCATTTTGGGTCCGGGGAGCATATGCTGAGCGCCTGAATAATGGAGATACGACGCAAAGGCCTCCCCTATCTGCCATAGAATAAACGTGGCGGCCTGAGCTCTTCACACCAGATAGCATCACAAGCCTCAAGCGCTTCTTTGGGCAAGACAGTGTCAACGGCACCCATATTCTGCTCAAGTTGCTCAACCGTTGTAGCTCCGCAAACGATGGAGGTAATAGCTTTATTACTCAGTACCCAGGCAAGCGCGAATTCAGGTAACGGTATACCATGTTCTCCGGCTAACTGTGATAATCGCTCAACGGCCCGGAAGCAGGCATCATCCCAGTACGGCTGGTTGTAGCGAAAGCCAAGATGAGACAAGCTGAATCGAACTCCCTCTTTCGGCTTTTCATCTTTTTTATATTTCCCGGAGAGAAATCCCGCGGCCATGGGGCTGAACACACATACCCCCACACCCTCCTCAGCGCACAGTGGCAAGAGCTCATATTCGACATCTCTGGCCAGCAGATTGTAGGGAGGTTGAATGCAGTCCCACCGCGCCAGGTTAAGCTTATCACTGATCCACAGTGCTTTGGAGAGTTGAAAAGCACGAAAGTTGGAACAGCCCAGATAGCGCACTTTCCCTTGACGAACCAGGTCGTCCATGGCACGAAGCGTTTCATCGAGCGGTGTCGCGTAATCCGGCATGTGGGCGTAATAAAGATCGAGATAATCGGTTTTCAGACGACGAAGACTTCCCTCAACCGCCTGCATGATGTGTTTTCGGGAAAGTCCCATATCATTATGGCCGAAACCAGCGCCCGCCGGCCAGGAATGAAACGCCCTCGGCCGTGCCAGATCGATGGGACCGCAATCCAGGTGCTCCCCATATTTCTCATCCAGTTTCCGAATATGCCCCCCCTTTGATGCCAGGACAAGGGAATCTCTTTTCCCCTTAATCGCCTTGGCAACAAATTCCTCAGTTACCCCGTTGGCGTACATGTCCGCCGTATCGATAAAATTCACTCCCGCATCGATTGCGGCATGAATAATTTTAATGGACTGCTTCTCTTCCACCGGTCGGCCGAAGGTCATGGTCCCTAAACAAAATGAAGACACCTTCAGTCCCGTCCTGCCCATCTTCCGGTATTTCATTATCCCTCCTCCTGAGTCTCGATAATTATTAAACAATCAGCTTCCACGATGATTTTAACAGATAATGTAAAATTTCCATACACCATTACTGCGGAACCAGAGAAACATCTTGAATCAGTTGCTGATAACGTTGGACTTAACAATAAGAAGGGGGTCCTTAACGTGGAGACAGGATAATCGGTTGCTGCTGCTTTCTGTTCTTTTTAATCGGTATTGCTTTTTCCAGTCGCTCAGCAGGAAACGCTGAACGACTGGAAGGGTTATTTTAGCAGCAGCCCCGATAACTGACTACTGGTGCGGCACAGCCTTAAGCGCATTAAAGGCATCAGCAACAGTGAACGATCCAGGCTTCTGAGATGGAGGAAACTCCTCGAAGGATTTCAGGAACGGGCCTATTACATCGCGCATCGGATAGAGAACCCAGGCATGGTCGATGACCCAGTCCCAATAGGTGTTGGAGGTTATTCTGGCGAATTCGTAAGGATCCGTGCGCAGATTATAGATATAAGGGATGCGCAGCCCCCGGAACTTACGCTGCCAGATCTCAAGGGTTCCCGCCTGGTCCTGAACCATGAAATGCACCTTCCAGTTCTGATAACGGAGCCCCGTCAGATCCCCGTCGTCCGAGAAGTAAAAGAATTCCTTGCGCGGCCCCGTCCCTTCCTGACCGGTCAGGTAAGGCAGGAAGTTGTAACCATCCAGATGGTTTTTGTACTTCCTGCCGTTGGCCTCATAGCCGGTGAGCAGCTTCTCCTTGACGTTCGTGTTGCCGGCAGCAGCGAGCAGGGTCGGGGCCCAGTCGAGTTGTGACATGATCTCGTTCGAGATAGAACCGGGCTTGATCCTGCCGGGCCACCGCACCATCTGCGGCACTCGATAAGCGCCTTCCCAACCGGTGTTCTTTTCACTGCGGAACTTGGTGGTGCCGGCATCTGGCCAGGAGTTGCGGTGCGGGCCGTTGTCGGTTGAATAGATAACGATCGTGTTTTCAGCTATACCGAGCTCATCAATCAGATTGAGGATCTGGCCGACGTTCCTGTCATGGTCGATCATCGTATCGTGATAGAAACTCTGCGCAACGCCGGACTGACCGAAACTCTCAGGTTTGGTATGGGTTCGGAAGTGCATGTGGGTGTAGTTGATCCAGGTGAAGAATGGCCTCCGGGCGGCCACCTGGCGCTTGATGAAATCCTCCGCCTTCGCGGCGATCTCATCATCGACTGTTTCCATGCGCTTCCTGTTCAGCGGCCCGGTATCCTCGCATTTCTGTTTGCCCATCTTGCCGAATCGCGGATCCTCGGTCGGATCATCGACCTTTGTTGCCACGCAGTTCATGACACCGCGCGGCCCGTATTTTCTGCGGAACTCGGGGTCCTTCGGATAGTCGGGTTGCTCCGGCTCCTCCTCGGCATTCAGGTGGTAAAGATTACCGAAAAACTCGTCGAAACCGTGCAGGGTGGGCAGGTACTCATTGCGGTCGCCAAGATGATTCTTGCCGAACTGGCCAGTAGCATAACCTTCCTGCTTAAGGAGCGTAGCGATGGTCACATCCCCGGCCTGGAGCCCCTGTGCGGCGCCCGGCATTCCGACCTTGCTGAGACCCGTGCGAACGGTGGCCTGCCCGGTGATAAAGGACGAGCGACCCGCCGTGCAGCTCTGATCGGCATACATGTCGGTGAACATCATGCCTTCTTTGGCAATACGGTCGATATTCGGCGTCTTGTACCCCATCAGGCCGAAGTTGTAGGCGCTGATATTCGATTCGCCGATATCATCACCCCAGATCACGACGATATTTGGTTTCTCGCCGGCAAAGACAACTCCGGCTGAAAAACAAAAGCCGAAAAGCAGTGGTGCCAGGATAGAAATTCTCTGTTTCATTCTGATTTCCCCTCATGGTTATGATTCCCTCATTTTTGCTGCTTTTCTGGAAGCTGCTATTTCAGGATACGGCAACCTGTTATTATGAAACAATAAGCGGCGTTGCGCATACTTTCCTAACAATAAGTACCTGGTAATAAATGTATAGAGGCTTCAAACAAAAAACCTCAAAGGAGGTTTTCAGAATGATGCCTGCCAGACTTGCTCAAAACTGAATACCCGAAAATCCCGGATCGAGTCACGAATTCTGCCGTTTGTCTTCAGACAATCAGCATTCCATTCTCCTGCGCGTATCCAGGAAACTAACCGACACAAGTGCTGCATTTTGCGACACTTCTATCTCATGTGACTTCAGGGGTGCTGTTCCACACAGGCCGGAAATTTCCCGCTATGCACAAACTTTGAGAAATTCTTGATTTTAATTAATATTATCAATCATATAAGAATTTCATGAAATACTGGCGCAGATTCGTCCTGCTGGCATCGTTAATGCAATAGCCAGGGTGAAGGCTGGCTTCCCATCCTTCCCGAACAACCCTAAGAGACTGGAGGACGGTATGAAAACTTTGATTAACACTACTCGACAGACTGAAACGGATGTAAGGCATGAAGTCTCGGTGGCCCTCTTCACCGTCATCGGTGCATCAGCAGCCCTGATTAGCCTCTGGGCAGTCGCCACTTTGATCGGAGGAATAGTCAATAAAGGTTTTCTGCCAATGCTCAGAGCTTACGTCACCGCTATCACCGGTTTCTAGGTAAAGACTGGACGCCATCATAAAGGAGAACGAATGAAACCAACAGTGGCAGAAACATTTCTAAAAACAGCTGTTATAGCAGGTACGCTGGTCGGGGGCTGGGCTTTTGTGGCTCTCCTTTCAGGGCTGAGACAGACCGGCTGGCAAGTGCAGGAGTTAGTCAGACAGTACATGGTCGCTATCGGTATCGTCACCCCCGCCAATACCCTGGTTGATTTTTACAGCCATATAAAAGGAGTGGAATACCTGATCTGTCTTGCCTTTTTTGTGGTATTCCCTCTTTTCTACAAATACGTCAACGAGGACAAAAAACGAGTCGAGACCCGACGATAACTCGCCCGGCCCGACGCCGAATCAACGAATAGAGCGCATGAGAAGAGAACCGTCGACCTCATCCATGCGTGATACCACGAGATCAGCCCCACTGAAATCGTGATGTTTTGACAGCCCGTGGGGGATGGCAACCACCAGCATTCCCGCCTTTTTGGCAGCGGCAACACCTGACCCGGAATCCTCGAACGCCGCGCATAGTGACGGATGCAGTCCCATTTCCTTACAGGTTTTCAGGTAGATTTCCGGATCGGGCTTCTTCCTTGTCACCATGTCGCCGCCGACCACCTTCTCAAAGCACGCTGCGAGACCAAGGGTCTCTAAGTATCCGGTCCAGTTCGAGCCGGTGTGACGAGGAGGCCACCGCCAGACGAACACGGCCATGGAAAAATTCAATCGTCTGCCTGACGCCGGGCAGCAGTTCTATTTCGGGTATCATTTCCAGGTAAATAAGCTGCTTCTCCCTCACCAGATCGTTAACACTGAGTGTCAGTTGTTCTGAGCTGATATAATCCTCAGCCAGTTTTTCGTTACTCGTCCCGACATAGGCAACAAAATCATCAAAAGGAAAACGTTCAACATGGTGATGTGCCAGTGTCTCCTTCCACGATTCATAGTGAAGATGCTCTGAATCAACGAGGGTACCGTCCATATCAAAGATCAATGCTTCTATCATCTAAAAAGACCTCTGCACTTCCGCAATAAACGCCACCCTTTGTTTCAACGATCCGCCAGGACGAGCTGTCGCAGTCACATCACTCAATATCTTTGCCAACCGTGGCCAGGGCCTCGTTTATTTCCCGGATATCCTCAACAGGCAGGTGGACTGCGCCGCCGACGACATTTTCAAGGACCTGCTCGGCCGTACGCGCTCCAACCAGGGCATGTGAACAGCCGGGTTGTGCAATCGTCCAGGCAATGGCCAGCTGGGACAAACTCAGATCAAGACGATCGGCAATTTTATGGAACAGGGCCAGAAGTTCCTGTACCCGCTGCCGGTTTTCAACGCTGAAGCGCGGTTTTGTATTACGCAGATCTCCTTTGTTAAAAACCCTTTCAGGCCCGATTTTGCCGGTCAGCAGTCCCTGGCCCAAAGATGAATAGGCCAAAAATGCCATTTCATGCTCAATGACAAAGGGCAGGTTCTGCTCATCCTGCTTTCTATCAATCATCGAATACAACTCCTGATCAGCATCGAGTTGACCGGCACCACAATATTCTGCGAGCTGGCCCAGGTCGGCATTGCAACAGCCGATTGCCCTGATTTTACCCTCTTTTTTCAGTTCCAGCAGCGTCCGCATGGTACTCGCTATCGGTGTTGTGGGATCTTGCCAATGTGTCTGGTAGAGGTCGATATAGTCAGTCTTCAGCCGTTTCAGGCTCTGTTCAACTTCATAGCGGATCGTATCCGCTGCTCCGGAGCGGTAAATTTTCCGGTCTCCGTCTGTGGTACGCTCTTTTTCATCCGACATAAAAAAGAAATCACCCTGTTCCTTGTGCCAGATCAATCCGCATTTGGTAGCCAGCACGACTTTATCACGACAATCTCTGATTGCCTTGCCAACGATTTCTTCGGAAGCGCCGAAACCATACATCGGTGCCGTATCTATCAGGGTCAGGCCCGCATCAACAGCAGCGTGAATTGCCTTTATCGCCTGTTTTTCATCACTCCCGCCCCACATCCAGCCGCCTATGGCCCAGGCGCCAAAACCAACAACCGAGGCCTCGATACCGGATCTGCCCAGTTTTCTATAGATCATCCTTAGCTCCTTTAAATAGTAGTGTGAAAAAAATGCTACCTGACCAACGTTTTACTCCACACAAGTAAGACAGAGTCAGAACGAGACAACCTTTTTCTGCTGTTTCGAAGTTATTTATTGAGCAGCCCGGGTCTATTATCCGCCGATTGCAGCGTTATTGTAATAATAATTGCTCTGTTTTCATACCCCGTAGCCTGCGGCAGGGCAGTTCTTTTGTAGAAATGGTAATTCGATCTGACTTGCAGTTTTCGGCAAACCTGACCGTCATCGTCATAAACTGCGGTTCCGGAGGGGACAGGAAGTAAAATATCCGGGCTGACGCACAGGTGGATTGACCAAATCGAGAGATGGCCCCACCGGTTAGGACCAAGAAAGAGGTTGTCAATTGATGTATATTTCCTCACCCAGGAACAAGTGCGGGAATTATGAAAAGACACAGAAGGAAACATTCTGCAGAACTTAAGGCGCGAGTCGCCCTTGAGGCGATGAAAGGAATCAAAACGTGTCAGATCGATCCCGATGTCAACAATTATCACTCACGTTCTTCACTCACGTTCTATTACTATTGATCTTTTCATTAAAACAATTATTTTTGTTCACCAGTTTTATCTAACATTTTTATTTATGAGGAAACATATGTGGAAATCTGTGGCGGCTGCTCCGGCAGACTCAATTCTCGGGCTCACTGAGACGTTTAACAAGGATAACAGCCCGGCAAAAGTCAACCTTGGCGTTGGCGTTTATAAGGATGATCAGGGAGCAACCCCTGTCCTTGGGTGTGTCAAAGCTGCTGAACAAATCCTGCTTGATACCGAGCAAAGCAAAAATTATCTGCCCATTTCAGGTGATCCTCTTTATGCAGCTGGCGTACAAAAACTGATCTTTGGCGCAGAAAGTGAAGTGATAGCCTTGGGCCGAGCGGGCACAGCTCATGCCCCGGGTGGAACCGGTGCGCTGAGAATCGGCGCGGAACTTTTGCAACAGTTTAACCCGGGCGCACGTGTCTGGGTCAGTTCTCCGACCTGGGCAAACCACAACGGCATATTTGCGGCAGCGAGGTTCGGTATTGAAGCATATCCCTATTACGATGCACTGACCAAAGGACTCAAATATGACGAAATGATGTCCTGTCTCGGCCAGGTGCCCGCTGGTGACGTTGTTCTGCTGCACGCCTGCTGCCACAATCCAAGCGGGGTCGACCTTGATCGGGATCAATGGCAGGCTGTCGCAGAGCTTGCCGATGAAAAGGGCTGGACACCGTTTCTTGACTTTGCCTACCAGGGTTTTGGCAGCGGTGTAGAAGAAGACCGGGCCTGCGTTGAGGCCTTTGCGGAAAAAGTTGGCGATTTTTTTATTTCAAGCTCGTTTTCCAAGAACTTCGGTCTTTATAATGAACGGACAGGAGCGATTACCGTTGTCAGCCCGAGTCGCGAAGAGACCCAGGTCGCCCTGAGTCACCTGAAGAAGACGGTGCGTGTCTGTTATTCAAATCCGCCCGCACATGGCGGCCTGATCGTAAAAACCGTTCTCTCAGATCCGAAACTTGAACAAGCCTGGCGCACTGAACTCTCCACCATGTGCGAGCGAATCATCAGCATGCGTTCGGCCCTGGTAAGCGGGCTTGCCAGTCGCGATGTTAGCCATGACTTTTCATACATCACCCGGCAACGAGGCATGTTTTCCTTTAGTGGTTTGACCGATGCTACTGTTGACTGGCTTCGAGAGAACAAGGCTATTTATGTGATTAGCGGCGGCGGCAGAATAAACGTTGCCGCCCTGACGACCGAAAATATAGATTACGTCTGCGATTCCATCGCCGAAGCACTGAGAGGTTAATGGAGAAGACCGGATGCCGGTTCCGGTACTTCCTGTAAAGAAAACACGATGGTCATGCCCCTGACCATCGTGTTGTTCTGCTGCACAGGATAATCGGGACCAGAGAATTAACTCCGGAAGCATAAGGTCTATTCCAGCATTTTCACAACGACAAGCGTCACATCATCTTCCGACCGGGTTCCCTGACAAAAAAGGGCATGTTCCTCTATGATCCTGTTCAGGATATGCTCTGCACTGGCAGAGGCATTCCTGCGAATAATCTGCCTGATCCGTTCTTTGCCAAACATCTCTCCGTGCTTGTCACATGCTTCCCATATGCCATCGGTCCCGACCATGAGTACCTGCCCCGGGGCCAGACCTGATCTTTGCTGCACCTGGTAGCTGAATTCCCGGTGGATTCCCAGCGCAAGCCCCGGCCCCTTGAGTTCCTCAAACTGGTCGGCAACCGGGTTGTAAAGCCAGGCAGGATCATGCCCTGCGCGAATCCATTCGAAGCGGCTTTCCCCCCTGTCAATCGTCAGATAGAAGAGGGTCATGAACCGCCCGGAGTCACCCACATCTTCCGTCAGATGCTGGTTCATTGACGTGACGATATCAAACACCGTTCCGGGATGTGAGGCGCGCATACGCAGAAACGCACGAGCGGAGGACATCAATAATGCCGAATCAACCCCATGGCCGGAGATATCCCCGACAACAACTGAAAACCTTGATGGTCCAGTCCTCTCATTCCACAGATAATCATAATAATCCCCGCCAACCTCGTCACAGGGTATGTTCCTGCCGGCAATATCGAATCCTTCAATTAATGGCGCATGTTCAGGCAACAGGCTGCGCTGAACCTCTCCGGCCAGGGAAAGTGCTTTCTTCTGCTCTGTCATGTCCGTGACAAAGGCCATGTTCCCGATCACTTCATCGTTGTCGGAGCGCAAGGTGTTCGCATGAACAAGCACCGGCACCGCCCTTCCATCGCCAACTTTGATTTCGCACTCAAATTCCCGATAAAGCCGCCGGCGGTCCTCTTCACGACCGTTCGACCAGAATTGTTTATACCCGTTGTCTGCAGCCTCAAACGGATTTCTTCCGATAAGTTCTTCCCTTCTGCAGCCAACCATCCGGGCAAATGCCGAATTCAGATCAACAATCCTGTGTTCCAGGTCCATTAGGAGGAAACCTTCCCCGGCCGTTTCAACAATTCGTCGATATTTCTCTTCACTTTGACGCAGTTTTTCCTCGGCCTCTCTGCGCTCATTGATATCAATGACAATACCCTGATGATAACGTTCACCCGTCACCTCATCGACCACCACGGAGGTCTGGTCCTCTATCCAGCGCACCTCCCCTTTGCTTGTGACAATACGGTAGATCTGTGTATATGATTCACTGTCATTTCTGACATTTTCGTTGATCTCTTTGGTTAGTCGTTCCCCATCCTCCTGATAGACAATGTCCCGAAACATCATCTTGCCAGTCAGAAAATCTTCTGCCTTGTAGCCAAATCTTGAAATATTCGGCGAGACATATACCATTTTACGCAGCTTGAGCTCCTCTGCCGCTCGCCGGCGGAAAAGAATTGCCGGACTCTTGTCGATTATCAGTTCAGCCAGGCGCAAGGCCTGTTCGTCCTGCCGGCCGGTCTGAACGGCCGGATCTCTCTTCTCACAGGCTTCCAGTTTTTCGCACAGTTTCCTGTTCTGGCGTGTTATTTCCGCTATTTTCCCTTTCAGCAGGGTGTTCTCGGAGCGCAATGCGTCAGGCATATCAGCCTGATAGAGGTAATCTCGGATTTCGTTTTTCATTATGAAAGAGGCCTCGTGACTGATCCAGCTTTTCTTAATATTCGTCGTATTGATAATCGTTTCCGCAAACTCGTCGCCACACGGCAGCAACACGCAACTGTCATTGCGGTTGCGAGCAGTAATGACCATCGCTCATGTACCACTCTGTAGACAATCTTATGCACGATGGACAGGGAGCGCAACATGAAGACAAGTCCGTATTGAAAGGACTTTCTGCATTGCAAACGAAATTTTATGGCATGATACGGATAAACGATGTGCCGGCTTGAGTTACGTGTTTCCTTTTACTATCCTTTTCAAAAGCGGCGGATTGGTTGACAACCTGTTCAGACGCCACTCCATTGAGAAAAAGTCTTACCAGGGAGAACTCCTTTTTCCAGTCCGGAGAAAAGAGGATTGCAGGAGGGATAGACACAAAAAACCCCGGTATGTCGCAGGGCATAGCGGAGTTTAGTTTTACAATCGTCTTCCCTCAGATGCTATCTATCTCTCGGGTCAAAAACGAGTTTACTACCCATATGACCGGCAAGTCCCACACCTCCCACCATGACAACACCGACCAGCAGATAGACCCAGCGGCTGGCTGAGAATGCGACCCCGGGGTCAACCAGGCGCCAGATAACCATAGCCAGCAGCGTACTGCTGACAACGATCGAAGCACCGATCTTGATACCGAAAATACGGGTCATGATACCCCCGTAACGATTTCGCCATTCCAGAACACCGGTGAGGATAACAACCGGCATAACCAACAGGACAAAGACCAGGTTGAAAAAAGCAGCCGTCTCAAATCCTGCCAGCCCGAAGGCTGTGGCCAGAAAAAGAAACAGTATGGCAAGCGGCAGCACTCCGTTAGGCGTATGCACCGAGATAGGATGCAGGTGATACTTCAGAACAAGCGCCGTCAAGCCGGTTGGCTTGCGGCCTTGCGCTGGAGCCGGCGAGACAGCAGCAGCATCCCCCGGCTTCGTCACGTCGGTAAGTGCCTCTTCCTGTTTTTCAACAATCTCGATAAAATATTCCTTGCCGGCTCCGCAGATCGGACACTCCTCAGGCGGTTCGCCCCCCTCATGAATATAGCCGCATACGGTACATTCCCATTTCTTCATATCGCACCCTCCTTAATAATTATATCCACCCTGAATAATTGCCTTTTCACCCGATCTCTGCATCATACTAGATCCCGGATGAATAATCTAATTATTCAAGGTACCCTTGTCGTTTCCCCTACAATAGCTCAGAGACTGCAGGAAATGCAATTATGCTAGTTTCCATCCTGCAACAGACTGCCTCATACATTTATAATCGTACGAACAACCGTCGAAAGCGGTTTCAATCATGTTCAATAGCTGCATCTATTTCATCAATTTTCGTCTGGGCTTCTTCCCAGCGCCCCATCCAGCGGTCCATCCGGCGACGGCACTCTTCATACTCCCGGCTTGTCGTGCTCCACCTATCCTGATCTTGATAAAGGGCGGGATCTGCCAGCAGTTTCTCAAGCACTTCCTTTTTCATTTCCAGCTTTTCCACCTTCTTCTCCGCCTCGGCGAGCTTCTTCAGCCAGGAGCCGGCGAGCTGCTGCCTTTTCTGACGCCGTTCAGCTTCCTTGCGACGCTTGTCCTTTTTGTTGTCACGAGAAGTATCGGTCTCTGATGGAGATAGGGCCTCCTCTCCTTTCTTCTCCTCCATCTTACGGCGGTTGAGAAGATCCTGGTAATAGAGGTAATCGGCAACATTACCGTCATGCAGGGAGACACATCCACCCTTCACCTCAATCACCTTGTTCACAAACTGGTCAAGAAAATAGCGATTGTGCGAGACGACAACAATGGTGCCGCTGTACTGGCGCATGGCCTCCTGCAGGACTTCCTGCGAGCTCATGTCCAGATGGTTGGTCGGCTCGTCAAGCAGCATGCAGTTCGCCGGTGTCGCTATCATCCGCGCCAGGGCGAGACGGCTCTTCTCCCCGCCGGAAAGGACTGATACCTTTTTGTCCACGTCCTCTCCACGAAACAGGAACGCTCCGAGCAAAGAGCGCATCCGGGTGATGGTCAAATCTTCCGAGCCATGTGACATGATCTCCAGGACCGTATGCCCGGGACTGAGCTCCTGGGCCTGATGCTGACCAAAATAGGTGATCTGTACACCGCTGCCGAGTCGGCACGTCCCCTTGTCTGGCGCGAGCTGGCCGGACATGATTTTTAAAAGTGTCGATTTTCCGGCACCATTGACCCCGACGATGGCAACCTTGTCGCCCCGCTGCAACTGCAGATCAACCGGTTCGAAGACCTCTTTACCACCATAGGTTTTGGTTATCCCCTCAAGCAGCATCACGTCGCGGCCGGAATGGGGAGCCTGCGGAAAAGAAAACCTGACCGATTGCTCATCGTCCGCCAGTTCAATAAGATCGAGCTTTTCAAGTTGCTTGAGTTTGCTCTGCGCCTGGCGGGCCTTAGTTGATTTTGCCTTAAAACGCTCGACGAAACGCATCGTCTGTCGAACCTGTGCCTGCTGATTGTCATAGGAAGCTTTTTCAATCCGGCGGCGCTCCTCTTTTTCGGTGATGTAAAAAGAGTAATTGCCCTTGTAGACGGTAAGCCTGCCCAGGCTCAATTCCCAGGTCTGGTTAACCGTTCGGTCAAGAAAAGCCCGATCATGTGAAATGATGACCATCGCTCCCTGGTAGGACTGCAGGAAGTTCTCCAGCCAGGTAAGTGATTCAAGATCAAGGTGGTTGGTCGGCTCATCGAGCAGCATCAGTGAAGGTGCGGCGAGCAGCATCTTGGCCAGCATCAGTCGCATGATCCAACCACCGGAAAATGATGAGACCGGCATCTGCAGATCATCATCACTGAAGCCAAGACCGTGCAGTATTGTCTCCACACGGGTCCGGATGGTATAGATATCGCTCTCATCCAGCCGATGCTGAATTTCACCCTGTCGTTCAAGAAGCAGGTTGAACTCTTCACTCTCCGGGGACGTCTTGCTCAGCATCTCGTTGAGATGTTCAGCCTCTTTCTGGAGGGCAAGTGCTGAGCCGAATGATTGTTCCGCTTCCTCATAGACCGTTCGGCCGGAATCGAACACTCCGGCTTCCTGGGGAAGATAAGCAACGGAAAAGAGCTTGGAGCAATTGACGGTTCCGTCATCTGTTGCCGTCTCCCGTGCCATGATCTTCATCAGCGTGGTCTTTCCCGTACCGTTAACCCCGACCAGTCCGATCCTGTTTCCAGGATAGACAACGGCAGAGACATCCCTGAACAAATGTTTCTCGCCGTAACGGATATCCAGATGATTAACTGATAACATGGCGAACCTGTCCGCGTTCCAAAGATGTATCCGTCTCAACGATAAGCGTGCCGCAGAATGGCAGGGCTCGAAGGCGGATGAGATTCTGCCTGTGCGGACCGACAAAGGCGGAATAATCCCGGTCCGATATCGTAACCGTCAGCGACCTGCCGGGACCTGTTTTCCTGAGCATTTCCCTGGTTCCGAGATACCACCTTCGTCCCCTGTACAAGCTCTCCGAAGGCCGGATGATAGGGTCCGGCGACAACCTGTTTCTCAAGTTCGATAGAGGGCTGCAATCCCATTCGAATAACGCCTATTCCCTGTCTGTCGAGCAGGTCCTGAGCCCGCCTGCACAAGGTGACTGCCCTATGCAAAGAGAGCGGTTTCCATGAAGATCTTCGCATACAGATGTGCCAGTTCCGTGTTTTTGATAACAAGGGTCGGATAGAGTCGGGCAAAGTCCGGTCGAAAAGAGGCGATGTCCCGAACTCCCTTGAGAAATGAGGTCGTGGTTTCCCCCGGCAGTCCGGGCATCAACTGAACACCGACCTCAAACCCGGATGCGACAAGCAATTTCACAGCCTTCCTGGAATCTTCCGAGGTGTGTCCTCGATGTGCCTTTGTAAGTACCGCATCATCCATCGACTGAACACCCAGTTCAATGCTCCTAACACCATAGGCATAGAGGAATTCACATTGATCGTAACTGAGACAATCTGGCCGCGTCGACAATCTGACTGATGCCACCCTGCCGGTACGGATATATGGTTGTACGGCCTCCAGTAAACGATGCTGCAATGTCTCCTCCAGGCAGGTAAAAGACCCCCCGAAAAAAGCGACCTGTGTATTCCCCGGATTTTTTGCGCGGCCAAACCACCGTTCAACACACTGGCGGAGATCTTCTTCCGGATCAATGTGTCCGGATGCTGCCTGGGCCGGCTATTGCATTCTGATTGCAAAAAAGGCAGCGGTGAGGACATCCGCGATGCTGGATGAAATACGGAATAATAAGCACTGGTATCAATCGCGTGCCGAGTCGGCATGCCACTGTTTCAGAGCGAGAGCGGCAGCGCGCTGCTCGGCTTCCTTTTTCGAGCCGGCCAGTCCGGTTCCCAGGACTTCATCCCGAAAGACAACCGCAACACTGAACTGCTTGCAATGGGAAGGACCTTCCTCGCTGACGATGCGATAGGTGGGCGCCTCATTGAATTCTTCCTGAAGCATCTCCTGCAGCCTGGTTTTCGCGTCTGCGAGCAGCAGGTCTGATTTCTTCTCTTCAATTGAGGCGGCAAACAGATTTTCCACCAGTTCCACGGCAGACAGATAGCCGCTGTCCTTGAAAACCGCACCGATCACTGCTTCAAAAGCACATGAAAGAATAGAGGATTTATTCCGCCCGCTGCCGGCATCCTCTCCCTTTCCCAGGCAGAGAAAACGCCCGAGCTCCACGGAACGGGCCATGAAGGCAAGGTTGGTCTCGTTGACAAGCGATGCCCTGAACCGTGTCAGATCGCCTTCGCGCATATCAGGATAGCGTTCATACAGCATGTTTCCGATGACCAGATCAAGCACCGCATCGCCGAGAAACTCGAGCAGTTGATTGTCCTCCCCGGCCTGCCCCTTTTCAAAAGCATAGGAGGAGTGAATCAGTGCTTTCTGCAGCAGACGGAGATCAGTAAAACGATAGCCGATAAGGGTTTCAAGTTCTGCAATGACCTTCTTGTTCTCGGTAACCAAACTATCTATATTCACATCCATTGCCTGATATTTCCTTTTTTTCCTCTTGTCAAAACCCCCTTCTATGGTATATAGAACGGTTCCAGTACAGAAAACAGGGCGGCGTAGCCAAGTGGCCAAGGCAGTGGTCTGCAAAACCATTATTCAGCGGTTCGACTCCGCTCGCCGCCTCCATAGATAAAAAGGGATTTCCGCTTACCGGATAATCCCTTTTTCTTTTTCAGACCGGCCCCCTGTCAGAAGGGAGAGATATAGCACAATTTCATGATAGCCGCATCAAGAAGTTCATCGGAAGCCGCCTTGAGGCGACAAGGTGGAACTCGCAGGTACTCCCGGTTCAGCTAGCACGGCTCTTGCCGAGCAGTTCCCTACGATGTCGCAGATTCAATATTATCCCTGATATCAAGTATTTTGCTGAGACCTGACATTTCAAAAACTTCCTGCACATAATCCTTCAGACCACACAAAATCATCTTATCGCCCGCTGCGGTCTGCGTATGATTGGTCTTTATAACCACCCGCAGCCCGGCACTGGAAACGTAATCCACTCCGGAAAAATCTATCACCAGACTTTTCGGGTGGTCTTTCAGGTAGGTTTCGATAGATTGAATCATCTCAGGAGCAGTATTTGAATCCAGGCTCCCGGAAACCTTGAGCACATGCATGCCGTTGCTATCAGACCAGATTAGTTCCATAATAGTACCTCAAACTCAGTTTATGGGCTGCATTTCAGGCAACATCCACAGCCAGCTTTTTCTTCATTGTAATGATGTTTCTGCCGTTTTCATAGGAATAGCTTACTTCGTGCATCATCTGTTTCACAAACGATATGCCAAAGCCGCCGACACTGGCCTCTTCGATACTGCTCTGAGTTGGCGCAATGGTATGGACCAGAGGATCAAAGCGGGGGGCATCATCACTGTAAATAATCTCGCAGAGGTTATTGGGCAGCAAGGCGATCTCGATAATGATACCGCTGCCGACTCCGCTACTAAACCCGTAGGACACGCTGTTGGTTACCAGTTCATCAAGCGCCAGACGGATATGGAAATGATCCCGTTTGGCAAGGCGGGCTTTTTCCTGGAACAAGTCCAGCCCCGCTCCGAGGTCTTTCAGAGCAGACAAATCCGTTCCCAGCAGGATTGTCGTTCTGATAATCGGCTCCGCCATCATCTGTTTCCCGTCACCAGTTGATAGAGACTTCCTTTCTTTTCCATGAGTTCATCATAGGGCCCGATTTCGACGATCTCGCCGGACTTCATGACCGCAACTCTATCAAATTTCTTTATAATATCAAGTCTATGGACAACACTTATCAGGGTGTTTTTGCCCTTCCATCGGCGTTCAATAAGCCGCTGGATCCTGGCCTGAGACTTATTGTCCAGAGCACTCGTCGCCTCATCCATGATAATCACCGGGGCCGGTTTCAGGAAAGCCCTGGAAATAGCCAGCTTCTGTTTCTGCCCGCCTGAAAGTCTATCCCCACTGGAACCGACCTGGAAGTTAAGTCCGATATCCACAATCTCTTCAAGCAGATCCTCATTAATAAGATGCTGAACAATAAGTTGCGAGAAGGTTTCCTGTATCTCCGGGTCAGCCGTGGTAAACTTTCCAAAAAGAATGTTTGCCATGATTGACTGGTCATAGAGGTATTCGCTGCGCTGATAAAAGGTAAAACGTTCGTCCTTTTTATCCTGGATCAGGCGGCGAAAGGCCTTTCTCCCTTCCAGGATCATGAATCTGGCGGCCTCAGGCAGTTCATGCAGGGTATGTATTCCCGGCACGAAACGAAAAACCAGGGAAAGAAGAAGTTTCCTGTCATCAGCGTCAATCTCATCAAGGCCTGAACGTTCAAGCTTTCGCTCAACTTTGCGCACGTGCTTCAGTTCATCCGGCTGAACCGGTGACCGGGAGAAAAATTCGCTTCCGGCGTCACCTGCGCCAAGGGCACTAACACATTCCCTGACCAGGCTTGCGCCCAGTGCATAGAGACCGGCAAGCATGCCCTCTTTAGTGAGGAAATCGAGACAGAATGCATTGTCGACCAGACGCTCGGTGGTATAGCTCTCTCTGTCCGTACTGGCAAAAATGAGATTTTCCGCAACACTCGAGTATTCCAGATATCTCGTTTCATCGAAAAACTCAACGCTGTCACCTAACTGATCACCAAAATCGTCTCTGAAGCCGTCGCGAATCCGGACTATCTTCGCCCCCATCTGCACCGCATGATCAATGCTCAGTATCGAGCCGAGCCCAAAGCGCAGGACATCAACAAAGATGCCGCACTGCTGCAGGACGGCAATCTCTTCATCAAGACTTGGCTCTGTCTTCTTTATACCCTCAACAGGGCTTTCATTGATGGCGTTAACCGAATAGAGCAGGTTCTCCCGGATCGTGCCGTTGAAAATATAAGGAGCCTGGGAGACCACCGATACATTGCGAGCCACATCCAGCTTCGACAGGGTGGTTACGTCCATATCCCCGATCAGGGCTCTGCCGCCGGTCGGTGTGTACATCTGGCCCAGACATTTGGCAAGCGTTGATTTACCGGATCCGGAAAAACCGACCAGCGCGAGGTGCTCTCCGGCCTTGAGATCAAGATTAACGCCCTTGAGAAGCTGGACATTACCGTCAACCGTGAAATCCAGCTTCTCCGCCCGCACACTGCCCGCAAGTTCGAGCACCGGCCTGTTTTCCGGATAAACAACGAATTCAGGTTTTTCATCAAGAAATTCCATCGTCTGCTTGTAGCGTACGACGGCATCCTGATAGACCTGATAGAAATCCATCATTTCCCGCCAGGGATCGAACAGCTTTTCATTTGCAGCAAGAAAAGCCATTAGTCCGCCAAGGTCCAGCCGCCCGTTTATGGTCAGATACCCGCCCACGAGCAGGATCAGGAACGGACCGAGATTGTTACTGAAATTCGATACTATTTTTGTTCCCTGCTTATAGATGTTCCAGACAATACGGATTTTGAAGAGTTTATCGACATAGGCCCCGTATTTCTTGTTCTCGATGGAAAAGGAGCCGTTCGCATGCACCTCGTTGATACCGGTAATGGTCTCGGTAATGATCCCCGACAGCTCCCTCGTGGTCTTCACCCGCTCTTTGTTGGCCTGGTTCGAGCGCTGCTGCAGTTTGGGCGACAACATACATGGTGAACGGATAGACACTCATGGAGATCAGGGCCAGAAACCAGTTCAGGTAGAGCAAAAAGCCTATAAAAGCGGCAAAGGTCAGGATATTTATCAACGGAACCGCCAAAGCCATACCGATCAGTTCTCCGGTCGGGGCAACCTCGGTTACGAGCGCGGACACCAGCGTGCCGGGAGGCGTCTTCCTGAAGTAGTTCAGCGGCAGGGTAAGAATATGGGCATAGAGGTCTTTACGTATCTGGGCCAGCACCTTTTGAGAAATGCGGGTCTGGATCAGGGTTATCAAATACTTGACCCCGCTGGCCACAAGAACCGCAACAAGAAAAATCATACTGTAGATGAGCAAAAGCTTAACGTTTTTGTGAGTGATAGCCTGATTGACGAGCCGTTTCTGCATTTCAAGGGGAACAACCCGTGCGACAACCGTGATTACGATGAGGATCACCAGCAGTATTTGCAGAGACCAGCCGGCAGACCTGAGCCAGGAGAACAAATGTCGTTTGGTGATAGGAACATCCGTTCTGAGCATGTCCCGGAGTTTACTTTTGATCATCGTTGCACCCCGAAGAGATATCGCCCCGACATTTTAGTACGCCAGGGGCAGTTGAACTGTAGTCATATATCCTATATAAACGTTGACGACTACAGATACTATAAATAACGGCCACCCCGAATGATCGCCTCTGTCCTCTAACCGGCCGGAATCTCCGGACTAAGGACGATCCCCTTTTCGTCTGCCGCCTGTTTCAGATCTGCTGTTAAAACGTAAACAGAGCATAGTTATATCATCAGACTGTTCCGCCGCACCTGAAAAATCACGAACAGCTTTTTCGATATCTTCGACGATTTGTTTCGGTGATTCTTTTGCTATGCGCCCCAGTTCCTGCAGTAATCGTTCATCCGAGTAAAACTCGCGGGAGAGGTTCATCGCTTCGGTGACACCATCGGTGTAGAGCAGGAGGTACTCCCCGGGGTTCAATACAAATTCCTGTGTTGTATAATACATGTCAGGCATCGCGCCGGCCAGCGGTTCATTGGGCGAGGGCAGAAAGCTCTCGCCATCCGGGGTCAGAAGCACCGGAGCGTTATGCCCGGCATTGCCAACCTGAACACCCCCTGTTCTCAGGTCCAGAATGGCGATAAAGAGCGTGACAAACATACAGGAATCGTTCCCCTCCGCCAGATCGTTGTTTACCTTTGTCAGGATATCTCCGGGATCGGGATGCTGCTCTGCTATCACTTTCAAAAGGGTTTTGGTAACCGCCATAAAAAAGGCGGCGGGAACACCTTTATCGGAGACATCGCCGATAAGAAAACAGAACCGGTGCTCATCAAGGAAAAAGAAATCGTACAGATCACCACCAATTTCCCGGGCCGGTCTGATCATCGAAAAGATATCAAATTCTATACGATCTGGAAAGGCTGGGAAAATTTTCGGCAAAATAGACATCTGAATGTTTCGTGCGATGCGCAGCTCAGACTCGATACGTTCTTTTTGGGTCGTTGTTTTTGTGAGCTGATCAATATGCTCGTTGAGCGAGCGCTGCATTTCACTGAATGATTGGGTCAGGTCGCCCAATTCATCCTGGGCGTTAAGCGAGGGGATTTCGGCATTGAGATTACCTTTTGAAATTTCCCTGGCAGACTTGGACAGCTTGATAAGCGGCCGGGTAAATCTCCTGGTGAGCAGGATAATAGCCAGGCTCAGAACCAGGAACCCGAACAGGTTGATAGCAAGCGTTCTCCAGCCAAGACTGGTTATTTCGTGCAGCACTTCTGCCTGTGGAACGAGAAACAGCAACGACCAGCCGCCAATAGGCAGGGGCTGATAATACAGGAAGCTCTTCTTCTGGTCCTGGTATCGATTTCTGGCAAGAAAGCCCGAGCCCCCTGAAACCGCATCCCTGCCGATCTCCCATAATTCTTTGTCATCAAGAGATTCCGCCAGTGAGAAGATGGTCTCGTTTAGTATGAGTTCCTTTGAGGGGTGAGCTATAAACAAACCGTTCCTTGACAGAAGCGTGGCGTAACCGCTGTCGTATAGTTTGATATCTGAAATATACTTCTGAAGCCAGGCGAGAGATACATCGGCGGTAACAACACCGGCAACACGTCGTGTATCATGGTCCATTCGGTAAAACGGTACCGCGAAGGTCACCATGACAATATTACCGCCGCCTGAATCATAATAGGGTTCGGTCCAGACCGGCTTCTCCAGGAGCACCGGCAGTTGATACCAGTCGAGATGGAAATAGCGATAATCGCTGTTGCCTAGCATCATCGTAGCTATCCTGCCATCTTCCCGGTAACTGTAAGGAGCGAAATAGAGTTGGTCTTCGAACATTCCGAACGGCTTAAAGGCGATCGCCGCACCAAAAACGCTGTCGTTTCCTTCAATAATTCCTTTAGTCATATCGATCATTGCTTCATCCGAAAGATCCGGATTCTCAAGTGCAATGGCGACGTTGAGAACAATCTTCTCGATCGGCATTACTTTAGAGGTAACCAGGTTAGCGACATTACTACCGGAAATGCGGCTGTTGTCCTCGGCAAGCGCCACGATGATCTTTCGTGATACCGAGAAGCTGTAGGCATAAACAACCGCCAGAATAGCGGTCGAAATGAGCAAAAAAAGACAGACCGCTTTTACCGTAATGCTCATCCTAATCTGCATTATCAGATCTCCAGACAAATTCCTCGTAGGAGGGAAGATCGTGTGTTACGCCTGAGGCCCGAATGGTTTCGGCAACGACGTTATAGGACTGACGACGCAACTGTCCGATTAACAGTTTGCCGTCCCTGGCAGACATAGCAGATTTAACGGCTCTGAGCATCCAGCGCTGGTGAATCCGCGAAACCGGCAGATTCGCTTCGCGCATTTTCTTTTCAACGATATCAAGCGCTTCATCTTCATGATCGAAGGTATATTGCCAGCCCTTTACCGTTGCCGAATTAAGTGCAGGTATCAGGTCCAAATGTTTTTGGGCGGTTTCCTCAAGACAATAGATGCCGTCCTCCGGGAAATCGAAGTCAGTATCCCTAAAGAAAAACGGCTGTAATTCATCCTCGCGGTAACCGGCGGACAATATAGCGTGATACTCGTTGTACCACATCGCCAGCATCGCGGTTACAGCCCCTTGCAGGAAGAGGTCCACCGATCCGTTACTCTGGACAATAGGGACATCTATCCCCTGTTGTCGAAACAAAGCCCAGGGCTGGATCTGAAATTCATTTGCCCACATGGCCACGCGGTGGCCGGCAAGCTCATTAATTGTCCGGATGTTATCGCTTTTTTTGGTTATGAGCATCAGGGATGAATGCTGGAATAGCTGCAAAACATTAACCACCGGGATTCCGGCACCCCATCGTTCCAGGGCATGAGAGAGAAACATGGTGGCAAAATGGGCTTCCCCGGAACTGAGCCGGTCGGCAGGAACAGTGTCAGGTCCGCCGGGAAGAATGGAAAGATCGAGTCCGGCATCACGATAAAAGCCTTTTTCGAGCGCCACATAGTATCCGGCAAACTGGGCCTGCGGCAGCCAATGCAGGGCAAGCCGCACCGATTGGGACGTACGTGCCAAGCAAGCCGTAGTCAGAGCCATGAGCAACAGGAATACAAAGAGACGGATGCTTGCCATTGATCACTCGTTTTTATGATTGTGAAACTGATCGACACTCTGTTGCCAGCGCATTCCCACCATTTCTTTTTTCCAGACAATCAGCGGGTCTATCTGGTAAATAAGGTTACCGTCTGCCTCAAAAAAGTGGACGAGTCCCGTTGCAGCAAGCTTCTCAGATTCCTGCAGCAACTGTTCTCTTGAGATATGCAATTGTGCAGAAGTCTCTTCTGTAGAAATGAAGGCGAGATTATTGAAACGGACGGAAGAGAGAACATAGACGAAGAAATCTGCTGTTTTATCAGCCTTTCCCAGGTCAGCCAGTGCGTCCTTTAAATAGTTCTGATTGATTGAAACCGTATCGCTTCTCCTGCCGGAGACGGAAGAGAGGGATTCCCGGGGCAAGGCGTCCAGACCACCTTCAAGAAATTGATAATTATGATAGCCGCCCGCCTGCAGATACAACTGGAGCCAGCGGATCTTGCTGCCATCAGAATCAAAGATCAATAATGGTCGCTCGGCCCAGATACGGTTTCCGACCGCCTGCAGCAGAGCACCGAGCACAATATTCTTCACTTCCAAGCCCTGCGGAACATAGCGGCGGCGATAGATGTCCCTGATATCGACAACAAGGGCCTGCGGTTTCATGGCAAGTCTTCTGAATTGATCATAGGAAGCCAGGTGTATCTGGTGCTGTACAAGCGGCAGCACCTCCTCCAGCCGGGCCGGTGTCTGACCCATCAGCCATGTTTTCTCCGGGTTGGCATGCAGCCAGACAAAAACACCGGCGTCATAAACCACCACATTCGTCATACCTTGCAACCGTGCGATTCTGGCTGCTTTAAAAGCTCGCGAGCAATCTGCATCGTTGCCGACAAAGACCAGTTCTACCTCCTCCTGCAAATCCTTAAGCTTGAAGAGCCTATCGGCAAAGTCAGCATCGGCAAGGGGAAGATTGATTGCGGAGTTTATATGGACGACGTTATATTCAAACAGACTGCGAACATCAATGATCGTTTTGTCAATAATCCCTTCGTAAAGATCATTTGTTGAGATGGTTTTAATATGGGGATAAAAGGCCCGGAATGGTGACGACTCCGAACCGGAGGCTATTCCGGCAAGGGCCAGACATAGAAAAAAGGACATGAGCAGAGAAGCCAGGAGATGAGGAAACCGTCTGAACATAAGAAAAGTCATCGCTGAGTGTGTAAGCATGACAGCTCTGTGTTGAACCATTATCAGCATTCTGAAAACGAAAGAGCCGGCTGTCCGTTCAAGCCTTAAATAGTTTCCATCCTGAAACAGCGCTTTTCCCCTAACTCGTCGTTACTCTCAAAATTTAATCCCCGGAATATCAACCATGCCTGCGGTTAAATTTATCGAGCACCTAGATTTAGGTAAGAATCGCTCATTTCCGGACGAAAACCAAATAAGAACATCAAGCCTGCCCACCTGAGGATATCTCCATATCATCCTAGCTGTTCCATGCACTTGGCGCAACACTTTTGAAACAAATGCAATATCTTGCCTTTATGCAAAGCGGTATGGAGCAACACGCCGCTTGTAAAACAGCATACCGGCCATACCGTAAATCTGGCTGCCCAGCTGGGGATAAGGAAGGACGTCATGACCGGGATAACGACGATCAGCATGAAGATAAATACCGTGAAGATAACGAACCGTTCGGTATCGCCGGCAGGTCCTCACGTACACGTGCTGCCTGGATTTTCTGGTTTAATCATCTGGGCGTTGCCCAAATACTCCAGAAGATCGGCCGGGTGCTTTTCTCTGCTCAACAGTTAGCTCTTTCACAATAACCACTTGGTGTTACTTCGAAATTTTCAGAAAAAGCACTCTTTCCCAAAGTGGAATCAATTGACTAAAACTACAGGCCAGGATTATTTTTGCAGTGCAAGCCAACGTCATATAAAAAACAGACCTGTCCTCTTTTTCTTTCAAGAGAAGAGGAAAGACGTTATAAAAGTATTGAAACCATTAATTCAAAATAGCCTGCTTCAGAAAAAATTCAATCATCAGGAAATTACCATGCCAAAGCTACCAGATGAAGTAAAAGCTGCAATTGATAAAGCTACTTTATATTGTATTGCAACTGCCGACAACAATGCTGTTTCAAATGTTATATACGTGAGCTACTTAAAATATCTTGACGATGAGACCATTGTCGTTGCAGACAACAAATTTTTTAAAACAAGAGCAAATATTGATAGCAACAAAAAGATGGCTTTTGTTGTTCTGGATGCTGATACAAGAAAATCATATCAGGTAAAAGGAATAGTCGAAATCTATACGGAAGGCGAGAAATATCAGTCTGTTGTCAAATGGGTGCATATAAAACACCCGGAAATGACACCGAAAGCGGCAATGTACCTTCAAGTGGATGAGGTCTATTGCGGCAGCGAGCGACTTGCTTGAATTAAAATTGTTCGACAACACCTAAAGGGTACCTTGCAAAATTAGGATTTTGGTTCAAAATCAAGGCGCCCCTGTGAAGGAGAAAATAATGAAAAAGTGGACATTCGCAATTCTTACCTCACTGTTGCTCACTGTTTTCTGCCTCTTTACCGGGGAAAATGCGGTAGCTGAATCCCTAAAAACCGCTCCTCAATATAACGTTGGCCAATGGCTTCCTTCAGATCAGTTGCTTTTTGATCAATGGCTGGAAAAGGTGGTTAAAGGATCAGAATCCGCAGACATACCATTGATTGGTGTCATCCAGGAATTCAAGGAGCTAATCGAAAAGGACCCGCAATTGTACATGCTGTTCAGCCAGATGTTCGAACAAGTGCCGGACAATGTGTTGTTCGACAAGGACCCGATCGGTAATCCCCAGATTAAAAACTACCGGCAGATGCTTCAGGTACTGAACAGAATTATGACCATGGCTCCCGAATTTAACAAAACCGGCCTGGTCGGTTTTCCGATAAATGCTATTCTTGACTGGCCGATGGGAACTCCTGCCGGTACATCAGCATTTCTCAACGATAAGGTCAACCGCCAGTTGAAAAAGATTCTCAGTCAATGGGCGATATTCCTCGGTTCTGCAGAATCCAGATACGTTCTAAGCGACGATCCGGAAAAAGGCTGGTTTGGCCGGGATGCCAAGGCAGCCATGCCGCATTTTGCCGAAGATTTTATATGCAATCCGGATGCCCCCTATTATGGGTTTTCGTCATGGGATCATTTCTTCACGCGAGAATTCCGGGAAGGCAGGCGCCCCGTCGCAAGCCCTGATGATGATGCTGTTATAGCCAACGCCTGCGAGTCAGCTCCATACCGGATTGTGAGAAAGGTAAAATTTACCGACCAGTTCTGGATAAAAGCCCAACCTTATTCGCTTCAGCATATGATGGAGATGGACCCCCTTGCCGAACAGTTTGTCGATGGCACGGTTTATCAGGCTTTTCTGAGCGCATTGAGTTATCACCGCTGGCATAGTCCTGTAAGCGGAAGGATTGTAAAAACCCGCCTGATTGACGGTTCTTATTATGCCGAAGCTCTTTCTGAAGGTTTCGACCCGGCCGGTCCAAATAATTCCCAGGGTTATATTACCCATGTTGCATCCAGAGCATTGATTTTCATTGAGGCCGACAACCCGGACATCGGATTAATGGCCGTATTGTTTGTCGGCATGTCAGAAGTTTCGTCCAATGAAATTACGGTCTTTGAGGGGCAGCATGTGAAAAAAGGGGATCAACTCGGGATGTTCCATTTTGGCGGATCGACCCATTGCCTGATCTTCCGGCCTGGTGTAAACCTGGACTTCGACTTGCATGGACAAACCCCTGGACTTCACTCCAGTAATATACCACTCAGGGCTCGAATCGCTCAGGTCGTCAAATAGCAATACGCGTAAGACGCATAAAACACGACTCATGAATCTTGTAATTTCCCTTGTGTTAACCCTCGTCTGCTGGAGACAATAGAAGAAACAATGTTTAACTGGTTTAGCAATCGACGTCGAAAAAAGCTCAACGAGGCACCCTTTCCTGATGCATGGGAGGACATTATCCGGCGAAACGTTGCGCACTACAGCATGCTGGAAAATGATGAACGTTCTCATCTGCGAGCCTTGATCCAGGTGTTTATAGCTGAAAAAATTGGGAAGGTGCGGGTGGCTTGGAACTTACCGATGAGATTCGAGTCACAATCTCCGCTCAGGCCTGCCTGCTTCTTCTCGGCCTGCGCCACAATTACTACCAAAATGTTGAATCCATCATTGTCTATCCCTCTACAGTGGTTCCGCCCCGAACGAAAACCAGGCTTCTTTGAAAACTACAATAACACCAGTGGAACCTGAGCAACCCATTATTGGGCAAGCCTTCCTGCGGGGACCGGTCATTATTATATGGGATGCAGCCCTCAATGGTGGCCGCCATCCAGAGTTCGGTCACAACGTTATTTACCATGAATTTGCCCATAAAATGGACATGCTCGACGGTGCTGCCGATGGGACACCTCCTCTGCGCGATCGGGCAGAATACCGTGACTGGGTCGAGACATGTTCGCGTGAATATCTGCGACTTAAAGATGACATCCTGAAGGGCAGGAAATCTTTCCTCAATGCTTACGGCGGTACTAATGAAGCTGAGTTTTTCGCCGTTGCCACAGAACAATTCTTTGACCAGCCGACGGTTGATGATCGAGCATGCCCCTGATCTTTATCGGGTTTTGAAAGAATACTATCGCCAGGACCCTGCTGAGCGCATATCCCGGAATAACGCTTCCGGGGGCAACCAAAAGCAAGGATGAATAGTGGAGCAGAAGCGGGGAAAAGCTGTCAAACGATGCCGGCAAACAGCCATTCATTATTCTTTAAATCACGCAACGGATAAAACTGGCCCCGCCAGATAATACCTCCGGACCGGTGCGCCAGCCAGACCGCCCGGAATATGATATAGACGCTAATATAAGGTGTCAGGAACAGATACAGAACAGCAGCAGACGGCACCCCCGCCCGTACCATCCCCGTCCCGATACCGGCAATTCTCAGTAAAACGGCAAGCAAAAAGAGATAGCGCGGCACACCACTGCTGATAAATATAAGCCAGAAAGGCATGATGAGAGCAGCAACGATACAGAAAACACCGGTGAGGGCGAGCCAGGTCCGGTAATAAAAGAAGCCGTAGACGTTTTTCATCAGTCCGGAAACCATTTCACTGACCGTCGCGTACCACGGAAGGGTGACATATTCCTGTGCCAGCAGGCAGTCCTGTCTGAAACCATGCTGCTTGACCCGTTTGCCGAGAAAAACATCATCAATGACCTGCATCCTGATCGATTCATGACCGCCAATCTCCCGGTAAACGGAACTGCGCAGCATATTGAAAGCCCCGATGCCGACAAAACTGCGGCTCGCGGGATCTTTAGCCCGCCACGGTTTAAGCAGAAACAGCAAGCCGGCCCCGCTGTCGCTGATCAGGGCGTTTAAAAGCGGGCTGCCGCCGCTGTTCTGGAAAATCAGCGTCAGATGATCTAGCCCCGTTTCCTGCATCGCCATGACTGAGCGGGATACGGTCGTTTCTTCAAGACAGACATCGGCATCGGTAAAGAGGAAAAATTCCCCCCGTGCTGCCTGTGCTCCGGTTTGCAGGGCATGCGGTTTCCCGAGCCAGCCGTCCGGCAACGTCGATATGGTAATGAGCCTGACAAACGGATAAGCCTGCCGCACTCTATCTATTGCCTGCGCGGTACGGTCAGTCGAGCGGTCGTTGACTACGATGATTTCCAGGTTGGGATAACGTTGCCTGGCAAGGGAGGTGAGGCCGCTTTCAATCGAGCCTTCTTCATTGCAGGCAGGAACGATGATCGATACCAGAGGCGCGGATGCGCCGTCCCAGCCGTTAAAGTCGGCCAGCCTGGCAAGGCTGCCATACCCTTTGAGAAGGATGATCAATACCGACAGTATCAGGGCCAGACAGAGCAGGGAAACAATGAGCAGCATAACCGATAAAACCTTTTTCAGGGATAAACGATGCATACCCTCGGCTTGGTATATGTGCATCGATGATAACCGGCCAGGGGCGGATTCGGGTGAACTTCCTCAAGCATAGTGGCAAACAGCGCCCCCGGCAACAAGCTGTCTTCATTTTTTCATATTTATGGTTATCATCAGAGCAGGAGAGCAACGATGAACCAGGGAATAATACTTTATCTGCTTGTCACCCTCGCAACGCACTTTTCCATCGTTCTGGAAATGGCTATTCTGTGCTGACGGTCGGGCATTCCGTATATGCTTGCCATACGAAAAGGAAACGGCAGCGGCCGGGCAATGAGCCCCGCGTTCACGAACATTTGCCCGGCTCAAGGGAAAATGTCGTGAATATGCGAATTAAACCGGGATACCCCAGATCTCATTCGAGTACTGCTTTATCGTCCGGTCGGTTGAAAACTTGCCCATCCGGGCCACATTGAGTATAGACTTGCGCGTCCAGAGATCCTGGTTCAGATAAACTTCGTTAACCTGATGCTGACACCTGATATAGGACTCCAGGTCTTTGATCAGCAGATACTGGTCATGGGGGCTCATCAGGCTTTCAACCAATGGTTTAAAGAGTGTTTTATCACCGCGGCTGAAGGCTCCGTCATTCAGAGACTCTATAATCGCGGCAATATCGCTGTTCCCGCGGCGAATCTGCTCGGGTGTGCGGCTGGAATGGATCCGTTCATACTCGGCTTCATCTGCATTAAGTCCAAAAATAAATATGTTTTCCTCACCGACCTCTTCACGAATCTCTATATTGGCACCATCAAGCGTGCCGATGGTCAGTGCGCCGTTCAAGGCGAACTTCATATTGCCGGTACCTGATGCCTCTGTTCCGGCGGTGGATATCTGTTCCGACAAATCAGCCCCGGGTATGATCAATTCGGCAAGGCTGACATTGTAATTAGGCAGGAAAACGACGCGCAGCCGGTCCCCGATGCGCGGATCGTTGTTCACCACCTCACCGATTGAATTGATCAGCTTGATGATGAGCTTGGCGCGCCAGTAAGACGGGGCGGCCTTGCCGGCAAAGATTACCGATCGCGGCGCAAAGTTTATATCCTCTCCGGTTACGATTTTGTGGTACATATAGATGACATGCAGCGCATTAAGCAATTGACGCTTGTATTCGTGAATACGCTTGACCTGCACGTCAAACATGGTCTCGGAACTCACCTCGGCATCGGTTGTCAGATTGATGTATTCTGCCAGCCGCTGCTTGTTCTGCTGTTTGATCAAGTTAAACTCTTCGCAAAACGTCTGGTCGTCAACCAGTGGTTCAAGCTCATGCAGTTTGTCAAGATCGGTCACCCAGCCGCTGCCGATACGGTCAGTAATCAGCTCCGCGAGTTTCGGATTGGTCTTGAGCAGCCAGCGTCGCGGCGTAATCCCGTTGGTCTTGGAGTTGATTTTTCCCGGATAGAATGCATGAAAGTCCTTGAATATTCTGTCCTTGAGAAGCTGGGTATGCAATGCCGCCACACCGTTTACCGAATGACTGCCGACGATGGCCAGATGCGCCATCCGCAACATCTTCGGCTGCCCTTCTTCAATAATCGACATGCGCCGCAATTTTTCAACGTCTCCGGGGTACTGGAGGGCCACAAGATCGAGGAATCGCCTGTTTATCTCATAGATGATCTCAAGGTGTCGCGGTAAAACCCGGCCAAGCATGTCAACCGACCAGCGTTCAAGGGCTTCAGGCATCAGCGTATGGTTGGTGTAAGCAAAGGTACGCGTGGTTATATTCCAGGCCTTTTCCCAGTTCAGTCCTTCAACGTCAAGCAGCAGCCGCATCAGTTCGGGAATAGCGATTGACGGATGGGTATCGTTGAGCTGGACGGCAATACGATCATGGAATATGTCGAAAGTGGTATTGTGTTTTTTATAACGGCGCATGATGTCCTGAAAGGTCGCCGCCACAAAAAAGTACTGCTGCTTCAGACGAAGTTCCTGGCCGGCATAATTGTGATCCGGCGGATAGAGCACCTTGGAAATCGTCTCCGAACTGACCTTCTGCTGCACGGCACCGATATAATCACCCTCACCGAAATGTGTCAGGTCAAGTTCACTTGACGCCCGGGCTGCCCAGAGCCGCATATTCATAACATGATCGTTTTCATATCCGGGTACAAGGATGTCACAGGGTATTGCCATGACGTCCTGGGTATCGATCCACGTGGTCCGGTAACAGCCCTTCTCGTCCTGATAGCTGCTTACCTTGCCGTAAAACTGAACGTTGAATACCGGAAGACGCCGCTCAAACTCCCAGGGAGTGCCATACCGCAGCCAGCTGTCAGGACTTTCCACCTGGTAACCGTTAATAAGTTGCTGGTTAAAGAGACCATACTCGTAACGAATGCCATAACCGTAAGCCGGAATTTTCAAGGTTGCGATAGAATCCATGAAACAGGCGGCGAGGCGGCCAAGCCCGCCGTTTCCAAGCGCTGCATCCTCCTCCTGCTCGCGGATTTCTTGCATGCTGAAACCCATGCCCTCAACCGCCTCCTTGACCTGGTCAAAAAGTCCGAGGTTGATAATGGCATTGCCCAGCGACCGGCCAATAAGGAACTCAAGGGAGAGATAATAGACCCGTTTTTTCTCCTTGGCATAGAAGGTCTTCTGCGCCTTGATCCACTTTTCGACCATAATATCGCGCAGGGTAAAGGCCAGCGCTTTGTAGACGTCAGATGGCCCGGACCGTTCCGGATCACGCCCCTGAAAACTCATGAGATGATGAACGATGTTCTCCTGAATCGATTTTGCCGTTGTCGCAAAGTAGTTTTCTGAACAAGGCTGGTCCTGTTTCTCAGTCAGAATATCCTGAGTCGGGCTGCCCATTATTGTTATCCTCCAAGGTGATGTATAGCAGATGGAAACATAGTTGGAATATCTGGTTCTCTCTATTAATTCCAGCAAACAGTATGCATAAATAAACCATCTGCCCGATATTTTTACACGCTGCTCTGTCTCGCAGATATCAATACATTCCAATGCAACCGGAATCAACAATCAGAGATGGAATTTCGACCATTAAATAATATTACATAGTAGTATACACAAATAGTGTTTCGTGTCTATTATTTCGGAATATCCTGTCAAGCGAGGGTAGACACTTGATATTTTCTTTCTTTTCACTATTTTTTCGAGGGACAGATGGCAACAGAACATAACAGTATCGGCAAACAGACCTTCTATATTACCATCGCCATTGTTTTCATCGCCGGCTTCCTCTCCGGTGTGGCCTTTACGATATTCAAAACCGGCGGCAATCCAGGCACATCATCACCCGGTATCGCACAGCAGCAGGTACCGGATGAACAGAACAAGCAGGCAATACTCAACCTCGAAGCTGAAGTAACCGCCAATCCGGAAAACTACAATGCCTGGACCCAGCTCGGCCACCTCTATTTCGATACCGACCAGCCCAAGAAAGCAATCGGTGCCTACACCAAATCACTAGCACTCCATTCCGGTGACGCAAACATCTGGACTGATCTCGGGGTCATGTATCGCCGCTCAGGGGAGCCTGACAAAGCTATAGAGGCCTTTGACAAAGCTGCGTCAATGGATGCGACCCATCAAGCCTCTCGCTTCAACAAGGGTATCGTTCTGTATTACGATTTGGGTAAAAAAAAGGAGGCAATAGCCGCCTGGCAATCGGTGCTCGCTCTTAACCCGAATTACCAGACCGCCAACGGTACCCCCCTCAAGGATTTTATTTTACAGATGAACAAGAATGTTCAAAGTGACAGCAATAAATGATCGTAACCTTGCACGAAAAAGGAGAGAACCATGAAGTTTGAAACGCTTGCCCTGCATGCCGGCCAGATAATAGATCAGGATACGCTATCGCGGGCTGTTCCCCTCTACCGGACCAGTGCCTATATGTTCAAGAGTACCGAACATGCCGCCAACCTCTTTGCCCTGAAAGAGCTGGGCAACATCTACACCAGAATAGGAAATCCGACCCAGGCAGTACTTGAGCAGCGGGTCGCCGAGCTTGAAGGCGGCGCGACCTCTCTCGCTCTTGCTTCCGGCACCTCGGCAATATTCTATACCATCATCAATATCTGCGCCCAGGGTGATGAGATTGTTGCTGCCAACAATCTCTACGGCGGCACCTATATCCAGTTCGACTCCATCCTGCCGCAGCTCGGTATTACCGTAAAATTTGTGGACCCGGATGACCCGCAGAATTTCCAGCGGGCAATCACCGACAGAACCCGGGCTATTTTTTGCGAAACCATCGGCAATCCGACGCTGAGCGTTGTCGATTTCGAAGCAATCGCCGGGATAGCCCGGGCCCACAACCTGCCTTTCATCGTCGATTCAACCTTTACTCCCCCCTGCCTGTTGCGGCCCATTGAGCACGGCGCAGATATTGTCATCCATTCACTGACAAAATGGATGGGAGGCCACGGTACCGGAATCGGCGGAATCGTCATCGACGCAGGCAAATTCAACTGGACTGATCCGAAATTCACCCTCTACAACGAACCTGACAGTTCCTACCACGGCCTGCGTTATGCACATGATCTCGGCGACTTGAATCCGGTAGCCTTTGCCTTGCGCATGAGGCTTGTTCCGCTGCGTAATCTCGGCGCTGCCATTTCACCTGATAATTGCTGGATATTTCTCCAGGGCATAGAAACCCTGGCCCTGCGTATGGAGCGTCATTGCAGCAACGCCGAAAAAGTCGCTGATTTTCTCAAAGCTCACGATCTCGTGGAGTGGGTCTATTATCCGGGTCATGCCGGTTCCCCCGGAAACATGAACGCACAGAAATACCTGAAAAACGGCTTCGGCGGCATGGTCACCTTCGGGATCAAGGGCGGTTTACCGGCCGGTCAAAAATTTATTGAAGGATTGGGGCTCATCTCGCATCTGGCGAACGTGGGAGATGCAAAATCACTGGCAATCCATCCGGCATCAACCACCCATTCGCAGCTGTCGGCCGAACAGCTGGAAGAATGCGGCATTACTGAATCGATGGTCAGGCTGTCGATTGGAATAGAGCATATCGATGACATAATTGAAGACATCGATCAGGCCCTGAAAAAGGCAGCCGCTTAACAGGCATCTCTGCCCATGGACAGAAAAACGCAGACAGATCCCGATCCCGGTTCAGCTGGTGTAGTCGAAAAACAATTCTACACCTTTGCTGAGCCGCCGCAGCAGATGATACTCGAGAGCGGCGCGCGCCTTGGCCCGATAACCATTGCCTATGAAACCTGGGGAAGGCTCTCGGAAAAACGGGATAATGCGGTTCTGGTGGCGCACGCCTTCTCCGGCGATTCCCATGCCGCCGGCTTTTATGCTGACGATCCGGCGGATGCCAAACCAGGCTGGTGGGACAGCCTGATAGGCCCGGGCAAAGGACTTGACACCTCAAAATATTTTATCATCTGCGCCAATATTCTCGGCAGCTGCATGGGAACGACCGGTCCCTCCTGCACCAACCCTGAAACGGGAAGACCGTATGGACTTGATTTCCCGATGATGACCATTGGCGATATCATCGAGACCCAAAAGGTTCTCCTCGACCACCTCGATATTACATCGCTGCATTCGATTATCGGCGGTTCCATCGGCGGGATGCAGGTCCTGGAATGGTGTGTACGCTACCCGGAGATGGTACGCTCTGCAATTCCAGTTGCCACGACCATGCGTCACTCTGCGCTGGCTATAGCCTTTAACGAAGTTGCCAGGCAGGCTATCATGGGGGATCCGCACTGGGAGCATGGCAATTATTACGATAAAACACCACCGGCTCTCGGCCTGGCCGTTGCCAGAATGATCGGACACGTCACCTATCTCTCCGATGAGGCGATGCGCCGTAAATTTGGCCGACAATTGCAGGATAAGAGTCATTTTTCCTTCGGCTTCGATGCCGATTTCCAGGTGGAAAGCTATCTGCGCCACCAGGGCTCAAAATTTGTAAAACGCTTTGATGCCAACTCGGTGCTCTACATTACCAAGGCGGCCGATTATTTCGATCTTGTCCAGCGGGAAGCTCCGGCTCGATCACTGCAGGATATTCGCGGCGCAGCGACAAGGTATCTTGTTGTCAGCTACACATCCGACTGGCTTTATCCAACGTATCAGGCCAAAGAACTTGTTCAATCCCTGAAACGTGCCAACCTGGATGTCAGTTTCTGTGAAATAGAAGCTGATTGCGGGCATGATGCTTTCCTCATCCCGGATCAGCGTCTTGGCAAACTTGTGGGAGGATTCCTCGATGGTGTCCCCCGACACTGAAAATATGCGCTTTGACCTGCGGGTTATTGCCTCAAAAATCGAACCGCGAACCCGGGTTCTTGATCTTGGCTGCGGCAATGGTGACCTGCTCGCCTGGCTTGTCGAAAACAAACAGGTGGTTGCCACAGGAATCGAGCAGGACAAGGATAAAGCGGCGTCCTGTATCAGTCGGGGACTCAGTGTCCTGCAGGGAGATCTCAATGAAGAAGTCGACGATTATCCCGACCTTAATTTTGATTATGTTATTTTAAGCCAGACCCTGCAGCAGGTTTATGAGCCGGCCCGCCTGCTCTATTCTCTGTCGCGGATCGGGCGGCGCTTTATCGTAAGTTTTCCCAATTTCAGTCACTATTCAATTCGCCTGCAAATGCTCTTCAAGGGTATGGCGCCCAAAAGTGAGCAATTGCCGTACAACTGGTATGATACGCCGAATATTCGTGTCATTACCTTAAAAGACTTCAGGAAATTCTCGAGCGACGTCGGATACAGAATAGTTGAAGAAATTGCCGTCAAGACTGATTATCGTAATAAAGGAGGCAGCGTTGTCCGCCTCTTAAGCAATCTTAGAGCAACCTACGGGATATTCATCATAGAAAAACTCAGAAGTCCCTGAGCGGTTGCATGACCAGGTCAATAATCCCATGAGTAAAACCGAGTCACTGCACCAGAACCCAATTGATACTAAACTGCTCGCCGGTATCTGTGAGCACTACCTGATCAGCTCAACCAGCAAGCACCACCTGATTCCCGGGGTGGTGAAGAAATTGCTGCAATCGTGGAATTCAAAGGAATGCTATGATCATATCAGCCCGTTTGCAATTCCATCACACCGGGCTATTATCGATATAATCAAGCAGGCCCGGCGCATCCTCTTCCCCGGTTTTTTCACCTCCGCGAAACTGCACGCCTCAAATCTTGAATACTATATCGGGAAAGAGACAACAGAGCTTTATGACAAGTTGACTGAACAGGTAACCATGGCCATCCGCCATGATTGCCGGCGCCTGGAGCAGCCGTGCACCAATTGCGAAAAACGGGCAAACGACATCGCTTATCAGTTCATCGAGCGATTACCCGATGTTGCCTCGGCACTGGCGCACGATATCAGGGCCACCCTGATAGGAGATCCGGCCTCACAGAGTGTGGATGAAATCATTTTCAGTTATCCGGGCCTGCTGGCAATAACCGTCTACCGACTGGCGCATGAACTGCAGGACCTCGAGGTGCCGCTCATTCCACGAATCATGACCGAATGGGCGCACGGTGAGACGGGAATCGATATCAACCCCGCTGCAAAAATCGGTCAAGGATTTTTTATAGATCACGGGACGGGCGTTGTTATCGGTGAAACCACCGTTATCGGCAACAATGTCCGTGTCTACCAGGGCGTTACCCTCGGAGCCCTTTCCCTGCCGCGCGATGCCGGCAAGAAAATGCGAAATAAAAAGCGGCATCCAACCATCGAGGACAATGTCATCATCTATGCCAACACGACGATTCTTGGAGGCGACACCACCATCGGCGCCGACTCGGTAATAGGCGGCAATATCTGGCTTACCGAAAGTGTCAGTACCGGAACAAAGGTTCTTCTAAAGAAACCGGAACTGATCTACCACAACTCACAGAACATCTGATTCCAGGAGGATTATCGCATGGCCCTTCCACTTACAGATACCTTTGGATGCACTCCGCTTCTGGTACTTCAGCACTTCGGCAGAGACAGCGGCAGCACCATTCTTGCCAAACAGGAATCGCGAAACCCGCTGGGCAGCGTTAAATGCCGTATTGGTGTTTCAATGATAGAAGCAGGTATCCGCGATGGCAAAATAAAAAGCGACAGCGTTATTATCGAGCCGACCAGCGGTAATACCGGGCTGGCCCTCGCTTTTGTCTGCGCTGCAAAAGGTTTACGTCTTATCCTGACCATGCCGGAAAGCATGAGTGTTGAACGACGCATGCTGCTCAAACATCTTGGTGCGGAACTGGTGCTTACCCCGGCTGCCAAAGGTATGAAAGGCGCGATCGCAGCAGCTGAAGAGATCCTGGCCAACAATCCAAAAGGATTTATGCCCGATCAATTCTCCAATCCGGCAAACCCGGAAGTCCACAGGAAAACAACGGCGGAGGAAATCTGGCACGATACCAGCGGCAAAATAGATATCTTCGTGGCCGGTGTCGGAACCGGCGGCACCATCACCGGCGTATCCGAGGTGCTGAAGGCACGGAACAAGGACATGTGGACCGTCGCTGTCGAACCGGCCGATTCCCCCGTACTGTCCGGCGGCTCGCCTGGACCCCATAAAATCCAGGGTATTGGTGCCGGCTTTGTTCCCTCTATCCTGAACACCAAGATCATCGATGAAGTTGTTACCGTGAGCAATGAGGATGCCATGGAAACAGGCCGAATCCTGGCCAGAAGCGAAGGAATATTGTGCGGTATTTCCTCAGGGGCGGCAGCCTGGGCAGCGCTTCAGTTAGCCGGGCGACCTGAGAATAAAGGAAAAACCATCGTCGTGATCCTGCCGGATACCGGCGAGCGATACCTGAGCACTGACCTGGTCCTGGAGAAAGTGTAAGGCCTCCGGAGATCCCGGGCTATCCAGGTATGTCCTGTCAGGTTGTCCCCGGCAGTTCGCTGTCAGGCGATAAGAGAGAGGGTAAAAAGTGATGCTATTGTCGAGTAGATGATTGCAATCCCGATACTTTGCGCCCGAACTTTATATTGCATCGCCAAAACAAACGGCATGGCTCCGCAGGGTCCGGCAGCAACAAGCAGGGCGGAGTCACGCCAGAGTGGTTCGATATCGGCCAGGGAACTGAACAATACCCAGGCAATCAGGGGATGCAGGAAGACCTTGAGACCGGTTGTCGTCAACGCGGCATAATCAATGGTAGTAGCCCTGGTTCCCGCGAGAATAATACCAAGAGAAAAGAGGGCTGCCGGAGCGGCTGCAGCCCCGGTAAAGTTTGTGAAGGTTACTATTCCTTCGTGAACCGGGATGCTGCTGATATTTACCAGCAGGCCAACCGTAATAGCCATCAGTACCGGGTTGCGGACAAAAAGGCGCAACACCTTCCACATTGATTCTCCCCGATGAGAAGCAATTTCCAGCCCGATGATCGTTCCTGCAAAAATGACTGTGGTATCAATAACAATAATCGCCGTTATCGGTACGGCAGATTGTTCTCCATAGAGAACAGTGGCAATGGGCAGAACAAAAAACACATGATTGACAAAACTTGAAGCCATTCCAAGAAGAATTGCCTCGCCAACTCCTTTTTTGAAAATAAGACGGGCAGTAGCTGCACCAATAGTGAAGAGAATAATTTCAGAGAAGAAATAAAGTGCAAGCAGGCGATAGTCCACGAGGCCTAACGGTGCCCGGGACATGAGTGAAAAAAGCAGTGCCGGCACGGCAACAAAAAAGACGAAACGATTGATAGCCTCTGCTGACGAAACGTCAAACAGGCCGCGTTTTGCAAATATGATCCCTACCAGCATGATCGCAAATACCGGAAAAATGGGATTCAGAAAAGACTCAACAACGACGTGCATAGAGCATACCCTGAAAGGGGAACGGATGGGAAAGGAACATGGTCAACACCTCATGTTCTTCGATCAAAAGTTGCAGGAAAAGGTCAATCCTCGCGATCTTTTCCGGATTTAATTGACCAGCCGATAAGGCGCAGGACAACCAGCAATCCTATCACACTGAAAAAGCTGACAACACTCACAGTACGAAATCCCATACTTAAGCCGATACCGCAGGTCATCACCAGAAGTCCGACGAGACCAACGATGGCAAGAGTACCAATCAAAACCTTGTTTTTCACATCAGCACCGATAAAGATTGAAACAGATCGACACCTGGTCAATTCGGCTGGTCAGAGTGTCGCGCCACCCGCCGGCTCTCCGCCAGAGACTAATAATTATATATATGCAAAGATCCACTCCCGCTATAGAAAACGTATAACAGCAATGGCTACCTTGAATAATCAGGTTTTTCCTTCGAGATCAAGGCATACGAGAAATTTAACCGCCGGCATACGGCTAATATTCCAAGGATAAAATTTTGAGCATAGCGCAGAGATCGGACGGAGAAGCGATTATGCAAGGTGGCCCAATTATTTAACAGGAACCAACCACCGCGAACCAGACGTATGCCGGATACCTTCCAGAAAAGCCATCACCACCGCAGTTCACGCTCCTCTTCCGCCGAGGATAAGTGTTCCTATTTGACTGAAAAAATAAAAGAAGTTGGTACTTTTATGCAGTTCTGGTAACATTTCTGTAATTGGTTATGCAGAAAAGAACGGTTGGTACCCCATTCGAACCTGTAATGTATGAAGAATTCGTGCCAGTCAGAGCTCACCTGACCGTTCAATAAATGTACTGATTTATTATGATAATTTGCAGTATATCGCCTCGTCGCTCTCAGTACCGACTCTGCCTTTTGCTAAAAGCAACGAGAAAACAGGACTTCTCATTTTTATCAATCCTGCCGGAACGGCGTTCTGAACCTTACCACGGCTTTTTATCCGGTTACTTGGTTGAAAGCCTTCTGAAAAAATGATGCATTCAATTATTTACAGTGGCGTTCGTGAACATCATGATACTGAGGCTTTAAGGAAGCTCCTTCTGCTCAATACCTTTCTTGTTCTTGGTTTTGTAGCTTTGGTGCTGATGGGCATTATTGCACTGATGCAACAGGCCATGGCTCTTGGTATTACCGATTTCGCGCATGGCGGCGCTCTTCCTCGCGCTCTTTATCTATCTTCACCGCACCGGAGATGAAGCGACGGTGTCGCGGTTTGGAATTGCCCTCAATCTGATCTTTTTCTGCTGGCTTTTTTTTATTGGAGGAGTCAACACGACCTCTTTCGTATGGCTCTATACGTTTCCGCTTTTCTCCCTACACCTTTTAGGCGCCAGGCAAGGTATCTGGGCCACCGGAGCGCTCATAACCTTCTGTATCGTCGTCCTTGTTATTGACCAGTTTACCGACATCATCAACGTCTACAGTAAAGATTTCGCCATCCGTTTTCCTCCGTCGTTTCTGCTGGTCTGCCTCATGGCATACCTTGTTGAAAACAGTCGTGCAAAAGCGCATACCGCCATGCTTGAGAAACAGAATCTGCTTGCAGGTACTATTACCGAGCTGCAGAAGAAGGAGTCCCAGCTGCAGGAAGCAAGAAATCAATTGGAACTTCGGGTCGCTCTGAGAACCTCAGAACTCGAAAAAGCAAACAAGCAGCTTCGCGTTGAAATCGACGAGCGACTCTGGGCTGAGCAGGAACGTGTCCGCCTGGAATCGGAGCTGATCAGAGCCCAGAAAATGGAATTGCTGGGTCGTCTGGCGGGAGGTGTCGCCCACGATCTCAATAATGTCCTGTCAGGAGTTGTCAGTTATCCCGACCTGTTGCTCATGGATCTGCCGTCGGACAGTAACATGCGAAAACCGCTTGAGAATATACGTAAAGCCGGAGTGCGCGCCGCTGCAATCGTCCAGGATCTTTTAACCCTTGCCCGCAGGGGGATAAGCGTCAAGGAAAAGGTTCAACTTAATGATATTGTCGCCACCTATCTGCAGAGCCCCGAGTTTATTACGCTCCAGCGAAATTATCCGGAGGTAACGATTCAAACAGATTTTTCGCCGAACCTGCATTTATTGTCCGGTTCTCCGGTACACCTGGAAAAAGCGGTCATGAATCTTCTCGTCAACAGCTTTGAGGCAATCGCAGGCAAGGGACTCGTCCAGATAATAACTGAAAACCGCCGGGTTAACACGCCGATCAAAGGCTATGATACAACGGTGCCTGGAAATTACGTGGTGTTGACCGTCAGCGACAACGGTGTCGGCATCCCCCATGAAAAGCTTGATATGATCTTTGAACCGTTCTACTCCAGTAAAATTATGGGGCTCAGCGGCACCGGGCTCGGCATGACAGTTGTATGGGGTACGGTCAAGGACCATGATGGCTATCTCGATGTAAAAAGTTATCTGGGCAGCGGCACCTCCATTTCCTTTTTTATACCTGCTATTGACAGTAAGGCTCAATCATCAACAGAGATCGAGTCCGCTCCTGAAGTAATTAAACACGGAAACAGGGAGACCATACTGCTTGTCGATGATGCCCCCGAACAGCGTGCACTGGGAAACATTATTCTCACCACCCTGGGCTATCTGGTGGAAACAGTCAACAGCGGTGAAGAAGCCGTAGCGTTTCTTGAAAGAAGAGGGGTAGACCTTGTCCTTCTCGATATGATCATGAAACCGGGTATGGACGGTCTCGATACCTACCGGAATATTCTGAAAGTCAGACCTGACCAGAAGGTCATCATTATCAGCGGCTATTCCGAAACCAATAGAATTAAAAAAGCGCTGGATCTTGGTGTAAGAAGCTATATCAAAAAGCCTTATTCTCTCGAAAAAATAGCTTCATCTATTAGCCAGGCTATTTTTCACTTAACTACTTCGCGCCCTCCCAATCAAAATACTTCAAGCGATTGTTATCTTTCAATATCATTGTTTGTTATTCCCTTCAAGTCGGCTGCGTACCCTTCCTATTACAATATGGTAATTACATTTTCGATGAATTTAAGGTATAGATAATAAATATCTTATAGTTGCCTAATTGTAATTGATATGTAATTAGTAGTGAATGGTAACGGTTAAAATACGTTGGAACACCTGAAAAAACAGTAATTATTGAATACCGTCCCACCGCGGCAAGGATCAAGCAGGATAATTCAAAATGTGAAGGAGCAAACAATGAACAGGTATCTGCGGCAGTTGCTTTTTTTTCTTTGCGCTTTTGTGCTTCGCCTCCCATCTGGTTATTAATCTGGGTTGTCGGCCGTACCGGTATCTTCAAAACCGTCTTTCTCATATATCCTATCGACACCTCGGAATGCCTTGATTTCACTCCAAATATAAAATGGCTGCGTAATTTTTTCGCTCACCGTCCGACTCCCGCCGGACTCATTATACATAACTGGATGCCGGTGGGGATCTACTGTTGTATAGCGAGTCCGGCCATTGAGTTGATGCGTAAGCGAAACAAACCTCAAGTTGAGGCTATCATGGCACGTATGCGCTGGATTAAGAAAATCTCAGGAGCACGTACCGTTGGCCTCGCAGGCCAACTCGGACCGATCTTCGAGAAGCGCCACTCTATTCCCATCGAACCTCCTTTTTATTCCAGCACCTACGGCAATATATTCAGCATCCAGTCGGCAGTAAATCATCTGGCTCATACATCCGATCTCAAACCATGGAACCTTTCGGTAGCCATTCTCGGAGGAGGCGAGCTTGCCGAACAGCTCCAGGAGCAATTGCGGGCTGATGGATACCAAATGATACTGGTCGATGTTCAATATACCAGAAAAGGCACTGTCAGGCTGATAGATGAAGAAAAGGCAGACAAGCAGCTCGCCGAGACGGATTTTGTTGTCAACCTCTTTCCACGGGGCAAAGATTTTATCGACTGCCGCCTGCATGAACGCATCCCGGAGTCAGCCACCATTATTGATTTTTCACGCCCGCCGATTCCTGTAAATGCTGTTCCTCAGAACGTATTCATGGGCAACAGGGTGCAACGCGACGGGACCCGCTTTTTCATGTGTCTGCCCGGTGGATGGAAGACGTACGAACTGCCCGCCTGTTCTATGCCCACTCTCGTTGCCGCTCTCGGGGGTGTAACGGTTGACAGTGTCGATGCCTTTCGATCAGCAGCCCACCAGCTGTCCTTTCGCACCGCCCTGGCCGCTCCCCCGCCCACGCCTTTCGCAAGTTTCAGGAACGTGCTTATTCAATTCGCACACCGGCTCACTTCGGCTCCTCGTGGAGCGGACAGCCTGTTGCTGCAAAGACGTCCTATCAAGACAGGAGTATCGGCCAAAAACTTGATATAAAACAGAAACAACACGTCGACGCCTAAAGACGGCCGCTACCTGCAGGAATAAGGGTCTGCAGCTAGACGGGCAGGGCAATAGGGGGTGCCATAACGTTCCAGAAAATAACGATGCTGCACGCATGTTCTGCACCGGGTGCAGCAGGATAAGGTGTCTTCAAGCGCACCGGCAAGCTTTAAAGAATGGTCAGTCTCACTCATATGGTGTATTGAACGCTATCCCCGACATTTCATGAACACTTCCCTTAAATTGAGGAAAACTATGTTTATTTCAACTATATTCTGGCAATTCCAGCTTGGCGAAAACACCCTTCAACTCGTGAAAGAGGGACCAATCTATCACGCATTTACTTCAGGACGAAGTGTCATCAGGAATCCTCTATTTACCACACGGTTCCGCTGCTAACCAATAGTTGGTCCCGATACAGCAACTCAGACGGGCAGTAAGAAACGATAACTGCAGGGGGAAAAACCATGTCCTAACCTCAAAAGCCTCGGATCCATTGCCCGGGTAAACGCTCGATCTGACGGCAGGGATATCGGGTTTTTAAAAGATCATTCAGCTTGCATCATTTTTCCGGTCTGCTGGTCAGCAGGAGATGAACTTCTTCTGCGGACCGAGATATGATAAATTGAACAAATGTTTTTTCTTATTGAATATACTTACATTTTTTGTAAAAATTAAAGGGAGGGTCACAAGAGAGGAACCCTTCCATCAGAAGAACGGATGATTTTCCGTTCCATCCGGCTCTTCACCACCTGCCGCAATGGAGGCAATTGTTATGCGCATCAAAGCTATCCTGCTCATTATGTTGTGGTTTCTGTTTCATGGTCCGGCAACGGCGTTTTCATCACAAAACGACGCTGCCATGCGAATCCAGAAAGGAAAAGAAGTATACCTGGTTAAGAAGGCTGACAATTTCATCATTCTCTATGACCGGTCAGGCTCGATGGGCGATCTCTATCAGGGAACCGTCATGACCGAGCTTGCCGCTGAACGAAAAATCCTGGTGGAAAAGAACGCCACCCTGCCGAACATGAACTGGATGGCCGGCATCTATTCCTTTACCCCCGGACATGGACTTGACAACCTGACCGCCTACTACCCGATGCAGCCTTATGACAAAAAATTGTTCAGCCGAACGATCAGCAAAATGCCGCGGGAACCCAAAGGAGCAACGATGCTGCAGCAGGGACTGAACAAACTTGACCGTGTTCTTGCAACCCTGACAGGTAAAACGATTATTTTTCTCTTTACCGATGGGCAGTATACGCCCGTTGATCACCTGCCCTCGCCATCCGCACTGGCCGGCCGGATAAGTACACGACACGACGTCTGTTTTTCGGTTATTGATACCGGTTCCGAGTCGAAAGGGGAAAAGGAGATCAAGGCAATCGCCTCGGTTAATGACTGCTCGTACCTGATCCCCTTTGCCACTCTCCTCGGGAATCCGGAATGGATGACCAATGCGCTGTTTAAGGTGGTCGAGAAAAAACCGGCAAAACCCCAGGAAATGATTGTCGCCCATGAATGGCAGAATATCCTTTTCGACTTTGACAAGTCCGACGTTAAAGCGGAATATCACGCAGTCCTCGCCGAGGTCGGTGCGTTGCTGCGCAATAATCCTCAGTCAAAAGTCCTCCTGGTCGGCTATACCGATAATATCGGAACCAGGGAATACAACATGAAGCTCTCACATCGGCGTGCGGCCAGTGTGCGCGACTATCTGGTAGAAAAAGAGGCCATCGACGCCAGTCGTATCACCCTGAGCGGTTTTGGTTTTGATGACCCGGTCAGCACCAACGACACACCGGAAGGAAGAGCATTGAATCGCCGGGTTCAGGGTGTCATAACCGGTCTCAAGTAAGTGCCTCGTACCCCAGGCTAAGCCGGCAGCTTCTCTGGTTCTGCCGGCTTGCCTGTTTTTGTGCTCATGCACTTGTTTCACCCGCATCAGCCGCTGCCGGTCACCTGCAAAGAGCGGAGCCCGGTTCGTCTCCCAGCCGGCTAACAGTGATAGCTTTTTATTGATGAACACACCGGAGTTTTCTCAAATCCCGTTTCTTTTTCGTGGAACGAACTTAAAATAACGTGATTATTAATCGGTATTTCGTGTATATCTTCCATTGAAATTACTGATCTTCAGCCTCGGAGAAACTGAATAATGGATACCCGTCATCTAAAAATTTTTACCACGGTCTACAGGACCAGGAGTTTTACCAAGGCCGCAGAGGAACTGTATACCAGTCAGCCGACGGTTAGCGAGCATATGCGAAACCTCGAGGACAAACTGGGCTGCAAATTGTTTGACCGCCTCGGACGATCGATCATGCCAACTCCTGAAGCGGAGCTGCTCTACCCCAAGGCAGAACAAATTCTAACGGAAATGGACAAACTTCAGAAGACCCTGGCGTCTGCGACAAACAGCGTGTCAGGAGAACTGGTTATCGGCGCCAGCACCATTCCCGGAGCCTATATCCTGCCGGAACACGCCGCCCGTTTTACAAGCCGCTACCCGGAGGTATCCTTTGAGATCCGCATCAATGACTCGGCCAGGATAATTAGAGATATCAGCCAGCACAAGCTTTACCTCGGGGTCGTCGGAGCACAAATCCCTTCAACCAAGGTCGACTATACACCATTCGGCGGTGACGAACTCGTCCTGGCTGCTGCGGCCGACATGTCAATTGCTGAAGAAATTACACCTGAAGCGTTGCTCCAGTTCGACTTTCTGCAGAGAGAACAGGGATCAGGAACCGGCAGGAACATTGAGCAATTTCTTGGCATACTCGGTATCAGCCCTGCCCAGCTCAAGGTTCGCGCCATCCTTGGGTCAAGTACCGCCATAAAAGAAGCAATCAAATCAGCCCTTGGCATAGCCATCATATCCAGAATCGCCATCCGCGACGAACTTTCAAGCGGCAGACTCAAGGAAATCAAGATTCACGGCCTGAAAATGCAGCGTTCCTTTTATATCGTCACCGCCAGAAAGAGAACCATGCCCAATCATTATCTGGTATTTGCCAATTTCCTCAACAAAACAGCGGCCTCACAGCAGACTATACCCAGCAGTTGAATCATACTCCGGCAATGAAGCCAATCGCCCCCCGACCATTGCCGCCAGGAGCGTGTCGGATAAATACATTTGCTCAATCGAGGATCAAGCGGAGCCATATACCTTATTGCGAGCATTGTTTTTCTTACAATAACGATGAGATGGGGAAAAAGGGCTTTTTCCTCTCAGCTCTGGGCCACCCGATAAACTTCCTCGATGGTTGTTACACCTTCCACTACTTTGTCGGCACCATCCTGCAGGAGGGTGGTCATGCCAAGAGACCGGGCATAACGTTTCAGTTCGCTGGCATCAGAGGTTTTGAGAATGAGGCTTTTGATCTCATCATCCATGATCAGGAACTCATGAATACCGGTACGACCGCGATAGCCGGTTTGATGACACTGGTCACAGCCTCGCCCCCGATAGACCGTTTTATTGTCAAGCAGAGCCGAGGAAAGCCCTATTTTCTCCAGTTCGGCCTCATCAGCGTTGTATGGTTCTCTGCATGTTGGACAGATAATCCGGATCAGTCGCTGGGCCAGAATGGCGTTGACCGATGATGCTATCAGAAATGACTCAACCCCCATATCACGCAAGCGTGTAATGGTACTGGGAGCATCGTTGGTGTGCAGTGTGGAAAAGACCAGATGACCGGTTAATGCCGACTGGATGGCAATTTGTGCGGTCTCCAGGTCACGTATTTCACCAATCAAAATAACATCAGGGTCCTGACGAACAATTGAACGCAGCCCTGAGGCAAAAGTCAGATCAATTTTCGGGTTGACCTGAACCTGGCCTATCCCCGGAATCCGATACTCGATGGGGTCTTCCACGGTGATGATATTGATGTCAACACTGTTTATCGCGGTCAGGGCGGCATAGAGTGATGTTGTCTTGCCCGACCCGGTCGGCCCGGTCACCAGGACAATACCGTTTGGCGCCTTGATGATCTTGGAAAACAGAGCAAGACGAGCCTCCGACATACCGAGATCTCTCAAGGACATACGCACGGTTGATTTATCGAGCAGGCGAAGAACCACCCGTTCGCCAAAGGCAGTCGGCAGGGTGGAAACTCGTATATCTATGTCTTTATTACCGACCTTGATCTCAATACGTCCATCCTGGGGCAGACGTTTTTCAGCGATATTCATTTTTGCCATGAGCTTGATCCGGGACGTCAGGGCTGACTGCACATGTTTGGGTGGCGTAAACATGTCGTAGAGGATGCCGTCAAGGCGCTGCCGTATCTTCAGGCTATTCTGGTATGGTTCGATATGAATATCTGAAATATTACTGCGTACCGCCTGCGACAGCATCAGGTTGACCAGGCGGATCACCGGTGAATGGGAGGTATCGTCAAGCAAATCCCCTATCTCTTCTATTTTTGAAAAAAGGACATCGGGATCTTCTTCATCTATATCCTGCATAACCTCTTCGGCACTGTCGAAGGACATATCGTAGGCGGAATTGATTGTTCTGATTATTTCGCCCTGGGTACTCAGTACTGCCCGGCAGGAAGGCATATCAAGCTGCATCCGCACATCGTCCAGAGCCTGGAAATCACAAGGGTCATGCATGGCAATATAGGCTCCCTCTTCAGTGAAAACGGGAACCAGAAGATTTTTTTTCAGGAAGGTGATGGAGAGCTTACTGGTGAATTCAGCATCGATATCATGGGGGAGCAGGGGGATCACTTCCATCCGGAACTGATCTGCCAAGACCTGCAAAAAATCCAGTTCCTTTATCGATTTCTGTTTTACCAGGATATCTCCAAGCCTGCCTCCTGTCTTTGCCCGAACGGCATAAGCCTGCTGAAGCGATTCTTCCGACAGGTCTGTTTTCTTCAGCAGAATGTCACCAATTTTATCAAACACTCGCACCTCTTGCCCTGGCCAAATCCAGCCTCAGCTCAGTCATTGAATTGCACGTTTAAAAACATCCGGAGTTGTCTCACCAAACCGAAATAAGGGATCTCTCAGACTGCCACCTATACTATAGGGTATCTCCCTGCTGCCGTACTTCGCATACAGCAGAGAGACGGCCCTGGCAACCTGCCGGTTTTGCTTAACATATTCTGCCTTCGGCACCATCACACCGGTAACGGTGATAGCACCTTCCTGCCATTGCCCGGTAAAATCGATCTGGCCGGAGAATTTTCCACCGTATGACGGGCCGGTTGCAACTCCGTCCGAAAAGACAAGCTTTCCGTTCCGCAGGATAGTAGATGCGGCCACACTGTCAAAAATCACCGCATCATTCTGTAGAATCGGTCTTTTCAGATTCACATGAAAGTCAATGATCCGGCCGTTGCCGCTAAGGACGCCATTGTCGCCCTTCCCCTCAAAGCTCCCGGAGTAGTCCAGAGTTCCTTCCAGGGGCCGGCCTAGACGGCTTTGCAGCGGTTCGATATCTGCCAGGCGGATACCGGAAAGAGTTATAGAGGGTAATTCGACAGTCTTTAATTTCCCGTGCAGAACAACGTCCATTGCAACCTTACCGCCATAAATTTCAGACTGCAGGTATATCCTTTTCCCCAGGCTCTTGCGGTCAAAGGTGAGCATGATTGTCTCAATTTTGATATCAACCATCTCCGCCTGATTGGCAAGCGAAACACGCTGGATCTCCAGGCTCAGGGGATAGTTATAGACCACATCGCCTATCCCGATGGTAAAGCCGGGCAATATACCCTCGATGGTGTCAACTGCGTAGCTAATGAAGGTCTCTTTTGGGAAACGCACAACCAAAAGAATGAGCGTCAAAACGAGTGCGTAACAAAAAAGAGCGATACCGAATGCCGCTTTTTTCCACATCTGACTAGATTCGATTTACGGTGTTTTTTAACGTCTGCACCAGATTGACCCGGAATTACCAGCTTTCCAACACTTCCCGGAAACATTTCACTGCCTTTAACAAAGCTAATGCTACGCAGTATTTGTAACAAAAACAATAGAAAACAAAGAAAAATGGCAAAGCATACCGATTTGTCCTATAATGGCTTCGTTGCCTGACTTCTCTCTGGACCGCACAGCGGACAGGACCATTTTTCAGCACAGGACAGACCGAAGCCTTCGTCTATGTACAAGAAATATTTCGGATTCAACGAGTCGCCATTCTCAATAGCTCCGAACCCGCGCTACCTCTACATGAGCGAAATGCACCAGGAGGCTCTGGCGCATCTTAAATATGGTTCGATTTCAGATGGTTGTATCATCCTTTTGACCGGTGAAATCGGCACCGGCAAAACGACCATCTGCAGATGTTTTCTCGATATGAAGGACAGCATGACGGACGCTGCCATCATTATCAACCCGAAACTGACAGCGAACGAATTGCTCGGTGCCATCTGTGACGAATTCGAAATTTCCCCTAAAGAGCCTGAGCCGACGGTCAAAAATCATATAGACTGTCTCAATGATTACCTGCTCAAAGGCCACGCAGGGAACAGGCAGGCCCTCCTGTTCATTGACGAGGCCCAGAATCTTGAGCTCGACGTTCTTGAGATGTTGCGCCTGCTGACCAATCTTGAAACCAATCGGCAGAAACTACTGAAAATTTTTCTGCTCGGTCAATCGGAACTTCTCTCAATTCTCTCCCGTCCCGATCTGACCCAGATCAACCAGCGAATAACCAGCAGATATCACCTCAAGGGACTGAAACGAAATGACGTGGAGGCCTACATCGATCACCGCGTCACTGTTGCCGGCGGCGGGCGAGGCAGGCTCTTCAGCAAGAGTGCGGTAAAAAGAATTTACGCCATAAGCGGTGGTATTCCCCGGTTGATAAACAGCCTGTGCGACCGGTGTCTGCTTGGCGCGTTTACGGAAGGAAAAGATCAGGTCAGCGAGAAAATCGTAAAAAAAGCTGCCCTGGAAATTTTCGGCAGGCCGGAAAAAGAAAAAAAGTCGGGCTCACGCTTCGTGCTCATGTGGTCGGGAGTTATTTTCCTTGCCTGTTTGCTCCTTGCTTTCTGGTACCGCAGTTACGAGACACCCGCAGCCGACCCGATCCCTGAGGAGCAAACCAGCCGCACGGTAAACGGGCAGCCTCCTGACCCCGCTGAGAACCCTACAGAGGCGGCGCAGAAGACCGCGGATGAGCCCGTCCTTGACCTTGAGCCTGTATCGGGACAGCCGCTTGACCAGGTTGACCCGCTTGAGAACGTGGTAGAAGAAGCACCGCAGACCACGGATGAAGCCGTCCCTGATCCTGAGACTGTAGCGGGACAGCCGCTTGACCAGGTTGACCCGCTTGAGAACGCGGCAGAAGAAACACCGCAGACCACGGATGAAGCCGTCCCTGATCCTGAGACTGTAGCGGAACAGCCGCTTGACCAGGTTGACCCGGTTGAGAACGTGGCAGAAGAAACACCGCAGACCGAAGATAAGGACATCCCGGTGATCAGGCCTTTGGGAAAAGGGAAAAAATACCGGTAATTCGGCTGTATAATGGTATAATATGCGAAGTATCAGAAAAGTACCCGCTAATGAGTTTGCTTGAATTGGATTAAAGAGCCTTTTGAGAAATTGCTTTCTCTATAGACTCATTGTACCATTAAATTAACCGTTTGCAGCACCGGACCCTGTGGCACAGCGAGAAAAGCGTCAGGAAGTCGCAAGCACACGAGTCATCAAGCCCCAGCAAATAAACATTTGCGGGAGTCTTGCATAAAGTGAATATTCATGAGAGATCAAGGCCTGTGAGAACTGTTGCTGAAACCAGGCGCCTTGAATAGAGTACAGGTGGCTGTTGACAATCCGGGGACAAAATTTCTTGCATGACGCCAAGATAGCGCGAACAGACAATTATTCAGTTCAGCAGCAGCAAAGCGGTTGAGACAGATACGGACGGACAATGTCATATATCCTTGATGCCTTGAAAAAATCCGCGGAGGAACGGCGGATACTGCAGGAACAGAAAACGCAGTCGTATGATCCCCTTTTCATTGCACAAAAATCAAGAGGCAGGAAGGACCGATCGCGACTGGAAATGTTGATTATGTTTCTGTTAATCGGCGGCCTGCTGACAGGGCTCTGGTTCTATAATTCCCAGCTAAAAACGCAACTATCCGCACCCCAATTTTCAGTGCAAAGCCACGGACAGAAGCCTGCAGAAGAAAACACGGTGCCCGGGAAACCTGATGCCCCTGCAACAGAAACAGCCCCGCCGCAGGCCGTCACATCTGCGCCGGAATCCCATGAAGCGCTGAAGCTGACAGAAACAGTCGTTCAACCAGCCGGGCAGCAAGCCGCCCCGGCAGAAAAATCTACCGGCACTCCAGCCATATCGTCCGCTGACGTCCCCCTTCTGAAGGAACTGCCCTTTGCCGCCCAGGCGGCAATTCCTGAAATGAAATTCAGCGGACATGTGTTCTCGGCAGATCCTCGTTTGCGGTTGGTCATGGTAAATACTTCCATTGTCCGTGAAGGCGAGATGATCACACCCGAGATCAAGCTCATTGAGATAACTGACAACGGACTTGTCTTCAGCTATCATCAAACACGCTTTAAAGTTGTCTTGTTCTGACAGAAGACAAAACACTTCTCGCAACCTCGTCTTGTATCTTTTTTTCGGGCCCCTTAATCCTAACTGAGAGATCCCGCACCTCAGGATCGTTCCCCTGAACAGGATTACATAAAGCCGGCATTAATATAGAGGTGGCAGAGTATGCTGGCGACATAGCCGAGCATAATAACTGGAGTCCATTTCAAATGGGCACCGAAGGTGTAAATTCCCCGGGCTGTTCCCATCAGCGCGACTCCCGCCGCCGAACCAATGGAAAGCATGCTTCCGCCCACTCCGGCAGTAAGGGTCACCAGCATCCATTGTCCGTCAGACATTACCGGATCCATAGTAAGTACGGCAAACATGACGGGGATATTATCGACTATTGCCGACAGCAGCCCGACGACAGTGTTAGCCGTTGTAGGACCAAGATCCTGGTACATGTATTGCGAGATGGCAGAAAGATAGCCAAACTGTGCCAAGCCGCCAACACAGAGAATAACACCGTAGAAAAACAGCAAGGTATCCCATTCTGCCCGGGCAATTTTTTTCATGAGATCGAAATGCTTGGCTGCCGCTTTCTTTTCTTTATACTCTTCAATTATCTCCACAGCCCCGACAACGGTACCATCCGCAGCTTTAACAGGTGCCGCTGAAAAGGAAAGCCAACGGCCATTTTCACCAAGAGTGGGAATGAACAGGGAGGCCTCATAGGCACCATCAATGAAATCGTGTCGTTTGCAATGTCCGCCATACTGCTGATTAACCATTTGCTCCGGCACATAGTTAAGCACAAGATCTGCCATAACCGGCTGTTTTATTTTATAAAAGGGCTTCCAATGGTGGTTGCTTCCGACAATTTCCTCAGCTCTGATTCCCGTGAACTTTTCGCAGGCCTCGTTCCAATGAGTGACATTGTGGGCGGTGTCGATGGCAAATGCAGGGAGATCGACTTTTTGCATGATGCTGTCCAGATCGAGTCTACTCTTAACGATAGTCGTGAGCGGGTGTATCGATTCCATACCCCGAGCGCCGAGTATGTAATCATAGCGCTCTGAACGCCCCTCGTGAAGCTTGATGTGGTAGGATAGCGGACCGAGAAAACCGAGTCCCAGCATCATACCGGCGGCAGGCGGCAGGTAGAGGAAGTTATGGAAACTCACCGCAGTCACGATGGTAATAATGAAAAAGACCATAATCGCAAAAGCACCGTATTTGAGTAAAACCGTTTCATCAAGTTTCTTGGGGATTTCTCTCCTGATGGTTAAACTCATAACGATTGCGGGAATCAACCAGTTGACGAGAGCCGGGAAGAAGATATAGAAAAATTCAGTGAAAGAAAGTTTCCCTTTCTGCCAGACCATCAGGGTTGTTATATCGCCGAACGGAGAAAACGCACCCCCGGCGTTGGCCGCAACCACCACATTAATACAGGCGATTGCAACAAATTTTTTATTATCTCCGCCAACAGCCATGACAACAGCTCCCATCAGAAGAGCGGTGGTCAGGTTATCGGCGACGGGAGAAATGACAAAAGCCAAGCCGCCCGTCACCCAGAATATCATCCGCAATGAAAACCCACGCGAAACCAATTTCGCCCGCAATGCTTGGAAAACATTTCGTCTCTTCCATGGCATTTATGTAAGTCATTGCAGCTAACAGGAAGAGGAATAGTTCAGCATATTCAAGCAGACTGTTTTTTATAGCTTCATGAGCTGTGTGCGTATCACCAACCCGGATATAGGCCACCGATAAAAGAACCCAGATGATACCGGCGGCAAGAAGGACAGGTTTGCTTTTCCGCAGATGAATAGTGTTTTCCAGAGGGACCAGGGCGTAAGCGAGAACAAAGATGATAATACCAAGATACCCGTAAATAGTTGAGGTGAGATCAACAGGCACAGCCGATATAGCACCACTCCCGCCCAGTGCAATTGCCGGGAAGAGAAAGACACAGGCCAGTACCATTAATGGTTTGATTGCTGAAATCCTTTTTCGTGCAGGAGGAACTATGCAAGCGGGAAAAACATGATATTCCTTAATTGCATACTGAATCGGTTCAAAGTCGGAATACGTCTTCATATCACCTCTCCCAGGCAGATTCTATCAATTCATGCACCTGACAATGCCGGCGTTTCCCGGCGTTCTAGGAGCCGCGAAACGGCCGGTAGAATCGCGTTGCTTCCGGGGCCAGTTGGAGCATCGGCAGGTCAGCACCGGTATCGCCATAACTATGGATGGTGCCATAGTCGCCCAGGTGAAAGGCGGCCCTGATGCGACGGACTTTTTCGTCTCCCCGGCAATTCTCTCCTGCAAGTTTTCCAGTCAGTCTGGCTGCACTATCGGTTTCCAGTTCCGTGCCAAGGACCTTGAGATCATGAGCCCGACACCAGGGCTCCAGGATAAGACGAGGTGTTGCCGTTACAATACAGATCTCATCGCCCTGTTCCTGATGCCATCTGATTCTTTGCAAGGCTCCGGGCCGGATAATGGCCGGTATCTTCTCTGAACAGAAGTGTTCACTCAGTTTCTTAATTTCTGTCGATGTCCTGCCTTTCAGAATACGTGCAAGGAAGTCTTCCTTCAGCTTCCGGTTGGGGTAGCACTTCAGCAGAAAGAGGAGAATCCTGGGTGATAAAACCGCGCACGACAGGTAAAATGAAAACGGATGTGCATACTTCATGAAGAGCAGAAAACTGTCCCTGTCGCTGATCGTGCCATCAAAATCAAAGAGTGCCAGGTTCATAAACGCATGCCAGGTAATCGAGCTAGTGAAGTGTTGTATGTATGGTCGAATGAAATATTTTATAGAGGATCGGCACATCAACAAAGAGCAGCAACTGCATGACCAGACCGCAAATACAGCAATAGAGGGTAAAAGCCTTCTGCTTGTAGAGAAGCTCAGGATATTGCGTCGGACTATCCTTGAGGAAACCAAGATGGATATACCAGGCTACGAACCCGGCAATCAAAGGAATGGCGAGAATAAGCTCCATCTTGTAACGCATCAGGAAAATACCGAAAAACAAGCCGAAGGAAACGGCATAATAAATGATACTGACCAGCAGCCGCTCCTCATTATAATACCTGAATGACCGTCGATAATTGGCGCTCACCTGCGGATCACTGATTTTTCGGTACTCGGCAAACCGTTTCACTGCCATGAAAAAGGCCCCGACCATCCAGTAGGCGAGCAGCAGAGATACCGGCGGCAGTACGATAATACCGGTTGCGTACCAGCCGAGCAACAGCCGGAGTGGATTGTTGACCGACTCACTCAGAACATCCAGAAACGGTTTGTCCTTGCTGCGAAAAGGCGGAATATTGTAGATGCACCCCATTAACCAGAGTATCAGCGCCGAAACGAAGAAGTACCGTCCAAGCAGAGCCGCCAGCCCCAGTCCAAGCAAAGCAAAGCCAATCCATTCGATATAGACCAGAGTCGTATTCATGCCGCCCGAGGGAATCGGCCGATGCCTTTTGACCGGATGCAGGGCATCAAAAGGTGCATCCAGGAGTTCGTTGATCACGTAATTGCTTGAGGCAACCAAACCGGCGGACAGGAAAGCAATGACAATACTTAGGAAGACCGATGACCCAAGCAAACCTGGCTGTGCGTAAAACGCCACGACGATACCCGGTATCATGAAAACATTCTTAAACCAGTGGTCAAAACGGGCAATTTTTATATACGGATTAATGGACATAGTTCATCTTTCTGTATTTATTTTGCATATGTTTTCAGACACATAAATGAACTACCCCGCCACGAGGAGCGGGGTATCAAAACATAGCAAGTATTTACTAATAACGCCGCAGGCGGCGGGGTGTTAGACCCGAGCTACGCAATAAAATCAAAGGGTGGTGATATGGTCGACCGTCCCGCTTTCTTCGCAGTAATTCGGGCAGCATTCTCGAACGATGCAAACCGTGGATGCTATCAGAATATAATCCGCTAGGCAACTCATTTCAGGCCCTTTCAGGCCCGGGCAGGAAGGGCTCCGGCCCGCCGGATACTGCTAAAACGGCCAGAACAGAGGAATGAGCAACATACCGGCGACAACCACGAAAATATTGAGCGGGATACCGAGCCTGAAATAATCCATAAAACGGTAACCGCCGGGAACAAAAACCATCAGGTTCGTCTGGTACCCCAGAGGTGAGGCAAAGCAGGCGCTCGCCCCGAAACAGACACCGATAATAAACGGTTTAGGATCAACGCCAATGCCGATCGCCGTTGATATGGCTATCGGGAGCAGGAGAACAGCGGTGGCGTTATTACTGAGAAGCTGCGTACTGATGCTTGTCAGAGCGATTATCCCCCCTAATACGAGCATCGGCGACATACCGCTGAAAAGGCGCAGGAAAACATCGGCATAGAGCCGGCTTGCTCCCGTTTTATCCATGGCCATGCCTAGAGCGATGGTCCCGACAATCAGGAGCAGAACGTCTCCCTGCAAGGCCCGGTAGGCATCACGCATCTGCAGGCAACCGGTAATGATCATCAGAAACGCGGCTATGAGCGCACAGGTCATGATGTCAGCCAGACCCAGGGCAGCGGTGCCGATCATGCAGACAAAATTAACGACGGCCCACAGGGCTTTGCGCTTGTGAATAAGCTCTTCATAGACATCCTCAATCAGCAGATAATCCCGCTCCGAACGAAGAGCCTCAAGCTTGGAATCAGAGCACCAGATAAGCAGCGTATCGCCGGTTTTCAGCCGTACGTCATGTATTTGACGCTCGGTCATATGCAGGTCCTGACGCTTAACCGCGATAATATTAATATCGGGATCCCGGGCAAGCTCTGTGTCATGCAGTCGTCGTCCCTGCAATTGCGAGCCGGGAGCAATCAATAATTCCACAACAATAGGAGCATCTTTTTGCACTCCAAGCGTCAGGTCATTCTCGGAAAACGGCAATTCAATACCATCTTCATGGAGAATCGCCACCAGGTCATTGAGAGACCCTTTTACCAGCAGAATGTCATCATGTTCAATGGTTCTCATATCCCGGAGAGGTTGATAAACATGATCACGACTTACCAGTTCTATTACTTCCAGATCGGGAAACCTTTTCTTAAAAGCTTCTTTTGCAAATGTTCCAACAAGGGAGCTGGTCCGGAGTATACGCAACTCGGCAAGGTATTTCCGGTGTTCACCATCTCTGAACTGACAAATCGGGTTTGCCTGCTCCGGCAATATCCGTGGTGCTGCCAGCAGAATGAAGAGAAGGCCGACGACGGCAATGGGCACGCCGATAATGGACAGCTCAAACATGGAAAGGGTGCCATAGCCGTACTGTGCACTCAGATCACTGATAATGATATTGGTTGACGTCCCTATCAGCGTGCAGGTGCCGGCAAGGATGGAGGCATAGGAAACGGGAATGAGGAATTTTGAAGGACTCAGGCCGAGCTCGCAACACATGGCCATGACCACCGGAATAAAGAGAATGACAACCGGTGTATTGTTTATAAAAGCAGAGGCAACTGCCACCGTAACGAGAATCAGGGCAAGTGCGGCAATGAGATTTTTCCTGGCTACCTTGATAATCTGGCGGCTGATAAAGGCCACACCGCCGGTTCTCATCAACCCCCGGCTCACCACAAACATGGCGGCCACGGTAATCACAGCCGGATTGGCAAAGCCTGATACCGCCTCTGTCGGGCTCAGCAGGCCGAATATGACAAGCAGGACCAGGATGCCGATGGCCGTAAGATCAATCGAGATCTTCTCGGTTACAAGAAGATAGACGGTTGCGGCAAGGATCAGGGAAATCAGCCAGATATCCATCATGTCATATGTTTGTTCCCGGCAGGACAGGCTCTTTCAGAAGAGCAGACGCCGACGACGTGCTGTTTACTGCCCCATGAATGCAACAATCTTTGCTCACACCATCTTACAGATTAAACGCCTCACGGGCTTCCTGACTCAGGTACTCAGCAATCGGTAAGGCCGAGGTAGCAGCCGGTGAAGGGGCGTTACAGACATGCAGTGAACGCTTCGTCCGGGCAAAAAGAAAATCATGCACCAGGGAGCCGTCTCTCATTACCGCCTGCGCCCGTACGCCGGCCGGATAGGCTCCAAGCTCCGAGAGTTCCACCTCCGGACAGTATTTTCTCACCCGCTTCAGGTAGCCCGGTTTATAAAGAGAATCGCGAAATTCAGCAATTCCTGCAGTAAAATTATTCCTGAACATCCGCCAAAAGCCGGGGAATCCGAATATATCAGAGACATCTCTTGCGGAGACGTTAAACCCGCCGTATCCTTCACGCTTCAGGCCGAGAACCGCATTCGGCCCAACCGTTACACTTCCGTCAATCATTCGGGTCAAATGCACGCCAAGAAATGGCAAATCGGGATCGGGGATTGGATAAATCAGATGTGAAACCCGATTATTGTATGTGTCCGGCAGCCGGAAATATTCACCTCGAAACGGTATGATACGAAAATCAACCGGGATATCCATCATTTTTGCCAGCCGGTCAGCCATCAATCCGCCGCAGGCCAGCAGATAGCCGGTCTCAAGAGTTTCTTCAGATGTATGAACCCTGATGCCATCATCTGTTTCTTCAAGGTTTTGCACCTCTGCCCCCAGCTTGATCTCACCGCCGGCATTCTGAAAACAGGAGGCCAATTTGCCGGTCACGAGCCGGTAATCAGTAATACCTGTTTCTTCGACAAGCAGGGCTCCAATCCCCCTGATATGAGGCTCGCGCTTCACCAGCTGATCACCTGATAAACGGCTCGTCTGTATACCGTTCTGAGCACACCGTCCTTCAAGATCATGCATCCGTTCAAGTTCAGATTCATCGGTTGCAACCAGCAGTTTTCCGCATTGTTCCACCGGAACACCGGATTCCTTGCAGAATGCATAGGTTGCAGCCAGGCCGCGCCTGCAGAAATCAGCCTTCATACTCCCCGGCTGGTAATAGACCCCCGCATGAATAACACCGGAGTTATGACCTGTCTGGTGCCTGGCCAATCCCGTTTCCTTGTCCAGCAGGAGGATCTTTGCTGCCGGCAGCAGCTGCTTCATCTTCAAGGCAGTGGCAACGCCGACGATGCCTCCGCCGATAATCGTTAAATCATAGTGTCTCATGGTAAATAATCTCTCCCATTGTTGTGTTGGAGATGATAATCATTTCTGAGAAAGAACAAACTGTTTTCACTGTTCAGGTTCAATTAAAAGTTTGATAAACACCGTGCGCTGCCTTATTTGTCAGGGGAAGTTATCCACCGTTGCAGTCACCCCATGGCTTCAGTTGCGAGCTTCCCGACTTAACGGACAAGCTGCGGCCTAACAGAAATAATGTCCCACATTGTTGATGACAATTCTCAACAAGTTCATTACCATATAAAAAATTATTGATACATTGAACCATTGCCGGAAGACAGCAACTGAATTGAAATAACGGAAAAAGTATCGGTACCTATGGACAGGAAAAGACCACATCAGGAGCTTTCATTTTTTTCAAACGAGGGAAGCTCTTTTCAGACGGGACAAGCGGACAGTGAGATTTTAAAACTGATCCTCAACGGTATTCCCCACTGCGTTTTCTGGAAAGACAGAAGCCTTGTCTATCAGGGCTGCAACAAAAGATTTGCCGAGGTAGCCGGCCTTAAGCACCCTGACGAGATATGCGGGCTTACCGACTATGATCTTCCCTGGAAAAAACCGGAAGCAGATTTCTTCCGTCTCTGCGATGAACGGGTCATGCTGAACAACCAGGCAGAATATAACATTATTGAATCCCAGGTGCAGGCGGATGGAAACCGCTACTGGCTCAGGACGAACAAGGTGCCACTGCTGGACAAGGGAGGCGGAAGTTATTGGTATTCTGGGCGCTTACGATGATGTTACCGATATTATTGAGAAAGAAGATCGGTTGCACCAATACGAACTCATCACCGCCACCGTTGACGACCTGATGGCGATTCTCGATAATAATTATCGCCATATAGCTGTCAACGAAGCATTGTGTAGCGCTTACGCTCAACCCCGGGAGTTTATTATCGGAAAATCTGTCAGTGAAATTGTCGGGAAGGATCTCTTCGAAAAATTCATGAAACCGGAAATAGACCGGGCCTTCACTGGAGAGGTCGTGCGATTCAGCTCATGGCGCACCTTTCCCGAATGGGGAAAAAGATATGTAGATTACACCTTCTACCCGGTATTCGACGACACAGGCACCGTCACCAGTATCGTTGCCAAAGTGCATGACTCGACCAGGACAAAAAAACTTGAAGACGAGTTGCAGCAAGTACAGAAGATGGAAGCCATCGGCCGGTTAGCTGGAGGTATTTCACATGATTTCAACAATATATTGAGTGTCATCAACGGCTATTCCGATATCTGTCTGCACCAGATGGAGGCGGACAATCCGTTTCGTTCGAAAATCGAGCAGATCAGTCAGGCCGGAATGCGGGCCACCCGCCTCACCCAGCAGCTCCTCGGCATCAGCAGAAAGCAGGTTGTCAAGCCGCAGTCACTGAATCTGGCTGATGAGCTCAAAACCTTTTTGAATATACTGGAACAACTGCTTGGAGCAAGTATCTCCATAAAAATGATACGGGATAATCATCCCTGGCCGATCAGTATGGATCGCTCCCAATTCGAGCAGATCATTCTCAATCTGACTGTCAATGCGCGCGATGCCATGCCTGATGGCGGCAGCCTGACGCTTGAAATTAAAAACTGCTCAATTTCCGGGAACAAAGCAAGCCACTACGCGCTCAAGACCGGTGACTATGTGATGTTCGCCTTTACCGATGACGGTATCGGCATGAGTTCAAAGGTCCAATCGCGAATTTTTGAGCCTTTTTTCACCACGAAGGCAAAAGATATTGGCACCGGCTTTGGCCTCTCTAACGTGTACGGGATTGTAAAGCAAAACAACGGCACCATAACCGTCGAGAGCGCGCCCGGAAAGGGGGCCTGTTTCAGGTTGTTTTTCCCGCGCTCCGCCGACGTCCCCCACGATGCCAGGCAGGATGCTGCAGGAACTACGGGCTCCCTGTTACAAGGATCAGGAACAATTTTACTGGCCGAGGATGATCATGCCCTGAGAACCATGTGCGTCGGGATTCTTGCCGATCTGGGATACACCATCCTTGAAGCGAGCAACGGCAAAGAAGCGATTGAATCCGCCAGCCGCTTCCATGGCAACATAGACTTGCTGCTGACGGATGTAGTCATGCCGGAGATGAGCGGCCCGGAGGCGGCGGCTGTACTGAGCAAACAATACCCCAACCTGAAAATCCTGTTCATGTCGGGTTACACGGAAAACACCATTATTGAGCACGGGGTTCTGGCAGAAGAGATTAATTTCATACACAAGCCAATCACGCCAAAAACCTTGTCGCAAGCTGTCCAGAGATGCTTTAGTAAAAAATCTGAAGACAGGGTTAAGGGCTAGACGATCTCCTACAAATCGGGTTTCACCTGAAGGACCGAGCAAAGCAGGTGATACGTGAAACCCCAGACGTAATAATCTCTAAGCGGGAATGCCGGACGTAATCTGCCGGGCAGCGCTTCAGTCTCAATATGTCTTTTTTTATCTCTGAACAAGTCTGTTTCAATCCACAGGTAACTGTCTATTTCGGAAGGCTCAACAATAACTGCCGGTCGGCTGGAAAACTCGAACAGATACGGCTGGACAAGAACCGGCGCCTCGACGTTTCGTCCTGCGTACAAAGGGGCCAGGACATGTTCCAGCGATTCCGGAGTCAGTCTTATTCCCGTCTCTTCACAAACCTCTCGAACACAGGTTTCGTAAATACTCTTATCCCGTTTTTCCCGCCTGCCGCCCGGAAAGGCGAAATGGCCGGACCATGGATCACGGACGTTGTTGACCCTTCGTACCACTAAAATGGCCTCGGTCGGCTCTAAAGAACGGATAACAGCTACCGAGGCTTCCGGTTCACCGGACTGTAATAATTCTTTATGAAGCATTGAAATACGATTCATTGAGTCTGTTTTGTCTTTTTCAGCCGCGAAAATGATGCGTTGCAGAGTCTATCATAAGGGTACCTTGAATAATTCGGTTATTCGATTGAAATCAAAACATGCAAGAAATTTTTCCGGAGGCATATAGTTGATATTCCAAGGATAAAATTTCGAGCATAACGAAGAGATCGAACAAAAAGGCAATTATGCAAGGTGACCATAAGTCACATATTAGCCCAGATCGTCTGATGCCTCAACCGAAAGACCGGTATGAACCATATTCAGTTGGATATACCGTAGCACGAAGAAACCATGTCATCCGTCAGTCTTCATGCAAAGAGTTATGGGAACAGACGGCTGATACCCTTATCAATCAGACATAATTTACCTAAAAACAAGGGCCAACAACAGTATCGACGCATCTTGATAATTATGTTACAGACATAATTGCGAATAGAAATAATAATATTCATTATCAGATATAGTCAATGGAGAACGCATGCTCGCTCAAGAATACCGTAATTTCCATCGCGCTGTTAAAAAGTCACTGCCCAAAGAAAACATTATTACCGATCCACTTCGAAAAGCTGCCATTGGCGCCGATGCCAGCTTTTACAGCCTCGTCCCTCAGATTATCGTTGATGTGGAAAACGAGAAAGAAGTGTGTGTCGTATTGCGTGAAGCGCGTAAGCGTAAACTTCCGGTAACCTTCCGGGCAGCAGGGACATCCCTGTCAGGACAATCCATTACAGACAGTATTCTCGTTCGTCTCGGCCGGGGCTGGGATCGCTGCCATATCTCGGAAGACGCTCAGCGCATCAGCCTGCAGCCTGGCATCATCGGTGGTTTCGCCAATCGGCAGCTGGCACCGTTCGATCGCAAGATCGGCCCGGATCCAGCCTCCATCGATTCCGCCAAAATCGGCGGAATTCTGGCCAATAATGCCAGCGGCATGTGCTGCGGGGTCGAGCAGAACAGCTATCAGACACTCGACAGTGTTCGCCTCATCCTTGCCGATGGTACCGTCGTCGACACGTCTGACGACAAAAGTGTGCTCGATTTCAGGAAAAGCCACGCGTCACTGCTTAAGGGGTTGGCCGATCTTCGCCGGCGTGTCCTGGAAAACAGCACGCTTGCGCAAAGAATAAAGCACAAGTTCAAGATCAAGAATACCACCGGCTACAGTCTCAACGCCCTGATTGAATATGAAGACCCGATCGATATCATGTCCCACCTGATGGTCGGTTCGGAAGGAACCCTGGCCTTTATCTCCGACACCAGTTTCAAAACAGTCATAGAACACCGCCACAAGGCCACCGCCCTGATCCTTTTCAAGAATATGGAGGATGCCTGTAAGGCCATACCACTCCTTCGGAAACAACCGGTAGCCGCGGCGGAGCTGATGGATCGGGCCAGCCTTGCAGCGGTGGAAAACGGTGCCGGAATGCCTGCGTTTCTCAAGGGACTTGAGAAAACGGTTACCGCGCTGCTGGTTGAAACCCGTACCAACGATCCCGACAAACTGGCCGGCCAGGTAGAACAGGTAACACGCTGCCTATCCGGTTTCAGCACGGTCATGCCGATAACGTTTACCGCTGTTCCGGAAGAATACCAGGCTCTCTGGAAGATCCGTAAAGGACTCTTCCCGGCAGTGGGTGCCGTTCGCGAAACAGGAACCACCGTCATCATTGAAGACGTTGCCTTCCCGACTCAACGTCTGGCCAGTGCGGCACTTGAGCTCCAGACGCTCTTCAGCCTCTATAACTATAACGAGGCGATCATTTTCGGACACGCCTTTGAAGGCAACCTCCATTTTGTCTTCACCCAGGATTTCTCAATCCAGTCGGAAGTAGTCCGTTATCGCGATTTCATGGCGGAGGTCGTTAATATGGTTGTTTCCACCTATGACGGCTCTTTAAAGGCGGAGCACGGCACGGGCAGAAATATGGCTCCTTTCGTCGAGAAAGAATGGGGAACGGCAGCCTTTGAACTGATGAAGGAAATCAAGAAACTCTTCGACCCCGACAACCTTCTGAATCCGGGTGTCATTATTAACGAGGATGCCGAAGCGCACATCCACAACCTCAAGCCCCTGCCGGCTACCCATGAAATTGCCGACAAGTGTATCGAGTGCGGTTTCTGCGAACCGGTCTGTCCCTCGCGAAATCTCAGTTTTACCCCACGGCAGCGTATCGCCGGCAGGCGGGAAATCAGCCGTCGGCTCGAAGCCTCCGGCAACACCGACGAACTGAGGCGGTTTGCCCGGCGCTACCAGTACCCGGGTATGGACACCTGCGCCGCCGACGGTCTCTGCGCGACACGATGCCCGGTCGGCATCGATACCGGTAAAATGGTCAAAGCACTGCGTGAGGAAGCGCACGGAAATCTGGCCAACCGGATGGCAAATGCTGTCGGATCAGGGTTTGGCGGTGTCGCCCGCGGTATCAGCCACACCCTCAATGCAGTTGATGTCGTACACAAATACGCCGGCACCGCCTTCATGGAACAGGCCTCGACGATTGCCAGGAAACTGACCCTGAATAACCTGCCGATGTGGAACCGGGAGATGCCGTCCGGTGTCAAAAGAATCCAGCCGAAACCGATCGATCCTTCCAATCCGCTCAAGGTCGTCTACTTCCCCAGTTGCGCGAGCCGTGCCATGAGCGGACCAGCGCGAGAGGAAATTGAACGGGACAGTCTGCCGGAAAAGACCTCCTCCTTGCTGAAAAAAGCAGGCTACGAAATCATCTACCCGGAAAAGATTGACACCCTCTGTTGCGGCCAGGCCTTTGAAAGTAAAGGCTTTATGGCTGAGGCAGATCGCAAGGCGGCGGAACTCTCGGATCGGCTCCTGGAAGCCTCGAAGAACGGGGCTATCCCGGTTCTCTGCGACACAAGTCCCTGTCTGCAGCGCATGAAAGCCACCCTGGACAAACGCTTGATGCTCTATGAACCGATTGAGTTCGTACTGACCTTTCTGATGGATAAACTGACCTTCAGCCGGAAAACAGCTACGATCGCCATTCACCCGACCTGCAGTACCAGAAAAATGGGACTGGAGAACAAGCTCCTCGAGCTGGCCCAGGCCTGTGCAACCAGGGTTGTATGGCCCCAGGACATTTACTGCTGTGGATTTGCCGGGGATCGGGGGTTCAATTTTCCGGAATTAAACGAGTCCGCTCTTGCTGATCTTGAGCAGCATGTCTGCTCCTGCGAGGCAGGCTACTCGACAAGCAAGACCTGTGAGATCGGCTTGTCCCTGCACGCCGGTATCCCCTACCGTTCCCTGCTCTACCTTGTCGATGAGGTGACCAGTCCGAAGTGGGAGTAAAGGCAATTATTCCAGGTACCCTGAACGAGTAAGAGCCGGAGGCTGCTGAACGGAGCATGCGGCACTCCCGACATTCCGGTAACTTTTTGCAATAAAAATAAAGGCCACCTTGAATACTCATGTTATTCAAGGTGGCCTTTAAAAATTATGGAAGACTCCAAGAAGGTCAGAGAGTCACGTCAAAGTTCTTTTACTTTCTCATTTTTGATGACCTGTTGAGCTTGATTTTCTGCATCCATACCATCCTTGGCAACTATGGTGTGAACCGACAAATTGCTTTTTTGAGTCAATTCATACTTGTCAGCACCAAGATGTTCCAAGAGCCAGTTTCTCCATTCATGAACCGTTATTCTCTTCAAATCTCATCCTTCCCAAAGATCTGGGCATGCAATTTTTTGTGTTTAATACATTCGGTTTTTATAGTTTCAATTTCTTCATCGTACCAATAAGCTAATTCGTAGAATAAACTTAATCAAGGCATGCCCGATGTTAACCGATTATTCTCGAGATTGCGTATTCTTGCTCAGAAGCCAAGATCCTGTCGGCACCTGTTATCATGAGGTATCGCGGGTGGATAAATCTTCTTTCTTAGAGCTTGTAAAATAATAACATGGCCGATCATTTTCAGGTTGGAAGGATTGAATAATTCCATTCGCCATGAAACTCGTCACGTTCAAGTTGTATTGCTTTAAGCTCTTTATCCGTTACCTTTATCCCTTTTGGGTAATGTGCCGTATCTAGCTCAGCCCGCACTTTCAAACCTTTTCTGGTTGTGGTTGCAGCAATCAAATTAACAATCGTCTCATGGCTGACAAGTGGCTTTCCACGCCAGTTCATGCTAATAAACGAAAATAATCTGTGCTCAATTTTATTCCACTTGCTCGTTCCCGGAGGAAAATGACTGACATGTATTGGGATATTTAGTTCATTGGCCAACTGCTGTAATTCAATTTTCCATAAGCGTACTTTCGAACCATTACTTCCTCCACCATCTGCCGTGATCACTAATTCTTGAGCTTCAGGATAAAGATCGCTTCCCATTGCAAACCACCACCGTCGAATTGTGGAGACAGCAAAACTTGCAGTGTCATGATCTGTTCCGACGCTAACCCAGGCTGAGTTATCGGCCATATCGTAAACACCATAAGGGTTAGCTCTTCCTAGTTTTTTGTCAACAAAAGTCATAAACCTTGAATTGCTTGGGCTTCCCCTTTGGCCGTAATTCTTTCCCGCCGCTTTTGTACTGTCCAACATTTTACTAATCCGGAGATACGAAGCCATTACACTCTGCTCACCCTGTATTCTATCATATTAACCGGCGCATCACCACTCAATACAGAGCGTCATTCCCTTCTATGATTTCGACTGGAGTTCTTTTATTAAGCAAGCTTCATGTTGTGATCAACTCGATCTGATGTTAAATAAGCGGGTGTCATTTGAGGGAAGTCTCCTGTCGTACAGCAGTATAATCGTGGCTGACCTCTTATATTCAAGCCTGCCGTGCTCATAACATCCAAGACGTCATGAAACTTTTCTATCATTTGTTCGGCTACTTGTTACATTGTTATACAAAATTATTGGTTGTAATATCAAAGGATAAACAATTGGAACATTATTTCGGCACACATATTGCGTCTCTGTAAGCAATTATTTTAATTCTCTTTCATATTTCGCAAAAAAGGTTGGGTATGAGAATAATGATTGGTATTACTCAGGAACCGGACAGCATAAAGAAACTCCTGTCTAAATATAATGGCAGCGTGAGTTCCTTGACGGAGATCGGCCCATTTGTATCAAAAGTTGAGGCGCTCAACTGGCTGGTTTATCTGAAAAGTAGGATCGGAGACATTGAAGAGATCATTCCCGAGTTACAATCAAGTAATAGGGCTATCTGGTATGGCTTTACTTTTGAGCATATCGTGCCTCAAAGACCTGAAAAAAGGGCGCCTGCAGATTGCAGCGATCAATGATGAGATTCCAGTCAACGACAATAGCCCTGAAACCAGCTAATATCAGCCATGCACGCTTCATATGCCGTTCAGGAACATCCATCCGTCTCACCATGTACCCGCTGCAGGCCGTGCTCTGTGAGTAATGCATGCAAAAGAGCACAGCCTATGCTGATCGTATCGGTCTTAAAAACAAGACATATCCCTGCTCAATGATCCATATTACGGTACCTGTGTGGTGCAACAGATTTAAAAGGTATAGACCAGACGATGACTTGCGCCTGCAAAAAAATAGAGAGTCTCCAAGGCTACAGCGGTCTGTCTCAAGGAGCCTCCCGGACGGCACAGCATTCACCATAATACTCAAGGACTTATTTTAACGAGGAATGATGGATACCTTCTTACTTTCACTTACTGTTTTATTCGCCGGAGGGATATTTCCCCTGCTCACCTACCGTCGGTTCAGCCTGATGAAAGCTGGCTACATCGCCATTACTGTCGCGGGCTGCCTGGTCGGGCTGTTCGCCATCATGACGCCACTGCAGGAGTCGGCGGATGTCGTAACATTTTCCCAGCCATGGCTGCATATCTTTACTCTCTCCTATACTTTGGACGCGCTTTCAGCCTTTTTTCTCATCCCGGTTTTCGCCGTCTGCCCGCTCGCTGTTCTCTACAGCTTCCACTACATGGATAAAGCTGACCAAAAGGGCCGCACCGGCGTAAACTTTTTCTTTTTCAACCTGCTTATCGTTTCCATGGTACTGGTAGCTACCGCTGACAATATCATCAGCTTTGCACTCGTCTGGGAGATCATGTCCATATCTTCCTTTTTCCTGGTCATTTACGAGTACCAGAAGGACGAAACCAGAAGAGCGGGCTACATCTATTTTATTTTCTCCCAGGCCGGCGCCATGTTTATCTTCGCGGCTTTTGCACTCGCTTATAGCCAGACAGGAACCTACGATTTTGCAGCCTTTGCCGCTATTCCCGCAAATATCAAAATTATCGTGTTTTTTCTCGCTTTGGTTGGTTTTGGATCAAAAGCGGGTATTTTCCCTCTGCACATGTGGCTGCCCCATGCTCATCCAGCCGCTCCGAGCAATATTTCAGCAGTTATGTCCGGGGTGATGATCAAGATGGGCATCTACGGCATAATCCGTCTCTACACCGTGCTTGATGTAAGGGATCTGATTTTTGGTCAGACCCTGCTCACCTTCGGCATGGTTTCAGGTATATTGGGTGTCGTTTACGCCCTCGGCAAACATGACCTAAAGAAACTGCTGGCCTATCACAGCGTTGAAAATATAGGCATTATTCTGATTGGCATGGGTATCGGTATGATCGGTATCGCCACTGACAACATGGTTATGGCCAGTTTCGGTTTCGCCGGCGGCCTCCTGCATGTGCTTAACCACTCTATTTTCAAGTCCCTGCTATTTCTTGGAGCAGGAGCAGTACTGCAAAAAACGGGAACCAGGCATATCGATCAACTCGGTGGTCTTATCAAGTGCATGCCAACGACCGGCAAGACCTTCCTTATTGGTTCAATATCAATATCCGGTCTGCCTCCATTCAATGGTTTTATCAGTGAATTCCTCATCTATTATGGAGCCTTCCATGGCCTTTCGTTGAGCGGTTCCTCCTTCATTTTCACCATGTTTGCCATTCTCTCGCTGGCCATTATCGGTGGCCTTGCAGCGGCCTGTTTTTCCAAAGTCGTCGGGGTGATTTTTCTTGGTGAGCCGCGATCGGAAAAAGCAGCCACGGCTGTTGAAGCCGGTGTCACCATGACCATACCAATGATCATTCTGGCCGGGTTCTGCCTGGTGATCGGTATTTTTCCCGATCCTTTTGTACAGACCGTTTTTTCCGGAATGAAAAGCATCAAGGCGCTGGTTCCTGTCGGTCCGGAAGAAGTAGCAGTGGTAACCGGTAATCTTGCTCTGGCCGCCCGACTCTTCCTCGGGGTACTGCTCTTCAGCATCGTGCTGCGAAAGTTGTTTTACCGCAACAAAGTGATAGCCCGAGGTCCAACCTGGGGCTGCGGTTTTACCCGGCCGACAGTGAGAATGCAGTATACCGCTACATCCTATGCCAGGAGCATTATCGATTTTTTTCGCCCCTTTGTCCTGATCAGGGTTACCTATGCAGGCATCAACAGGATATTCCCGGGACGTACGGTCTTTGAAACACGAGTTGATGATATCGCTGAGACAGCGCTCAATGATCAGGTTGTCACACCTGTTCTCTATCTTTTAAGTAAATTCCGATGGATACAGCATGGGCATATTCAACTTTACATCGCCTATATCATTGTGACCATAATCGTGCTTCTCCTGTTTTTATGACAGAAAAGAGCCTTATGCAAAATGAGGATTTTTGCTTAAAATCAAGGCATGCGAAAAATTTTACCGCAAGCATATAATTGATATTCCGAGGATAAAATTTTGAGCATAACGCGGAGTTTGGGTGAAAAGACCATTTTGCAAGAGGCTCAAAAGAAACGGATATCCAGACAGAGGTAAGAATGGAATCATATCTATCACTCGCCATAGCAATCCTGGCAGCACCACTTTTCCCCGGTATCATTCTTAAGGTGAAGGCCTTTTTTGCCGGCAAGCAGGGACCGCCGCTTCTCATCAAGTACTACACCCTGATCAAGCTGTTACGGAAAGGCTCGGTCTACAGCAACAGCACCAGTTTTGTTTTTATACTTGGGCCAACGGTCTCGTTTGCCTCGGCACTGATCGTCCTGCTCTTTTTCCCATTTGCCGGTACGGCCCCGCTTTTCTCCTTTCACGGAGACGTGATTGTTCTCTTCTACCTGATGGGAATAGGCCGATTTTTTACCGTCATTGCAGCACTCGACACGGCGTCTCCGTTTGAAGGGATGGGAGCGGCCAGAGAGGTTTTTTTCGCAACCCTGGCCGAGATGACCATTTTCACTATTCTGGTCCTTTTCTACCGACTGAACGGTTCTCTCAGTTTTGCCGAGTATTTCACCGGAAGAGCCCCCATTTCCCTGGTCGGCCCATCAGGAGCGCTCCTGCTTTTTGCCATTGTTTCATTGTTCATGGTACTGCTTACGGAAAACTCGAGGGTACCCGTTGACGATCCAGCAACCCACCTTGAGCTCACCATGATTCACGAGGTGATGATCCTTGATCACAGTGGTCCTGACCTGGCACTCATCGAACTTGGAACTTTTTATAAACTGTTCTTCTATTCCGCCTTCATTACGCATCTCATGTATCCATTTACCTTGGCCAGCGGGATCGTTAACGGGCTTATATTCTATGGGGTTATCGCACTTATTTATGTCGCGGTGGGAATTACGGAGTCAATAATGGCGAGGTTAAAGATGGACCTTGTGCCTAAATTCATCCTCACCTCCTTCGCCCTAGTCTTCTTTGCCGCCATCCTCACCATGGGAGTCTTTCAATGATAAACTTTACCCAGGCAATTCTGGTAATTATTCTTCTCTCGGTACTATTCTCCCTGGGATCAACCAGGCTGCTGGCACTGGTAAGGATCATGGCACTGCAGGGGGTCGCCGTCTCGCTCATCCCGCTCTTTTTGAAAAATCATGGCACACTGGGAATAGGCCCGATCATCTTTTTTCAAATCATGCTCCTGATCAAGGGCGTACTCATTCCCGGCCTTCTCTTTGTAGCTGTCAAGCGGGTGGCCATAAAGCGTGAAATTGAACCATTTATCGGTTATCACGCCTCGATCATGACCGGTCTGGTGATCATTCTCGTCTCCGTTTTCTTCACCAATAACTTGCGTCTCTCCCTGCCGGCCGGCCAGGATATCGTCCTGATAACAGCAATCACCACTATGGCGTCCGGTTTTTTTCTGATGATGGCCAGGAAAAAGGCCATCACCCAGGTAATCGGCTACCTGATGCTGGAAAACGGTATCTACCTTGTCGGTACCGCCCTGACCAAGCATAGCCATACGCTTTATATTGTCGAATTCGGAGTACTGCTCGATCTCCTGGTCGGTGTTATGATAATGGGGATCATCCTGAGCAACATCAACACCGCCTTCGATGATGTCGACACCACCTTACTCGGGCGTTTAAAGGATTGAGACCATGATTGAATTTGTATTTTTACTACCGATGATAACGGGTCTTGCCGTACTGGCCCTGCCGGCACCCATGGGCAGAGTCTTACTATTGATCACGGCGGTTCTGCATCTGCAGCTGTCCATCATGACCTGGATGGGCAAAATGACACCAACATTTCCCCACCTGTTCAGTTCCTCTCCGGAAGGGTTGCTGATTCTTTTACTGACATCATTTATCTTTTTCTGTATTTCGATTTATTCTTTCTCCTATATGAATGAGACGGAGATTGCAAATAAACCGGTATTTAACTGCTGCATGCTGCTCTTTCTCGGTGCCATGTCCATGGTTACCCTGGCCGACCACCCGATTGTTCTGTGGATTGCCATTGAAACGACGACCCTGGTCAGCGCACCCCTGATCTTTATTCACCGGTCACCGGAGGCACTTGAGGCTACCTGGAAATATATCATCATCTGTTCCGTTGGCATTGCCCTTGCCCTCCTTGGTTGCTTTTTTATAACCTTGTCCATGGACCTCGGAAATATTGACACGACATTGACCTTCAGTGCGCTCTATGATGTAGCTACCAGACTCGACCCTCTCTGGCTAAAAGCGGGATTCATTTTTGTGGTTATCGGTTTTGGTACAAAGATGGGTCTTGCACCGATGCACACCTGGCTGCCGGATGCTCACAGTCAGGCACCAAGCCCGGCCTCCGCGCTGCTCTCCGGTGCCTTGCTCAACTGTGCCTTCCTCGGTATTTATAAAGTACATGTCCTGATGACGGTTGCCGGGCTCAGTGATTTTTCCGGCAATGTGCTGATTGGTTTTGGCCTTGTCTCGATGTTTGTTGGCGCTATTTTCATTATCAGCCAACCGGATTACAAGAGAATGCTGGCCTATTCCAGTATCAAGAACATGGGGGTTATCTCCTTTGGGGTCGGAATTGGCGGATTTGCTTTGTATGGCGCCTTCCTCCATATCCTCCATCATTCTCTGATAAAATCCTCACTTTTCCTGTCTGCCGGCAACATCCTGCTAGCTTACGGAACAAAGCGGGTGCAGCGGATTGGTCAGGTAGTCCATTATCTGCCCAAAACCTTTGTCTCCTTTTTTGCCGGATTCATCGGCATCTCCGGACTGCCTCCCTTTGGCCTGTTTATCAGTGAAGTAATCATTATTATCGGAGCCTTCCAACACCAGAGGTATATTTGCGCCGGGTTGTTTCTCGTGGCTCTGACCCTTGTTTTCGCCGGATCCGGCCGAATTTTCATGTCCCTGTCATTTGGTGAAAATTCCGAAAAGATCAAAGTCCCGGAGCGGACGCTCCGGCTGCTGCCCCCCTATGCACTGCTGCTGGCATCGATTGTCCTGTGTATCTGGATGCCGGATGCGGTCTATACTGCAATTCTTGATTCAATCGAAATGATTGGAGGGACTATTCATGGATAACCTCCTGGAGATACAGAACGGTATTGCCATCCCCCGGTCCTCCATACCGCAGGTACCCTATAATGTGTTTTTTAAAACGCTCTCAGAATTTGTCAAAAATGAAGGATTTATTGTTCAGTTCTTTGCCTACCGGGAAGGACCGAAGTATCGTTTGCTTGCGGTTGTACGCAATAGCAGGTTGTTTGTCATTGGCACGGAAACAGGAAAAACATTCCAATCCCTGACCTCAGCCGCAAGCGAGAAATTCCACCTGTTCGAGCGGGAAATAGCCGAACAGTTCGGCCTTGAACCGGACGGCCACCCCTGGCTGAAGATGGTCAGGTATCATAAGAATTATACAGGCGAAAAAGACGTATTCGGGAACGATTACCAGGATGACATTCCCGGCAATTATCCGTATTTCTCTGTTGAAGGCGAATCCATCCATGAGGTTGCCGTCGGGCCGGTTCATGCCGGCATTATTGAACCGGGACATTTCCGCTTCCAGTGCGCGGGGGAGGAAGTCCTGCACCTGGAGATCCAACTCGGCTACCAGCATCGCGGCATTGAAAAAATGCTTCCGACGCTGCCGCAAAAACGGTTGCCGATCATCTGCGAATCCATTGCCGGCGATACGGCTATTGGCCATAACCTCTGCCTCTGCCAGGCTCTTGAGGCCCTTGCGGATATTCCCGTAGACAGGGAAGCGAGCATCATCCGAACCATCGCCCTGGAACTTGAAAGGATAGCAAACCATATCGGGGACCTTGGAGCACTGAGCGGAGATGTTGCCTTTAACCCGCCGGCCGCCTATTTCGGCCGCATACGAGGGGATTTTCTCAACCTGCTGCAAGTGTTAAGCGGTAGTCGTTTCGGCAAAGGTCTTGTTCGACCCGGCGGGGTCACTCAACTGCTTGGAGAAGAGCAGCTCCTCATTATACGGGAGAAAATTGCTGAAATAACACCTGAAATCCTACATGTCTGCGACCTGCTGTTCACCGCTCATACGGTTCTGGCACGATTCGAACGAACCGGCACGGTAGAACATGAGATGGCAAAGGATTTAGGACTGGTAGGTTACGCAGGCAGAGCCTGCGGCATAGCCTATGACGCACGAACAGGATTCCCGACCGAGTGTTACCCCGAGCTTCCCGCCAACAACAACTACGTCACCAATGGCGATGTAAACAGCCGGGCCACGGTAAGACGTGAGGAGATCATGCACTCTCTTAAACTTATCAGTCTGCTGCTTGATAAGTATGAACCGTTCATGGATAGTTCTGCAGCAATACAAATGAGAGATCACATCCTGAAACCGGATGCGTTTGTGGTCACCATCAATGAAGGGTGGAGAGGTGAAATATCGCATTGCCTGCTCACGGATGGCAAGGGTAAGATACAGCGCTACAAAATAAAGGATCCGTCTTTTCATAACTGGACCGGCCTGGCCATGTCTCTCAGGAATCAGGAAATCTCAGACTTTCCTTTATGCAACAAGAGCTACAATCTTTCCTATTGCGGATTTGACTTGTAAAACTACTCCTACCGTGCAATCACTGACCACGCGGAGCCACTGAAGGTTTCTCCTATGCTGAAAATCATAAAAAACAAACTCGAACAGGGGTGCAAGACCACAGCCTACCCCAGAGAACCTATTTCCCTCTACCACCGCTACCGCGGAATGCCCATCATTGATAAGAACTGCCCTGCAGACATCGTCAGTCATTGCGCCGCAATCTGTCCCCAGGATTGTATCGACACCTCGAGAAAAACTATTGATTTGGGACGCTGCACCTTCTGCGGTCACTGCGAGGCGGCAGGAAATGGTGATTTTGCCAGGTTCAGTCAAAATTTCGAGCTGGGTGCAGCTGATCGCCAGGCCCTTATCACGGACGGCAGCCTGCCAAACCTGGCAGAGCACTCAAAACAACATTTCAAGAAGATCTTCGGCCGTTCACTGCAGCTTCGCCAGGTTTCCGCGGCAGGCTGCAACGCATGCGAAGCGGATACCAACGTGCTGAACACGCCGTTCTTTGACCTCTCCCGTTTCGGCATCGATTTTGTTGCCTCACCAAGGCACGCCGATGGTATCCACGTAACAGGGCCTATTTCCCGCAATATGAAACAAGCGCTTATGACCACTTATGAGGCGGTTCCTTCTCCAAAAGTTGTCATTGCCAGCGGATGCTGCTCCATCTCGGGCGGACCATTTTACGGCAGCGAAGAAATTATCGGTGACCTCAGCAGCCTGCTTCCGGTCGATCTCTATATTCCCGGCTGTCCTCCCCATCCGCTGACGACCCTGCACGCATTGTTGAGTTATTTTAAATAGCGCGCAACGTGCGAGTTTCTTAAACTTGATGGTGATTTTAATAAAAAGGGCTCCCTTTCAAGCGGATTCGACCGAGCTTTCCAGGAAACTCTGTACAGCCGTATCAGCCGCCAACAAAGCCCCCTCCAGATAACCTGCTTCGACCGCTGCGCATTCACTTGCCGCAAGATACAAACGGAGTCCCTCGAGCTCTTTTTTGAGGCCTGTCAGGATAAATGATGGGTGTCTCGGCTCTTCTATTATGTCCTGATCAGTTGCAACCCACTTATCCTGCGCCCAGTCTTTGAGATAACAAGCCTCTGCCCCCAGGGCTTCCGACCCGAAAAGCAGTTCGAGCTGATGCAGGCACAGGGACATGAGCTTTTCATCGGAAAATTGAGTCCTCACTTCCGGTTGCAAGCCGATAAAACCGAAGAGAGCAAAACCTGAATCTGCGGCTGAAGAACCTTCATGGATTTCGATCATCGGACCCACGCGACTGAATGCGTCTCCCGCCAACCCCTTATTCCGCCAGAATGGTTCTTTATACACGGCAACAAACTTCGCCTGGCCCGACATCCAGGTTTGCTGGGCCCGTAAAGCACTGATGAGTTCCTTTGAAAGGACGTGTTCAGCTCCCACGATTTGAGCAATCAAACGTGGCGGCAACGCCAGAAACAACTGTTTTGCTCTCAACAGCTGTTCCTGCCCCTGATGTTCAACCATTACCTGCCAGGCATTATGCTGCTTTCCTATTGTCGTTACCGCATGATCTGTTTTTATGGAAGCCTGTTCCAGGAGGCCTACCAGCGCCACGATCAGTTTCCGCATGCCGCCTTTTACCCGATACGAGGCTATTCATCCCGCACTCCCGGATGTTCGCGAGGGTGTCTCTTCAGGATAGAGATGATAAAGGACATCACCACTGGAATATTGCTCAAACCATTCCAGATGTAATTCTTTCAATAACCGTTTAAATCGCTTCTGATGAGGCCAAAACCAGGTGGGGCCCAAATCAACAGACAAATCAGAATCGGCAACAGCAGGCTGGCCGGCTATCCGGCCGCCGAATAGTGATTTTGCTTCGAGCAGAAGATACGAAACACCCGCCTTTTGTAATTTCAAGGCGGTATAAAGTCCTGATATGCCGCCACCAACAATAATAGTTCCGGCTCCAGTCACTAGAAGGTCTCCAGATATGGCCGTAAATCCAGCTCATGGGTCCAGACGCTCTTTGGCTGCTGGCTGATTTGCCAGTAGCATTCACTCATTTCAAGTGGGTTCATCATTCGTTCCGAGGACAGATTATGAAGTTTTCTGCTCTTTGGCGTATCGATGATACCGTCAACCAGGACATGGACAACGTGCAATCCGGAGCTTTGGTATTGCCTGGCAAGAGACTGAACGAGGCCACGCAGCGCAAATTTCGCTGCGCTGAAGGCAGAGAATTGCTTACCGCCTCTTATGCTTGCCGTTGCCCCGGTAAAAATTGCCGTACCTCCTTTTTCCGCCATATCCGGCAACAACTCTTTTGAAAGTATAAAAGCAGACAAGGTGCCCGCGCGCCAGCATTGTTCAAATTGATGCGCCGAGGTTTTATTAAACGGGGCGATTAACAGCTCAGCCGCATTGTGGATAAAGATATCCGGAACGCCATGGGTCCTTTTTATGTCCGCCAGTACATGCGCCACCTGTTTTTGTTCAGAAAGATCAACTTTGAACTGGATAACCTCTTCTTCCACGGTGCTGTTGGTTGATCTGTTCAGACCAATTACCCGGTAGTTTTTTGTTAAAAAAAATTGCGCCAGAGCACTCCCGAAGCCTTCTCCCATGCCGCCAATAAGCAGCAGATTTTTATTATTCATGACCCAATCTCTCCATGATCCTGTATTTGAAAAATAGCAGCCTTTCCCGGTATCTCGTGTGATGTCTTCTTCTGTTTGAAGTTAGCCGCATCTATTACTGAAATTACTACCGCCGTCACTTCACGGTTGAAACAAAGAATCATTTTGCCGGCCAAACGCAACAGCCTGCAATGTTAAGAACAAGGTACCCACAAGTATAAGGATGATTCTTATCTATCGCAGCAATCCGCTATACGATTGAGCAGATGAGAATAGTGAGCTGCCTCACTGGACAAGAGCTCATGTTTTTTCAGGCGAGACGAAGAATCTGTTTCATTTCTTCATTTGTCGCGATAGTAAAGATGCCAATACGCCTTGATCCACCGCCAGAGCATACGTGGATGTTCAATGAAGCGAACCGTTAGATAGGATGACCGGTCCTGGGTGCCATAATAGAGTTGCACCCACCATTGCGATGGCCACAGCGTATCCCGTGCCAGCTCGAAATATTCTGAGCATCTTCACTGCTTTTAAGCGGCTCTTCGGCCATCCCCGATAGGGTGAACCGGGCTTGACCAGCCTGGCACGGACATCAAGTTCAAGCGAAGCCAGCACCTGTTCCTGCCAGGGTGTCAGATAGTGGATACAGCTAATAAGGGTGCGCAAGGGCGGATGCTCCTTGAAAAGCTCTTCCCATTTTATGCTGTCGATAAATCTCTCGACGAGATTTACTATATCCGCAACGTGGATCAGTCGGAACTCCTCGTAGGTAAGCGGTGCCCGAAAAGAGTGCAGGTAACCGTACCAGAGGCTTTCTTCGAGACTGAGCGTATGTGCCTCGTTACTATCTATAAAAAAGGAAATGGCAGAGTCTGATGATTTCTCGTACGGCCACAAAGGATATTGTGCATGAAAAGGCAGAAGATTATGGTGCACCTCGATACTCACGTCCAAGCCCTCAATCTTTTTTGTCAGTGGCACGAGATGATAATAATCGGATGGAATATCGTGTATATTTTCGGGTCGATAACCGAGATCAAGGAGGACTTTTTCAGCTTTTGCCAGATCTTTCTTTCTGGTCAGCAAATCGATATCACGCATTGGTCGATATCCGGGAGACATCATAAACAATGTTTGATAATGCGATCCCCTTTACCAGCAGCAGATCGATGTCTTCCTGCCGAAAGGCAGCGAGAATTTCACCAATAGCTGCATTTCTTATGGTATTTGAGCGTCTGCTGCGCAAGTGCAGGGCCTGAAGCGTACGTCTTATGTTATCTGGCAGGGTAAAATCGAGTGCGTTAATATGCTTGTATAACAGGGGCGCAACACCTTGCCGTTCCGCTTCAAGAACGAGATTATCCCAGTTCGGGTGCCCCGCTGCATAGTTGGAAAGGGCCTGCTGCAGGGAGGAATACATAGCCTGGTGACCATGTTCGCGGGCGCAGAGAGCTAAAATATTTCGTATCATTCAGTCCCGCTTGAAATCGTCAAGCAACTCATCGAGTGCTTCCCCGATTCCCTGGAAATCACCATACGTGACTCGATAGGCCGGAACTAAACGGGCAATCCGCACAATCTCGTTAAAGCCATGATTTTCAAGGTTTCTGGCGTTCACGTGACAGTTCATTAAAGACATACAGAGCCTTGCCGGTGACAGCCTCTCAACGCTCAGAGATGAACCCGCTTGATACGCCGGCAGGAGCATCAGCTCAGGCCTCGACGGAATAGAGGAAAAGTCCGGATTAAGCCGGCGATGCGGCACGATAGCGCCGTAATTATCCTCCAGAATGTCAGATATGTGCTCTTTTTCCAGCAGTCTTTTGATTTCAGATACCGTCGCCGATTTCAGGCAGACAGGACGGCTGAAGAACTGGATCCGATCAGGGTCGTGTTCCGGGAGAAATATCAGTTCATCGGTCAGGTATGAACAGCCGTGCGCCGTTAACCAGGCCGTCAGTGTGCTCTTGCCCGCACCGCTCTGTCCCGGCAGGATTATTACCCTGCCTCGCCGCCTGACTGCCCCGGCATGAAGAGCTATTCCCCCATCCTCATTGTTGAGCAGGTGGTAAATTACCAAATCGAACAAAACCGCAGCACAGCTTACTCCTAATGGCCCACGGAACAGCTGGTCATTTCCGAAGGTAAGAGCATAATCATCGCTGTCCGCAAGCCGGCCCAGGACCAGTACCGGGACGTCATCTATGGTAGGTTTGCTGCACGGTATATCAACGAACAGGAGGGTTAAAAATTCAAGAGCCTCCCCGCTGTCGTAGTGTATTGAAACAGTGGAGCAACCAAATGATAGAAGATATTCATCCATACGACAATACCCGTTAGCTCACAAGTTTTACGCCGTTTATCCCAGTACAGCAATCCCGGCAGATGTCAGCTGTTTGATAACCGCTTTGACATCCTTTTCTATCTGCTCACCGCTTTCCGGATATAATTCAGCCAGAACCGCGATGATATCTGTTACGGATTTTTTGCCATCGCATAATTCCCAAATGAGTGCCCCGGTATCGTTAAGATACAGAGATACCGCTTTTGTCGGGTGATAGACGATTATTTCATCTTCAAATCGTTCCAGAAGGTAGTCGGTCTCAAGCAGCACAGCCTTGTCACAATCCATTGCCGGCATTTCTCCGTTAGTTGAGATTACGGGTCATCATGTTCAGCAGACACCCTGCTGATAATTGCTTCTTTTAAGATAAGGGGCACTCCCGCATCCCCCTGAAATTCTTCAGGGTTAGCCTTTAGAGAAGGAAACTTAGTTGTATATTGGCCGCGATTCAAGCAAAATTCGTATTGAGATCGGCGTTTGAAGCAGAAACCTGGTGGATATACATCGGCCCCGGCATAGCGGAGTACGTCGAACAATGGTGGAGAATTGACAGCGTGGGCATTATCTATCTTTGAGCAATCCCTGCAGAGAGCGCATTGCCCCCTCAGGCACCGCAAGAAGGAGCCGTTTTATTGAAAAAAAACCGGCTGCCGCAATGGCAAGGAGCCGGGACGACTTGCAGGTCTGAGATCAAAGCCTGTAGCCGTAGCGTCAAATCGATCAGTCCCGCCAGCCGTCTTCCATCGCTATTCACTGTCTTTTTGAAAGGCTTCTATGGTCTCCAGGAACCGCGGCCCGTAACGTTTGCATTTGCTTTCTCCGACCCCGCTGATCTGCAGCATCTCGGCCAGTGAAAGCGGTTGCTGAACAGCAATATCGACCAGGGTCTTGTCATGGAAGATAACGAAGGGGGGAACGCCGGCTGCATCGGAGAATTCCTTGCGGGTCTGGCGCAGTTTCTCGAAAAGCTCCCGGTCATAGTCAGTTTCTCCGGCAGCTTTCCGTCCGGCCGGAGAAGTGGTTTTCGTTAAGCTGTTCCTCGGTTGCGCCATTTCAAGCGTCTTCTCCCCACGCAACAGGGGCCAGGCTAAATCGGTCAATTGTAAAACGGAGTAATTGCCGACATCCTGACTCAGGTAGCCATGCTGCACCAGCTGTCTGATTATACTGCCCCAGTATTCCTGACTTTCTGATTCACCGATGCCATGCGTCGAGAGCTGGTCGTGACCGAGCCTGACAATGCGTTGGTTGCGGGAACCACGCAGCACATCAATCACATGTCCGGCCCCGAAGCGCTGTCCCACCCGATACACGCAGGACAGTGCCTTACGGCTGTCCTCGGTTATGTCAATCATGGCGGGCGGCGTAATGCAGATATCGCAATTACCGCAATCGTCGACCAGCTGTTCGCCAAAATAGCCGAGCAGAACGCGTCTTCGGCAGCCGAGTGCCTCGGCAAAACCAACCATCGCATTAAGCTTGTGCAGCTCGATTCGCTGCTGGTTGGGGTTGCGTGCCTTTTCAATGAGGCCACGGGCCATCTGGATGTCTCCGTAGCCGAACAGCAGCAGGGCCACGGCGGGCAACCCGTCACGTCCCGCCCGACCGGTCTCCTGGTAGTAGCTCTCGATATTCTTGGGAATATCGTAATGAACGACAAAACGGATATTTGATTTATCAATTCCCATGCCAAAGGCCACTGTTGCCACAATGATCTCAACACTATCGTGCAGAAATTCCTCCTGCACCCGTTTACGATCACTATCAGAGAGACCGGCGTGATAGGCCGCGGCCACGAACCCGTTCTCCACGAGCTGTTCGGCAACCCTGTCCACCCGCTTCCGACTCAGGCAATAGACAATGCCGGCCTCACGCCTGTGTTCCTGAAGAAAAGCCGTAAGCTGCTGGAACGGTTTCTGCTTTGCCATGACGCTGTAACGAATATTAGGACGGTCAAAGCCGGTTATAAAATGCTCTGCATCCTTGAGCTGCAGACGTTCAAGAATATCTCCCCTGGTGTGGGGCTCTGCCGTGGCGGTCAGTGCAATCAGCGGAATTCCGGGAAAATGCTGCCTCAGAGAGCCAAGTTTACGATACTCCGGCCTGAAATCATGCCCCCATTGCGAGATGCAGTGAGCTTCATCAATAGCAAACAGGGCGATGGGAATCGTGCTCAGGCGGGCGAGAAAGTCGTCGCTCATGAGCCGTTCAGGGGCAATATAGATCAGGTCCAGAGCCCCGTCATGCAGCCGTGCCAGGACCTGCCGGGCTTCTGCAGCCTTCAGTGACGAGTTGTAAAAAGCGGCACGCACGCCGCAGGCGACGAGGGCATCCACCTGGTCTTTCATCAGCGAGATCAAGGGAGAGATGACAATTCCCACTCCCGGCCGGTGTAGAGCAGGGATCTGGTAACAAAGCGACTTGCCGCCGCCGGTAGGCATCAGCACAAAACTGTCGCCGCCTTGAATCAGGGTTGTAATAACTTCCTGCTGGCAGCTCCTGAATGAGTCGTAGCCAAAAACTCGCTTCAGGGTATCAAGAGTAGTTTCGTTCATGTGGCACGCGTATCTCATCTTTGACACGTTTCATCAGGCATCCGGGGTTCAACCCGAAGCATTTCAGGCAGGATTGATTCGTAAAAAACTAGGAGCCTGTCGGATTATTACAGCATCTTCACTTTGATAAAAAAAACAATCATCCTATCTGTATGTATAACATGAAAACCGCCTTGTCGTCAGTATAACCGCGCCCGCATGATTTTTCCGGGTATCACTCCCGGTGCCCGTTTATCGATAGTAAGGCCGGCAGAAGCATACAAAAATTCATTAAAAAACAGGATCGAAATAATAGCGGAAGTCTCAATGGTTAGGGGATAAGGCAAATATTTCCGGTAGATGATGGTGAAGAGAAACACAACAATCAGGACAATTCGCCTGGTAGACAGGTACTTGACACAACCAGGTCCGACCCGAACCGATGGCACACCTGATGACCTGCAGAGAAAAAAATGATGAAGCCGTTCCTGGTAAAGCAGGACCGCCTTCATGGGCAGGTGCGCTCATGCCTCCAGACGCTGCAAGGCCTGAATCCTTTCTTCAATGGGCGGATGGCTGCGAAACAGAGCGGCAAGGCCGCCTTCACGCGGTTTAATACCAAAGGCGGCCAGCTGATCCGGCAGCTTTGAGGGTTCATGACTCGCCTGCAGACGGCGCAGAGCCTCTATCATCTTCTGCTTCCCGACCAGGTACGCGGCGCCGCTGTCCGCACGAAATTCCCGTCTCCGGGAAAAACCCATTACTATCATGGATGCAAAAAAACCCAGAACCAGCTCAAGCACGATGGTTACCCCCATATAGCCAAGAAAGCCAAGACCACCGCCGTCCTCATCCTGCCTGAGGACATTATCGATTATGCCGGCTGCCAAGCGTGAGAGAAAGATGACAAAAGTATTCAGGACGCCCTGTATCAATGCCATCGTCACCATGTCGCCACAGGCTACATGACTGATTTCGTGGGCAAGAACCGCCTCGACCTCATCCCGGTTCATATTCTTCAGCAAACCGCTACTTACGGCGACAAGTGCATCATCCCGTTTCATACCGGTGGCAAAGGCGTTCATATCCGGGGCCTCATAGACGGCCACTTCCGGCATACCAATCTCCGCCGCCTCGGCCTGCCGACGCACCGTATCAAGCAGCCACTGCTCGGTTGTATTGGCTGGATGATCGATCACCCGGGCCCGGGTTGCCTTCTTGGCCATCCACTTGGACATGGCCAGGGAAATAAACGAGCCGCCCATACCGAAAAGTGCTGCCAAAACAAGCAGACCGGACGTAGATCTGGAGTCAACACCGAGAAGACTCATGACAATGCCAAGCAGAAGAAGAATCGCCAGGTTGGTAGCTAGATAAAGGATAATACGCATGATAACCTCCAATAAATTATTATCAATGCGCTCAGGATAATCACTGATGCATACTTTTCCAACATGATTGCATAATTGTAACAGGTAACAGGATGGACTCCCAGCCAATCCCCCGGCCCCGCAACCACTTTCAGTTTCCCGGCAGGCTCCTTACTGCAGAAGGTACCGGCACTGCCGGTCAAGATCTGGGGATCAGGATTGTACTGCCGCTGGTCTTCCTCGCTTCCAGGTCCCCTTGCGCCTGCGCCGCTTCTTTCAACGGATATTCCTGCAACACCTTCGTTTGCACTGCACCTGATATCACCACATCAAACAGATCACGGGCATGAACGAGGAGGTCCTCCCGTCTCTCGGTATAATGCATCAGGCTCGGCCTGGTAAGGAAGAGTGACCCCTTTGCCGTGAGAACGCTGACATCAAAGGGACCGATCGCACCTGAAGATTGGCCGAAAGAGACCATCGTGCCCATGGGCCGGAGACAATCAAGAGATTTCATGAAGGTTGTTTTGCCGACTGAATCATAAACAACATCAACGCCCCGCCCCCCGGTAATATCCCGCACCGCTGAAACAAAATCATCGGTCCGGTAGAGTATCGGATGCATGCAGCCGTTCTCCCTGGCACGTTCCGCCTTCTCAGGACTTCCGACTGTTCCAATGACGACGGCACCGATATGGCTTGCCCATTGACACATCAGAGAACCAACACCGCCGGAGGCGGCATGCACCAGGATGGTGCTCCCGGGCTGCACCTCGTAGCATCCCCTGATCAGGTATCGTACGGTCATTCCCTGCAGCATGATGCCGGCGGCCTCTTTGAAGCCAATCTCTTCCGGCAGTTTTACCAGTCGATGGGCAGGGAGGCATCGTGCTTCGGCGTATGCCCCCAGCGGGAGTCCGGCATAGGCAACCCGGTCTCCTTGCGTGAAATCACTAACCCCGGCGCCAACCGCTTCTACGATACCGGCCCCTTCAAGCCCCGGTATCACCGGAAAAGAAGGCAACGGGTAGAGTCCCGTGCGATGGTAGACATCAATGAAATTAAGCCCTATTGCCTCATGTATAACCCTAACCTCACCGGGTCCGGGCATACCCGGGTCGTATTCCTCCCATGAAAGGACTTCAGGTCCGCCGACCTGGTGTATTTTAATAGCATGTAACATTTTGCTTCCTCCTCATCTCTATGGAAAATAAATTGCTGATGGGACAGGGACATCAAAATCCGGAATCGAAACTATAGTCACGGGATCGAATTTCGCCCAAGCAAATTATTTCAAATGAGAAGCCGGCATACACGTATCAAGGTGTTCCACTATTTTGACGACATATCCTTGAGGGCTGCAAAAGTTAATAAGGTAAAGTAAAACAAATTATTATAAATACTTATAACTGATAAGTGGCGAAAAAACATTCTCATCTGATAGGTAAAAAGCAGTTGACAGAGAAACAAAATTCAGGCATCCTGGTATTACGAAATTTAAATTAGTAATACTTGGTCGCTTATCCTAACTCTGGTAACTGATCGAAGTGAATACGAAAAGCCTTATCTTTAGAAGGAAATTCTTCTCAGGATTAAAAGCAAAGGAGAAAGTTATGAGGATACTACAGCTCACCGCCGGGGCGGTAACTATGGCCTGCCTGCTGGCTCTGACAAGCAGCGGATTTGCTCATTTCGGAACCATTATCCCGTCGGACGACATCGTTAGTCAGGCAGACAGCAAGAAACTGGGGCTGCAGATAAAATTTATCCATCCCATGGAAGGACAGTACATGGAAATGGAAAAACCGAAACAATTCGGCGTCCTGCATAGCGGCAAGAAGACCGATCTCCTTCCGACCCTCGCATCAGCCATAGGCAAAAGTCCCGATCAGGACAAGCAATTCACCTTCTGGAAGACCGAATATCAAATCAAGCGTCCCGGAGACTATACCTTTTATGTTGAACCCACTCCGTACTGGGAACCGGCTGAAGATGTCTTCATAATTCATTACACCAAGGTCTGCGTCAACGCCCTTGGACTGGAACAGGGCTGGGATGAACCGGTTGGGCTGGAGACCGAGATCATCCCCCTGACCCGCCCCTACGGTTTCTGGACCGGTAATATCTTCACCGGTCAGGTGCTCGTAAAAGGTCAGCCGGTACCTGGTGCCGAGGTTGAAGTGGAATACCTGAATGAATCACCGGGCAATACGCAAATGATCCATCCACCAAGCGACCCCTATGTCACCCAGGTAGTCAAGGCCGACAAAAACGGTGTTTTTTCCTATGCCATGCCAAAAGCAGGCTGGTGGGGTTTTGCAGCCCTGAACGAGGCTTCCTGGAAGATGAAAAAAGATGGCGTCGAGAAAGGGATTGAAATCGGGGCGGTGTATTGGGTACAGACAATTGATTTACAATGAAGATTATTGGCACAACTCGAAACGAGCAACTAAAGGAGTTTTTCTTATGTTTGATCGATTTTCAGCACAGATTCCTGCCTGATACTGGCACTGGGATGATTCTTCCTCATCGCCAGTCCGGCTATGGCACATAAGGTCAATGTCTTTGCTTATGTGGAGAGCGATATCGTCTACACGGAAAGCTATTTCCCGGACGGAAGGGCCGTGGTGGATGGCACCATAGAGGTGCTGAACAGTTCCGGAAAAAAACTGCTCGAGGGTAAAACTGATAAGGAAGGTCATTTCTCCTTTCCGGTGCCGGAAAACAAAGAAGATCTGACCATTGTTATCAATGCCTCCATGGGACACAAGAACAGTTATCTTTTGAAGAAATCCGAAATGTGAGGAGTGCATTGATCATGGTAAAAGGAACTGCAGAAAATATTCGGTGGCAGTGGGCTGTCACTGCCTTGATTGGATTGTACCTTACCATGGTGCCCCCCGTCATGGCCGGGACCGCTCAACAAGGTGCGGATTCGGAAATAACTGGTGCCGAGCAGAGAGGATATGAAAAAGTGATCGACCTTCTGCAGGAACAGGATAGGAAGAATTCCCGGGAATTAAGACAGATAAAACGGGAAATTGCCGCTCTTGGTCAACAACTGGAGAATCCCGGCATTCGGGAAATTATTGGTGGTATCGGGTATATCCTTGGCCTCTTCGGAGTAGCCGCCTTTGTCGCGTCGCGCAAAAAAAATACGGCGGGAGGGCACTGAGCGATGCATATTTCAGACGGAGTGCTGCCAACCTCGGTGGCCATCGCTTCCTATGGTGTCTCCTTTATCGGGGCTGCCTGGAGTCTTCGGCAGGTCAAAAACGAAGATCTGCCGAAAATCGCAGTGGTCACTTCCGCATTTTTCGTCGCCTCCCTCGTTCATCTGCCGTTCGGACCGACCAGCGTCCATTTGATCCTCCCGGGGATAGTAGGGGCATTATTAGGGCCGGTTTCTTTTCTGTCCATCACCCTGGGGCTCTTCCTCCAGTCGATTCTCTTCCAGTTCGGCGGACTCACCGCCCTTGGCGCCAACGCACTGATGATGGGACTGCCGGCTTTTCTCTGTGGTGCACTCTTTCAGAAAATTCGCGGTAAGACCGTGATGAGCCACACTATCGCCGGGGCCATCTGCGGCGGCTTGGGTTCCGCCATGGCGGCAACCTTGCTCGCCGGCCTGTTGGCCACAGCCGGGGAGGATTTCTTCGGAGTCGCTAAACTCGCCCTGGCCGCCCATGTCCCGGTTTTTATTATTGAGGCTGGTGTATCCGCTTTCACCATTTCTTTTCTGTTCCGTGTAAAACCTGAACTCCTCGATATCACGAGATTGCGTAGATGACCCTTAATCGAGAAATACATATCCCGGCTGTGGCACTACTGGCAGCCGTTCTTGCCATCTTATTGGTATTGATTGCTGCCAGGAAATTAGCAGGAAACCGGTCCGGCAGGGGTGCCAGCCGTACCGGTGATCCGGATTGGTCAGTACCCACCATCGATATCTATGCCGACCGCACTTCTTTTTTCCACCAGTGGGATCCGCGAATCAAAATCGTCAGCCTTTTCCTCTATTGCTTCATGGTTGTTTCTCTGAGCACTCTGTTCTGGGGCGGGGTCGCCTTTGCTGTATCGCTCTTAGCCATAGCAGCCTGTAACATTCCTTTTGCCCGGGCGGGCAAAAGGTTGCTGGCCATGGCCGGATTTCTGTCGATGTTTCTACTGGTGGTACCGTTCACTTCACCACTGAAAGGCACCGAAATCCTGGTCTATTTTCCGGGACTGAGCTCTTTCCCGTTTCATATGGCGGGCTTTTTCCTGGCCCTGACCATCGTCGTCAAGGCCTGCGCCATCGCCATGATGATGGAGCCACTTTTTGGTACCACCCCGCTGCCGCTAACGCTGCAAAGCATGTCCCGCCTGGGCCTGCCCGATTCGGTGGGCCAGATGATCCTTCTCTCCCATCGTTATATTTTTGTTTTCCTGCAAGAGATAATCAGGATGTACCGCGGGATGCGGGTGAGAGGCTTTGTGCCGGGCACCAACATCGCCACCATGAACGCCATGGGAAATTTCTTTGGAATGCTCTTTGTCCGGTCCTTCGACCGAACCCAGCGGGTGTATGACGCCATGTTGAGCCGTGGGTATAGCGGGCAGTTCCCTTCCTTTGTACGTTTCCGGACAACCGGAAAAGACTGGGCGAAAGGAGCGTTTTGGGTTATGCTGGGCCTGCTCCTGCTTTTTGCCGATCGAATGAGTGATACTGCTTTCTGGTGATCAATCTCGATTTGCACCAACGAACTCTTCCTGTTTTCGACAATCACCCATTTGTGCCGAACCGTTTGGAAAACCGCCATGCACTACATGTCCGACGAGAAAACGCATAGCGAACAAGGGATGCCGCTGTATGCTCTCAACCATGTCTCCTTTTGCTACCCGGACGGGACCTTTGCCCTGCATGATATCTCACTGAAGATCCATCCGGGCGATCGAATCGCTCTGGTTGGGCGGAACGGCTCCGGGAAAACCACCCTGGTCAAGCACCTGAATGGGCTGCATTCCTGTCAGCAGGGCACCATTGAATATCAGGGTCAGCAGCTGACAGAATCGATGCTGTACGAGTTGCGGTTGGCGACCGGGGTACTCTTTCAGGATCCCGACGATCACCTGTTTTGTAATTCCCTGTACGATGACGTGGCCTTCGGCCCCATGAATCTGGGACTGAACGAAAGAGATGTAGCATCCAGGGTACTTGAGCAACTGACGGCTGTCGGCCTGGAAAAGCTTTGCTACAAGCCGGCCCACCTTCTCAGTTACGGCCAGAAAAAACGGGCCGCTTTCGCCGCCATTATGGCCATGAACCCCGAAGTCCTCATTCTCGACGAACCCACGGCCAATCTCGACCCGCACCAGGAACAAATTTTCAAGGAACTGCTGCGCGATTTCGCCGGGACTCTGATTGTCATCGATCATGACCTGCTCTTCCTCTACGATCTTTGTGATCGTGCGGTGGTAATGAGCAACGGTTCCATCCACCACGATTATTCCTTCGACCAGCTGGTTTCACAGCGCGACTCACTGCGGGAGCATGGACTGGATTTCACTTTTCGCTTCAGTTGCTGCGGACAGCATCATGGGCTCCGAACCCATCGTCATTATCAGCACACCCATGAGCACCCGATCGGGGAAATACATACGCCTATAGTTGAACCGATGCCGCCGCTCATGGAACTGCAGCATTACTCCTATCGCTACCCTGACGGGACGCCCGGTCTTTCCGATGCCAATCTGATTATCCACCAAGGCGATACACTGGCCCTGGTCGGAGAAAACGGTGCCGGCAAATCGACCCTGGCCGCCTGTCTCCTGGGAGTGAATCGTGGCGAGGGGTATTTTTTCTTTGGTGGCCGCCCGGTGAATAATGGCCTGCGTAAGAGATTGTGGCGGCGGATCGGCATGGTCTTCCAAAATTCAGCCGACCAGCTGTTCACCCCTTCCTGCTGTGAGGAAGTAGCCTTTGGCCCAAAACAGATGGGTATCAAAGGGGAAGAGCTGGACGCCCGTGTAGAAAAAGCCCTCGCTCGGGTCCATCTTCAGGGTTTCGAAAACAAGGTGCCGCTCAACATGAGCGGAGGCGAACGGAAGCGACTGGCCATCGCCGCCGTGCTCAGCATGCGGCCGGAGATGCTGATACTCGATGAGCCAACCGCCGGCCTCGATCCTCATGGGGAAGAGCTGCTCATCGAGATCCTGGAAAATCTTAAGTTGACCACCATCCTCATTACCCACGATCTGTTTTTCATCGAGAGACTCAGCACCAGAACCATAGTCATGCATCAGGGCACGGTCATCCGCGATTATTCAACAACCGAGTTTCTGGCCGACGACCATCTCCAATCAGTCAACGGCCTCGATTACTCCTATAAATCCGATTGTGGAAGACGGATCATGGCCTTGCAAAATCACGAACACGAACATGATCATGACCTGGAAATCATCCCGCTCGATTAAGGCTGTTGAAGATGGCTGCGTTTCCGAAGTAGCGTTGATAACCATTAGAAATAACAATAGTATGCATTGATCCATCTTTTGATCGCCGCATGCTGGTAATCCTTCCCATGCCGCTGGAAGATTCCGGAAAAAGGGGCCGCCTGCGGTAGGTTTCCCTTTGCAATGCCGAAGCTGGGCTTTTTGCTTTTGTTCTTATCGGGATCCTCACATGCCGACCCGCCTGCAAGCCCTATGGGGATGGCTTCAAAAGCTCGGTCAGCTGCTCTGCAAGGGTCGTTTTCAGCCTTTTGGCCCGGGCCAGCTCCACCGTGGCCTGGCCCAGGGCACGGTAGAGAGAAAGCAGGTCCGGCCGCAAGACACCTATTCGATCCAGGTGCTCGGCGACGGTCGCCACATCTCCCCTGGCAATGGGACCGGTGAGGGCTTCGGGGATACCGACCTTTTCGATATTGGCCATGGTGCCGTTGATCAGAGGATTCAGGACCTTGAAGACATCGCCTGGTGCAACGCCGGCGCTCTGCAGGAGCTGAAAGGAGAGATCCATAACGGTGACCAGGTAGTTGGAGGCCACCACGGCCGAGGCATGGTAAAGTGTTTTGGCTTGTGTCTGGATTTCAATACTGACCGCCTCCAGGTCCCGGGCCATGGCCCGTGCCATTGCCACAGCGGCCGTCTCGCCTTCCACGGCAACCACGATGCCGAAAAACGGGTTGTTTTCAACCTCAATACGGGCAAAACTTTGAAGCGGATGCATGGAGCCGATGGCTGCCCCGGCGGACCTGGCCGGCGCGAGCAGGGTGGAAGGAAGCGCTCCGCTGCAGTGCAGAACCACCGCACCGGAGCAAAAACCCCCTTTGCCGGCGAGGTCCTGGCAGGTCACGGCAATGGCGTCATCAGGCGTGGTGATCAGCACGACGTCAGCCCGGACGGTAACAGATTCGGATAGGTCGGTGAAGCGATCGACGCCGATGATTCCTGCAGTGCGCTCAGCTGATGACAGGCTGCGGCTCGCCACTCCGACAACCGGGTAGCCCGCATTGGAGAGAAACTTTCCCAGGCAGGTACCGACCTTGCCGCAGCCCACGATGGCCACGGAGGGTTTGTTCGGAATGTTGTCTGGCATTGGTCCTTTGTTCATTTCTGTGGACGTTTTTGGGCAAGCAACGACCGTCGTCATTAATCGTCATGTTAATAGCAGTGTTCGTCGGCCGGGAATTTTCCTGTACGGACCTCATCGGCATAATCACCGAAAGCCCTTTTAGCCGCTTCACCCAGACCAGCGTATTGCTTGACGAATTTGGGCAGAGGCCGGTCGTGTAAGCCGAGCAGGTCGTGAAGGACGAGAATCTGGCCGTCGCAATGAGGCCCGGCCCCGATGCCTATGGTGGGAATGGCGATGGTCTGGGTGATCTTTTCGGCAATGGCCGTCGGAATACCTTCCAGGACAACGGAAAAGGCGCCGGCTTCGGCTACCTTCATAGCATCTGCAAGAAGGCGGTCTTCATCTCGTTGGACGCGGAAGCCACCCATCTGGTGGACTGACTGTGGGGTCAGGCCGATATGTGCCTGGACCGGGATACCGGCTGCGACAATGGCGGAAATGGTCTCGCTGACCGCGGCACCGCCCTCGAGCTTGATGGCAGCAGCCCCGGCTTCCTTGAGGAACCTGCCGGCATTGCCAATAGCCTCGGGCAGGCTTCTCTGGTAGGACATGAAAGGCATATCCCCCACCACCATGGCCCGACCTGCCACCCGGGAGACCATCCGCGTATGATAGAGCATCTCCTCCAAGGTCACTGGCAGAGTGCTGGGATTGCCCTGAACCACCATCCCCAGCGAATCGCCGACAAGAATCATGTCGATGCCGGCATCATCCGCCAATTTGGCAAAGGGAAAATCGTAGGCGGTCAGGGCTGCGATCTTCTCGCCCTTTTCCATCATTTTATAAAGCGTCGTCACGGTCACTTGGGATGCCATTGTCCCTCCTCCGGTTGTTCTCGAATTCGCTGCAATGATTCAGATTGTCACGGGAGTACGAAATTTGCCAGCCACATGGAAAACAAAAAAAAATAGTCACGAGGCGTCTATAATCACCATTGTAAGAAATGGCAAGACGCGCCGGCTGACCGAGCGCACGGAGTCAACGTGACCGACAAGACGTCGACAATCAGCATGGCGGCCCTGGTTCGATGGTGAAGGTTTTTCTACTTCCCCGGGAAAGGCCCCAGGATCGATTTTTGCCCGGCAAATTGCGGAAAAAGATAAGCCGGCACTGAATCCCGTTAGGACTGTCAGCGAATCCTCCTTGCACATACGAAGCAATTTAGGTAGTTTTCGTCCGGAAATGAGCGATTTTTACCTAAATCTAGGCGCTCGATAAATTTAGCCGCAGGCATCGTTGATATTCCGAGGATTAAATTTTGAGAGTAACGACGAGTTAGGAGAAAAGCGCTGTTTCAGGATGGAAACCAGGTAGCTCCATTGACGGCATGCATCCAACTTAATATCTAAATAAGCAGGAGAATAAAAACATGAAAGAACGATCATATCTGGCCAATGCTGACACACTGATGAACCGCATCACTAAAGGGGCCTTTCTCACCGTCAAGGCGGGTGACACCGTTAACACCATGACTATCGGCTGGGCAACCATTGGATTTGTCTGGAAAAAAGAAGTTTTCATGATTGCTGTCAGGGACTCACGATATACCTTTGAACTTATCGAAAAAGCTGACGATTTTACCGTCAGCATACCGGCTGACAATACCTGCAAGGACGCCGTCTTGTTCTGCGGCACCAAATCAGGCAGAGATGTTGACAAGTTTGAAAAATGTCAGCTACAGCAGCTTCCGGCTCAGCAGGTCGCCTCACCCGTGTTAGACATTCCCGGCGTTCATTACGAGTGCAGAATCATCTATAAATCAGCCATGAACAGCAATTTTCTGGATGAACAACTTGATGAAAAACTTTACCCGCAAAAGGATTACCATACCCTCTATTTCGGTGAGATCCTCGCCTGCTATGAAACAATCTGAGCATTCATTACAGACGAGCTGACATAAGGCCGGATTGCTGCCCGGCATAGGATAACCTGCCCGCCCTGCCATCATTGACCATAGGTGTACTGTATGAAGAAAATCATGAGCATAACCCTGTTGCTCATCGCCTCCCTGAGCGCTTTTCCTGTTCTGGCTTCTGAGCCGATGAAGATAGGTCTTCTGCTGATAGAGGATTCGGTTCCCTTTTATGTTGCCGAGCAGGAAGACTATTACCGGCATGAAAAACTGCAGGTTGAACTAATTCCCTTTCTCAGCGCACTGGAGCGGGACAGTGCGCTGGCTGCAGGTGCTATTGACGGGGCCATCTCCGACCCGATCGGAGCATTGTTGTTTGACAGAGGAACAGGCGTACTGAAAATCACCTCACTTGGCCTCGGACAGACCCCGGGAGAAGGGATTTTTGCCATTCTGGCCGCACCTAAATCCGGAATCAATGCTATTAATGACCTGAAAAACAGAGAAATAGCCGTCTCCAGCGCCACCATCATCGAGTATGTGACCGACAGGCTGCTTGAGTCAAAGGGCTTTGCTCCTGATGAGATCCGTAAAATAGAAGTAAAGCAGATGCCGATTCGCATGCAGATGCTGCTTGCTGGATCAGTACAGGCAGCTACCCTGCCTGAGCCGCTTGCCTCAATTGCAGAGGGAAAAGGAGCACGCATACTGCTGACCGACGGATCTGCCGATGAAAGTCTCTCGCAGACGGTTATTGTTTTTCGTACTGACGTTCTTGAAAGTCGTAAAGGTGAGGTTGCCGCCCTGTTCCGGGCCTACCGGAGCGGTGTTGAAGCCATTAACAATGACCCTGAAAAATATCGCTCTCTCTTCGCTGAAAAAGGCAGAATTCCCCCATCCATGGCGAAAAATTATCCAATCCCCACCTACCCGCTCCCGGCTCCCTTTGACAAGGCTCTCTATGAGCCGGTAATCAGCTGGCTTACGGCCAAGAATCTCGTCGAATACATCCCATACGAGGACATGGTTTCCACCGATTTCATGAGTGATTAAGGGCTGGGATGATCAACGTTTGCTCAATAAATCTCACTTTCGACCATGGAACAATTACCCGGCCGGTACTGCAGGATATCTCTTTTCATATTCCACCATACGGGAGCTGCGCAATAATCGGACCTTCGGGTTGCGGCAAAACCTCACTCCTGTTTCTCCTTGCCGGTCTGCTGCAACCGGATTCCGGAGAAATAGCGATAACGGGCTCGCCGAACTGCGGTACGATTCTCCAGAATTTCGGCCTGTTCCCCTGGAAAACGGTGTATCAGAACATCGGACTTGGACTCGTACTGCAGGGAAAAAAGAAATCCTTAATCCTGGACCGGGTAACACACTTGCTGCAGGAGATGGGACTGAGCGGATTTGAAGATCACTACCCGGCCCAACTGTCAGGCGGTATGCAGCAGCGGGTAGCCCTTGCCAGGGCGCTGGCCACTGAACCGGAGATCCTCTTTATGGATGAACCGCTTTCATCGCTTGATGCCCTTACCAGGGAACGGCTGCAGAACCTGATTCTCGACGTCTGGCAGAAAAAGCGTATCACTTCAGTCCTTGTCACCCATTCGATTGAAGAAGCGGTATTTCTCGGGCGCAGGATCATCGTTCTGAGCAAAGGCCCCGGCAGGATACTGCGTATCGTGGAGAACCCCGGTGCCGGAGAACCGGATTACCGGCAGAGCGGGTACTTTTTCCACCAGTGCGGTATCCTGCGCGAAACACTGAAAGGAGAAGAGAATGGGCAGGAAGCGTGATATTTTTATCGCTGCCCTTATCCTGTTCGGGTTATGGGAACTCTCAGCGCTGCTGCTTGACTCCATGGCCCTGCCCGAGCCGTGGAAAGTACTAAAAGACATTGGCCGCAAACTGGCAAACGGAAGCCTTCTCGATGATCTGGCAGTAAGTGCCGCCAGGGCGCTGCTCGGCATACTGCTGGCCCTGGCGGCGGCTGTTCCACTCGGTCTGGCGATTGGCGCGGAAGAGCCGCTTCGCAAGCGCATTTCTCCATTTATCTACCTGCTCTATCCGATACCGCACGTCGTACTGCTGCCGCTGATCATCATCCTCTTCGGCATCGGTAATTTCTCCAAGATATTTCTTATCGCTCTCGTTGTTTTTTTTCAGATACTCGTCACCACCAGGGATGCGGCCAAAGATATCCACCGCAATTATTTCTATTCGATGCAGACCCTCGGGGCATCAAGGTGGCAGATGTACGTGCATGTTATTTTTCCGGCCTCCATGCCTAAGATTCTGACTGCCATGCGTATTTCCATCGGCACAGCGGTTGCCATTCTGTTCTTTGTCGAATCCTTTGCCACAACCAGGGGTCTTGGCTATATCATCATGGATTCATGGGGCCGCTCAGATTATGTCGCGCTCTACACCGGGATTGGCTGCATGGCCATGCTCGGTTTTTCTCTTTACCTCATTCTTGACTGGCTTGAGAAAAGAATCTGCCGCTGGACCCAAAGCTGATAGTTTCTGGTCCATGAGCGCCAGGCGTGATTTATGGACGGACACGAGTTAGGATTGTGTCTGAAATTATCGGGGAAACGGCGAAAACTGAGAAAAATTAGCGGCCGCTATAAAAGCAATTGCTTATCACCTCAGACGGGTGAACTTTTAATCGTTTTTCCGGGAGACGAAGTGAATGTTGATTCCAATACAGATAGGCTGCCATACCGGGTTATTTGGTTTGGGAACGCAGGCTTCTATGACCCCTCGTTAATAGGTGAGATAGGTGACCGGAAATCTTAAGTTTCAGCTTTTGTTTAAAGATAGGATAGGGATTGTCTTTGATATTGCCCGCCTGATGTTGCGAGCAGGGCCTCAATATTGTCGCCATGGAGGTTGAGCAGAATAACGGCTTTGCCAAGATTTCGATCGAAATTGAGAAGAATAGAGCATAAGTCTTGACCAGGCCTCCTTGCTCGACCTTTTTTCCACTCTTCCGCAGATCGAAAGTCAGTCGGAATTGAGGCATCTGCCTCAGGAAAGGAGGCAGAAGTGGTTTCGAACCCTTTTTGATGGCATGAGTGAGGGCATTATTTCAGTTGATGCCAAGGGGCTTATCAATACCATCAACAATGTCGCCTGTCGCACTCTCGGCTTAACCTATGAAAATATTATCGGCCAGCATATTGGTGAAATCAGTCCTAAGGACTCCATTCTGCTCGACTGTTTGGAGAAACGGATGCCTGTTAGCAGAAGAAAGTCGCTGGTAACCAGTACCGGCAGGGTTGAGTTCTACGGCTCCGCTAAACCGATAAACGATTCCCGTGGTAATTTTGTCGGTGCCGTCCTGTTAATCAACAATCTCAAAGAAGTAAAAGAGATGGTCGATGCCGTATCGACTCCGCTGGCAGTGACCTTCGACGATTTCCTCGGTCAGAGTCCGGCAATTATAAACCTCATTACTTTTGCCAGGAAAATAGCCGACACCGGCACTATTGTGTCAATTACCGGTGAAAGTGGCACGGGAAAAGAATTATTTGCCAGAGCCCTGCATTTTGAAAGCGGCAGAACCGGACCTTTTATTCCGATAAACTGTGCAGCGCTCCCGGAAGCACTTATTGAAAGCGAATTGTTTGGCTATGTAGACGGTGCCTTCACCGGCGCGAGAAAAAAGGGAAAACCCGGACTATTCGAGGCGGCAGGCGATGGGACTATCTTTCTGGATGAGATTGGCGATATGCCACCCGGCCCGCAGGCTAAAATTCTCAGGGTACTCCAGGATGGTCTTGTTCGAGAATCGGCGGCTTTGAGGAGATTCCCGTCAATGCTCGAGTGATTACGGCAACAAACAAAAATCTTAGAGAAATGGTGCAGGAAAATCGTTTTCGTGAGGACTTGTTTTACCGCATCAATGTTCTGACCGTTCAGATACCACCTCTTAGAGAAAGGCTGATGGATATCCCCTTTCTGGCCGGAAGTTTTCTCCAGCAGTTTAATCGAAAACTTGGCAAGATCGGGGCAAACTATCAGCAAGGATGCCATGGCCAAATTGTATAACTATAGTTGGCCTGGAAACATCAGAGAGCTGAAAAATATGATAGAACGGGCCTCTGTTCTCAGTGATACCGATCATATTGAAGTTGAGGCAATCCGTCCAAGCCATGAAACATTAGGCCAGTGCAACCGCAGCTGCTATTGTCTCTTCTGAAAATGGCACTAAATCACTGAAAGACCTTGTCGGCTGCTATGAGACTAACAATTTTGTCGATACCCTCAATGCAACTTCAAGCATCAGGAAAGCTGCAAAAAGTCTCGGTCTTTCCCATACCGCCCTTTTGAAGAAAATTGAAAAGTATCAATTGAATCCTGGAAACAAAAAGAACCAATGGAACAAAAAAGTACCATAATTAATATTTCTTAATATTGTAATATGTTAGATGTGTTATTATTGTTTAATATGGTAACTAAATAATGCCATTGAGTCTTTTTCTTTATACTCCTTTATTTCGTCTTTTGTATTCAATATGTTTTTTTGACACTAACTATTTCTGCTCTTTCTCATTGATTTTATGAAGAAAATATCGGATACAACTGAACGATCAGGCTCTATCGTTTCCATCTCAGACTTGAGAAATGGCAGGCAGATTGCATTAAATACTGACGTGGCAGCAAGGAAACTTTGCCAAAATCAATTTGGTCAAGCTGCACATGTCGCCCGGATTTCACTTCAGTTCCCTCAATTCAGAAGGGAAGAATTGCTCTTTAACCAGGAGGTTGAAAAAATGAAAGTTGGAATTTTAAAAGAAATTAAAGTAGAGGAAAATAGAGTTGCCATGACTCCAGCCGGAGTTGAGATTATGCGTGGCAAATGGACATGAAGTCATGGTAGAGAAGTCTGCCGGGATTGGAAGTGGTTTTTCCGATGACGCATATATTGCTGCCGGAGCAAAAATTATCACCACTCCTGCTGAAATCTATGGCCTGTGCGACATGGTAATGCATGTCAAAGAGCCGCAACCTTCAGAGTACGACATGGTTCGCGAAGGACAAATTGTTTTTACCTATTTCCATTTTGCCCCCAATGAGCAACTCACCCGTGCATTTATCAAGAACAAATCTATCGCCATTGCCTATGAAACGGTGGAAGGTGCTAAAGGCGACCTGCCGCTTCTCACTCCAATGAGTGAAGTAGCTGGGCGGATGTCCATGCAGGAAGGTGCCAAATATCTTGAACGTTTCTATGGCGGCAGGGGAATTCTTTTGGGTGGGGTTACCGGGGTTGCCCCTGCCAACTGTGCGTCATTATGGGTGGCGGGGTCGTTGGAACCAATGCCGCCCAGATGGCCTGTGGACTTGGAGCCAAGGTCTATCTGCTCGATATGAACCTTGATCGACTTCGGTATCTCTCAGAGGTTATGCCCAAAAACTGCTTCCCGATGATGAGCAGTCCGACCCTTGTTCGTGAGTTGGTTATGGAAGCCGATGTGGTTATCGGTGCCGTTCTTGTTGCCGGTACCAAGGCACCGAAACTTGTGACTCGTGAGATGCTGAAGTCAATGAAGAAAGGCGCTGTGATAGTCGATGTGGCCATCGATCAGGGTGGTTGTTTTGAAACGTCAAAAGCCACCACCCATACAGAACCGGTATATGAAATTGATGGGGTGATCCATTACTGTGTTGCCAATATGCCCGGAGCAGTTCCTGTTACCTCCACCATGGCATTGACCAATGCCACCCTTCCCTATGCAGTTCAGATCGCCAATAAAGGCTGGAAACAGGCAGCCCTCGCAAACCATGGGATAAAGACCGGTCTCAATATTGTCGGTGGCAAGGTAACCTATAAAGGTGTGGCCGATGCCTTTGGCCTTGAATATACGCCAGTGAAAGAGATGTTGTAAGAAGTACTGCAGGCAGCACAATGGTCTGCAATCAGTGGATCACTATAACTTAAAAACTAAAAGGAGAGAACCAATGGATTTTTTGAGTACGCTTGATGGGATAGTGGGGAAAATCGGCGCTTTTGCCTGGGGACCGCCAATGTTGATTTTGTTGGTCGGTACAGGTTTCTGGCTGACCTTTGCCCTGCGCGGACTCCAGTTCAGAAAACTTGGTCATGCGCTCTATCTTGCCTTGATTAAACGTAAAGAAGATAGTGATGAGCCGGGGGATATTACCCATTTTCAGGCCCTGATGACAGCGCTTTCAGCCACCGTTGGTACCGGTAATATTGCAGGGGTTGCAACCGCGATTGCCGTGGGTGGACCAGGCGCATTATTCTGGATGTGGATTACCGGGCTTGTTGGTATGGCGACCAAATATGCTGAGGCGGTTCTGGCGGTTAAATACCGGGAAGTCGATGAAAATGGCGAGATGTGCGGTGGTCCGATGTATTATATCTCCAAAGGATTGAAGATGCCCTGGCTTGGGACCGTCTTTGCTGTTTTTGCCTCTGTTGCAGCCTTTGGTATCGGTAACATGGTACAGTCCAATTCCGTGGCCGATGCAGTCCAGGCAACCTACCATGTTCCCACTCTTCGTAACCGGTATAATCCTCATGGTTTGCACAGCAGCTGTTGTGCTGGGTGGTATCAAGAAAATTGGCCGAGGTAACCGGATTCCTGGTTCCGGTCATGATTGTTTTTTATATGGCGTGGTGCAGGGTATATCATTCTTACCCATATAACCGAAGTTCCAGCGGCTTTAGTCTTTATCGTCAAGCAAGCCTTTAACCCTACCGCAGCGGTTGGTGGATTTGCCGGAGCGAGCATCATGCTGGCCATCAGGATGGGTGTAGCCCGTGGGGTGTTTTCCAACGAGTCCGGCCTTGGCAGTGCACCTATTGCCGCAGCGGCTGCCCAGACAAAAAGCCCGATCACCCAGGCACTGGTGTCCATGACCCAGACCTTTATTGATACCATAATAGTTTGTACCATGACCGGGTTGGTTCTGATAATCAGCGGTCTCTGGTCAAATGGCACAACGGGTGCGGAATTGACTACCCTTGCTTTTGCTGCCAGTATGCCGGGTGGTGCGCATATAGTGACTATCGGAATTATTCTTTTTGCCTATTCAACCATCCTCGGTTGGTGTTATTACGGTGAAAAGTCGATTGAATATCTTTTTGGAGTGAAGGCGGTGTTGCCCTATCGTATCGTCTTCGTCTGTTTTGTAGGAGTTGGTGCGGTTGCTAAACTCAGTTTAGTATGGAATATTTCCGATACCCTGAATGGCCTGATGGCAATTCCGAACCTTATTGGTCTTACTGTTCTTGACCCCGGTTGTCGTTTCAGAAACGAAAAAGTATTTTGACAATAAAAAAGAGAGCTGATACGAGCGATACGATAAAAAGTGCATAACCTGAAGAGGTTATGCACAATGGTAAATAAGCAGCTAAAAGGGTTAAAGCATTGTTCCGGACTAATTCGGAACAACGCTTTAACCTTTTTTCAGCGAAAGTGGCTGTATACCAAAGATCTGAAAATCAACCCGGATATTTGTCGGCGATATAATCTTTTAGATACTTATTTTCCACACGTTTCTCTTTCAATTGGGATTTGACTACATCACCAATGGAAACGAGCCCTTTTAGTTCTTTCCCCTCCATGATCGGGATATGACGAATCCTGTTTTCGGTCATTACATTCATAATGTCGTTGATGTCGTCGTCCGGTGTTCCAACAATAAGGTTGGTGGTCATGATTTTCTCAACGGTGAGGGTTTTAATTTCGTCGAGATTATTGACCACGGCCATGAGTACATCTCGACCACCAATAATTCCTAGAATATTACTTTCTTTGTCAACTACGAGAAGAGAACCAACCCGGTTGGCGGAAAAAACCAACATGGCGTCAAGGACAGGACAATCCTTTTCAACTGTGACAACCCGATTTCCTTTGACGGACAGAATATCTTTTATTTTCATATCCCAGACTCCACGTTTATATCAGTTAGCAATAAAGTGAACGCTGCTGTACTGAAGAGCTTCACTGTTTTTTATTATGAACACTTATTAACAATCGGGTAAAGACCAATGACAAATACGCAAATCACTGGAGCAAAAGTACCTGCGCTCGCAAGAGGCGATCCCACGACCTCAAAGCTGTCCTCAGCATCATGAAAATACCTATTAATTATTAGAGAAAGATAATACCACATTGAAAGAATGCTACTCACAACTCCAAGTACGGCAAGAGCTGTATGGGCTGTAGAAACAGCACTGGTGATTATGTAGAACTTTCCCATAAAACAAGCTGTTGGTGGAATTCCAGCCATGGACAGGAAGAAGACCGTAATTGCAGTCGCAGAATAAGGTCGAACCTTGGCCAGGCCCTTGAAATCCTCAAAAGTTGCTTGTTTTTCTCCCTCACCTCCCAAATATGAAAGGACGGCAGAGAGAGGGGCACAGGGAAAAGTAAAAAGGGCAGAGCTATTGCCGACCGGCGTCTGCTTGACTATAATGACGGACAAACACTCATTCTGCAATTACAAAAATTTAACTTCTCTGGCACCGCTAACGGCCTCTACGAACAAGTGAGACTCAAGATTGCCAAGAAAAACCACACCGTTGTTTGAGGAGACACCGTGATTATACCCGATGAAATGCAGGCCCGTGACGATTATAAAGCCTGTGCCTCTTTTCATGGTCATACCTGCATGGGACTGACGCTTGGTTATCTCGCGGCAAAACTTGCCATGCAGTACCTTGAAGAAAAACGTGCAGGTGATGAGGAACTGGTCTGCATTTCCGAAACGGATGCCTGCTGCTGTGATGCAATACAGGTCCTGACCGGCTGCACCTTCGGTAAAGGCAATTTGATTTATCATGATATCGGGAAGATGGCCTTTACCTTTGCCAGCCGTACCAGCGGCATCGGCGTGCGGGTGGCAATGCGGCCAAACGTCATGACTGTTCCGCAAAGAGAGCGGCTGCTGGCTGAGAAGATACGGGCACGGGAAGCGAATTCACAGGAAATTTCTGAATACGAAGAACTCCATCAGGACCGCAGCAGCGCTTTGTTTGATCGTGGTCCGGCAGCTTTCTTCACCCTGCAGGAAATCAGCCTGCACATGCCGGCCAAAGCAAGAATCGCCCCTTCACTTCCTTGTGACAGCTGCAGAGAGCCGGTGATGATGACCAAATTACTGGAGATCGACGGGCAGAAATTATGCCGGACCTGCCGGGAGAAGACAGGCCGAAGCAAGGAAGGGGATTGAGTGATGCGCATCGATCATCTCAAAAAGATTTCACTGAGACTCGATTTTACCGATCAACCGGAAAGTGCAGATTACTGTCGGATGATCTTCATCTATGGTCTCTCAGGAAACGGCCTGTGTCCTTTGGAAGTTGAACTTCATCAGAAAGAGATAGGAGATTCCCTGCGGGTAGTTATCCACAAAGACGGGATGCATGAGTTCTTCGGTCATCTCTACCCCGCTCTATGTGGAAAGCTGAGGCTGCCTGGTGCGGCAGCTGACATGCCGGTTAAGGTTGTGGTGGAGGCAATTGAAACACCGGACGATAGAGAAATAATTCAGGCCATGGCTCACACCGTCGGTCACGGCTGCGGGGGAACCTGCGATTGCGGGTGCAGCTGAACACGGCGGGGCATCACGAACTAGCAGAGCGGGCTGTCAGGAAGATGTCCCGACTACCCGCTTCGCAAAAAAGCATTTCTTCCGGCTGGAAGGAGAAAACGCTGCGTGTTTATCAACTAAGCAGCCAACATCTCTCCGACCGCTTTGCCATACTGCTGGCAAGCCTTAGGCCCTTCAGCCGACTGCACCATGTCCTCGGTAAGATTGAGTGGTCCCAGACTCGTCATGTCCATTTTAAATACATGCTGCATGGTTTCGTAAATCATCACTGCCGATTCACCACTATGAGTGTGGGAACCAAAGGCACCGCCGATTTTACCGACCAGGTTGGCCCGTTCGGCGAGAAACAGGAATTGTTTCATGTTATTCGTGATATCCTTATGGTAGGTCGGACAACCGAAAACATAGCCATCAAAACCGATAACCTCCACTTCGTTATTGATTTTTGAAATACTATGCAATTCTACCTGACACCCTGACATCCGCAATCCTTCAGCGATATATTGGGCCATTTTCTCCGTCTTCCCGGTCCTGCTGAAATAAGCAACCAGTACTTTTTTCATATTCTCTCCTCAAAATCTTAAAAGAAATGGTGATGACTGCTCCGATTCTGTTTCGGGTTTCTCCCTGCTACCGAGTTACCTGCGGCATGCTCTTACCCTATCCTGTTTTTATATCCGGCTCAATCATTTTGGCCGCCGCGGTTTCCAGCCTGTTTAGAACCTTTCAGGTTTTCTTCCAGTTCCTTTCGCAGACGATAGGCCAAACTTGAACGGTTCAACTCGACACTGTCATAGGTGACCAGCTCTCCCTTTTTCACTGGCTTCAACACCTTGGCCTTACCTGACAGGCCAAGAGGCAAGCCGTTCTGCCTTATACTGTCCTGCGCCTTCATGAGCCGGCCAAAGACAGTATAGCCGCCTTCACCGTCAAGCATATCACCCGGCTGAAGATCTTTCTTGGCATGTGCCGCGACATCGGCCATAAACATCTTTGCACTGCCGGTCGGTTCGCCGCGCAGGGCGGCAGATGCAACGGAGATACCCAGTTCGAGCCCGATGTAGTGGTAGGGCCGGTACAATGCCGAATACCTGCCGCTCTTATCGGTCTTCATGCCGTATTCCTGGAAGCAGCGCTCCACATACGGCGTTGGCGCCCTAAAAACAACATACACCCCCCAGCGCAAATCCCGGGCAAGCGGTGAGCCGTCACGATTCTCACTGGCAATGACCTCGACGGTTCCTGAATGTTCGAGAATGCCGCCATCACTTTTCGGTTTTAATACGTCAGCCAGGTCGTTGATATCAACCGGCGGAAACTGGAGCCCGCAGTTCTGCGGAACGAGCCCCGAATGATTGGAAACCGCACACATCTCTATCGCCGATTTACTGCCATCAAGAAAAGAGTTGAACATCTGAGGATTATAATCACCACTGGCCACCCGCTCTTCGCTGAAGCCATAATAAGCCCAGACCGTCTCGGGGGTGGAATAATGAAATTCCGGCTGGTACCTGGTGCCTTTTCCGGTGCAGACAACCTCAAAACCGACAGATTTGGCCCAATCCAGCTGTTCGGCTATGAGTGCCGGCTGATCACCGTAGGCCATGGTATAAACGACCCCTTTCTTTCGCGCCATCTCCGCTAATTTTGCTCCGAGCAGGCAATCAGCCTCAACGTTCACCATTACCACATGCTTGCCGTTTTCTATCGCCGCTGCCGCATGGTGCGTGCCCACCTCAGGGTTGCCGGTAAGTTCAATAATGACATCGCACTCAGACTCGATCAGGGCAGCAGAATCGCCGGTGACGGCCACTTTGCCCGCACGTGCCGCATCGTTGATACCACCGGCTGTATCAGTGAAAACAGCAATGCCATCTTCCCAGCCGGTGCGTTTGAGTGCGGTAACGGCTTTTTGCGAATCAAGCTCAGCTATACCCGCAACCTGCATCCCTGGAGTAAGTCTGGCCTGGGAGAGAAACATCGAGCTGAATTTGCCGGCACCGATAACGCCAACCTTCACGGGATTGTTGTCTTCCTCCCTTCTCTGCAGCATGTCATAGAAATTCATATTCTCTCCTTTTCAATTAATGCTTCATTAAACGGTCCCGTCAGAAAATCGCCTGGTTTTACCCGGCAATGGTTGCCCTTCTGAGCTCTTTGCAGCCAGCTAATGTGCAACACCCTCAAGCGCCTTTCTCAAAGCATCCTCATCATCCTTACTGAGAGATGTCTTGAAGACCTTGCCTTTACCGACGAAAGGCTGGAGACGCTCCAGGACTTTGTCTCCGGTGGATTTCTTAATCAGCACAAATAACGCCGAAGTGTCCGGCTGAAATCCTTCGGCCAACTCTTTCATCATCTTATCGTCGATGCCAATATCACTCAAGGAACCGGAGAGTGCACCGGCTCCGGCTCCAACGGCCATTCCGATAAGGGGATTCAGAAAAACCAGGCCGATCAGCATCCCCCAGAAACCGCCACCCACGGCTCCGGCTGCAGTGAGGTTTACCGCCTGGTGCAGTTTTATTTTACCCTCCTCGTCCTTAGTGACGACAACGGCGTCTTCCATTTCGATCAGGTACTCTTTCTGCATTTTTGCCAGTTCAGTTCGCATTTCAAAAGCGGTCATTTCATCGTTGAATAATATTGCAACCAGGTCACTCATCTAATCCTCCATCTTGCTTTTGATAGTCTTTGCAAGGTTACGCCGTTTCCGGCAGGCATCTCTCATTTAGCTGTAATAACAGACAATTGATCAACATCCTAATTTATAAACACAGATCGCCCAAAAGTCCAAGAATATATGCTGTCTCCTCTACTCATGGAGAGGGCCGGATATTCTGCACCTGAGAGGACATCAATGATAATCTATTATATCCTGACAATAGTAAGCGTCTGACACCATGTCAAACCGTGAAAGTCGCACTCCCGGACAATCCCGGCGGCAGTCAATCAAAAGATCTATGGCAGAGAGCAGAAAAGATGGTAATTATGGGGCATGGTCATAATCAGGTGTAACCACTGTATGTTCAAACACCGAGAACACTGAGCTGGCAAATGTTTACAATAAAGCGACGATACCTGTCTTTTCTTATCCTCGTACTGTTCCTGTTGTCCTTTCTCCTGGTCGCCGGCGTGCAAGCTGTCGATAAGCCGCCAGATCATGATGCGCCGGGCTCACACCTGATAGACAAACCGTTTCTTGATGCAGTATCTTTCGTTAAGGCAAATGTAGAGCGACTCTATCAGCAGGCAGCAGGGTTTGCGGTGCTGCCGCAGACCATCCATGAGCAATGGCAACGCATTGCCCAGAGCCAGTCGCCAGCTCTCCTGCTCGTTCTCCTTCTCTTGACTATCGGTATCAGTATTGCTGCCGAATACTTTGTGCGCCGGGCATGTGCAAATTTTCATGATAATCTCGCCGCTCATCGGGCCGGTGATCTGGTGTCCCGCATCTCGCACACGCTATTCGCCATTTTTTTTGAAATCCTGTATGCTGTCGCCTACTTTCTCAGCGCTTTTCTCCTTTTCACGGCCCTGTTGCCGGAAAGCGGCGGGGCAGGAGTAATCGTCTCCAACTACGTTGTCGCCAGTTATTATATACGACTTCTGCTGTTCGTGACGACTATCGCACTTTCCCCGCAACGTTCCAGCGTGAGGATTCTGCCCTATTCCGATGAGATGGCAGATTTCATGTTTCGCTGGATAACCACGCTTTGCAGCATCGAGATCATTCTTGTCAGATCCGGTACGATCCTGAAAACGCTTGATGCTCCTGAAAACGCTTTCCTGGCAATCATTGCCCTCATTATCATCAGCACGGCAACCGCACTTGCCCTGATGATCATGAAAAGCAGGTCCCCGGTGACCAGTGGTTTATCAACATCCTTTTCATCCCTCGTCTCCCCCCTTCCCATCCAGCTTGCCCTGGCAAAAACCTGGCATATCCCGGCCCTTGTTCTCGTCCTCTTAACGGCTTTTATCTGGGAACTAAGGGTTCTTGGCAGCGGTCAGATCCTTTTCGGAAGGGTCATTATCGGCTTACTCACTATTCCGCTCTTCGGAGCACTCGATATATGGGGAGTCCATCTGTTCAAGACTGTCTTACGAAAATCAAGAGCGGATCATATCGATATGGAGATCGATCAACCGGACAACGACGGCAGACCTGCACTGGCAAAACACAGCCTGGTTCCATTTCTTCAATACACACAGGTTGTTTACCGCCTGCTGCTCCTGAGCCTGCTGCTTTTCCTACTGCTCGGACTGTGGAACCTTGATATTCCCTATGGACGCATGTTTACCGGCAGCTTGCTGGGCCTTGTCGTGATCGTCTTTCTCTTTTTTATTGTCTGGCAATTCTTTACCGATTGGGTTGATCATAAGATACGGGCTGAAATGCCCGGTGACGCAGAAGAGCCTGATGAAGGCGGCAAAGGAGGTTCACGGACCGGCACCCTGCTCATTCTGCTGCGTAAATTTGTTTTTACGCTTCTCGTTATCCTGGCCATTATGTTTATCCTGTCGGCTTTCGGGGTAAATATCGGGCCGCTGATAGCCGGAGCGGGCATTATCGGGCTGGCGATCAGTTTTGGGGCCCAGTCCCTTGTCACCGATATCTTCGCAGGCATTTTCTTTCTCGTTGATGATGCCTTCCGGGTCGGGGATTATATCGATATCGGCACGGCCAAGGGCACCGTTGATCACATATCCCTTCGTTCAGTGCGGCTGCGTCACCATTTAGGCATGGTGCAGACCATCCCCTTTGGTAAAATTGATACGGTAACCAATTATTCCAGAGACTACATCATAACCAAGATTGACATCAGGATTCGTTACGACGCAAATATCGACAAGGTCCGCAAACTTATCAAAAAAATCTACTACGACATCATGGCCGATGAGATCTTCGGCCCGAAACTGATTGGTAAGTTGAAATCCCAGGGCATCAAACAGATGGATGATTCGGCAATGATTATCCGTATAAAATTCACGACGCCGCCCGGGGAACAATTTATCCTGCGGCGCGAAATATACCGGCGTATTCAGGATGCCTTCGCCAAAAACAATATAGAATTCGCCCATCGAAACGTCACCGTCCATATGCCGCCGGAGGGAACAGCGAATAGTGAACGGCTGAAGTCCTCCCTGGGAGCTGCAGCCGGCCTTATTCTTGCCGATGAAGAGGATGAACAGGGCGAGAAAAAAGAGCCGGATGACCGGTAACCTCTCATCCCGACGGATGGTTCATGACCGGTGAACTTGCCGCCCTGAGCGGCGCCCTCTGCTGGGCTCTGGCCTCCATCTTTTTTGCCGATATCGGCCTACGGGTCAGGGCGGTCAATCTCAACATGATCAAGGGACTGCTGGCCAGTCTGATGATGGTCTGCACCCTTGCTGTCGGCACGATGACAGGAGCGGAGACTATCTCATGGCAGTCTTTTACTGAAATCGGACAAACAAAGTTTTCCCAGCTGATGTTGAGTGGCACCATTGGTATCGGCATCGGAGACTCAGTTTATTTTGCCTGTCTCAGACGAATTGGCCCCCAGAAGGGGTTGATGCTGGAATCCACCGCTCCGGTCATGGCCGCATTGCTGGCCCTGCTGCTTTTTCATGAATATCTGCCCGGTAACGGCTGGCTTGGTATCGGGCTGACATGCACAGGGGTCATTCTCGTGGTTCGATGGTCCCGGACACAAAAGGATTACACCAATTCGGCAGCCGGCGTAATTCTTGGCCTTCTTGCCGCGGCAGCTCAGGCCACCGGGATCGTTTTGTCGCGTATGGCCCTGGCAGGAAATCAGATTGAGCCGCTGGCCAGCTCCCTGGTCCGCCTTGTCTCAGGACTTCTTTTTATGGGGTGTTATATTGCAGTCATGCATGTACTGGCAAAACCGGCAACAGCAAAGCAATCCCTTGCGGACGCGGTATACTCCATCAGGCATCATCATCTCTTTGGAAAACTCATGATCGCTGTTTTCATCGGCACCTTTGTCGCCTTATGGCTCCAGCAGATCGCCGTAAAACACACCGGTGCCGGGGTTGTCCAAACCCTGCTGGCAACCTGTCCGCTCTTCGGCATGCTCTATGGTGTCATACGGGGGCAAAAGCAATCACTGCCTGTCTGGCTAGGCCTGTTTCTTGGGATCAGCGGTATCAGTCTGTTGTTTCTCTATTAGCCTCTTTGCCTTCAGCCGAGCCGATCCCGATACTTTCGCAATACTCCCCTGAACTGGTCGTAACTGAGTTCAAGCATATCTGCCGTTTTTTTCTGATTATACCGATTCTTCTCCAATGCCTGCTTGAGCAGGCGGATCTCGAACGCTTCCACCGCCTCTTTAAAGCCGCTCCCTGTAACATCGCCGGTCCCTCCTTCAGGGAAATGATCAGAACCAGGTGAACCCGTCTTTTCACCTGTGTCGGCCTCCTTAAAGGGCGAGTTAAAGGGATCAAAGGTGATCGATGCAATACGGCCGGATTGACAACGATAGACCACCCGTTCGATGACGTTTTTGAGTTCCCTTACATTACCTCTCCAGGGATGGTTTTCCAGCGCGGTTATCGCTTCTGGACTAAAAACAATTTCTTGTTCAATTTCAAGCTCATATGCCATCCTGGCAGCGAAATGTCGGGCAAGCAGCATGATGTCCTCTTCCCGGTATCTGAGGGGCGGCAAAAACAAGACTTCAAAGGAAAGACGGTCCAGCAGGTCGCGTTTGAACTCTCCCTTACCAGCCATTGCAACAAGGTCTGCATTTGTCGCACAGACGATCCTGACATCAACGTCGATCACCTGGGAACTGCCAACCCGCTCAAATGAGCCATATTCAACAACACGAAGGATTTTTTCCTGGGCCTGTACCGGAATGGTGCCGATCTCATCAAGAAACAGGGTACCGCCGTGGGCTGCCTCAAAACGACCAACGCGCCGGACATCGGCACCGGTGTATGCCCCTTTTTCATGACCGAACAACTCGGATTCTATCAAAGTCGGTGACAGGGTACTGCAGTTGAGGGTAATAAACGGTCCCTCCCATCGCCTGGAAAGGTAATGCAGAGAATGAGCAGCCAACTCCTTTCCGGTCCCTCGTTCGCCGACCAGCAGAACAGGTCGATCGACCGGAGCAACCAGAGACAACCGTTCCTGGAACTCGAGATAGGCTTCTGATTGTCCGAGTGCTTCATGATGCTTCATTGACGAAACGGGCATAATTCGTTCCTTAAAAATGGCATTAAATGCTACTTAATGGTTTTTTGAACTATTAAATGGTAATTATTAACATGGTCGACACCGTGAGTCAATACACCATCCTGCTGTAAATGTGTCTCTTTTGTAACTTCCATGTAACTGGCACGATTTCTGCTTTGTAAAGGTCAAACCATGAGAAAACGGAGGTTCGTTATGGGGATTTTTACAAGATTCAGGGATATCGTCAATTCAAACATAAATTCCATGCTGGATGGGGCCGAAGACCCGGACAAAATGATCAAGCTGATGATCCGGGAAATGGAGGACACCCTCATTGAAATCAAATCGTCCTGTGCAGGCCTCATTGCCAGTCGCAAAAAGGTTCAGCGCCGACTGGACGAGATGATCGAACGCAGAGAACTCTGGGCGAGACGCTCCGAACTCGCTGTCGCCAGGGGCAGCGATGACCTTGCCCGGGAAGCTTTGATTGAAAAAAAGCATTTTGCCGAACTGTCCGAGTCACTGGCAAAAGAGGTTTTCGAACACCAGTCCTTTATTCAGCAATACCAAGACGATATAGCTGAACTGGAGAAGAAGCTCGGCGTGGCCAAAGAAAAGAAACGCACCCTTTCCCAGCGCCACAAAAAAGCACAAAACAAAAAGCGGGCCCAGGAAGATATTCGCCGCATGGACAGCTCGGAAACAATGGCACGCTTTGAGTACCTGGAAAACCGTATCGAACGGATGGAGGCCGAGGCGGACATGGTCAACTTCGGTAAACCGGACCCTGACGAACGTTTCGATGACCTGGCAACCGACGACGAGATTGAAAAAGAGCTTGCCAAGATGAAAGCTGCTGCATACCGTGACAAAAAAGAAGATCTCGTTTAATAACGTAACGCTGAAGGAAAAAACTGATTGTCATGAGCGGTATTATCATCGTTTCCATCATATTCGGTTCCATCGTCACCCTTGCCGGCCTCATATGCGGAACCGTCCTGGTACTCGTCAGAATGCGGCACTCTGGCCTGAGTGCTGCAGGACGCAATAACAGCCGGGACGAAGCAAAAATGATGCAGGAGATTTTTCGTGGGCTTGAAAAAATGGAAGAACGGATTGAGGCCCTGGAAACCATACTGATGGACCGGCATGACAACAAAGGAGATAACAGATGAGTGAATCCTATTCAAACAGGCGGGGCATATACCGCTCAAGAGACGGGGTTATCCTTGGTGTATGCAGAGGTATCGCCGATTTTTTCGACATCTCGGTATTCTGGGTACGCCTCGGCATTATAATTGTATTCCTGCTAAGCGGCTTCTGGCCGGTAATCGGCATCTACCTTGTCGCGGCCTTGCTGATGAAACCGGAACCGATCCATTCCTTTGAAAATGAAGACGAACAATTTTTTTACGACAGCTATGCCAATTCACCAGGCCACGCAGCCAGACGCCTGAGAAAAAAGTTCCAGGATCTGGAACGAAGAATCCGCAGAATGGAAGATACCGTCACCGGTCGGGAATATGAGTGGGAGCAGAAGTTCAAATCCTCTTCCTGAATCATCCGCCCGGTTTTGCCCGCTTAAGAAATGGTGAAAGGCTGCAACCTTCAGATAAATATCTTGCCGGGATTCATCAGTCCCTTGGGATCAAGAAGGTCTTTGATTTTCTTCATGACATCATAGCTCTCGCCATGCTCCAGCCTCATGAACCTGCGTTTGCCGATGCCGATGCCGTGCTCCCCGGTACAGGTGCCGTTCAAGGCAATGGCCTGCTCGACGATACGCTGATTAATAGACTCGAGTTTCTGCCATTCTTCAGTATTTCGCGGATCACCAGCCATAACGACATGGAGATTTCCGTCACCGGCATGGCCGAAAACATAACCGGAAACGTTTTCCTGAGCCACCAGTTCCCGTGAAAAAAGTACCATTTCAGGATAGCGGGAGATTGGTATGGCGGCATCGACGATCAAGGTTTCCTTGCCCGGATGGGCTCGATGAATAGTTTCCCAGGCCTCGTGCCGGGCTCGCCAGAGATTAGCTCTCTCCTGCTCGTCAACGCCGTATTTAAACTCGATTGCTCCGCAATCTTCACATACCTCCCGGGCAACATCAGCGGTTTCGAGAAGGGCTGCCTTAGAAATACCGTGAAATTCGCAGAAGAGAGACGGTTTTTCTATTAAATTGAGTCCTTTTTCCACATTCATCAGATGAATCAGCTCTTCGGTCAGCAATTCAAGAGCTGCGGGCTCAAGGCCGGTACCGATAATCATCGCCACAGCCTCCGAAGCCGATTGCAGCGTTTCGAAAACCACGGTCGCAGCCAGGTGGTTCTCCGGGATGCCGCTCAGCCGTAATGTCGCCTCCGTCACCACACCGAGCGTCCCTTCCGAGCCGATAAACAGCCGGGTCAGATCGTACCCTGAGGATGATTTATGCGCCCGGCTCCCCGTCTTTATGACCGCGCCATCCGGAAGAACAATGGTCATCTGCATTACATGGTCTTTCGTAGCCCCGTATTTGACCGTCCGGACGCCCGAGGCGTTATTGGCAATCATACCGCCAATGGTCGCGTCTGCTCCCGGATCGACCGGAAAGAAGAGTCCGCTGCCGGTTAATTGACGATTGAGTTCCCGACGAAGGACACCGGGCTGGACATCCACCTGCAGGTCTTCCGGCCGGATTTCAAGCACACGGTCCATCCTGATCATATTCAAGACCAACCCACCTGCCGTCACCAGGGGATTTCCCTCGGTACTGGTCCCCGCCCCCCAGGGAGTTACCGGGATATTCTGCTGATACGACCAGCCGAGGATTCTGGACACCTCTTCTGTGGATTTCGGCCAGACCACCGCCGCCGGCAGTTCACCGGTATAAGGGGAGATGTCATGCAGATGAAGTTCCAGGTTGGACGATCCGGTTGAAAATCGCTCCGGGCCGAACCATTCAAGCAATTGTTTCTTTTGTTCTGAGGTCAGACTGATCACAATAGTTACTCTCTCGTTAATAAAAAATGGCTTACGCACATAATACCGTTATGCGAACAGGGAAGAGGTCCGGAAATCCTATTTCTCTTTTACCTGATGCGCCTCTTCAGCTGCAGCAGAGGAGGCGTCTGTCCCCGAGGCTCCGGTGGCGGCAGACTCAGCACTATCTGCCGCTGCCTGCGCTGTCGGCTTCCTGTCGGCAGGATCGGCTGACTCGGGAAGAGAAATGGCAGCCGCAGCAATTTTATCCGGATCCTGCTGTGCAGCAGGGGATGCTTGCGGTCGTGATTTCCCGGTAAACAGCCCCTTCAGCCACCGCCAGAATCGCTCAAAGAGCCCTTTCTCTCTGAGTTCTTCGAGAATCTCAATCCTGCGCTTTTCGGTGGCAAGAATTTCCTCGGGGGTAAAGTCTTTGCGATAGAAATTCTCGGCAATTTCGACATCAAGCATCCTCAGCAGATCACCGTTAAGCTCTAAAATCCGCACCTCGACTTCCTTCCAGCCCAGGTTTTTGCAGGCAGTGAGCCGGCGAAATCCGGCAAGGAGTTTCATCCGTTCATCGATGAGAAGCGGGTTGATTAATCCAACAGCTTCGATAGATTCCTCCAGTGATCTGATATCACCGACATCTTTACGTATGCGTATATCCTCGTCTACTCGGATCTGGTCTATGGCTATCTTCATCTTTTTTTTACCGGGCAGGTATCATTTTATAAATAATAACAGATTCGTATCCGCTCTTTCAGTTCAAAATCATCGATCCACTTTAGTATATCGACTGCTGCAGGGCAAGCCATTTCCCTGACATCAAAGTCGATAAGCTCTGACCGTCAAAGCTCAATCACTTCCTCATCAAGTAATCGATTGCCTCTTCAAGCCCCGGCAGAGACAGTTCAAACATCGGAAATATGGCCCGGATCATCTGGATGGTGCGGGTATTTCCCCAGCGATAGTGAGGCACCGGATTCAGCCAGACACTAAACCTGAAGAGTTCTGCCAGGAATTTCAGACGATCAATACTCGGCAGACCGCTGCGCTGGTAAGCATAAATCGACCCGTCCGGCACCATCAGTTCGTAAGGAGCCATGCTGGCATCGCCGACGATTATCAATCTCGTATCGGGATCACTTTTGACAAGTTCATCAAGGCGCAATGGTTTTCTGCGGCGGCCCGGGTCTTCCCAGAGCAGGTCATAAATGGTGTTATGGAAATAGCAGGTTTTCAGTTCCCGGAACTGCGAATGGGCGTAGGAAAACAGCACCCGGACCAGGTCAACATGCGGATCCATCGACCAGCCGCCATTATCTATGGCGAGAATAACCTTAAGCCGGTTAACAGAGCGCCGATCAAAAACGATCTCTATCTCGCCGCCGTTTTTCATGGTTCGGTGGATGGTAGCGTCTATGTTAAGCTGATCCCTGGCTCCCTGCGGAAGCATATTCCTCAATTTTTTCAAGGCTTCAGTCATAGAACTGCTCGTCAGAAGGCCGTCCGCACCATAATCACGGTATCGCCTCTCTCCTGCCACCTGTATGGCGCTTTTATTTCCGGAAATACCGCCGATACGCATACCGCCCGGGTGTATTCCTGCATGCCCCACCGGCGAAGTACCGCCGGTGCCAATCCACTTTGACCCGCCGTCATGCCGGCTCTTCTGTTCGCGCAGGCGATCCTTGAAATAGGCAAGCAGTTCATCAAGGGTCATATCGTCCAGCCTTCCCTTATCAACACCAAGGGCTGCAGCCGTTTGCTCTGGATTACTCAGCCACTCCTCAAGCAGACGGTGAGCCAGGAAATCAAATTCCTCATCAGCCTCGTCGGGAAGACTGGTCCCTGCAAAAATATGACTAAAAACGAGATCGTATCGATCAAAATACTTTTCGTTCTTTACCAATATCGTTCTTGCCGCAACGTAAAAATCATCAAGTGAGTTGACCAGTCCATCATAGACTGCCCGTTGGAAGATAAGAAAGGAGGTCGGGCTGACCGGTACCCCTGCTTCTCTGAGCTTGTAAAAAAAGGAGATGAACATGACAGGATGATCAGTTCCTGAACAGGGATCGTTTCGACTGCGGTTTTGCTCCCAATCGATAGTCACTGCTTTTCTTAAACAGCACACCCAGATAGGGAATCTCCCGTTCGAGCAGGTCACCGCTTGAGAAATCGGGATCGGCCCGAAGCGCACGGATCCAGTTGATCAATTCCCGTGTTGCCGGTTTTTTTTCGATCCCTTCAATCGACCTGAGTTCATAAAAACGGTCGATAGCATTGGCCGCAAGTTTTTCTGCAATATCCGGGAAGTGAGCGGCCAGAATCCTCCGCATCATATCAGGTCCCGGAAAGGCTATATGATGGAAATTACAGCGCCCGAGGAAAGGGTCGGACAGGTCTTTCTTGGCATTTGAGGTGATGATGATCACCGGTCTTGTGGCGGCATGTACAATCTCATCAGTCTCCATGATATCGAATTGCATCTGATCCAGGACATCAAGCATGTCGTCCTGGAACTCACTGTCGGCCTTGTCGATCTCGTCAATAAGCAGTACCGAGCGTTTTTCCGAAACAAAGGCCTGGCCGATTTTACCCATCCTGATGTATTCACGGATATTGCTCACATCACGAACAGAATCTCCAAAGCGGCTGTCATTCAGACGGGTCAGCGTATCATACTGGTACAATGCTTCAACAAGCTTCATACTCGACTTCACGTTCAGGACAATAAGCTTCATACCAAGGGTCTCAGCTATGGCATGGGCCAGCATGGTCTTGCCGGTACCCGGCTCGCCCTTGAGCAGCAGCGGCATTTCAAGTGCCATGGAAATATTAACGATTTTCGCCAGTTCCTGATCAAGTATATATTTTTTCGATCCACCAAAGGTAGCCATCCTATCTTTCCTCCTGCCGTAATTCAACTCTTCCATCTGTTCCCCGCTGGCCGGCGCTGCTTGACAAACAGAGGCGCCAGGAAGAACCATAACAAAGATATCAACTGTATGGCCAGTATTATAGCATAGGCGGTTTTGTAACCAGTGACGGCGTAACTGCCATCCGCAGCAACCGGCCAGATACCGATAATCGCTCCGATCGCCCATTGTGCGCTGAAAGCGGCAACAAAGACCAGCAGGTTTACTGCGGTGGTCACACGACCGGACAAGTGAATGGGAAACGTCTGGGACAGGGCCGCATAGGCAATGATTCCCGAGGTACCGAAAAATCCGAATACCGGCCAGATCAGCATGCTCCACGAGGCCGGAGCAAGTAGAACGACGAGCTGCATTCCCATGAATGTCATCATTCCGGCAACAGAAGTAAGCATGAGCGGCACACCGATACGGCTGAGCCGCTCAGCCACGGTCCCGAGAATAATAAATCCGGCAATCATGGCAACGGCAACCCAGAACAGGGTATTTGCAATTCCCGCCCTGTCCAGCCGGGCGACGTCCCTGAGCCAGGGGCCTGCCCAGAGACCCTGTATCGACAAAAAGGCGGTTTGCGACATGGTTATCAGCGGCGCAGCCCGCCAGAACAGAATACTGCTGAAGATTTCACGGATCCCTCTGAGTTGTCTGAGCAACGGTTCACTTTTTTTACCATTATCCTTTTCAGGAACAACCAGATATACCGCGGCCGCGGCCAGAAAAGTCAACACGGCCAGGACAAGGAACACCCCCCGCCAGTCGGTAAAGCCAAGAGCCGCCTGCACCGGTGAGGTGGCAGCGAGAGCCCCCAGGCCGCCACTGGCCATCTGGAAGCCGTTGACCATCGGCCATTTTTCCCGCTCAAACCAGATCGTGTAGGCCTTAAAGGAGGCCATCAGGCAGGCTGACACACCAAAGCCGATCAGGGCTCTGCCGACAATAAGACCAAGAAGACTGTCTGCCCGGGAGAATATAAAGGCACCGGTGCCGGCAAAAAGCAGCAGCACCGCCTCGGTTTTCCGGGGCCCGAAACGATCAAGCAACACACCAAGGGGGAGTTGAAATGAGGCAAACGAGATAAAGTAAGTAGCCGTCAACAATCCGAGCGCCGCAGGGCTCAGTCCGATATCGGCAATCAGGTCAGGGGCGATAACCGCATTGACCACGCGGTAGAGATAGGAAAGGAAATATCCGGCTCCAAAAGGCAGAAAGACCCGGACGATAATAAACAGGGGGGTTGTTTTCATAATGTTCCCAACAGAGCCCGGGTCAAGAGAGGCAAGGTCCGCCCCACATCTCCCTTAAAGAAGAAATCGGAAATAAAACGATTTCTGCTGTCAACACCAAGAACAGGCTCCCGGTTGAACTCAACTATTTTCCCGCCATTCTGCTTCACCAGCAGGGGCAGGCCGGCTGCCGGATATACCTGCGCAGATGTCCCGATGACCAGGAGCAGATCGCAGTTGGATAAAAAGACTTCTATCTCGGCAAGGGTCCTGACCGGTTCATCAAAGAGCACAACATTGGGTTTCAGCGGATAATTGCAGGAAGAGCAGAGAGGTACTGTCTGCAACTGATAATATTCATCGCAAGCAGGAATCAACGCACCGCACTGAAGACAGTGCAGGTGCTGATGATCACCATGGATTTCAAAGACGGTACGGCTTCCGGCCAGCTGATGGAGATTATCGACATTCTGGGTAACCACCCCGCCAAGCAGTCCCTTCTGTTCCAGTTCAGCCAGGGCCCGATGCGCAGCATTGGGCCTCTTGCCCCGCAACTGACGGCCAAGTGCCCGATAGAGCTGCCAGGCCTTTTCGGGTTCCCTTAAAAAAACATCCAGCGTTGCATATTCATCCGGCTCAAAGAGTGACCACAACCCGCCGGGACTTCTGAAATCAGAGATCCCGCTTCCCACTGAAACACCGGCCCCGGTCAAGGCAGCAGGTTTCCGGGATGCCGCGTAAAGCGAGCACACCTGCCGAAGGGGTGCATTACCTGCATCGATGTCAATGATATGCATGGAGATCTCTCTATCAGGATCGTTTAAGACCTCATTCCCGGGATAAAAGAGGCAATATCTAACTGCCTGCCGGTAACCATCTCGGAAAAACATGCCGCATTGCTGCCCAGGACTGTTCTGATAGCGGGAAAAAGGGTATCTGAAACTTCAGGATCAAGGGCCAGACCGTTTTTCGTCATGAATATTTTTTTTACCTCCAGGGGAATGCACAGGCTTGCCGGATGTTCAGCACGGATATATTCAGCCTGGTATCCCCTGCCGTTAAATACTTGATCGAAAACAGCTCTTGTCTCCTGCCCCGGAAGCTCAATGCGGTTCAACTGTTCAGCCAGGCGCTGAAGAATCGATTCATATTGCCCGCGATCAATGTAATGGGTGCCGATATTGAACAGCGGAGTATTGATATTGATACGGGCATAGTTGTAGGAGTGCAGGTCGTAGACAACACAGTGGCCGAACTTCTTTTCAAGCCTGCCCAGTAAAGCATCAAGAACCCGGTAATAACGGTGATGATGAGATCTGATACACTGCTGCTGCTCAGCGGAAGGCGGCTGCCTCCATACCTGCTTCCCCCAGGCCTCATCGTAGATACAGCTTTCCGGTCGACGGTTCACATCATAATAGTAGCGTGAATGATGCATCCGCAGGGTAATGGAACAGCTATCGATAATATCGCCGGTAAACGGATCCTCCTCAAACATTCTTTCTTCAGTACTGACGATCATTTTACCGGCAACAGCCGGATCCACTTCATGGCCGTCATGAATAGCTGTAAAAACAGCAGGGACATCGTTTTCCAGCCTGACAGAAAATGCCCCCGTATCCACAAGAGCTTCGAATAACTCACCACTTTCAATTTTATCAATAATCGATTGTTCAGATAATTTTTCCATTCCCCTCTTTTTCCCTGCAAACCGCTTTAAGAAATCATCGATGCGCTTCCATCTGCTTTATATCGTATCACTGAAAACAAGAGAAGATGAAATCATCCGAAACAAGCTGTGTCTATTCGTTTTCTGATTGTTTACTGCCATCACTCTATGATAGGTATAAAGAGAACATGCCGGAATCGTTTTCTGATACCAGAATTATCCCGGAAGCACCTGCTTTTTACTATTGCTTTAGCGGCTAGCGGTATTCACCAGAAGCACATAGATACAGCCTGTTCTCTTACGTCGTTTTTACCATTCACCTGTTCCAGTAAGGTGGATCATAAGGCTCTTTGGCGAGCAGACCTGATTATTTCATTTACATTAATCACCTGACCGAAGAATCAAAATCCCGATGAATACGATCTATGAAAAGATAACATATCTATTCGACCCGCTGCACCACCTGTGGGAACATGAACAGATGCACCGGAAAATTTCGCTGTTCCTGGTCCTGTTTTTCCTGATCGGCCTGGTAACTATTGAATTAAAACGGTTGGGAGTGATCACCGATCCTCTCGCTGCCTTTATTCCTCACAGCCATTTTTCTGTCATTGAGGCGGCGTTCACCGTTGTCCTGATTCTTGAAGTGATCAGCCTGATTTTTACCTTGCCCTGTTCTTTTTCCCGCTCTGTCGGCAAACAATTTGAACTCCTTGCCCTTATCCTGTTACGCAACGCCTTCAAGGAATTGTCCTCTATGCCGGAACCGATCAGCTTTGCCGGCAACGAAATGGCGGTCCTGCGCATATTGTCGGACGGTTTCGGCGCCCTGACTATTTTTGCACTGCTCGGCCTGTATTATCTGGTACAGGGGAAAAAACAGGATGACACCGTGACATCAACCGATCTTTTCAGTTTTGTTTCGGCTAAAAAAGGGATCGCGCTGCTATTACTGCTGGCATTTGGTTATATGGGGATAAAGAGTGGATGGTTCACTATCACCCACCGGGAAAACCCGGATTTCCTTCATGATTTCTATACATTACTGATACTTGCCGATGTACTGGTCGTTCTTATATCGCAATGTTTTCAGCCAGGATTTTACGCGGTTTTCCGCAACTCGGGCTTTGCCCTGTCAACGATGATCATCCGGATCGCCCTTGCAGCACCTCCGTTTTACAATGTTCTGCTCGGGGTTGCGGCTGCAGTGTTTGCCATCATGCTGACCATCATCAGCCGGAAACTCTTTACGCACCAAATGGGTAAGCACTATTAAGGCCACCTTGAATGTATCTCAGCAAAGATTTACCTGCTGAACTAATGTCAAAAACATCAGGGTACCTCGAATAATTAGATTATTCAAGGTGGCCATGATTGTTGGTGCAGGTAAATGGACAGGCCTTGAGTTCTACCACACTCCCGCCAGAGGTGCCGAGCAGAAGGAGCAGTTTCCGGCCTGGATATGATTGCCGGTGATAAGAAAACCATTTCGCTCAATCACCGTCCTGCGGCAGGACGGGCAGCGGGAATCTTCACCTCCCCGGCCGAGGATATTGCCGGTAAAGACCTGACTGAGCCCTGCGTCAAGCCCGATCTGCCTGGCAGACTGAAGCCGCTCAGCCGGGGTACGGGGTCGATCGGTCATCAGGTAGTTTGGACTGAAGGCCGAAACATGCCAGCAGATATCAGGATCAATTCCGGCGATACATTCGGCAATTGAGCGGAGTTGCTCGTCGCTATCATTTAATCCGGGAATAATCAGCGTCGTTACTTCCACCCAGATATTTTTGGCTCTGAAAAATTTGACGTTATCGAGTACCGGCTGCATGCTGCCGCCGCAGATATCACGGTAAAACGTCTCCGAAAAGGCCTTCACATCAATATTGATAGCATCCAGGAACGGAACGATCATTTCTGCGGCCTCTCTGCTCATGTAGCCGTTTGAGACAAAAATATTTTTCAACCCCTTCTCGCTGGCCGCCTTACAGCAGTCATAGGCAAATTCGAAAAAAATTGTCGGCTCCGAATAGGTATAGCTGATGGATCGGCAGCCGCCCCGCACAGCCGCAGCCACGATCTCTTCGGGCCGTCGCAGCTGCGACGGCAGGGATTGCGCCGCGGCACCAGCCTGGGAGAGGGTATGATTCTGACAGTGCAGACATTTAAAATTACAACCGACCGTGGCAATCGAATAGGTTAATGTCCCCGGCAGAAAATGGAAGAGCGGTTTTTTCTCGACGGGATCAATATGTTCAGCCGAGATGCGCCCGTACACGAGACTGTAGAGGATGCCCGAACGATTCTCCCGGACACCGCAGATCCCCCGCCTGCCATTCTTTATGACACAACGATGCCAGCAGAGGCTGCATTCAACCGCGTCTTTTTTTGCCTTATAGAAGAGTGCCTCTTTCATCATGAACAGACCGTTTTTCCGGGTGAATCCCGTTTAATTCCTGGCATAGCGCTGCCACTTATTTCCCTGACGCAGGTAGTAAGGCATGAAACGGGCCTTGTAATCCATGGCTGAAACGCCGGGAATATAATAACCAAGATAGAGATAGTCTATTTTTTTCTGTAGACAGAAATCGATCATGGTCAGAATGTTAAAGGTGCCCAGGCCGCGATGCCCTTCATCAGGATCAAAGTAGAAATAGACCGCATTCATCCAGTTTTCACCGATATCGATGATGGAGTTACCGATCATCCTGCCGTCTTTCCGGTAATGCAACTCCAGAGAGGTGACAATATGGTTCAGAAAGAAACCTGAATAATAGCCAAGCGCCGTATTGTTTTTCTGCGGATAACGCTGGGCAAGAAAACGTTCACAGAGCTGCAGATTTTCATCCGTCATCTGGACCGAATTGAAATGTACGGAAATATCACTATTCTGCCGTGCGGCCCTCCGCTGATTCCTGTTGGGTCTGAATTCAGCCGGAACGAGACGGATCGGAATGCAGGCAGCGCAGGAAGCACAGCGCATCGTGTAGAGACTGTTTCCGTTTCGCCGATATCCGGCCGCCAGAAAGAGTTCCATAATATGATCGGTGAGCGGTCTGAAAAGCGCCTGATAAAATGTTGCTTTGTACGGCTGCTGATAGGGACAATCCATCGACATACTGACAAAATAACGATCCAGTTGTCGTTCTATCCGGGTGAATTCCAGATCGCATCGGCGATCATACAAAGACATTGTTCAGCCTCACCAGTCCTTTTCTATACCAGCCCCTGATCCAGCATGGCGTTGACCACCTTGACGAATCCGGCAATATTTGCACCCGCCATATAATTACCGGGCACATTATAGCTTTCTGCTGCATGACTGCAGGTGTGATGAATAGATTTCATGATCTGCTTGAGTCGTCCATCAACCTCTTCACGCGGCCAGGAAAGACGCATTGAGTTCTGCGCCATCTCCAGGCCCGAAACGGCAACACCGCCCGCATTTGCAGCTTTTCCCGGTCCATAGAGTATGCGCGCATCAATGAACTGATCTATCGCCTCAGGAGTACATGGCATGTTTGCCCCTTCACAGAGGAGGAACACCCCGTTCTTCAGCAGATGAACAGCATCCCGGCCATTCACCTCGTTCTGGGTGGCGCAGGGCATGGCACAATCAGCAGCGTGATTCCAGAGGGGATTGTACTCAAGATTCGGATCGACCGGGATATAGTGCGCGCCCGGATAGGTACCAGCATATTCACTGATCCGCCCGCGGCGGATATTCTTCAGCGTCATCACATAATCAAGTTTTTCCGCGTCAATGCCCGCTTCATCATAAATATAACCTGCAGAGTCGGAAAGTGTCACGACCTTGCCGCCAAGTTCGATAATCTTCTGGGCGGTAAACTGGGCGACATTGCCGGAACCGGATACCAGGCAGATCTTATCAGTAAAGGTTTCGCCCCTCGTTGCAAGCATCTCTGCCGCAAAATAGACAACGCCGTAGCCGGTAGCTTCGGGCCTGATGAGGCTGCCGCCCCAGTTCAGACTTTTTCCGGTCAATACACCGGTAAATTCATTTTTCAATTTCTTATACATGCCGAACAGGTAGCCAATTTCGCGGGCGCCGACGCCGATATCACCGGCAGGAACATCGGTGTTTGGTCCTATGTGCCGATATAATTCAGACATGAATGACTGGCAGAAGCGCATCACCTCGTTATCCGACTTTCCCTTTGGATCAAAATCGGACCCTCCTTTTCCACCGCCCATGGCCAGGGTGGTCAGGGAATTTTTAAATACCTGCTCGAATGCCAGAAATTTGATAATACCAAGATTTACCGACGGGTGAAAACGCAGGCCGCCCTTATAGGGGCCGATAGCACTGTTCATCCCAACCCTGAAGCCGCGATTGACCTGCACCTGCCCGCTGTCATCCATCCAGGGTACCCGGAACATAACGACCCGCTCAGGCTCGGTGATCCGCTGAAGAACTGCCTGCTGCCGGTATTCAGGATTTCTGTCGAGTACCGGTTTAACCGATTCCATCACTTCTTTGACCGCCTGATGAAACTCGTACTGTTCCGGGTCCCTGTTTTGTATCAGCTCAACAATTCGCTCCATATATCCCTCCATTTTTCCTGACTATTCACGATTTTCGTCCTCCCGCGTGCAGGTTTTATTTATCAAATCCTCACGATACATCACAATTCCGGTCGAATCTCTCCCCTCACATTTAATGGTAAGACTGTGCTTAAGCCTGATATGGCGAATCCATCTGCCGTCATGGGCCGGTGTCAAGCCAAGCAGCCAGTCCCAGTCAACATGTCCTTTCCGGCTGTTTTCGGAAGCATTATTTCTTTCATCAATGGTCATGTAGGGAATGCCGAGCGAAGTAATATTCTGAAAGAAGTGGGAGCCCTGTGACGGATCTGCCCGTAACTTCTCGTTTTGCACCTCAATGATCGCCTGAACATTTGAAATGTCGCTCCACTGAACCGGAATCCCCAGCCAGTGATCATTGGTCCCCCAGCGTCCCGGTCCGATCAGCAGAAAGCGCCTGAGATCAGCAGTCATTTTACGGTTCAATTCTCCGATTTCCCTGACCGATATCCCGCGTATAAGCAGGATCAAAAGTGTCGGGTTTAACAAAAACAATATCAAACAGGTCGGTTATCCGGCCATGACCGAGCGTCTGCGTCGAATAACATAAGGACTGGGCTATTTCATGCTGCACAGATACCAACATCCGCCTGTTCCGCCCCGGTTACCATCGGCCTGATCTGCAGCAGGTAAAATTTTGAATCACCGAGACTTTTCCCCATGCTGCAGAGCAAATTCAATCTCAACTTCACTGCCCATTCCCGCCCGCCCTAAGGCCAGTAACTCAAGAAGCACAGATCCCAGTGGATAAGCTCGGTATTTAAGGATCTGGGCAAAAGTCATGACCTTGATGCCGCTCATATCCACATCCCTGATGCGGTGCTCATCGGGAATGTAAGTGGAAGCAAGCATTCGTACCGGATGGTCGGCGGCAGCGTCCTGGACCTGGCAGCGGGTCAGGTTGGCGCCATGGCGGTTCAGGCAGTCCGACTTCCGCATATCAAGCGCATAGAACTGGCGCTGGGCGTTAGTCAGGATATCCTCGACGGTCGAGAACTGGATGAGCTTCTGCGGATGGGCTGGAGAAAACCGCAGATTGCGTTCACCTTCGACAACCGTTTTACCGATGCCAAGGGCGATATGTGCAATTCCTTCATTAGGGTGCATGCCCTGGACAGGATAATAATTGTGTGACTGGGCAACACCTGAAAGCGCTGGATACCATTTACCATTATAATCGGCACCAACAAGCTCCTGGATAATGACCGCCATCGAATCTTCTCTGCCGCCTGAGCCGACTCCGCGTGCAAAAGCCTGCGGACTCTCAAACCAGGTGGAGGCATAAATCATTTTTACAGCACATTCCAGCTGGACAAAGCGTTCATTGAAATCCGGGTGATTATTTGTCAGGAAGTAGGTCGAGTAAAGTCCTGCATAGGGACGGAACTGGCCGTCTTCAAGCAGGCTGGAAGAGCGTACAGAAAGAGGGAAATCGCACTTTCTGAGAAACGCTTCCAGTTCCTGGCGCAGCCAGGAGGGAAGCTGGCCATCAATAAAGAGGTCGGCTATCTGCCCGTCACTGATTGCGACAAAAGAAGTCAGATGGTTCTGCCTGATGAAATCGTCAAAGCCTGCAGCCGAGATAACTGCGGTTTTCGGGATAACAACCGGATAATTTGACAGAGCCGACTCAGAACTCCCGGGTCGCTGCAGACAGGCCCACATAAAGGCGAGGCCCCGCGCTTTGCCGCCGATCGATCCCTCGCCAATTTTGACAAACTCGGTGACACTCGGATCGTAGTGTTCCCGGTCAAAGCCGGTAATAACACCCCGCTGCCGCATTTTCCGCAGTGACCGCACTTTCTTCAGGATGGTGCTGCGGATTTTTCCCGGGGTATTGATATCCCCGATAAAGTCCCGGTGCAGTTCACGCGCCAGAACAACTTCAGAACGAGCCATCATCCAGTGGGAGAAGTGATTTCGCAAGGTATGATACTGCAGGCATTCCTCCGGGACCTTTTCCAGTGCCTTTTCAAAGTCAACAATGTTCGAAGCACTGGTGATCGGCGAGCCGTCAGGCATTCTGAAGTGAAAATCACCGAAACCAAGATACGTCAGGAAGAAATGGTGCAGTTCCCGGCGAATATCCTGGGATTGCTTGGCAATAAAGACGGCCGGAATGGCTTCGGCGCGTCTTCTGAACTCCTCCTCGGAAGAAAGCATTAAAAGCGGGAGATCGTTGATCTCGTTCCTGATTCTGGACAGAAGATGCTCCCCTGCATGCGGGTCAATACGACCGCCACGCGGAAATCGGGCATCGGAGATAACGGCGTAGACGGAAGGCTTGTATGATCTCATACAAGTGCAGTGCTTCCTCGAAGGTATGCGCCAGCAGAATCTTCGGCCTGGCCCGCATCCTCAGCAGGCGATGCCGCTCGTTAATGCTCTCATCGAGCACAGCCTGTGTTTGTATGACGATTTCACGGTATATCGCCGGTAGAAAAAAAGAGAGGTACTCCGGTGAATCCTCCACGTAGATGATGACGCGGACCATGGCGCGTGCAGTGTCATTTTCTACATTGGCGTGATCCTCTACATTTTTAATGATAGCCATCAGCAGATCGCTCTCACAGCACCAGAGAAAAACGTTATCAATGACACTTGCATCATACTGCGTTGACAACGGGAAAATGGAACGGAGATTATGCACCAGCAGGATGACCGGAAGGAGCGGCCTGACCGCCTTGATATCTCTTCCCAGATCAAAGGCGTTCATACTGCCGAGATACGGCATTGTGATAACAAGATCGTATTTTTTTTCAGTCAGGGCCTGCAGGGCTTCCTCACCGGTTGAGACCCGGGTAATTTTCGGGGCCTTGCTCAGATTGAGCCCGTGATATTCATGAATAAGCCTGGTGGTGATAGAGCCGTCTTCTTCCATGATAAAGGCATCATAGGCGCTTGACACCAGCAGTATTTCCTGAACCTTGAAAGGCATCAGCTCATGGAATACCTTGAAATGAGGGTCAAAGTCAGAAATAATATTAAGCGGATGTTCCGTCATAAGCGCCCATTTTACCTGAGAAACGATGTACCGCGAATGCCACGCAACAATCGCTTTCAGCTGCGGAAATTATGCAGAATGAATAATTGTGGTACCTTGAATAATTATATTATTCATCGGGATCAAGGATTGCGAGAAATTTTACCGCAGGCATATAGTTGATATCCCGAGGATAAAAATTCAAGTATGAAGCTGCGATCGGGTGAAAAGGCAATTATTCAGGGTGCCCTTGTTACTCTTACTAACAGTAGTACCGATAAGCTGAAAAACAAACCACTATCGCGATTCAACATACTGTCTGGTCTAATTTTTACCGCTGCCCGCCATAAAACAACTAAAGAGCGGGTTCCCAACCTGCTATTGCATGAAAGATCAGCAAGCAGATGATATCCATTCTCCCGGCCTGAAGATGAGTCCTCCGGTCAAGCGCTCCAGTCCACGCCGGTTGCGAACCGCCCAGGCAGCAACTGACAAGAGGCCTGCAATAAACCGCCCCGGAGTTATGACGGTTCCTGCTGCAGTGACATGATCATCAAGCGGAGATCCTGCGTTCACCGGGTCTGTTCACATTGCGCCAGTCGTCTCTGAGCGTCTCCGGGATAACAGGCTTATAGACGCCATCCTGTGAGCAGAGACGTCTCAACCGCAACTCATTTTTTTCCAGTAACGCCTCAACCAGCGGACCACTGCGAAAATCATACCAGGCACCCAGCGGTTCGCTCCTGTCACTCAGGGGATTATAGGGAATTACTGCCTTCACACCGGGCCGGCGCTGAGCGAGAAGCCAGAGGATACCTTTTTCCGACATATTCGGCATATCACAGGCCAGAACCAGCCAGGAAACCAGGGGAAATGTCTGCAGGCCGGCCCCGATACCCGACAGTGGCCCGGAAATAGTCGGAAGATCGTCCAGGCGGGAAAGATGGCCGAGATGCGCGGGGATTTCTCCCCGGCCCGACAACAGGATGTCCGCAGTAAAGGTGGATAGAAGATTTACGGTTCGTTCCAGCCAGGTGCGTCCGTCAGCGGTTTTAATAAGGTGTTTGGGTTCCCCCATACGAGAACTTTTGCCGCCGATAAGAATACAACCGTAGAGCGGTGTCCTGTCGATGCAATCAGCAAGCCATTGCACGATATTCCCGCTGCAGGGAGCAATCATTTTCTTTTCCCGGCAGAAAAAAGTAGTTCCGTCAGGATATGGCGGTACGTGATTTCCCAGCACCAGCCGGCAAGCGGAACTGATGGTCAGGTTGCTGGTGATAAGCAGATCGCAACCGAGAATTTTCCTGGTAATAAGGCGTTGCAGATCGTCTCCATCGTCCGGCAGGGACGTTGCGTCCAGCAGCGAAATACGCAATCCCTGTGCGGTAATCCGGCTCAAGAGGAGGTCAAAGAGCAGCATATGCTTCTGAAGATTCTCCCGGGAAATGGTGAGAATCGGGATATGATCGGGAACAGCCTGCATGAATAGCCCTGTTAGCCTGAATATTTCACGAGTTGAGACAGTCTGCCTATCAAGCAGTGAGGGTACAGAGTGTCTGTTCTCTATTCATTGAATAGTAGCATAATATATCCATCTTTCTCAGAGTCATAAGGGCGTTTCTGGAAAATGTTCATAAAATTTCCAGGTTAGGCGTTACAGAAGATATCACCCGGGTAGTCGGGAAGGACGCCTGCCTCACGTCCGCGGCTGAGAAAGGTTTGCACAGCCAGGCGCCCCTCAGTGCCAAGATCGAGCGAAAAATCGTTCACATACAGCCCGATGTGGTTCATGATAATTTCATCCTCGGTTTCCTGTGCATAACGCCTGATATAATCCATACATTTCTCAGGATGGGTGTATGCATCGGCAAGACTCTTTCTGATGCGCCGATCTATTTCCTCTATCGTTTTCCTCCCGAGTTCCCGGCGCGCCGCAATACAGCCGAGCGGAATCGGCAGCCCGGTTGCCTTTTCCCACCATTGCCCGAGATCCTGCAGACAGCAGAGCCCGAGCCGCTGGTAAGTAAAACGGCTTTCATGAATGATGACACCGGCTGCGACCTCCCCCTTAAGCACTGCGGGCATGATCTGTTCAAAGCGCATTTCCACCAGCTCAGTGCATTCAGGCAGGAACATTCTAAACAGCAGCGCGGCCGTCGTATAGGCGCCTGGAATGGCAACGCGCCGACCGATAAGATCCCTGGCCGACATAGCATGTGCAGCAACCAGCAATGGTCCGCAGCCCCGCCCAAGGGCGCTACCGGATTGCAGGATACAATAGGTGTCGAGCAGGTGGCCCACAGCATGAAGAGACAGCTTGGTCACGTCGAGTCGGGACGTAAACGCCCAGCGGTTGAGTGTCTCAACATCTTCAAGATACGGCGGGGCGAAAAAAGGCTCCTTGTCAGCTGCCGGTGCATTGACGAGGGAATAGAAAATGAACGTATCGTTGGGACAGGGCGAAAAGCCCAGTGACAATGGTTGCATCAGCTCTCCTGGATTTCCTGGACAAGCAGCGCCGCGACAATGGCAGCTTTTTCACAAGCCTCGCGCAGCCTCCAGGGACTGCCAGGCCGGTCTTCAACCAGATTAGAAATAACCCGTGTCTCAAGAAGCGGTAAAGAAAAATCTTCACAGACCCGGGCAATGGCGCCACCTTCCATATTCTCGCAGATGGCATCGTAGCGATCCCGCAAACAGGCTCCCCTCGCCGCACTGCCGCTGGCGCCGTTAACCGTTACAAAGCTGCCGCTGTAAAAGTCCAGATGATGAGCAGCCAGTATCTTTTGAGCATGCACAAGGAGTATTTCGTTGAGATGAAATGAAGCGCGCCCATTCAGGGTCTGATCAGCAAAAGGTTCCACTGTCAGGCCGGAACATACACCGTAATCCCCGAGTATTTCACGGCTGGCCAGGCAGATATCAAGCACGTCGATCTTCACGTCAGAACCTTGCTGGAGATATGCCCCGCCAACCCCGAAGTTGACAACAGAGCTGATATTCGGATGGTGTTGTCCGAGAAATCGACAAAGCGTCACCGCACTTTCCAGCAGACCGACTCCGCATACCAGTGTTGCCAGACGATCCCCGGACAGCCGGCACAGGGCCTGAAAGGGTTTCATCTCAATTTCGGTTGCGGCAACGGCAAGGAACATGGTAAGTAATCCGTCTCTTCAGTTGTAACAATGTAAAAACCTGATTCCGTTTTTTCTTCTCATGAGCCACCGTACACTATGCAAAATGATTTAACCCTGCAGGCCTATCATTACGACCTGCCGGAAGAAAATATTGCCCAATATCCGGCCGATAGGCGAGATCAGTCACGTCTCTTGGTGTTAAACCGGACGACAGCCGCCACCGATCATCTGCAATTCCATGATATTGTCACGCTTTTTTCTCCGGGTGATATGCTCGTTGTCAACGATACCAAGGTTTTCCCGGCACGGTTGGCGGGGAAAAAATCAAGCGGTGGCAAGGCCGAAGTTTTCCTGCTGAACTATCCCCTGCCGCTCCCCCTGAACGATGAGCAGCCCGATATGCTCTTGTTTCGCTGTGAAGCGCTGATAAAAACATCGCGTCCGCCGAAAGAAGCATCACGCATCATGTTCGGTGAACGTTGTTTCTGTACCTTACTGGAAAACCGGGGCAGAGGAAATTGGCTTATAACGCTTGCCTTGCCGACCGGTGGCGACCTTAATCAACTGTTCACAGAAAACGGCGAAATCCCGTTGCCACCCTATATCAAGCGTCCCGCCGGCCCCACTTCAGCGGATACCGCAAGATATCAGACAATCTACGCTGAAAGTCCGGGCGCCGTTGCGGCCCCGACGGCAGGACTGCATTTTACTGAAGAACTGCTTGGTGAGTTGCGCTCAAAAGGGGTTGCGGTCACAGCCATAACACTGCATGTCGGCTACGGCACCTTCGCCCCCGTCCAGGTAAATGATATCGCTGATCATATTATTCACCAGGAATATATAGAAATCAGCCAGCAGGCGGCAGATGAAATAAACAATACCAGGAATAAAGGCGGCAGGGTCTGGGCGGTTGGAACGACAACCGCGCGCGCTCTTGAATACGCAGTTCGGGATGACGGGCCGGTGAAACAGCTGAGCGAATGGTGTGATCTCTATATCACGCCGGGATTCACCTTCAGGGCCATTGACAACCTGATAACAAATTTTCATCTGCCCCGGTCATCCCTGCTTTTTATGGTGTCAGCACTCTGCGGCAGGAAACAACTGCTCACCTGCTACCGGGAGGCAATCAGCCGCAACTACCGATTCTATTCCTATGGCGATGCAATGGCAATAATCAAATAAAAAACCGGAAGATGAGTTACTTTCCGCTTGCAGCCGCTGCAGGACAGCCAGAACAACCGGCAGCAGCACCGGAAGTGGTGCCGGCAGGAGCTTGGCAGGGCGGAGCAGCAGGCGTATCGTCCTTCTTGGTTTTGTTCTGGGCCGAAGTATAGCCATCGGCATACCAGCCCCCGCCTTTCAATTGAAAGGATGACATTGACATCAATTTCTTGACCGGGCCACCACATTCAGGACAAACGGCCATTGGCGGATCGGCAATTTTCTGCTGAATTTCAAGAACTATCTGGCACTGCGGACATTCATATTCGTAAACTGGCATTGAACTACTCCCTACCTCAAAACCATAAACACCAACCAGGTCAGTGTCGAATCATGGTTCATTCTAGTTGAAACACTTTGTCGGACGCTAATGTAATGCCGCTTACACGAGATGTCAACAACCACATAAGAAGACGTCATAAGGAAACTATTTCCAACAAAACGGAATGTTAATTGTTTTCCTGAACCCTTCTGCCAATTGATCTGGCCTCCTGCGGACCCGTAAGATTCTCTTCTTTCAGAAACCAGCCACTTGTTGTTACCGGCGCTATTTGTTATAGATCATCTTCTGGATTGGCGACAGAACGATAGAGGAAGTCATCATCTAGCTTCCATTAACCTCGAAATCAAGCATATCGATAATGTTTTTTTCACGATATAAATGAAAATTGGACATCAACAAAACACCTTGTTCTACTGATTACACTCTTATGAATCGCTTCTATTACCGCTTGTGCATGGCCACGCTTGGTTTCATCCTGATCACTTTTCTTGCAGTCGGGGGAAGAGACTGCCTGGCAATGTCGACGACACAGCAACCTGAGCAGATTGTTAAACGATTGGAGGAGAAATACCGTCAGATAGAAAGTCTAAGTTTCTCGTTCTTACAACAAACCAGCGGCCAGCTTGCAGGAAGGCCCAAAGAGGGTCAAGGCAACGGTATCTTTGTTAAAACCGCTTCTGCAACAATGATGCGCTGGGACTATCTCGCTCCTGATCACCAGGTCATCATCAGCGACGGAAAATCCGTATCAATGTACTTTGAGAAACTCAACCAGATGATTATCTCACCGGTTGATACCGTTCAGACTGACGTACTTTTTTCTTTCTTTACCGGAGACAAGCCGATCGCAGACAATTTTGCGATTCTTCCCCCCGAGGAAAGTGTCGCCGATCAGTCGACACCAGCCGGGGAAAAGCTGCAGGTAGTGAAACTGCGCCCCCTGCAGTCACTGCCTCAGATCAATACCATCCATGTCTGGATCACCGACGACTCTCTTATTCGACGCATTGAATTTCTCGATCATTTTGACACGAGGACAATCATCGACATCAGCAATATCAAGGTCAATCCCATCGATACAACTGACCGGGATCGTCTTCTCGCTCTTTTCTCCTTCACGCCGCCGGAAGGCACCGAAGTCATCAGGCAATAAACTGAGAAAATCTATTCCTTCAAAGCCATGCGCCCCAGAGCAGACATTTCAGACAGGATGACTCATCGCCAATCCGCATGTTCCCGTCATCTCCTGACAAGCAGAACAGGAACGTGAAATTGACCGGGCGGGAAATGACATGAATGATTATCATGTAGCGAGGCGTAAGTCGGCCCCCTTTTACCGTATTTTTCCGAGAAAGATCAATTCAACAGGAATGAAACAATGACAGTGGACAATGACAGTTTTGCAGCACTCCTTAAGGCAAGTGAAAATGAACCGTTAAAAAAGCTGGAAACCGGTCAGAAACTCAAGGCGACTATCGTCGGGATAGACGGTGAGACGATGTTTCTTGATGTCGGTACCAAAAGCGAGGGGCTTATCGACAGCTCCGAGTTTCTTGATGGTGAAGGGAATTTGAGTGTTGCTATCGGAGATACCATCGATGCCTATTGTCTTAAATCAGGACCATCCGGATTGATCTTCACCGCTCGGCTCGGTAAAGGAGCAGGCAGCGCTCATCTCGAAGAAGCCTGGCGAAGCGGCGTACCGGTGGAAGGCCAGGTAAAGGCGGAAATAAAAGGTGGCTTCGAAATAACCCTGTCCGGCAACGTGCGGGCCTTCTGTCCCTATTCACAAATGGGTCTGCGCCGGGTAGAAAATGCAGCCGAAGAATATCTTGGCACCAGCCTGACGGTTATGATTACCCGCTATGAAGCAAATGGCAGAAATATTGTTGTATCGGCCAGGGCTCTCCAGGAAGAGGAAAATCGGTTGAAAAAAGAGGCACTGCGGGAAACACTGGAACCGGGTCAGACGGTGGATGGAGTGATTTCTTCAATTCGACCCTTTGGTATTTTTGTGGATATCGGCGGGGTTGATGGTCTTGTGCCCTTGTCCGAGGTCGGCTGGAGCCGCGTTGATAACCTCAGTGACCTCTATCATGCCGGCCAGGGGGTAAGCGTCGTTGTCAAAGAAATCGACTGGGAAAATGACCGAATCAGCCTCAGTATCAAAGAAACACTGGAAGATCCTTGGGATAAGGCTGTTGCGGATTTTTCTGCGGGTTCGAGCCATGTTGGTACGGTCGTCCGGCTTGCGCCGTTCGGGGCATTTGTGACACTGGTACCAGGTGTTGACGGGCTGATCCATATTTCCAAGCTGGGCCAGGGCCGAAAAATAAATCACCCGCGCGAGGTACTTGAAGAAGGACAGAGTATTGAAGTAATCATTGAATCTGTTGAGCTGGACAGCAGACGGATATCCCTTGCGCCGACGGATTACGAGTCCCCCGAAGACCAGGTTGAGAAGGAGCGGGAGGACTATAAATCCTTCACTAAAACCCAGAAACCTATCAGAAAAAGCGGCGATATGGGCGGCTTTGGCGAGTTGCTCAAGAAGAAGCTCGAACAGAAGAAAAGATAGGAATAGTGTCGGATTCTGCCCTGCAGGGCTCAGGACGGCTTCCGCATTTCTTTAGAGAGCAGCTCCTGGCGGTGCATTTCAAACATGATCACACCACCGGCCACGGAGCTGTTGAGCGAATCGATATCTCCTGCCATGGGGATGGAAATAAGGACATCACACGAGCGCTTCACCAGCGGTCTGATACCCCGCGCCTCATTACCGACAACCAGGCATGCCGGCAGGCAAAGATCCGTATCGTAAATTGACGTACCTTCCGGATCCTTGACGGCACCAAACACCCAGGCCCCCACCTCTTTCAAGGCCAGCAGGGCGTCGGACAGATTCGCGACCTGGCAGATCTTGACACGGGACAAGGATCCTGCGGCGGCTTTTGCTGCACTGCCCCCGAGGGGGGCGGAACGCTCCCTCGTCAACAGCACATGCTCCACTCCGGAAGCATGCGCCGAGCGGATAATCGCACCAAGATTATGGGGGTCCTGGATACAATCGCAGGCAATTACTTTCGGGTTTTCCTTATTTTGTACCCGGGCAGAAAACTGTGACAACAGATCATCAAACGGCAGCAGCTTAACCGGCGCTCTCCTGGCGATCACGCCCTGGTGAATCACCGGTTCTTCCAGGGCACCGCTGACGGTAATTCGCTCAGCAAATGAACATTTGATATGCGCGTCGCGGGCACAATCGACAATTTCCTGCCAGCCGCTTCCACGCTTGCCTTTTTGCAGAATCAACTCGGTAATGCGTTCAGGTTCAGAGCGGAGGGCTTCCAGCACGGCATGCAGTCCCCAGATCAGATCGTCGCTGAATTTGATCCGCAATTCAGGACGGCCCGCTTCTTTTCCTTTTGTCAGCTTCATGAACTGCTCCCGGCAAACACCTGCCCGTCCATCGTTCTTCTATTTCGTGCCCGCTCGGCATGGATGATTCCAGTCAATACCTGCGCCGCATTTTCAATATGATCATTGACAATAAAATACTCATAAACATCACATGACTTCATCTCTTCTGCAGCATTCTTCAACCGCTTAACAATGGTAGCCTCATCTTCGGTGCCACGCCCCCGCAGCCGCTTTTCCAGCTCGGTGAGATCGGGAGGAGCAATAAAGACATAGACAGCCGGAAGTCTGCTTTCTCTGCGGATAATATCGGCACCCTGCACATCTATATCAAGGACGATGTCATAGCCGCGATCAAGCCGATCGCGCAGCGGTTTAAGGGCGGTACCATAATAATTGTCATGTACTTCCGCCCACTCCAGGAACTCTCTATTATGGATCATCCTTTCAAAACGAGGCCTGTCAACAAACCAGTAGTCCTTACCATCAACTTCCCCTTTACGGGGTACCCGAGTTGTATGAGAGACTGAAAATGCAAGATTTTCAACTTCTGCCATGACTCGCCGGAGAATAGTGGTTTTACCCGTTCCCGATGGTGCAGAAACAATGATGAGAGTGCCGCTCACCGGGGATCCTCGTCAGGTTCTGATTTGATCATATCCCGGTATTCTGCCAGATTATAGCCGGGTTGCAGGGCTGCAAGGCGTTGAGAAATAGTATCGGGCTGAACAGATGACAAAATCACATGATTGGAATCCGTAATAATGATGGATCGAGTTCGTCGTCCCTCTGTCACATCGATCAAACGCTGTCCTTTCCTGGCAAGCTCCTTCAATTTACGGGCGGGAGATGAACCGGTATTAATCACCGCAATAACGCGATTGACCATGACGGTATTGCCAAATCCAATATTGAGGAGTTGCATGGCAGAAATCTATCCTTTTGGCTGAAACGTTTCAGGGTTATTCAATGTTCTGTACCTGTTCCCTCATCTTCTCAAGTTCACTTTTCAGAGCCACCGTCTTGTGAGCAATCCCTGCATCATTGATTTTAGAAGCGATAGTATTCACCTCACGCAGAAATTCCTGAATCAAAAAATCGAGCTTGCGCCCGACCGGCTCAGAGATCTGCAGCAAACCGCTGAATTGTGCAATATGACTTTTTAAACGCACAAGTTCTTCGGTTACATCGGTTTTATCGGCTAGAAGAGCTACTTCCTGCGCTAACCGCATCGGATCAAGGTCAATACCACCGAGCAGTTTTTCCAGTCTCTCTTTGAGCAGTTTCTCACGCAGCCGCACCAATTCGGGAACATGATGCTCAATTTCCTCAAGTACAGTGGTAAAAAAGTGCAGACGCTCAACCAGATCTCTGGTAAGGGCACCCCCTTCCTGCTGCCGCATCTCTTCACAGCGCTGAAGCGCGCTGCGTACTCCATTTTCGAGATAAATCCAGAGTTCATCAATATCTTCTGTTTGCTGCTGACGGGTCAGGACATCGGGCAGAGAGGCTATTAATCTCAAATCAATCTGCGGCTCGATAGCAAGTTCGGCCGCGAGTTTCTCAAGCGCCTGTTTATAGGTCAGTCCCAGCTTATTATCGACCCGGACCTCCACAAGATCCGAGAAATCTCCGGATACAGAAAGATTCAGATCAACGCGACCACGCTGGTGATACTCACCTATCATTTTTCTGATAGTATCTTCGAGCACACCATAGTCACGCGGCAGTTTTATCTTTGTATCCAGGAAGCGATTATTCACACTTCTGATCTCAATGGTCCATATTCGCTCCTGCCGCTTCACCTCGGCACGGCCGTAACCCGTCATACTTTTCAAAACCATTTCCCTACCCGATTAATAATCTATTCAGTCAGAACCGGCAGACCATAAAAAAACGGTGCTCCGGAGAAGCTCCCCGAGCACCGTTCAAGCTTCCAGCGCAGGATGGAGCGCAAGATCTCCCTATTTCTGGGCCATGGCTGCATCCAGTTCAATAATGAGCTTATCGGAAATATCAATACCCTCGGCAAAAAAGACGACACCACTCTTGGAGTCAAGGATGGCAGTATAGCCGTTTGCGTCTCCATAGTTTGCTACAACCTTTTCAAGCGCTTTCAATATAGGAGCAAGTTCCTTCTCCTGCATTCCCTTGAGTTCGAAACGCGCATCTTCAGCTTTTGCCTGGGCCTCCCGGCGTCTTTTCTGAAATTCTCTGATTTTTGCCTGCTTTGTCTCTTCACTCCAGGCTGAGCTTTTTTTCTCAATGTCCTGCTGCATGGCAATAAGTTCTTCTTCCTCTCCCTTGAACTTACCCTGGAGATCCTTCATTCTGGTGTCAAATTTTGCTTTGGCAGCTTTCCCGGCATTGCAATTGACGAGAACTTTCTGAACATCCATGACACCAATTTTTACATCGGCAGCCTGGCTCTGAGTTCCGCCCAGCATTGAAAATCCGAGACCTATAAAAAAGATGAGCGCTAAACAAGTTCTGCGTAACATGAATACTCCTCTTGAAAAACCGTGCGGACCACAGGCCCGCACGGTTAAATACAAAAACAGATGATAACAAAACGAGACTTAATCAATAATCACAAAATCGTCTCGTCTGTTCTGAGCCCATGACAATTCATCATGTCCATGCATCAATAAACGTTCTTCTCCAAAACTGATCGTGGTCAGCTGCTTTTCTTCAACACCAAGATTTATCAAATATTTTTTGGCGCTTTGTGCTCTTCTCTCACCAAGTGCCATATTATACTCACGCGTACCACGCGGGTCGGTATTTCCCTCGATACGAATGGTTTTTTCCATATTGGCCTTGATGAATTTCGCATTGACCTCAATACGGCTGACCTGGTCCTCACGGATTTCAGAGGAATCAAAATCAAAGTACACGGGAAGCATCCCGTCGGAGGTGCGGCCTTCGGAAATACCGATAGGTTTGGACTCAAGCGATTCTTCTTTACCCATTGCGCCCTTATCGGCTGATGCAGCCTTCATCTCTTCATCAGCATTCTTTTTGGCACAGCCGGAAAACATGATAAGACTAAGGATCATCAATGCAGGCACGAGAGCCCTGACTCTACTAAACATGGTAAAACCTCCTGTTGGAAATAAATTCCGATAGTGATTGCGTACTTACGCATTTTTTTTGTTCAAAATGAACATCCCTGCATACTTACCCTAAGACTTTAAATATAGAAAAAAATTGGTAAAATACAAGACTTATTTTGGCCTCCGCCCCGTTATACCCCGATGTTCGGGTATATTTCCCTCCGAACAGAAATCCCGCCGGTATCGCGGAATCACACCAACGCAGGTCGATCCGCGGCAGGATTCAGGACAGCCTTTCCAGCCAGCTCTTGTCACCATTGGATCAGCGCGCCTTCTCCCGACACAAACCGCTCAACGGTTTTGCCAGGTCCCTTCTATTTCTGCAGGACTCTTGATAAGTAATATTTACTCTTTCGATATCATGCAATATAGTTTAGGAAGTTCGATAGCGGTGTGGTATCATGCTGGGGTTCAAGACAAGAGCTGATCACTATTTTTTGATGTTACTTAATGATTTTCACGTGGCCTGCCGGAGCGATTGCCCGGCTGAGACGACGTAATGGTCTGGAGAAATATATGGCAAAAATGCATGTCAATCCCAACCGCGCTACGGATAAAGCAGTGCGCTCAATCGACAGGAAAAGGGAACAGGAACGGAGGAAGATGTTTATCTTTGCCAGAGATCATGCTGATGTCCTGGCCACAAAACTCGTTCAGCGACTTATTGACACAAACATCGTTGAAACTACCTCCGTCAGTGCCATCCGCTCCTCTCTGGAAAAACAGCTCAGATCGCTTCATATGCTTGAAGACTTTGATCTGCAGATGAAGCTTGCGCCCCTGCGAACACTGGTTCAGGACCCTAATATTGTAACCCTTTACCTGACCCAGTTCATCGTTGAAGATCTTGTCGAGCATCAGGATATTCAGGATATCTTCGGGGAGGACATTGATGTTTACCGGGCTGTTGACTCAGTCACCAAGGTTCTCAGGCCGAAGTGATCCATCCTGATACCTTCCCCACACTTGTCTATAGTGACGAGCGTGGGACTGTTTGCGATTTCCCCCCGTTATCCATGGCCGGCATGGCACAAGGTCGTTTCAGCAGACCGGATTTAGAGGATCTCATTGTCCTTCCGGAGGGCAGTGAACTCTTCACCCTGCCGGACAGACTGCCGGTGGGCATTGATCCGGCGACCGGAGAGCCTCTTCTGCTCGAAGAAAATCCTGATTATCCAGGCAAAAAGATTCAGGCAGTCGCCGCTTTTATGTCCCCTGCGCATACATCAATTCTGACTGCGGCCTATCAGGCCCAGGAAAAAGCGGTCCTTCTGCCACTCTTCGCCTATACAGCAGTCGGCTGGTATGATGGCAGATTCTGGGTTGCCGGATTTCGCAGTGATGCCGACCAGCGCCAGGATCACCAACACTTCAGCCAACCTGTTATAAATAAAGAGACAGAGAAACTCCTCAAACGGTATCGAAGCAACCGACTTGTTCAACATCTCGGGAAATGCTGTCTTACCTATCATTGTCCCGCTGCACAGAATTATTTTCTCGGTCGCCATGAGGCGCCCCTGCCGACATCTCCTGTATGCAACGCCCGCTGTCTCGGCTGTATATCTTTACAGCCTTCCGGGTGCTGCCAGTCAACCCAGGAGCGTATTTCCTTCGTGCCTTCAGCCCAGGATGTCGCCGAAGTGGCACTCACCCATTTCAAACGTGCGAAGCACCCCATTGCCAGTTTCGGTCAGGGTTGTGAAGGCGAGCCTCTGCTGCAGGCAGATCTTCTGGAGCAGGCCATACGAAGTATCCGCAAAGAGGCAATACCCGGCACGATTAACCTTAACTCCAACGCAAGCATGCCCGAGGCCATCGATCGCCTGGCGCACACCGGGCTTGATAGCCTTCGGGTCAGTATGAACTCGACCCAACAAAGGTATTACAGCCGCTATTACCGACCCCTTGGCTATGAATTGTCTGATGTAAAAGACTCCATAAGAGTCATGAAAGCGGCCGGTAAATTTGTTTCACTCAATTATTTCATCTTGCCCGGTTTCACGGACTCTATCGATGAAACAAACAGTTTCCTCGATCTGGTCAACCAAACCCGGCCCGATTATATCCAGCTTCGCAACCTGAACATCGACCCTGAATGGTACTTAAAATCGCTTGATTTTCCCGCCGATCAACCGACCCATACCATTAGAGGCTGGTTGGAAACGGTCAAACGGGAAGCACCGTTTCTTCGATTCGGTTACTTTAATCCTTTCCTGGGATAACCGACTTTCATAAACATTTCTCTTTAACTCATGCAACGCACTGAAAAAATATTATATCGTTACATTTCAACTAGCACTATTTTGCAAGCGGATTGTCGTTGTTTCAGTGCCTGACAATATTCCCCACAGGTGAGTAAATACAACCGGCTCTCCGCCATCCTCATCAAAATATACTGTTCCCCCTGTTCAGAGCTTTTTAATTGTATTTTTTATTAAAATCGATATATAGTATTGAGAAATTTTATTACCTTTAGTCAAGACACGAGAAAACACAATGGAATTGACAGAATTACCCGCCAAGATGCGGCTTACCACCCAGCGCCAGGTGATCCTTGAGGAACTTGCGAGGGTGACCTCCCACCCGACAGCAAACGAAGTATACGACATGGTCCGCAAACGGCTCCCCCGCATCGGACTTGGTACGGTTTACCGCAATCTTGAGTTAATGGCAGAAAGTGGGCTTATCCTCAAACTTGAGGTAGGAGGGACACAGAAGCGGTTTGATGCGACAACGGATCTGCATTACCACATTCGCTGTACCGCATGCGGTAAAGTTGATGACATTAAACTGCCGGTGCAACAGGAGATCAACAAGATAGCAGCTCGTGCGACCGATTACCATATCCTCGGCCACCATGTAGAATTTTCCGGAATTTGCGCATCGTGCAGTGCTGCGGCTGAACCGGCCACCATCAATTGAGCGCCATAACCCGATACCGTTAAATGGCACAAAAAAAGGCGTTTTCCTTTAGGGAAAGCGCCTTTTATTTCATTCACTTTCCAATCTCTCGGGGTCATTCAAAGCGTACCTTGCAGAACCTTCTTTTCCCGACCTTCAGAATGACGGAACCAGCCGGCTCAACCAGAAAATTCGCATCAGTAATCTTCTCTCCGTCAATACTGACGGCATTTTGCCCGATCATCCTTCTCCCCTCCGAGGTAGAAGAAACAAGGTCTGTATCAGTCAGAAGTTTCGGCAACCAGATTTTCTCGTCTGACTGTACCGCATATTCTGCTATGTCGTCAGGCAGATCGTGCCTGGCGAAAACATTCTCGAAATTCTCCTGGGCCTGCAGGGCTCCATCTTCGGAATGAAACCTGGCAGTAAGTTCAAATGCCAGCATCTGCTTGACCGCCTTGGGATGCAGCTCGCCGCTTTCCAGACGTACCCGCAGTCCTGCTATATCCCCACTTGACAGGTCACTGAGCAGCTCAAAATAACGGAACATCAGATCATCAGAAACCGACATCACCTTGCCGTAAATATCATTGGCTGAATCGGTAATACCGATATAGTTGCCCAGAGACTTACTCATCTTGTTCACACCATCCAGCCCTTCCAGTAACGGCAGGGTAAGGACGATCTGCGCCTCCTGCCCCCGGGAGCGCTGCATATCGCGGCCCATGAGCAAGTTAAAAAGCTGGTCGGTACCCCCAAGTTCAACGTCAGCATGCATGGCCACCGAATCGTACCCCTGAATCAGCGGATACATAAATTCATGAATGGATATAGGTCGGCCGCTCTCGAACCGTTTCTTGAAGTCGTCCCGTTCCAACATCCTTGCAACAGTCAACTCGGAAGCGATACGAATCATATCAAACGAATCAAGTTTTCCGAGCCATTCACTGTTAAAGGCGACCTTGGTTTTCTCTCGGTCAAGGATTTTAAAGACCTGCTCTTTATAGGTCTCCGCATTCCGGGCAATATCTTCACGAGTCAAGGCTTTTCTCGTTTCCGATTTGCCAGTGGGATCCCCAATCAACCCGGTAAAATCACCGATCAGAAAATAGACATCATGCCCGAGCTCCTGAAAATGTTTCAATTTCTGCAGTAAAACCGTATGCCCCAGGTGCAGATCCGGTGCCGTCGGGTCAAAGCCCGCTTTGATTTTCAGCGGTACACCGGTCGCTGTGGCTCGCTCCAGTTTTTTTCTCAGTTCGTCCCGGGAAATACAATCAACGACCCCCCGCTCAATCAGTTCTAACTGCTCTTCCACTCCAATCATAACAGGCAACTATCCTTTCTTAGGCGGCAACGGCAACTGCCGGCCCAGACTTACTTGGCATATTCAACAGCTCGGGTTTCACGTATGACCGTGACCCTTATCTGTCCCGGGTAGGTGAGCTTTTCCTCTATCGATTTGGCAATATCCTGACTCAACAGAATGGCTTCACTATCACCAATATGCTCTGAATTGGCGATAATACGCAGTTCACGGCCAGCCTGTATAGCATAGGACTTTTCTACACCGGCAAAAGAGTTGGCAATTTCTTCCAGATCCTCAAGCCGCTTGACATAACTCTGCAGCATTTCTTTCCGTGCCCCAGGTCGCGCACCGGAAAGCGCATCTGCCGACTGCACCAGCACATCCAGAACACTTTGCGGCGGGCTGTCTTCGTGATGGGCGCCAATCGAATAGACAATCTCCTCCTGCTCGCCATATTTTTTTGCCAGTTCCCTGCCGATAACAGCATGTGATCCTTCGACTTCGTGATCAACCGCTTTGCCTATATCATGCAGCAGACCGGCCCTTTTTGCCAGGGTAACGTCAAGCCCCAGTTCAGCAGCCATAATTCCGCAGAGAAAAGCTACTTCAAGTGAATGCTGCAGAACATTCTGCCCGTAACTGGTCCGATACTTCAATCGGCCAAGAAGCTTGATCAATTCTACATGAACACCATGAGCGCCGACGTCAAATGTTGCCTGCTCGCCTGCTTCACGCATTTCAATTTCCAGATCCTTGGTCACCTTCTCAACAACTTCTTCAATACGTCCCGGATGGATACGTCCATCGTTAATGAGCTGGTGCAGGGCCAGACGTGCAACTTCTCTTCGGACCGGATTAAACCCGGAGAGTATAACGGCCTCAGGTGTATCATCAATGATGATATCAATGCCGGTCGCCGCCTCTATTGCCCTGATGTTTCTGCCTTCCCGGCCAATAATCCTGCCTTTCATCTCATCGGAAGGCAGGGGCACCATGGAGACCGTTCTTTCCGCGACGTAATCACCGGCATAACGGGAAATCGCCAATGCAATGATATTTTTAGCCTTGCGGTCGGCTTCTATTTTCATTTCATTTTCTATCTTGGCAAGACGCTTGGCAGCCTCCATACGGGCCTGGCTTTCAAGAGAGGCCATGAGAAGTTTCTTGGCCTCGTCCTGACTTATTCCGGCAATACGGCTTAATTCATAACGCTGTTCACCAATCAGGTTTTCTACTTCTTTGTACTTGTCGTCAATTTTCTGCTCCCGCAGTTTGATATTTTCTTCCGTAACCTCAATTTGAGAGCGCTTCCGGTCATAACTATCCCACTCCTTCTTCATCAGGTCCCGCTTGATGTTCAGTTGCTGGCGCTCTTCCTTGATTTCAAGCCGGTCTGCTTTCAACTCCTCCTCGGCAGCCTGCTTGACCTGATATGCTTCTTCCTTGCTCTGCAGTTGTGCTTCTTTTTTCAGCTGCTCAGCTTCAACAATAGCATTTTCAATAAGCTGCTTGGCCTGCTCCTTGATATTCCGGGAATGCCCCTCGATATAGTTTTTTCTCATAAAAAAACCGAGAAAAACCCCGGCCAGCAACCCGACAAAGACAAATATGGAAGGGTGATTAATTAGGTCCATATAAAACTATCCTCTGGGTATCGGATGACTACAGGGAAAATCGGCGTACCCGGAACAACGGGCGAGAGGTGGGAAATCAATAAAGAAAGGACAGATAATACATACCCTTAAATCAGATAAGATAACATGTACGGCTTTTGCACACTCCACACTCGTGATCGAAGCCCGGGCTCAAATCTATCTTTCACGAGTCGCAACACACAAGAGAAGCAGTCAATCATGCACTTATCTAAAACCAGCCAACAACGACGGAGACCAGACAACAATCCTTTATACATAAGATCGACAATTCGCATCATCGATCTCATAATAATCGCCTGAGCTGATGGACACCTGTTGCATTTCTTTACAGTCTTTCCACTTCTGGGTAGTCACTGTAATTAACCGTTATTACATCAAAATAGGTAGTCAACCGAGATTACTTATATTTCCCAGAACCTCTTGACTACCTCTATATTAAAACGGCAACCGACCTCCTTGCCGATCATCGTTGAAAAGAATTTTCCCCACCCTGCCGTGTCTGTAGAACACGTTAAACCTATCGAAATAGGTGGGACCCGCATATCAACCTCAGTGAAATCGTTTGATTTCACATCTGATGATAGTGGTAGATCCCTAGTTATGAGAGTTGGCTCAACAACACTACAAATCACCAACAGCGCAGGGAAAAAAGATACCTTCCTGTGACGTCCTTCTCGCGTTCCAGGAAGACGGGACATCATAAGTGCCCGTATATATCATGTATTTACTATAAAAACAAAAAGCTACAAAGTCTATTGATAATTACATTTTAGCAGATATTCTTAAAAACTAAAGCCAAAACTTCCAGGCTCCTATTTTCCTGTAGTCAGGAACATATCCAGCCTTTTGTTCAATGATCCGAGCTTGTGTTCCATGCTCTTTTTGTAGCTCTCGAATTCGCCTTCCAGCGTCAGATACTTGGAAGCAAGATTCAGGCAGGTCATCACGGCAACCTTGTGCACCGGAATCGGCCCCTTTCCTCCGGGTTGATTATTATCACCTTCGATCTGCTGCTGTACAAAAGAGAGAATTTTCTTCACCTCTTCTTCCGATGAAGTAGTATAAAATGCAAGATCCTGTCCCAGTAAATGAAATTTTACCAGTCGTTCCGACTCAGGCATAACCTTACACGCTCCTGCTTCCCCAAAATACGCTAAAAGTAAATAGAACCTTGAATAACAAGGTCATTCGTCCGCGATCAAGGCATGCGAGAAATTCTACCGCTAAGCACCCTGAAAGAAACGTGCATGGGGTGGGTGCATGCAGCTTGTATTACGATATAAATATTTCAAGCATAGCACAGGGATCGGGCGAGAAAGCAAGCTCCAAATTTCTGAAAAACTCGAGTCGCAAGTGAGCACCAGGATGTATCAGGATTCAGGTGTTAAACAACCGTTTCTGGACGTTAACGCCATCTTCCCCAGTTTCCCCTGTTTCCTGGTCGGCCCCCCGGTCCGGACGTGTCCTTATCGACTGTTACCTGCCCCAAAAAACCATCCGCCGGTGCATCGATTTCAAGTTCCGACTCCCATTGCTCAAGCCGTTCAATCAGTGAGCTTACCCGATCGCTGACATCCGTCCGTTCGCTGTCAACTAACTCAAGTGCCTTCTTCAACCGTTTATTCTCAGTATATTGCTCTTGAATTTCCTGCTCCAGCCGCTGTTTTTCCACTCTCAGATTTGAAAACTCATCAAGCAGCCGCCCTACATACGCTTCAAGACGAATCAACTCGCTATCCCTGCCCATATTCTTTCCCCTGATAATTCTATTGATAATAATAGACTATACCATGCCACCTTCACGGTGCAAGAGCAAATACCCCCAGTCACTCGCTGTTCAATTTGCCTGCAGGTAACACTATGAGCGGGTATATTCCCAACTCAGAGGTTTATCGTCCTGATAGGGCATGAAGCCGTGAAAAATTCCCGGATCATCGTCAAAGACCAGCGGCAGGAAATATCTGTCTCCTTCCCACATCGGTAGGCTGAGCAAGTCCTCAACAGGAAACCAGACGAGTTCCCCTTCATCGTTTTGCCGAAAAGGAGTCCCGCTAAAGGTGTCTATACGGTAAATAAATCCGAACCAGTCCTCACCCTCGGGACCGAACCCTGTCCAATTTATGGTCCCTCTCAGGATTATTTTGCCACACCTGATTCCCGCTTCCTCAAAGATTTCGCGCGATAGGCACTGAGTGATATGTTCTCCAGGTTCCATTTTTCCGCCAAGCCCGTTAAACTTGCCATAGTGGACATCATCCTGACGTCTGTTGCGATGCACAAGTAACGTCCGCTGCGCATCCGGCGACATCACGTACCCGAGTGTCGCCAATATCGGTTTGTACACACTCTCTCCTTGTTATTCCGTTAATTTGCATTAGAATTGAACTGTCCTTAAACAATACGTTAAACCGTATCAGAGCCGGTTCCAAGAATCAGAAAAACGGGCATGAGGAAGTTCATGGCCCCTTCATTTATCTTGAGAAGTAGGCAGAATGTAATCCCCCCATGACCATTGAACCAGTATTTTCACTTTCACTTCCGTCTGCTATGGCTGCTCCTGCTGGTCTCACTACTGCAGTCAATAGTCTGCATTGCCTCGACCACCGCAGATCCCGCCACTTTCCCGGAATACCGTATCATTTCAAAAAATGTCGAATTCTGGGAGAAAATATACTCGACCTATTCAGTGAATACCGCAATTATTCATGATCAGGATCATCTTGACCGTATTTATGCTATTATCTCACTGAAAGATGAAAACATACCGGGATCACAACAATATAACGATGTTATTGTGGAAAGGATCAAGAGAGATTATGCCGCTTTGCTGCTGAAACTGTCTAAGAACGGCTCCCCCGCTAATGCTGAGGAGAAACGGGTCATCAATCTTTTCGAAACAGCCGTCTCCTCTTCTGAACTGCACCGTGCTGCGCAAAACATCCGTTCACAGCGGGGGCTCAAGGAACGCTTTCAGGAAGGCGTAATACGATCCGGCATCTACATGGAAGAGCTGAAACGTATTTTCAGGTCGTACGATCTACCGACAGATCTTGCTTACCTTCCCCATGTTGAATCCTCATTTAACCCGTCGGCTTACAGTAAATTTGGAGCTGCCGGCATATGGCAATTCACCCGCAGTACCGGCAAGGAATTCCTCAGAATTGACTACATTATCGATGAGCGTCGAGACCCGTTGATATCGGCGGTTGCCGCCGCCGCTTTCCTAAAGCGCAATTATTTGAGCCTCGGCAGTTGGCCCCTTGCTCTCACAGCTTACAATTATGGCCCGGCAGGGATGCGCAGGGCTCTTGATCAGGAGGGTAGTTACCAGAACATTTTTAAAAATTATCGCACAGGTCACTTCAAATTCGCCTCGCGGAATTTCTACTCGGAATTTCTTGCCGCTGTTAAGGTGGCAAAAAAAATTGAACAATCCGGCCAGGTTAAGCTTGCTGAACCAATCCGCTATGTGTCGGTGAAACTTCCCGCCTATACAGATGCAGCCAAACTTTGCAGATACCTCGGTATTGACCAGGACATCCTGCAACACCACAATCCATCGCTCAGAGATCCGGTCTTCAAGGGTACCAAGTATATTCCGGCTGCATACATCCTGAAGTTGCCGTATCATTTCAAGCAGAATACGCTCATTACCAGTGCACCCGCCTCACTATTCAAGAAGGAACAGAAAAGAAGCGCATTCTACCAGGTCAGACCGGGCGATACGACCGGAGCCATCGCGCTCAACCATAAAGTTTCACTGGCGAGGCTGATCCAGGTGAATAACCTCAACAGCAATGGGATGATCCGCGTTGGCCAAAACCTGCGCATTCCGCCTTCGAATGAAACTGTCACGGCAAAACCATCCTTTCAGTCCGATCAGCTATCTGCCCCCCTTCTCGCTGATAGCAAGAAGTCCGCGGTTGGAAAATCCGAATTACTCTATACGGAAGACAGCTTGAGGTTGCCGGCAACCTCAAGGTCTTCAATGTACAGCAGTATAACCAGCTTGTTTCAGGCACCATCGAGGTGCAACCGGAGGAATCCGTGGGGCTGATTGCCGACTGGCTCAAGGTAACCCCGCGGTCGATTCACACCAACAACAACATGGGCAGCCAACGAAGATATCCATCCCGGCCAGACACTGGTACTCGATTTTTTGGCAACCACCGTTTCCGACTTTGAGGAGACACGCTTTGATTTTCATCAGGAGATACAGGAAGATTTTTTTAATTCATATACCGTCATCGGGGTAAAATCTTATCGCGTAAAGGAAGGAGATACCATCTGGGATATCTGTCATAAAAAATTTGGCGTGCCCCTCTGGTTATTGAAAAAGTATAATGACAGGCTGGATTTCGATCATCTTGATTCCTCCGGCAGTCTGCAGATACCCATTCTGAGCGAGATGTAACGAAAACAGAGAAAAGGAGATCAAACGTGGATATCAGCCAGAAGATCGCCGAATTAAAGTTACGGCCGGATTTCACCGAACATGTCGGCATGATACTTATTCATAATGGCACCGTGCGAGCATGGTCCCGGGAAGACCACCGCCAGGTTGTCGCTGTCGAAGTAGTGGTTGACCATGCGCTGCTTGAAGATATCCGCGAAGAGTTTTTACAGCACGAAGGCATATATGATATCATTGTTGAAACACATACCGGTACCCTCAAACCCGGAGATGACCTCTTATTTATCATTGTCGCCGGTGATCTCAGGGAGAATGTCAAACCCGTTCTGGCCGGACTGCTGGACCGGATAAAACTCGAGGCCGTCAGCAAACGTGAACTGACTGACGACCGATGACAACGCAGAAGCAATGACACATCAAGAACACATTTCTGAAAAGCAGGACTATGCGCAGCTGCTGCAGGAAGAAGTTGAGCGCCGGACGAAAGAATTGCTCCAGGCCAAACTTGCTGCAGAATCGGCAAACCTGGCAAAGAGCCAGTTTCTTGCCAGCATGAGTCATGAAATCCGCACGCCGATGAACGGTATCATCGGAATTACTGAAATGATGCTCGGTACCGACCTCGACGAGGAACAGCAGGAGTGTGTTTCCATCATAAAACGCAGTGGCGAGGCCTTGCTCGAACTGATCAATGATATCCTTGACTTTTCCAAAGTTGAAGCCGGCCAGATGAGCCTGGAGTACCTCAGCTTCGACCCGGAGATTACCGCCCATGATGCCTGTAAAATGGTTCGTCCCCGGGTCACCGGTAAACCGGTTGAAGTGTTATGCCGCATCGGGGAGGATGTTCCCGCCAACGTCAAAGGTGATCCCGGACGGTTCCGCCAGGTGCTCATTAACCTGCTTGGCAACGCAGTAAAGTTTACAGAAAAAGGAGAAATTGAACTCTCCATCGACGTGGTGGAGGAAAATGACAAAACCATTACCCTGCAGAGCACCATCAGAGATACCGGTATAGGCATTCCATCTGAAAAGCATGAAACGGTATTTGAAGCGTTTAAGCAGGCTGATGATTCCACTACACGCAAATTCGGGGGAACCGGTCTGGGCCTATCTATCTGCCGCAGTCTATCAGCCCTGATGAACGGCCACGTCTGGCTCGACAGCACGATGGAAAAGGGTACAACTGTCTACTTCACCGCCGTTATGAAAAAGGCAGCTCCCACACCCCGAAACCCTGTCAGAACAGGAGTCCTGAAAAACAAAAAGGTTCTCATCGTTGATGATAACAGGGCAAACGGTAAAATTCTCGGTTCTATCCTTCAACATATCGGCATGCAGGTCGACACCCTTACGGACGAGAGACAAACCCTTGCCATGCTCAAGGAAGGCGCTCACTCCGGACATCCCTATGATATTGCCATCGTTGATATTATCATGCCGTATTATTCCGGCTATGAGATAGCCTCGCTGATTCGTGCAGACGAGTCGCCACTGAAGGACATCCCTCTTCTGGCCTACACCTCATCCAACGAAAAAATTGCAGCGCGATGCAAAGAAGCCGGCTTTTCAGCTTTTTTGACCAAACCGACAAGACGTCCTATCCTCTTCAAAACAATCTCCAAAATTCTCGGCAACAGCACTGCCGATGAGAGCAGGAGCCGGAAGTCGCTGATAACGCAATACTCGGTCCGTGAGGAGATCAAACAATCAACACGCCTTCTGCTCGCAGAAGATAATCCTGTGAACCAGAAGCTGGCCACCATGATGCTGCGCAAGGCAGGCTACAACGTCGAGGTGGTCAATAATGGCAGGCAGGCGGTTGATCTTTTTCAGCGGCAACCTGAACATTTTGATATCATCCTGATGGATGTCCAGATGCCTGAAATGGATGGTCTTGAAGCGACCCGTCTCATCAGATCGGGCGGACACCCCATACCTATCGTGGCAATGACGGCCTATACCATGCCCGGTGACCGGGAAAAATGTTTAGAGGCGGGGATGAACGACTATATCTCCAAACCGATCAAGAGGGAAACCGTCTTTAAGATAATTGAGAAATGGTATGACACCTGATATGACAAGGACCTTAACGGGAAATCAAAAGCGTGCATCTTCCTGGAAAGAGAGGATCGTCCGCTGGGCCGGCACCCCTTTCTCTAAAGGAAATTCTCTTGTCAAATGGCTACATACATTAGTCAGAATAGTGTTGATAAGTTTCCGTGAGATGGAGATCAACCGGCTCACCTTGCGCTCCGGAGCCCTGACTTACGCCTTGCTGTTGTCCATGGTGCCGATGCTGGCCATGAGCACTGCCGTAGTGAAGGGCCTTGGCGGCGGCGATCAGTTACGGCGAAGTTGTCTATCGCTATATTGATACACTGGAGCAGTCGGGTGCCCAACTCCATTCAGATCCTGGAAGCAAAAACACCGAGCCTTACCCGGACACGGCAACGGAACCGGACCAGTCAGGCAATAGAAATCTGACAGAGCACCTGCGCTCAGTGGTTAACAAGATTTTTGCCTATGTTGACCGGACTAATTTTGCAACGCTCGGAACCTTCGGCATGCTTGGTATCTTTCTCTCGGTCATTCTCGTTCTCGGCCAGATAGAAACCGCCATGAATGGCATCTGGCATGTTGAAAACAGCCGCTCAATTCTGAGGAAGATTTCCGACTACCTGACCCTCATGGTACTCCTGCCGTTATCCATCAACGTGGCCCTGGCGGCCGGAGCAATTCTGGAAAATGACTATCTGGTGACATCGATACAACGCTTCATCCCTGCCGCCGGGCTCCAGACCCTCCTGCTGCAGGGTGTTCCTATCTTATTCTTATCTATAACAATCTATATTCTTTATATTTTTTTTCCAAATACCAGGATTAAAAAAATCCCGACCATGATCGGAGCCACCCTCGCCGGATTTCTGTGGTTCGCAACACAGAATATCTACATCAGCATGCAGGTCGGCGTGGCACAATATAATGCAATCTACGGATCATTTGCCTCCATTCCGCTCTTTCTCGCCTGGATATACCTCGGTTGGCTCTTTGTACTGTTCGGTGCCCAGGTCGCCTTTGCCATCCAGAACCTTTCATCGTATCGGCTTATCGCAACCCCCGCCGCGCCTGCTCTACAGATCAGTTGCGCTCTTGACTTGTGCATTCTCGTCACATCACGCTTTTCAGCACACCAGGGAACGACACTGGCAGATATGACCGCTGCTTATCCCTTCTACGAGACTGATATGCTAGAGATAATTCGAGACAGGCTGGTTGCCGCAAACATTTTGCACCATTCGGAAGAAAGCGGTGAAATCCTGCCGTCGCTACCACCAGAGAGATTGACCAACTATCGTATTATTGAAACAATTCTTGTATCTGAACCACCAGCGACAGCCGGCGGCCGGACAGCATCTGAGGCAGTGGAAGCGGCATTGCAGGCCTTGCGGCCTCGGCAGAATGAAAGCAATGAACTGGCGCCGAATAAAGAGAAAGCGGCTGATTATCAGGAACCGGATCAAAAAAAGCAGGCTACCTTCTGCCGTCTGATTTTCCAGCCGGTGCCACGCTGCCCATGGTTTTACTGTTCTCCCGCGGAGGCGGGAAGATTATTTACATCGGCCCGGCAGACTTCGGGCAATGAGATGCGAAAGGTTGTGCCAACGCCGCACGCTGATTCCACTTCGATAATGCCATTATGGGCCTTTAGAATATCCTGACAAAAGATAAGCCCGAGTCCGCTTCCCTTCTCTCCCTTCGTTCCCCTATTACTCGTTTTCACATCTTCCTTGAACAGATTTTCAACATACTCTGCACTCATCCCCCTGCCGTTATCCTTTACCGCAACCATCATCGCTCTGGTCTGATCGGGGATGAACAATTCAATTGTTCCACCGGGTTCACTGAATTTGATGGCATTGGAGAGCAGGTTATTCAACACCACAAAGTAGAGGTATTTGTCGGCGTATATCATATTGCCGGCAGGAATGGCGTTAACCAGTTTTACCCCTTTCTCAAGGGCGAGATGATTGAAATTATGCAGCACCTCCTGACCCATTTCCGAGACATCAAAGAAAACCTTTTCCAACTTTACACCGTCTGCTTCAAAACGGTCGATGGAGAGCAGATTATCAATCATAAGCAGCATCCGGTGCCCGTTTTCAACTATATTTTCCAGGAACTGGCGGTGTGCACGATAGGTAAATGTCTCACGCTCCAGTATTCGTTTGAGCATCTGGGTAATTGAAAAAAATGGTGATTTGAGATCATGGGCCACCAGCGCCACAAAGCGACTTCGTATCCCTGTAGCAAGATCAGCCTGCTTTCGGGCCTCGGAAAGAAAATGCTGCAACTGTTTCTGTTCGGTTATATCTATGGCAATTTCCAGCTTTACATATTTCCCGTTTGACCACCTGATGGCCTGATCCTTGGCGGCATACCATTTTTTATTAAACGGGTTCTGATACTCCCATTGAATTGGACCTGTCGGTTCTCCAAGTGCATCAAGAAGTTTATTGTTCGTACAGAATACACACGGACCGTCTTTGCTTGAGTGGATGAACTGCCAGCATTTTTTCCCCACCGGATCAAAACCAAAGAGATTTTTCAGATAATCGTTGGCAAAAAGAATCTCATGATTGTCAAAATCCGCCACGTAGATCACGCCGTCAAGACTTTGCAGCATTCCGGAAAGTAACTCATTGGATTGTTTCAGGCTTTTCTCAGCTGCCAAGCGCTCGGCAATTTCAGCACTGAGCTGCAGGTTCCGGTCATCAAGCTCCTGTGTCCTTTTTTTCACCTTCTCTTCAAGTTCAGCCAGATGAACGACCTGCTGTCGATGACGGGACGCAGATTCCTGGTATACACGAAGCTTTGATTTGGCAAGAAATACGCAGACGACAACAGACGGGACCAGCAGCGCGGCAGCCAGAACGAGAAGAAACTGGATATAACTTCTTTTGTATGCTGCAAAATAAGAGGCTGGGATTCTGGAGGCAAACAGCCATTGCTCCTCGGGAACCGCAAGGGCAATTGGTCCGGTTCTTTCATCCAGATGCTCGGAGGCGGTCGAATATGATTTGGTGAAGAGGTCGAAAAAGGCAAAACTGAACAGATTACCGTCATGAAAAACAGGAGACTGTTTCTTGCATCCGTATCGCCTCGAAAACCGGAAGAAGAACATCTGCTTCCGTGGAACCCTCACCTCTGTCGGAGGCCATAGACGGAATGGCAACCGGGTTATCACTCCTTTGCGACACTTCAGGCAGATAACTCCGGGGATCGATCAGAAAAAGTCGGGCCGCCTCTCTTCCTTCAACGATATCGAGAGCTTGATGTATTTCCGACAGACGATAATCAAAGACAAGAATAATATCGCGACCGCTTTTAGGCTCTGTTAAAACCGCTGAGAAACGGATAGTTGGAGCAAAAAGGTTGTCGGGGGTAGTAGCCGAAACTTCTATGGAAGACAGGAAACCGCTACCCGGAACATCGGGTTGATTAAGAATTGCTGCCCGAAGGGTTTTATCCTGAGTATTTCCCGGCAGGACAACAGGCTGACCAGCCGGCTCATCATGCTGAGGTACCGAGAAAAGTATGCGGCCTTCCCTGTCGAGCAGAAAGATCCTGCTATAAGCATAATTATGGTGTGACATCTCACGCAACAGGGATGCAACGGCGGAGAATGAAGCCGGATCAGCTGTGATAAGGTAGCGTGCAAGCGCGCTGCTCTCGGCTACAACGAGCATGTCGGATGCGACTGATGCACTGCCGGACCTCAGCAACTGCCCGGCGGTAGTGAGAAGCAGCATCTCTTTGCGGGCAGTCGTCTCCTCGAGATCATGTACCCGTTCGTAATAAAGGGCACCAACCACCAGGATAACAGTCAACAGCGGCCAAAACATAAGGCCGGCTGCCTGGCCGGGAACACTATTCTTCAGATTCAATATCACCCTGTTTACCTGCCTACCTTCCGTCATCCTGCAATTCCCGAGAAGAGAAACGTGAGGATAGAATTCACCGGCCCAAACTATATGGTAAAACACCTGGGTAAAGAAGAAAAGAGGCATGGCTGAAAAAAACAATGGGAAATAATAAAGGTAGCTACAGGGAAATCGTAAATTCACTGCCTTCACCGAGCGTGCTTTTAACATCGACGGAGCCGCCATGCGCCTGAACAATGTGCTTGACGATTGCCAGACCGAGACCCGTTCCCCCTATTTTGCGGTTGCGGGCCTTGTCGCTTCGGTAAAAGCGCTCGAAAAGCCGGGAAAGATGATCTCTGGCTATGCCTATACCATGGTCTATCACACTGATCTGGACCTTGTCGTTACCTTCTTCCGTGAGTCGGCGTGCCCGTACGGTAACCGTCCCTCCGGCTTCACTGTAGGTGATGGCGTTAATCAGCAGATTGATAACCGCCTGCTCGAGCAGCCTGCGGTTCATATTCAGGATGATATTTTCAGAACAGACAAGGTGCAGTTCAATATCCCTCTCAGCCGCCTTGTGCCGGCAGGTCTCCAGGGCATCCTCAAGGACCGGCTGGAGACTGTGCTGTTCAAAGACGATATCGCCCTCTTTCGCCTCCTTTTCAATCCTCGACAATGCGAGAAGATCGTCAATAATCTCATTTAATTGCTCAGACTGGCGTAAAACTATCTCAAGGAAGCGTACGGCATCATCTCTATCGTCAATTGCTCCGTCAAGCAGGGTTTCCACGTAGCCGCGAATTGAGGTTATCGGTGTCCTGAGTTCATGCGAGACATTGGCAACAAAATCGCTGCGCAGTCGTTCCAGCTGACGCAGTCTCGTAACATCATTGAGGACCATGAGTACCCCGAGTATTTTTCCGGCACCGCGGGACAGGGAAACAACATTTATATGCAAATCCCTGGTTTCTCCCTTGACGCTCAGGACAATCTCATCCTCGACCGGGACTCCCGTCTGCAGGGTCTGCTGGAACCGGGTCTGCAGCTCGACGTTGCGAATCACCTCGTGGATGATCCGGCCCCGAACATTGGACTGCTGACTGATACCGAACATCTTGGCAGCAGCACTGTTGAGATTGATGATCCGCTCCTCGCCGTCAATGGCAATGACCGCCTCAACCATACTGGAAAAGACGGTTTCCAGCTGGTTACGCTGGTTGACAATGGTGTTGATTTTATCATCAAGCTGCTCAGCCATCCGGTCCATCGCCGCTGCCAGGGTTGCCACTTCGCTTGAGGTGGTTTTCTTGTGGTTTATCGCCAGCCGCTGGCTGAAATCCCCCCGGGAAAACTGTTCCGCACTCTCGGTCATTTCCTCAAGCGGACGACTGATGTTCCTTGTTACAAAGTAGGTGAGCAAGAAAGCAATGAGAACAGCCGCAATGGCACCACCGATGATTTTCCTGTTGATGTCACTCAAGGTTGCATCGATGGCTGTCACCGGCATGGCAAGCCGCAGTACGGCATGAACCGGACTGCTCGAAGCGCCGGCCCGGCCCGCTGTTTTACTGTCAAGCCGGATGGCCGTGTAATACATGTTTTTGCCAAGTGTATTCGAGAAGCGCATCGAATGTCCTACTGTTGCTGAAAAAGCGGCATCAATCTCGGGGCGCAGGCGATGATTGTCCATGGTGGCCGGATTTTCGTTTGTATCAGCCAGCACTTTGCCTTCCGAAGTAATAACCGTAATCCTCGTACCGGAGGCCCGCCCGGATTGAACGGCAAAAGAGCGTAAAGCTGCTTCATCATCGGCATTAAGGAGTTCAACTACTTGAGATTCAATAAGATGCGCCCGGTTTTCGAGTTCTATCCCCAGTTCCTGAATATAAAATCGATCAACAGAACGCGATATAAACCAGGCTACAACGCTTATGGTGGTCAGGAGGATGACAAGACTGATCGGGAAGATCTGCCAGAAGAGTTTCTTTTGTTTTAGAATCATCTCGTTCAGCAATTATATTGAAGGATACCTTGAATAATTAGAATATTTGCCCGAGATCAAGGCATGTAAGAAATTTTTCCAGAGGCATATATTTGATATTCCAAGGATAAAATTTCGAGCATAACGAAGAGATCGGGCGAAAAGGAAATTATTCAAGGTGGCCTGAAGACTTGTACCGGTAACCGACGCCGCGGACCGTCTCTATCAATTCACCGGATATGCCAAGTTTCTTTCGCAGGCCGAAGACCTGCACGTCAACGGCCCGGGGGGTGACCAGAAAATCATAGCCGCGCACCGCATCGATTATCTGCTGCCGGGTAAATACCCATCCCGGTTTTCCGGCAAGAAGTGCCAGTATACCGAATTCAGTGATCGTCAGATGCACGGTTTCATCGCCCTGTTTAACCTCGTGCCTGCCCTTGTTTATCTCCAGGTCATCCACAACAATCACGCCCTTTTCTTCGGTGGAATCAGCGTTTTTCTTCTCAAAAGCACGCCTGAGAACCGCCTTGATCCTGGCTATAAGAACCTTTGGGCTGAACGGCTTGGTAATATAGTCATCTGCTCCGACTTCAAGGCCCCCGACAATATCCTCCTCCTCCCCCCTGGCGGTAAGCATGATAACCGGAATATGAGGCCCGTTCGCGCCTTTGCTCATCCTTATCTTCCGGCACACCTCCAGGCCGCTTATTCCCGGCAGCATTAAGTCAAGCAGGATACAGTCGATCTCTTCCTTGAGCAGAATCTGTAGTGCTTCTTCTCCGGTATCAGCGCAACTCACGTTAAAACCCGCCTTGATCAGATTGTAGCTTACCAGCTGCTGAATGGCAGCCTCGTCTTCAACGACAAGAATTGTTGTTTTTCCCATGGCCATCTATTTGTTTTTGTCGATTCAGTACCAATCATTTACGTCCGGAAAAAGCTGCAGCCCCTTATCAATAGAGTAAATACAACCGCAGCAACCCTGCACACCGGTTATATGTTCAGCATTTTACCTCACTCTGCAAGGGTTTTCATTTCCACTAACCCAATCCTAACAATCTCGTAACAGACCGGTAACAAAAGCCCCCTATTATGCCCTCAATTCCAGATTCGCTGGTTACTGCCGGCGTCTCATCAGATAATCAAACAACACCTGAGAACACGGGAATAAAAGTATGGAGCCATATTACACCTTTCATATTGAATTGCAGTCACTCAACAAGAAGCTGCTGACGCAAACAGCACTGGTGGAAGACAGGGTTCGCCGGGCGGCACAGGTGATAGAAAGCCGTGACGAGGAAGAAGTCCGTTCAATTATCCTGTCAGACTATGAAATTGATGAGATGGAGATTGAGATCGAGGAAGACTGCCTGAAAATACTTGCGCTGCACCAGCCGGTCGCCAGTGACCTGCGCTTTATCGTCACCGTTATCAAGGTGGACAATGAACTGGAGAGAATCGCCGACTATGCCGTGAATATTGCCAAGCGCGTTGAGGCTATCAGCAAATCGGAAAGCAGGCACCTGACCGACCGCATCGATTTTTCCGAAATATCTGAAAAGGTTATCAAGATGCTCAACATGAGTCTCGATGCCTTGGTGAACCGCGATGCTGATCTTGCCCGCCAGGTTTTTCTGCTCGATGACGATGTTGATCAATACCGCAACGAGGTCTACCACACGATAAAGGACATCATCCGCAGAAACCCTGAACATCCCGGAGGATTGATCAATACCTATCTGCTTGCCCGTCACCTCGAGCGAATCGCTGACCGGGTAACGAACATCAGCGAAGAGGTTATCTACCTTGTTGAAGGTGTGATAACGAGAACCGTTTCATAAACCGTCACCACCCTCCCTGAAAAACGAGATAAAATGCTCTACGATTACCTTCTCCCGCTCCTGCTCGTTCTTGGTGCTGCCGCATTTTTTGTCGGGACGTCTGAGATCATTGCAGGTGGCAGCGAATCATGGGGGGATTCGCCGGCTGCATTCACTGCCAAACCATTACGGCGCCATGCTGGCACTTGCCGGCCTGCTGCCGGCCCTTTTGCTGTATGGAATCTGGCTGTCGGTCGAGACATCGGTGCTGGATAGCAGCATTATCAATGAACTTCCCTCGAACCTGCTGACCCAGGATACCGGCGCCCAGGCCCTGATCATAAATGACATCAAGAATACGGTTTCCGGCAATGTTACGGTTAACCAGGATGCCTTTATCGAAGCGGCAGCCGCAAGCTACCTGGCCATACAGCAGAATTGGCATACCACCGTCGGCATCGTTGTATTGCTGCTGTTGAGCATCTGCTTTTCCATTGCTTTTCGGTTGATCAAACCAGATTTCCGGGCCAGAAATGTTGTCGAGACGATCATAAAGATGGCGCTTTTGCTCTCTTCCGCCGTGGCCATCCTGACAACGGTGGGGATCCTGCTGTCGGTAATCTTTGAGTCCATACGTTTTTTCAAGATTATCCCATTCCAGGACTTTCTCTTCGGCCTGAACTGGAGTCCGCAGATGGCGATCAGGGCCGATCAGGCCGGTTCGTCCGGGGCCTTCGGCGCCGTACCGATCTTTGCCGGCACCTTTCTTATTGCCGCTATTGCCATGCTAGTGGCAATACCCATAGGCCTGCTCTCGGCCATCTATCTCTCTGAATTTGCCAACCAGGGGTTTCGAACCGTGGTAAAACCGCTGCTTGAAATCCTGGCCGGGATTCCGACGGTTGTCTACGGTTTTTTCGCGGCCTTGACCGTAGCGCCGCTGATCAGGGATTCCGGCGGATTCCTGGGATTATCGGTCGCTTCGGAAAGTGCGCTGGCCGCCGGTCTGGTTATGGGGATCATGATCATCCCCTTCGTCTCGTCACTTTCCGACGATGTCATCCATGCGGTACCCCAGGCGTTGCGTGACGGATCCTATGGCTCTTGGTGCGACAAAATTTGAAACGGTCCGGCTGGTCATCTTCCCCGCCGCCCTGCCCGGCATCGTCGGCGGCATCCTGCTGGCTGTCTCCCGGGCGATTGGAGAAACAATGATCGTGGTCATGGCCGCGGGTCTTGCCGCAAACCTGACGGCGAATCCGCTCAAGGCGGTAACAACGGTTACCGTGCAGATTGTCACGCTGCTGGTAGGGGACCAGGAATTTGACAGTCCGAAAACCCTGGCAGCCTTTGCTCTGGGTCTGATCCTCTTTATTTTAACCCTGATCCTCAATGTGATCGCCCTGCGCGTGGTCAGGAAGTACCGGGAACAATACGAATAACAGACCACAATGAGAACAACTGAGATAACCATGCAGACAAGCCAACAGGATACGACCTTTAACGCGGCGTTCGATAAACGTTTAAAACGCCGCTATAACGCCGAGCGAAGATTCAAACGTCTTGGCCTGTTGGCCATCTTCATCGCTCTTGGATTTCTCGTTTTCCTGCTCAGTACGATTATCGGAAACGGTTATTCGGCCTTCAGACAAACCGTTATTCAGCTCGATATCTCTTTCGACAAAAGCTATTTTCCGCGATGCGGACCTCGCCCGGGCCGACTACCAGGGCATCATCAAGAGTTCTTTACTTAAGCAGTTCCCGGAGGTGACCAGCCGCCAGGACAAACAGCTCCTCTACTCGCTGGCCAGCAATGGCGCAGCCTTCAAGCTGATGAACATGGTCGTAAAAGACCCGAAACTCATTAACACACACCAGAAAATATGGGTGCCGGCCAGCGATGACGTCGACATGTTTATGAAAGGTAACGTCGACATGAGCCAACCGGAAAGCAGCCGCCAACTCAAGGATAAAACGGCTTCCTGGATCAAGACACTAAAGAGTACTGACCGGATAAAGATGAAATTCAACACCACCTTCTTTACCTCCGGAGACTCCCGTGAACCGGAACTGGCCGGCATCCTTGGAGCCGCCAAAGGTTCTTTTTACACGCTGTTGATAACCCTGCTCCTGTCATTTCCGATTGGTGTGGCAGCAGCGATTTATCTTGAGGAATTTGCACCTGATAACCGTCTCAGTGCACCTCATAGAAGTCAACATCAACAATCTTGCCGCCGTTCCGTCAATTATTTTCGGCCTGCTCGGCCTGGCTATTTTTATCAATTTCTGGGGGATCCCGCGCTCGACGCCGCTCGTTGGCGGGCTCGTACTCACCCTGATGACCCTGCCCACCATCATCATCGCCTCCCGGGCATCATTAAAATCCGTCCCGCCTTCCATCAGGGAGGCCGCTCTTGGTATCGGCGCCTCGAAGATCCAGACCGTTTTTCACCATGTGCTGCCGCTGGCTTTGCCCGGCATGCTTACCGGCACGATAATCGGCATGGCACAGGCTCTCGGAGAAACCGCCCCCCTGCTGATGATCGGCATGGTGGCCTTTATTGTCGACGTCCCAGGCTCAATTACCGACCCATCCACGGTACTGCCGGTACAGATCTATCTCTGGTCCGACAGCCCGGAGCGGGCCTTTACCGAGAAGACGTCGGCCGCAATCATGGTGCTGCTCGCCTTTCTTGTGGTCATGAACGCGCTTGCGGTACTGTTGCGGAAAAAATTTGAGATTAAGTGGTAAGCACTTGATTATATAACTGATCCTTGCAGGATCGGACAAACAGAAGAAACACTACAAAACAAAGGAGAACAAAAATGAAGTACAAAGGACTCATTTTCGCAGGAGCGCTTGCAGCCGCCACAATTGCAAGTTCACCGGCACATGCCGCCGGTCGTGACTACATTGCCATCGTCGGATCATCAACCGTCTATCCGTTTGCCACCGTCGTCGCCGAGCAGTTCGGCAAGACGACCCAGTTCAAGACCCCGAAAATTGAATCAACCGGCTCGGGCGGCGGATTCAAGCTTTTCTGTGCTGGCGTCGGCGTCGAATATCCTGACATTACCAACGCTTCACGCGCCATGAAGAAATCCGAACAGGAAACATGTGCAAAAAATGGTGTCAAGGACGTCGTCGAGGTGAAAATCGGTTATGACGGCATCGTGCTGGCCAATTCAAAAAAGGCTGATCAGATCAAGCTATCTCGCAAGGATATCTTCATGGCCCTGGCCAAAGAAGTTCCGGCTGCTGATGGTAAGCTCGTGGCCAACCCCTACAAGACCTGGAAAGAGGTCAACTCATCTCTGCCCGATGTCGCCATTGAAGTGCTTGGTCCTCCCCCGACCTCAGGCACCCGTGACGCCTTCGTGGAACTGGCCATGGAAGATGGTGCACGGGAATTTGAGACACTCGCAGCACTCCGTAAGAAAGACGAAAAGGGTCTTTGTCAAGGTGGCCCACACCCTTCGTGAAGACGGCGCCTACATCGAGGCCGGTGAGAACGATAACCTGATCGTGCAGAAACTGGAGAGCAATCCGCATGCCTTCGGTATTTTCGGTTTCTCTTACCTCGAACAGAATGGTGATGTAATCCAGGGATCCATGATAGACGGCGAAGTGCCGACGTTTGAGAATATCGCCGCCGGAAAATATCCGTTATCGCGTCCGCTCTTCTTTTATGTCAAGAAAGCCCACGTCGGCTCAATTCCGGGTATCACTGAATACCTGGCCGAGTTCTCCAGCGAAAAAGCCTGGGGACCTGAAGGCTACCTGGCCGATAAGGGCATGATTCCAATGCCGGACGATGAGCGGAAAGAATACGCCGAAGTAGTCAAGGAACTGAAGCCGATGGCAGCAATACAGTAGTTGTCAGTTGCATGCCTGATACGTTCATGATAGCCATGATCGATTTACAGCCGCCGGGTCCTGAACATGGCCCGGCGGCTCTCCAGGTTTAAGAAATACAACAGAAAATCAGCCCCGACCACGCAAAAATGACCAACTCAGCAGAAGCTATACAGCCGACATTTCAAGCGATGACTGCCCAGGATACCATTGTCAAGGCAAAAACAGATCTCCAAGGTAAGATAGGAAAGACGATCGGTACACCTTTTGTTGACGATCCACGAATGACGTGCCGGGATGTTGACGTGTTTTATGGAGATACCCAGGCCATCAAGAAGGTCAGCATCGATGTCGGCTGCAACGAGGTCCTTGCCATGATAGGGCCGTCAGGTTGCGGCAAATCAACGTTTATACGCTGTCTCAACCGGATGAATGATACCGTTGCCAGTTGCCGGGTTGAAGGGGAAATCAATCTTGATGGCAGTAATATCTACCATCCCAGCATCGACGTCGTGCCGCTCAGAGCCCGTGTCGGTATGGTCTTTCAAAAACCGAATCCCTTCCCGAAATCGATCTATGACAATATCGCCTACGGCCCGCGGATTCACGGCTTAACCGGAAACAAGGGGGAACTCGATGAAATTGTCGAAACCTCATTGAAGAAAGCCGGCCTCTGGGAGGAGGTCAAGGACCGGCTGACGGAACCCGGAACCGGCCTCTCGGGAGGGCAGCAGCAGCGGCTTTGCATCGCGCGCGCCATAGCGGTAGGTCCCGAAGTCATTCTTATGGATGAGCCATGTTCGGCCCTTGATCCCATAGCCACCGCAAAGGTTGAGGAACTCATCGCCGAACTGAGAACGCAATACTCCATTGTCATCGTCACCCATGCCATGCAGCAGGCCTCAAGGGTTTCACAACGCACCGCCTATTTCCATCTCGGCAGTCTGGTGGAAGTGGGTTCGACGAAACAGATATTCACCAATCCCCGTCATCATCTTACCGAAGATTATATCACCGGCCGTTTCGGTTAACCCGGGCATTTCCTGAGCTGTTTCTCATTATTTCGAATAATTTATCGAAATAACAGGCATTATTACAGTATTTCCAGTATTTTTTAACGTTGGCTGTGCATTATCACTCCCCTTGTTTCAGTCGCCATCACTTTTCATGAAATATCCAGGCCAGGGACCGATAGAGAAGACTTTTACCGTTCAGGTGCCAAAATCTCTGACAACGACTCCTGACTTCCAGACACCGTCTATCTCGGTCAGCCGGCTGGGTATCATGATTTTTTTATCCGCTTTTTGAGGGTACCTTGAGTTTTGTGTCTTCATTCTTACCCCTGCAGGTAAGCAGAATTTCTTCAAGCAGGCATTTGATATGCGGCCTGCGGCCTCCATGGATAATCTCACAGATCCCTTTTCCAACAAGGTTATCACGTGTCTTGCCAGCGGCCTACAGTGTTGCCCGGTTAATAGCAATGATCGTGCCTTGCACACTCACTTTTTCTCCTCATTATTGCGCCGAGAAATGTTTAAGGTTATAATTAAAGGGTACCTTGAATAATTAGATTTTTCGTTCGAGATCAAGGCTTACGAGAAATTTTACCGCAGGCATATGGTTACTGTTCCGAGGATAAAATTTCGAGCATAACGCAGAGATCGGACGAAAAGGCAATTATGCAAGGTGGCCTAAATATATCTGTCGGAACTGTTTCCCGGCGCATCCTGGACCGTGACATGAAAAACCATATAAAACAGCGTCTTAAAAATCCTGACATAGGCTACCTCACCATTGACAGCAACGGTATCGTCACTTCATGCAACGATCTGGCAGCAGGTATCCTCGGTACATCCACAGAACAGCTCATTCAGCAGAAGCTTCTCAAGGTTATCACCCCCGACAAGCGTTTCAAAACGCTCGCAGACCGCCTTTCCATACCTATATCAGCCATGAAAAACGAGCAGTTCAAGCTGCCCGATTCTCGCAATGGACAGAAAGACATTATCACCGTTCGTATTGTCAAACTCCCTGATGGCCAGGGGAAAACTCAAGGAGCCTATATCGGCCTGATCGATTACTCCGGTGCCGTCACTACGAGGGTAATGGCACTTAACTCAATTGCCGAAGGGGTATTTACCGTTGACCAGGAGATGAAAATCACCTCGTTTAACGAAGCGGCGGAACAGATGACCGGCTGGACCCAGGACGAGGTACTTGGCCGACCATGCAAAACGGTCTTCAAAGCCAACATCTGTAGCGGTTCCTGTGCCGTTTCAAACAGTATCATGAACAATTGTAACATCCGCTATGACCGCGATATATACATCACCAGAAAAGACGGAACCTCTTTTCCGGTCAGTATCAGTGCAACACCGCTTATCGACACGGAAAACCAGATAATCGGCGGTGTCGAGACGTTTCGGGATATCAGTGAATCGGTAAAGAGTGATCTCATCATCAATGCGGTGGCCGACGGAGTCGTCATTTTCGATGCCAAAGGTATCATTACCTCTTTTAACTCGGGGGCTCAGGAAATAACCGGCTGGGATGAATCAGACGTTGTCGGGCGCTCCTGCGATGAGATATTTTTTGGTGCTGACGGTGTCTCGGCCTGCCCGATCATGCAGGCCAGCCGGGGAGAACCATGTAATATTATCAACCAGGACGGCTATGTCGCCGATAAGGATGGATACAATATCCCTATTTCCGTTTCGATCACCCCTGTACTTGATGCAGAAAAACGAACCATTGGCTGTGTCCAGACCTTTCGAGATAACACTGAGGCCCTGAAGAACAAGCTTATTCTCGATTCCGTCGCCGATGGCGTTTTTACCGTTGACAGGAACTGGCGGATAACCTCGTTCAACCTTGCCGCTGAAAAGATAACAGGTTGGGGACGTGATGAGGCCATCGGCAGTTATTGCAGTGATGTCTTCCACTCCTCCATATGCGGCAAGAACTGCGCCATTGCCGAAAGTCTCTATATAGGAAGACCGGTGGCAAACAGGTCAATTACCATTGATACCACCGATGGTAAAAGAAAATCCATCAGTATCAGCGCTTCACCCCTGGTAGACATCGTCGGAAATGTCATTGGCGGAGTCGAAACCTTTCGTGATCTTTCAATTGAAGAAACGCTGCGCAAGCAATTGATGCAACGCTACACCTTCGATGAAATCATCAGCAAGAGTCCAGCGATGCAACGCTATTTCCAGATTCTCCCGGACATTGCCGTCAGTGACAGTTCCGTGCTGATACTTGGTGAAAGCGGAACAGGCAAGGGTATCCTGGCCGAGGCTATTGTCAATGCCTCCTCCCGCAGCAAAAAGCCATTCATTTCGGTAAATTGCGGTGCCATTCCAGAAACACTGCTTGAATCGGAACTGTTCGGCTATCGTTCCGGTGCCTTTACCGATGCCAGGAAAGACCGGGAAGGGCGTTTTGCCGCAGCAGAAGGAGGCACGATTTTTCTTGACGAAATCGGTGACATCCCGCACTCACTGCAGGTTAAGCTGCTGCGGGTTCTGGAAGAACGTGTTTATGAACCACTGGGATCGAATGAATCAATCAAGGTCAACATCCGGGTAATTGCGGCAACCAACAGGGAACTTAAAAAACTGGTGGAAAATGGACTCTTTCGGGACGATCTCTACTATCGCCTCAACGTAGTCAACATCACCCTGCCCCCGTTGCGCGAACGGCGGGAGGATATACCGCTGCTCATTGAGCATTTTGTCGATAAATTCCGGGCAGAGAAACAAAAAGACATTGCCGGCGTCAGCGACGGGGTCATGAAACTTCTGATGAGACACACCTTTCCCGGTAATATCAGGGAACTCGAAAACATTATAGAATACGGCTTTATTCTCTGTCCGGGCGGTTACATCAACGAAGAACATCTACCGGACAGTTTTCATTCTGAAAACATCGATGCTCATTCATCGACCACAGTTTATGAAACAGGCATGACCCTCGATCAGATCGAGCAGCAGACTATTCTTAACACCCTGCAGCGAAACAAATGGAAAAAGATGATCACCTGTCGTGAACTCGGCATTTCCAAAGATACACTGCGCAGAAAAATCGAACGGTACAATCTGCAAAACCCGTTGAGTACTCACTGATCGTTTTCTTTCTTTTTCTCGACCGCCGGCCTTATCAGGGCATCACGAAAGGGATTCTTTCTTCAGGCAGGTCTTGCAGAGACCATCCACGCGCACCTCGACCCGCTCAATCTTCCCGGGGAAGGTAATTCTGAGATGTTCGGTGTTGACAGCCAGGCTCCCGGGACTCAAACAGTCCATACGGCCGCAGCTGGTGCAGTAAAAATGAGGGTGCGGCGCATGATTCTCGTTAGGTGCGAGGCCGTAATAAGAACCTCTTTTAAGGCTACCTAACCGTTCGATTATATTGTTTTCAGCCAGCAGATCGAGAATCCGGTAGACCGTCACCCGATTGATGGGATGGTGACGTTCAACAGTGGTGTAGATATCTCCGGCAGAAAGAGGATAGCTGTTTTCCCCTATCACCTCGAGCACGCGCAGACGGTTCCTGGTCGCCTCAAGGCCGGCAGCCGTCAGTATGTTACGGTAATCACAGTGGTGGCACATCGGTTATTCTATCCCGCGTTTGCGCATTTCTTCATGGGAGCGAATCATTATAAGCTTCTTCCGATAGAGCAACAGTCTATCCAGCAGCAGAGAGAGAAAAAAGACAAACCCTGCCAGAAAGATTATTGCGGCACCTGAAGTCAGGTCGTAGGCATAAGATACCCAAAGCCCCCCGATGGTAAACAACATGCCGAAACAGCAGGACAGCAGCATCATCTGCAACAGAGATTTCGTGTACTTCTCGGCAATATAGGGCGGAATGGTGAGCAGGGCGATCACCAGGATCAGTCCGACGACCTGCACCACCATGACCACGGTGATGGCAACGATACCAATCAGCATATAGTAGAGCCGTTTAACCGGAACTCCGCGAACGAGGGCAAATTCCTCATCATACGACATCACCAGCAGATCCTGGAAGAAGTAGGCAATCAGAAGAAAAATCAGGGTGCCGATAACCGCCATTACAACAAGCTCAGATTGCGGCACGCTGAGGATGCTGCCGAACAGGTAACTCATCAGGTCGACATTATAGCCCGGGGTCATATCAAGAAGCAGGACACCGCTTGCCATCCCTACCGCCCACATAACCCCGATAATGGTATCCGCCCGCTGTTTTGACCGCAAGGATATCGCAGCCATGACCAGGGCGGCAACCAGGGCGAAACCAACGGCTCCGATCATGTAGGGCCAGCCGAAAAAAAATGCCAGCCCGATCCCGCCGTAGGCGCTGTGGGCAACCCCGCCGGAGAGAAAAACGAGCCGGTTGACGACGATGAGCGTACCAATTACACCGCAGATGATACTCGCCACTATCCCGGCCATAAGGGCATTGCGCATGAATTCGAACTGCAGGGCATCAACCATTATCCCGTTCTCCTGCTGTCTGTTTTTCCTGGAGACTGCGCGAGACACTGGTAACCGGACAGATCTCTTCCACCGAGCATGAATAGAAGGCATTAAGCAGATCACCGGAAGACTCGAACGTCTGGTGATAATGCAGCCGCTTGTTCACACAGGCGATTGACTTGGCATAAGAAGAGATGGTCAGCAGATCGTGGCTCACCATCAGGATGGTCAGGTATTCATTCAGTTCTTTCAGCAGACTATAAAAATCTTTCTGCCCCTTGGTATCAATGCTGGCGGTCGGTTCATCAAGAACAAGCAGCTCAGGACGGGAGACCAACGCCCGGGCAATCAGGACCCGCTGCCGCTGCCCTCCCGACAGATCGGTGATCTTGCGGTCGGCCACCTCCACTATTCCCATCTTTTCAAGCGCCCAGAAAGCCGCCTGACGATCCTCTTTTGAATCACCAAAAAATCGCCGCCTGTCCGGGTTATGTTTTCCCATCAGGACGATATCGAGAGCGGTGGCGGGGAAACTGAGATTATGATCGATCTGCTGGGGAACATAGCCGAGCGTGGTATCGTTTGAACGCGGCGGCCGATTCCTGATTTTTATTGTTCCCCTCGTCGGATTCAACAGTCCGAGAACCAGTTTGATAAGGGTCGTTTTACCACCGCCGTTCGGACCGATGATGGCCACAAAGTCTTTTTCATAAATCGTGAGGTCGATACCGTGAAGTACTTCCTTTCCACTATAGGAAAAGCACAGATCAGTTATTTCTATAATGGGCTTGCTCATAGGTAACTACTTCAGGGTATCCTAACGCATGGCTATTTTGAATTTTTCAGCCACCACTTTCATATTCTGCAGCCAGTTCTCAGCCAGCGGGTCGACGAGAATTACTTCCCCGCCAATTTCCCGGGCGATAAGCCTGGCGCTCTTATCGGAAAATTGCGGTTGAGCAAAGATAACACGAATTTTGTGCTCTTTGGCGTGGCGTATCAATTCCTCTATCTCTGCCGGTTTCGGCGATTTCCCCTCTATCTCGATGGCTACCTGCTCAAGACCGTATTCTCTGGCAAAATACCCCCAGGACGGATGAAACACCATGAACTGCATCCCGGCTTTCATTTTCAAAATCTCATGTAAATGACTATCGAGTTTGTCTATTTCCCTGCTGAATACATCATAGTTTTTCTGAAAAGCAGCCTTCTGCTCCGGATGCAGTTCTGACAGGGTATCTCTTATGATGGCCGCCTGTTTTTTCACCAGCGGCGGAGAGAGCCATATATGCGGATCGAGTCTGCCGGGCTTGTCATGCCCACTTTCCCGCGGATCACCATCATGTGAATGCTCGGCCATGGCAATCTTGTCAATTCCCTCGTCGGTATGGACGATCATCATCTTCGGGTTTACCCCGGAAATCTTACCGAGCCAGGCCTCCTCAAAGGGTACGCCGATGGCAAAATAGGCCGAACTGGCCGCAAGTTTCCGCATCTGTGACGGCTTCGGTTCATAGGTGGCCGGACTGGCTCCCGGCTGAACCATCACCTCGACCTCAATGGTTCCACCGCTCACTTTATCAACAAAGAACTTCTGCGGCACAACACTGACAAAAACCCTGTCCACAGCCGCTGCAGGCAGCGGCAGTCCGAGCAGCAGAGCAATACAGTAAACAACCACAGGATATATCAGTTTTTCCTTCATTTACATGACCTTCTCTTCAAGAAATACCACAAATCAGACAAATGCAACTATATTGCATTTAATGAATTTTGCAAATATTGAGTCGGCGTGAAGAAGATCGACGAGTGTCGTGGCCTGATCCTGCAGGCGGACAGTCTGCCGCTGTATATGAGCGTGAACATCATATACCCTTGCTCGTGTCCGGTCTGTCGTGTCTGCCTATGACTGTCCTTTCATCCTTCATCTAGCATCTCATCCAGCAGTTCTGCAGCGCTTCTGACAAAACGAGGGCAGAGTGTCCGGAAAAGATTCTCCTTTTTGGCAGTATCCAGCCCTTTGGCAGTACTGATATCGCAGCCAAGCAGATTCTTGCAGTTCAATGATCCATTATCTGCTTCAAAGCGCCGGTTAAAATCCATGATCGCCGTATAGACAGGCTCACGTCCTTCCTGGTTTTCGCACTGCTGCCGGCCAAATTTCAGTCCTAATATCATATAAGCAGCGGCAACCGCACCGCAGGTCGAGCCGATACGCATTCCTCCGGCAAATCCTGCCGCAATCTTGATCGCCTGTTCCCGCCGCAGATCAAAAAGCTCTGCATATTCAGCTAAAATCGCTTGTGAACAGGCAAATCCTGCCAGAAAATTATCGACAGCCCTGGTTGCTCTCTGCATAGAATATACCCTCCATCATGATTTAATAGTTAACCTCCACATTTCATGAACATTTTCCTGAAACGCGCTTGATACCGTCCATTGAGCTTCAGTCGCTAACCGTTTAACTATCACGCACCCAGCAGTGATTTAAAATATGGAGGAACCTTCGTTTCAAAGGTCATCGGCTCTTTTGTCTTTGGGTGTTTGATGGTGACAGAAAGTGCATGGAGCATGAGCCGTTTCACACCCGGATCTTTTTTTCCATATTTTTTATCACCGAGAACAGGGTATCCCTGCTCGGCAAAATGGACCCGTATCTGGTTTTTTCTTCCGGTGATCAGATCAATTTCAAGAAGACTTGCATGTTTGGTTTCCTTGAGGACTCGATAACCTGTTTTTGCCAGTTTTCCCTTCGTCGAATCATTGACGGAATACATTTTATGGACACTGTTTTCGGCAAGGTAAGAAGAGATAATTCCCTGTTTATCGGGTAATCTTCCCTGAACAATGGCATGATACTTTTTGTCGAAATGCTGCCACTGTTCCTGCAGATAATCTTTCGCTTTCTCATTTTTTGCAACGACAAGCAGTCCGGAAGTATCTCTATCCAGGCGATGAACGATAAACACCCGGTTTCTCGATTTTTGAATCCCTTTTTTCACATAGTTGTTGAGCAGATAGAAGACTGTATTATCTTTGATTCTATCGGTACTCACCGTTAAAAGGCCACTCCTCTTATCGACAACCAGCAGGTCATGGTCTTCATAGAGAATAGTAAGACCCCGCGGATGAAATCTTTTCGGGGCGCTTTTAAAATTGTTCTGGGTTTCCTGCATGTGGGAAGATCTCCTTTCCGGGAATGAACCTGCGGTTGCTGCCGGGATTAAAGCTTTCCCTCAGGATCAATATAGTGAGACAAATGAGGACAGTTACCGGCAATTCCATCAGCAATCGTACTGTCATAATACAAGAGTTTTATCCCGTATCATTTTTTCTCACAAAAATATACCGGCAGCATACCTGTCCTCCTGTCATGACGCTTCTGTCTTGCCGATTGCTATGCACTGCCGCCATCACCACCGGTTCCAAAAGAACACCCCCTGAAGCACTCGGCTCCAGAGGGTGTTGAACATTGCTGATACCGCTTGAAATTAATTATTTTTCATATGCGGACCAAGGATCATGTCTTTGTATCCGAGACCGGCCGGTATTCTCGGGTAAAGAACTTCATCAACGTCGGTTACCACTTCGAGAAATGAAGGTCCTGTTGCATTAATCAGATCTTCCAGGGCCTGCTGTAAATCAGCACGATCCTCAACACGCTGGTGGAAGGTGAAACCCATCTCTCTGGCGACATTGGCAAAACTGACGGAGGTGATCTTCTTGGTACCGACATGTGCGCCCTTATAGATAATGTCCTGGATATTTCTTACCATACAGTCGCCATGATTGTTCAGCATCAGCACTTTGACCGGAAGATTGTACTTGCCGATGGTATAGAGTTCGCCAAAGTTCATCAACAAGCTTCCGTCACCGTCTATGGCAATGATCTTCGCTTCCGGGTTGGCATAATGTGCACCGATTGCCGTCGGTACAGCAAAACCCATCGTTCCATAACCGCCGGAAGTAATGAAGCATTTTGGTTTAAGCGTGACCAGGTACTGGGCGGCAAACATCTGATGATTACCGACACCGGTCGTTATTTTGGTGTTTTCCGTAAGACGATCCGAAAGTAACTCCATTACTTCAGACTGCTGAATTGCTATCGCTTTTCGATTGAAATTAAGTTTGTTATCAATCTTTAACTGCCGTGCGCGCTGCTGCCACTCACCGATATCCAGTTGAATGTCATGCTTTTCTGCGTACTGCAGCAGATCATTGAGAGCCGTTTCCGCCTTGCCGATAAAGGAAAATTTCGGATTCCGGGAAAAGCGCACTTCCTGCACTTTTGCCGGGTTGATGTCAAAATAGGCAATCTCCGCCGCAAGGCCCGATTCACCGACCTTCTGCGAAACACGGTCGTCCCAGCGAATTCCGAAGGCCACGAAAAGATCAGTCTCCTGGATAGCCATATTAGCAGCGGGAACACCGAACATTCCCAGCATACCAAGTGCCCAGTCCGCGTTTTCATTCAGGATGCCCTTACCCATCAGACTCCAGATTGACGGCACCCGGTAGAGCCGGTTAAAGGTGCGGATCAGTTCGCTGGCTTCCGGTGAATTAAGGCCGCCGCCGATGTAGAGAAGCGGACGCTTCGATTTTTTCAACATGTCGAAGAACTGCTTGCACTGATTCTGGCCGAGGTGCCGTTCCTCATCATATTTATGACGGAAACGCTTGACGTCGATAGCGCGATACGTCCCTTCCATCTTCTGGATATCCATGGGGAAATCTATAACGACCGGACCCGGCTTACCGGATTTTGCCAGATAGTATGCATCTTTTACAACCTCTTCGACATCCTGCATCTCGTTGATGAGAATGACCTTTTTGGCAGCATCGGCAAAGACGGACGCAACATTGATGGTCTGAAAGACATCAGTGCCCAGATTATTCTGGGCTACCTGCCCGGCAAAGACCAGCAGCGGGATAGAGTCGGCATTGGCATCGGCCACCGCTGTCAGGGTATTGGTGATCGCCGGTCCCGATGTGACCACCGCCACCCCAACCTGGTCACTGGACCGGGAGACTCCCCCGGCGGCAAACGCACATGACTGTTCATTAGCTCCGACGATGATCTCAATACCGGCCTCATCAATGGCATGAAATGCCGGTAATATGGTGGCACCAGAAAATCCAAAAACCCGCCTGACACCCAGGTCAACCAAACATTTTGCCAGAATCTGGGCATTATTCATATCATCCTCCTCTACCGCCTGTTTTCCACGTTATTGAACTCCGATCACACTATAGGACTGAGTTATATAACATATTATGTGCATTGCTACCAACGCTTCAACTCGTTTTTTCACGTCCGGGCAAGAGCCGTGCTATTCGCTTCGCTTCATGCCAACGGTTTTCATCTTTTCCGTTGAGACCACGGCGGGATCCTGCCGATACCGGTATTGGCATCACGCAGGAGGTTTGACCTGAAGCAGGATAAAGCCGATTGCCCGTTTTTAATGTTTCCTGTTTGACAAGCTTTTCCTGCAGGGCGGACCGAAACCATTTTTACCAACAGACAAACAGGTTGACTTCCCTCATGGTTGAAGGCCGCCTTGAAATCTAACGGCTCTTAATAAAACGGGCTATCCGCCGTACTCCTTCCGCCATGTTCTCTATGCTGTTTGTATAGGCAAAACGGATGTGCTGCTCCGGACGGTTGCGGCCGAAGTCCTTGCCCGGGGTAATAGCAACACCTTCCGCCTCAAGCAGTTCATAGGCGAAACTGAAGCTGTCATCGGTCAGAGCTGAACAATTGGCGTAAAGATAAAAAGCCCCTTGTGGAACAACTGAAAATTCAAAACCGATTTCCCTCAGTGCCGGCAGGAGAAAATCCCGACGCTGCCGGAACGAATGACGACGCTGCTCTAGTATTTCCAGGCAATCAGGGCTAAAAGCCTGCAAGGCGGCATATTGGGACGGCGCGTTGCAGGAGAGAAATATATTCTGGGAAAGACATTCGAGACTGTCCAGGTAATCTTCAGGAGCAACAACCCAGCCCAGTCGCCAGCCGGTCATGCCAAAATATTTTGAGAAGCTGTTCAAGACAAAGATGTCGTCAGCAATATCAAGCGCCGTATAGCCATCCATTCCGTAAGTGAGACCCTGGTAAATCTCGTCGACAAGCAGATGGCCTCCTCGGGATTTGACGACTCCATGAATCCGTATCATCTCCTCCCGGGAAATCAGGGTTCCGGTGGGGTTGGACGGCGTGGCAAGCAGAACAGCCCTGGTTGACTCGGTCCAGGAACTTTCCACCAGCTCTGCCGTGAGCTGGTAGCCGGTTTCCGGTCCGACGGGCAGGGGAAGAGGTTGACCCGAAACGAACTCGACAAAATTCTTGTTGCAGGGATAGCCCGGATCAGTCATTAACACCTGCTCACCCGGGTTTATCAGGATCCCCATAAGCAGCTGCAATGCTCCGGACGCTCCGGGCGTCACGACAATTCTGCGCGGGTCAACTTCCACACCAAATCGATCGCCGTAATGTCCACTGATAGCCAGTCGCAACTCAGGAATTCCCGGAGCGGCCGTGTACCCTGTATGCCCTGCATCAAGAGCGGCTTTAGCTGCCGTGATTACCTGCGGTGGCGCAGCAAAATCCGGTTCACCTACCTCCATATGAATAACGTTGCGCCCGTGGGCCTCAAGTTCTTTCGCCCGGGCCAGCAGGTCCATGACATAGAACGGAACAATATGCTCCATTCGGCGGGCAATTCTCTTTTCAATCATGAACAATCCCGATTCCATCCTTTTTTATGCAATCTGATCATAGCGGTGGCTATCGTCAAGCTCGCGGTATAAGGCAAGAACACCGGAACGCGTCAGTTTCCTCACGCCAAGAGGACGAAGCAGTTTGACCATTGCATCGATTTTGTCCTCGGTTCCGGTGACCTCAACCATATAGGAGTCAGTACCGGCATTGACGATCTTGGCATTGAAAATTTCAACAACCTGGATCAGTTCGGTCCGATTTTCAGGCGTCAGCTCAACACTGATCAACGCCATCTCGCGTTTCACGGCCCGATCCTCGTTGGTCATATCCCTGAGCTTGATAACATCTATCAAGCGATTGATCTGTTTCTGGATTTCGATATACTGATCAGCTGTCGCCTTGGTCTTTATGGTAATACGGGAAATACCGGGATCATGTGTCGGAGCGCCGCAGATACTCTCCATATTATAGCCTCTGCCGGAAAAAAGACCGGTGACTCGTGATGTGACCCCCGGTTTGTTGGCCACCAGCATTGTCAGTACATATGATTGCTCTTCCATGCCCCTCTCCTCAAGCAATAAGTTGCCTTATTTCAACGATATTTCAAATCTGTTCCAGTCTTAGTGCCGACGAAAAACAGCTTCACAATGCGGCAAGCCGCCGCACTTCACCCGGCAGCCTGCTGCAGCAGTGCACCAGAGGCTCATTTATAATAGGAAATGATGAAAATTGACAACTGAAATTAAACAGAAGCAAAGACGAAATCAGCTTAAGGTGGTTTTCTTCCCGGAAGTGCCGTTTTGACGGTTCTGACGGAGGGCAATATCTTTTTTCTTGGCCTGCTTTTCAGCTTCCCTGTCACCTGCCACTCTGAGGGTTCGGGGAACAGCCCTGTCAACCTTGGCCGTACATGGCTCACATACTTCCTGCGGGCAATCGGTAAGCTCCCAGCAGGGGGCATAGCGGAGAAGTTTCTTGATTCCCGGTATGGAGATCCCTTCCTCATGTATCATGTTGCGGATACAGCCGACCCAGGTGATGTCATTCTGGGAAAAATAGCGCCGGTTGCCCTTGCGGTTCGGCTTGATCAACCCTTCATCCTCATAGATCCTGAGTGTCCGCGGATGCACATTGAGAATCTGTGCGGCTACACCAATTGAGTAAACCGGCGTTGTCGAGGTAATTGGCTGTATTTCCACCTTTTTTCTGGCTCTCATAGTTCCTGTTAGTCACAATGTGCAAGGTTCTTGCCGTAATGACAAGAGGGAGTCCCGCCCGGTCTTCCCACATAAAAACCGATGCAGGAAGACCGAAAAGGTTGATGCATTGTTCTATCCAATGGCCACTTTTAATGATCCTCGGAAAGATGTCCCCGGAAAAGTTTTTCACCGACAAGGAACAGGAAACCGCAAAAGCCAACTCCACCAAGGGTGATAATGATTTCATGCGGTTTCGGCATGTAACGGAACAATTCAGGATAATCCACCAATCCCATACCGTGGTAATGAGGCACCAGCTGACCGACAATCACCAGATCATAGCGCATGAAGAAAATGCCGATCATGCCGGCAACAGAAGCAACAAACAATGTCTTCATATTCTTGCCGCGAACGGCCATGATCAACGTGAAGGGGATTAATAAGCCAAGAGCGATCTCACCAACCCAGAAATTGATTGCATAGGGACCGGTAAGCAATGCCATCATGGCGGCATATTTGCCGGGAGGATCGCCGGTAATACCGGTAATCATCTTCCAGCTGGTAAAAAACAGGATAACGGCCATCATCAGGGCGCCGAGTTTGGCAACGCTTTCAAGCGAATTCTTGATATCGTCGCTCATCTGCCAGTTATTTGCCCGATAGGCAAGGTAGGTGAAAAAAATAATGGCCACGCAGCCGGACATCGCCGCTGAACCAATAAAATAAATGGGCATGTAAGGGCCATGCCAGAACTCCCTGGCTGCGAGCAGTCCGAATACGGCCCCAAGATTGGAATGGGCGACCACACCAGTCAACAGCCCGGCCAGGCCAAAGCTCATCGCCATTTTATGCTGCTCTTTCTGCAACATGATAAACTCGATCATCATAAAGAAGAGATAGGCCCCGTAGAGTGTACCCATCCACCAGATGTTCGATGTCGGGTTAGCCCCGATCACGTTGCCAACGGGCATCCGCCAGGAGTTCTCAATCTCAAACGCAATAACCAGAAACCCGGCAACAATGGTGGCAATGGATAAAAAGACCGCACGTTTGGCAATGGGATTGAAATTTTTAAAACCGAAAACATGACCGATCGAAGAGACGATACAGAGACCGGTTGAGGTAACGACAAAAAACACATAGGCGGCAATCAGTATGCCCCATGGTACCTCACGGCTGACACCAAAGGTCTGTTCATGGCCAGCAACAATTGAATGTACCCCTGCTGCCACACCGACCAGAGTGAGAAATCCGCATAACAGAACCGCAGCATTATATTTCCATGAAGCGGCAGACTCCAGGCCTCCTTCCTGAGGCAATACACCAGCCAGTAGATTATTCATCTTTTCAACTCCTTTCATTTATCTCGTTGTTAACAAAAAAAATAGAACCAATGCCTCTTTAGGCACGTCGCTCTTTTAATGATTTAACCCACGCCTTGACCTTCAGATCGTAGATCGTATGAAGTATCGCACAGCCAAACCAGAATATCAGAAAAAGTAATCCGTCCATTTTTCACTCCTCTCCAACGTCTTTTCCTTTGTCTCGAAAGAATCAGTTCTACGATCTCTCTTCACATTCATTCAGAATTTCTATTTACCCTATTATTACACATAAGCGTTGTCAAGTTATTTACTATTTATTTGTAAAATAATAGGAAAAATAAAATTTAACAAGTTGAATTAAAAACTTTATTTATAATATTTACAGAACGTTATATGCTCACCTCGAGCAGGCAGGAAAATGGCTCATTTTACTCCATATTGACTATTAAATAAAATGGGCGCTTTATGCGCCCATTTTATCAGCAATCAGGAATCAAAATAAGTCTGAGTAGTACATTTTCCAGCAGGTGCGCTTCAGCCTCACCTGGAGAAGCGGAAAAGAAGAGGGAGGAAAACAGCAAAGGCCCCGGACCGGATCACCGGCAGGGGCCTTTGTAGGTAAGGACAAATTGCAGTCAGATCAGATACCGATAACCTTCTTCGTACGTTTAGGTACCGGCTCCAACCTTCGTATATTGCGGGGAACAAGCGTGTTGGAGAAAAATGCGCTACAGCGCTGTCTTTTCTCAAAAGAACAGTTAATGATGTTCCAGCATGGAGTATATGTAAGCAGTTTTTTCACCGCATTAATGGAAATGCCATGTTCGTGGATCATCTCCCGAAGACATTCGATCCACTTGATATCACGCAGGGAGTAATAGCGCCATTTGCCTTTCCTTGCCGGTTTTACCAGACCACTGTTCTCGTAATTACGAAGTGTCCGCTGATGGACTCCGACAAGTTTTGCCGCCATACCAATGGTGAATACCGCTTCATCCTGCGAGATCATGAATTCCTCCTTGCTATCCCTTGCCATACTTTCCATATGTCGATCCAACGCTCTAATCCTCATGACTATGCCTGAAGCTCTCACTGAGAAAATACTCGCCAATCAGGAAACAGAGACCAAGCACACCGATTCCACTGAGAACAATCGCCACTTCAGGACCGGAGATGGCATAACTATTATAAGTGGGGATCCCCTCGTAACCCGAATACTCCGGTATAAGCTGCCCGGCAACAACCAGGTTGAGGCGTGAAAAAAACTGTCCGACCAGAATCATCAGGGCGGCCGATGACAGTGCCTGTATAGATTCAAGCCTGGTTATCATCAGGATAACAAAAGGAAGAACCAGTCCAATACCGATTTCAAAAACCCAGAAACTCGTCGACAGCGGACCAGAGGTCAACAATCTGGCAGCGTCGCCCAGTGCTTCCGATCCGACAAAAGCGTTGACATATTTCCAGCCGGTGGCAATAGCAACCAGGAAAATCATCAACATCATGACCTTGCCGGCCGTCCGCAGGGCCTCATGCGTCTCTTTGCCGGGTTCACTTTTCCTCAGGGCAAAAGAGAGATGAGTAAAAAGAACGATTGCCGCGGCTCCTGAGAGAAAAGCGGAAGCCAGGAAGAAAATCGGCAGCTGTGAGCCGTACCAGAAAGGCCGTGCATTCAGAGATGCGAAGACAGAGCCAAGATTACTATTAGCGCACAACTCGGTCACTGCCGCCAGAACGCCGAGTGTAACGGCGAACCGGTACCGTTTGGTAACAATGAGAAAGATTTCCGCAAACATCAAACCGACCGCCATCCCATACAGGGTTCCCATCCACCAGATATTGGAGGTCGGATTCGGATGAAGAATGACGCCCAGAGGCATTCTCCAGACATTTTCCAGTTCAAGACCGATTACCAGGAAGGCACCGAGAATTGCCGCAATTGACAGCCACACCATGCGGTTTGCCAGGGGAGCCAGATTATTGCCGCCGAAGAGATGACTGAGGGCGGCAAGAGCGCAGAGACCTGTTGAAATGATGGCAAAGTAAGCATAGGTGCTGATGCCGATGCCCCATGGCACCTCTCTGCTGACACCGAAGGCCTGGTGATGGCCGACATAAAGAGCATAAAGACCGCCTGCTATACCGACGGCAACAAAGATAAGCATTAACCACAGCAACAGGTTGAATTGCGGTTTACGAAAATCATTATCATTAATAACTGCTATCTGGGACTGAAGAGACATGGTTTCTCCTTTAATTTCATTAGTATCTTTTAATTACTTATTCCTCAGAATAACCCGCTTTCAGCGACGCTATCTGGTTCTGTCAAATCCCCATTACGCGCATGATTGCTGAAAATGAATCCGAGCGCGATCGGTGCGGCGAACGGACCAAGAATCATGAACATGATCAGGCAGGCTGAAAACCAGAAATACTCACTGAGCTTTTCACGCCAGTTCACCTGAACACTGGTAATTGTTGCCGGCATCCTGCTTCTTGTTTCGATATACGTTGCAGCCATGTTGACCTCCTTGAAGAACGGTTGCGTTTATACTTTATCATACTAAAGCAAGCGGTATGCCAACCCGTGAGCAGCTTGAAATATTATTTCATGAAATATTTTAATATATTGATATTATTAAATAATATAAGACATGTTGTGCATACAAGCGGGTAAAACGATGATCACTTTTCCATAAACTCTTACTGCAGTAGACGCATATTGCGCCCTTGCCGGGAATATTATGGGCGCAAAACACGCCCACCATTAATTTAGTTTTTTTGGGCGTATATACGGGTAGCTAGAATGGTTTCGCGGGAATTTTTGACACCACATCCAAAAGACAGGCAAAAATCAGGTGCCCGGATGTCACAAAATATAGATGTAAAATCAGATGGTTAAGAAAGAATATGAAAAAAGGCGCAGAATGCGTCCTGAATGACGCAGATAAATGGAAATCTGTAATCGTAAAAGGATCAGGATGAGTAGAAAAAAATGGAGGGCCGGACGAAACTCCTGAAAACAATCCGAACCCTCCGCAGAGGGGAATCAGTGAGTGCTCTCGTGAGATTCTTTCTCACTCTCGCCGGTCAATTTTGCGTGCCCTCTGACGCCGATATGACAGACGGTACATCGAGTATTGGAGGCAAAGGCAGTGTTGCCGTCATGGCAGGCACCACAATAGCTTCCTGCATACAGGGAGTCCATGGTGAAATCGTCTTTTTCCTGGGCAGTTCCAGACTTCATCACGAACAACTCATCATGACAATCCTGGCAGGCAAGTCCTGCGTCTTCAGTATGATTCTGATGGCTGAAGAGCACCGCCTCCACCGGCTTGGTCCAGATGATCGGCTCCTCTGGAGCCTGATGACAACGGGCGCACTCTGTGTTATAGGCAAAAGCGGTACTCCCGTCATGACAGGCACCACAGTAAAGACCCTCTCCCATCGAGGCCATGGTAAAATTACCATTTGCCTCTGCGGCTCCGGCTTCCATCTGAAAGATGTCATCGTGACAGGACTCACAATCCAGTCCATTTTCTTTGGTGTGTGTCTTGTGACTGAAAGAAACCGACTTGACCGGGGAATTCCAAACGATTGGCGCCTCCGGGCCGTAAGTATCCTCATCATATGCTTCCTGTTTGTCAGCCGGCTTGTTTACCGCCGAAACGACTACATAGCTGAATACGAAAAGGCCGACAATACTGAGTATTACTAGTTTCTTCATTACATTCTCCCGCCTGCACCGTGATGGTCAGCACCACCCCTGATTTTCGTTTGCCTGCTTTTGGTATTTCAAAGACCCTGGCCCTTACGCATTGGTATAAAAGACATTGGGAACAGCCCCGACTTCCGGTCTCAGAACCCAGACGATGACACCAGGGGCATGCACCAGTTCAAAGACCCTGCTGTTTGCATCACTCAGATCACCGAACACCCTGACATCGGCAGGACAGGCCTCAGAGCAGGCAGTGTTTGTCTCGCCCTTTGACAGACGGCTCTCCCAGCAGAAATCACATTTGTCCACAGCCCTTCTATTCTCGTCAAAAAACCGTGCATTGTAAGGACAGGCCGCCATGCAGGTCTTGCAGCCGATGCAGCGGCCATAGTTCATGTGGACAATACCGGTCTTTTCATCCTTCCAGGTGGCCGTCGTCGGACAGACGCGAACACAGGGAGGACGATTGCAATGATTGCACAGGATGGGCATGAAGATGTTTTCCTCACCACCGCCCACGATATCACGACGACGTTCAAGGATCGTCGTGCGATAACCGAATTCCACATTTACGTGATTCGTCTCGACACAGGCCTTTTTGCAGAGCTCGCAATCAATGCAGAGGTGCTCACGAATAACCATGGTGTAATGAGGGCTGTAGGGATACTGTCCTCTCCTCGGCACCACCCCTTCCGCCAGCACATTCTTAACTGATGTCAGGGAAAGAATAGATCCGCCGAGATAGACCCCGGTTACCGCCAGACCGATTTTCAGCAGTGATCGCCGCTCTTTTGATGGCAAAGTATCAGGATGTTCCGCCTTCATCTTTTCCAGTTCTTTGATTTTCATCTCATACTCTCGATATGGTTGCAGCCTCAACGGCTAATAGAGAACCACCTTGTTTTGCTCTCATTGATCTTCACTGGGATGTCCGCGGAAAAGCTTCCCGCCGGCAAGTTATTCATCTTTCCCACGCCCTTGATTTTGGCCAACTTTTCTGAAAAACGAAAGCACCTTCAATAGTAATTAACAAATAAAATCAGTCTATTGGGTTTAAAGTTGGATAAATCAATGACACCACAACATGCATTACAGACATACTGCCTGATGAACCCGTCCTTTGTGAGGTTGCGTGAGATCATAAACAGAAAACGATTAATGCCTTCCCTTCAATCTGTGCGACCGGATAAAAAACCTGTCCATACTGCCAGATCAGCATGGTAAAATCAACTGCAATGTACCACAACATTTCATAAAGAAGCAATGCCGGAAGTGCCAGAACTCTCACTCCAAAGAAGTACTTAAGCCCCCTCAACAGATTAATTAATTAATTAAATAGGCGAAACGGAACACTAAATATGTGCCAAACGCTTTCATGCGAATACACAATTTAAATAAACCGAAGGAAGAAGAAAAACGGGGTCAAGCAGGAAGGGCAGGTATACCACAGCGCAGCATTTTCTGATTTTGATTGTCAGGCGTTCCTGCAAACTTCAGAGCCATGATCTTCCGTCGGCAGCTATCAGAGCATCTGCTTCCCCCGGTCCGTTTGATCCGGCCGGATAGATAACAACAGGCGGTGCCACCGCCCTGAGCCGGTCAATATATCGCCAACTGGCCCGCAACCAATCCCAGCGAGTGAAGATCAGAGGATCACCTTTCAGCACACTGCCCATTATCGACTCGTACGCCTCGGGGGTATTGGGACCGAAGTGACAATGATGACAGAAATCCATCAGCACCGACTCCGACCGGCCGCTATTACCTGGTTTTCTAACATTAAAAGCCAGGCTAATACCTTCATCCGGCTGAATTCGAATGACGATACTGTTGGGTTGGTCATTCAGGACGAGTCCATTCAAATGATGCTGTTTAAAAACCACCTTTATCTCGGCATAGCGACGGGCCAGTCGCTTACCGGTGCGCAGGTAAAACGGTACCCCGTTCCATCTCGAACTGTCCACCCAGGCCCGCAGTGCGACATAGGTTTCCGTGCGGGAATCGGCCGGGATGTCCTTTTCCTGCAGGTATCCCCGGCACTCATCCTCACCGACCCTCCCCGCTCCGTATTGTCCGACAACCACATCGTCCGATTCGGGCAGCCTGAGCTTGGCCAATACTGCCGAAGCCTCATCCCTGATGGCATTTCCATGCCCGGTGCGAGGCGGTTCCATGGCCGTAAAGCAGAGGAGCTGAAGCAAGTGGTTCTGTACCATGTCCCTGATCGCACCGCTACCGTCATAATAGCCGGCACGCTCCTCAACGCCGATTGATTCGCTTACCGTAATCTGAACATGGTCTATGGCGCTGCTGTTCCAGGCACAGGAGAAAATCTCATTGTGGAATCGGAGGAAGAGGATGTTCTGAACCAGTTCCTTGCCAAGGTAATGATCCACCCGGTATACCTGCTCCTCCTCCAGGACAGCGCCGATATCACTGTTCAACTGTTCAGCTGAGGCCAGATCCTGGCCAAACGGCTTCTCAAAAACAATACGTTTCCAGCCTTCTTCTCTCATCAACAGATGGATAAGGTGAGCAGCTCGTGAAAAGGCCGAAGTTGGCAGAGCCAGGTAAAAGAGGGTATTGCCGGAACAGCCGCTATCAATTCGGATCTTCTGCAATATTCGCTGCAGTTCCTGGGCTGTTCCACTGGCAAGATCAAAACAGAGATAGTGAATACAGCTATATAACTGCTCAAGAGAGGCTGTCTCGGGCGAAGGAATAAACCGCTCAATTTGCAATTGTTCGATAAATTCAACATCAGAAAAATCTTTGCGTCCCAGACAGACAATCGGGGTTTCTGGGGATAATTCACCTCGCTGCATCAGTCGATACAAGGCAGGTATAAGTTTACGTTTGGCAAGGTCCCCGGTTGCACCGAAAATAACTATCATCTGTGTATCAGCAGCCATCACGCATCCTCCTGGACAAGAATATAGTGCTCGGGGATCTCCCGGACGAGCTTCTCCGGGCATGACTCGACAGGCTCTGCCACGAGATGACGCAGCACCGAGGTGACACTCCGACCGCCGGGAACACCGAGCACGACAGTCGGCTGTTTCCGGAGAAACCGGCCGATCATCTGTGCCAGCAGACTTCCGGCCTTCTTCTCAAGCGACTTGCGATTGCCTCTGATTATCATAGTCCCACCTTTTTTTAAACATCTTTCCTCATGGCAGGATAAACAAGGAAAGCTTCCAGAAACAGGAAGAAGTATTCATTTTTCCCATGAACTGACAATTTGAAACTGATTTTTTTTCAGAATGGAATGTTTTTCACTCTCCTGGTAATAATTATTTTCAGGAATAGGTCATGCGATGTCAGAAACCGGCCTGAGGTTTTTTCAGGGCGATTGCGGTGTTTTTTTGTGTGGGTTATTTCACCGCCCATTAAGGAGCTGACAAAAAGGCCGGCACAACCCTTCGCGGTGCTGGTCTGCAGAATCAAAGAGATCTTATGGAATTATTTCAAATGTTCCCCACCGCACGCAAGGGGCAGATTCATTTTGTATTAACAGACATTGACGACACCCTGACCCTTGACGGGAAACTGCCCGCCATCGCCTATCTGGCTATGGAGCGGCTTAAGAATGCTGGAATCAGGGTCGTACCGATCACCGGCCGGCCGGCAGGATGGTGTGATCATATCGCCCGTATGTGGCCGGTAGACGGGGTAGTCGGAGAGAACGGGGCATTTTACTTTTTCTACGACAGCACGCAGCGAACCATGGTCAGGCGCTTTTGGAGAAGCAGCACGCAGCGAAAGCTGGACAGGATAAAACTTATGGAACTCCGGGATAAAATTCTGATAGAGGTTCCCGACTCTGCCGTGTCAGCCGACCAGAACTATCGGGAGGCTGATCTTGCCATCGATTTTTGTGAGGATATCCCGGCGCTGTCCGGGCCTGATATCGAGAAAATCGTCAAGATATTTGAATCTGCCGGTGCGCAGGCAAAAATCAGCTCGATTCACGTAAACGGCTGGTTCGGGAATTTCAACAAACAAACAATGACCGCGAGATTTTTCAGTGAAATATTTCAAACCGACCTGGACCGGGAAAAAGATCATATCATCTTTGTCGGGGATTCACCCAACGATGAACCGATGTTCGCTTGCTTTCCTCACGCCGTTGGAGTTGCAAATATTTTGGATTTTTCAGACAAGATGAAACACAAGCCGGCCTGGGTGACGACCGAAAAAGGGGGTTTCGGTTTTGCCGAGATGGTGGATATTCTCCTCGCTTGCTGAAGCGGCAACACCTCTCACTGGCCAAAAGACGGCTAAGTAAAAACACAGATATACAAGGAGAGGAGGTTTTTCAGGTACGAAGGCATACATGCAGTATGTCGAGTACCGGAAAAAGTTCCATGACGAAGGAGATCGAAGTTTTTACGACGCCATCAGATAATTCGCTTGCGGATATTGGTGACCAGAAGTTCTGCAACGACGACGACGGCAAAGATACTTAACAGGATGACAGACACCCGGTCCCAGAAAAACAGGTTCATCGCGGTATCAAGCACCATGCCGATGCCGCCCGCTCCAACAAGACCGATCACCGCTGATTCCCGTACATTAATATCCCAACGAAACAGGGCAATTCCCCAGAAAGCGGGAGCAACCTGAGGCCAGAAACCTTTCAGGAAAATACTCGGCCAGGGCGCACCGGCTGCAGTCAATGCCTCTATCGGCCCGGGATCAGCCTCTTCCAGGGCCTCAGCAAACAGTTTACCGACAAAACCGACAGAGCGGAAGCCGATGCAGACGGTTCCCGCCAGGGCGCCAGGCCCGAATACGGCAACAAAGAGTAAAGCCCAGACCAGTGTGTTGACGGAACGTGATGAAACCAGGATCAGTTTTGCCAGCCAGTTCAGTACCGGCACCTTGACAATATTATTTGCCCCCATGACGCCGACAGGAATGGCCAGTAACAGTGCCAGAAGCGTCCCGAGGCTGGCGATATGCAGGGTTTCCATCAAGGCATTGTGAATCCCTTCAGGGTAATAGTCATAGTCCATGGGCCACATGCGCTTCAACAGATCCATGACCTGGGTCGGTGCATCCCAGAGGAATTCCGGAATGACCTCCACCGTGCGCAGAGAAACTGAAAGGGCCACCGCGAATCCGAAAAAGACAATGAAGCGGGCCATTCGCTCTCTGGCGGAAAAGCGCTTCCAGATATAATTGCCGGGCGCTGTCACTGGAAGACCCTCTTGATACGGTCCGAGATGAACTCACTCAGCATAACCAGGCCAATAATAGAGACCAGTATTGCCGCAAGAAAATCGTAGTCAAAACGCTGAAAGGCGGCAAAGAGCGTACCGCCGATACCTCCGGCGCCAACGATACCGACCATCGTCGAATTCCGCAGGTTGGCGTCAAACTGGTAGGACGAGAAACCGATAAAACGATTCAGCACCTGCGGAACAACCGCATAGATGATAACACTGAGAAAAGGTGCACCTGTCGCCCGCAACGCTTCGACCGGTTTCAGCGAGATCTCTTCGATCGCCTCGGCAAACAATTTACCGATAAAACCGATCGAGGCAAAAACCAGGGTGAGAATCCCGGCAAGCGGACCGAAGCCGACCGCCTTGACGAAAAGAATGGCAAAGATTACCGGGTGAAATGAGCGACACAGGGCGACAATAGCTCTGGCTGGCCAGGTAACCCAGGGCGGCATCAGGTTCCTTGCCGCACACAAGCCGATCGGCAGAGAGAAGAGCACACCAAAGGCAGAGGCGATAACGGCAATTTGGATTGTCTCCAGCAGATTGCCGACAAGAAGTTCCCACCGGGAAAAATCTATCGGCACCATCTCGCCAAGAAACACGGCACCATTCCCAAGCCCCTGGATAAATCGCAGCCAGGATATATCAAGGTAATTGAGAGCATACAGGCCATAGAGAATGGCCGTAAGCCAGCCTAACCGGCCCCACCAGTTCACCTTGAACGGTCTTTCATAACGGGTGCTGTTCACTTCAATCATCGCAACCAGTCTTCTCCGCCGTAGATTACCTTGAGATGCTCGTTGGAGAGCTCTGCCGGAGGGCCGTCATAGACGATCACTCCCTGCGAGATTCCGATGACCCGCGAGGTGAATCGTTTGGCCAGTTCGACATCGTGGATGTTAATGATAAGGGGGATGCGATGCTCGGCCGAGAGATGAACCAGCAGATCCATAATCTCCACACTTGTTTTCGGATCAAGCGACGAGGTCGGCTCATCGGCGAGCAATACGTGCGGCTCCTGCATGATAGCCCGGGCGATTCCCACCCGCTGACGCTGACCTCCAGAGAGGCTGTCGGCACGCTGATGGACGAAATCCGCCAGACCTATTGATTCAAGGAGGGCAAACGCTTTATTGATATCGCTCCGGGGATATTTCCGCCACCAGGCCCGCAGGGACGAAACATAACCAAGCCGCCCACAGAGCACATTTTCCATGACGCTGAGTCGTTCAACCAGATTGAACTCCTGAAAAACCATGCCGATTTTTCTTCGGGCGTGCCGCAACTCTCGGCCGCGGAGGCGGGTAATCTCTTCGCCGCTTACATAGATTTTTCCGGACGTTGGTCTGATCAACTTGTTCACGCACCTGATAAGGGTACTTTTCCCGGTACCTGACGGACCGATGATGGCGACACTGCTATGCCCCCGAACCTCAAAACTGATATCCCTGAGAACCGGCTTCCCCGGTGTATACTCCTTGACCAGGTGTTCCAGTATCAGGGAGCGTTCCGGCTGCCCATCAGATATTTTATAAGCCTCATTAGTCATGTTGTAGCGAGGTCACGGAGGTTGAGTGGGATAAAAGGTGCTGAACCAGGCAGTGCACCCCGCTCCTGTGAGCGGGGTGCACTGCCTTCATGGAAGGGAACCTATTTTTTCTTTGCCTTATCCGCGGCTGCCTTGGCAGCCTCTTTCTCCGCCAATTTTTTCAGGTCGGCCTGGTTGTATGAGGTTCCAGTTGAAGCGGCAATATCTCTGATAACCTTCCAGTCTTTTTCGTAGGTGATCGGAAAAAAGCGATCTGCTCCACCGAAGGTTTCCTGCATCTCGGGCGTAAAACGATAGGCATAAAAGGCATCAACGATCTTTTTGGCAAGCTCGGGATTAAGATCGTGGGCAAGCCCAAAGGAGGATGTCGGGAACCTCGCGCTGGTAAAGACAATGCGGAAGTCATCCCCATTAATCCTGCCGGCTTCCGCCATTCTATTAAAAACGTCCGAGGCAACGGGAGCGGCGTCGTAATCGCCGTGGGCTACGCCAAGAATTGACTGGTCATGCTTGCCGGAGTAAACGACGGTGTAGTCCTTGTCCGGAACAATGCCGTACTGCGGAAAAATTGCCCGCGGAGCCAGGTTGCCGGAGTTCGAGGAAGCTGAGGTATGAGCGATTTTTTTCCCCTTTATATCTTCAAGTGTCTTAATATCGCTGTCCTTTTTTGTAACAACAATCAGGTTATAGCCTTGAAAAGCGTCCGCAGTCCCTTTTACCGCGATCGGCACATAGCCTGCCAGGTTTACCGCAAAACCGGTCGGACCCGTAGAAAAACCGGCTATATGGAGACGACCGGAGCGCATTGCTTCAACCTCTGCGGCATTTGATTGGACCGTATAATAAACCACTTTTTTTCCGGTCGCTTCAGACATATATTTCTGAAAATCAGCAAAGGCATCTTTATAAACGGCCGGATCTTCTACCGGTGTATAGGTAAAAACCAGGGTACTCGGATCTTTCCAGTCCTTGGGGTCTTTTGGAGTATCGGCGACAAGATCCATGTTCTCGTCACAATACATCTCATCAAGTGTTCCCCGGTTCTTACAGTCATCAGCTGCCAGGGCAACCCCTGACATCAGAAAACATCCTACCATGAGCGCAAGTATGTTCTTCATCATCTACGACCTCCCCTATTCAGGTTTATGAGCAGGACTCGCTTAATAAAGACACTTCCCCAACACGGAAAAAAGATGGCTCCTGCGCCGGATACCTGGCCTGAAGCATCACCTTTGCCCTACAAGAGCGGTGTCTCGCACGCTGGTGAATCCCCCGTTACAGGATTTGTTCTATTATTTTTTTCAGCACACCGCAAGCAGTAACTCACCTCACCCCTACAAATCTGTAACAACCCTTTCTTATCGGGATTGGTCACGCGGCGAAGGGAAAATAATGACGTCCGGTGCACCAGAAAATTCGACTGAATTACCCGGCAGAAGAGACTGCGTGCCGGCCACTGAATGAATCAGCACTGGCAATAACGGAATCGATATGCTACACCTCCGGCTTCGCTTTTATCCGGCGGTGCAGTGACAGCCGCTTTTTCTGCAACAGCCAAAGGAGATCGTCAGTGGCGGCCCTTCATTCAAAATGGCTTCCCATCCTCAGCCTCACCTCGGCGATGCTGCTCTGGGCCAGTTCTTTTATCGCCCTGAAAATCGCTTTCGCAGGCTACTCCCCCATGATTGTCATCTGGGGCCGTATGCTGGTCGGCAGTTTCTGCTTTATCTTCTTTTACCGGCAGCTGAGACGCGTTAAATTCAGGAAAGAGGATCTCAAGTATCTGCTCTTCATGGCTGCCTGCGAGCCCTGCATCTACTTTATCTTTGAAGCAAAGGCCCTGCAGCTCACCTCAGCTTCACAGGCAGGTTTGATTACAGCCATGCTGCCGCTGCTTGTTGCCCTGGGAGCACGGCTGTTTTTAAAGGAAATTATCCGCCGACAGACACTGGTTGGTTTTATGATCGCCATAGGCGGTGTCTGCTGGCTCAGCCTGGCCGGTCATATTTCAGCCGATGCTCCCCGCCCCCTGCTGGGTAACTTTCTTGAGTTTCTTGCCATGGTTGCGGCAACCGGTTACACGCTTTCGCTCAAGCATCTGAGCACGAGATATTCAGCACTCTTCCTGACCGCTGTGCAGTCATGGGTGGGAGCTGTCTTTTTTTCGTTCTTTCTGATCTCTCCCGAAATCAACATTCCTTACGAATTTCATATGCTGCCGGCACTGGCGGTACTCTATCTGGGTAGTTTTGTCACCCTTGGCGCCTACCTGCTCTATAACCTCGGCGTCAGCCTGATACCGGCCAACCAGGCCTCAGCTTACGTAAACCTGATCCCTGTTTTCACCGTTATACTCGGTTTTCTCATCCTTGGAGACAGGTTCACCATCCCGCAATATTTTGCCTCGGCAATGGTGCTTTTCGGCGTTTACCTGAGCCAGCGCCGCCCCCGGAAACTGCATTGATGACCTGTCTCTTTCCCTTCGTTTAGACATTGAGACAGCCTCTCTATTCAAGGCACCCTATATATTTGAATGTTTTACCTGTATTATCGATACATTCATTAGTGCGCGGCTAATAGTCAATACCGGGCTGAGGTTCTATATCCTTGCGATAGGCGTGCTTGATTTCGTTGACCTCACTTACCGTATCCGCCTGCTCAATCACCTCGGGATGAGCATCCCTCCCTGTCAACACCAGGTGCAGCTGTTCGGGTCTATTATCGAGAATACCAAGTACCTGCGTCAGATCAACCAGCTTGAGCTGCAGGGCATTGTTGATCTCGTCAAGGATCAGGAGATCAAAGGAACCGGAATTCATTTTCTCGTGCACCAGTTCAATTGCATCCTGGGCGTTTTTCCGATGTTCAGAATGCGGGTAAGGGTTGCCCTGAATGCCGCAGAAGCCTTTACCGGTTGAGGTGAAGTCCACCTGCGAGCCAAGCAGTTTAACCCCGTCCCATTCCCCGGAATAGAGATCGCCCTTCATGAACTGGATAACGCAGACGTTCATGCCGTGTCCGACCGCCCGTAAGACCATCCCCATGCTGCTGGTCGTTTTTCCTTTGCCATTTCCGGTCAGGACAACAACAAGGCCTTGCCGTCTTTTCGGTACCAACTTGGTTATTTCCATGATTTTTTCCCTGTGCTGAAGTGTGGTGAATACTCTCAATTATGACATACTCGTAAAAAGTCTATTGCACTCCAAAAGATGGCTAAGTAAAAACACAGATAAACAAGGAGTGGTAGTTTTTCAGGTGCGAAGGCATACAGGTAGTATGCCGAGTGCCGGAAAAAGTTCCACAACGCAGTAGATCGAAGTTTTTACGACGCCATCAATTATAATACTCTTCCAACCTCTGTTAAGCACCAACCGCTTTTACCCGATAAAAAAGGCAGCGGTGCCAGACGGGACCGCTTTATCTGGAAAGACATGACAAAAACGATTAGAATAACTTTAATAATTTTCTTGTTTCAACAGAACCTCAAACAATCTGCAGGAAATGAAACCGTTAGGTGAAAACAGGTGAAGACCATACCGTAACGCAAAACTATCCCGCTGCAGACAGCACCATGCTTTTGCTATGTACAGTTCATGCGTTGACCGGGTAATTAGCATTAACCGGTATATTAACGAAGAAACAAACAGGAAAGGAGGAGGACGTAATGCCCCATGAAATTGGCTTTGAAATGGCAGCATCGAATATCCGTTTCGGACGTGGTGTTACCGCAGAGATCGGCATGGACCTGAAAGATCTCGGGGTAAAGAAGACCATGTTTCTGACCGACCCGAATATTGCCAAACTGCCGATGACAAAGACCGTCATAGACTCTCTGGAAGCTGAAGGGGTCGATTATATATTTTATGACCAGGTGCGGGTCGAGCCGACTGATGAATCATTCAAACAGGCAATCGCCTATGCCGAAAAACACAAGGTTGATTCATTTGTGGCGCTCGGCGGCGGTTCGGTTATCGACACAGCCAAGGCGGCAAACCTGTATTCAACCTATCCGACCGATGACTTTCTCCTCTATGTCAACGCGCCCATCGGCAAGGGGCGGCCGATCCCGGGCCGGTTAAAACCGCTGTTTGCCATACCGACGACAGCGGGTACCGGCAGTGAAACGACAGGTGTGGCAATTTTTGATCTGGAATCGATGCATGTCAAAACGGGTATCGCCTCACGGTTGCTGAAACCGACTCTCGGCATTGTCGATCCGCTCAATACCATCAGCATGCCGCCCATGATCACCGCCTCAACCGCTCTCGATATCCTCACCCACGCCGTCGAGTCATATACCGCTATTCCCTATACCAGCAGGCCTCTGCCGGAACGCCCTGTTTACCGGCCCGCCTACCAGGGAGCGAACCCTATCAGTGATATGTGGGCTATCAAAGCCATGCAAATCATGGCAGCCAATTTTATCACCGCCGTCGAGGAACCGGGAAACGAGGAAGCGCGGGGCATGATGGCTCTTGCTGCCGCCTTTGCCGGCGTCGGCTTTGGCAATGCCGGCGTCCATCTGCCGCACGGCATGTCCTATCCGGTTTCGGGAATGGTCCGGGAATACATTGCTCCCGGCTACATTTCCGACCATCCGATCATCCCGCACGGCATCTCGGTTGCCCTGAATGCGCCTTCGGTTTTTCGCTTTACCGGATCGTCAAACCCGAAGCGTCACCTGGAAGCCGCGACCGCACTCGGAGCCGATATTGACGGGGTGAAAGAGGCTGACGCCGGGGAACTGCTGGCCGCCACGATGATCGGCTATTTCAAGCGCTTCAACATCCCGAACGGACTCAAGGATGTCGGCTTCACCGAGGCTGACATCCCCAAGCTCGTGGAAGGCACCCTGCCCCAGCACCGGGTTACCAAGCTCTCGCCAAAACCGGTCGGAGCCGAGGAACTTGCCAAACTCTTCAAAGGCGCCATGCGCTACTGGTAGAAAAGGAAGGATCTCTGAAACCTTTGAGGTGAACAACGAAGGAGCAGCTGCTGGTTTACTCCTTCGTTGTTTTGAGATTCAGGGGAGCACGACTCTCATCGTTTTGACCACCATATTCGTGCACTGAATCGTGGGCGCGGATGGTGACTTCCCTGATATTCTCGGGAATTATCACCCCGGAAAGGCTTCGTGTAAAGGGCTGCTCCTCGACATGGGGGTGCAGCAGCGTTCTTGTCCCCAGGACAGAACCGTCCGGAGCCAGTACTTCCCATTTATCGGCATAGTGATTCCAGCCTTCATCCCTGTGCAGAACGGTCACATCTAAGAGGTACTCCCCGTTGCCACGGGCAACGGCTTCCACCTTCACCACATCGGCTTCGCCCGCAAACACCTCAACGTACATAGTCAGCAGGAACACTATCGTGAATAAAGCTAATCTCATCCTCAATAACCTCTTATGAGCCGGCCTGCCCTTCGATACTTTTGACCGCCCCAATCAGATCGTCAAGTGTTGCAAACGCGGCCATCTGCTCCTTTGAGACAGCAACCTCAAGGGAATCACCCTCTTTCAGGATCACCGGATATTCGAGTTTTGTATCGTACTGCTGTTCGAATTCATCACGATGAAGAAAGAGCATCTGCGTATTTGCCTTCTGACGAAAGGATTTCCATTCCGGATTCTCGCGAAAGGTGCCGTGAGTCAGGCTGCACAGGAGGCAGTCATAAGTCTGCGGAGCAAACAGTTTTTGCCCGATATCCTTTATGGTATTGGCAAGACCGCTATCAGCGTTATAGACAAAAATGAGTTTCATGTACCACCTCTCGCGCAGTTATTGCATACCATACCTTTTCGATCCAGATCTTATTTTCAGGGGTGTTGTTATTGTCATGAGACTTTACCATAAGCATTTATTCCCCGCCGTCATATGCTCACACAAACATTGCTCTTGCTGTTCTTCTGTCAGGATTGTCTTGCCCGCATACATCGATTGCGGTAATAACAGCAATAAATGCGTCAGTGTTATAATCTTCTTCCAATCCGGCAGTAGTGAACGACTAAAAACTCTCGCTGCAATAGCTGGCTATTTTTCTTCACCTATAGGAGGTCTGGGATGGACCCGTATCATGAAGCCCACCTGCTCGTTGCCGCCATAAGAATCCTTCACCATAAAAAACACTCCCCGCCAACGATCGAAGAGGTATGTTCCACTCTTGATATATCGGTTGAATCAGGTCTTGCAACCTGTCGAAACCTGGACAAACGCGGCATCATCGAGCTATCCGAAGATCCCTTTTCAATCAAACTCGGGATTGTCGATCACCTGGAAATAGAGAAACTGCCTCGGGAGACAAAAAAAGGGGATAACCTGTCCAAAGAACTTGAAGCGTTCATGGCAAAGAAAAAAGATATGGACAAAAAGGTTGAAGAGATCCAGGCGGATCTCAAAAAGAAACGGCAGGATATGCATGGCGGTATAGAGGAGAAACTCCGGAAGGAAATGGAGAAAATGAAGAAAGACCGATAATGTATGAAATTGTAGAATTTAAGACTCAATTGGATAACTCTCCTGTTTGAATTTCAATCAGTAGCAAGATAAAATTTAGAAATATTAGAGAAAATAAGATATTTGAATTGGTAATGTTAATGTGAAAAAACACTGGTTTATACAGTGCGTGTTATTTGTTGTGGAAGTATGGGGTAAGTGGACTAGAAAATAAGGCCAGCTTGCATAATCGCCTTTTCGTCCGATCTCTGCGTTATGCTCGAAATTTTATCCTCGGGATATTAACCATACGCCTGCGATAAAATTTCTCGTATGCCTTTATCTTGAAAGAGAAACCTGATGTTTCCAACAGTGGGTTGTTTGGGTAAGATCGAAAGCTCTGAGCGGCAAATCTTTTTTTACCTCTCATCATTCGGAGCTGATAATAAATCAGTAGCTGGTTTCATACCAGCGTCTTTCAGCTGCATCTCCAATTTCGTGATCACTTGTTTTAGCTCAACCATACGCAACTCACGTCCGACCATGGAGTTTACAACTTTATTCAGGCTTTCTGTACGTTCGTTGACACGCTCCTCCAAATTTACGTTCAGGCTTTTTATTTTTTCCTCCGCCTTCTTGCGTTCGGTGATATCCGCAATAACCATCAATCCGGTTGGTATTCCTTCAATATAAATTATTTCCAGCGAGGCCAAAACATCCCTGATCTCGCCCGTTTTTTGATATATTTTTGTGTCCTGGCTCAGCGTTTGGCCTTCTTCAGAGAGCTTCTTAATCCAACCGGTGAAATCATCCGGGTTCACGAACAGATGTAACTCCTCTGCTGTATGAGCCATAAATTCATCACGTGAATAACCGGTTATTTCAAGGAAAGCATTGTTGACATCAAGGGGGTGACTATCAGAAAACCTGAAGATATTCGTGCCGAGCGGGCTGGAGTGAAATATCGTCGAAAAACGCGTCTCGGATTCCCGCAAGGCGAATTCGGCCTGTTTTCGTTTCTTAATATCCTGTTGCAACTGATTGATGGTATTGTCCAATGTTGCCGCCATGTGATTGAACGCATCCGCGAGGACCTTGAACTCGTTCTCTTGCTCAATCAGCACACGCGTTTCCAACTCGCCACGACTTAACCGGGTTGCCGCGTCGGTCAAATACGCCAGGGGCCGGGTGGCTTTCTGCGCCATTGCCAGGCTGATTCTTGCCAGGATGATGATACTGATAATCAGGCCCCCGATCATCACAAAGAGTTGGATGATCAACGGGGTATAGGCTTCAGTTACCGGTATTTCAACCACCGCGTACCAGCTGTTGCTGGTAATTCTGATTTTGGTACCAAACACCTTTTTACCCCGCAACCCGCGATAAATCCCCGGTTCCTGGGATAGCCCGGATAATACGGCGCCAAGCGGGCTCTTTGAGATATCTTCATGGGTGGCCTGTTCCGGGTTGCTCCCGGATTGAGCGATTAATATCTGCCGCGGGCTGAGTATATAGATGTAGCCATCCTCGCCCGCTTTTATTTCATCCAGGATGGCCCATATGAATTTCAGGTTGATATGGGCAAATAACATGCCATCGACGTTATTCTGATCATCCCGTACGGGCACCGCGAAGGTGAGCACGGGAAAAGGAGAATGGGACAAAAATTCAACCGGGCCGATAAAATCTTCCTGTCCCCCAAAGGCGCGTCGGAACGGCAGGGTGTCGCCCCATTCCCGGGGAGCGGTTTCATTCCCTCTCGAGACAGCCATCTGCAGATGCCCTGTGTGGTCCGTAATTCCAACCATTTCATAGGCGTTATTGTGATAGAGCAGTCCATTCAAGAGGTCACGTTGTGCGGTGACGTCAAAGGTGGTAAAGCCGCGCACCCGCGCCAGGTAGGTAAGTTTTCTTAGCAGGTCATCAAAATAGGCATTAACTTTTTCGGCCACCACCTGCGCGGATATCTGTTGGGTAATTTTTAATTGATTTGATTGGGCCAGGAAACTGACGTAGATCAAAATCCCCCCGATTACAAACAAACTCACTACCACCGTGCCAATAAGCAGCGTGGTAAACTGTTTTATAATGGAAGGGGATTGGGATTTTTTCATGGCGAGATATTGATGGTGCCTTTTATTAACTCATTCACCACTGCATCGACACGGCTCTTTTGCTCGGCCGTTATCAGCCCATAGAAGGGAGCCAGACGCTGCATTCCCTCCGCCATCCCGAATTTGTATTGTTTGCCTTCCCAACGTCCTTGTTTAGCCAGGATTGCACCTTGCAGCAGCATCTGGGAAATTTCCTGCACATTGCTGGTGAGGACGGATTTTGGCGCCAGATGGTTCAGGTCTTCCATCCAGCCTAAAGTGTAAATACCGGCTTGTTCGGCCTGGGCATATACCTTCAAACCGGCTGCACCAGCCAGGAGAAAAATAACATCAACACCGGAATCGATTTGGGCCTGCGCTATTTGATGTGCTTTTTCAGTATCGGTAAAGCTGCCCACAAAATCTACCGTTACCTTCACCGATGGGTCCGTTGCAGCAATACCACGTTTATACAATTTGATTGCTTCCTGTTGGCTGACATTATCTTCCCCCCCGAGGTAGCCGACATGTCTTGTCTTCGACTTGATAGCTGCTATGACCCCGAACAGATAACCCATTTCTCCCTCGCGAAGAGAAAGAGCGCCAAGATTGATGTTATTGCCGCCATACTTGCCGGCCAGAGCAAAGGCCGTTTCGGGAAATTCTGCAGCAACGACCTTGGCGGCCGGCAGGAACTGATTGCCGTGCCCGATAATGAAGTCATACCCTTCACTGGCATACTGACGGAACACTTTCTCGAAATCGGCTACAGGCACGTTTTCGGAATAAGCAATATCAGCCCCCAATTTCTTTTCGATAAGCAGCAATCCCTGATAACCGGAACGGACCCAGCCATCTGCGTCTTTATTTCTCGGCAACAGGAGGGCAACCCGAAAAGCGGCGGTTTTTGACATTGTCTGCGCGGGTGCGGCATGAGACTGACAATCGATTAAAACGAGAAAGGCGATGAGAAGCAAGACTACTTTGACTTTCATAAGATTTCTCCATCTCCAAGGTTTTAACCTGTAACGATTCCATCCCGATTCTCCGGAACCCTCCGATTTGCTGTTTATGAGCATTAAACGTGCCAATATAAAGAAAAATCTTACACACGTATTATTTTATTTAATTACATATAGATACAAAGATAGTGTCGAGGCATGAAGCAAAACGGGGGGGGATGTGATGTTCACAATGATAAACATTGTAAACTAATGCGTGCATTTCCTTTGGAGGATTTGAAACCACAGGTTGCGGTTGCATCTGCTATCGACAGATGGTAATAATTTCACGAGAGATACATGAAATATCACTGCTATTTATCTACTGTTAAGTGGGTCTGGACAAAACTTTAACCTCACCGTAGACTATCGTACTTTTTGTCAAAGGAGCAATGGCTACTGCTCATTTCATAGAGATGCCTCATGCCAATGTTAACCAATTGAACAACGCAGTCATTTGAGGTGTCTCCTGATATGTTCTCAGATGGGATGATCAGAGGTGAGACCGACTGTCATGATGAACATTTCGGGAGGTGCACAGTAGAAAATTAAGGCTGAAGGAATAAAGGAGGTTGTAGACCTTCTATCTGGCAATCGTAACAGATTGTTTGTTCTTCTACTATTTTCAAAGAAAGCTTAGAGCACGCCCTGCGAATCATCGGCAGCATTGCTGGCATTTTGCAAGACGTCACAAAGAAGCTTGGTATATAAATACCTCACTGAACAATTTTTCCGCCGCTTATTGCCTCTATAACTGTATCGTTGAGCTGCGGACAGTAAAGCTTCTTTTCAGCAGCATTGTTGATGATTTTCTCCCACTGGCGAAATGAATCTACATTTCTCAACGTGTGCTCAGCAACCTTGGGATTACCTTTCTCAGCAATCTCGCGAATGCCCTCAAGTGCCTGTTCGTCACCTGGAAAATAGAGAGGTATAACGCCCATATTCTTGGGGCAGCCTTCAAAAATTTTCCTGGAATGGCGTTCACGCTCGCAATCTTCTAAAAATTTTTCCATGCTGAAAAAGTTGAGGCTACCGAGAGCGCCCATGGCATGTCGCAAAATATGAACCCCATACTTGCGCAAGGAGTTGCGGCTCAATTCCGACTCGTAAACCGCCTGGGGAATTAGTTCGGTCAGGCTGGTACTTCCTCCGGTCTGAGCGGAAGGGAATCCGGTAACCCAGGTGTTGACGCGTGCCAGCGCTGCATTGATGAGAGTTTGGTGGGGTGAACTGTAGGAGAGATTTCCTCCTGCCTCGGTCACACTGGGAATACCGCCGTGCATGCACAGAATCCCCGGGTTGACGGTCTGGGCGATAATCATCATGAACATCACCTGGGCATGGTTCTGCGTCAAAAATGACTCCGGGCTTCCTGGCCCCGACACACCGGCAATCGACTGGTCAATCAGCAGAAGATTGTTGCCGGTGCGCGCACTTCGTAAAAACGGCTCCACCATGCTATTCATGAGAGTCAAGGATGCAATCAGGCTGGTACCATCGATCCAGTGCTCTTTGCCTCGCAAAAAGGTCACCTCGTCTGCAGCCATCGTATTGGTGGTGATCATCTTTAGCCCTTGATAGGCTCCCTCCATTAACTGAGCCACCTCGAAGAGTGATATACTTTTGTCGCAGCCCACCGGCAGACTGAAAATAGTTACAACATCTTGTTGTTCGGCCACCAAACGGGTTATTTCCTCATACTCTTGACGATTGGCCGGACGCAGTTCTTCTTCGCCAAGCCGCTTGAGAAAAGGAGGTGTCGCACCGGTGCCGAAAGTATTCATTCCAGGATCTCCCGGCATTTCACGGGGCACCTGCTCCAGGCAATGATCGATATAACTTCTTTTCAGGGGGATAAAAAGAGCTGTCTCATTATCGAAATCAATGGCATCAGCTTCCAGGAGGATATCCATGATAATCTGGTTTTCAGCAATGTTCATGCCGATTTCCGTCAGTACCCGCTTAGCATTTTCGTCGATGCGCTGATATACTGCTTTTTCTGCGATCAGGTCGTCCATATCCTCCATTCTCAAGTGAACCTTTTCAAGGATTGTTTCGTCGCTGACATGCTGAAGGATTTCCTCGTATATGGCTTTTGCCTGTTTGAAATGAGCCTCCTTTTCCAGGAGAATACCTTTTTTCAAGATCGTTTCCGCATCTGAGCACATGGCGATTTCCTTATTCCAAAGCTTTGAAGCACCGGACGGAAGGTCTATCAACACTCTTTTTTAAAATTTACACGCCTGGCGGACCACCCTATAGATCTGGTTTTATTAAATCAACAACAGAATTTTTCCTGACCTTCCCATTCACACTACCAACCAGCATTACTTTTTTTATGGTATCATAGCCTATAAAATGTTCCTGTTGTTTCTAAAAAACTACAGGAGGCGCAAAATCATGATATGCGCATCATTGCCAACAACCATCAAGGCCGCATTTTTATGGTGAAAGCACCTGAAAGGGGGGAGAAAAAAGTGCGAAAACTACCTCTAAAAGATAGTAGCAAGAAGTTGGTTCAGGCGGCTCTCCGTTGTAATATCTTTATACGACCCCTGAAGAAAGCAAGTACCTATACCCATCCATCTTACCAGGAGACTCGATGAAACTGATCTGTCTTGTGGGCAGTCCCCATGGTGAAAAAGGCAATACGGCAAAGCTGACGAAGGAAGTGCTGAATGGCGCGAAGTCCATGGGGGCGGTGAATGAAATCATCGTTCTCAAGGGAGATACAGTGGCTCCCTGCCGTGGCTGTGACGTTTGTCATGTCAAAGGGTTCTGCGTTCAGAAAGACAGCTTTCGTGATGTTGTGCAGAAGATTTTAGATGCCGACGGCCTGATTCTGGCAAGCCCTAATTACATTTTTTCCGTAAGTGCTCAGCTCAAGGCCTTCATGGACCGATGCTGCGGAATTCTTCACTGTCAAAGCTTCACGGGTAGATACGGGGTATCGGTTGTCACGTCAGGCGGTGGCGACGAAACACCCATCGCCGATTACATGAACCATTTTCTCATATCCACTGGTATTGTTCCGGTGGGTTCAGTCTGGGCTACCATGGGTTTGATCACGGGCGATGAATTTCCTGAAGAGATAAAGAAAAACGCCTTTGACCTGGGTTGTCGCCTTGTTAAAGCCTGGAAAACGAAAACCGTTGACCCGGAGGTGAAAACAAAAATGGACGATTTTCACCAACGGATGCGCTCGCTAATGACCTGGCGCAAAGCGGAATGGCCTTTCGAGCATAACTACTGGGTCACTCACTACGACCTCTAGCGGGTGGATTGCGAGCCTGTGCCGGCGATTGACGCTGTCTTTTAGCTGTCACAAAACCGGAAGGGAGGGATAAAGATCACTGTAACCGATGTTCGGCAGGGGATCCGGATGGAGTGTCGGCGCTGATATAAGCTGACTGCCGTAATATGTCAGGTGGAGTCTCGATTTCTACCTATGAGCCAATGTGGCGGTAGAAGTACCCAAGAGTCACAGCCAACCCGGCCAGCAGCCGGTGGGCGCTAACAAGCCTGCCGCGTCTCAGCAAAACCATCAAGAACCTGCAAATCAAGGAATTTTTTCGCTTGTGGTATTGTCAGACGGAAACAAAGCAAGTAGAATTCAGTTCTCTTCTTGTTTTTCCATGTAAGGACTACCCTGTTGTGGCTGTACCTTGCCTCACGAAACATTCATATTGGAGGCACTTATGAAAATGACTAATTTTGAATCAGTACTTAATGTCTGGAACATCACCAATGCTGCTGAAAAGAAAATCATTATGAACCAGTTTCTCCAGAAACATGGTGAATTTTATACCCAGGATGATTTCATCGCATTTCTGGCTAAGAAATATCAGAAACATCGTTCAATAGACACGCTTCCTATCACCGGAAGACGCCAGGAACATTAATCGCGGTGCTAAAGATACGTGTCTGACCCCATTAACCGGCTGCTCTTCCACGATAGGCAGATATCAGTTTCAGGGCTCGAGCGGAAATATCTTCCGTCGTGTAGTGCGGTTTATAGAGAGAACCGCCAAAACCGAGACCTGCGGCGCCGGCCTGAATGTACGCCTGCATATTCGAGCCGTCAATACTGCCGACAGGTATAAGAGCGGTTCCTCCGGGCAGCACGGCAAGCATTGCCTTTATTCCCGCAGGCGGCACCAATTCAGCCGGAAACACCTTCAGGCCGTCAGCTCCATGCTGCAATGCAGTAAACGCCTCGGATGGTGTGGCAATGCCGGGCAATGAAATAAGGCCCCTTTGTTTTGTTGTCCTGATAACCTCGACCGCACAATTGGGTGAGACGACAAAGGTTCCGCCGGCGGCGGCGACATCGTCCACGTCTTCCGGGGTCAGCACCGTTCCCCCGCCAATAAGCGCCCTGTCTCCAAACTCCCCGGACAGAAGACCAATAGACAGTGCAGCTTCAGGAGAGTTAAGCGGTACTTCTATCAGGGTAAAGCCCGCCTCTACCAGGACAGTGCCGGCTGCCACCGCGTTCTTTGGTTGCAGTCCCCTGAGTATGGCTATAAGGGGCATCTGCCGAAAAAGCTCAGTAAAGGTCATATGCTACTCCACCAATAAACGAGATATTCTTGCATACCCCTGTTCCGCGGCATCTTCAATCACACGGAAAGAAGAGTGCCCAAGGAATCGGAAGGCTTCTGCATATCGCTCACACAATGTCCTGCTGCCGATTAGAAACATCGGAAGATCCTTGTCCCTGCGCGTTTGCAGAGCACAGGCTATTTCACTGCCGAGCAGCACACCGGAAAGAAACGACGCGACCTCGTCAGGCCCATGCTGACCGAGCAAAACCCTCGCCCGGGCAGCAAATATTTTTGACAGCACGGTGCCGGCTTCAGGCTGCCGGTCCGCTCCCCGTTCAAGACCATGTTTAAACGCGCTGTCAACGTATTCCGCACCGTTGCTGATCAACCCTATCAGCGACTGTTTCATCAGGACATCATACACCTCGCCCGTCATCGTCGTCTGAAACCGCTCGATACAGCCACGCTTGACCTCAACCCACTTGCTATGGGTACCAGGCAGGACAACAAGGGCATCATCACGATGTTCGCAGACACCGAAAATCTGAAGTTCCTCGCCGCGAATGACATCTGCCGGGTGCTTTTGACAGACACCGGGGAAAAAGGTCAGTTCAACACCTTGATATTCCCGGTGCAGGGCAAGCGAAAGATAGTCTTCAACAGAAACAGAAACCACTGCATAGGGAGTCTCAAGCCAGCCATTCCGACTGGTGATCATGCCTGACAGAAGAATTCTGTCACCACGGTCAACAGTATTTCCGAGCAGGCTAAACAATGTATCCTCGAACAGGCCGTTTTCTACATTAAGGATACCGCTTCGATGCTCTATCCGGTCAGTAACAAACCCTTCCGGGTCATAGCAATAAGCGCGAAAACTCGTCGATCCCCAGTCAACTCCTATAGTTTTCATAAGCGACCTTTCCCACCGGGCACCATTCCTACCATGCCGGATAAGACCTGCACCTGTCCAGATTATAAAATCCCCGGGCTTATCCGGGAGCAGGCAGACACGATGTTTTCCGGCACTATCAAACCCAAGCTGTTCTCCTGGTCATTCCGGACTCCGCCAGCCAGCCGGAGTCCGGAATGGTGAGGAAGACAATGAGTTCAGCCCTTATGTTATCGGTTCATCATCCTTCATCCCACAGGTTCGCTATCGTGTAGGGACCACCCGCTACAGCCCAGAATGCCCCGCTGATGTATCTGCGGTTACGATTGAATCCTTCCATCTCCTTCATGTCGTCCTCGGTAAGCGACACATCAGCCGCAGCCAGATTCTGCTTGAGCCGCTCCGGGTTGACCGACTTCGGGATGACCGCTGTTCCCCGATGGATGGCCCAGCTGATGAGCAATTGGGCCGGAGATATACCTCGACGCCCGGCCAGTTCAACTATCGCCGGTTCCTTAAGCAGGATGGGTTCATCATCGACTTTGAGTCGAGCCGGCCTGTCGCCAGACCCCAATGGTGCGTAGGCGGTAAGATGAATGTTGTGAGAACGGCAAAAGTCGAGCATTGCCGGCTGCTGCAGGTACGGGTGTAATTCTATCTGGTTCATTTCGGGCATCAGTTTTGCGGATGCCATGAGCGCTTTCAGTTTAGCAACACTGAAATTTGAAACACCGATATGGCGGCAAAGCCCCTTGCCCACCATGGCTTCCATAACCGGCCAGGTTTTCGAGATGGGCAGCTCATCGAGGGCTATCAGATCCTTGGCAGATTCATGATAGAGCACCCCTTTGCGAATTATCACCGGCCAGTGGATAAGATAGAGATCGAGGTAGTCGAGTTGCAAATCGGTAAGTGTTTTTTCAAGCGCTGGCTGTACGTCTTCCGGTGCATGGGAATTATTCCACAGTTTAGAGGTAATCCATACCTGGTCACGACTGGTCACGCCTTCCTTGAAAGACTCGGTAAGTGCCTGCCCAACTTCCGCTTCGTTGCCATATATCGCCGCACAGTCAATATGCCTATAGCCAAGGCGCAGAGCCTCTTTGACTGCCGTGTATACCTCACCGGCTGCCGCCTTCCAGGTTCCCAGTCCCAAAATTGGCATAAGGTCGCCATTTGCAAATGTAAGTGTCTTCATCTACTTTTCTCCCTTCATTTGAGATAGTAATGTTTTTTCCTCCTGTAACAGGATATGCACTGAATCGCATTCTGCTGATGTTAATCCTAATTGCCCCCCCTTGTCCAGCAGCTCTTTGAAGATTTATTCAACACCGGGTAAAATCCGCTCTTTTTCGATACAAATCTTCTCTTCTGTACAGGAGAGAAGAAAAGGATTATATCGGCTGCAGGACAAAAAGAAAAAATCATCAGTACAGAACGAGCAGCGATTAAAAACTGCTGTTGTTAACACCGGAGAACAAGTTGATAAAAGCTGAGACTTTCAAGGGAACCGGGCTCTCCATTATCCTCTGTTTCTCTTTAGGACATGCCGTCATGCATTTCATGGGACAGAGCTTCTCCGTTCTTCTCCCCGTAATCCAGGAAGCATTTGAGATTACCCCCGTCCAGATCGGGGCGCTGATAACGGCAAAAGAACTTGTCGCAGGGGCGATTTCACTTCCCGGCGGAATCCTCTCTGATTATCTGATCAGATACCGGGCCCACATCCTGTCTCTCTGTTTTGTCGCCTTCGGGGCAGGATGGCTGGTAATCGCCGCAGCCCAGTTCTATGTTTTTCTTGTTTTTGGTATTGCAATAACTGCCGCTGCCGGCACGATCTGGCATCTTCCATCGCTGGCGGAACTTGGCGCCAGGTTCTCAAACAACAGGGGGGCAGTATTTGCCATCCACGGAGCCGGGGGAAGTGTCGGAGATATCACCGGTCCCATAGCCACCGGGCTTCTTCTCGCCTTTTTAACGTGGCGGGAAATTCTTACAGTCTACGTCTCTCTGCCCCTGATACTGGCTCTCTGGACTTTTCTGCTGTTTTCCAGACTGAGGAGACAGGCAGATCAAGAGAAGGAGGCAAAAGCAGACACCCGTAATCTCAAAGAGCAGTTGAAACTATCGAGATACATTCTCAGCACCACGCATATCTGGCGGGTCAATATCGTCGCCGGACTTCGCGGCATGTGCTTCACGGTCCTGGTCACCTTCCTCCCGATCTATATGTATGACAGCGGCTTCAGTGCAACCTCCATCGGTTTTCATTTCGGATTTCTCTGGGCGATCGGCCTCCTGATCAGCCCCTATTTCGGACATCTGTCCGACAGGTTCAGCAGAAAGATCATTCTTGTTCCCGCACTTCTCTACTCAAGCGTCCTGGTCGCCGCCCTGGCTCTATGGGGAAAGGGGGTGCTTTTCACCATATTTATCATTCTGCTGGGGTTCAGCATCAGAAGCGATTATTCGCTGATCAATGCCACCATTATTGATATCGTCAAAAACAGGGTCGAAACGACAATGCTCGGAATTCTTTCTTTGACCAGGTACATAATGGGCGCCGCCGCTCCCCTGGTCGCCGGTTTTCTCTATCAATATATCGGTATGCAGGCAACACTTCTCTTTGTCTCCTTCCTTTTCCTGCTCGCGGCACTTATCTTTTCAACCATTGATCTCAAGAAATAACCCTGACCTTCTATTTTATGGAATTCCTGCCAGTCCGGGAAAGCAGGACGTTTGCCCTTCGCCTCACACTTAAGGTTAAAGCGTTGCTTTTTATATAATCGAAAAGGGGTTTGCCTCCTATTTCCTTGACCCTTGTTTACTCGAGTTGGTAAAAATGATAGTGTCGGCTTTAGGAGAACAAGAAACCAGCAATCGAGGAGGAAGAATGGAAACGTTTATAGAAGACTATTGGCAACTCCGGTTAACAGCCATGCAGGAGAAACTTAAAAAAAATAATTTCGATGCGGTCATCGTCCAGTCAGCCGGTGAAGCAGCCCGATTTGTCATGGAAAATATAGTCCCGGCAACCAAGGTGCAATCGGTAGCCTTCGGCGGCTCCATGACCTTGACCGCCACCGGCCTGCTTGACAACCTGGCTGGCGTTGAAGGCATCACCATCATGTCACCCTACGCTCCCGATTTATCAATGGAAAAAAAGATTGAAATCAGACGCCAGGGACTGCTCGCGGATCTCTACCTGGCCGGAACCAATGCGTTGACCGAAGACGGAGCTCTGGTAAATCTGGATATGACCGGCAACCGTGTCGCGGCAATAACTTTCGGTCCGAAAAAAGTTGTTCTGTTTATTGGAAGAAATAAAATCGTCCCGGATCTGGAAACGGCCATGTGGCGGATTAAGGATTATGCGGCCCCGACCAATGCCATGCGGCTTAAGTATAAAACACCCTGCGTGAAAACATCAGAGTGCGCGGATTGCAGCAGTCCGGATCGAATCTGTAATACCTGGACGATTACCGAAAAGTCCTATCCGAAAGGGCGAATCACGGTCATTCTGATCAACGAGGAACTCGGACTATAGTCTGGCCATGAGACCAGGATCGCAGGTACCCGGACGGGAATTTTTGGAGATAACGGCCGAACCACGCTGAACCGTTCATCACTGACGAAGTATCCAGATGGCAGAACCCGTGTTCGGAACCTCGGAGCTGAGCAGAAAGCAATTGGAGGCTCTTCGCTTGCCGGCCGGAGAGCCATGGAGGTACTGTCGAGTCACGCCGGCAGCTTAAAATTCTAGTTTTTTGTCCGGCCGGTAGGCAAAGTGTGTGTCGGTTTCTCTGCATCCGGCAGAGCATTGAAGATTTCCCTTTCGACGCCAGCTTCAATAACGATATCCGGTTTGAAGTGGAGCAGGATCTCCTCCATATTCTGCCGGTCGAAGCCTTTCCAAAGATAGATGACCTCCTTGAAATTTTCTGAAAAGAATGGTTCCAGAGCGACAAAAAACGAATCCCTGAAAATAACGGCTCTAAGGTTTTTCGACGGACACGATTTCATAAACGAATCACGTCCTCCTCCCTTGATGAGATTGCTGATTTGATAGGGATAGTGAACGTACGTCGCGCAACTCTTAAATCTTTTTACCTGCGGGTATGTTTCCGTGAGTTCCGGTTGCATCAACATCTGCGCCAGATCTCCACCTATTCCGCTATTGCCGCCGAGTCCGGTTTCATCTGCCCCGAAGGGGAAATCGGTAATAAATTCCTCATCAGGAAACCACTCTGCAAGCTTTTCAAATACCTTTTGAAAAGCGATGTATGCCCCCAATTGGTTCCAGTGCGAATCGTTTTTATAGTAAAGCTGTTTGTCAGAAGCCTCTTTTTTCAGCAGACTATGAAGATTAATCATGTAGTCCGGAAAATGATTGCCGGTAAAATTCAGCAGTTGCTCAAAGCGGCTGGTCCCTTTCATGGCAAGGGAGTGTTTCATTAAGTATTCCGGATAAATGCTTTGCTTATTCGGAGCAACAAAATACAGATAGCGAATGTTTCGTTCCTGCAGCCAATCGTGTTTCTCCTGCAGGGATGCAAGCCAGGCCTGAAGCTGTTTATCGGTAAGAGGAATGTACCCGAAAAAATCATCTATAAGATTGAATTTATTAAAATAATACCACCCTCCCAGACCCTTTATCAGGGCTGATGTGGAATTTATGACATTGAAACCATCGAAACGCTTGTCCAGTTCAATTTGATATCTGCGGATGTAAAATTCCCGAAAACCGAAATGGTCGTTAAAATAATCGTCTGCTGCTGCGAAGAAATCGGCTGCCTGTCCTGGATGCGCCGGTATCGATGGAGGCGGGGCAAGACTCCTTTTCTCTGCCTCTGACCAGGTACTCTGTTCCGTCACCAGTAAAGCTATTGACGGGGAAAAAATGAATCCAAAAAAAAGAACGATGAGCAATAGATTGAATGTTTTTCTCATACAGGAGGGATAGTTAAAAACGAAAATAAATGAAAGGATTATAAACACCGGCCGCCAGGCTGATTACGGTAAAGTAGGTGATCGTGACCAGTAACGCCAACCGGCTTACTCCGAAGATGAGCTCAAAGCAGACGAGTCGTATGCCAAGGCTGGCTGTAATGGCGCGCTGTCCTAATTTACCGAGGACTGGCACGATCGGTGCCGAGAAGATAACGGCTGCGGCCAGCTCTAAAAACGTTTTCTTGTCAACATAAAGTGACAGCAGCGGCAAGTGGGATGCGTCTGCAATCCCGAACATAACGCCGAGATACGCAAGTGCGTTTTCGAAACTGTCGCTGCGAAATAATACCCAGCCAATGATTATGATAACAAGGGTCTGCAGGTGCCTCACAGGTGGCCAGAACCCTTGCATTACCTTCCCGACCCGGGTGCGCTCGAGCACGAGAAAGAGTCCGTGATACAATCCCCAGCAGATAAAAGTCCAGCCGGCACCGTGCCAGAAACCACAGAGCAGGAAAACAACAAGAAGATTAACATGGGTGCGCAGGGGGCCTCGCCTGTTTCCTCCGAGAGGAATGTAGAGATAGTCGCGAAACCAGCTGGAAAGGGAAATGTGCCAGCGCTGCCAGAATTCTCGAATCGATCTGGAGATATAGGGATAGTTGAAATTTTCAAGAAAGTGAAAACCGAACATTCGGCCAAGACCGATGGCCATGTCAGAATACCCTGAGAAATCGTAATAAATCTGCAGGGAATAACATATTGCCCCCAACCACGCCAGGGGGGTGGAGATATCAGTGAAAGACAGGGCAAAGATCTTGTCCGCCGTAAGCCCCAGAGGATTGGCCAGCAGCACTTTTTTGCTCAGCCCGAAAAGAAACCGTTGAATGCCCCAGGCGAGGTCATCGGTACTCACCGTTCTCTTGACAAGGGCGCCGGCAATATCGTGGTAGCGTACAATCGGCCCGGCAATGAGCTGCGGAAAGAGGGAGATATAAAGACCAAGGTTCACGAGATTTTTTTGTGTTGACACCGTTCCCCGATAAATATCAACAAGATACGAGATGGCCTGGAAGGTAAAGAAAGAAATGCCTATGGGCAGGTGGACTGGATTAAGGTCAATGGCTGGCACATTGAATGATACAAGAATCACGTTAATGTTGTCGGTAATAAAATTCGCATATTTAAAGAAGCCGAGAAGGAGCAGATTGCAACAAACCGCAACGATCAGAATCAAACGCGATGGTTCCCTTCTCTGTTGGCTGCTATACAGACAAGGCCGAAGACGTAATTCAGGACAATTGAAACGAGCATAATCAGCAGGTATATGCCCTCACCCCAGGCATAAAACAAGAGACTGGCAAACAGCAGAAGCCCGTTTTTGTGTTTTCCTGAACAGAAATAGAGGGCCAGCAATACCGGCAAAAAGAAAAACAGGAAGCTTATTGAGGAAAAGACCATTTACATTAATGCTTTCGATTAAAAGGGGACAGTGTTTTTATTGGCGGATGATGTGCAGTCGCCTGCTCAGGTATAAGATAAACGCGTGACTGATATCCCGGGTTGATTGCTTCCTCATTCCTCATACACTTTTTTGTCCCGTACATTCAACCCAAATCCTCCCCTGGCTTCCATTTTCAGGAGAACATATTCCCAGAACCTCGTTGTTCCTCGCTGACAGAATCGCTCTTGTTTTTTTCGCTTAATGAAAGTACTTTTTTCAACTTCCTAATGATCTCGCCTGCGTGCTCCGGGCTCTGATCCTACCTTTCAGGCCAGGTTGCCTCTGCATCTCTATAGATGCAGTCGCTCGCCTTGCAGATGCACGAGAACGCTTACTGTAAAATTGTTATGGATCAGGCACATTCATCCGCACGTGAATACCGGGCAGACATTGACGGCTTGAGAGCTTTTGCCGTATTATCTGTTTTTATTTTCCATCTTAAGCCAGACTTTCTCCCCGGCGGATTTCTGGGGGTTGATGTTTTCTTCGTTATTTCCGGCTACCTGATAACCGGCATAATTCTTCGAAAACAGTATCTTCGGACATTTTCATTTACTCATTTCTATGCCCGCCGCATAAAGCGAATTTTTCCCGCCTTATTTGTCGTTCTTATTATTTCCGGCTTTATCGGCACCTTTCTGCTTGTCCCGGAAACATATGTGAATTTCATGAAGTCAGGCAGATACGCTTCAGCACAACTCTCAAACTTTTTCTTTGCAGACCACGTCGGTTATTTCGAGGAGGGCTTTTCGGGGCAGCCGCTCCTGCACACCTGGTCGCTTGGAGTAGAGGAGCAGTTCTATCTCTTCTGGCCCCTTCTCATTTTCATCTGTTTCCGCTTTTTCCGGAAATCGTATCATACGGATGGCGGATGCCATTCTTCTGGTTTAAGCAGTTCACTGCGACCGGACAGGTCCGGGGCAGAACACACCCAGCAGAATATCAACAGGCAGATCGCTGTTGTCTTTCTTATCTGCTCACTTATTTCGTTTTCAGCCTGCTACATCCTGGTCAAGAAAGACTATAATCTGGCCTTTTACATGTTCTACTCCAGAGCTATTGAGTTTTGTATCGGCGGATTTATCGCTCTTAAAGTAGCACCCGTCCCACGGACAAAAGCAACAAACAGCCTGCTCGGCTTAACCGGGCTTTTGCTCCTTTGTTATAGTGTAATCTTCATTTCAGAGGACTATCTGGGCAGATCCTTTCTCCCGTTCGCGGTGATCATCCCGTGTGCCGGTACGGCTCTGATCATTCACGCACACTCAAAAGAAGGAATCATCAACCGTATGCTGGCGACAAAAGTCCCGGCGGCTATCGGAAGAATCTCCTACTCGCTCTACCTGTACCATTGGCCTGTCATTATCTTCTGGAAACTCTTCAGCAATACGAACGAACTCGGGATTGCTGATTCGCTTCTCATCATCATCGTATCTTTCGGGTGCGCCACCCTGAGCTACCTGCTGGTCGAGCAGCCCGCAAGAAATGCCGGGTTCCGCGATCAACGGGTTCTTATTGCCGCTCTGTTGCTCATCGTTGTCTTCTCCAGTTCGTTTCGTATCCTTGAGGATTTTGAAACCGCTCCATGGCGGATCACCAGATATGGCAATGAACAGGAGATCGTCCCACAGGAATATGACCCGCAATGTCAGCTAACATTGAGAAACGGACTTCAGGTTTTTACCTGTCAGCAGACATCCAAGCCAACTCCCCCGGTCATCGCCCTTGTAGGGGACAGCCATTCGCCCCATTTTCTCTATGCCACCACTGCATGGGCAAGAAAAAACGGTTACAACGTCAAATATCTCGGAACCTCCGGGTGCCCGATGCTTCTCGGAGATGTGCATATCCAGAGCACTATCAATGATCAACACGAGCAAAATTGCGAGGCTGCCTTGCCTCTTTTCAGGACAGAGGTTGTGGAGGACCCGAGCGTAAAACTTGTTCTCATTGCCCAGCGTTTCGATCTTTTCTATGACGGGAAAGGATATCTCAACACCACTCGGGCCGTCATATTCAAAGATGGGAAAGGCAGAGTCATGCGAGACCACACCGGTTATTATGAAGATCAGTTATCCTCTACCGTTGAGGAGATCAAAAAAGCCGGCAAGAAGGTGGTCATACTCAAACAGGTGCCTCTCATGGCGAGTGAAGAGGCGTGCGATTGGCAACCTCGTCTGAAAAAATGGTTCTCACAGGAAAGAGTCTGCCAGTACGATACCAAATTTATCGATAAATGGCAGCGACCGAGTATCGATTTCATAGACAGCTTTACCAAATCGCACCAGGTAGACGTTTTTGATCCGTTCCCCTATTTTGACGGGCCGCTGCAGAATGGTATCAATATCTACCGGGACCAGGATCATCTCAACGAGTTCGGCTTTCAGTTCCTGGTACCCTACTTTGCACAAGCGATGGACGAGATCATGAATAAAAAAAGAGCAACACTCCTGCCTTTCTTATCAAAAAATGACCATCCTTTTCAGCGGTGAATGACAAGGCCGTTATTGTGCAGGCTGAACTATCATGGAGAACTCTCGTCCCCATTTTCAGGGGAAACGTCACTATCAGCAGCGAGATAAATAATAACAAGGTTCGCCACTACCCATTTCAGGCTCCTTCAAGGCAGCCTTAGCTCTTTACACCCCTGGGACCGAGCAGCAAATAAAGAATCAGGCCTATCAAAGGCAGAAAGAGAATTACCACGATCCACATGACTTTAACCCCGGTGGCAGCGCTGCTTTGTATGGTACTCACTATCGCCCAGATATCGGCTATCAGGACTATCAGGCCTAAAATGCCGCCTCCTCCAATACCCATGATAAAATCCTCCCGGTAGTATGTTTGTATGCTATGAGTTTCCAAAGCTTTATCTGTGAACTCAGCTTGAGCTCCAAATACTGCCTGGAAATGTATGGTTCATTTCTCAAATGGTTGATAGCATGATGATATATATGAGAAATATTTTCTGTCTTCAGTTTTTTGGCGATAAAACCGGCCACAAGTAAAAATCTTTATTGCTTTTATAGCCGACACCGACGGCACCCTTATCCAAATAGAGGACATACGCCCAGCCTTTTTCAAATCCGCTTGTCGTCGATGACCAATATCCTTGTTGATGATTTCGGAAAGGATGCCCCCGCGGCAGGGCCGGCGTGTGTTCTGAAACGTCTACCAGGCTTTCCAGTTCGTTTATGGTCGGCATGCGCCACGGCCGTCCACTCCTCTGGGCCAACGCCTCTGCTGCCTCGAGACCATCCGACCAGCTAAGGGGCTGGTGATCGAAAACATTCCCAACCTGCCAGGTTAATCCGGTTAACGCGTCAAACACCCGGTCCTGTCGGGCAAAAAACCGCGGCTCCGGCCAGGGTGTTCCAAGACCGACCCAACCATTGTGTCCGACCAGGTGATCCGGCCTGACCGGCTTACCATCATCATCACACCGTTTTTCACCGGTACGCGGTAGAACAGCGGACGTTCCTGCCACCGGCCAGACCCAGAAATAATCTGTCTTTTTCCCATAAAACATGCGGCCGCCTTCCAGGTGCACATACCAGGCATAGGCTGGATTACGCGCCGCCGTGGTCGAGGTCCAATACCAGCTGAGGTTGACGTTGACAAACGGATAGGGACGGGGCAGAGCCGGCTCTCTCTCACTGTGATCTATAAGGCTCCGCAGTTCACGGCGATTAGGCAGATGCCAGTCGGTTCGGTCGAATCTCCCCTGCCGATTCATTTCATTAATAAGGTCCAAGCTTTCATACCAGTCTATGGGATATTCGAAAAGACTGCAGTTCCTGGTCCAGATCAGACCGGTGAGGCAATCTCTGATCAGATCTTCAGACAAGCTCTCAAAACGTGCCCCGGACCATCTCAGGCCGGAACCGACAGCAGCATCCTGCCCCGTGTTTCGGCAGTCAATCTGCGAACCCTGATCGTCAAAGCATTGGCTCGCGCCGGTATGGAGGATGTTTTTAATGTTCATGTATTCGATGCTTACCTCCCATTTAGATGCGGCGATTAACGGATTGTTTCTGTGTGGCATGGTTAATGCAAGATTCTAACCTGAATGATTTTTTTGTTCAGTTCAGGCAAGAATTCGATAAAAAAGGCCGGCGGCTGGACAATAATTTTGCGCTTATCACGTGAATTAAATCAAAAGGAGAACACCATGGAAAAGGGATATCACGAACCGGTTGATCAGATAGGCAAGAAAGCCCATAACAGGCATCGAGCTCTTTTGTCCTTGATAGAGGAACTGGAGGCTGTGGATTGGTACGACCAGCGCATCGAAGTGTGCGATGACAAAGAATTACGTGCCATTCTCGAACACAACCGGGACGAGGAGAAAGAGCACGCCGCCATGCTGCTTGAGTGGCTGCGCCGGAATGACAAATCACTCAGCAGTGAACTAAAAAAATTCCTCTTCTCAAAGAAAAAGTTTGCCAGTTGAGCCTGCTGAAAATACCCGGTGAAGGCTGCTTGGTGAGATTAGGAAAGGATACCTCAAGGAGGACCGTATGTACAACAAAGACGATCTATGCAAAAAAATAACAGAGCTGTATCCCGAAATCGGTGAATGCGGCATAAATATCACCGTCGATTTTGACCGTTCAAAAAATGTCTGGACTATCAATCTCAAGAAGAACGATCATGCATTGAAGCACTATCTGGACAAACCCGATGCCAAGCAGTGCATGGAGGGGGAACAGTGTATTGCCCTCGGACTCGATATCGCCCAGCTCAAAAAGAATATTGAACATGAACAGTTTTAAGTGTCGGTGAATCAGGTTGAAAGGCCAGCAGCACCCTTTGCCGCATGGTTTTTCAGCCACGCCAGACAGCCTGGTTGAAGGATTACAGAAAAATCTGAAATCGGCCTCGTGCAATGATTTTCCCAGTCTGTCACGGCAGGATCTAGTCCGATAACACCGGACAGAAATCGACAATCATCTTTACGACCGCTTGATCAGACTCATCAGCAGTACTAATTAAATAGCAGCTAGGAGCCTGTCGGATTATAGCAATTTTTTCTCAGGTCGAGACATTTTAAGAAAATCAAGCGGAGCCATATACCTAATATTGCGAGCATTGATTTTCAGAAAATAACGAAGAGAAGGGGAAAAAGGGCATAATCCGACAGGCTCCTAGAACATACGACATTATTATGCTTAAACGACTCTTTCCCTGGAAATATGTTTTACGGCTTGCAGCAAAACGCTATAAGTTCATCGATCCCCTGTCAGTGGCTGCCCGTATCCGCAGCTTCGCCCAACCATCCGAAGTCCAGGAGCCCATCGAACTGCTCAGGGCCGGGATCGTCTTTCATGCCAGGGGATTGCTTAACACCAAAGCGATCCAGCATAATCTCGACTGGATTTGGCCATATTGGGTGGAAAGACAGTTCAATCCTCAGGATTGCTCGTTCATTCCCAGGGCTTTCTCTTTCTCCCATATCAATCTGACCCACCGCAACTGGACCGCCATCGGTCTTCCTGACATTCCTATCTATCCGCTTGTAGACCCACGAGGACTTGTCACACCGCTTTTTGACGGCTGGTCAATCGATTGCTGGTTTATGGACGACGAGGGTGAAGTACTTTATCCATCACGTCTGCACAGTGTCGATCAGAAGCTGGTCGACGACAGCGAACGCAAAGTCATAACCAGGTGTGACTCGGATCTGGTTCAGCTGACCACAGCAGCACACGTTGAAATGGTATCAGATCGCCCGACCCTCCGTGTTAACGCCCGGGCTGATGCCGCCATCGGTGGCTGGCTCATTTTCACCTTGCGGCCATACAACCCGGAAGGGGTTCAATTCATTGAAAAGGCTGAAGTACTTCCTGAAGAGAATGGCTGGCTGGTCAACGGTGACACGTCTGTCACCTTCACACGAAAGCCCGATAAGTTCCTCTTCTCGGACTACCGCGACGGAGATGTCTCACTGGCGCTCGCCAAACCGGCCGGGGGCAGCAGCCGGCAATGTCCGATCGGCCTTGCTACCGCTGCGGCTATGGTGCGGATAGAAAGCGCTGAAACCTTATCCGCGAATTATGGTTATTCGATCGAACTGCCGTTTTCAGAAGACTTCCCCCGGCACACAACCTCACGAACCTGGCCAGAGGCCGAGCAGGGGGCAGCCCGGCTGCAGGTGCCGGATCAGAATATCCAGTTTCTCTACGATACCGCCGTACGCTCACTGATTCACCTGACCGCCGGAGATACCATACCAGGACCGTATACTTACAATCGGTTCTGGTTCAGAGACGCCTGCATCATGCTCAATGCTTTGCTCACCATAGGCTTCGGCGAGAGGTGTCGTCGCCACCTGGACACTTTCGCGAGCCGTCAGGCGAATAATGGATTCTTCCACTCCCAGGATGGTGAATGGGATGCAAATGGTCAGGTACTGTGGATAAAAAACCGCTATCGCCTGCTGTCCGGCACCCCTGCTCCATCAGGCTGGATCAAATCCATCATCAAAGGTGCAGAATGGATCGCCGGTAAACGAATAATGAACCATACCACACCCAAGCTCCAGGGTCTGCTGCCGGCGGGCTTCAGTGCGGAACATTTTGGGCCCAACGACAACTACTATTGGGACGATTTCTGGGCTGTGGCCGGATTGAACGGCGCGGCCGACACCCTGGCCGCCAGCAAGATGGAAAAAACCGAATCATCAATCAGGGAAACAGCCGTCGAGATGGAAAGAGCGGTGTTGAGGAGCCTGGCCATTGTAGCCAAGGAAAGAGAGAACCTGGCAATTCCGGTCTCACCGAACCGACGCCTCGATTCCGCGGCGATCGGCTCAATAGTCGCCGACTATCCGCTTCAGCTCATGCCGCCAGGCGATCAACGACTGCTGGCCACAGCCGACTATTTGTTCAACAACTGTCTGCAAAAAGGCTGCTTCTTCCAGGACATGATCCACTCGGGTATAAACATCTACATGACCCTGGAACTCGCCCAGGTTTACCTCCGGGCAGGAGATATTCGTTTTCGTGAGTTGTTGAAAGCCGCAGCCTCGTTCGCCTCGCCGACCGGCCAATGGCCGGAAGCCATCCATCCCATCACTCACGGAGGGTGTATGGGTGATGGACAGCATGGTTGGGCAATTGCAGAATTTATCATGCTGATACGCAATATGTTTGTTCTGGAGGAGGGTGACGCCTTGACTATCGGCAGCGGCATCCTGCCCGAATGGCTGAAAAGGCAGAGGCTCCTGTCATACGGTCCGACACCGACTCCGTTCGGTAGCGTTGGCGTGCTGATTGACAATAGAAAAGGCCCGGTTACCATCAGTCTGTTCGCAGACTGGCATGACCAGCCGCCGAAGTCCATCACCGCCCGTCTCCCCGGATACCAGTCTGCCCCTCTTCAGGATCATGACTGCACCTGCACGATGGCTGACTACACCTGCACTCTTGAGGAAGATCAGTGAAAATATCCATGTTCACCAATACCTACCTCCCCCACATCGGCGGGGTAGCACGCTCGGTATCGACATTTGTCGAGGATTTACTTGATCGGGGCCACCTGGTACAAGTCATTGCTCCAACGTTTCCTGACCGGGACACCAAAGATCCCGACTACGTTGTCCGGGTACCCGCGATTCAGAATTTCAACGGCAGCGATTTTTCCGTGCGGATCCCTCTGATCGGCTACGTCGGCGAAAAAATAGCTGATTTCGGGCCCGATATCGTCCACAGTCACCACCCTTTCCTGCTTGGCGATTCGGCTGTTCGTATCTCCCGCTCGCTCATGCTGCCTCTGGTCTTTACCCACCATACTCTGTACGAGCAATATACCCATTATGTACCTCTGGATTCGCCGGCCTTGAAGCGCTTCGTCAGCGACCTCGCCACCCAGTACGCCAATATCTGCAACCACGTCATTGCCCCCAGTTCCGGCATCAAGGAGTTGATCTACAGGCGTGGCGTCCGATCAGCAATCGACGTTCTGCCCACCGGTGTTGATATCGAGCTATTCTCCTCGGGTGACGGTGAGCGGTTTCGCCAACGTCACGGAATCGATGCAGGCACCCTGGTTGTCGGCCACGTCGGTAGACTGGCCAGGGAAAAAAACCTCTGCTATCTGGCCAGTGCCGCTGCACGGGCAGCACAGACAGCCACTGAGATGAAATTTCTGGTGGCGGGGACGGGAGGTGCCCAAACAGACATCGTCAGGATTTTTGCAGAACAGGGTGTCGGCAAATCGCTGACCATGATTGGCAGCCTGACTGGCAGTGACCTGGCAGACTGCTATGCAGCGATGGATATCTTTATCTTCGCCTCAAAATCCGAGACCCAGGGTCTCGTTCTTGCTGAGGCTATGGCAGCATCGGTTCCGGTAATCGCACTCAGTGCAACGGGAGTCGATGATGTCATGGAAGATGGTGTAAATGGGATTTTACTCCCTGCCGATACCTCTGAGGAAGCGTTTAGCCACACCCTTAAAATCATGTTAGAGGACCGAAAGAAGATTTTAAAACTGCGGGCCGGCTGTCGCAAAACGGCGGAAAAAATTTCCCGACAGGTCAGTTGCAGCCGCCTCATCGAACTTTACGAAGAGGTTATGGACAGTAACAAAGAGCCACATAGCGCTGAACTCGATCTGCTTCACCTGGCAATGCTTTCCATAAAGACGGAATGGGACCTTCTGCATGGAAAGACCATAGCCGCACTCAACTCAATCGTTGAAAACTGATGGACAGAGGTGATTCGTGTCTGGTAATTTCGGCAAGCTCTGGCGCCGCCTGCGCCGTCTTTTCGATCGCAGTGAATGGTCGTCTCGATGGATCTATTCCCGTAAACCAGAAACAGAAGAGCACGGAGTCAACGCTCCCGGCGTTCTGATCCTGCAGATCGACGGTCTGGCTTACAACGAGTTGCTACGTGCCTTTGATAATAAAAAACTGCCTTTTCTTCAGCGATTGATCCAGAAAGATCACTTCGTCCTCAGACCTTTCTATTCAGGACTGCCATCATCAACTCCGGCAGTCCAGGCCGAGTTGTTCTTCGGCATCAAGCACGCGGTCCCATCATTTTCCTATTATGACCGAGAAGAGAAACAGGAGAAATTAATGTTCGATGCCAAGGCTGTTGACAGCCTGGCGAAAGAACTCGAGCAGCGTAGCGACGGTCTGCTGCTGAGCGGGGGCAGTTCCTATTCCAACATTTATGCTGGAGGAGCGGATGAAGCCCCCTTTTGCATCCAGTCAATGCGCATGGCATCTATTTACAACGGTTTCAGGCTGAAGAAGCTGTTCCTCTTTCCACTTATTCATCTGGCCGAAATCCTGCGAATAATCAGTTTGTCACTAATCGAGATGGGGTTGGCCTGTGTCGATTTCTGCACAGGAGTCCTCAAACGAAAAAAGCCATTCCAGGAATTCAAGTTTATCTTTTCCCGCATCGGTGTCTGTATCGTGCTGCGGGAGTTGATCCGCGTGCAGGTCAAGATCGATATCATCAGGGGAGTACCGGTGATCCATGCAAACTTTGTCGGCTATGATGAACATTCACACCGCCGGGGACCAGATTCGGCCTTTGCCCACTGGACCCTCAAAGGAATCGACTCGGTTATCCGGGATCTGGTCAAAAAGGCAATGCAATCGGAGCGGCGGGATTATCAGATACTGATCTATTCGGATCACGGACAGGAGCGTTCAGTTGACTTTCAGACATATTCGGGCAAACCGATTCGCCAGGCCGTTGCTGAAGCGTTTAAACACGGTCCCCTGCGAACATTTGGATTGGCAGATCCTGGTGAATTCGCCTCGCCCGTCAACCTGCGCAAGCGCAGCACCAGCATGCTGCACCCTCTCAGGGAGGATGAAGCTACCCATGACAGAGCTGCCAGCTCACCAAACGATAAGATTCATGTTATGGCTATGGGACCGCTGGGACATATCTATTTACCGCGACGGCCTGATATCGACCAAATGCGGTTTTATGCCGATCGACTGGTTCGTCAGGGAAACATTCCGCTGGTCTTCCATGTCGAAGACGACAGGATAATCTGCACATCAAGCTCCGGGACAGCAGATCTTTCAGCCGGTGCCGAAGAGATATTTGGCGCCAATCATCCTTTTCTAAAAGAAACCACCGCCGACATGGAGGCCGTCTGCCGTCACCGCCATGCCGGTGATTTTATTATTTCCGGATGGCTGCCTAATCGTCGTTCCCTATCCTTTGTCATCGAAAACGGTTCCCATGGCGGACCGGGAAACCAGGAAACCAGGGGGTTCCTGATTATTCCTGAAAATCTGCAGACCAGCAGCAAATCATATTACCGGGCCACCGATCTGAGAGACATCATACGTGGAGTACGAGGCAGAAAGGCCGCAGAAAACAAAACAAGAAGCTTTGTACAAAATCCGGGTGTTTTCCGGGTTATGACCTACAATGTGCACAGTTGCATTGGCGTTGACGGAAAACATTTACCCGAGCGGATTGCCCGGATCATCAAGCGTCAGAACCCGGATTTTTTAGCCCTGCAGGAGATCGACCGGTTCCAGGAGCGTTCGGCAATGCTGGATCAGGCAGCTCTGCTTGGCGACTGGTTGGAAATGAAGCATTTTTTCTGGTCGGTCCATGGTTGCCACGGTGGAGACTACGGCCTGGCAGTGTTGAGCCGTCACCCGATCACCCATACTGAATGCTATGTCCTTCCGCGCCTGCCGTACAAAAAATCATCAGAAAAACGAGGGGTAATACATGTAGTCCTGGAAACACCACACACCAAAATGGACCTGTTCAACACCCATCTCAGTCTGCACCGAAAAGAACGGCTCGCCCAGATGAATCAGATAATCAACGGGAACATCCTGCCCGCAATCCCTGCAGATGAACCGACGATCTTCTGCGGAGATCTCAATGCCGGCGCCAACTCACCGGTGTACCGCCTCCTTTCCAGCAAGCTGTATGATGTTGAACAGATACGCCCCACCATGCCGTCGTCGCCGACATTTCATTCGTCATGGCCGCTGCTCAGGCTGGATCATATCTTCCACTCGAACCACTTCAGACCGGTTCAAGTGGAAGTAATCGACGACTGGGAATGTCGGCTGGCCTCGGACCATCTTCCGGTTCTGGCAACCCTGGCAACCATAACGCAAAACGGGGAGTCAGGGTGAAAGACCTGCGGGCCAAACATCTGATGAAAAGGTTGACCAGAAAACAGCTGGTTATCCCCCTTGTCCTGCTCATACTTCTGGTTGTGATTTACTTTATCCTGTATCCTCCGGATCCAATTCAAAACCTGCATGACTATCTGCAGTTTCATGTCAGTCCGCAGGGTTTTCTCCTGCTGATGATGGTACTGCCGATCCTCGGTGCCCCGCTTTCCGTGTTCCTGCTTCTGGTGGGGATGAAGTTCGGTATCGCTGGAGGTGTTTTTTTTGCGGCCGTGCTCATGGCAATTCACATGGTCTGCACCTATTACATCATCAACTCCTTCCTGCGAGGATGGATTGTCAACCTGCTGACAGTTCTCAACCTGCCTTTTCCTGCTCAAAGACTTAATCCGAGCAGATGGCAGCTGTTTCTATTTGCGCTGGTACCGGGTCTGCCCTACGCGGTTAAAAATAATCTTCTGGCCCTGACCGGCATACCGTTTGGAATATATCTGCTGATAAACTGGACTTCCCAATTTGTCTTGAGTATTCCCCTGGTCCTGGCTGGAACGGCGATTATAGAGCTGGATCCGCTGATCATCACCGTTGCTATATTCCTGTTGTTCATCGTTTTGCTGCTGCAGCGCTACGCGAAACAAAAGTACAGAGAGGCCAGGGAAAAGCGTTCAAAAGACAAAATGGATGAAAGTGTATGAAGTTGAGGAGTTTCCCATAGAACCTTTCCATGTCTTGCTTATTTTGCTGATTGCGGGCGGCATCCTGCCGTCGTTTTACCCTGAACTGGATAATTTGAATGTGTTTCTTCCCGTCATCTGATTTGGTTTAATTTCAGACGATTCTAAGAAATGCGGGGAAAAAGATCAAGGATCAGAATGATCCTTTCCGCTGCCTATCGGAGGGTGAGAAATGGTTGATTTGAAAGCATCAGCCCATGACCTGAAAAAGATGCGCGCCGGTAAAATATGTCACCGGCGCGCGCAATAGAAGCAATCATTGGTCGGCACTATGGCCGGTAAAACATTTATTTTTCAGCTTTCCAGAGTCCGTGCAGGTTGCAGTACTCCCGGGCAGTCAATTTGTCAGCTTTCAGTTCGAATACCGCCTCGGGTTTGTCTTTGGGCTCCAGGAATTGCCGATAGGCCTTGCCGTCAGCAATAACTTCAATCCAGGTAATGTAATGTTTTTCTTCCATCGGATGCGGAACATCACCAACTTTGACTTTCACCCGGCCGTCAGATACTTCAATCACCGGGACATGCTTTTCCTTAGCAGCGTCAACAGTATTTTCGCTCATCAGCTTCATGTCTTCGCCGCAGCATACCAGATCGGCACCGCCGCCTTCGAGGACTTCAACAATATTCCCACATGCTTCGCACTTATAGATTTCCTTTTTTTCGGGCATAACAATTCTCCTTTCAATTTTACTTTTTTTATCTGGACAATCCGCAGAATACCTGCAGACAGTCCGCTTCTATCACTTATACTGATGGTTTTCCCAGCCGGAGTCGATCAAGATGGTTCTGTTGATCAAGTCACTATATTACTCATAAATTAGACCAAGCGGAAGAATGACCTTAACCCGTGTCCCTTTCCCCGGCTTCGAGTCTAGGTGGAATGAACCGCCGAAAATTTCGCATCGTTCCCGCATCGCGGTCAGTCCATAACCGCTCATCGGGTCTTTTTCCAACTCAAGTTCTTCGATCTCAAACCCTTGACCGTCATCTTCGATACTCAGAGAGATGGAACTTCTGCCGTCACAAAATGTGAGCCTCAGATTAATCTGTGATGCTTTTCCATGCCGCTCGGCATTGTTCAGGCTTTCCTGGATAATACGATAAATATTTATTTTGATTGGTTCGGGAACATCCTCCTCGCGTATCTCTGCCTTATAACTGATCCGTATCTCACCGTATATCCTCTGAAACTGTCGGACATACCATTCGATTGTAGCCAGCAGACCAAGATCGTCCAGGATTGTCGGACGCAGATGAGCAGAAATGCGTTTGGTTTCCTTGATCGTCTCGAGAAGGGTGTTGATTTCCTGCTTAAGCGAAATATCAGCATTAGCCCCGTTCTCGGCGAGAAGCAACTCCTTTCCTTCCAGGCTGAACTTTATCGCCGACAGGCTGGCACCGATACTGTCGTGCAGTTCACGGGAGATCGTCCGCCTGTCCGCTTCAAGAATGTCGAGGGTATGCCGAGACATCCGTTTGAGTCGTTTCCGGGAATAAGTCAGCGCCTCACTCATGCGCTCCCGCTCAGCCATTTCGGCCCTGAGCGATTTTATGGTCTGATCCAGGTAATCTCTATCACAAATTTTATTTGTTTCAGACTGGATCATGTCCTTTACTTTTTGCATCTGCTCTTCATTTCGTCTGAGATATCGAAAACATCAGACTCGCGTCAACTCATGCACCGCTTGTTTACAACATTGAAAATGATGACGATTATATGAACCATTGGCGACAGGTCAGATACGGGATTCAACCAGGCCCTTCTCCAGTGCAAACGTCGTTAACTGGGCCACGTTATGGATATCTAACTTCCCGATAAGGTTGGAGCGGTGCTTCTCCACCGTTTTCACACTGATATGGAGAAACTCTGAGATATCCTTGTTGGTGTACCCTTCCGCCAGAAGTTTGAGCACCTCGCGCTCACGTTGGGTAACAGTATCCCAACCGCTTTTATCTTTGATATTCTGACGGCTGTGCAGATACCCGTCCAGAACGTGGTCTGCAACTCCAGGACTTATATAGGTTCTGCCCTCCATAACGCTGTCAAGGGCGATCATCAACTCCTGCCTGCTGGCGTCCTTTATGCAATAACCATTCGTACCGGCCTCAAAGGCTTCGAGGACATACTGATCAGACTCATGAATGGTCAAGGCCAGAATCCGGATATCTGGAATAACCCTCCTTATTTCTTTCATAACAGAAATGCCGCTCATTTTAGGAATGGAAAGATCGAGCAGGACAAGATCCGGTTTGAGTCTTGTAATGTTCCGGACAGCCTCAAGGCCGTCTTCAGCTTCGCCGATAACCAGGAAATCATCACGACCGCTGAGTATTGCCTTGAGACCTTCGCGAAAGAGTTTATGATCTTCAACAATAAACACCTTCCATAAAGATTTTTTTCGCATATCCCGCCTCTCTATCAGCAGCATTCTTCAAGCCGGTAGTTTTTACCGTCAAAAGAGACAAAATGGATACCATCCAGTTTCGGCAGTCCGGCAATTTTCCAGGCCTTCAACGGATCGACGAACTTATCGTTGACACATTCCCTCGACTGTTCAACGTGCTTGCAGACATAGTTGAGGATAGGGAATGCGTTGAATTTCTGGTAATATTCCCGAAGAAACTCAATGATGCTCATCTGCTCATCATCGAGATTAGGTATGTCGAGCTGTTTGGCAATTTCCCTGGCAACATTATGATTCCAGTTATCCCGGTCCATCAGGAACCCCTCTTCATCAAGTATAACTCTTTTTCCTGAAGCGCTAATTTCTCGCATGATTATCCTCCCATCAAAACATGTTTATGAGTTTGTTACTGACAATGCAATAAACATGCCATCAACTCCTGAGCCCCGTTACTTAACAAGAGGTCACAGCCTGGCTCAGAAGCCGTTGAAAAGGGAAAAGTCCAGATCCGAGCTGATCTGGATGGTACCATCCGTTAAGGAGCCTTGCGTATAATCGGTTTTCGCTGGATCAGGTCATATTTCTTGAGTAGGTCGTAGAGACGCGAGCGCGACAGTCCGGCGATCGAGCAGCATTTCTTTATATCCCCGCCCGTCTGGCGAAGCAGCCTGGCAAGATAAACCTTTTCAAAATGCTCGACAGCTTCCTCACGCGCTGCTTTCAAGGTCGGAACGTCCTCCTTGGAACCATATTCCAACGGGTCAGCAGTCCAGGCACTTTCCGTTTCCTCCTTTCTGTCGGCAAGCCTCTTCTGGAGCGTGTGAATCCTGATTCCCGGAGGCAGGTGGATGGGATAGAGGGTCTCGCTGTCCTGGGCTTCGAATACAGAACGCTCAATTGACTGAAACAGTTCCCGGACATTTCCCGGCCAGTCATATTGCGCCAGCAGGAGCAAGAAATCCGGGGAAAACTTTTTTCGCTTCAATTTCTGCTGTCTGCAGAACAGGTCTCGGTAATAGTAGGCAAGCGCTGTAATATCGGGAACCCGGTTGCGCAAAGGGGGCAGTTCCAGAAAAAAGGTTTTCAAGCGGAACAGCAAGTCCTCGCGGAACGTGCCCTCTTTTGCCATTTCTTCTAAATCACGGTTAGTGGCGGCAATAAGCCTGAAATTGCTTTTGCGCTCCGTGGTCGAGCCAACCGGCAGATAGGTGTGTTCCTGTATGACTCGCAACAACTTCTTTTGCATGGCAGGCGGAATTTCCCCGATCTCATCGAGAAACAGGGTGCCGCCGTCAGCCTGTTCGATAAGGCCCCGTTGGGCTTTATCTGCGCCGGTGAAGGCCCCTTTCAGGTGACCAAACAGGATACTTTCGACCAGAGATGGTACCAATGCCGCACAATCTACGATGGTCAGCGGGCGATCAGCGCGGAGACTGAGCTCGTGGATCTTGGAAGCAAAAAGTTCTTTCCCGGTACCCGACTCCCCATAAATCAGGACATTTGCCTCGGATTGACCAATAACAATTGCCTGGTCAATGCACCTCTTCATGACATCGCTGCGGCCGATAAGGCCAGTCTTCTCGATTTTTGTACGAATCTTTTCCCGCTCGTGCGTATTTTCAACGGGCTTGTTTTTCCGGTAGCGCAGGACGCGCCTGACTATATCCGGCAGGGCATTTTCAGGTAAGGTGTCGACCAGATATTCCCATGCACCTAATCTTATTGCCTTTTCCGCCTGATCCGGGTTTCCCTTGTTGGTAAAAACAATAACCTCGGGAGCACCTTCTCCCATCTTAAACGCAGCAATCGATTCACCATTCAAACCACCTTCCAGTTCATCTCGCAGCAGGACGGCTTCAAAAACATATCTCTCCAGTAAAGCGATCCCCTGCTTCACGGAGGAAACATGCTCAAGATACACGCCGTTTTCGCTCAGACTCCCGGAGATTTTATCGGCGAGCGCACTGTCCCGGTCAACGATCAATATGGTAGGAGCGTCGGTTGTTTTTTTCCCCATAGCCACGGTTCCACTCCAACAAAGCCGATTGCTCAATTTTACAGTAATGCCGCAATAATAGACAATAATTATCTGAATGGCAAAGAGTAATTGCCGGAAATCCTGGTTCCCTCTCCGATGGCACCATTTCCAGAGCCGGGCTTTGCCGATGAATAGAAATGTCAGGATGTGAATACCAGGTTCAAATCAATATAATACCGGATATAATTGTTGCTTGAAAATTAAGTGATTTTAAAATTGATGGACTCGTAAAAACCTAATATTTCAGATGGCTAAGTAAAAAACTTCATATGCGAGGCGTAAGATTTTTATATTATTTCGGCGTACTAGAGTACGTCGTAATGATAGAAAAATTGCAACAACGAAGCAGATGAAGAGTTTTTACGACGCCATCAAAATTGACATGCTCGTAAAAAGTCTATTGCACTCCAAAAGATGGCTAACTAAAAACACAGATAAACAAGGAGTGGTAGTTTTTCAGGTGTGAAGGCATACAGGTAGTATGCCGAGTGCCGGAAAAAGTTCCACGACGCAGTAAATCGAAGTTTTTACGACGCCATCAAAATTATCTCATACTCACAAATAAACGAAGTTCCGGAATGAATAGGATTACCATTTTGGTTGCGAAGCAGGATGGCGGCATAGGCCAGATTCTCAATTATCTCAAAATCCGGTCAAACAACAAAGCCACTATCGAAACAACCGAGTCACCTGAAAGCGCTTTTTCAAGCGTGCGGCCTCGGTTTGTGAAATTTTCAGCTCAGACAGCAATCGTTCTGCCGTATACCGGTATACCGGCTGGCGCACCTCTACCATTCAAGTACCTTCCCATCATATTGAAAAAAGGAGCCGCTATCGACTATAGAGAAATGATCGATTAACTCCTTCATATCCGGACCTGCAGCGCGGAGTGATGCC
>CAVUYQ010000017.1:0-61237 GCA_963745765.1 uncultured delta proteobacterium | reverse complement strand
GTCCGCCGGCCCCATACGGGTCATAACTTCGCCGGGATAGAGCAGAAGAACACCGATGTTGCGAGGTTTTAATTCAACGGTCAGGCCCCGCATGGCTGCGTTCAGGGCAGCTTTACTGGAGCGGTAGCAGTAGCTCTCAGGTCGATCAAGGCCTTCACCGCCTTTTAGGCTGTCGGTGAGCACCACAATAAGACGATCCCGGTCACTTAAATCGATATTTACCTCGAGTGCCTCTATGGTATGCATTGTCCCCAGGGTATTTACCTCCAGCGTACGCCGCCATTTATCATAATGAAAATTGGCCAGACCGGAATCTGCTTTTTTGAAATAGATGCCGGCATTATTGATCAGGACATCAATCGGTATGCCATCCAGATCCTGGCAAATTGCCATGATGTCTTCCTGTACGGTGATGTCAAGCCGGTGAATACTCAGAGCGGTATAAATCTGACCGAGACGCTGCAGTTCATTCGCCTCTGCCGGATGCCTGCAGGTAGCGTAGACACGCCAGCCATCGTCCAGGTACTGCCGCACAAACTCAAAGCCGATTCCACGGTTGCTTCCTGTTATCAGTACTCGATTTACCATATCTCAATACCTCTGACTATTTGCCTCCCTCAACTCGTGTGGTCTGGTCCAGGAGAGCCGCTGATCGTTCCTGAACCGTGTTCGGCATGAGCATATCCCATACTTTTGTTCCGATGAAATCGGACAGCGTCCTATTGAACCGGACAATTTTGGAAATATTTGACACTATTTTCAATCTCAAGCTTTCCGCTCCTTTTCCTCCCGGGGCACGAGCAGAACAGAGAATCGGAACTTCTTCTACAGAGACGGTGGTTTAGAGGTTATTGCACGCTGACTTTGCCCACTAATTCCGACTCGGGCCTTCAGTTTTTTAACACTATTACAGGCTATCTCTTTACGTTCTTTTTTTTGTTCTTCTCCATGATCCTGCTCTTGTTTTTCCTTTACGATCCGGTCAAGTTCCTTGAAAGTTTTCTCGAGTATCTCTTCTGTTTTTTTTTCCATCATTATTTCTCCTCTCAGAAGTATTTTCCCGCATCCACTACTCAAGAGCACTTATATGGTTCTTATTTCAAAACCCATGCCAGATGAAAGCAAGGCAGCTATTCGTTTTACCTACCTGGGCCAGAACAAGAAACCTCTTGCTGCCAATTGCTTATATTAGGCCTTTATCTGTTTTTTCCAGTAAGAAGCGTAAATCCCGCCTTTCTCGAGCAGTTCCTTGTGCCGTCCCTGCTCGACAACCCGGCCGTCACTCAGTACCAGAATTTTATCCGCATTACATATGGTCTTGAGGTGATGGGCAGCTGCCACAATCGTTCTATTTTCCGACAAGCGGTCGAAAGCTTCCATGACCAGGTCTTCCGAAGCCGCATCGAGACCTCCGGTGGGCTCATCGAGCAAGACGATATCCGCGCCGCTGAGAAAGGCGCGGGCAATAAGGATACGCTTCATCTGGCCGCCTGATAGCTGCGTTGTCCCTGACCTGAGAACGGTATCATACCTTTCGGGCAGTTCTTTGATGAATTCGTCCGCATTGGCTTTTTGGGCTGCCTGTCTGATCATCTCTTCCGGAAGCTTCTCCTCAGGGCGGCCAAGGGCAATATTTTCCCGTACTGTGGTGTAAAAGAGAACCGCTTCCTGGGGTACCATAACGATGTGGTGTCTGAGTGACTCTACGAAATAGGATCTGATATCGACAGAATCGATACAGATGCTGCCTTCTGTCACGTCAAAAAACCGTGGAATCAAGTTGAGCAGCGTTGATTTGCCTGAGCCGGACTCTCCCACCAGTCCGATCTTCTGACCTTTTTCGATGGTGAAGGAACAGTCTTCAATAATTTTTTTATCATCATAGGCGAAAGAGACCCGCTTAAAATCAATCTTTTTACTGAAACGGTGAAACATCTTCGCATCGGGTTCATCGCAAATACCGAGTTCGCAGGAGGTAATCGACATAACACCTTCGATTCGCTCGTTGCAGGCGTGAGCCTTGTTGATCTTGATGTAATACTTGGTAAATTCACGAACCGGCTTATAAAGACTTCTGAGATAACTCATAAAAACCAGGAGTTCTCCCGGGCTGATCCGCCCTGCCTTGATGCTAGTCACCCCAGCCAATATAAGAACAGCGCTGCCGACGGCCAGAATGGTATTGGTAAATGAGGTATAGTAGCCTTGCCAACTGCCGATTCTAACCGCCGCACTGCGACTCAGCAGACTGGCCTGCTCCATTCGTTCGATCTCTTTCTCTTCCAGCCCCAGAAGCTTGATCCACTTATGGGTTCTAGTAGCAACTTCGGTGATTGAAGAAATGTCCGCCTCATGCTTCCTTCTCTGTCGGGCAACCCGTTTTATCCTCATTCCGAAAAAGTAGGTAGCCCAGACCAGAATTGGTGCAATACACAGGGTGACCAGCGCCAGACGCCAGTCGACAACGAACATGATCGCGCCAATCCCTATGAATGTCGGTATGCTGCGACAGGCCAGCACACTGTACCCCTCAACCAGTTTCTGCGTATCGTCCGCATCGGTAGTGATACGTTCGATCACCTCCCCGGGCTCCGTATGAAAGAAATGGCTTACCGGCAAATCGAGTATATGGGCAAACAGACGAAGGCGCAATTTCTGCACGACTATTTGGCAGACTTTGGTCAGCGTGAGATTCTGCAGGAAGAAACCTGCGCCGTTCAAGAGAGCGACGATAATTATCGCCGCCACCATGTAAGCGAGCAGATGATCGGCAATCAGGCTCCACCAGGAACCTGCCAGTTGCTGTATATGCTCGGGAACAGGTTTACTTAAAATGATGTAGTCGAAAATAACCTGCAACGGCCAGGGCTGGAGCATTGCCACCAACGACTGAACAGAAAGAGCCAGGGCCAGCCAGCTCAGTATTCGCCGCTCTTCCCGCAAGATGATCGAGAGTTGTGATCTATTGGCCATCGCCCCGGTTTCCTATTGAATGGCAGTCGCTGCCCGAACTGCTGCACTGAACCGCCTCAACCTCCACTGTGGTGATGATCGGAATGGCCGTCACGGCTGTCATCGCCCAGGCCTACCGACCGGGACATCCTGCCTGGAGAGATGCAAACCGTGTTCCATGTTGGCTGTTGAATAGTTCGTAAAAAGTCTATTGCTCTCCAAAAGATGGCTAAGTAAAAACACAGATAAACAAGGAGTGGCAGTTTTCCGGTGCGAAGGCATACAGGTAGTATGCCGCGTGCCGGTAAAAGTTCCACGACGCAGTAAGATCGAAGTTTTTACGACGCCATCAATAGTTGACAACATCGATCAACAAAGCATTTCCTTGAGGTTCGCCAGCAGTGTTTCCCTCAGTTCGGGCCGGTCGAGAGCAAAAGCGACATTGGCCAGTTGAAAACCAGCCTTGTCACCGCAATCGTAGCGTTTACCTTTGAACTTGAAGCCGAAAACTGGCTGTTCTTTCAACAGGTTCGCCATGGCATCGGTGAGCTGAATCTCACCACCGGCTCCTTTCTCCTTCCTGCCCAGGTATTCAAAAATACGGGGAGTCAAAATATATCGCCCAATTACGGCGAGATTAGACGGAGCCTGCTGCGGTTCTGGCTTTTCGACCATCGATTTAATCCGAACGCTGCCATTGGAGGACTGATCCGGTTCTATGATTCCATAGCGATCCGTTTCCTCGGATGGAACCTCGACGATGGCCATCATGGATGCACGCAGCCGGTCAAACTCCTGGATCATCTGGTGAAGAACCGGAACTTCGCTGCGGATCAAATCGTCCGCCAGGAGAACGGCAAACGGCTCATCACCGACGATATCACGAGCACACCAGATTGCATGGCCGAGTCCCAGCGGCTGGCTTTGCCGGGTATAGACAATGCTGCCGGATGTGTGTACCAGGGACTTGACGGTCTTGAGAAGGTCCGTTTTATTTCGTTCCTCCAGCGTCAGTTCCAGTTCCAGGTCGGAATCGAAGTGATCCTCGAGAGAACCTTTACCGGATCCGGTGACAAAAATAATCTGTTCGATGCCGGCGGCGAGTGCCTCTTCAACGGCGTACTGGATAAGCGGCTTATCGACCACCGTGAGCATTTCCTTTGGCATCGCTTTAGTGGCGGGCAGAAAACGGGTGCCGAGACCGGCAACGGGGAAAACGGCTTTTCTTATGCGCATATTTTTACCTGTGAATTTATTTCAATGTCGGGCTCAGCTTTCCTGCCCATCATCGATTTTTCTTTGGTTATTGACTTTTCGGTTCTGCAGGGAATCTTCACGTTCTACCAGTAGTAGGGAAATTTATAGTGATCGAAAATTGATTTTTCGTAATCCCGATAGATAGGATCATTCGGATTGTATTCCGGGCTGTTTTCTATCTGTTCTCTTGTCATTCTCAGCGCCACAGAACGATCCGACCAGTTCACCGAGTCTACCCAGTTCGGGTCCACAATGACGCGCTTACTGCCCGGCAACCAACTCGTATCAATAACCAGGTACCTGATCAGCCAGGTGTCTTCTTCGACGAAAAAGTCTTTAATGTGACCGACATCATCATCTCTTGCGTGAATGTGGTAGCCGACAACCTCATTGGCTGATCTTAGGTTCGATTGATTTTTTCCAGATTCCTCGATTTCAAGAAGCTCATTTCTTGATTTCAGCGTCCGGGGATAAGGCTCTTGACCCCAGAGACCAGAACCTTCCCAGTAATCAGACCAATCGTTGTATCTGTTAAAAAAAATCTCGTACTGACGCGATACCGGGGCTTTTGAATCGAGAGGCGGAGAATTTTTTATTTGTTCCTTGCTCAAGCCGATATTTATAGTTTGGCTGCCCCCATCCACGGCGCCGATACTGATCGGAGAAATCAGGACCTTCCTGCCGGGCAGCCACTTTCGTGTATCGGCCACCAGGTAGCGAATCACCCATACTTCGTCATCAAAAAGAAAATCACTACATTTACCGATTCCACCGTCATGTGCTCCTAGTTCAAATCCTTTGAGTGAATCCACACTGCTGAGCGCTGTTTTCATGACGTCCTCCTCATTATTATTTGCAAATCTTATCAGCCAGCCGGCTTATTAGCCGATCGGCATCCTTTTTCAACAGCAGACAGAACCAGAAAAATCAGCAAGGGCGACCATGTTGGAACCCGTTTGACGAATCAATGCTCTGTGCGCTGCTTATCTTATATGTTGTTACATTTTGCGGCGGGAGATGCAAAACATCTGGTAATCGCCTACCAGTAATACGGCAGTCCATAAAAATTATAGATGGCTGTTTCGTAATCGCGGTCTATAGGCTATGTTTGGGTCATAATCAGGGCTCTTTTCTATCTTTTCACCGGGGACACACACCTCAACACTCCTGTTGCCCCAGTCAACACGCTCAACCCAGTCCGGTGAAATAATGACCTTCCGACTACCTGGTAACCAGTTACTGGTATCAATGACAAGATATCTTATTACCCAGGTTTCCTCATCGACAACAAAATCCTCGACGTGGCCTATTTTAGTGTCCGTAGCCTGAATAGCGTATGAAAGTATTTCATGGGTTGACCGAAGGTGATTATCTTCTTCAAGGTTAGCTACTTCTCTTTGCAAATCCTCGGTTCGTTGCAGAAGATGGGGAAACGGATAGTGTCCCCAGGTCAAGGGGCCTTCCCAGTAGTTGCCCCAGTCATGATATCGATTGAAAATTATTTCATACTGTCGCGATACTGGAGCGTCGGCGCCGAGATCTGGTGCGTCTCTTATTTGATCTTTAGTGAGCCCAACACTGAGTGTCTGCGTTGATTCTTCCGCCGAACCAATAGATATCGGGGAAATAAGCACTTTACGCCCAGGAAGCCATTTATGAGTATTACCAACAATATAGCGTATAGTCCAACTTCTATCATCAAAAAGAAAATCACTGCATCTGCCTATTTTACCATCCTGAGCTCCCAGTTCGTATCCCTGCAACTCTTTAATACTTTTCAATTTGGCCATAATTGCCTCCAGTTTTTTTTATGGCACCCCATTTCTGCTTTGGCAGAAAATAAAGACCAATCATCCCTTTGTTATATAATAGGTAGAGGCTGGTTTCCTGAAAATGGGTAGAAGAATTTATTTTATTGATATAGGTAGCGTAGTTACCTGGAAGATTAAGAAGACGATCTCTTTTGATGAGTCAATCTCTCCTTTCCACCTTTCTTCTAAGCTCATAACAATTATTCCGTGTTCGGCGAGTTTCAAGAAAAGCGTAAGCAGATTCCGGGGGCCTGTAACATAGTTGGAATTACTGTTGAGCGTTCAGGAATGACTCCTTTTGTGGTTCCAGGCACGGAAAATCCAAGGGGTAGGCCAGGGAAGGTAGGGTGTGTAGGGGCACTAATAATGGGTCCACCTGATACCTATATCCGTTATGAGTGATTAACTTTTTCTTAGATTTTCGAAAAAACATGAGATTTAAGCATACCGAGTGAGGTGAATACCTATGGCCACAGAGGATTACAACCACTTTGATCCGCCTGAAAGCGATGATTCCTTTAAGCATTCTATCAACATGGTCCGACAATGCATTAGACCAGTAGGTTTTATAGCAAGTCCCAGTAAAAGTGCAAACTACAGTAGAGTTTGGGGCCGTGACGGTGTCATTATTGGATTAGCCGCACTCATGACCGACGATGAAGATATGATCAAGGCATTCCGCGACACCCTGCTCACTCTCGCTGCACACCAGGGTCCCCATGGAGAGATCCCCAGCAATGTTGACCTTGAAAAGGGACGAGTGAGTTATGGCGGGACAACAGGGCGAGTGGATGCTGACCTCTGGTTTATTATTGGTTGTGGAGAGTATTGGCAAAAAACAAAAGACGGCCGGTTTCTGGAAAAGATAATGCCCGTTATCGAAAAAGTAATTTTTCTGCTGGGAGCATGGGAATTCAACGCCAGAGGTCTACTCTATGTGCCGGCTGCCGGTGACTGGGCAGACGAATACGTGCACAATGGTTATATACTCTATGATCAATTATTGTACCTGCAGGCGCAGAGATCATGGTCTTATCTTCAATATTATGGTTTCAACAAAAAAGATGATGAATTACTGAAAAAAACTCATGCATTAAAAAAGATAATCCAGACCAATTACTGGTTTGGCTCCGGCCAAAATGGGTCAGGAAATATCTATCATGATGTTCTTTTCAACAAGGGCTTCAAGGCTGCCGACCAATGTTCAAATCGCCACTGGTTGCCTTTTTTCTCTCCGTATGGATATGGATATCGATTTGACGCATTTGCCAATGTTCTTGTATCACTGCTCGGTGTATCCAGCAAAAAACGCCGTCAGATAGTTACTGCCTATGTGGAAGAAGTTGTTACACCCGACGGTATGCATATGCTGCCAGCCTTTCATCCTGTTATCAAGTCAATGGATAAAGATTGGGATGAACTTAAGATTATGTTTTCCTACACCTTTAAAAATGAGCCTTATGAATACCATAATGGCGGTTTATGGCCATTGATCAGCGGGTTCGCTATTGCCGATATGGTGCAAAACGGTGAACTTGAAAAGGCAAGGACATTCCTGGCAGATCTGCACCGGGCCAATCGCATGAGTATGAACAATGAACCATGGAGTTTTCCCGAATTTATACACGGCAAGAATTTCACCCCTGGCGGAAATCGCCATCAAGGTTGGAGCGCATCCGCTGCTTTGATGGGCCACTACGCCATACAAGGAAAAAAGGTTTTTAACATTACATGAAGCCAATATTGTTGTGCAGTGATCTCGATCGCACACTGCTTCCCAATGGGGCACAGGTTGAGTCGCCTGAAGCAAGAAAAATATTTTCCGAACTCGCCGCAAGGGAGGAGATACTTTTAGCTTATGTCAGCGGACGACATGAACAGCTCGTCAAAGAGGCTATCAAAAAATATGATCTGCCTGAACCTCATTTCGTCATTGGGGATGTAGGCACAACACTGTATCGGATAAATGGCAAACAGTGGCAGTTGGATAAAAACTGGCTGCAGGAGATTGGAAGAGACTGGCACGGCAGCAGCCGTAATGATGTGGTCATGTTACTCTCTGGTCTTGATGGTTTCGATCTGCGGCTGCAGGAAAAAGAAAAACAGAATAGCTATAAAGTGAGTTATTACACCAACCCTCAGGTTGATATGCAGGCCATCCGTAATAAAGTTTCCGCTCTTTTATCTGAGCATGGGATCGTCACCTCTGTTATCTGGAGCCTGGACGAAAAAGAGCACTGTGGTTTACTCGACATACTTCCACAGCGGGCCAGCAAGCTGCATGCAATTCGCTTTCTCATGGAAGCAGAGAAAATTCCTGAAACGGCCACAGTGTTTGCCGGAGACAGTGGAAATGATCTTGATGCCCTGACCAGCGGCTTGCAGGCAATACTTGTCAAGAATAGTACTGCTGACGTTCAAAAAGCAGCTCTCCAAGAGCTGGAAGCGAAAGGACTTACTGATTGTCTGTATATCGCCCGGGGCGATCTGCACGGTATGAACGGTAACTATGCCGCCGGTGTTATCGAGGGGCTTGTCTATTTCTTCCCGGAAATCGCTGGATGGCTGGATTTAGGCATCAGGGAGAACAGATAACTCAAACTGAATGATCCTGAAACGATAACAACAAAATGGGAATGTGTGCATGTTCGTATCAGTCAATCATCGAGTAGCAGCTTCATCTTCGGTATGCGGCCAAACAACGGTGCGTCGCTATCTGGCAATAGCAATCGTACAGTAAAGTATGAACAGGAAGGTTCAGTTGAGGCCGCGGGTTCGCTCCTGCCGACAGCTCCCATTACAAGGAGAGGACTTTCAGATGAATGATAACAAACAAAAGCACCATGATAACAGCATTAACCGCGACGGTGAACAAGCGTCATGAGAAAACTGGCGAATATACAGATCCTGTTTGCGGTATGACAACTGAAGATGAAGGGGAGTTTCTTCGCTACAATCATAACGGAGAACCATATTATTTCTGCAGCGAACATTGTCTGAAAAAATTTAAAGAAGATCCCGAGAGCTATTCCTCACAAGACGCTGCCACCCCTGATGATCAAGACAGCTGAAGAACAGGATTCCAGCCGGCAATATACCTGCCCCATGCACCCTGAAATTATTGAAGATGCACCAGGCTCCTGTCCAAAGTGCGGCATGGCCCTTGAGCCGATGACCGTAACGCTTGAAGATGAGGAGGAAAATTCGGAATACGAAGATATGCTGAAACGCTTTATCTTCGGGGCAATCCTTACCGTACCGCTGGTCATCATCGCCATGCGCGATATGATTCCAGGCGGCCATCTCATCGAAAATCTGGCCTCAGCAAAGAGTCTTGGTTGGATAGAGTTTGCCCTGGCTACACCGGTTGTACTCTGGTCGGGCTGGGTCTTTATGGTGCGAGCGGTACAATCGCTGCAAAAGCGAAGTCTCAACATGTTTACCCTTATTGGGCTGGGAGTCTCCGTGGCCTATCTCTACAGTATTGTGGCCGTGCTCTTCCCTGAGATTTTCCCTCCCGCCATGCGCGGCCAGGAGGGTACCGTTGCTGTCTATTTCGAGGCGTCAGCGGTCATCGTCACCCTGATTCTGTTTGGTCAGGTGCTGGAACTCAGAGCCCGCAGTCAGACTGGAACGGCCATTAAGGCCCTTCTCGGACTCGCCCCCAAGACAGCCCGGAAAATTGACGACGAAGGAAAGGAGACGGATATACCGCTTGAAGAGGTCCAGGTTGGTGACCGGCTCAGAATACGTCCGGGTGAAAAGATACCGGTGGATGGAATTATCACGGATGGTTCGAGTTCGGTGGATGAATCCATGATCTCGGGAGAACCGGTCCCCGTCAAAAAACGGCAGGACGACAAGGTTATCGGTGCCACCGTCAACAGCACCGGGACCTTGACCATTCGGGCTGAAAAGGTCGGCAGTGACACTGTTCTGGCACAAATCGTCAAAATGGTGGCCGAGGCACAGCGCAGTCGCGCCCCGATCCAGAAACTGGCAGATCTGGTGGCAGGGTATTTTGTACCGGCGGTTATTTTGTCCGCCCTTGTTGCTTTCGTCGTCTGGTATTTTGTCGGTCCGGAACCACAACTGGCCTTTGCACTGATTGCCGCGGTATCTGTTCTGATCATCGCCTGTCCGTGTGCCCTGGGTCTTGCCACACCTATGTCTATTATGGTCGCAACCGGGAGGGGAGCGACTATGGGAGTACTCTTCAAAAACGCCGAAGCGATTGAGACAATGCGTAAAATCGACACCTTGGTGGTGGATAAGACCGGCACCCTGACTCTTGGTCAACCAAAGTTGACCGATGTGGTAGCGGCAAATGATATGACGGAAGAAAAGCTGCTGCTTCTTTCGGCAAGTCTGGAAAAGGCAAGTGAACATCCTCTGGCGGAGGCAATCGTTGAGGGTGCAGATGAGCGGCAGGTCAAAACCATGGAAACAACCGACTTTGAATCCCACACAGGAAAAGGTGTTTCCGGCGTGGTCGATGGCGTTAAGGTATTACTCGGCAACCTGAAACTCATGGATGATTTTGAGGTTGACACTTCTTCGCACACCGACCGGGCGGAAGAGATGCGCAAGGATGGTCAGACAGTGATGTATGTCGCCGCAGATGGCCGACTCGCTGGTCTGCTGGCTGTCTCCGACCCCATTAAGGAGTCGACTCCTTCAGCAATTGAGCAACTCCATGATCTAGGATTGCGGGTTGTTATGCTGACAGGAGACAATCGCTCCACTGCCGAGGCGGTTGCCGGTAAACTGAATATAGATGAAGTCGTGGCGGAAGTTCTTCCCGACCAGAAAGCGGCAACAATAAAAAAATACCAGGAGGATGGCCGCATGGTTGCCATGGCAGGCGACGGCATCAACGATGCACCCGCTCTGGCACAGGCACATGTGGGTATCGCCATGGGTACCGGTACCGATGTGGCAATGGAGGCGGCCGGAGTCACCCTGGTCAAGGGCGATCTCACCGGAATCGTTCGAGCAAGAAAGCTGTCCGATGCAACGATGAGAAATATCAAGCAGAACCTCTTTTTCGCCTTTATCTACAATTCGCTCGGGGTACCGGTGGCCGCAGGGGTGCTGTATCCGCTTTTCGGCATTTTGCTATCGCCCATCATTGCAGCCGCTGCGATGAGCCTCTCTTCTGTCTCCGTTATCAGTAATGCCCTCAGGCTGAGGTACATAAAAGTATCATAAAGCATGAACGAGGTAAGGATGGCGTTTATGACACATTTAATACATGCCTTCCGGCTGGCGCAAACCAGCCGAGACAGGAGCATCACTACCCGGGAATATACCTTATGACCCCTCCCACCCAGTCAACAACCCATAAAGGCCGTCATGAAAGTCTTCTCGAGATTGTATCAACCGATGATATCGTCTGTATCCCAATTGTTGCCGATCCGGATGCCATCGCCAGTGCTCTGGCTTTAAAAAGATTGTTCTGGAGAAAGGTAAAGAAGACTCTTATCTGCCGGGTCAATGCTATAAAACGTTCTGATAACCTGGCTATGCTCAGAGATTTGAAGATCACCCTGCCCTACATCACCAAGGTAGACACCAGTGCTGTGACGAAGTGGGCCATGGTTGACGCACAGCCGCATCACCATAAATCTTTAAACCATAGCGATTTCAGTATCATCATCGATCATCATTCACCCGATCCTTTGCTGAAAGTCCCTTTCAAAGATATACGCGAGGAATACGGTGCCGTTTCATCCATTATGACGGAATACCTCAAGGCCGCTGGAATTACCCCTTCAATAAAGTTAGCCACTGCTCTGTTTTACGGCATTAAGACAGACACTGATAACTTCACCAGAACGTCAACCTGCGCTGATGTCAAATCATTTCGGTATCTTTATCCCTACGTCAATATCAATATTATTAAGAAAATTGAATCATCTGAAATCAACAAGAAAAACCTGGCCGCATTTCGCAAGGCTTTCGAAGAACTGCAATTTATCGATGATACAGCCTATATCCATATGGGTGTGGTAACGGATACCGATGCTCTGGTGATTCTCGCCGATTTTTTTCTGAAGATGGCGGAAGCCACCTGGTGTATCGTTTCCGGAATTTACGGCAAGAAATTAATTATTATTATAAGGAATGCCGGTTTTCGGCTTGATGCGGGCAAGCTTGCAAAACGACTGTTTGGCGAGCTTGGTTCAGCCGGGGGACATAAGAGCGCCGCGAGGGCAGAGATACCAATCTCAGCTCTTACGGATGAGACAGAAAATTTATCGAAAATCAGTGAGTATGTTACCGATAAAATTAAAAAACGTTAACTCTTTCTCCCCCACACAGAGTGATGCTTTCGTCTTTTATTGCAATAAACGAGAAGAACCGGGCAATTGCCCGAAGCAGGATTGAAAGTTCAACGCTGTCAAAGCCGACAACATATTCGTTAAATACTAGGTAACTAACTGAAGACATGAACATAATTATTCAATTTGCTCAAAGCTTTTCCTGGGATTCAATCATAAAAACCGGCTTGCGGGTTACCATGATTCTGGTAATTGCCTGGGTGATTATGAAGCTGCTGAAAAAACTCCTCAAGCACCTTGAAATACAATTGCTGGAAAAAAGCAGGGAAGAAGGAGAAGCAGACTCGGAAGCAGGAAAGCGAATAGACACAATTGTCCGGCTATTGAAGCAAGGTGTCATGCTTGCGTTATGGATAACGACAAGCTTGATAATACTCAAGGAGCTCAATGTCGATATTGCGCCAATTATTGCCAGTGCAGGGATTGTAGGCCTTGCTGTCGGTTTTGGGGCGCAGAACCTGGTTCGTGACATCATTTCAGGCTTTTTCATTATCCTGGAAAACCAGATCCGGGTAGGAGATGTAGCCATCATAAATGGGACTGGAGGCCTCGTTGAACAGATCAATTTTCGTACCATTGTTTTGCGTGATCTCGGTGGTATCGTCCATATCTTTCCCAATGGATCAATAACCACTCTCAGCAACCTCACCGACGAATGGTCGGCCTATGTTTTTGATATCGGCGTTGCTTACAAAGAGCATACTGATGAAGTTATTGAAATTATGCATGAAGTGGGGAAAAAGCTGCTGGAAGACCCGGCACTTGGCAAATTCATGGTCGGGGAACCAGAAATTTTCGGCGTGGATAAATTTGATGATTCCGCGGTTATTATCAAAGGCAGGATAAAAACAAAACCGATCCATCAGTGGGAAGTTGGCCGGGAGTACTTGCGACGTCTGAAACTGGCTTTTGACAAAAATAATATTGAAATTCCTTTCCCACACAGAACTGTTTATTATGGCGAAGCAAATAAAACCTATAAGCAACAGCTCGGGGAAAAACACACCATGGACAACGGAGACTGAACCGCTCTATTCAAGAAACGGGCTTAACATATAGACAATATCGCTTTCCCGTGAAGGATAAGGCGACATGATATTGTTCTCGTGGAGCCTGGTAACAGGGACATTGTCTATCATTGCCTGTTTAAAGGTGTTGAGCAGACCCGTTGTGTTATCAGATAAAAAATGAGCGCCCAGTATAAGGTCATCTTTGTCGACCATAATTTTATAGGCCGCATATTTCAAGCCAACTCGACGGTAAGTAGGCCAGCTTAGATGTGTATCATAGCTTTTCCAGTACTTGACGTTTTCCTCTTTAAGCTGCTCTTCTGTTTTCCCCAGCATACCCAGCTGCGGATAGGTAAAAAGGACCGCAGGAGTTGCATTGTAATCAATACGGGCCGACACCCCACCGTCTTTTGCAGCAATGATGGTCCTGGCAGCAACATGTGCCTCCATATCGGCCACCCGGGCGAGCTGGAGGGTTTCTGCACAATCGCCGGCAGCAAAAATATTATCCTTTGAAGTTTTCATATGCTGGTCAACCGTGATACCCCTTCTGGAAAAATCCACACCTGCGGCTTGCAGATTCAAGGAGTCGATGTTGGGAACACGGCCGGCTCCGTTGACAACCAGATCCACCTCCAGATCAGCACCGGATTCCAAGACAACGGTATAACCGCTGCTGCCCTTTTTTATTGCTACAATAGAAACATTTGTATGAATGCTGATTCCTTCAGCTTCTGAAGCCTCTACAAGCTGTTGGACCATGTCTTGATCAAAAGGTGACAGCACTTTATCGCCTGCTTCGAGGACATGGATAGCTCCCTTGCGGCTACCCAGACGAGCCGCAAAGTGAGCAAACTCAAACGAGATAAATCCGCCGCCAACAAAAGCGACACGATCCGGCAAAGCTTTCAGCTCGAGAAATTCATCACTTGTTATCATGTATTCATTTCCCTCGAAGGGCAGGGCCGTTGGTTTTGCCCCTGTGGCGACGATAAAAAAGGAGGCCGTAAGGTTGGAATTATTTATAGAGACAGTTGATTCATCGATAAATGTTGCTTTTCCTTCAATGAAGGTGACGCCATTTCCTCGGAGGTTCTTTATGGTATTTTCCGGTACCTCAGAGGTGAATCTATTTTTCTCTATGAGAATTTGCTGCCAGTCAACCCGTGGAAGAGTTGTAATTCCCATGTCCTTGAGATGGCTGCAGCGGGCAACAAGTTCAGACACTTCATAGAACCATTTTTTTGCCTGGCAGCCGCGCAGGGCGCAAACCCCTCCCGGCGTACCACTGCTTTCTATAATGGCAACATTATAGCCTTCTGCTGCAAGATCAAATGCGGCAGTCTGTCCAGCCGTGCCGGTTCCAATAACGATGACATCAAATTTCTTCATGCATTGTCTCCTGGTCTCCAGCATCTTGAATAATCAGGTTTTTCGTTCGAGATCAAGATATGAGAAATCTTGATCAGGTATATACGTCTTGAGTAAACTTCGATCTACGCGTGATCGGTGGAAAGCTATTTGACGAGGTATGTGCAGTGATATTTGACATTGAGCAAATTTTTGTATCATAAACCTAAATAGCCAGAAAATTGATGAAAAAATAGAGCGATCACAACGTACCGATCGAGAGGACTCTTATTCTATCTTACTCTATTACTGCTCTAAACAGTAAGAATCTTGAAGTACAATGAGAAGCATGAGAGTTCTTCAGAAGCATGAGAGTTCTTCTACTATTGGTATCGTCCACAGGGGCCTGGCAAGAATCCTCTAAACAAGACGTCTGAATTACCTGAGAAAACAGTGCCTGGGGACGAAGCAGATGAAATACTCGATGCCTCAAAAGAGCCAATCCGTGAGCGCAATCATCCCATGGAAAAGAGAATAAAAAGCATTAAAACGGTCTGTGTGCATTACACCGATCAAAGCGTTGATCAATTTACAGTGAAACGGGCCGACTCGATGGCGTTTGTGACATGTCCCCTGAGTTTTTCAATTTCAGGCTTCATCTTTTGCCATTCAGTGCCGGAATTCTCTTTCAATTCAGAAAGTTTGTCGGCAACATCCTTCTCCTTGGCTACAATATCTTCAATGATCTGATAATATTTGATTTGTCGGTCGGGTTCCTCCTCACCAGTTTCTTCGGCAATAATCCTGAATTTGTAAATATCCTGATGCCATCTTTTCTGTTGCTCTTCGATTTCCTTGATATAGTTGACCTTGTTGTTCATATTTATACTCCTTTCATATTTATACTCCTTTACTATCTGATAGGCACCACCGGGGTCGTATGTCAAAAGAGCTGCTTCGCCATAGATGTCTATAAATCAGCCCATTATACGCTCCTTTTTTTCTTGCGCTTGCAGATGTCGAGAGATTCTGGTTTATCCTCTTCATCCAGGCTGACAGTCATCCGTTCGGCTGGCCATGCCACATTTTGGACATGAACCCGGTTAGTGAATGAGCCTTTGAACTTCTTTTTGCAAGCTTTATACCAGAAGTGACCCGAATGGGAGAAGCTCTCTATGGCCTTATCTGTGCGAAAACGCAGTTTCATTATACTAACTAAAGGGGAAGATAGCGAGGCAGTGGTGAGGCTTGACTATAGAGCGGTTTACGCTACCTTAGGCTTGGAGAGGCGAAAGCTCTACCCTGCTCAAAACGTATGGATGCGCACTCGCTCAACGGCAACCATACCGCAGGGTTTCTGGAGGGTTTGAAGCATTTCTTTCCTGAATTCGATAACGGGGCTTCGAGTAGAAGGCGGTCATTTGTCGAAGTCTTGAGCTATGAATCCGGGACGTGGTAAATCAGTTTGTTCCTGACCGCAACAGCGCCGCCATCATAGGCGTTCTTTGTGGCTGCGTAAAACTCGGAACGGGAATCGAAGGTGCCGCGCAGGGTCACGACGCCATCTTTGACAATTATCTCGATTTTGTCGGAGTCAACGAATGGACTCCAGTATAATTCCTTTTCGACGTCTCGGCCAATATCGAGGTCAGACTTCCTCGTTTTTATACGATCAGAGGGATCGTAGGGATAAGGACTTTCCTGGACATACCAATCATCCACATAAGGATCGTAAGGCAAAGGTACCGGAGCCCTGTTGATCTGGATATAGTTGTTGACATCGACGACGCCATTGACCCGCATGGCCAGTTCTTCAGCCCTCGATCTCTCGAAACTTGTATCTACCGAGCCGCTCAATTCGACCACGCCGGAGTAAACGGCAACCCTGATCTCGTCCTCGTCCATCTGGATAAAAGGATCTCGCCTCAGACTCCTCTGCACCTTATCTTTTATATCAGCATCAAAGTACAAGGCGGTCGGGCGAACCCTGAGACGGTTAATAACCAGTTCCACACCAACGGTATTCTCCGTCGAACGGGAAGCAGCCTGTCGGGCTTTCATATTGTCAACGGTACCGCGCAGAGTCACAACTCCTCTGTCCACTTCGATAATGATATGAAAAGGCGATACCCGAGGATCATGGAAGAGAACATCACCTGACCGCTTTTTGTATCTGCTGGTCAGTAGGAATCACATACTGTTCGCTTTCCTTTTCATCTTCCCGCTCCCACCAGGCTACGTCAAGTCCCGCCGCTTTAACCTCGTTCGCTCCTGCCAGATAGGCATGATCGATGATCCTGTTTTTTTCTGCAAGACTGCCGACGATGCCCACCAGGGTAGCCGTACCGTCGATAACCGTCACTTTCACCTTGCTATCGCCGTCGATCAAAGAGTCCCAGGAAATAGCCTGCTCAGTCTCAACACGAATTTCTTCATCCAATCTTTCAACATCAGCCCGGTAAACGATATCGTTCCGCACCTTTCTGACCCCTTTGACACTTTCGGCGACAATTGCACACAACTTCTTTTCCTGCCATGAGTCAACCTCTCCGGAGAGGATTACAGTACCGTCTGAAACGCCTACGCCAATTTCGAAGAGATCGGTTGCTGGATCGGACAAAAGCGCATCTTTGACATCGGCTGCCAAACTTCTATCACTGGTAATCACGGGGGTAACCACCTGGAGCATATTAACCACACCTCTGACCCCTTTAATTGTTCCGGCAATCAGGGCCGCCCGTTCTTTGGCAAGAATATTTGATACCCGGCCGCTCAGGGTAACGATCCCATTTTCACTGACCACATCGATCCAGGAAACCTCAACGACGTGGTCATGAGCAAGTTCATCGAGCACGGTGTCGCTGATATCGACATCATCGATGTCCCTCTTATTATCCACGGACACTGCCAAACCGCAAGTTACCTGCAACGTCAATAGTATCAAGGCAAATGTCAGGAGTATTGAAGATTTTATCAGTAAAAACATCTTGTCCTCCAACTCTTTAGGTGAAACAGTAAGTAGTTCTCGGGTTTATGATGTATCCTGGTTTATTTTCTTTCGTGCCGATTCGACAGCTTCGTTGACCCGGTCCTCTTTTTTATGCCGTTCATCCATTAGAGCGTCCCAACCGGTTGGCCGAGTTTTTTTCAACGGCTCCAGTTTCTCGGGGGATGCATTGGAATTAGCAATAGTGACTTTCCTTCAACCTTTTCGGTTTCAGCCCTGATCGATACCATATTCGGGATACCCTGCAAGGAGCGTCCCACTTCCTCAGATATTGTAACGATCGACCGGTAAAAAGCCTATAGGGGTGAATCCTCATTCTTTGTATTTACAGCCTGTATTTCCCTGGATAAAAGGGTCAAGAATCTTATTGAGCGGCGTCATGACCTTGAGAAAGTCAATGATGCTGCAGCATCCAAGCCCCAGGGATTTGGCGTTTGTCTGGCGGACCAGCGGCGCTATGAAGATCCAGGTGACTATGAATTGTTCATTCCTTCACTAAAAAGTAAGCTTCCGCCCTCCCCCCGCTGTTTACAGCTCCAACTGAGAAAAAAACAGGTAATACTACTAACCATTTTACCCCCAATCATATGACCTTGGCAATGTTGCCAAATCTAAGATAATCTTCTGAGTTCAAAACACTTTTGCGGCAGGGGGGCAAAGGTCTAGGCAGCCCGACTGCGATAAAAGAGAACGGCCGGTAGCAGAAACGGTTAACTCTGCTTTCAGTGAGCAGCACTTGGGAATATATGCCCTTACCGTATCCGGATAATCAAACAAATATGCATCAGAATTTCATGATCCAGCAAACAAGAGAAAGCAGGACGATGAAGAAAAATATTGCAATCAAAGATTACTGCCGCAATGAAGAAATAGAATTAAGTATATGGAAATCAAAACTTTCCAATGCAATTCGCAAGATGGACATGGCAAAGACTGGAAACACGGAAAAGATATATGAGGAAATCAATGATCTGCATATCCTCCTGGATATCCTCATGGGCGATCTTGAAGACCGGGTCGGGAGCCTTTGTACTTCCGGCCCTGCTTACAGACGAAAGCACCGATGATGAAAAAATAAAAATTAAACCAGGGGATCTTTCAGAGGCGTTACAGAGAAGTCTCCAACGTGTCAGGATCGGCTATGACTTTGACGGTTGATAACCAGAAATATTGGCAATCATCCAAACCCGGAAGCCTGTCGGATTATCGCAATTTTCTCTCAGATCAAACCATTTTCAGAAATCAAGCACAGCCATATGACTGATATTGCGAGCATTGATTTTTAGACAATAACGCAGAGAGATGTGGAAAAAGGGCGTAATGCGACAGGCTCCTGGTATGAAGTACTCACCCCTGGTTTTATCCGTCACCAGTAACACATTGGCCAGGGTATGGTATGTTGCCGACCGTGTCCTGGCCCGTTTGTGCGGCAGCAGCCGGCTAATCCCTTACCATCTCATCGAAGGCGCTGTCGAGGTCGGGAAAGGTGAAATCATATCCTGAATCCACGGAAACCCTTGGCGGCGGCGCTGCCCGAAGAAATCCGGTGTTGGCGGCCAGCGGGCGCGACCTTGATGAAATCGTTGTGGAGAAAAGCTATGACTGATCTCATGGCCATGCTCAAACCTGAGGAACAGGAACTGGTCGAAAAAAGCACTACTCCCGGGTGGCTCAACCCGATGCTGGCAACGCTGGGCAGCCATACATTCAGTGATCCGCAATGGATCTATGAGCGAAAACTCGACGGGGAGCGCGCTCTGGCATACAGGGAAGGCGACCGGGTCAGGCTGCTCTCCAGAAACCGCAAGGACCTCTCTGACACCTACCCCGAGCTGGTTGATGCCCTGTCGCGTCAGCCGCCTACGAATTTTGGTGTCGATGGCGAGGTGGTTGCTTTTTCAAGAGGTATCACCAGTTTTTCCAGGCTGCAGAAGCGTATGCAGATCAGGGAACCCGAAGAGGCACGAAGGAGCAGCGTGGCTGTTTTTTACTATCTCTTCGACATCCTTCATGTGGACTCCTTCCTGATAGACAAACTGCCGCTGCGCTCCCGCAAGCGAATACTCCGTCGGTATTTTGATTTCAAGGATCCATTGCGCTTGACAGCCCATCGGAATGAACAGGGTGAGCACTACTATAAAGAGGCCTGCACCAAAGGATGGGAAGGGCTGATTGCCAAAGACGGCAGGTCGGCCTATGTGCACAGCCGGTCGAGAAAATGGCTGAAACTCAAATGCGTACAGCAGCAGGAGCTGGTCATCGGCGGTTATACCGAGCCCGGCGGTCAAAGAAAAGGCTTTGGAGCCCTGTTGGTGGGGTACTATGATGGCAATGAATTCGTTTATGCCGGCAAGGTGGGAACCGGATATGACGACGAAACCCTGGAGAGGCTGCATGAAAAGATGTCCCGTATCGAAAGAGAGACGTCTCCCTTCGATCGCGGGGATGTGCAAGAGAACAATGTCAACTTCGTCACTCCCTGTCTGGTAGCGGAAGTGGGCTTTACCGAGTGGACGAAGAACCGGCGACTTCGTCATCCCCGATATCTCGGTCTCAGGCGTGACAAGAAAGCACGTGAGGTTGTCCGGGAAGAAAGCTCCGAAGCAGAATAGTTCTCAAGGCCAAGGGAGTAAGGAAGGTGATAATACGAGCGGGTCGACGCAACATCGAAATCAGCAGTCCGGAAAAGGTGCTTTTCCCAGGCATCGGCATTACCAAAGACGATGTTGCCTGCTACTACGCCAAAATCAGTCCCTATCTTCTCTACCATATCGAAGGTCGTGTTTTGACGATACAGCGCTTTCCCGACGGGATTCTAGAGCGGGGATTCTTTCAGCAGGAGCGGGCCGACTATTTCGACAGGGCGGTAAAAGGGCATGTGCTGCCTCGCAAAGACGGCGGCGATCTGGAGCATATCGTCTGCGATACCCCCTCTTGTCCGGTGCTCCTCGCCAATCTCGGTACCATTACCTTTCACATGTGGCTGAGCAGGCTCGATCGACCGGAATATCCGGACAGAATGGTTTTCGATCTTGATCCCCCGGGCGATGATTTTGCTCCGGTGATAGAGGGTGGAAGGCAGCTTAAGGACCTGCTTGACCGTCTGGGTCTTTGCTCTTTCGTAATGACCACCGGCTCCAGGGGCGCACATGTCATCGTCCCGCTCAATCGTCAGGCGGACTTCGATGCGGTGCGTGGTTTTGCAGCCGATGCCGCAAAACTCCTTGCCGGAAACAACCCGGAAAAACTTACCGATGCCCAGAGAAAAGACAAACGCGGCGGCAGGCTCTATATCGATGTCTTCCGAAACGGATACGGTCAGACCGGAGTTGCTCCGTATACCCTCCGTGCACGTCCCGGTGCGCCGGTGGCCACGCCTTTGGCGTGGGACGAATTCATTAGCTTCAAAGGCGACAGTTCGAAATATTCCATAGAGAACATATTTCATCGTCTCGGTCAGAAGGACGATCCCTGGCATGGCATGAAACGGTACGGCAGGTCACTGAGCTCCCCCAGGCGAAAACTCGACCGGCTCCTCGACAGACTGAACAGCTCATGACATACTCGTAAAAAGTCTATTGCACTCCAAAAGATGGCTAAGTAAAAACACAGATAAACAAGGAATGGTAGTTTTTCAGGTGCGAAGGCATACAGGTAGTATGCCGAGTGCCGGAAAAAGTTCCACGACGCAGTAGATCGAAGTTTTTACGACGCCATCAACTCATGATAGCGGCTGCTTTTGTCCTGCCAAACCAGACAGAACGAAATCTATCGTACGCATGTCGGAAGGAACAGCTGCTGGTCGGTATCAAAAGAAATGAGTGTCGAGTAGTGTCTGCATTCGCCTGAGATAAAGTCCAACTTTTCAGGAACGACTAACCACGCTTCTGTCACAACCTGATAGATATGGCAGCGCAGGACGAGCTCAAAACATCTTTTTTCGCCCCTCGGAACACGTTAATTTTCTAACGAAGAGGAGGTGTCTGGCAATACTGCGCTGGAGGGAAACGGTAAACCAATCAATACTGGCATAGTTATTGCTTTTGTGAAGCATCGGGAAAAAGATACTATAATTCTTCAATAATCATAGGAAAATGGAAAAATTCTCTGTAATCTGTTCTCATCAATGAGATACATGAAGAGGTGAGCATGTTGCAATTCAACCAATACTTTCCCCTGGTCATCTACACGGTGGTTACAATTCTTCTTGTCGGAGGCATGCTCGTTGCCGGCTGGTGGTTTGGTGTAAAGACAACCAGCCCTGCCAAAGTAACCGCGTATGAATGCGGGATAATGCCAAGCGGTACGGCTCGACTGCGGCTTTATATCCCCTTTTATCTTATCGCTATCTTTTTCATTGTTTTTGATGTTGAATCCGCCTTTATCTTCACCTGGGCGGCTGTCTGGAATCACCTTGGCCTGAGCGGACTTATCCATATCAGTTTTTTTATTGTCGCACTGCTGCTCGGCCTCATTTGGATATGGCTGAAAGGCGGGCTTGAATGGGGACCTTCCAAGATGCAGGATAGAGCCGATGAAGCGTGAGATCCCCGACAATATCCTGCTCAGCCGTCTCGATGACATGATCAACTGGGGCAGGGCATACTCTCTCTGGCCCATGTTCTGGGGGCTCTCCTGCTGTTTTGTGGAAATGATGACGGCATTCACCTCCCGTCATGATATCGCCCGCTTCGGTGCTGAGGTTTTACGCGGTTCCCCCAGGGAGGCAGACCTCATGGTCACCTCCGGTACCATCTTCAAGAAAATGGCACCTTCGATCCTGCGTCTCTACGAACAGATGACGGAACCGCGCTGGGTAATTTCCATGGGCAGCTGTTCCAATTCGGGCGGCATGTATGATGTCTACAGCGTTGTTCAGGGAATTAATCAGATTTTACCGGTCGATGTCTATGTTCCCGGTTGCCCGCCCCGCCCGGAGGCATTCCTTCAGGGGTTGATGCTGCTGCAGAGAAAAATCCGTACCGAAGAACGTCCCGCCCGCCCGGTCCTTCATCTGCAGGGTGGTTCGCAGGGCACCACAGCACCTGTGCTCATCGATGGTCTGACCAAATCACGAGACAACCGGGGGCCCGGCATGGCAGGTATCGAAAAGCGCGGCACCTCCCTTCAGCAACCATATTTTCATCTGTCGCGCACAGATGCTATGTGGCGTCCGCCGGCAGCACGCCATCCATATCCTGATTTTGGCCTCAAGGAAGAACTAGAATCCATCTTTCACGACAAGGTCCGACTGGATACGGCGGCAACGGATATGCTCACCTACCGGATTGACAGAGAAACGGTGCCCAAGGTTTTAGAGCATTTGAAGAACCGATCGACACTGCCGTTTCGCAGACTGGAGGATATCGCCGCGGTTGATGAATCCTGCCGCCGTCACCCTGGAGATTATGCCGACTTTACCCTCAACTATCATCTGCTCTGTTTCGATGAGCCCGGCTATATCCGCTTAAAAACAGAGCTGGATGGCAAATATCCGCAGATGCCGACGGTCACCGGGGTTTTCCCGGCAGCAAACTGGTATGAGCGGGAGGTTTTTGACATGTTCGGCATCACTTTCAGCGACCATCCGAACCTCAAGCGCATCCTGATGCCGCCGGACTGGCAGGGACACCCGCTGCGCAAGGAGCACGTCTCCCGGGCCACAGACATGCCTGCCTATACCACCGAAGATGCGCGCTTCCACCAGGCACTGCCGGCAACCGACTACTTTGAGCGACTTGACGACGAAACCATGCTCATCAATCTTGGTCCGCAGCATCCGGGAACCCACGGTATCATCCGCTTCATTCTCAAGCTGAAGGGTGAAGAGATTGTCGATATGGACAGCGACATCGGTTACCACCATCGGGGAGCCGAAAAAATAGGCGAGCGGCAGCACTGGAACCAGTTCATCCCCTACACCGACCGGATCGATTATCTCGCCGGGGTGCATGAACAACCTGGCCTATGTCACCAGTGTCGAGAAACTCTGCAGTATTATCGTGCCCGAACGCGCCGTGGTCATCCGCGTCATGCTGAGTGAGCTGTTCCGTATCGCCAGCCACCTCGTCTGGTTTGGCACCTTCGCCGCGGATATAGGAGCAATGACCCCGGTTTTCTATCACTTTACCGACCGGGAAAAGATCTTTGATATAATAGAGACCATTACCGGCGGCAGAATGCATCCGGCCTGGTTCCGCATCGGCGGAGTCAGCGAAGATCTGCCCGAGGGCTGGGAGGAGCCGATCAAGGACTTCCTCAGGTGGCTTCCGCCCCGGCTGAAGGAATACGATGATCTGCTCAAGGGCAATCCCATTTTCACCGGCCGCACCCAGGGCGTCGGCGCCATCAGCCTCGATGAAGCACTGGAATGGGGATTGAGCGGGCCGAACCTGCGCGCCTGCGACTTTGACTGGGATCTGCGCAAGAAAATGGTTTACGCCGGCTATGATCGCTTCGACTTTGAAGTCGTCACCGCTTCAGGCGGGGACTGCTGGGCCCGTTATCTGGTGCGTACAGGGGAGATCAGGCAATCGCTTCGCATCGTCAGCCAGTGCCTTGAGTCGATGCCCGGAGGGAGATGGATCTGCGATGATTACCGCTATGTCCTGCCGCAAAAGCCCGATTCCCTGAAGGATATCGAGTCGCTGATTCACCATTTTGTCAATTCCAGCCGCGGCATGGCGCCGCCTCGCGGCGAGAACTACAGCGCCATTGAAGCCCCCAAGGGAGAGAACGGCTATTTTATTGTCTCCGACGGACTCAACATACCCTACAGGATGCGGATCAAGACCCCAAGTTTTCCGCATATCCAGGCGCTGCCGCTGATGTGCAAGGGATGGCTCGTTGCCGATTTTCTCGCCATCCTCGGTTCAATTGATTACGTCCTTGCTGACATCGACAGGTGACGAGATGATACCGGATACACTGAAAGAGGAGCTTCAAAAGCGCATCGATGCCGCTGTTCAACCGCGAGAGGCAGCGATAGCCGTTATGAAGGAAATGCAGCGCCACTATGGCTGGCTCAGTGATGAGGCACTCAAGGAGGCTGCCGATCTTCTCGGTCTTTCGACTCTGCAGCTTGAGGAACTGGCGACATTTTACGAGATGATCTATCGCAGACCGGTTGGAAAACGGATCATTCATGTCTGTGACTCCATCTCCTGCTGGGCTCTGGGAGGAGAAAGCCTGCTGCACCTTCTTGCCGATCATCTGCACATTGCAGTCGGAGAGACCACAGCAGACGGGATGTTTACATTACTGCCCTGTTGCTGTCTGGGTAATTGTGGAGAATCGCCGACCATGATGGTGGGAGAGACCATCTACGGCCAGTCTGACGCTTGAAAAATGCAAAGAGATCCTGCAGCAGGAAAAGCGGGAGATAGAAACAGGATGAGCAGATAAAAGAATAGGTTTTTTCTCGTGATAAACGGGATGGCAACTGATCCGGATACTGAATGCATCAGGACAGGAAACAGGCAATGGAGCAGCCACTTTTTCAGCATAACAAGCCGGGACGCTGCGTCACCTTCAAGGAATACAGGGATGAAGGCGGTTTTTCTGCGCTCATAAAGGCCTTGGCTGAGCTTACTCCTGAAGATGTCGAGAAGGCGGTCAGCGATTCCGGTCTTCGCGGTCGAGGCGGAGCCGGCTTTCCCACCGGCAAGAAGTGGTCCTTCGTGCCGCGTGACCAGTCCGGGCCACGCTGGTTGGTCTGCAACTGCGATGAAATGGAACCGGGTACGTTCAAGGACCGGATTCTGCTTCAGGCCAACCCCTACTCACTGTTGGAAGGCATCAGCCTGACCTGTTATGCCCTGGGAGTTCGGCATGGATTTATCTTCATCCGGCGCGGTTATGAAGAGGCGGCCGCCAATCTGCAGCAGGGAATCGCCGAGTGCCGCGAGGCGGGGCTTCTCGGGGAAAATATCCTGGGTAGCGATTTCTCCTGCGATATCACTTTACACATCTCGGCCGGACGCTATATCTGCGGCGAAGAGACGGCTCTTCTCAACGCCCTGGAAGGAATACGGCCCAATCCCCAGGGTAAAGCCGCCCTTTCCGGCAGTAAAAGGCCTCTGGGGCGGTCCCACGGTTGTCAATAATGTCGAGAGCCTTGCCAATGTTCCCGGCAATTGTCAGACACGGGCCGCAGTGGTTCAAGGAACTTGCCCGGATCCCCGAGGCTGCCGGGACCAAACTTGTTCTGCATAAGCGGCCATGTCGCTCAAAGCGGTTGTTTTGAGCTGCCCCTCGGAATACCGCTTGGAGAGATTATCGAAGAAAAGTGCGGCGGCATGCGGCCGGGCAGCGAATTCAAGGCCTGCCTGCCGGGCGGTGCCTCGACACCTTATTTAACCCGGGATCACTGGGAAGTTCCGATGGATTTTGACCCGGTTGCAGAAGCCGGTTCCCGTCTCGGCACCGGCGGAATAGTTGTTTTCGACCAGACGACCTGTATGGTTGCCGCCACCTTGAATCTGATACGATTCTTTGCCCGGGAATCATGCGGCTGGTGCACACCGTGCCGGGAAGGACTGCCCTATGTCAGACACATCCTGGAAACCATTGAATCAGGACAAGGCAGCGAAGAGCACATCGCCATCCTCAAAGACCATGTCGGAATGCTCAACCATGCCTTCTGCGCCCTGGCGCCGGGAGCTATGGGACCGGTGGACGGCCTGCTCAGCCATTTTGGCGAGGAACTGCAGGATCACCTAAAAAAAGGAAGATGTCCCTTTAAATAAATGATATGCCGAAACTGATTATCGATGACATAGCGGTGGATGTGGCCGAGGGTCTCTCCGTGTTGGAGGCAGCTCAGAGTGTCGGAATTACCATACCGCACTTCTGCTGGCATCCGGCTCTGGGCAAGGCAGGTGCGTGCAGGGTCTGTGCCGTGAAGCTCCTCGACGGGCCGGTCAAGGGTATCCAGATGTCCTGCATGCTCAAGGCCCAGGATGGCATGGTCGTCTCAACTACCGATGAAGATGCCGTTGCCATGCGGCGACAGGTCATCGAATGGCTGATGCTCAATCATCCCCATGACTGCCCCGTCTGCGATGAGGGCGGGGAATGCCAGCTGCAGGATTTCACCATCGCCGGCGGTCACGGCCTGAGACGATACAGCGGCAAAAAGAGAACCCATATCAACCAGCATCTCGGGCCTTTTATCGAGCATGAAATGAACCGCTGCATTCAGTGTTACCGTTGTGTCCGTTTTTATCAGGATATTGCCGGCGGCACTGATTTCGGTGTCATGGGCAGTGCGGAACGTGTCTATTTCGGCCGGGCCGAAGACGGCAAATTGCAATCGCCTTTTTCCGGAAATATCGTCGATCTCTGTCCTACCGGTGTTTTTACAGATAAAACAGCCAGTTTCCGGGCCCGTTACTGGGACTACGACATGGCCCCTTCGGTCTGTCCCCACTGTTCCCTTGGCTGCAACACCATCCCTGCTGCCCGCTACCGTGAGTTGTTGAAGATAATAGCCCGGAGAAATGATCGGGTGAATGGCTTTTTCATCTGCGACAGGGGACGCTTTAGCAACGCAGAAGTCAACGATCCCCGGCGCCCCAGATCTCCGCGGGTAAACGGGGAGGAGAAACAGTGGCCCGAAGCCCTCGACATGCTGGAAAAGAAAATTCGTCGGATCGAAAGCGACTGGGGAGCCGAGAGTCTTGCCGTGGTCGGCTCGTCCCGCCTTTCACTGGAGGCCCTCTGTCTGCTTCAGCCGCTTTCTCGCAGCATCACAGCCGGTTGTCTCTGTTATTTTGTGGATGAAGAGGAATCGGCAAAGGGGCAGGCCGCTGTTTCGACTCTGCAGCAGTATGGCTCGGTCTCCATGGCGGATGTCGGCAAAGCTGATCTGTATTCTCATTGCCTGCTCCGACCTTATTGAAGAGGGACCGATGATGGCTCTTGCCGTCAGACAGGCATGGCGAAACGGGGCAGACGTTTTTATAAGCGAAGCTGATTTTCTCCAGCACAATGTTGCTGCTCTTCCGTTTCCTGTGCAGAGCGTCTCATCCCTTGCTGCTATCTCCTTCAACGATGCAAAGAAGCCCCTCATTATCTGCGGCAGCAGCAACACCCCTGCTGCCGAAATAGCAGAGCTTTTTGCCAAAGGTGTTCGGCCTGTCTTTCTCTTCAAGGGACCAAACGGATTCTCCGCAGCGCTTCTTGCCCTTGAACATGGGGCAGTCTCACTGAGCCGGGCCATTGCTGATAAAAAGATCAAAGGTATCATTGCCGTTGAGGCCGATATATCGGCGGAGCTGCTCGAAAAGGTCGAATGCATCGCCGCGCTTGACTGGCGCAACACCGATGCTGTCAGAGCGGCGGGCATCGTTCTGCCGACCACCGCCTGGGTCGAGATGGACGGCATCTATATCAATAATGAGGGACGTGCCCAACGCTTCAACAAGGTGATGAACCCGGGTCTGCCGATCAAAGGCCTTACCCCGGCCCTCCATCCGCCCCGCCAGCATGGCGCAGGTGTGCCGGGAGGCGAGGTGCTCCCGGCGTGGAAGGTAATTGGTGACATCATCTCGCATCTGGGCTCGGAAAGTCCCCTTGAACCACTGAGCGGCAGATGGCAGGAACTTGAGCAGCTGTCAGCAGAAGAGCCAGGAACCGCTGGTTATCCCCGGTGATGACCCAAAAACCGAGAGGCACGGCGAATAAAATTGCATGGAGTTCCCAGGTGTAAAAATGCATCTATTCTGGAAAAGCAGGGTAATGAAGGCAGCCACCCTTTGTTCCGAGGACGAACCGAATTTCAGATTGTTTTAAAAAACAGGAAATCACCTACATAAAAAAGAGACTGCATGAGTTTTGATCTCCTTTACATAACGCTTCATCTGGTGAAAATCATCCTCATCTTCCTGGTGGTCATGACAATTGCGGCCTACCTGGTGCTTTTCGAGCGGAAACTGCTGGGCTGGCTGCAGGAACGGATAGGCCCCAACAGGGCTGGGCCTTTTGGCCTGCTGCAGCCAATTGCAGATGGGATAAAAATGATCACCAAGGAGGATTTCATACCTGCCGGAGCAGACAAGTGGCTTTTTTATCTGGCACCGGCCATGGCTGCCACTCCCGCTATAATGATCTTTGCGCTTATCCCGTTCGGCGCACCTATGGAACTGTTCGGCAGAAAGATTGACCTGCAGGTCGTCGACCTCAATGTCGGGCTTTTGCTCTTCATTGCCTTTTCCTCGATTGCGGTCTATGGCGTCGCTCTGGGGGGCTGGGCCTCCAACTCCAAATATTCCCTTCTCGGTGCCATCCGGGGACTGGCACAGCTTATTTCCTATGAGATACCCATGGGGCTGTCTCTTGTCCCTGTGGTTATGCTGGCGCAGTCGTTTCAGCTCTCCGAGATCGTCAACCTGCAAAAATCCTGCTGGCTGATTGTCTACCAGCCCCTGGCTTTTGTCATCTTTTTCATCAGTATCATTGCCGAAGTCAAACGTATCCCTTTTGATATTCCGGAGGCCGAAGGTGAGCTGGTGGCAGGTTTTCATACCGAATATTCAGGCATGCGCTTCGGCCTGTTTTTTGTCGGGGAATATATCAACATCATCGTGCTTGGCGGTCTTGCGGCCACTTTCTTTCTCGGCGGCTGGCATGGCCCGTTTCTGCCGCCGGCTCTCTGGTTTCTCATCAAGGTACTTATCTTTGCCTTTGTGGTCATCTGGCTCCGCGGCACCTTTCCGAGGCTGCGATATGACCAGCTCATGCATTTTTGCTGGAAGGTGCTCACCCCGCTGGCACTTGTTAACATACTGGCAACCGGTTGGTTTATCTTACTGAGAGGATAACAACACGATCATGACCCTGTTCCGTGACATACAGGCGATTCTGCTTGGACTGTGGACAACCTGGAAACGTCTTTTCCGAAAGCCCGTAACCATCCAGTATCCAGAAGAAAAGCGTGTCCCTCCTGCGAGATTTCGAGCCAGAATCGTCCTCACACGGGACCCGGAAGGCCAGGAGCGCTGTGTTGCCTGCTATCTCTGTTCGGCAGCCTGCCCGGTGGACTGCATCTCAATGCAGGCGGCTGAGAGACAGGACGGCAGAAGGTACGCCTCCTGGTTTCGCATCAATTTTTCCCGCTGCATCTTTTGCGGGCTCTGTGCCGAAGCCTGCCCGACCATGGCGATCCAGATGACGCCTGATTATGAGATATGCAACCGCGATATCATGAATCTTCTCTATGAAAAGGAGGATTTGCTGATTGACGGCTGCGGCAAATCACCGGACTATAATTTTTACCATCATGCAGGCATCGGCGTGGGCCAGAGCCGCGGAAAAGGCGAGGAGGAGAAGGAGCCGACGGATGTGCGCAGTCTATTGCCCTAGGTCAGCGGCATGTTTGCAGCCTTCGGTTTGAGAAAAAGTCAGGGAGAACAGAGCGTCGGCAACACATTGCCGCGGAAAAGACGCGGCAGATGGAGAAATCAGGCATAACGGGAGGGAAATGGAACAGGTTCTTTTTTACATTCTGGCAGGAGTGACCGTTGTCGCCACGCTTTTTGCCATCACCGAAAAACATCCGGTGCATGCCATCGTCTATCTGGTGACCTCCTTTTTCTCCCTGGCGGTGATCTTTTTTCTTCTCGCAGCCCCGCTGATTGCCGTGTTCGAAGTGATCATCTATGCCGGAGCGGTAATGGTCCTGTTCATGTTCGTTGTCATGATGCTCGATCTCGGCAGTCCTCAGGACGCCAGGCGCCCTTCTCTTCTTCATTGTCTGCCGGCACTGCTGTTTACCGTCATAACCGCTGTCTCTCTGGTATTCCTGGTATCCAGGAACTCGACGGATATTGCCGGCAAGGTGCAGATGATAGGTATCAGGGACTTTGCGGTGACGCTTTTTCATACCTATGGCGTGGCTATTGAGATCATCTCCCTGCAGCTGCTTTTTGCCGTGGTGGGAGCCCTTTATCTTGCGAGGAGGCGCAAACAATGATTGTCCCGCTCAGCACATCCTCTTTTTTGCCGTGATCCTGTTCACTCTGGGACTGGTCTGTGTGCTGATCTGGCGTACCAATATCATAATGCTGCTGATCGGCATCGAGATTATGCTGAATGCCGCCATGCTGGTCTTTGTCGCCGGGTCAAACCATTGGGGAGGGGCCGATGGCCAGGTCTTTGCCCTTTTGATCATGGCAATGACCTCGGCGGAAGTCTCCCTGGCGCTGGCCATGGTTGTCTATCTGCACAGGGACAAAAATAGCGTTAATGTTGATGAATTCAGGGAGTTGAAAGATTGAAAACTGCTCTGGTCCTGATAATTCTGTTGCCGTTTGCAGGGGGCATCCTCTCGATTCTGCTGGGGCGCCTGCTTCCCCGCCGCATGGTTGAAATGACAGCCTGCGCCGTAATCTGGGGCAGTTTTGTCGCCGCACTGTCTGCCGCCGTCATATACTCCGGTGCCTCAGGTCGTTAAGATCGGCTGACTGGCTTTCAGCCTTTGGCCTGAATGCGCCGATATCACTCTATATCGATCCGCTTTCCCTTGTTCTCTGCCTGATGATCACCTTTGTCTGCGGCCTGATTCATCTCTATTCCGTTGGCTATATGAAGGATGATCCGTGCTATGTACGCTATTTCGCACTGCTCAATCTTTTTACCGGGGCCATGCTCGTTCTGGTACTGGCCGAGAATTTGCCGCTGCTTTATTTCGGCTGGGAAGGAGTCGGTTTCTGTTCCTATGCTCTTATCGGATTCTGGTATGAAGAGGAGAAAAACGCCACTGCCGGCCGCAAGGCATTTATCGTCACCCGCATCGGCGACGTTGGCCTGGCGATCGGTATAGTCTGGATGTTCGTACTCTTCGACACTCTCTCCATAACCCGGTTGAACCAGATGGGCGCCACGGTCAGTGTCAGCATAATCACCGCCATAGGCCTGCTTCTCCTTCTTGGAGCAATCGGCAAATCGGCCCAGGTTCCGCTGATGGTCTGGCTGCCGGATGCCATGGCCGGACCGACACCGGTTTCAGCCCAGATCCATGCGGCAACCATGGTCACTGCCGGCGTCTATCTGCTGATGCGCATGTTTCCCTTTGATAGGACATTCAAGCGTGTGTCGTTGCAATCATCGGTCTTATTGGTGCCATCACCGCCTTTTACGGGGCCAGCTGCGCCATGGCCGAGCGCGATTTGAAGCGGATTCTGGCCTATTCCACCATCAGCCAGATCGGCTATATGATGCTTGCCGTCGGCAGCGGAGCTATAACCGCCGCCACCTTTCATCTGGTCATACACGCTTTTTTTAAGGCACTGCTCTTCCTGGCTGCCGGTTGCGTCATCAACTCCATGCACCATCAGCGGGACATCTTTTCCATGGGAGGGCTGCGCCGCTCACTGCCGCGAGTCTTCTGGCCGTTTCTCGCAGGAGCCCTCTGTCTTGCCGGTATTCCGCCGACCGGCGGCTTTTTCAGCAAGGAGTCAATTCTGGGTGCTGTCTGGGCGAAGGGCGGTGTTTTCTACGAAACTCTCTATCTGATCGGCTTATTGACCGTTCTTCTGACCGTCATCTATACCTTCAGAATGGTCTTTCTTGTATTTGGCAAGCGTTATTCTTCTGCCGGAAATGAGGAAGAAGGCGATGTTCCATCGGTGATTCCCCAGCCTCGGATCATGGAATATATCCTTATTCCCCTGGCTCTTCTTGGTCTTGCAGGAGGATTATTCAACCTGCCCTCTTATCTGGGAGAGGGGCTATTGAGCTCGATGCTGTCACCCTATAATGGCAGACGGCCGTCAACTCAGTCATGCAACCGAGTTCATATTACAGATAGCAGCAACCCTCGTGGCATTTACCGGACTTGCCGTCGCCTGGTTCTGTTACCACGGCCAATCAGCGTGCAAAGAGAAGAGCACGGGCCAAAATGCCTGCGACACCCATTGTCGCCTTTCTCCAGGCTGGCTGGTACATTGATGAATTATACCGCTTCCTCTTCATCAGCCCTTTCAAACGGCTCGCAGCCATACTCTGGCAGCGGTTTGATGAGGGTGTGATAGATGACTCCCTTGACCGAATGGCTCTGAATTTCGGCAGTATAGGCCGGTTTCTGGGAAAATGGAGTAATGGCCGGATATCGCTGTATATGTTAAGCCTTGCTGCCGGTGCGGCACTGATGATCGGCTGGTTCGCAGTGGAGGTGCTATGACCAATATGCCACTGCCAACAGTGCTGATTCTTCTGCCACTGGCAGGAGCAATCTGTTGTATTTTCCTGAAAAAACAGGTGCAAGCGGCGAAATATCTGGCTCTTGCCGCGGCCTTTCTGGAACTGATCCTTGTCTGTATAGCCTGGTCTTCGGCACCCGCTGCTGCACCCGCCGGTGCGCCGCCGGGCTACTTTCTTTATCAGGATAACACCTGGATTGAAGGACTTGGTATACATTTCATTCTGGGAATGGATGGCATCAGCCTTCTGCTGGTCGGCATGACGGCCCTGCTGACGATTATTGCCATGCTGGTCTCCTGGCGCTCCATAACCTATCGACCGGTTTTGCACTATATCATGCTGCTGGTCATGGAAAGCGCCATTGTCGGCGTCTTTCTCGCCCTTGATCTATTTCTCTTTTATATCTTCTGGGAGGCGATGCTGATCCCGATGTTCTTCCTCATTGGCATCTGGGGTCATGGCCGCAATATCTACTCGGCGATTAAATTTTTTATCTTTACGCTGGCAGGCTCCCTTTTTATGTTGCTGGCCATCATCGCCATTTATCTTATCCACGGCAGCCAGACCGGCACCTACACCTTCAACCTCACAGCGCTGCTTGACACCACCCTTGCGACCTCAACGGAGATATGGCTGTATGGTGCGTTTTTTCTCAGCTTTGCCATCAAGTTTCCTCTCGTTCCTCTGCACACCTGGCTGCCGGACGCCCATACCGATGCGTCGACCGCCGGCAGTATCGATCTGGCCGGCCTGCTTCTCAAGACCGGCGCCTACGGATTGATCCGCTTCGCCTGTCCGCTTTTTCCAGAGGCAGCCCGCATGCTCAATCCGCTGCTCCTTGGCATGGCTGCGGCAGGCATCCTCTATGCTTCCTGGATTGCCTTTGCCCAGAAAGATATGAAACGACTGGTGGCTTATTCCAGCATAGGCCATATGGGTTTTGTCGCACTGGGCATTGCTGTCTGGACACCGATATCGCTTTCCGGTTCCGTCGTGCTGATGATCAGTCACGGCATTACCACCTCGGCCCTCTTTGCCCTGGTGGGTATGCTGGCCTCACGAACAGAGACGAGGGAGATCAGTATATATGGCGGATTATGGAGTAAGATTCCGGTATTTTCTTCATTCTTCCTGCTTTTTGCCATGGCCTCGGCCGGACTGCCGGGCCTCAACAACTTCATCGGTGAGTTTTTAATCCTCACCGGCTCATATGCAAGTGCCCGGACGGCAACCATCCTCGCCTTTATCGGGTTAATCCTCTCTCTCGTCTATACCGTGCGCCTTGTTCAGGAACTGATATTTGAAAAGGAACGACAACCTTTGCCGCTTGCTGATTTGACAGTGCGGGAGATCATGATACTCACCATCCTGGCATTGTGTGCTGTTTTCATTGGACTTCACCCTGGACCGCTGCTTGATATGCTGACAATACCGGTAGCCATTTTAACGGGAGGCACACCGTGACCCTGGAAGATATCCGCACAGCCTTTCCCCTTCTGCTGCTCGCCATCGGGGCACTGCTGACGCTTCTTCTCGGCGCACTGACCAGGAAGCAGGCCACCGGTTTTGTTGTCTCCACAATCGCTGCAGCAGGTGCCGGATTGTGGGTCATGCTCGTACCGGCGTCATCCTCCGTTTCAAATCTGGGCCTTTCCAGCAGCGGGATATCCCATCTCTTTACGCTCTATTTTGCCTGTATGTCGGCAGCTGTTCTTCTTCTTTCTTTCAGCTATAACAAAGTGCACGCAATTGGCGGCGAAGAGTATCCGGCTGCCATTCTCTTTGCCACCTTCGGCATGGTGACGCTGGTCTCCGCCTCAAGTTTTATCATACTCTTCCTCGGCCTTGAGGCCATGACTTTCGCCTTCTATTTTCTCGTCGCCATCGACAGGCAGAAACGCATCTCTTCCGAAGCAGGACTGAAATATCTGCTGATGGGTGTGCTCAGCGCCGCCTTTCTCGCTTTCGGGATTGGTCTGTTGTACTGTGAAGCGGGAACGCTTGATATCAGTAAAGCGGTTGCACTGACACTTCCTCAGGACATGCCAAGCGGACTCGCTCTGGCAGGATGGAGCTGTATTCTCATCGGAGTCGCCTTCAAACTATCCCTGGTGCCGGCCCATCTCTGGACCCCGGATGTCTACCAGGCGGCACCGGCACCCGTGGCAGCCTTCCTCTCGGGCGGCTCCAAGACTGCGGCCATTCTTTTCCTGACAGCGCTTCTGCCCTGGGCTGAGGATCTTCAACCAATACGGTTGCCTCTTTTTATCACGGCAATTCTCTCCATGCTGCTTGGAAATCTTGCCGCGTTACGACAAAACAAGGTTCGCAGAATGCTCGCCTATTCATCCATCGCCCAGATGGGATATGTAATTGTGGCGCTCATCAGCTTTACGGGAGAGGGATTTCAGGCAGCAGCATACTATGCCATCGCCTACGGTATTATGAGTCTTGCCGCATTCGGCGCAATTGGCGTTTTTGAGAATAACGGCTGCGGCGAGAATCTTGAAGATTACCGGGGTCTTGGTTTCAAGTATCCGCTGGCGGGCGGGGTATTGAGTGTGGCGCTTTTTTCTTTGGCCGGCATTCCGCCATCAAGCGGCTTTACCGGCAAATTCCTGATATTTACTGCTGCGCTTCGCGCCGGGGAATTAGCACTTGCAATAATTGGTGTCACAGCCGCTGCAATTTCAATCTACTACTACCTCCGGCTGGTTACCGTCCTTTATGGAAAAAAGGAGAAGGAAGAACACCAAGGCAGTATACCTATTTTCGAGAAGATCGTCCTTCTTCTCAGTGCCTTCTTTATTATCTACCTTGGTCTTTTTCCGGCCCAACTGCTTGATTTTCTCTCGTCACAGTTCTAAGGCAGAAAGACCCGGCCATTACAGACAAACGGCGCGAGCGAACGGTTGAGACCTCGGTCAAGGCTTTCACTTGCACTTGCGTTCTATCATTTTTCCTCTTCCGGAATACTACGTCCCGGATCAGCACTCTTCTGCCCTGTCGGAACGAATAGCCGGCAATTATCAGAGCAGGCCGCACACCTCCAGGCTCGTTGGAGACAATTCACGGATGCCTGACATCTTCTTCTTTGAGACACGCTCGATATCAATAAGCCAGCTCTTCGACTTTACTGATGATCGCAGCAGCATTGATTTCTTCAAATTCCAGAAGCTGCTCCGGCTTGCCGCTCATCGGCTTTTTCCGCACCGCGAGAATGTGAATTTGCGCTTTCACCGGGGCAAGAGCGGCTGCAACCGCCTCACCGATACCGCCTTCCGCGTAGTGATCTTCCACGGTAACGATGGCTTTGCTGGTGTTCGCAGCCTCGACAAGGGTTGCTATATCGATCGGTTTGATGCTGTAGAGGTCAATTACCCGTATGGCTATATTCTTTCTTTTCAATTCGAGATACGCTTTGAGCGCTTCATGGACCGTTATCCCCGCGGCAACCACCGTCACCACATCATCGTCACTTTTCCGGAGAACTTTGCTGCCACCGAAAGGAAAGGACTCATTGGCATCATAGATCACAGGAGTGGCCCCCCTGGTTGTGCGAATATAGACTATGCCTCTGTGTGCAGCGGCTTCTTCAACCATTTTCTCAGTAGACATCGCATCGCAGGGATAGACTACCACTCCTCCCAGGATGGTTCTGAACATGGCTATATCCTCAAGCCCCATCTGGGAGGGACCATCCTGGCCAATTGAAACGCCTGCGTGCGAACCAACGAACTTGATGTTGGCATCGGAATACCTGCTCATGCGTATCTGATCGAAGGATCGGCTAAGAAAGGCGGAGAAGCTTGAAACGAAGGGAATTTTCCCTCGACAGGAAAACCCCAGAGCCGCACCGACCATGTTCTGCTCGGCGACAAACATCTCGAAAAAACGCTCAGGATAATCTTCCTTGAATCTCTTGGCCCTGGTTGAGTTGCTGACTTCGCCATCAAGGCTGACGATGTCAGGAAATTTCGCATAAATCCTCTTAAGAGCATTGCCAAAGGCATCACGGGTGGCAACGGACTCATCTTCGGCATACTGGGGTTGTTTACTATTTTCAGGCTTTATCTGCTGCAACAGGACAGCTTCTGGTACTGCTAATTTTCCTCTCACCGAAAGATCAATCTCACCCCAGCTCTGAATAATCTCATTCATCATTTCCCTGTCGAAGGCTTTGCCGTGCCAGCCGTTTTTATCCTCCGCCGGCGGTGCGCCTTTTCCTTTAATGGTCTTGGCAATGATCATTGTTGGTTTGCCGGTAAATTTCGCGGCTTCTTCATAGGCGGCAAGGATCTCAGGAAAAGAGTGGCCATCGACGACAATGGTGTTCCAGCCGAAGGCCGCGATGCGTTCCTGGTAGGCCGCAAGGTCATGGCCATACATGGTCTCGCCTCGCTGACCAAGACGGTTTACATCGATAATGCCAACGAGATTATCCAAACGATAATGCGCAGCTACCTGAATAGCTTCCCACTGCGATCCTTCGGCCATCTCACTGTCTCCAAGGAGAATAAAGGTTCTATATGGCAATTGATCGAGTTTGGCATTGAGCGCCATGCCAAGTCCGATAGAAAGTCCCTGCCCCAGTGAACCTGTCGCCGCCTCTGTGAAACGAAAGGATGTGGTCGGGTGCCCTTCAAGCGGACTGCCGAACTTCCGATAGGTCATCAGGTCGGCTTCCTCGAGTTGACCGGCGGCGGCCCAAAGTGCATAAAATAGTGGTGAGGCATGCCCTTTGGAAAAGAGAAGTCGGTCGTTATTGGGATGATCCGGATTATCGACATCATATCTGAAGGTGCCGCTGAAGAAGAGCCCCGTCATGAGTTCGGTGGCCGAAAGGGCAGATGTCGGATGACCCGAGCCTGCTTCGGTAGTGGATACAAGAATATAATAGCGGATCAATCGTGCGATTCTTTCCAGTGTGGTGATCTTTTCTGTATTGCTCATAACCTGTATCCTCCTGAAAACATTTTACTTTTTTTATTTCACAACTCAGTTTTAATACCTCCGCGCTTGCGACAGGGTCGTTCATTTCGGGTACATTTTCGAATCAAGCGATTCTCCCTCCTCTGGTCCTGCATAGAAAATGCCATGATGAGACCTGCGCCCATAAAAACAGGTTAAGTATTTGATTTTTAATCAATTTATATTTACTACAAACGCTCCAGGCAGATTGCTAACAGCAAAACACAAGACAGCCAGCTGGATGTTGCACAGATAATTCCTGTGAAGCTGGACAAAATCCACTCCAACAAGACAATTACTGTCCGCAAGCCTGCCTCCACCAGAAGCTTCTGCGGATGAGGTGAAATACAGGAATACAGTTGAAACTTTGCTGCGGTTCTCTGCATGATCTTCACACCCAGCTGATGATTCACTACGCTCTGACGCAGCGTCAGAAACCGCTGCTGCCGATATTGCTTCATTCAGCAGATATGAAGAGAATGGTCTTCCTTCCATAGGGAAAAGGCTTGATCGAGGCGGTGAAGAGGTAATACCCCTGCGGCAACTGCATGGCATTCAATATGCATATTTACCTGGGAAGACGTACTTAAGAACCATGAAATGAATTTCAGCAGAGGAGGTTTTGGCAATGTCAAATAACCCCATACGAATGATCCAGGAATTTGGCCAGAGCATCTGGCAAGATGATCTCCGACGGAAGATGATTCATTCCGGTGAGCTGCAACGGTTAATCGAAGAAGATGGAATTCGCGGAGTCACTTCAAATCCGGCGATTTTTAAAAAATCAATAGACGGCAGCCCTGAATATGACGACGATATCCACAATTTAGTGCTGCAGGGAAAATCCGCTGAAGAAATTTATCAGTCCCTGACGGTCAAAGATGTTCAGCTGGCGGCTGACACCTTCAGACCACTCTATGATACCAGCGGCGGCGACCACGGATATGTCAGTCTTGAAGTCAATCCGCATCTGGCTCATGATATTCAAGGAACCATTGCAGAAGCCCGACAGCTCTGGCAGAAACTCGCCCGTCCGAATGTCATGATCAAGGTGCCGGCGACCGAGGAGGGACTCATTTGTATAGAGCAGTTGATAGGAGAAGGGATCAACGTCAATGTTACCCTGCTTTTCGGTCTGCCGCGTTATCGCGAGGTGGCTCTGGCTTATATCCGCGGCCTGGAAGCTTGTGCAGCGAATGGCAACTCACTGCATCATATCGCTTCGGTGGCCAGCTTTTTCCTCAGCCGCATCGATGTCGAGATCGATCCGCGTCTGAAAAGAATAAAGGAAGGGCAGCACCCGGGTACTGCATCTGCAGCACAGATATATGGCAAAGTAGCTATAGCCAGCGCCAGATGCGCCTATCAGATTTATCAGGAACTTTTTTCAGGCGAACGATTTAAACCGCTCCTCGAAAGAGGAGCCAGGTCTCAACGCCTGCTGTGGGCCAGCACCAGCACAAAAGAAGAAGAGTTCAGCGATATCAAGTATGTCGAGGCATTGATCGGACCACATACCGTCAACACACTGCCGCGCGAAACGCTTGAGGCCTATCGCGATCATGGTAAGCCGGAAGCACTGTTAACAACCGATACTAATGAGGCGCAAGAGGTCATGGAGAAGCTGGCCGAACTGGATATCTCGATTGAAAAGGTGACGCAGCTCCTCGAAGATCAGGGTATAGAAAAATTTAATACGCCTTACGACAGTCTCATGAAGACATTAATGGAGCGCAAGAATACCATACTGCAACAAGGAGGATAAGGAGAAAATCACCGGCTGTGTAACCGAAGGAAATTGAACAGTACTGACACTGATATGATTCTTCAAGCCCAGCTCCGTTTACGGCAATACAGAAAAGAAACAGCAGGCGTCATCACTATGGAGAAAAATGACATGGCAGACACAGAAGTGAAGGAAATATTCGATATTGGTCTGGTCGGTCTGGGGGTCATGGGAAGCAATTTTGCGCTCAATATTGCAAACCATGGTTTTTCGGTAGCCGCCTATAACAGAAAAGACGACAAAATTCAGAAACTGCATCAAATCAAGGAAAAGCATCACCAAATCGCGACGACTCAGGAATTTGCATCGCTATGCCGACTCTTGGCCCGACCGACGATCAATTGTTCTGCTGGTGCCTGCCGGCAAACCGGTGGATGCAGTGCTCGACGGTCTCGTTCCTCACCTGGACGCAGAAGATGTCGTTATCGATAGCGGCAACTCCCATTTTTCAGATACCGACCGGCGCAGTGAATCCCTGAAGGAAAAGAAGATCTATTATATGGGGATGGGCATGTCGGGCGGAGAAAAAGGCGCACGCTTCGGCCCAAGTCTGATGCCGGGAGGAAGCCTTGAGGGATATGAACGTATTCACAAGATCCTTAGGGCCACTGCAGCACAGGTTGAGTCGGGAGCCTGTGTTGATTATATGGGACCTGGTTCTGCCGGTCATTATGTCAAAATGGTGCACAACGGTATCGAATATGCCCTGATGCAACTTATTGCTGAAACCTACGATCTGATGAAACGGGGACTGGAAATGGATGCAAATGAATTGCACCTCGTCTTTTCCCGCTGGAAGACAGGGAAAAATGCGGGGTTATCTTATGGATATCACCGCCGACATTTTTCAAAAGAAAGATCAGTTCAGCTCAGCCCCCCTTATCGATATGATACTTGACCGGGCAAAACAGAAAGGTACCGGTGAATGGACAGCAAGCGAAGCCCTGAATCTACAGGTGCCTGTTCCAACCATTGAGACAGCGGTGATGATGCGCCATTTATCCGGTAATATTGAAGAGCGCCACCAGGCAGAGCAATGCCTTCGCGGGCCGGAGCCTGCTTTCATTCCTGAAAAAAGCATTTTCATCGATCAGCTGGAAAACGCGCTGTATTGCGGCGCTATTCTTGCCTATGCCCAGGGCATGGCTCTTCTTGACAGAGCATCGCGGGTATATGAATATCAGTTGAATCTTGCCTCTATCGCCCGGGTCTGGTCAGGAGGATGTATTATTCGCGCAGAGGTGCTGCAGATGATTGAGTCGGCTTTTGCCAGCTCACCTGGCCTTTCCAACCTGATCCTGCATCCGGAAATGTCCGAAGAGATAGTCTCGCGCCAAGCAGATTGGCGCAACGCAATCCGCACTGCTGCAGCAATAGGAATTCCGGTACCTGGCCTGATGTCGACGCTGGTCTACTGGGATGGATACCGTAGCGGAAGGCTACCGGCAAACCTCATCATGGCTCAACGTGATTATTTCGGCGCCCATACATACGAACGCAGAGATAAAGAGGGAGTATTTCATACCCAGTGGGAACGCAGTGAGGAGGCGAGATGATGAGCCTGGAAAAATTCTAATTGAACCCGCTGTTCTGATTATTTTCGGCGCATGTGGTGATCTGACGAAGAGGAAATTGGTGCCGGCACTCTACAACCTTTTTCTCGATGGCCGTCTCCCTGATAAATTTGCAATATTCGGCCTCGATCTGAATGAAATGAACGACGAAGCTTTTCGTGAACATCTGCGTAAAGGAGTCGATGAGTTCTCCCGCCGCGGAAAAGCCGAACAAGATTCCTGGCAGGACTTTGCTGAACATATCCATTTCGAGACCGCCGACCTGACTGCTGAAAAGACATACAGCAGCCTTGCTGAAAAGCTTAGCGAACAGGAAACTTTCTGGGAACAGCCGGCAAACCGAATTTTCTATGCCGCACTGCCGCCGGATATGATTGAGACGGTGACCAACAGACTTGCGTCCGCTAGAACTCAATAAGGACAGAAGCCGCGCCCGGCTGGTGGTTGAGAAGCCCTTCGGCAGAGACCTTGAATCTGCCCGAAAACTCAACCGCATACTTGGCAAGCTCTTCGAGGAGAGGCAAATTTTTCGTATCGATCATTATCTCGGCAAAGAAACAGTGCAGAATATACTGGCATTCCGTTTCGGCAACACCCTTTTTGAACCACTCTGGAACAGGCAATATATTGATCATGTTCAGATCACCGTTGCCGAAGAAGTGGGTGTAGGCCATCGCGGCAATTACTATGATCATGCCGGCGCACTGCGCGACATGATCCAGAATCATCTCCTCCAGATTCTCTGCCTTGTAGCGATGGAACCGCCTGTTTCCTTCGATGATAACGAGATCCGCAACAAAAAAGTCGATGTCCTGCACGCCATAAGACCGATAGCAGAGAACAGCTATCACAATTTGCGGTACGGGGGCAATATGGCTCCGGATGGATCAAAGGACAACATGTCAAAGGGTATCGTTTAGAAAAGGATGTCGGGGAAAACTCCGACACTGAAACCTATGCCGCCATAAAATTTTTTATCGACAACTGGCGCTGGCAGGGTGTGCCATTCTATTTGCGCACCGGCAAAGCGCATGCCGGCGCGTATCTCGGAAGTCTCAATTCAGTTCAAGCCGGTACCGCATCATACTTTTCCGGCTCAGGCGCAAATGGATTGTCGCCCCAACAGGCTCCTTCTCGCCATTCAGCCGGAAGAGGGCATATTCCTGCGCTTTGAGGTAAAACGCCCCGGTCCGGAACTGCACCTCTCACCGGTCATGATGCAATTTTTTTATCGTCAGGCCTTCAAAGAAAAACCGCCTGAAGCTTATGAAACGTTGCTGCTTGATGTGATGGAAGGCGATGCCACCCTCTTTCTCAGAAAAGATCAGACCGAGGCGGCCTGGTCGGTTATTGCGCCGATACTGGACGTGTGGAGTTCTCTGCGGCCCGGCGATTTTCCGAATTATCAGGCCGGCTCGTGGGGACCGGAGGAGGCAGAAATTATCATCGCCCAGGACGGACGCAGCTGGTTCACGCCCACCATACTGCATTGTCAGGAAGATCTTGCCGTGTGCCGTATTGGCTCGGAAAAATCTGACTGAACCACAGGAATCAATCGATGCAGAAGAAATGTTCCAGCCTGTAGCCTGGTTATTCAATACTGATCGTACACACTGAGGTGGACAGTCACGTTCAAGCCGCATTTTGATATGCGCTCATCCCATCTCGTATTCAGCGGGAGCTTGTGTACCTGTTCGTTAACTGCCTTCGTCTGCGATTGCAATAGTCTTCTGTGCAGTTGAATAAAGCTTTTTCAGTAGGCTTTTTATGAACTGAACCTATCTCTTTGTATTAGATACATGTAGGCAATGCCATTTATTGCTTTAATCACCGTCTAAGATGATTTTGCCAACCATTTACGTAAACCAACAAGAGAGAGCCCGACGAAAGCAACGATGGCGAATAACAAGGTGAAACTGGTCACGTCAGGCTGACGCAGCGATTCGGAAAATCGGTCCGTAACGAGCGCTATTGCAGTTATCCCGGGAAGCATACCAATCAAGGTTCCAAGCCCGAAGTCCTTTAGAGAAATTGCCGATATACCCGCTACGAGATTTATTACTGAAAATGGTGCCACCGGAATGATGCGAAAGGTAATCACGGCAATCATGCCAGCATCTGAGAGTTGGCGGTTTATACGGTTGATGAGCCCGCCGGAAAGCTGGCTGACATTATTTTTCCCAAGTAAATGCCCGACCCAGAAAGTTGCCAGGGCACTGAGTACGCTTCCTATCAGAGCATAACCAAAGCCCCACCATGGGCCGAAAACGATCACGGTTGCCAATATCAATAAGGTGATCGGGAAATAAACCAGGCTGAGGGCAACATAACCTGTCAGTACCATGAGCGGGGCAAGAGGATGGATTTTTATCCACTCAACCGTTGCGATTACAGATTTAATATCAAGCCAATTGCCAAGTGGCGTCCAACGCCAGAGCACCCCGAGCCCCACAGCCACTCCAATGAGTAATGCTATTTTCACATAATGACGGTAGCTGGAACGACATTTATACGGACGAGACGAGATAATCCATGAACGCTTCAGGTTCAATCGGTTGCTCAGGGTCAAGAATTTCCGATTTTGCCACCAAATCGGAAGCTTTATCCCCCAGATCTGCCTCTTCTAACGGGACAAGCGTTCGCTCGCCGCCACGTAACGAGTCAATGGCTTCTCGTAACGATCCACCGTTTGAAACTGCCTGTGCCACCTCATCCTCGGTAACTCCCAGATGTTCTGCCAGTAATTGATTGCGAAAGGAAGCAATGGTACGGGATGAGGGTTTTTCCTGTTCGGTTGCAATCGCCAGGTCACACTCTGAATCGAAGCCGAGCGAGCGGTTGCTGAGATTGGATGAGCCAATGCGCACGAAATTTTCGTCGATCACCATCACTTTGGCGTGCACCATGAGGGTGATTTCAGGATCGACTGCCAGGCGCGGGTAAAAGATGCACAATCGATTGTGTGAATCAGCCTTTCGGAGAATAGACAGGATGCGATTACGCAGTAAATCCATGGTGTGCTGCTCGAGCCAGCCGCCGGTATTCAGAGGAAGGACAATGATGATCTCAGGACCGTCTTGTTCTTCAAGCCGGGCTTTCAGAGCTTCTGCTATCCGGTGGGAACTGAGATATTGGTTTTCGATATATATATGCTTGTTTGCTGCAGCAATAGTGTCTATATACAGTTGCTCGACTTCGCGAATTTCATCATATTCATTATACTTGGGGTAGGTACGGGCAATCGCAACCGATATGTTTTCAAAATCAGGAGTTACACTGTTTGGCCATGGAGTATTGTCCTCTCCCCGGTCAAATTCCGGTAGAACTTCCCCGCAGGCTCTTTGCCAACGATCACGAACCAATTGACCAAGTGCGCAGGCAGCCTGACCTTCAACGAGCATTTGAATGTCATGGAAGGGAGGGTATCTTTCACCGTCAGGGTCAACTCTTTGCTTATTAGAAATGAGATGATCGGGAGTGTCCCAGCGCCACTTGCTTATATCAAGGCCGCCTGAGAAGGCAACCGTATCATCAATAACAACCACTTTCTGATGTTGAGATGCACCGACAGGATGCTCTCCATCGAGACAGAAATGGATTCGTTTATGGGTTCGCCATTTTAGCTTGTATCGTGGAAAGAACTCGCGTTCCATGGCGTAAATCATGGCAAAATCCCAGCTCAGGAGAAAAATTTCCAGATCTTCCCGCTTACTGACCAGATAGTTGAGAAACTTACCGAGAGTTCGGGGGTATTCATCATTGTCATCATGGCGGATCAACTGCAATTCGCTATGCACATCCCAACCGACAATGATGATTGATTTCCGGGCCTGCCGCATTGCCTGGTGTAAAGCCTGAAAATAGGCTTCACCATCGATAAGAAAAGATGCCCGATCGGCATGAGCCAGCTTCCAGCAATTCTTGCCCGGGGTTAACAATTCCTTCATCCAGCCCCCTCAAAGTCTTATTCTCTCCAAACTCGAGCCCGACAAACGGTTTGGTCAGCTGATTCTCCCTGTCCACGATTACTCAAAGACAGCATACCATTCTGGACGGCTATGACATTATTTTTATGTCTACCTTGAGCAACCAAGCAGCCGCGTGAGCAGTTATTTTCCGCCCACACAAGGTTCCGGTAAGCAAATTGCAAGCATGAGGACTAGAGGTGCGCTGTACCATTTTTCCGGGTGCCGCGTGTATGTAGTAACAACATAACAGAGAGGTATTGTATGGCTGCTATCGAATGGCATGAACGACTGACAATGGCCCAGGTAGAGTCGGACGCGACAAGGAAACCGATACTGCTAGATTTTTTCAACCCTGAATGAATTGGCTGCCAACAAATGGATACAGTTACGTATTCAATGGATACAGTCGTGAATTTTATCACGAAATACCTGATACCGTTACGCATCGATATCAACGACGAATCTTTTTATAAGACATTTCATACCTTCTGGACGCCCACCCTGGTGGTCATCGCTACCGACGGCCATGAAGTGCAGCGTGAAATCGGCTTCTTCCAGCCGACGGAGCTCATCGCCTCCCTGCACCTGGCCCTGGCCAAGGCGCGACTCAACAGCGGTGAGTTCGATACCGCTGAAGTGCACTTTTCCATGCTAATGGGGCAACTGCTCGAAGGGGATATCGTGCCGGAAGCGATCTTTTTCCGGGGAGTTAACAACTATAAAATGAAAAACGACCCAAAAGAGCTAAAAAAAACGTATGAGAAACTATCGGCAGATTTTCCCGGCAGCCTCTGGAGTAGACGGGCGATCCCCTACCGCCTGCTCTAATGTTCGCACGTCAGTATTGGCTCATTGCGATCATAGGCAGGCCATGTTTTCTATAGGTGTCCTACAAAAGTGGATACATAATACATGGCCTGCTGCCTATCACTCGTGTCTTGAGACCCAGTGAAGTTTGCACGGGACGCGCCTGCTCTCTTGCATTTTTTCACAGCAGTCAACGGAGAAATAACAACAATAGCAAAAAAATACCTGTGAGGGCACTGAAAAAGTTTAGAGATGGAGATGTTTCTCTCGAGAGAACGGATATGGACTTTTATGACGTTCTGGAAGAGATTCGGCGCATTGAAAAAAATAATATGCATCAAAAAGGTGATATATGAACGATTCAATTGAGGCCACGTCTCATGACAACGAAGCACGCTTTATCGTCCAGAAGCATGATGCTTCTCGGTTGCACTACGATATTCGCCTGGAAATCGACGGCGTCCTGAAGTCGTGGGCCGTTCCGAAGGGTCCATCCACTGATCCCCGGGTCAAGCGGCTGGCCATCGCAACCCATGATCACCAGCTCGATTACATCGATTTCGAAGGCACGATACCGGAAGATAAACGTGGAGGCGGTGTGGTGATGATCTGGGACCGTGGAACTTATAAAAACATGGCCGAGGACGATAATGGGGATTTGGTGCCAATGTCTGAGTGCCTGGCTGATGGCGAGCTTAAGGTATGGCTCGAGGGGGAAAAAATCAGTGGCGGATATGCTCTAGTCAGGACTGGCAAAGGCGATAACGACCGCTGGCTCATGATAAAAATGGATGACAAAGAAGCCGATGCCCGCCGCAATCCGGTATCGACTGAGCCTCTTTCTGTCGTCAGCGCCCGAGATCTCGATAAAATAGCTGAGGAGGGAGATAGAGACTGATCCCGCAGTGGATTGGGTTGTTTCAGCATTACGACGGGGAAGACCGTTATTACTGTTTCTCATAGCCGATTATAGAGGAGAAGAAAAATAAATGGCTGAGCGTAACAAACCTGGTAAGGATTCGTTCGATAATCATCCGACATGGATACGGCTGGTATTTTTCCTGGCACTCTGGTTTTTCATTTCATCGACCTACATGTATTTCTTTGTCGATCAGCGCGTCGAGGAGATCCCTTATTCAGATTTCAAGACGGCTGTAAAAAACGATCGTATATCCGAAGTCGAAATAAAGGGGGAGCGGCTTACGGGGCGCTATGGTGCGCCGGGTCAATCGCTGCAGGACGATGCTCGTTACGTGGATAAGGCCAGGGCTGAAGGTTTCAAAACAATCCTGCCGTCAATCGGGGATTCTCAACTCATTGATCTTCTCGAGCAGCACAAGGTCACCATAAAAGCGAAGCTTGATGAAGAACCTTGGTTGATGAGAGTGTTGGTCATTCTGATACCATGGATTTTTATAATCGGCTTTTTTATTCTGATCAGTAAAAAGATGCGTCAGCAGGTAGGTGGTCCGGGCGGGCCGTTTGCTTTCGGCAGATCAAAAGCCAAGCGGATCAGATCTGAGGATGTCGATGTTTCCTTTGCTGATGTCGCCGGACTGGATAATGCCAAAGACGAGCTGCTGGAAATGGTTGATTATCTAAAAAAACCGGATCAGTTTCAGAAGCTCGGGGCCGAACTGCCCAAAGGTGTTTTGCTTGCCGGTCCTCCCGGTACCGGAAAAACCTTGATGGCCAGGGCAGTAGCAGGCGAGGCGGAGGTACCCTTCTACAGCATCAGCGGTTCGGAGTTTATTGAGATGTTCGTGGGTGTAGGCGCCTCGAGGGTAAGAGATATGTTCAGTGTTGCCAAAAAGACGTCTCCATCAGTTATATTTATCGACGAACTTGATTCGATCGGCAGGGTTCGTGGTACCGGTATCGGAGGCGGTCATGATGAGCGGGAACAGACCTTGAATCAGATACTTTCAGAGATCGACGGTTTCAGCTCCAGTGAGTCGGTAATCGTGCTCGCTGCCACCAACAGACCTGATGTCCTCGATCCGGCCCTGATACGGCCGGGACGATTTGACCGGCAGATCAGTCTTGATTTACCGCAGAAAGAAGGGAGAAAAAAAATTCTGCAGCTGCATGCCGAGGGCGTTGCAATTGCTGATTCGGTCGATTTCGAAATGCTTTCATCAGCTACCATCGGTTTCAGTGGAGCCGATCTGAAAAATCTCGTCAATGAAGCAGTTCTGCTGGCTGCAAGGAAAAAGAAAAATGCGGCGGATATGGATGATTTTAATGAAAGCAGGGATAAAATCATCATGGGGGTGAAGCGTGAGGACCGCTTATCTGATGAAGAGAAAAAAAGGTCGCTTATCATGAAGCCGGCCATGCGCTTGCGGCGCTTCTGCTTCCAGGAACCGATCCGTTGACCAAAGTCACGATCATTCCTCGTGGCAGGTCGTTAGGCGCAACAGAACAGGTACCTGAAGAAGATCGTCACAATGTCGGCAAGCGGTATCTGAACAACCGGATCGCTGTCATTTTGGCCGGCCGGGTGGCCGAAGAGTTGGTATTTGATGAAATCACTTCAGGCGCCGGTGACGACCTGAAAAATGCCACAGATATTGCCAGAAGAATGATCTGCCAATGGGGTATGAGTGAGAAACTCGGCCTGGCCGTCTTCAAGAAAGGAGAATTTCATCCTTTTCTGGGACGGGAACTCACCCAGGAAAAAGACTACAGCGAGGCTACGGCGGAGCAGATTGATAATGAGGTCAGGAGAATATTGCAGGAGGGTTGGGACAAGGCCAAGCACGTATTGGAAGAACACCGTGATAAACTGGATGTCCTTGCCGAAAATCTGATCAAATCAGAAACACTTTCGGCTCAGGAAATAATTGATTTATTTGATCTGCCAGATTCTGAGCAGAAGATATAACACAAAGACGTTAGATGGCTCAGCGACGATCATCTTCAGCGTCGAGCAACTGCTGATAATAGTCCCCAGTGTTATCTCTGCGCACAACTCAGTGCCTTTCGTCATCAACGCGGCTGTCCCGGGCATCCATGCCGTACAAAAAAGCATTATGCCGGTTCTTGCCACATTGCATAGCGAAAGTCAGGGCACCAACGGACCTTTCTCCGGTGCTGATCGAGCTGGGTTCGTTCGCTGACCGTTAGACCTTTAGCACGTCTGATATCAGTTACGGCGAAGCTGTCTCTGAACCCGTCATTAATTCCCTCTGGTCCGGTCATTTCCTGCTCGCGGCAGGCGGGAGATAAAGGAAAAGGGCCAGGATACAGTGTTGAACAACCATATCCTGGCCCACACTGCCGGAGCAGTGTATACCTTTCTGAATTATTTTCTTCGTTGATAATATCTACTCATTATCGCTGTAATCAGCCCCCAAAGTCATAATCGACCATGGACTTGGATGCTTCCTCGTAACGGTTTTCGAGGTCACCGAGTTTGACCTTGATTTCCTCTTCATCAGGCTTCCAGTCAGTTGAGCAGGAAGTACGAAGACTCTCAACCCGATCCTCAAGTTCACTCATAAGGATGTGAAGGTCATTGATCTCCTCGTAGATCTTCTCTTTATCTCCCGTACTTGCCTTATCCATCTTGCGTATTACATCGTAGAGCCTTGATTTCCATACATTTAATTCCATTTCAACATTACGGCAGTAATCTTTGATTTCCATGCTTTCCTCCCACTATTTACGTTCACTTCAACGCCGGAGCTCTAGATTCTGTAAAACATCCGGCTGGTTGTCCACTGGGCAGAATAACAAACGGGCACAGTTAATTGGCCCTGAATACCCAGCGCCTCACATTGTCCGGTCCTGATTCATCTGAACAACGTGAATCTGAGAAGACAACGGGGGACATCTAAAACCCGTCGCATCATCATTTACACTAGGTGTTACAATTATCGTGCCATCTGCTGGAATCGAAAAAATCAGGCTCACTACTGATCCAAATATTCTATGAGTTGAGACCACTCCCTGAAATTACGATCGAAAATACATTTATCTATATGTTTTTATTCATTTTTTATGAAACACTTTGGTATCAATTAAGTACGCGGGTTGACTGTTCTTTATTACTTTCGTGTTTTCAGAAAAAGTATTGTTCTCGATTTCGAGTAAGCAGCAGGTTTACCGATGAGAATGATTTCTTTCATGATTGCCATGGCAACTGCACTGTCCAATTCTATCAGAACCCGTCCACTTTTTCTGGACGGACCGCTCATATGAAAGGCGCTGATTCACGCATACTAATCGCACAACCGTGTTGCCTTTAATGGCACAACCGTATTGCGTTTTTTTGATATCGATGGGGATACAGATTACAGGCGCTGGCTTCTACTTGTGTGGTTGGCACGATCTTTGCTTACCCTGTAGAGCAACGGTGAGCTGCAATGGTAGGTCATGCCCGGATGGACACGGACAATAGCGTTCATCTTGGAGACCAAGAAGAGCGGCTGATAGAAGAGAACTTCTTACCGATAGGTGACAGATGGATCAGCCGAACAGTAGCAATAAACGAGAAATGTAGTGATAGGAGAAAGAAATGGCCAATGAAATTATTATCGACGTCGATGAATGTATCGGGTGCGAAGCTTGTTTTGAGAGCTGTCCTGAAGTATTTGGTTTTGATACCGATTCCGAGAAGGCCTTCGTTATTGAGGATGCAGACAGTGAAGCCGAGTGCGTAGATGAGGCTATTGCCTCATGTCCGGTAGAGTGCATCAGTCGCTCGGATGAAGATTGACGCACCGCCGACCCTTGGGCTCTGACGCAAAGAGTATTGACTGACTGTAAACCTACCGGCGCAGAACCTGGTTCGTGACATCATTTCAGGATTTTTCATTATCCTGGAAAACCAGATCCGGGTAGGAGATGTAGCCATCATAAATGGGAGTGGAGGCCTCGTTGAACCGATCAATTTTCGTACCATTGTTTTGCATGATCTCGGCGGGGTCGTCCATATATTCCCCGATGGATCAATAACTACTCTCATCAACCTCACCATCGAATGGTTGGCCTTTGTTCTTGAAACCGGCGTTGCTTACCAAGAGAGAACACCGATGATGTTATTGAAATCATCCATGAAATTGGCGGAAATCTGCTGGAAGACCCTGCCTTTGGTAAACTCATGGTCGAGGAACCAGAAAATTTCGGCGTGGATAAATTTGGTGATTCCGCGGTTATTATCAAAGGCAGGATAAAGACAAAACCCATCCATCAGTGACGAGGCAAGGCTCCTCTAAAAAACTCGTGAATTATTTGAGAAGACAGCGCTTGGGGACAAAGTATATGAAATATTCGATGCATCAAAAGATGCCAATCCGTGAGCGCAATTATCTCATGGAAAAGAGATTAAAAGCATTGAAACGATCTGAGTGCATCACACAGATCAGAGCGTTGATCAATTAACAGTGGAACGGGCCGACTCGATGTCGTTTGTGATGCGTCCCCTGAGTTTTTCGATTTCAGACTTCATCTGCTGCCATTCAGTGCCGGAACTCTCTTTCAATTCAGAAAGCCTATCGGCAACATTCTCTTCCTTGGCCACAATATCTTCGATGATCTGATAATATCTGATCTGTCGGTCGGGTTCCTCATCACCAATTTCTTCGGTAATAATTCTGAATTTGTAAATATCCTGATGCCATCTTTTCTGTTGCTTTTCGATTTCCTTGATATAGTTGTCCTTGTCGTTCATATTTGATACTCCTTTACTTTCTTATGGGTACCACCGAGGTCGTATATAAACAGAGCTGCTTCCCAGGTACCTGCCGTGAACGGAGAAATGACGGTTATTCAGACAGCCTCAATAAAAGCCTCAATCTTCCTTGCTATGATTTTTAATGGTGTCGATTTCATCTGACACGACACGTAAGAAGATGAGAATTCCCAGTTTTGATAAAGGTACGAAGCAAAAATCAAAACTATAAGAGGCACCCCCTACGCTATAAAGTAATGAAGGTATCAGAAAACACAAGAACAGACTGCTCAATCTCGCTGAAGAACTGAGGTAGTGAATATATAGGAGGATTACTGTTAATATTATTTGCCTGGCTGTTTGTGAGTCTTTTTTACCAAAAAAAATCGATAAAAGATGCACACGCCGGCGCCTTGATGAATACCTTGGCGATGAGTCGGAGGAGAAATCTGACTGGCGACGAAAAATAACCAGTTCGACTCGGTGGCAGGAGATTGGCCAGACCTACTTTAAGGAGTGGAACATGATCTTAAGAGATATGCTCATTGCTCAAAAGATTGTTCAAGAGATTGAAAAGCAAAAAGATTCGGGCTGAAACTTTCATAAACCAACAGTTCAAGGCGAACATATGCATATAAATGATTTAAAAAATTTGCGACGTTTCAAAGACATCGCCGGCATTCTGGTAAAATACGGTTTTGATGAAATAGTCGATCGATTGGAAATTCCCGGTGCCGATTTTCTCCATAAAATAGGACCGGCTGATACCAGTCTTGGACTTTCTGAGCGTATACGCATTGTCATTGAAGAGTTAGGTCCGACCTTTATAAAATTTGGTCAGATAATGAGTTTGAGACCGGATCTGTTGCCGGAGGAATTGATCAGTCAATTGGAGAAACTTCAAGATCATGTGCCTACGGTTGACTCAGCAGACATCATCCCTGTCATTGAAGAAAGCCTTGGCAAACCGATCATCGAAGTCTTCTCTGAGTTTCATTTCGAACCGGTGGCAGCCGCTTCTCTTTCTCAGGTGCATAAGGGGGTATTGAAGGAAAATGGGAGTTTGGTAGCGGTCAAAGTGCAGCGTCCCAAGATTATTCAAGCCATTATCTCCGATCTCGATATCCTTGAGTCAATCTGTAGATTTCTGGATCAACAATTTGCTGAACTTCGGTGCTACGATCTTACGGAACTGGCGAGGACAGTCCGGCATACTTTAATGCTGGAGCTCGATTTCAAAAATGAATTAAACAATATGAATATCGCCCGCTCCTATGCTGAACAGACAGAGGTGCACATCCCCAGACCCTATGCAAAATATACCACCAAGAAGCTGCTGGTCATGGAGTTTATTGATGGTGTAAAATTCAGAGACCTCCTTCCCAGCACGCAACATGATAGGATGCAACTTGCCCGACAGGGCTTGCGGACAGTTGTGCAGCAGATTCTTGAAGATGGCTTTTTTCACGCAGATCCTCATCCGGGAAACCTTCTGGTGAGCAGTGATATGGAATTATCCATAATTGATTGGGGGATGGTCGGACGATTGACCGAAGAGGACCGCTTCCTGCTGATTGAAATGCTCACAGCTGTTGTTGACAAAAACAGTCAAGCCCTGGTGGAGAGTTTCTTACAAATATGCCGAACCAGGGGCAAAAAGATCAACCGAAATTCTCTGGAAAGGGGCTTGCTGACGCTGCTGGACAGTTATTACGCCTTACCTATCAAGGATATGGATATTGGCGGACTGCTGAGAGGCTTAATCTCCCTGCTTCGCGATCATAATCTGCAGCTGCCCACCTATATGGTGCTTATGATTAAATCTCTAGTGACGGCGGAAGGCTCAGCACGTCTGATATTTCCTGAATTGAACATCATCGAAGAACTGAAAGACAGCGTGCATAAGCTCGCTCTTAAGCGATATAAACCCGGAGTAGTCTGGCGGGGTTTAAGAAACTCTTTCATAGCTTTTTTGTCCATCCAAAGGGAATTGCCGAGGCGACTGCTGAAAATAATAGAAAGAATCGAAGAAGGAGATCTGAGCTTAAAAATTCACCTGGAAAAGCTGGAGCAACTGGTTAACACCCTGGAAAGTGCATCCAACCGTTTGACGACAGGTATTATCACCGGAGCAATTATCATGGGATCGTCAATGATCGTAACCACAGGTGTCGGTCCTTTTATTTTTGGCCTTCCAGCTCTGGGGGTGCTCGGCTATCTGATGTCAGTTGTGCTCGGCTTATGGCTTGTTATAACCATTTTGCGTTCAAAGAAATATTGATGATGCGTAACCGTTCACCGGAGATACTAAACGACCACCTTAAGTAGGTGGTCGTTTAGTACTCTAATGATCTCCAACAGCCGGACTTTCCTGTTGTCTGCTTTTTTTTTGCGTGGAATAAAAACGGATCCCCGGCAAGAATGCACCCAGCACTGCAGGAATAATACTGAGAGAGACGATAACAGCCCAGCCCTCGATTCCAGGCGGAATCGTTTGCAGGAAAAATGCCAGCGGCGCCCAGTAAACGGCGGCAAGCAGCAGCATCAAACACAAAACCCAGGCTCCCCACATCCACCTGTTGCTGACTCACATCGTTGCTGCCAGACCGAGTCCCCCTATCCCGAAGATTGAGGACAAACCACAATTTGGCCAGGGCAAGGGTTAAAAAGGAGACGGTGACCGCACGCTGTTCTTCAAAACCCAAATAATATAAGGCAATCGACAATGCTCCGAGAACATGAGCACCGATAACCACACTCCAGCCGGCAATTGAACGCCAGTGGTGTCTGGTCAAAACTGATTCTTCTGCCCGGCGAGGCGGTCTCTTCATAACATCCGCAGATCCCGGCCCGACCCCAAGGGCCAGAGCGGGAAAGACGTCGGTCAACACATTGAGATAGAGGATCTGCAGAGGATGCAGAGGAATCGGCAGCTGGGCGAGCGACGCCAGCGTCACCACCAGGACTTCGGCGATATTGGTACAGAGCATGAAGATGACCGACTTGCGGATATTGGCAAAAATTATCCGACCTTCCCGGACAGCCGCCACGATGGTAGAGAAATTGTCATCCCGCAGCACCATATCCGCGACCTGTTTGGCCGCATCGGTACCTCTTTGGCCCATGGCTATACCGATATCAGCCTGTTTCAACGCAGGTGCGTCGTTGACGCCGTCACCGGTCATGGCGATAATCTGGCCGCTGTCCTGGTACAATTTCACCAGGTTGAATTTTTGCTCCGGTGTCACCCGCGCAAAAACATTGACGCTTTCGATCCTGTCTTCGTTTGTTGTTCAGATACCTCCTCAGGCTCACCCAGGTCCCGGCCGAGAAAGGTTTTTTCGTCGGTGTCAAGTCCAACCTTCTCCCCGATGGCACTGCCGGTATCCGCCCGGTCTCCGGTTACCATCACCACCCTGATTCCCGCAGCTCTGACACTCTTCTATCGCCTCCCTTACATCGGAACGCGGTGGATCTTCCATGGCCACCAGGCCGACAAAACACAAATTTTTCATAGGGTTCTTCTTCGACATCGGCAACCTCTTTGTCGGCAAGCATCAACAGACGCAATCCTCTGCCGGCCAGCTCGTCGGCTTTTCCGGTCCATTTTTTTCGCTCTGCATCCGACAGAGGCTCGGAACCGCTTTCGGTCAAAATCCGGTCGCTTGCCTGCAACACCGAATGCGGCGCTCCTTTGACAGCAACATAATACGCCCTCCCTTCACCGGCCTCACTTTCCTGCCGATGAAAGGTCGCCATCATCATCGTATCCGAGTCAAAGGGCACCTCGCGCACTTCCTCAAGCTCACTGAGCAGTTTCTTGCGTTGCAACCCCTTTCGTGCTGCCGCTTCGAGAAGTGCGACCTCCGTCGGATCACCAGTATAGCCCTGTTCATCATCCGGCTCGGCATTGGAACAAAGGACACCGATCTTCAACAGCCGGATAAGTGAAGATTCTTCTCCGATTGTTCTGTTTATCAATCTGTTGTTCCTGATTTTTTTCCAGACTCAACGACTCAAGAGGTGTGACCAATTCTCTGACAGCCATTTTATTTTCGGTGAGTGTTCCGGTCTTATCGGTAAAAATTACCGAGGTAGCACCAAGGGTCTCCACCGCAGTCAGTCTATTTACCAGGGCGTTGTGTCTGGCCATCAACCACATGCCGCGAGCCAGGGCGATAGTCGCGACAATGGGCAGTCCTTCAGGAATAGCCGCGATACCAAGGGCGATGGCCGTCTCGATCATGACAACCGCGTCACGTCCGACTGCCAGACCAGCGGCACCGACGATGGCGGCTATAGCAAGTGTTATCCAGGCCAGTCGCCTGCCCAGCTGATCCAGTCTTTTCTGCAAAGGAGGCGCTTTTTTTTCCGCACCCGCAGTCAGCTGCGAAATGCGGCCAAGTTCTGTCGCCAGTCCTGTTGCAATGACGACGCCTTCGACCTGCCCTTCCTCGATAGTCGTCCCTTTATAGAGCATGCTGGTTCGAGCATGCAGCGGTTCCTCCGCATCGACACTGTCCGATGATTTATTGACCGGCACGGATTCACCGGTCAGGGCAGCCTCATTGACCCTGGCATCGGCAGTACCGAGCAAACGCAGATCCGCAGGAACTAAATCTTCAGTACCAAGAAGAACAATATCACCGGGAACCAGTTCCGAAGCTGCTATTTCCTGTTCTTTGCCCTGCCGACGAACAGTCGTTGTCTGTTGTCCCATTTGCCGCAAGGCTTCCATGGAACGAACCGCTTTATATTCAGTGAAAAAACCTATAACGGTATTAATCAGCGTTACGGCGAGCAGAGCCACAGCTTCCGGCCAACGGGCGGTGACAAGAGCAACCAGAGCCGCCACCGCAAGAATCAGAATGACAATGCTTTTGAATTGATTGAGCAGGATAAGAAAGGGTCTGGGTTTACTTCCTCCTGCAGCTCGTTTAGGCCATACTGTTCCCTTCTTTTTGCACTTCCTCTTCGGAAAGCCCCTGTCCGTGCTTGACTTCGAGCTGAGTCAACACCTCTTCGGAGGATTTGGCGTGAAAGGAATTGCTGTCTGAGGTGTCGCTCTTTTGCCTGTTTATCCAAACTTTGATCTCCCTGAGATTATCTTCCTGCAAAACGATTCAGCGCATCTTTCCGACCTATTTTCTATTGCCGTTCACTTTCGGCGAGGCGTTTCCTCACCGCAATGGCCGAGTCCGGATTCAGCGAGATGGAATCTATACCGGCACTGACAAGAAATTCTGCAAATTCGGGATAATCGCTTGGTGCCTGGCCGCAGATCCCAATCTTTTTTCCCTGCTTATGCACCTGCTTGATCACCATCTCGATCATCTGCCTCACTGCTTCATTACGTTCGTCAAACAGCTCGGCCAGATCGGCGAGATCCCGATCCACCCCAAGTACCAGCTGGGTCAGATCGTTTGAGCCGATGGAAAAACCATCAAACCGCTCGGCAAAATCGGCAGCAAGCACCACATTGGATGGGATCTCGCACATTACATAGACTTCAAGTCCGTTCTCGCCGCGACTGCAAACCGTTCTCAGCCATTACCTCAATCACCTTGTCGGCTTCTTTCACAGTGCGGCAGAAGGGAATCATCACGATGACATTGTCAAAACCAATCTTTTCACGGACTCGCCGGATAGCTCTGCATTCGAGATCAAATCCTGCCCGGTATCGCTCACTGTAATAGCGGGATGGCACCCCGAAAACCAAGCATCGGATTTTCCTCTTTCGGTTCAAAATAGCTTCCACCAATTAAATTTGCATACTCGTTGGTCTTTAGATCACTCATGCGCACGATGACCGGTTTTGGGTATTGAGAAGCCGCTATTTTGCCGATGCCCCGGGACAGATTATCGACGAAATATTCTGGATAATCCTCATAGCCCGCGGGTCAGCTCATCCACCTTTCCGGCGTACTTCTTGGTCTTCAATCCGCTCGGGATGAATAAGTGCCATGGGGTGAATTTTGATGATATTATTAATGATAAATTCCATACGGGCCAGACCGATGCCGTCGGCGGGAAGGCGCCACCAACGAAAGGCTGCATCGGGGGTTGCGATATTCAACATGATATCACCTTAACTTTAGGAAAAGTCTCAAGATCGATTTCCTCCTCGGAGTAGGCCAGCTCCCCTCGTAAACCTTGCCTTGTTCTCCTTCGGCACAACTTACCGTAACGAGTTCCCGTCCCTGCAGCTTCTCCAGGCCTTTTCAGCGCCGACAACGGCCGGAATACCCAGTTCCCGACTGACGATTGCGGCGTGGCTTGTCCGGCCTCCATGCTCGGTAACAATTGCCGCTGCCCGCTTCATGATTGGTCCCCAGTCCGGATCCGTCATTTCAGTTACCAACACCGAACCGTCCTCAAAATGCTCCATCTCCTTCAGGTCGTGCAAAATACTGACCTTTTCCGACAGGCGATGGCATCACCGACCGCCAGGCCACTGCCAGCTCCGCACCCTGTTCCTTAAGGCTGTATTGTTTCAATGCGTCCTCTTTTTTTTGCGACTGCACGGTCTCCGGCCGAGCCTGAACAATAAAAAGATCACCGGTTTCACCATCCTTGGCCCACTCCATATCCATCGGTTTGTCGTAATGGTCTTCTATGGTGCAGGCCCACCTGGCCAGAGTGAGAATCTCCTCATCGGTGAGTACAAAACTGTCTCTTTTCTTTCTGGGAGTATTGATATTTTTAACCGTTTTCGAGTCCTCCTTGAGCATAAACCATCGTTTTTTCCTTGGTGCCAAGGCGCTTTTCGATTATCGGCGACAGCCCATCCTTTTTCAGCAGCGGCTTGAAAACGCGAAACTCATCGGGATTTACCGCTCCCTGGACTATATTCTCGCCGAGGCCCCAGACGCCGTCGATCATGACCACATTGGAAAAGCCTGTTTCGGTATCAAGAGAAAACATGACCCCCGACCCAGCCTTATCCGAACGCACCATTTTCTGCACTCCCAACGGAGAGTGCAACATCCAGATGATCGAATTTATGTTCCTCTCGATAGGAAATCGCCCGGTCAGTAAATAAAGATGCGTAGCATTTTCGACAGGCGTCGATCAGTTCCCGTTCACCGGTTATATTGAGAAAGGTTTCCTGCTGCCCGGCAAAACTCGCTTCGGGCAGGTCTTCGGCGGTAGCGCTGCTGCGAACGGCGACATCTGATTTCATTTTCCTCGCCCCGATGATCAGCTGCATATCGCTTGGAAAGTTCCCGATACGCATTCGTTATGGCCTCTACGATCGGTTCCGGAAACTCACCATGCAAAAAAAGCCTGCGGATCGTCCGGCCGATTTTTTCCAGCGACTGCTCCTTATCTCGAAACTGGTCCAAAGCCTTTCCAAGTCGTCCCTGCAGGTTGTTGGCATCTATAAACTCCCGGTAGGCTTGAGCGGTTGTCGCAAAACCACCGGGAACGCGCACCCCCTCTTTATCCAGTTCTCTTATCATCTCACCAAGGGAGGCATTCTTACCGCCGACATCTGCAATATCCCTAACAGACAGGTCTTCGAACCATTTGACATATTCTTTTTGTTTCATGCCTACACCCTCTTTAAATATGCGAATTTCAGAATTTTTTTAAAAAACAGCTATAAATCAAGCTGCTTGTAACAACTCAACGTGATACGCACGACAATCGTTTCGGTTCTATCTAGCAGTAACCATTCAAATATCGTGCCAGGCTTATTCTCCCGTTCGGGTTGGGTCGGAAAGTGTTAACCGGTAAAAAGAATCCTGACATGCCGGAAAAAAGTAATCCCGGCAAAGATTTTGCATGTTATAGACTACAACAGAGAGGAATATTCTGTCTCAAATTACCTACCCCCTTACGGGGTGCTATTTGAAGGAGATCATTATGCTTTCATCAATTCAACGGGTTGCATTGGTGTCCGGTGCCAATCGGGGCATCGGCTTCGCCATCGTTGAGCAGTTGGCACGCACCGGGCTCAAGGTTATCATTGGTGCCAGAAGTGAAAAAAACGGACTGGAAGCACAGAAAAAGCTGGTAATAAAAGGCTTGGACGTCCATTTCACTCTCCTGGACGTGTCTGATCCAATCTCCATTATGGCCGCTGTCGGAAGAGTGAACGACGCCTTCGGCAGACTGGACGTGCTGGTCAACAACGCCGGCATTATGATCGACGCAGAGTCCGACATTCTTACATTATCGCTTGGTCTGCTCCACAATACGCTGGAGACCAATGCCTTTGGCCCGCTGCTGTTGAGCCAGGGCTTGCGTTCCTGTTATGACAAGAACCAATACGGACGCATTGTCAATATCTCCAGCACCCTCGGTTCCTGGCGGAAATTGCCAATCCGGAATCGATCCATACCGAACTGCAGTCGCCGGCCTATCGTCTGTCTAAAACCATGCTCAACGGAATTACCGTCCTGCTGGCCAAAGAATTGCGGGAAAAGAATATTCTGGTCAACGCCGTATGTCCGGGATGGGTTCGAACGGACCTGGGCGGTCCGCAAGCCCCGGTCTCGCCGGAACAGGCTGCAGAGACTCCGGTCTGGCTGGCAACCCTGCCCGATGACGGCCCGACCGGCGGGTTTTTTCGAGAACACCAGCCGATTCCCTGGTAGTGCAGAGGGGAGCATTTAAAGGGAAAGCTGTTCTTTTTATTTGCTCCATTTTGTTAAGAAAACTCTTTGCATTTTACCGGCATCATGAGCTTCTCTATTTTTTGCCTGATAAATATCAGATGAGATCGTCTCCTGAAATTTACCGACCAGGTATCGACCGATGAATCGATCTTATTTTTCTTTTCCCTCGCCTTCACCGGAAACCTCAGGACTATAGCTTACTTCAATGATCCCCGGTTTTGGGAGCCATCAAGTAATTATTTTCGTTGTCCCGGTACTTCGTTCAACCATCCGAAATACTTCCAACCACTCCAGCGCTAATCATGAATATGCCCCGAAAATACCGAAAGTGTCGACTCAAACAAGGATCAGTGCAGCTGCCCGACTGTTTAAACAGCTTTTGACGTACCTTTGTATTTTGCATACAGATCATGAATGCGCAGCCTGAGCTGTTTTATTTTGTCGGAATCCTTTTGGGTAAGCCAACGAGGTTCACTGATTGAGTAGATCATTTTTGCCAACTCATCCAGAATCAGCATTTTTTAGTCGCTCTACACCACTCGTCCGTACAGATGTGCTGCATCTCATTCGCCTCGCTCATGTCTTTTTTCAGCAGGTCAAGGGAGGATGTCAGGTTATTGATGAAATCGCGGTGGGTCTTTAAAAACGAATCTTCCATCACTTTCTGTTGTTCCATTTTGTTTTCCTCCGTTATCCAAAGGTTACTCGGTCATTGTTTTGAAGTAAGACGAAGGCACACCGTCTCTACCCGCTCCCTACTGTTTTCAGTAAGAGGCGACTGCGATATTCTTTGTCCGTGCTATATGTTTAAGTTTGCAAATAACATGCCGAAAATAAGATTACCCGCTGCGGCGCACCGGGCTGAGTGTATTTAGAAAGAAAGGCCAACCGTAAATAG
>CAVUYQ010000016.1:0-281753 GCA_963745765.1 uncultured delta proteobacterium | reverse complement strand
AAGCCGCTCAATGTCTGCGATGATATGAAAATCTGAAGATTCGCGTGCCTAACGCGCCTCTTTAGCTTATATGTTCCCGAAAGCCTGTAACGCCAACCCGACACCGCTCGCCTTTGCCGAGGTCTACCTGGCGCTGCAGCAGGGCGTGGTTGATGCCCAGGAAAATCCGCTGCCGACCATCAAGGCCAAGAAGTTCTATGAAGTACAGAAGTACATCAATCTTACCGGTCATATTCTGGACAGTATCCTTACCATTATTGGCGGTCCGCTCTGGAACAGGCTTTCTGATGCCGACAAGGTAATCTTTATCGAAGAATTCCAGGCAGCTGCAGAGAGGGTCACCAGCGATATCATTGAGTCCGAAAATACTCTTGCCGCCTGGTTCGAGGCACAGGGTGTTACCGTTAACCGTGTCGATATCACTTCCTTCCGTGAAGCGACCATGAAGCTTCATAATGGACCGGATGCAACCTGGTCGCAGGATGTCTATGATCGCCTGCAGGCGATCCAGTAGTTCATACTGAACAACGATCAACCATTGCGTGCAAACAGGGGCGAAAATGACTGAGCTGTCAAGTAAACCTGATGAGAGTGCTGAAGAAATCAAGGCACGGTTTATTGAGGATGTGGAAGTGAATCTTTCAGATTACAGTCTGGAGGACTATGTTTCTTTTGTCATCTTCTGGATTTTGGGAGTGGTCGTTTTCGCCCAGTTTTTCAGCCGATACGTAATGAACGATTCGATCGCCTGGACCGAGGAGATCGCCCGATACCTCCTCATTGCCGTGGCCTTCGCCGGCGCGCCGATTGCGGTCCGCAAGAACACCCACATCCAGGTGGAGTTTTTTTACCGCTTTATTAACCGCTCGCTGGCACGGGTATTGTCCACCTTTGTAGATATAATCCGAATCATCTTTTTCTCATACGCCTCCTGGATTTCATTTAAGATCATCAAGATCATGAAAGCACAGTATATGACCTCTCTTAACATCTCGATGGGTGTCGTCTATGGGGTTGTCTTAGCCGGCTTCTTGCTGATGACAATCCGGGCAGTCCAGGTCCTCGTGCGTCACTGGCGGCAGGGCTACAGCTCGCTCAACCATGCCCCCGACTTACATGCATTATCCTGATTTAGGGACTTCCGCTGATGTCGTTTACCACGTATTAGTTTCCGGAGTGTTTACGCTATGCTGATTACTATGATGCTAGTGCTTCTCTTTGTTCTTCTGATCATTGGTGTTCCTGTCGCCATTGCGCTGGCCGGAAGTTCAATGATGTATGTGCTTGTCTCGGGATCTGTTCCCGATTTCGTCGTTATACACCGGATGGTTAACGGTGTTGACAGTTTCCCGCTGCTGGCTATTCCTTTTTTTATCCTGGCCGGCAACCTGATGAATTCCGCTGGGATTACCAACCGGATTTTTGCCTTTGCCACCGCCTGTATCGGCTGGCTGCGCGGAGGCCTTGGACATGTGAATATCATTGCCTCGGTTCTGTTTGCCGGGATGTCCGGTGCCGCCGTTGCCGACGCAGGCGGACTTGGCACCATCGAGATCAAGGCAATGCGTGATGCCGGTTACGACGATGATTTCGCCGTCGCGGTTACCGCGGCTTCTTCCACCATCGGCCCCATTATCCCGCCGAGCCTGCCGATGGTTATCTACGGCGTCATGGCTTCAGCTTCGGTCGGGCAATTGTTTGCGGCAGGCTTCATTCCCGGTCTACTGATGGCCGTTGCCTTGATGCTGATGGTTGCCTGGTATGCCAAAAAACGAAAATATCCCCGCGACAAGCGTTTTTCCATCCGCCTGCTCTGGACGACATTCAAGGGTGCGTTTTTATCGCTGCTGACACCGCTCATTATTGTCGGCGGCATACTTACCGGGGCCTTCACTCCGACAGAAGCTGCTATTTCCGCCTGTGTCTATGCCCTGCTTCTCGGCATTGTCGTCTATCGCACGCTTACCTGGAGAAGATTACTTTATGTCAGTATGGATACGATTGAAACCTCGGCCATCATCCTTTTTATTGTCGCCGCTGCTTCAATTTTTGCCTGGATACTCACCAGCAATCGTGTTACCGAGCATTTCGCCAGCATCATGATGGGCATGACCGATAACCGGATTCTTATCCTGCTGATGCTGAACCTGGTACTCTTTGTGGTCGGCTGTTTCATGGAAACCGTAGCGGCCATTACCATCCTCGTCCCCGTACTGCTACCGATAGCTGAGGGAGTTGGCATTGATGCGGTGCATTTCGGCGTGATTATGGTTCTGAACCTGATGATAGGCCTGCTCACGCCGCCGGTGGGCATGGTACTGTATGTACTCTCGAGAGTTGCCGGGATCACTTTTGAGCGCTGTGCCTCTGCAACCCTGCCATTTATTTTCCCGCTCGTAGTGGTACTGGCACTGATAACCTTTATTCCTTCTTTTTCCATGTGGCTGCCAACCCTTATTTATCGCTAGTCAAGGAGACTATAGCATCGAATCAAGTGGAATCGTCGGCATTACCATGGGGGATCCGGCCGGAGTCGGACCGGAAATTATCTGTAAGGCACTGGCCAGTCAGGCCATCAGCGATTATACCAAAATTATGGTCATTGGCGACCCGGTAATTCTTGAGCGGGCGAATAAACTGCTTGATACCGGACTCAATTTTGGATCGGCGTTTACCTCTCCCCCGCGCGATGTGGTGCCTGTTGTCGAAACGTTTTCCAGATACCGGGAAGATATAATTCCGGGCCGTGTATCTGCGGGCGGGGGAGATACAGCCTATCGCTGTATTGTGCGTGCTGTTGAATTATGCACCGACAAAACGATAGACGTTATGGTTACCGCGCCCTTGAACAAAGCGGCTCTGCACGCTGCCGGGCATCATTTTGATGGACATACGGGACTCCTCACCCATCTTACCGGGGCGGAACAGTCGTTCATGCTTCTCACTTCGGAAAAGCTCTCCACCGTGCACGTTACCACCCATCTCTCCATGCGGGAGGCCACCGAGCGTATTACCTGCAACCGGGTTCTTGCCACCATACGTGCCGGTGCAACGCATCTGAAACAAATGGGCTTTGCAAGCCCCCGTATAGCAGTAGCCGGACTCAACCCGCATTGTGGAGAGGGCGGTATTTTTGGTCATGAAGATATCGAGCAGATCGGCCCTGCCGTAACAGCGGCAAGAAACGAAGGGCTGGATGTACAAGGCCCTATCCCCGGTGATACGGTTTTTTACCGGGCCGTCTGTGGTGAGTTTGATCTGGTTGTCTCCCAGTATCACGACCAGGGACATGCCCCGGCAAAATTGCTCGCATTTGATACAACGGTTAACGTATCCCTGGGACTTCCCATTCGCCGGACTTCCGTTGATCACGGAACTGCCTTTGATATCGCCTGGACCGGCAAGGCGGACCATGGCAACATGATCTGCGCAATCGATTATGCCCGTCGCTGGGTTAAGGCATCACCGGAGTTAACCGGGACGGGAGCCACCTGACAATGAGCAGGGGAATCCTTGCGGCGATTATCGCGGATGACCTTACCGGTGCCATGGATTCCGCAGCTCCTTTTGCTCAACGCGGCCTTGAGGTCAAGGTGCTCACCACACCGTCCGAAGTTGGCGTCCTCGGTGCTGATCTCCCTCAGGTTTTATCCATCACGACCAATACCCGGCATGTTTCCCCGGAGAATGCAGCACATATCGTCAAAAAGGTGATCGCTGATCTGCTCACGTTTAATCCGGAACTAATAATAAAAAAAATCGATTCCACGTTGCGCGGTAATGTGGTTGCTGAAATTTTAGCAGCCAGGCAGATTTCAGGGCGTGCTGAGGTAATTGTCTGTCCCGCTGTGCCCGCCCAGGGACGTACTTTTCTCGGCGGTAAAATTTACATCAATTCAGTAGTGCTGCAAGACACTGCAATTGGAGGAGATCTCCGTTCTCCTCCTCCACGGGCACCGCTGCATGATCTTTTCCAGGCAGCTGACCCGTCATTACCTGTCAATTTTACTGCCGCCCGCGGACTGCAGGAAACGCACATTTTGCAGACAAGGGACGGTATTTACCTCGCTGATGCGCAGTCAGGAGATGAATTAAAAGCACTTGCCCGTCTGGCACAAGACAGGCAGAGAGAGGTTCTGTTTGCCGGTGCTTCAGGCATAACCGAAGCGCTGGCAGAAACATTCTATGGACCGGCAACCATCACCGCTGCGCCGTTACTTCCAGAAGGGAAGGCACTGTTTGTTGTTGGATCCCTTGCTCCCCAGGCAGCCGCTCAGGTGGATAGATTACTCCATGATAATGCTGCTGCGCGCGTTTTTGTTCTCAGCGAAAGCCGGGCAGATAATCTCAGCCGTCTGAGGACCCTGGCTGAGTCAGAAGAAACGTTTGACAACCTGGTCATTCGGCCGCAATATCCATCGGAAAATTCCCGTCTCAATGCCGATACGATTGTCAGGGAACTAGCTGATTGCACTGCTGCCTTTATGGAACAGGCACCGGTCGTTCTGCTTCTTGCCACCGGTGGTGATACTGCTGCCGCTCTGCTGGCCAGGCTTGATTTACGGACTATTACCATCGGAGGTGAAGTGCAGCCGGGCGTTGTCCATGGTTTGATCGATACGCCTCAAGGCTCGATTCGACTGGTAACAAAGGCCGGAGGCTTTGGCGATGATCGACTGTTTTGTTCGATACTGGAATATTTTTGCTGAATCACCGTATAATCAACAGCAATAATCGGCCCCAAAAAGATACGAGGAGCCTGTTGGAGAAAGCCCTTTTTCAGACAGGCTCCTCGTACGGCTAAAGGCGATATAAAAAGATTCTTCTCATGCACAAATACCAAGGAGTGTTGGCAATGCTCGACAATATCACCCTGAACGTTCCGTCCACCATTGAATTCGGCAGTGCAAAAATTGCTACACTCAAGGACCATCTCAAATCCAGTCGAAAAGTTTTTTTCCTGATTGATGATCCTGTATTGCAAGGACTTGAGCCTCTTCTCCGGGAAATCGGGCAGATGGGGATTGAGACAGAAATATCGAGCGAAATTGTTCCCGAGCCGCCCATTGAAAGCCTTAAAAACCTATTGCCTCCAGTCGCCGCCTTCAATCCCGATACGGTGGTTGGCATCGGCGGTGGATCGACAATGGACCTGGCCAAGCTGGTTTCCGTGCTCCTTAACAGCGATCAGAAAATTAAAGAGATCATCGGCATAAATAATGTCAAACGACGCAGCGTAAAACTGGTAACAGCTGCAACGACGGCAGGGACCGGCAGTGAAGTGACGCCTATTGCGGTATTGACCGATATAAAAGCCGGCTTGAAAAAAGGGGTGGTCAGCAAATATCTTGTCCCGGATGTGGCAATCGTTGATCCGGCGCTTACTATCGGTATGCCGGCTGCCTTGACTGCTGTTACCGGCATGGATGCCATTACCCATTGTATCGAGGCTTATACGAACCGGTTTGCTCATCCTATTATAGATATACTCGCACTTGAAGGCATAAAGCTCATGTGCAAAAATCTTGAGAAAGCCGTGGCCGACGGCAAAAACCTCGAGGCTCGTTCGGCAATGGCACTGGGCAGCATGTATGGTGGCTTATGCCTGGGCCCGGTTAATACGGCAGCGGTGCACGCTTTAGCTTATCCGCTCGGCGGGTTGTACAAAATATCGCATGGTACATCAAACTCTGTTCTCCTGCCCTTTGTGATGAAATTCAACCTGCCAGCCTGCACCGCGCGGTATGCCGCTATTGCCCGTGCCATGGGGCATGATCCGGAGCTGCCTGACGAGACACTGGCCAGAGCGGCAATCACAGAGATCCGTACTATATCCAACCGCTGCGGTATCCCCGGAAGTCTGCAGGAACTTGATATCCCCGAGACAGCACTTCAGGGAATGGCCGTGGCCGCTCTCCAGGTTCAGCGGCTGCTCTCAAACAACCCGCGTGAGGTCCGTCTGGAAGATGCGGTTACCATTTATGGTGCCGCTTATCGCGGAGATCTCGATTGAGATTCATAAAATTAAACAGTCAAGGAGTTCCTGATGTCTGATTTTTCCGGCAAAATCATCGTTGTTACCGGTGGTGCGCAGGGAATAGGCAGGTCTATAGCCGAGTACCTGTTGAAACGCGATGCAGCGGTAGTGATCGCCGATTGCGACGATGAAGCGGGGAATGAGCTGGTGGCCCGTTTAAATGGCCATAAGAGACTTTGTTTTATCCCGACTGATGTCCGTTCCGAGGAAAGTGTTATTGCCTGTGTCAAGAATACGGTGAAACAATTCGGAACCATTGACGGGCTCGTTAATAATGCCGGTATTGCCAGGTCAGGTAATAAACCGGTTACTGAAATGACAATCGAAGCCTGGGAGAATATGCTGAAAACAAACCTGACGGGAGCCTTCCTGATGGTGAAACATGCGGCACCCTGCCTGGCACAGCAAAAAGGCGCAATCGTCAATATCAGTTCAACCCGGGCATTGCAATCCGAACCCAATACCGAAGCATATTCTGCCTCCAAGGGCGGCCTTGTCGCACTCACACATGCACTGGCCATGAGTTTTGCGGGCAGTATTCGGGTCAATGTGATCCTTCCCGGCTGGATCGATGTAAGTTCTCTCAGGAAGAAGGAAAAAAGAACTGTCGTCCGGCTCACCCGGGAGGATCACCTGCAGCATCCGGCAGGAAGGGTCGGTGTTCCAGACGACATTGCCGCTCTTGCCGCATTTCTACTTGGCAATGAGGCGGGTTTTATCACCGGGCAGTCATTTGTCGTTGACGGCGGAATGACCAAAAAAATGATTTATGTAGAATAATTCGGCATTAGGTCGGTAATTTTGCAGTATTGCATGCATTCTGAAGCAATCTTGTCTAAGACTCGATATTTGTTACGTAGAGCCTCCTCAAAAATCACTAACGCAGCTGTATTCTCATTCGTGGTAACGTAAGAATGCTTTGCAGAATAGTGATCATTTGAGTCTAACCCGATTCGTAAAACAGTAAAAACCTTGCCTCTGCCTAAAGAAATAAGCTGATCATACCGTTTCCTCAACTTTTTGAAATTGCGTTGATGGGTTCGCTTTTCGTTCTCATGCAGCGTCGTGGCTATTTTGACACGTTCGTGTCGGCTCTGATTAATTTCCCTTATACGCAGCCATCACCAAGCGTCTGTTTTAGCAGCTCATCGCCGCCCGGCCTCACCGATCCGGTTCTCCAGCGCGTCATACTGGAGGGATATATCGATAACTTCTGCCTGATCAATCCCGTTTGACAGCTCCGAGCGAAATAGATCATGCAGTCGATTCTGTCGAGGTGGCTCTTTGATTTCATGGCAGAAAATTGCAAGAAATTGGTACTTAAAAGCATCTAATACTGCTCATGTTCATAACATGAATAGAAATTTTATTACCTTACATATCTGATAGATACATCGTTCCCATGTTTTTTTTATTATGCCTGACAAAAAAAAACTTGACCATCAAAATACTACGTCGTAGTATTTCATTATACTTGTCTCCCATCAGCGACAAAAGAAAATCATGTTCGCTCAAAGGGAAACGGGAGGCAGTATGATAGCGAAGACCATTAAATAACATGGCCTTTGTGCAGAAGAGAGAAAAAACTCCGCTTTACAATTAATGATCAAAAAACTTGGCAAAGGAAGAGAACTGCGTGAGAGAAGGCGTCTACTCAGATCCTGATGATAAAGCTACTCTTTGCTTTATGGAGGATAGGCAGAAAAAAAGAGACCTCTTGAAGATAAATGTTCCGGAACTTTTACATCCTTCCTTGGTAAAAGTTCCTATCGGTTAGTCTCTTAAAATCAGACCCGTATTCTGGTTGAAATCGAAAGAGTACCGATAATGCAGAAACAACTCGTATTCAAGTAATGCAAGCATCATCGTCAGGCAGCATGGAATCAGTTTCGTACAGAGAATACCGGATATTGATTCCTTTCAGGCGTGCGTGAATCGCCTGCAACAGAGAACAATCATAGGGGGGTAGAACCATGGAGAACAGGAGAAAGGGATTTAGGCCTAACAGGAGACAGGTTCTTAAGGCTGGATTGATTGTAGGAGCCGGAATGATGGTTCCCTGGCGCTTTTTACCGGTCCAGGCCTTTGCCGAGCCAGCGTTTGACGATATCAGGCTGAGTGACTCGAAATTACAGCCGAAATTTGTCGAGTATGCACCGAATGCACTTCACCCTAGTTTTAAATTCTCTGCATCAAACAGGAAGAAAGGTAAATACAAAATCATAATCGATCAAGGCGTGCAATGGACCGGGCTTGTTGACTCAAATGGGTTCAGGGTTCCAACTGCGGTCTGGGGCTATGGCAGAAACGGCCGCGGGGTCGACTCGCCGGGGCGCGCGTTCGAAGTCCAGAGCGGTGAACCTGTTGAAGTCACCTGGGAAAACAAACTTAGAGGCCGTGGAGGATTTTTACCCCACCTCCTGCCCGTAGATACAAATTTGCACTGGGCCTACAGCCTGCCGGGATATGAAAAGTACAGCATTGAGAATTCTGGTGTGCCGCTTGTTCCCCACTTGCACGGAGGGCATACGGACAGTGCATTTGAAGGCAACCCTGAATTCTTTTTCACCCCGGTTACAAGGTGCGCGGTCCCCAATGGGTTGGAAAGAAATTCGTCTACAGCAACGACCAGCCGGCGGGTAATCTCTGGTACCACGACCATGCGCTTGGTATAACCCGTCTCAATGTTTACGCCGGTCTTGCCGGTTTTTACTTCGTCCGCGACGAGTTTGATACCGGCCAGCCGGTAATCCGCTGGGATCTGCCGGCCTATCCCTACGAGATGGCCTTCGCTATCCAGGACCGGATGTTTTTAAATACCGGCGAACTCTTCTACCCGGCCTTTCCGGGCGATCCCTTCTATGAAGGATTTATCAGACGATGAAGGCGCGATCCTGCCGGAGGAACTGTTTCCGGGAGGAGGCCCGACAGGTCTGGCCGAGTTCTTCGGCGATCACATGGTGGTTAATGGTATGATCTGGCCCAAGGAGGACGTCGAGCCCCGCAACTATCGGATGCGCCTGTTAAACGGCTCCGACAGCCGTTTTCTGGCACTTCAGTTTGTTGAGGTCGCGGCAGGGGAAACCGAGTTAACCAATGCCCTTGGCAATCCATTAACCATTGGCAACCCCTTGAACTTTACCGTTATCGGCAGCGACCAGGGCTTGGCGTCAAGCCCGACCACTGTGCAGACCCTGGTCTTCGAGCCGGGCTCTCGCTATGATGTCATCGTTGATTTCAAGAGCGTGACCCCCGGCAATCGTGTCATCATGAAAAATATCGGCGGTGATGAACCCTTCGGCGGCGATCTCGTCGGCGACGAGCCGGAAGCATTGCAGCATCTTCAGCTGCACCGACCGTATCATGGCCTTTGACGTGGTGCTGCCGTCTTGACGACCGCAGTAGCCCGATGTAAGTCCCATTGACATCAATTTCGCCCCGGATATCGGTACCCCAACGAGTGGCCCCGCAAGGTAGCCCTTTTGAAGGCAAAGACAAGTTTGGCCGACTGCAGCCCTTGCTGGGTACCGCCGAGCCGGCCACTGACTATCTCGGGGACTGCGATCAATTGGCCGGATACGCCGAAAATACTCTGCAGTCGGTCTTGTCGGCCAGATGGATGGATCGATTGCCTGGCACAGCCCTGTTACCGAGAACCCGGCACTGGGAGAGACCGAGGAGTGGGAGATCTGGAATGTGACCGGTGACGCGCACCCGGTACATCTGCACCTGGTGCATTTCGAGGTCCTTGGCCGGGAGGAGATTGTCTGGGACAGCAACACCGACGATGTCGAAGACGATCGGGTTCTCGCCTCTGAGACCGCAGCGGCTGGTGATGGGACCTACCTGCTCGAACAGCCGACCGTGCAGCATAATTCAGATGCCGGGGGATCCTCAAACTTACGGAATGGGATTCAAGATCAAGAACCTCACATCAACAGGGGTTCCTGTAGTTTTGCCCGAGTATTATGTTGAAAATGCACCCAAAGATATGGTAACTGCGCTACCGGGACAGATCACCCGGATCAAGGCCACCTTCGACAAACCCGGGCGCTACGTCTGGCATTGCCATATCCTCTCCCACGAGGATCACGAGATGATGCGTGTCCTGCATGTCGGTCCCGAGTAGCCCGTATGCTCATGAGGCTTGATATCCTGATGAGCTGTGGCCACCCGGCTGCCGCTGTATGCGGCAGCCGGGTGGCCACGCGCTACCTAAGAGCGGGAGCGTGAGGTTTTATGCAGTGAATTCTAAAGAGTGAAGGTCTTTTATGCGATATTCAAATCAAACACCTGGAAGTGAGCCATAAAGTATTGTTGACTCTTGCGTTCCTGGCGCTTGCTGTCTGTCCCTCCGTGTCACAGGGAATTGAGACACCAGTGGTATTCCAAAGCCACCAGGCTGCAGGTACTGATGTATTTCAGAGCGAATCCCTGACGTTGGTCGGCACCGTGTCTTCCCGTGAACGGGGTCACCGCGTGGCAATTATCAAGGATGAAAAAAAAGGCCGGCAGTGGATCTACCGTGAAGGTGACCTCGTCGGCAAGATCCTGATCAAGAGGATCCTGTACGACCGGATAATCATAGATGCCGGCGGCGGGGAAACCGCGTTGAAACTGACAAGATCTCCGAGGACGGGTTCCGGAATGTCCGCGGCAGCATATCGACACGATCAAATAAACGGGCATACCGGATCAAAACCCGGCAAGGGGTTACGGGATCGTTACTATGTTATCAACCGCGAGGATGCCGCAGCTATCTTTTCTGATCCTGAGAATCTTCTGGCCGCTATCGATATGCGCCCCGGTCGGCTCCCTAGTGCGGACACGGGGGTCAGGATCTCATCGATTGGATCAGGAAGTATTTTTGAGAACATGGGGCTTCGCAACGGTGATTTGATCTTCAGTGCCAACGATCAAAAGATTCGTGAATCCAGGGGAAGCAGTGCCGATGTTTCAAACACTTCTCAACTCAAACACGTTTAACCTCAAGATCAGACGTCGGGCCCGTACCTACCGTATCCATCTCCAGATTCAATAGAGACGCCACCAGTACAAATATCTATTTACATTTATAATATCAATATATTGAAACTTTTTGGAGTAAATCTATTAGAATAATTCGGGCATGAAGGTCGGTTATTTTCAGGTATTGCATGCATCCTGCAGCAATCTTGTTTAAGCCTCGATTTTTGTTACGTAATAGACCTTGATGAAAAAGGTGTTCTATTTTTTTAGTATCAAATAATATTTCTGCCCGAGCGAGAGAAACAGCAGAGGTGGCACAGGAAAAAAACATTGATTTTATATCCAGGCAGGGCAAGGGGAGAGGTAAATGCTGGCTGATTTGTCCTGACACATCAAAAGGCCCTAACTATGAAAAGCTATCGAAAGGAATTATGGTTCGAGGTTCCGGCAAGACGTGGTTTTATCAACATCACGCTTCAGGTGGAACAGTCTTTGGCCGAGAGCGGTATTCAGGAAGGGCTTGTACTGGTGAACGCCATGCACATAACCGCCTCCGTCTTTATAAATGACGATGAGCAGGGGCTGCATCACGATTACGATATCTGGCTGGAAAAACTCGCTCCGCATGAGCCGGTAAGCCAATACAAGCATAATGGCTATGAAGATAATGCTGATGCCCACATGAAACGCCAGATCATGGGAAGAGAGGTTGTGGTTGCTGTAACCGGGGGAAAACTCGATTTTGGCAGATGGGAACAGATTTTCTACGGTGAATTCGATGGTCGGCGAAAAAAACGTGTGCTGGTAAAAATAATCGGAGAATAAACGAAAAAAAACCTGTTGATGAATGAGCATCAACAGGTTTTAAAATGACGGAAAATTATCTTTTATCAGGCTACAGCCGGTTGTCTGGTCCTGAAAAACGGCATGATCATATCACCTGCGGCTCTGGTTCCGGTCATCACCTGATTTATTACTGAGAGCTTCCCGTTTCCATGCATCTCAAGATATTCCCAACAGTCCGGTGCGTCTGCGATAGCCTCCATGAAGCCAAGATGCTGTGCGTGTCCGGCCTTGTAGGCGTTCACATGTCCAAGCATGGGGCAACCGAGCAGCGTGAGATCGCCCACCAGATCAAGAACTTTGTGACGAATAAATTCATCCTGGTAGCGTAACCCGTCTTCGTTGAGAATAGACTTCCTGTTCCAGTGAATGGCAATGACATTTTCAAGAGTCCCGCCAAGGGCAAGACCGTTTGCCCAGAGCTCTTCAACCTGTTCCACATAACCAAAAGTGCGTGCCCGGGCGATTTCTCGGTGAAACCGATCCGAAGTCATTTCTATATTGTATTCCTGAGTTTTAATCAGCGTGTCGTCAAAACAGATTTTTCCGGTGATTTTAAAGCCGTCGTAGGGGGTAACCGTTATGTGGCTATCGCCATTTTTATAGGTGATCGGTTTGGTGATTTTAAGAATTTTTCGAAATCCATTTTGCTTGAGCTTTCCGGCACTTTTAACCAGCTTGAAAAAAGGTTCGGCACTACCATCCATGATAGGAACTTCACCTGAATCAAGATCTATGTCGGCGTTGTCTATACCGCTGCTTCTCAGCGCGGCTAAAAGATGTTCGGTGGTGGATACGGTTACACCGTTTTGCCCGATGGTTGTCGCCAGCCGCGTGTCTACTACTTTGTCCATGTGCGCCTTCACGCTGATATTCTCACCGAGATCCGTCCTGAAAAACCGGATACCGTTGTCAACGGGAGCCGGTTTAATGGTGAGATTTGCCGTCCTACCGGAATGCAGACCGACCCCGCAGCAAGTGATCTGCTGTCTGAGCGTGTGTTGATTTGGCTTTAGAGTAGATGGCATATTTATTTATCAGTTATATTTGGTAGCATTGATGGGAAAATGTTGTTTGATAGTCATGTGCAAATTCCAGGCCAGCCTGTCCAATAGGCTTCGTTGTGCAAAAACGAATAAATATTAGCCAAAATAACAGCAATATAGCAGGAGTAGGGGAAATTCGCTTTTTCATTTGACAGCGTGTCGCAAAAAACACACAATGTCAAAAAAAACATAGTTTCTTTATATGGTTCCGGGAGAAGAGCGTAATTCACTTGATATCATCCGGTCAAGGATAAAGGTATCGAGCTGAGGGTTTTTGGGAATTTCGAGAACCGGTATGAAGAATGGCAGAAAGCCCGGTTGAATCGTCTGTAGTTTGGTCATATCTTTTTCTGTTGTTAAAAACCCTGGCGCTTTCATGCTGGCAGCCTGATCATGAAGGAACGTAAGATCCTGTTCTGAATACTGATGGTGATCTGGATATGTTCTGAATACATGACTCTGGATAGCATTGTCAGCAAGCGCTGCCTGAAAACGCTCCGGACGGGCAATCCCGCAGAAACAGAAAAGATTGGCAGGAATTTCTTCGATATCAAGAATTTCAGTATGATAGCCTGAGGGTGTCGGCATATATTTAATGGCACGGGAATAGGTTCTTCCCACCTTGATAACCGGTTTGCCCGGGAATCTGCTGGCGAGCAGGTCAGCACATTTATCTGCGCGTACCATGTTTGCGGCTGTTGTACCGGTGAGAAGAAAGGCACTGCAACGGTGCAATGCAGATATCGGCTCCCGCAACTCGCCGCCAGGGAAAACCCTGCTGTTGCCGGCAAAATAATTGGTATCAAAAAGGACAAGATCGGTCGACCGCGCCACCGAAAGGTGCTGAAAGCCGTCATCGAGAATGATAGCGTCACAGCCATAGGATTTAATGACTTCCCGGCAGGGGAAAATGCGTTTTTTCCCCGTGGCAACAATAATATCTGGCAGTGTGCCGGCAATCAAAAACGGTTCATCTCCTGCTGCCCTCGAATTTATCAGGATAGCAGTTCCATCCGATACGATATTGACTGGTTGCCGGGCGGTGCCTCGATACCCTCTGCTTATGACCGCAGGACGATAGCCACTTTGTTTCAGGAGTCTTGCCAGGTAGATAACCACTGGTGTCTTGCCGGTACCGCCCATCGTAAGATTTCCAACCGAAATAACCGGAACATCCAGATGGTGCTGTTTTAAAAAGTTGTGGTGATAAAGAAAGGCCCTGAATTTCATGACCTGAGCGTACAACGGGCCGATCGGACGGCCGACGGCAAACAGGGCTTCTTTATTTAGAATGGTCATAGACTGTTAAAAATGAATTATTTGAAAAAGTCTTTAGTGCAAGAGCATGGAGCGCTGCGTAAATAGTACTCGCCGCACGTTGCTTTTTATAATTTAAAGCAAAAATTTTCAATAGTGTGGTACTTGTATTATCATCTTGCCTAAACTAGTAAACAATATTCTGTTTTGCAAAATTGAAAGGAAACGACTAATATCGCATCATGTCGGACTCAGTTTTTCTGCTAAGGAACTGCTGGGAAATAGGGATAGCTGTAAAAGAATATTCATACAAGGAGGAACTCATGAGAGTAATGTTGAACAGGAAGTTCGTCGCGGCAGCTGCCGGTTTGATAATGGCAATAGCCATTCCGGTCTCAGCCCTTGCTGATAGTGACACCATTAAAATAGGCGTGGCCGGCCCCCATAGTGGAGACCTTGCCTCTTACGGACTGCCAAGTGTTAATGCAGCAAAACTTGTCGCTGAACAGATTAATGCCAAGGGTGGTATAAACGGTAAAAAGATTGAACTTCTTATTGAAGATACTGTTTGTAAGCCGGAAGTTGCAACAAATACCGCAACGAAACTTGTTTCAGATGGAGCCCAGGTAGTTCTTGGTGGAATCTGCTCTGGAGCAACAAAGGCAGCCTTGCCCATCTACCTGGACGCCGGCGTTCTTGTCATGTCACCGTCAGCAACGAATCCACCTCTTACCCAGAGTGGCGATTATCCGAATTTTTTCCGTACTATTGCTCCTGATGATGCTCAGGCGCAGCTTGATGTCGATTTTGCTCTCAACACGCTTGGTTACACCAAGATTGCCGTTATTCACGACAAAGGCGATTACGGTAAAGGATTTGCGGAGTTTGCCAAACTATTTATTGAAGATTCCGGGAAGGCAGAGGTCGTTTTGTTTGAAGGTGTAACTCCGGGTGCTGTCGATTATTCTGCAATCGTTCAGAAAATCAAGAAATCCGGAGCCCAGGCGGTTATTTTTGGCGGATATCATCCCGAGGCTTCAAAAATTATCTCTATGATGAAAAAGAAACGCCTTGACATTGATTTCATCTCTGATGACGGCGTAAAGGACATTACCTTCATCAAGGTAGCAGGTGAGGCTGCTGAGGGTGCATATGCTTCAGGTCCTCAGGACAACTCCAGCAACCCGCTGTCCGTAGAAGCCATTGCATTGCACAAGAAAACATTTGGTTCCGATCCGGGTGCTTTCTATGAAAACGCTTATTCTGCGATGCTTGCTATGACAAATGCCATAGAAAAGGCTGATTCTACCGATCTCGCTGCACTGAAAAAAGTTCTGCAGTCAGAAAAGGTTGACACACCACTTGGTTCTATCTCGTTTGACAAAAAAGGCGATGCCATTGGTGTCGGGTTCTCCGTATACCAGGTTAAGAATGGCAAATTTGTGGAATTGTAGTTTCCGGTAAGCTTTTACCGGGTAATTACCTGGGGCAGGTCAGAGAGATCTGTCCCGGGTATTTTTTTTAGGCTCTCTATGGATTACTTTATTGAACTATTTTTCAGCGGGTTGACACGAGGTGCAATTTATGCTTTGATTGCACTCGGTTACACTATGGTATATGGTATTATCGGCCTGATCAACTTCGCGCACGGTGAGATATACATGATCGGGGCTTTTACCTCTTTCATTATTGCCACCGTCCTATCGATTCTCGGTTTTCCCGCTATTGCAATTTTCGTACTGGCTGGATTTGCGGCCGTTATCTGGTCAGCTTCCTATGGCTATACCATTGAAAAAATAGCATACAAACCGCTCAGGCATGCACCGCGGCTTTCGCCACTGATCAGTGCCATCGGTATGTCGATATTCCTGCAAAACTATGTACTGCTGGCACAGACCTCTGACTTTCTGCCTTTTCCAAACCTGATCAAAGATTTTGCCTTTATGGAACCGATTGCCCATATTGTCGGTTCTACCGATCTTGTTATCCTTGTCACAACCGCGGTTGTCATGATTCTTCTGACCTGCCTGATTAAATATACAAAGATCGGTAAGGCTATGCGGGCAACATCCCAGGACCGGATGATGGCAATGCTGGTTGGTATCAATGTGAATCGTATCATCTCTATTACCTTTATTATCGGCTCATCTCTTGCCGCCATCGCCGGGTTGCTTATCGCCTCACATATCGGTCAGATAAACTTTTATATCGGTTTTATCGCCGGAATCAAGGCGTTTACCGCCGCCGTTCTCGGCGGGATCGGTTCAATACCCGGTGCCGTCCTTGGCAGTGTTATCCTCGGTTTAACGGAGAGTTTTGCAACCGGTTATGTTTCAAGTGATTACGAGGACGTTTTTGCCTTTTCCCTGCTGGTATTAATTCTGATTTTCAAACCGTCAGGACTTCTTGGCAAAGCAGATACCCAGAAGGTGTGAGAGTACTATGATTAATCTTCAAGAAATAAAGCGCGCTCTTCTCGTTTCTCTGTGGTTCGTTTTCCTGACCTTTCCCATCATGGTCATTCGCGTGAATTCTATCGAGAAGACCGTCGAGTGGCGCTGGATGAACATCCTCTATGTGGCAGTTGGCAGCTTTGTTTTTTCCATTATTTTTCGTTACTTTTTGAAAAGAAAAGAAATGCAGGCGGGTGCTAAAGAGGATGAGCCGGACACGACCGGACGGTCCTTTGTTCATAAAATCCTCGCAATACCAAAATATCGCAACATGCTGTACGGCGGCATACTCATTATCGCCGTGGTTTACCCGTTCATATTCTCGCCCTACCAGACTAATATCATGACCACCGCACTGATGTATGTCGTTCTCGGTCTCGGTTTGAATATTGTCGTCGGGCTGGCCGGGTTGCTTGATCTCGGCTATGTAGCATTCTACGCTGTTGGCGCCTATACCTACGCCTTGCTTAATTACAATTTCGGACTTGGGTTCTGGGTTGTTTTACCAATTGGCGGCCTACTCGCCGCATTTTTCGGCATCCTGCTCGGCATTCCCGTTCTCAGGCTCAGAGGTGATTACCTGGCCATCGTGACCCTTGGTTTTGGAGAAATTATCCGCCTCATCCTGGAAAACTGGGGCTCGTTTTCCCAGGGACCAAGCGGTATATCAAATATTTCCAGGCCATCGTTTTTTGGTATTGATCTTCCTCTGGAACAGGCAATTGTCTATATCTATTTCCTGATGATTCTCCTGGTCATCTTCACTATCTTTTTTGTAAACAGGTTGCAGGACTCGCGACTTGGCAGGGCCTGGATAGCGCTCAGGGAAGATGAAATTGCCTGTCAGGCAATGGGCATAGACAAGATGAAAACCAAGCTGGTCGCTTTCTCGCTCGGTGCATTCTGGGCAGGCATCATAGGTGTCGTCTTCGCTGCCAAGACGACTTTTATCAATCCAGCCAGCTTCACCTTTCTGGAATCGGCCATTATCCTGTCAATTGTTGTTCTCGGAGGGATGGGCTCTATTATCGGCGTTATCATTGGTGCCCTGGTGCTCATACTGTTGCCTGAATATCTGCGGGCCCTGTCGGAATACCGGATGCTCGCTTTCGGAGCAATTCTTGTCTGTATGATGGTCTTTAAACCGGAGGGAATTATCTCCAGCGTGCGACGGACGTATATCTATAAACCTCAGAAAAACAGCAACCGTTCCTGAAATGTCAGCGTTAATTTTAGAGGTCACCGGGTTGACCATGGACTTTGGCGGCATTCGCGCACTCAATAACCTGGATCTTGACGTGAAAAAGGGCGAGATTGTTGCCTTAATCGGTCCTAACGGTGCTGGTAAAACAACATTTTTCAACTGTATTACTGGTATCTATCGACCGACAAAAGGAAAGATCTTTCTTCATCAGGCCGACACCGGGAAAAAAACGAGCCTTCTCGGTTTAAAGCCAAACCAGGTGACAAAGAGAGGACTCGCCCGGACATTTCAAAATATCAGACTTTTTTCTCAAATGACGGTGCTGGAAAATGTGATGATCGGCAGGCACTGCCGGACAAAGTCTTTTATCATCGGTGCCTTGTTGCGTGATCGCGGTACAATGAAAGAAGAAAGGGAAATTGTAGCAAAAAGCAGTGAAATCCTGGAAAAGGTAGGTTTGTCCCCGTTTGTAAACGAGTTTGCCAAAAATCTGCCTTACGGTGCACAACGGCGACTTGAAATAGCCAGAGCGCTGGCGACGGAACCGATACTGCTGCTGCTGGATGAACCTGCTGCCGGAATGAATCCCCAGGAAACCATTGAACTTGTCAACCTCATTCAGGAGATAGCTTCTGACGGGCAGTCCATACTGCTCATTGAGCATGATATGAAACTGGTCATGAGCCTGTCCGACAGGATTTTCGTGATGGATTACGGCAAAAAAATTGCCCAGGGAACACCTCATGATATCAGGAATAATCCCGCTGTTATAAAAGCATATCTTGGTGAAGAAGTAGATGCTTAGGCTAGAAAATGTGCAGTCAGGTTATGGAAGCATCCTTGCCGTTAAGGGGATCAGCCTTGAAGTTAATCGGGGTGAAATTATAACGCTGATCGGAGCAAATGGAGCAGGAAAAAGCACGACTTTACTGACTATTTCCGGAATTGTGCGGTGTCGGTCAGGGAAGATCCTCCTCGATGGTACGGAACTGCAAAAACTTGAAACCGATGCAATTGTAAAAAAGGGTGTCTGTCAGGTACCCGAGGGAAGACATATTTTCCCGCAACTTACCGTCAGGGAAAACCTTGATATGGGGGCATTCCAGAGAAATGACAGTAAAAAGATCAAAGAAGACGTTGAGTATGTCTATTCGTTATTCCCGATCCTGGCTGAGCGGAGAAATCAGGACGGCGGCACGCTCAGTGGCGGTGAGCAGCAGATGCTGGCGATGTCACGGGCATTGATGGCCCGGCCTGATCTTCTGCTGCTGGATGAACCCTCCATGGGGCTCGCCCCTCTGATTATCAAACAGATTTTTGAGATCATAAAAAAAATCAACCAGGAAAACAATACAACCATTTTTCTTGTTGAACAGAATGCCAATCAGGCCCTGCAGATCGCAAATCGTGGATATGTTATAGAAAACGGGAAGATAACACTCTCAGGAACAGCAGAAAATCTGCTATCTAATGCGGCTGTTAAGAAAGCTTATCTTGGCATTTGAGCAGGCCTCATCATTGTTACTACATCCTGAATACAAATACAGCGAGTCACCATGAAGAGTATCAAAACAGGGGTTATCGGTGTCGGCTACCTGGGACACTTCCATGCCCAGAAATATGCTGCCATCAAAGATGTGGAACTCGTCGGTGTCGCCGATATTGAGGTAAAACGGGCAGAGGAGATTGGCCGGGAGTGCAACTGCCTCTTCTTCCATGATTACCGGGACCTGTTAAAAAAAGTTGATGCGGTGTCTGTAGTGGTTCCGACCAGCCTGCATCATGCTGTTGCTTCGGAATGTATAAAGCAGGGGGTTGATGTATTGTTGGAAAAACCGATGACTGTCAGCCTGGAAGAGGCGGATGATCTTGTCCTGCTGGCAAAGGAACACCAGGTAATCCTGCAGGTAGGGCATCTTGAGCGTTTCAATCCGGCCGTACTTGCCATGAAATCATCGTTGACGACGCCGGTATTTATTGAAAGCAACCGTATCTCGACTTTCAAGAAACGGGGAGTGGATGTCGACGTTGTTCTGGATTTAATGATTCATGATATCGATCTCATCCTGACCATCATCGATTCGCCGCTCAAAACAATCCACACGGTTGGTGCTCCGGTTGTCACCAAGACCACGGATATAGCCAATGCACGACTCATTTTCGAAAATGGAGCGACCGCCAATATCACCGTATCACGTATTTCTTTGACCAATATCAGGAAAATGCGTATTTTCCAGCCAGGCTCATACATCAACGTCGATTTCGCCAATAAAAAGGTGATGATCATACAGCTTTGCGATGAATTAATGGAAAGCGGTATGCCCAAACAGCATATTGAGATGAAGTCCTTTAGTGACGGTGATGCGTTGCTTGCGGAAATCGAACATTTTGTTCACCACGTCCGTAATAGAACAAGGCCAGACGTCACCGGCACAGAAGGGAGAAGGGCACTCGAGGTAGTACTGATGGTGATGGAGCAGATCCGCGAACATCAGAATCTCGAGTTGTACCGGCAGATCAAGGCTGCTGTTAAATGAACAAACACATCGTGATTGTTACCGGCGAAGCATCCGGTGACCTCCATGGATCGCACCTGGTAACAGCGATGCGGGCGCTTCAGCCGAATATCACCTTTTCCGGGATGGGCGGCACAGAGATGAGCCAGGCCGGGGTTGAGATTCTCTTTGATGCGGCAAAAATCTCCGTTGTCGGTTTTATTGAAGTCATATCGCACCTGAAAGACATCATCAGTGCCCAGAAAATTCTCAGAAAACAGCTTGAACGCAAGAAACCCTCGCTTCTCATCCTGATAGATTTCCCCGATTTCAATTTGTTGCTCGCCAGGAAAGCCAAGAAACTCCGCATTCCGGTATTCTATTATATCAGTCCCCAGGTTTGGGCCTGGCGTTCGGGCAGAGTAAAAACGATAGGGAGGCTGGCAGACGGGATTGGCGTTATTTTGCCCTTTGAAGAGCGCTATTATCGTGAAAGAGGTGTTGCTGCGCACTATGTCGGCCACCCCTTGCTTGACTCGGTCCATGTTTACCAGACGCGTGACGACTATTGCCGGTATCTCGGTATCGGAAAAGAGAAAAAGATTGTCGGGCTGATGCCCGGAAGTCGGATAAAAGAGATTAAACGTTTGCTGCCTGTTTTTCTTGAAGCAGCGGCACGGCTGAGGGAGCAAAGTAACGAGGACCTGTGTTTTGTGATCCCCTGCGCACCGACATTGACCGAACATGATCTTGCCGAAAGCGGACTTGCTGCGTGGCAGGGAAAGATGGATATTCGCATAGTCCATGAGAACCGCTACGAGATGATGGCAGCCTGTGACGCGGTCGTTGCCGCATCAGGAACTGTTACGCTTGAACTCCTGCTTGTCGATACGCCGATGGTTGTGGCGTATAAGGTTTCTCCGCACACTTACCAGCTTGGTAAGCTGCTGGTGAAAGTGGATTTTTTTTCTCTTGTCAATCTTATCGGCGGCGAACGGATTGTGCCTGAATTGCTGCAGGAAGAAGCCAATCCTGCCCGAATCAGTGAGGAGCTTTATCAACTGCTTTACGATGATACGACGCGGGCACACATTGAAAACGGCTTCGCCCGTGTGAAAAACATGCTTGGCGGGCCCGGCGCCTCTCGCAGAGCCGCTGAGCTGGCATTGACGCTCATTTCCTGAAGATCATATCATTCATCTTTGAAAAAATGCAAGAGATGGACTCAGACCCGATAGAAATTGAAATAGACGGGACCCTTGATCTGCATCATTTTTCACCCGGAGACCTGAAACACCTTATCCCAGATTACTTGTCTGAATGCCGGAGAAAAGGTATCACCGAGGTCCGGATTATTCACGGCAAGGGCCGTGGGATATTGCGCAGAACAGTCCATTCAATACTGTTGAATCTTCCCGTTGTGCAATCGTTCAGACTGGCACCGGAAGACCGGGGGAGCTGGGGCGCTACCCTGGTGTACCTGAAAGCTAATGTGAAGGAGGATGATTGATTCCTAGAGACTTCCGTCGACGTCCTTGGCCGGCAGAGTGCCCTTCACGTCAAACAGAACCGATTTCGGTTTCATCAGGTTTCTCAGGTTTTTTGCGCTATAGGACTTAAATGAATCATGGTTGACGGCAAGTATTATACCGTCATATATATCCTGATTGATACGTTTTTCCAGATACAGGCCGTATTCACTGACGGCTTCTTCAGGATCCACCCAGGGATCATACACATCAACGACAATACCATGTTCATGTAACTCACTGATGATATCGACCACTTTGGTGTTTCTCAGATCCGGACAATTTTCCTTGAAGGTTAAACCAAGAACAAGAATTCTGGCCCGGGAAACCTCAATTTTTTTCTTCAGCATCAATTTTATAAAGCGATCGGCAACGTACCTGCCCATGTCATCATTAAGACGTCTGCCGGCCAGGATCATGGCCGGATGATAACCGACCTCCTGGGCTTTATGGGTGAGATAGTAAGGGTCAACGCCGATACAATGTCCCCCGACCAGTCCGGGGGTAAAAGGAAGAAAATTCCATTTCGTTCCGGCAGCCTGCAGGACTTCCTGAGTATTGATACCAAGTCTGTTAAAGATCAGGGACAATTCGTTAACCAGGGCAATATTGACATCACGCTGTGTATTCTCGATGACCTTAGCCGCTTCCGCTACCCTGATGGAGCTGGCAGGAAACGTGCCTGCAGCAATAATGGCACGGTATAACGCATCTATTTTACCGGCAGCTTCTGTTGTTGAGCCTGAGGTTATCTTGACGATGTTTGTCAGACGATGCTCCCTGTCGCCGGGATTGATCCGTTCCGGGCTGTAGCCGCAGAAGAAATCGCGGTTGTAGACAAGCCCGGAAACGTTTTCAAGGATAGGTACGCACACTTCTTCAGTTGCCCCCGGATAGACCGTCGATTCATAAACGACGATATCATCCTTTTTCAGGTAGACACCGACTATCTCCGAGGCCGAGCAAAGAGGTTTCAGATCTGGACGCTTTGATGAATCGATAGGGGTTGGTACGGCGATGATGAAGTAGTTGCAATCAGCAAGTTGCGCGCTGTCAGAGGAAAAGACCAGATTCCGTGCCAGTGCGAAATCTTCCGGATCGACCTCACGGGTTGAGTCTTCCCCGGCAACAAGTTCTGCGATACGATCCTCTTTAAGATCAAAACCGACGGTATGATATTTTTTACCGAACTCAACGGCAAGCGGCAGGCCGACATAGCCCAGTCCAATGATGCCGATTCGTATCGTTTCAGAGGTTTTCATCGATTTGTCCTTATAAAAGATGGGCAGTTTATATTAGCAATCGGCAACTATAGCAGCTAAAAAGGAAAAATAAAGAAGATTCAGCAAAATCTGCCGGTCTCCCGGCAGGAGCCCCTGCTTTAAGCGCATTCTCATCGTACGACAGCAGAGCCGGGCACCCTGGGTTTCTATGCCTGAAACAGAGTCAGCCGGCAGTATTTAGCTGGATTCTTCATGAACAAGACGAAAGCTCACTTTTTTTTCTTGCCGTAATAGGTAAGACCCGAGGTATCGGTTTCATAGACGGTAACCGAATAAAGTCTATATCTCTGATGTTTCAGGTTTTTTTTCAATTTCTCATAAATGTAACGGGAGAGATGTTCGGAGGACGGGTTGATCGTTCGGAATTCCTTCATATCGTTAAGTATCCGGTGGTCAAGGGTTTTGATCACCTTGTTTACCTTTTTTTTCAGCAGTTTGAAATCGATGCCCATACCGAGTTCATCAAGTTCAAAGGCCCTGACGGTGACGGTTACCTTCCAGTTATGTCCGTGCGGGAGTTCGCAGCTGCCGGGATAATCACGAAGATGGTGACCGCTTGAAAAATGTGTTTTTATGAAAATATCATACATGGATATGTCCCTGATAGAGGATGGAAGGCTTTACCTGTTTTCTGTGTTTGATAAGAAAAGCCCGGGAATGATAAAAACTAAACTATGTTCGTACTCGTGTTATCTTTATGGAGACGATAGAATATTCCAAGGAAGCCTCTAACCGGTTATCTTTAGTGAACCCTGAATTGATTTCCTATTATTTTATAGCTTACAATAAATTAATTTTTGCGACAAACAACAATTGAGGAACCATGGCCCTTATAAAACCATTTTGCGCTGTACGTTATAACACAGAAAAAGCGGGAAAACTCGATGACCTTGTAACACCGCCTTACGATGTGATACAAAAAAATGCGGAACAAGCCTTATGGTCTCGAAACCCCTTCAACATCATTCGACTGGATCTGACGAAAAATCCGGGTCAGGAAAAAAATGCCAACTCAGGTCGTTTTTCAGATGCGGCGTCGCTGCTCAATTCGTGGCTAAAAGAAGGTATACTCGTGCGGGACAGCACACCCTCTCTTTATCCGTATGACGTCGAATATAAAATGGCGGACGGGAGCCTGCGCACCAGGAAAGGATTTATCTGTCTGGTCGCCCTCACCGATTTTTCGGAACAGTCGGTAAAGCCGCACGAGCAGACATTTGATACGGTTATACAAGACAGGCTGGAGTTGACACGGAAGTGCAGGGCCCAGTTCAGCCAGGTATTCTCGACGTTTTCTGATCCTGATAACCGATCAATTGCTGTTCTCGACCGGGTGAAAGGCGAACCTATCGCGCGGATTACTGATGCTGACGGCTGTCAGCACATCCTCTGGCAGGTTACAAACGAGAATGCTATTGCTACTGTCCAGAATGTTCTGGCACAAAATGCCATCTACATCGCAGATGGACATCATCGATATACCACGGCATTGGCATATCGGAATGAACGTCGTAAAGAAGTAAAACAATTCAGTTCCGATGCTCCTGAAAATCAGATAACCATGTATCTCTGCCCAATGGAGGATGTGGGGCTTTCTATACTGCCTGTGCACCGGCTGATCAGATATCCCGGGGCTCTCGCACTGACAGTATTGCTCAAGCAGCTTGATAACCTTTTCCAGGTCCAGGAAATTTCAGGTGGCAGCCGTGAGGCTTTAATTGGAGAGCTGAATTCTTTAATGGCAGAGCAGCAGAAAGAACGGCTCGTCGGGGAACCGATATCGCTTGGCTTTTATCATCCGGGCGAGGATCGTTGTTTTCTTCTGACCATAAAAAATCGGGCGTTGCAGAAGTTGGAAACATACCATTCAAGTCTACGTGATATTGATGCCGTAATCCTCACCGGACTGGTCATCGAGGATATTCTCAAACTCAACAACGCACAATGCGAGCATGACAGCCTCATCTCCTTTCATAGTGATATAGCGGAAGCCCTTGATATTTCAGTCAAGGAAAGCAGTATTGAAAATGATCAGACGCCGCTACTTTTTGTGCTGAACCCGACCACCATCGGGCAGGTAAAGAGTGTTTCCGATGCCGGATTATTTATGCCTCACAAATCAACTTATTTTTATCCTAAAGTTGTAACCGGCCTCGTCATGAATGTATTCGGAGAGGCCGGAGTAGATGCGGGTACGGCAGAATAGAGCCATGGCAGAGAATACGCCGAGAGAAAAGACGAGAGATACCCTTTTCGATGGTAAAATCGTCTGCTGGCAGTATAAACAGGGCTATCGTTTTTCACTAGATTCAGTGCTTCTTGCCCATTTCGCTCCCGTCAGGAAAGATGATACTATTCTTGACCTGGGTTCGGGATGCGGGGTGCTTGGTCTTATTTTGCTTTATCGACACAGGAACAATGGCATACACGTTACCGGTATTGAAAAACAGTTCGAACTCATGGAACTGGCGCGCCTCAATATTGACGAGAACAAGGTTGCTGATTCCTTCCACCTTGTTTCAGGCGATGTTGCGGATACTCGAAAGCATTTCGCTCCGGAACTGTTCTCGCTTGTCATTTCCAACCCGCCATTTTATTCGATTTCTTCAGGCCGTTCCAGCAACAGGGCAGAACCGCTTGCTGCAAGACACCGCCCTGATGATGGACTTGAGGTCTTTGTTGATGGTGTCGCTTATTGCCTTAAAAACCGGGGCCGTGTAGTTTTTGTCTATCCGGCACATCTGCTGTCCGAGCTCTTTTCTGCCATGACGGCAAGAAGACTTGAACCTAAAGTCCTGCAGTTTGTCTTTTCCTATCCCGACGGGAAGAGCACTGCTAAACTGGTATTGGTGCAGGCAAGGAAAAACGGGGGAAACGGATTGACCATTCGACCACCCCTGTATATATACCAGTACCAAAACGGGCCGTATACTGAAGCTGTTGCGTCAATGTATCGGTCGGAAATGGTGGATCACTGAGAATATGCTTGCAAAGATAGAAAGTGCTGCAATTATCGGCATAGACGGTGTACCCGTTACTGTTGAAGTGGATGTCGCAAACGGTTTGCCTTCCTTTACCACCGTAGGCCTGCCCGATGGTTCTGTCCGGGAGAGCAAGGACCGCGTCAAAGCAGCGCTTAAAAATAGCGGCTATCCGTTTCCCAATAAAAAAATAACGGTTAACCTCGCTCCCGCTGATTTGCGCAAAGAAGGATCTGCTTTTGATCTCCCCATTGCCCTTGGCATTCTGATGGCAACTGAAATAGTGCCGGCGGACTCGCTCGACGGCTGTATTGCCTTGGGCGAGTTGTCGCTGAATGGTGCGCTGAGGCCGGTTACCGGTATTCTTCCCGCGGCCTTGTCAAGTGCTCAACAGGGGATGAAACGACTCGTCATTCCTGATGGCAACGGTAGAGAAGCAGCCCTGGTACAGGGACTTGATATTATTCCGGCTGAGAACCTCTGTGAAATTGTTGAAATTCTTAATGGTCTCAGAACGGTTAAGAAAATCAAGGACGGCGGGGAAGCGAAGGCATTAGCGAATTATCCGGTCTGTTTTGAGGATATAAAAGGACAGGATCATGTAAAGCGGGCAATGGAAATAGCTGTTGCGGGCCTGCATAATGTCATTATGAAGGGACCGCCCGGAGCAGGGAAAACGATGATAGCCAGGGCACTGCCTTCCATAATGCCAGACTGGAGTTTTGCCGAGCGTCTGGAAACGACCAAGATATACTCCATTCTCGGTGAGAAAAACGCGCATCCGGCGCTTGTCGACCATCGCCCGTTCCGTTCTCCCCACCATACCATCTCCGATGCCGGGCTCATCGGTGGCGGTTCAATTCCCCGTCCCGGCGAAGTATCACTCGCCCATAACGGTGTTTTGTTTCTTGATGAACTTCCGGAGTTTAAAAAACATGTTCTTGAAGTTCTCCGCCAGCCTCTGGAGGACGGGAAAGTCACCATTTCCCGGGCCCAGTCAAGTTTGAGTTTTCCTGCTCATTTTATTTTGATTGCAGCCATGAATCCGTGCCCGTGCGGCTATTTTGGTGATCGTAGAAATGAGTGTCATTGCACACCCATGCAGATTCAGCGCTATAAAAACAGGTTGTCAGGACCACTGCTTGATCGCATTGACATGCACCTTGAGGTTTCTTCTATGAATTTTGAGGAGATTCATGGGAAAGGAGGTAATGGGGAGTCCTCCCGGGCAATCAAGAAAAGAGTGAATGCAGCACGCCTCATCCAGCAGAATAGATTCAATGATGTGAAAGGGATATGTACAAACGCACAGATGGGAGTGCGGGAAATTGATTCCGTCTGTGTTATCGACAAGCGCTCACGACATTTGCTTGAAAAAAGTCTGGATAAACTCGGCCTTTCAGCACGGGCCTACCATCGAATTCTGAAATTGTCCCGAACAATTGCGGATCTGGAATCATCAGAGAAAATAGGTGTTCAACACGTTGCCGAGGCAATACAGTACCGACGGGGTGAAGTCAACACCTGAGGGGGGCGCCTTGAATAATCAGGTTATTCGTCTGAGATCAAGGCATACGAGAAATTTTGCCGCAGGTATATATTTGATATTCCGAGGACAAAATTCCGAGTATAACGCAGAGATCGGTCGAAAAAGTGATTATTCATGGTGGCCCTGGATCTTTTCAGCCACAGAGAAGAAAGGATATTGAACAATGCGACAAATTGCTATTATTGCACCATTACTGTTTTTACTCTTTTTTATAATTTATTTTTTCACTCCCGATTTCTCTTTGAAAACAAAACCTGAATCGTTTGTAGATGAGGAAGCGCTGTTGCTGGTAACCCAGACAGACCTGGAGAAACGAATCGATGAATTTACGCTGTCACCGCTGGGACGTGCTGTTGCTGCGATCGATTATCGGGAAATAGCAGATGAACTTGACTCCCCGTTAATCGATGCTGAAAAACTTGGCTCGATCAAACAGACCGTGCAGCAAGCAATAGATCATCCGTTAATCAAAATGCTCTTCGGCAGTGAAGTGACCATTGCGCTTTCTCCATTTAAGCCTGATGCTTCTTCCCTGTTTGAACAACAACTCATTGACAACCTCCTCATCATCGGACGACCAAAACACTCGGCAAAACTGCTTGACGCACTGACGATGTTCGTACCGGAAAAAGAAATAATTTCCGAATCGCTTTATGGCGGGCATGTGATCAAAAGGTTTCCGCTTAACCAGCAGCAGATCCTGTCAACTGTCCGGGTTAAGGATCTTTTTGTTGTTCAGTCTCAACGAAAAACTTCTGCGAAGAGGACTCGACAGATACGACAACGGGGGGGCTGGTTCGCTGGCGCAACGGCCTGATTTTGTGAAGAATAAGGGCACCTTTACGAAGGCGTCACTGTTCTGTTACCTGAACATCTTCAAAATGTATCAATCAGCATCAGATACTCTCAATAGTATCGCTCCGGATAAAGAAAGCCGACTCAACATTGAACTTGAAAAATTCAGGGGCTACCGGAGTGGTTTTTTTGGTGCCTGGAAAGAAAAAGACAAAATCATTGAAAAAGCGGTAATCGTCTTCGCGCCTGAAGAAATGGGCCAGGAAATGGCTAAAAGAATCACCGCTGCTCCGGGGAAAGCAGACACTGTCGTTCGTGTTACCGACGACACACTCCTGTATTACTGGAATAGTCAGCTCGACCTTGATCCTTTTCTGGAGATGGTTAATCTGCTCGGTGGGCAGGGAGAAGAGGGCTATAATGAAGATATTCTGCAACAGATTGCTTCGATCACCGGTTTGAAAACAGAAGATATCCAACGCCTTGGTGAAAAAGAGATAACTCTTGCCATTAAATCAATTTCGGCCAACCAGTTCGTTCCAATCCCCTCTTTTTTGTTTTCGCTCAAGGTAACCGACAGAGCGAAGATGAGAGCAGCGGTGGAGAAACTTGTTGATTACTATTCAATTCCTGTCCGTAAACTGAAGATAAAGGGGGTAGACGCCCTTGCCTGGGGGGTGTGATGTCTGCAGGCAGTTTGCAGCCGACAATTGCGTTTGTCGAGGATTATCTCGTGGTGTCAAGTAATCGGGAGCAGATAGGGGAATTTATTACATTACCGGTAAAGAAGAAAAGCCTGAGCCAGGGCCGTCTTTATAAAAGCGTTGACAAGGGGTTGTCGGGCAGGAACAGCTCTGTCGTTTTCTTGAATTTTGCCGAGATCACCGTCTTGCTCAAGGAGTTGGTCAGCTGGGGAGGAACAATGATTGCCATTGAAGACCGTGATGTCGCCCGGAAATCAAAACTCCTGATTGACAGTTTAATAAATCCGCTCCTGGATGGACTTGCCATGTATTCGGTAGTTGGTATGAGAAAATACGTGGAAGGGGACAAGATCATCTTTGAGTCTACCACGGTCATTGATTATGGAAATAAATGATATTGAAAAGCTTGTCGAGGACCTGAGATCGGTCCTTCCGTTCAAAAAACGAACGGAAAAGGGTGATATTGTGCTCGTCATTGCCCAGGACCCCCGCTTAATCCTTTATGGACTGGTTACATCCATTGAGCGTGACAAGATCAAGAAAGATGAATGGTGGAATGTGGGCGTAACCTTTTTTACCATACCGCTGCAGAAGGTCATCTGGACACTGAGAACCGCCCAGATGACCGGTGGGGAGATTTTCACCATGGGCGGCGAGAAACGTTTCTTTCAAGCCGTTGAGGTAATGGAGCACACACAACCCCCGGAAGAAAAAGTGGCCATTGGAAGTGTCAAAAGTTCAAGAAAAACCCTGATGAAAAGAATCAAGTGAGCAGGTAATGGAAAAAAAGAGGTGGCTCGAATCCGGCATTATCGAACTATTCAGTAGTCAGGAATCGGGATCAGTTCAAAACCTTATCAACGGTATTGGTGATGATTGCGCGGTAATCAGGCCATCAGGCGGGCAGGATCTCGTCGTAACTGCCGACATGCTTGTTGAGGATGTTCACTTCGACCTTGTATGGCATCCTCCCTTTGCTCTTGGCCGTAAGGCACTGGCCGTTAACATCAGCGATATCGCCGCCATGGGCGGTACTCCTCAATTTGCTTTTCTCTGTATAGCTCTGCCGGGTCAGTTGGATCAGGACTGGCTCGTCGCTTTTCATGACGGTTTCCGGTCTATGCTCTCCGAATATAATATAGTCCTTGCCGGCGGTGATACGGTGCGAGGAGAAAAACTTACTATCAGCATTACGCTGTTGGGCACGGTTTCAACCGGCAGAGCCATTCTTAGAGAAGGAGCAGGCCCGGGGGATTCCATTTATGTCTCCGGTCATCTGGGCTCTGCCGCAGCCGGTCTGGCGCTCTGTCAGAAACCTCACGTTCGATCAGTTCTTGATGAGTGTTTGTGCCGACCCTTTGTTCAAAGGCATCTTGATCCATCTCCTGATCTCAGCTGCGGAATACTTTTAGCCGAAAGCGGTACCGTGACGGCGATGCAGGATATTTCTGATGGTATTGCAACCGATCTGGCGCACCTTTGCCGAAAAAGTGATGTCGGTGCTGAAATTGACGATTTTAAGATTCCCTGCCATCAAAATCTACGCGGTGTCTGTGAAGCGCTTAACTGCAATCCCATGCAGCTCATGCTTTCCGGAGGAGAGGATTTTCACCTGGTTTTCACGGTAAAAGCGGGGAAAGAAGAAGAATTGGAGCGATATATGGCCGGCAAAACAAGTCAAACGCTGTACCGTATAGGAACGATTACCGGCGGATCAGGCGTGAATTTGCGTTCCGGAAAAAGTGAGACGGACATTTCCTTTAGAGGGTATAAACACAACAGTACTGACTGAGGTCTATGTCCAGCTTACCCTCAGGTGTGGTCATCAAAACTCAGTTTAATACCGGGCCGGACCGGCATAAAACGGCGATAAGATATGTGGGGTGCCAGATCCAGCATCCGTTTTGACGCTTTTACCAGATCCGTGTCACTGTATTTATCCGAGAGGTAGATAATTTCATGTATTCCTGATTGTATTATTACTTTGGTACACTCATTACAGGGGAATAATCCGACATAGATTCTGCAGGTTCTGAGGTCAGTCGGTATCGCATTTAGAACAGCGTTCAACTCTGCATGACAGACATACGGATATTTGGTCGACAGGAATGCTCCCTGGCGATCCCATGGTAATTCATCATCCGAACAGCCTATGGGAAAACCGTTATAACCAACGCCGACGATCTTGTTTTGATCATTGGCAATACAGGCGCCTACCTGGGTGTTGGGATCTTTACTCCGTTCCGCAGACAGTAAGGCAACGGCCATAAAGTACTCGTCCCAGGAAAGATAATCCGATCGTTTTTTTATCATTCCGCTCATGTTTGTTACCGGAAGAGATAGGGTATCCAGTTTTTGATCTCCTTTTCAAGAAGGTCCTGTTGTCGCATGGAATCAAGAAAACCGTTTGCTTCCTGCAGTAATTCTGTATCACCTTTTCTGACGGCCCAGGCAAGGTATTCCTCCGTTCCCATGTCGAGAATGGGGACCAGTTTGTCAGACTGATACATTGCGGCATAATAACAGACTATGGGAGCATCATAGACAAACACGTCGATTGTTTTGCTGATGAGGCCCTTAACCGCTGCCTGTGGATTTTTAAAATAAACCACCTGTGGTCTGGTGATAGTGCGTGTGATAAAAAAATCACTGGTGGTATCGGGCACGGATCCTATCTTGTAGTTTCTATTCAGAATAGAGCCGATGCCGCCACTGAAACGAGACTGGTCTGCCATGCGCACGAGCATGATCTGGCCGGAACGCATGTATGGCTCGGTGAAGTTAACGAGAAATGAACGTTCCTCGGTAATCGTCATGCCGGACATGATGATGTCTGTTTTACCCTGGTTCAGGTAGTCAATCTGCTTGTCCCATGGCACCTCGACAAAGACAACTTTTTTCTTGAGGTAATCACCAAGTTTGAAGGCAAATGCTGCCTCGAGACCAGTTATTTTATTGTTCCTCTTGTAAATCAGAGGAGGAGCGTTGGCGGTTACGCCGACCCGGATGATTGCAGTTTCTCCTGCCGCGGATTGATCAGCGGAATCAGTCGCAACAGGAGCACAGGCTCCAGAAAGAAAGAGAACTGAAATGAAGGTAATAAATGGGATCAATTGTCTTTGATAGCCTTTCATAGCCTACTCCGCATTGTTTTTGAACTGTTTTCGCCTTTGCCGCCAGGTATTTCTGCCGGTGACTTCATTGGTGAATTTTTTGATGGCTTCAAAATACAGATGACCGGCCATTTCAATAAGTGAATTATGATCTGCTCCCGGGATGATCTGAAACTGTTTAACCCTGGCGCCGCTTTCGGCCTGGAGCTTTTCAGCTTCCGCCAGCGGGATCACCTGATCACGAGCTCCATGCAAAATAAGGGTAGGAACCTTTATTTCCCTGATCTTCGGAATATTATTAAAACAATCTTCTTCTGTTATATCAGCACCCGTCAAATCATAACCAAGTCTTTTAGCCAGTGGCAGGCTGTCCGCAAAACCGCTATCGATGATCAGCCCTTTAACAAGCTCCGGACGACGATGGACAAGATCAATAGCACTTGCCGAACCAATTGACCTTCCCATGATAAAGAGAGGACCGTTTAGCGCGTAATCGCCGTTATCGGCGGTTATATATTCCAGTATCTTCAGGTTATCCGAAAAAAGGGCAGAAACACTTGGCTCCCCGGTACTCCAGCCGTACCCTCTATAGGTGGCGATAAGGATGTTAAGACCGACCTGGTTGAAAGCCTGGCCGATATCGTCGTAATCGGCGACCGTTTCACCGTTCCCGTGAAAAAAAATGATAAGGGGGTCGTCTGGACTGTTTACATGGAGCCTGCAGCCAAGTGTCACTCCGGTTGCGGAAACAACTATTTCAAGATCACTGCTCGAGATTGGTGTCGACGGCCGTTTCAATTTTACCGGAGAGAAGAGGGAACTGAGTATCTCCGGCCTGTCAAGCTTGGAGACTGGTATAGGGGTATCTGTCATGGAGTCATCTCACCAGAGCTTATTGTTGCACAGCGGGTTGATACATAAATAAGGTCGGTTATCAAATAATTACGAGACTATATTATAGGTGAATTGGTGCAAATTCAAGGCTAAAGCATACTGATGACAAAAGCTTGTTTGCCGGTAACGTCTTCCTGTTGTTCTGGATGCGATGCAAACAGGCTGGATAAGGCCGGATACCGTGAAGCAGATAAACTTCCCGTTACGCAGCTGTCGAGGAGTTTATTTATTCGTGGGTCGATCCGTTCCTCTTCTCACTATATTCACCGAGAAATTTGACGGGACTCAGCCATACATATTTATAGAAACTGCCCTTGGAACGGTTTTTTTTTTGGCTCCAGCCGCTTAAGAGTTGCATTAGGAAGGTGGAATCAGGAAATATTGGATACGTCCGCTCGACTGACGGGTTATTGTATGTATGAAACGAACCATCTGTCTCCCTCCTTATTCATCTGAACTTCAATATAAGTATCTTTAAGATTTTTCCTTTTCAGGACCAATGGGATAGTCAATTTTGTTTTATCGGCGGTGATTTTTTCATACATTTCTTTATCAATCAAATGATAGGCAATTGAAGGATGTAAACCAGCAAAATGATTGTGTCTGGACAGGAACCAATTTCTAATTGCATCCGGGTTGGATTTTAGTCCTCTGGGTTCCACGAACCGGATATATTCATCAAACCTGTTGTCTCGTATTAATTCCATAGCCTTTAACGCATTCCGAACAGAGGCGTGCTCGTCGATCTATTTTTTTTGCTTATTGTCCAGATATAGTGGGGTAAGTTCCGGCTCTTCGCATCTGGCTTGTTCCAGAAGATTATCTTTGGCGACCTTTCTCAGTTGCTCGAACTGATTTTTATCTATAATAGTCTCGATTTTGACAATAAATGATTTTGCGCTATATTTGCCGGTAGCTTTTGTTAATTTCCTGACCGGTTATGGTTGAAATATAGTCGATGGTATCAAACAGATTCCTGCTGGAACAATAGTAGCTGCCCTGGCATTCGCACTTCGATTCCAGTTGATGGCGTTGTTGGGTGAAGACTTGCACATGGGTTCACACTTAAGCTCTCAGTGACTCACCGATCCCCTGACGATATGGTGTCGGTTGTAAGCCAAGTGCGGATTCAATCTTGCTGCTGTCAAAGCGATAGTCATATTCAAACTGATACATCATTTCCTCATTTTCGCGAATCACTGGCATAAAGATGCCCATGAGTTTCAACATCCAACCTGGTACAACTTGCAGCTTAAAGGGCTGTCCTGCCAGGTCGCATGCCAAACCCACGAAATCCTTTCCCGTTAGTGGTTCCTTGGTGGTTGGCAGGTGCCACGTCTGGCCGTATGCATCCGATGCTCGACCAAGCATAGCCACTGCACGACCAGCGTCTGGTGTAAACGTAAAGGTGTGTACGGTATTCGGATTGCCTATCCATTGAGGTGTTTTTCCAGACTTTAGGCGATCAAACACAGTCGCGTGCGGAAAGCTTTGTATTGCGCCGGGACCGTAGAAATCGGCCGAACGCACGATCATCGCCTGTAGATTGCCGCTGCGCATTTCGTCGAGCAACATTGTTGCAATCTTCGCTCTGACCTCTCCTTTCTTGCTGATTGGGTTAAATGGTGTGCGTTCTGTCATCACGCCGTCCACTCGTCCATAGGCATAAACGTTGTCGAAGAACACAAGACGCGCTCCATGCTGCTTGCAGGCGTCGATTGCGTTGCGCATCACGCGCGGCCATTGCTCTTGCCACACGGCGGCGTTGTACTTCAAGCCAGCTACCAAGTAGACCACCTCGCTACCGGACACCGCATTTACGGTTGCTTGACCGTCCAATAGATCGGCGACAAATGTCTCGTCGGTCGGGTTCACCTTTCGAGGAGTCCGGCTCACCTGCCGAATGTCCTGTGTAAATTCGTCCAGTGCTCGCGAAAGCTCTTGAGCAATAATACCATTTGCGCCAAGTATCGTATGCATAGCTATTCTCCTAAATTGAAAGCGTGAGAGGCCCAACGGTAAGCTCAGTTGCCGCAGCCTTTTGCGGTCAACTGAAGCGTTTGATTATGCTTGATATTAAATTTGTTTATTGAAAAGATAATTTTCGTCTTGAAGTCACACACTCTCGTAAGTACAGATTAATGAGGTTTTGATAGGGAATACCTGTTTTATCGGACATATCTTTGAAGTATTCTATTACGTCGACACCCATTCTTAGGGTTACTTGCTTTTTCAATTGCTTTGCAAATGGATTTTTCTTCATTTTCATTTTTGATAAATCATATTCTTTTTTCATTTCAACCACCTGGGTAATGTCGCATTTCGTTCTTGGTTGCTTTTCTGGCGGATATAATCCTAATTGTAGAATCATTTTCACGAAAACAATGAACAACTAGGATGATGCGCATTTTGTTGCTTAGGCCTAACATTAAAAATCTTTCTTCTTGTCCAGAATGAGTTTCGTCCCAAAACTGGATGGCCTTTTCATCAAAGAAAACAGATTGCGCTTCTTCAAAGGAGATTCCATGTTTAATAATATTTTCAGTTACTTTCTTGTTATCCCATTCGAAGATTAGCTTATCCATATTTACAATATAATTATATGGTAATGGTAATTCAATTTATTTTTTAGCATAACGCCCAGGATCAGGAGCGCGTATTATGCGTCTGGCTGAATCCTGTTGATGGCGAGTACTTGCAGTTTTGTACATAATTCGTTTTTAGGCGCGTGCCTGATCCTGGGCGATGGCTCCCGGTTTTTGGGAGCCATCAAGTAATTATATAGTCCCTGTATAATCTGCAATCTTGAGTGTTATAAAGAAAGAACCAAGTCCGACATAGTCTTTACTGCTACTGTAACTACTAGAAATAATCCTGTATTTCAAGAAGTAATGTAATGGATGGTTAGGCGGGTGAGTTGAGATGTTTCATGGGTAAATGCTGCCAGGTTAACGATCTCAAGAGTTAAACACTACCCTTGGCAGTTCACCGTCAAACCGTCGCTCTTCAGGGTTACATGTGTCCTGAATTTCTTGATATAGGGATAGAGGAAATCCCATAGAATCCAGTCACGGGGGGGTGAAAAGGAATTTCTACGTGGTGGATAAATAGGCGGCGGGGTGATACTAAAATAAAAAAGCACTTATGAGACAGGCTCATAAGTGCTTGATATAATGGGGTGAGTGAGGGGATTTGAACCCCCGGCCTTCTGGGCCACAACCAGATGCTCTAACCAGCTGAGCTACACCCACCATGTTGATACGATTGGAGTTGCATCTTATAATAGTAACGGCTGACTTTTTCAAGAACTAAAATCAGACTTCCTTTCCGCAATGCATGCAGATTTGCGCCTTGGCCTTGATAAGCTCCATGCAGAACGGACATTCCTTTTTGTAATTTGCCTTAAGAATCTGCGCAATGGCCATATTACAGTCGGACTCAAGCGACGGGTCCCGGAAGGTATGGTTCCTGATGGGATCAATGCAGGTTAAATCATTTAACCTGGCAAGCAGTGCAACGGCTTTTTTCCTGCCGTTTATTGCTGACCCTTCGTCCAGTATGAGGTGCAGAACAGGCTTGAGGTTATTCTCTTCAACACAGGTGTCGAGTTGCTCAAGTGCCCGTTTCTCCTCCTGGTAGCGTTTATTTTGTACCTTTACCGCTTCAGGATCAACGATGCTCCCCTTAAAGGCGTCAGGGCTTGCCACCATCATCACGTTTGATTCCTCGCTGTTGGGCAGCCGCATATAGCGATAGGATGACCGGTGCCCGTATTTTTCCTCTATCTGCTGCCACCCCCGTATATAAAGGGGACATTCATCGTTCAGACAGATATAGAGGATTTCCGAACCCCAGCCGAGTCCATCACCGATATGCATAGGCGGAGCCTCACAGCAGGAAAGGGTGGTTTTGCAGTGGGGGCAGCTTGGAATGTTGTCAAAATATGATTGGTAATCAATGATCATAATACTCCTTTATGTATAACATCATCAGACGGCACATCGTGCGGTCAACGCTCAGTAGCCCTTGAAGCCGATATCGCTGAGAACGGCGTCAACCGCCTGGGCCTGGCTCATCTTGGTCTTGAGAAAGGCAGGCGGCATGATAGCTTTGTTTTTCTCTATTATGGCACACAGTTCGTCGATTTGCCGATCTTCCGCCAGCTGATAGATGAGCTCCAGATTTTTAATGAAACTGCTGATAATTTTTTTGCCTTCTCCACTGGCAGCCATTATTTCGGCATACGTCCGCGGGTTCTGGTTGTGGATGCGGGCCATCGCCAGAACGCCGTAGAGCGAGGTGAGCGTCGAGTGGCTGTCCAGGTCTTCCGAGGCGATTGCGTGCTGGTCAAGGGTCATGGCAAGTGCAACAGAAATCGTCGTCGGCAGTTTTTGACTGACTCCCATCAGGAGGTCATGTTTGCCGGCTGAGTCAAGATATATCTCGGCTCCGTATTTGTAAAGGAAGGACTCGAATTCTGAACAGAGGCTGCCGCTTCGATTGGTGCGGACAACCGAGACATTTTTGTCTTTCATGGTCATCGCCTGAGGACCCCAGAGGTTGTGGACGAGCATCACCTCAACACCGCTGGAGGTCGTCTTGAGTGCGGCATCAAGCGGATCTTCAGATTCGCCGGCAAGAAGGATAAGAGCCTGTCCGTCTTTGAGCAGATGACCATAGTTGGTAACTGTTTGTGTCGTTACCGAGATAGGAACGCAGATGATAACAACATCGACCTGTTCGATCATCTGTTCGGGGCGCAGGGTGGTTGAACGTCCGGTTATGGTGGTGTGGTACCCCTCATTTCCCAGCTTTTCAGCGAACCACCGGCTCATATCGCCCGATCCGATAAAGCCGAATGACTGAATTTTTTTTACGCGCATGTCGACGCGGGGAAAGGATCCGAGAATCTTCAGACAATTTTTTTCCTGAACAACGCGCGATTCTATATGCTGCAGTGCCTCCGCGAGCAGAACATTGTCACGGTGGCCTTCAACCTCGAGGTAAATCTGGAGTTTCTGGGTTTTTATGTCATTCTCGGAACGCAGATCCAAAATATTTATACCCCTGCGGGTAAACTCATTGAGGGTATCGACCAGCAGCCCAACCCGGTCCGGAAGGGGTTGGGTAATGAGTGAAGTGGCATCATAGCCGGTCTGGGCCTGGGGCTCTCTGCCGATTACAGCGAACCTGGTCCTATTGTATGGGGCAAGTTCCCGCTCAAGCATCACCAGGCCGAAATCATTGATAATGTCTTCAGTTTCTATCAGGACATGATTGTTTGACTGTGCGTTTTTTAAGGCAGCAATGGCTGAACCGAGATCATGTACGGAAACAAGAGTCGCCTGCGGCATGTGTGTTGCGATGTATTCTTCGCATTGTCTGAAAACGGTACTCCTGCCGATGATCGTCTCAACATCGTTTAACTTCTGAGAGGCGGACAGGGCACCGAGTGAAAGATGGATCGGCAGGACAATATTATCTATCCAGTAGCCTTGATTGAAATCCTCCATCAAGCGGAAATACTCCTTTACCTCTCCCTCCCGCGTGTTATAGACAGGGATTATTGCCCGCTGTACACGTGATGAGCTGAGGCTGGCAATGATATCGGTGATGTGGTTAAAAAGAAGGAGTTCGGCCATGCGGTTCGTATTGCGTTGCGGCCTGATAGGCATCTGATCCCTTTGGTCCGAGTGTGGCTATAGTCATCATTTTATCACGATATCCTGGTTGTCAGTAATGCGGGCTGTCCGTGTCTGGCGATGTGGCGGGAATTGAGCCGTTAAAGGAATATGTCGTAGAAGACGAGAATATACTTTCAATAGTCATAAGGCAATACCAAAAAGTTCGCAGAACAAAGGATTTCAGCAACGTGGAAAAGAGCGGTGATATCAGAGAATACCTTGAGGCACTCAAATCATCTCGAAGATTTGGACCCCAGGTCGTCTGCCACCGGATTATTCCGGCCCGCCAACGATTATACGGTGATTTACAGTCGCCCCTTGAACCAGGCATCATGCGTGCGCTGACCCGACAGGGCATAGAAAGGCTCTATTCACACCAGTCACTGGCCATCGATGCCATCAGACAGGGAAAGGATGTTATCGTCGCAACACCGACCGCCTCAGGCAAAAGTCATATCTACAACATCCCCGTTCTGGAAAACCATCTGAAAAATCCGCAGGCCCATGCTCTCTACCTTTTTCCACTCAAGGCTCTTGCCAGGGATCAGCATAGTGCCCTGGAAGATCTGCAGGCAGAAGTATGCCTGCAATACGGGGCTGAAAAAAAGCTATTCTCAGCGATTTATGATGGGGATACGTCATCGTATGACCGCTCAAAACTGAGAAAGATTACGCCCCCGGTACTCATTACAAACCCGGAAATGGTGCACCTCTCCCTGTTACCGTACCATGATAGCTGGAGTCTTTTTTTTCGGCATCTGAAATATGTGGTCATTGATGAGGTCCATACCTATCGCGGCCTTTTTGGCGCACACATGGCCTGGGTTCTGCAGCGACTCAAGCGAATCGCGGCTTATTACCAGGCAAACCCCCAGTTCATCATGCTCTCCGCCACCATCGGCAACCCCGGGCAGCTCGGATCTAAATTGATCGGCAGAGAGGTCCAGGTGATCGGTACAACCGGGGCGCCCAGCGAGAAGAAAAACATCCTGTTCATTAACCCATGGGACAGTGCGGCTCATACAACGGCCCAACTTCTTGAAGCCGCGCTCAAACGGGGGTTGCGAACCATTGTCTATACCAAGTCCCGGAAAATGACCGAGTTGATCACCATGTGGACAAGGCCGCGGCTTGGCGATCTTGCCTCCCGGCTCAGTTCCTATCGGGCCGGATTTTTGCCTGAAGAACGAAGAAAAATCGAGAAGGATCTTGCCTCCGGCAGTCTTCTCGGCGTGATATCCACCTCGGCCTTGGAACTTGGCATTGACATTGGCGATCTCGACTTATGCATACTGGTCGGTTATCCCGGTTCCGTCATGGCAACCTGGCAGCGAAGCGGACGTGTCGGCCGGGGGCTGGGGGAATCGGCCACCATCCTTATCGCCGCCGAAGACGCCCTTGACCAGCATTTCATGCGTACACCGGAAGATTTTTTTGTAAGAGATGCTGAAAACGCCCCGCTCAATCCGCTTAACTCACGCATCTCGCGCCAACATCTCCATTGTGCAGCAGCAGAGATTCCCCTCGACAGGAACGAACCGATGCTCGTGGGATCGCCTGAAATACAGGCAGAAATTACCGCCATGACCGAAGAGGCCATCCTTTATCAGGAAAAAACGGGCATTACTGGTATGCCAGCCGCAAACGTCCGCAACGGCTTGTCGACCTGCGGGGCGGCGGAACAAATCTTTCCATCATAGATCAGGACCGGGGAGAAATCATAGGCGAAATTGATGTCGGGCGGGCACTGAAGGAAACACACCCCGGTGCCATCTACCTGCACCATGCTGCGCCCCTGATCGTTAATAAACTTGATATCGATGCGCGTGAAGTCCTGGTCAGCGACAGCAAGCCGACCTACTACACGAGACCGACAACGACCAAGCACACAGAAATCCTGCAGCGCTACGACGTCAAAACGGTACAAGGATGTACGGTCTCCTGGGGAGAACTCAGGGTTACCGAGAAGGTCACCGGTTTTCAGAAAATAAATAACTTTACCAACAAGGTCATATCCACAGCAACGCTTGATCTTCCGGAACAGGTGATGGAAACGGAAGGGTTATGGATAGATATCCAGGAGACGCAACGCAGGCAGATAGAAGATAAGCAAATGCATTTCATGGGCGCCATCCATGCGCTTGAACACGCAATGATCGCCATGTTTCCTCTGTTGATTCTCTGCGACCGTAATGATATCGGCGGTATTTCCTGTCCCTATCACGAGGAGACCGGACATGCGTCAATCTTTATTTACGACGGTTATGCCGGTGGTGCCGGGTTAGCCTCAGAAGCCTACGGGCTTATAAAAAACCTTCTTCTGCAAACTGAAAAAACCATAAGGAACTGCCTGTGTGAAAGCGGATGTCCATCATGTGTTCATTCGCCGAAATGCGGTTCGGGCAATCGCCCCATTGATAAACAGGCAAGTCTCTACCTTCTGCAGAAAATTCTGGAGAACGGGGAGTGGCCCGGCCTAAGTAATGACAACAAACCGCAAGACAATGGACAATTGCCTGCGCTTTACCGTAAAGGAGGAAAAACCTTCTCATCTAAATGAAGCTCCGGCGAAACTCACCGGGCTGGACGTGCTTCCTGCAACCTATTGTGTATTTGATCTTGAAACAAAACGATCGGCAGAGGAGGTGGGAGGATGGAGCCGGGCGGATAGAATGGGGATGTCAGTCGCTGTTGTCTATGACTCTGAACTTGAAGGCTGTGTCACCTATCTTGAAGAAGACATCGACCGGCTGATCGAACATCTGCATCGGGCGAAACTGGTCGTCGGCTTCAATAACAAACGTTTTGACTATCAGGTCCTTGCCGGTTATACAGATCGGGATCTCTCCCGGCTTCCGACCCTGGATCTACTCGAACAGATCCAGACACGTCTCGGTTATCGCCTCAGTCTCAATCGACTGGCTGAACAGACGCTGGGACAGGCAAAGTCAGCAGACGGCCTGCAGGCTCTGGCATGGTTCAAACAGGGAAAAATAGGCTGAAATTGTCCGTTATTGCCGCAAAGATGTTGAGATCACCCTGCAGCTGCTCCATTACGCGCTTCAGAACGAACACCTGCTTTTCATGAACAAGGCGGGAAAAACCGTGCGACTGCCTTTGAAACTGGACAGGGAAATTATGCAGATTATAAACCCGGATCGATTAATAGGGTAATCAGGGCCAGAGCAGCGGCTTGTAGATCCAGCCGATAAGACCGCTGGCATGTTTCAGTTTAAGCCATTTGCCCTGGCTTTCCAGTTTAGTCATGACGACGCCGCGATCAACCGTTGCAATGATGCTGCTTTTCGTGTTCGGTTCTGCACGCATGTTGACACTATTCTCTCCATTGACGATGACGGTGTTACCCGGTTCTACAAGAGAGTTATGAATCCAGCCGGAATCGTTCTCAAAATCAACAACCTTCAGCCAGTCGCCCTGAGTCGCTGTAACTTTAAGCGGGTAGCCGGCGAAAAGCTCCATGGCTACCTGGTAGTTGGTTCCCGGTCCGGATCTGACGTTGACGTTATCTCCGATAACGCTGACATAGTCAGCCGCAGATACCGGTCCGACAGTAAACAAGGCGGTAATCGCAAGACTGCACAGAATAACGGGTAAAGCACGGAATCGAGTAGTAAACATGGAGTGATAACCTGATGATTTGATTTGCTGTTAGCTGTTTTTACATGAGAATATTGATAACATCATAGCAGGGATTCGTCAATCCTGATATTGGTTCACGGGAAATTCCAGGGTTCTTTTTGCACTGTCCATGATTGCGCTCACCCCCACAGGCACGGTGATATTTCTGCTGCAATGACCTATGGGAAAATTACCCCAGAGCGGCATAGTGGTGCCGGCTGTCAGTTCGCTCACCCGGTTCCAGACAAATTCATGCCGTCTGAGTTTCTCGTTTCGATCAAAATCACGATCATCCATAAAGTCCCCCATAATGATTCCGGCCACCTGATCAAACAGCCCGCTGTGACTGCATTGGGTGAGCAGTCGATCAATTCGGTACGGCGGTTCATTGCAATCTTCCAGAAAGAGAATGCAGTTGCTGAAATCCGGCGCCCACGGCGTACCGATCAGTGTCGCCAGGCTGCTGAGATTTCCTCCACGCAACCGCCCTCTCACAACGTTTCCGCCCCTGATAATCTCAATATCTTCATGTAATTTTTTATGCCAGTTACCCGTCAAACACTGGTAGAGACGTTCAAGGCTCGAGGTTTCAGACAATACCAGCGAGGAAAGTACAGGACCGTGCAGACTTGCCAGTTCCGCCTGCTGAAAAAAACTATTGTTCAGGATGGTAATATCTGAGAAACCGACGAGGAACTTGGGATTTTTCCGGATAAGATCAAAATCGAGCTTGCCGATGATTCTCAGGGAGCCGAATCCTCCTCGCAAGGCAAAGACGGCCTTGATTTCAGGGGTTGCCCAGACACGGTGGAATTCCTCGACACGTCCGCTGTCAGTGTCGGCAAGGTACCCGTAACCGGGCCATGTTTTCTCCGGTTCAGCAATCTCAAAACCCATCTCCCTGATAATGTTACACCCTGCCTGGTAGCGATCCCTGTCAACAAGGTGGCCGGCCGGTGCGATGATGCCAATCTTGTCTCCAGGCTGAAGGGCAGGGGGGATAACAACCATTTCAGCGTCCTGTCAGTTTTTCGAAGATGAGTAACAGACCGTCAAGCGTAAGGTTAGGTTCCACGCGGTCAATTGACGGGGCAAAGGGCCGGACAATGGCGGACATGCCACCGGTTACCAGAACGGTTATTGCTGTCGAAGCATCTGGGTCCATTTCCTTTTTAACCTTGACGATCAGTCCTTCAATCATTGCGCCATAACCATTCAGTACGCCACTTTTCATGGCACTGACCGTACTGGTACCGATAACCTTTGACGGCGGAATCGAGATATCTATCGATGGAAGTTTGGCGGTTTGCTGAGTGAGTGCGCGTAAGGATATGCTCAATCCAGGCAGGATGAGACCTCCCAGGTAATGACCTTGCTGCGAGATGCAGTCAAAGGTGATTGCCGTGCCAAAATCGATAACAATAACACTTCCCCGAACGATGTCATACGCAGCTATGCCGTTAACCAGACGATCAGCTCCCACCTCGGCTGGATTATCAAGGTTAACCGTTATCAAATCTGAAACGTTTTCGCTTGTAACGGAGAAAATTTTCGTTTTTTCTGTAGCGTTGAAAAGTGTCTCGCAACAGGAAAAATAGGCGGCTTCAAGCGGGGGCACGACATTGGAAATGATAACTCCTTCTATGGCGGTAACCGCTATGCCGGCGATGGTGAAAAGGTTGTGATAGTTGATGCCAAGTTCATCCGAGGTCATCAGAGGGTCGGTCTGGATACGCCATTTCTTTACCAGCCGGCGTTCCTGGAAAACACCAGCTACCGTATGAGTATTGCCTATGTCGATAACAAACAGCATGCTGCCTCCTGATGCTGAAGACGATTATTGTTTTAACTCCGGTCTTACGACGGGTGATTGTAACATAAACTATAACGTCCTACTTGTGTAAAAAGTCAACATCAGGGTAAAATCAAAATCAGCACAGACTGTCTTTATGACAGGGCTGAACAAGGAGAAGGAGAAGATGCAAGCGATCCTCGTTACCACGACCTGTGACAAGAAAGAAGTTGCCGGGACTATCGCCAAAGCAGTTCTTGAAAACCGACTTGCCGCCTGCGTCCAGGTGCTGGGACCAGTCGAAAGCTCCTACTGGTGGAACCACTCCATTTGTGTTGACAGGGAATACCTGATCCAGATGAAAAGTGAAAAAAACCTTTTCTCCCCCCTTGCACGACTGATAAAATCACTCCATACCTATGAAATTCCGGAAATTATCGCGACCGAATTATGTAATGTTGATGATGACTATCTGGCCTGGATGAAGCAGGAACTATCTTTTCAGACGAGATGAAGAAAAAGGGTTACAGACGCAGGAAAATAGGTGAATACTGCTGCAGCTGCTGTCAGAAGAAAGCGCCATTTTGCTGGATTTGTCCCTGTGGTTTCCAGATATGTCCGGAGTGCTTTGAAGAAAACATGTGGGGCATGAGTAATGGGCCTACCTGGATATGCCCTGATTGCGAGAGAGTCATGAGAAGGTGATTTGAAAGATACCGCTACCCGTTGAATTTGTCTTTTCCAAATTTTCGCCACGTGGATACAACTCTTCCGGAACCGGTTGCGTATTGGCTGGAAATACAATATTATGCCGCCTATCGAGAGTCGTGATAATCTCAACAATGTACATAAAGTTATGCCCATAACACCCCAAGTATACGATGAAAGCAAGATAAAGACCCTCAGTTCGCTTGAGCATATCAGGAAACGACCGGGTATGTATATAGGCCGGCTTGGCGATGGTTCTCATCCCGATGACGGTATCTATATCCTGCTCAAGGAAGTAATCGACAACGCCGTCGATGAATTTATCATGGGTGCAGGTAAACGCATCACTGTCCAGATCGATGAAAACGGCATGACGGCTGTTCGTGATTACGGCAGAGGCATTCCGCTTGGCAAGCTTGTCGAGTGCGTCTCGGTTATCAATACCGGTGCAAAATACAATACCGAGGTATTTCAGTTCTCTGTCGGGCTCAATGGTGTCGGCACCAAAGCGGTTAATGCCTTGTCCGAGTATTTCAAGGTTACGGCCTTTCGCGACGGCAACTATGCCTCGGCAATCTTTAATAACGGTGAACTGCAGAGCCAGGATAAGGGTGAGACAACAGAAAAAAACGGAACACTGGTTGAGTTTCTGCCTGATCACCAACTATTTGAAGAGTATACCTTCGATGAGACCTTTCTTGATAAACGGTTATGGCGCTATGTCTACCTGAACGCAGGTTTGAAGCTTTACTACAATAAAACGCTGTATCATTCGAAAAATGGATTGTTCGATCTGCTGAGCAATGAGCTCAACGGCAATAGCATTTACGAGCCTATTTATTACAAAGACCAGACACTGGAGTTCGCCTTCTCTCATATCGATTCCTATGGAGATTCCTATTATTCCTTCGTAAACGGCACCTATACCAGTGAAGGCGGAACGCATCTGTCCGCCTTCAGGGAAGGGATACTCAAGGGCATAAACGAATTTTCCAGCAAAAAATTTATCAACAAGGATGTCAGAGACGGCATCGTCGGCACCCTGTCAATCAAGATCAAGGACCCGGTCTTTGAATCCCAGACAAAAAACAAGCTGGGCAATACCGAGGTGAGATCCTGGATAGTCAATACGGTAAGAGATGCGGTATCCAGTGAACTTTACAAGAACGGCGAGACGGCTGAGCGGCTGCTGGAAAAAGTCCTGAGAAACGAAAAGGTCCGCAAAGAGTTGCAGACAGTGCGTAAAGAAGCGCGAGCCAAAGCGAAAAAGGTGGCACTGAAAATTCCGCAGCTAAAAGACTGCAAGCATCATCCCTCCCGGTCAAACCCCTCCAAGCCGGGTCGGGAAAACATGGTCTTTATCACTGAAGGTCAGTCGGCAGCGGGTTCTATCGTGTCATCTCGCGACCCGATGACACAGGCGGTCTTTTCCCTGAAGGGAAAACCGATGAATGTTCTTGGCCAGAAGCTGAATGTGCTCTATAAAAACGAGGAGATGTATTCCCTCATGTCGGCCCTCAATATAGAGGAATCGATATCCGATCTTCGCTTCGATAAGGTCATACTGGCAACCGATGCCGATGTTGACGGTCTGCATATTAGAAACCTTCTGCTGACCTTTTTTCTGCACTATTTCGAACCGCTCGTGAAACTCGGATATGTCTATATCCTTGAGACACCGATTTACCGGGTGAGAAACAAGGAAGAGACCATCTACTGTTATTCGGAAAAGCAGAAAACAGCCGGAACGAAAAGATTAGAAGGCAAGGCGGCAAAGAAGAAAAATGTGGAGACAACAAGATTCAAGGGTTTAGGAGAAATCAGCCCGAAAGAGTTTAAACAGTTTATCGGAGAAAAGATAAAACTGAGAAACGTAACCATCGACAGTGTCAGTGAAGTATCGAAGGTATTGTCGTTTTATATGGGAAAGAACACGCCTGAGCGAAAAAACTATATCATGGAGCACCTGCTCTAGGCGCATCTTTCAGAATTAAGAAAATCATAGACCGATATACGCATGAGCACACAGGTAGGCAAACTACACCGGCTGTTTGATTCGAATTTCCTCGAGTATACCTCCTACGTCATTAAGGAAAGGGCCATTCCGGCAATTGAAGATGGCCTGAAACCGGTGCAAAGGCGTATTCTCCAGACCCTTCATAATATGGATGACGGCAGGTTTCACAAGGTCGCCAATGTTGTTGGCGAGACCATGAAACTGCATCCGCACGGGGACCAATCAATATTTGCCGCACTGGTGAATCTTGCCAACAAGGGCTACCTGATAGATCGCCAGGGTAATTTCGGCAATATTTTTACCGGCGATCAGGCCTCTGCCGCCCGCTATATCGAGTGCCGGCTGACTCCGCTTGCCCGCGAAGTCATGTTTAATAAAGATCTGACCACCTTTACCGAATCATATGACGGCAGGATGACCGAACCGGTTACGCTGCCCGCCAAAATTCCGATGTTGCTGCTCCAGGGGGCTGACGGTATTGCGGTCGGCATGGCAACGAGGATTCTGCCGCATAATTTCTGTGAACTGCTCGAAGCTCAGATCGCTATTTTAAAGGGTGAGGACTTCAGACTCTATCCTGATTTTCAAAAAAAAGGTCTGGTTGACATTTCGGATTATGATAATGGCAACGGCAGGGTACGGTGTCGGGCCCGGATTGTGGAAACCAATGAAAAAACAATAACCATTACAGAAATACCCTACGGAACAACCACTTCATCACTGATAGAATCAATAGAAAAGGCCACAAAATCAGGGAAAATTAAAATTCTTTCAATCAACGACTACACCGCCGAGGATGTTGAAATCGAAATCAAGCTCCCGCGGGGCATCTATGCCAGCGAGACGATTAAAGCGCTGTATGCCTTCAGTGATTGCGAAGTGTCGCTCAATGCCAACCTGACCCTGATTCGAGGTAATTACCCGGAGTCAACAACCGTAAGTCAAGTCATTCGCTTCAATACAGAAAAGCTGGTTACAGACCTTACAAAAGAGTTGGAAATCGCCCTTGAAAGGCAGAACGAGAAATTGCACGCCAGGTTGCTTGAGCAGATTTTTATTGAAGAGAGGCTCTATAAGGATATCGAAGAAAAAACCAGTTATCAGGACGTGGTCGCGACGGTCGGCACCTCACTTGAACCCTTTACCAAAGAGCTGTTGCGAAGCGTAACCCAGGAAGATGTTGAACGGTTGCTTGAAATAAAAATCAAACGTATTTCCCGTTACGATATAGACCGGCAGGCCCGCGAGATACAAGCTATCAGAAAGGAGATACAAGCCCTCCGGGAACACCTGAAGGATGTCGTCAAATACTCCATTAACTATCTCCAGGCGCTGCGGGACAAATATGGCAAGGATTACCCGCGGCAAAGTGAAATCACCACCTTTTCCGAGGTTGTGGTACGGAAGGTGGCTTTTTCCAATTTGACGGTGGGATATCACCGGGAGAGCGGATTTCTGGGACATGCAATCAAGGCCAACTCGGGAAATAATGATCCGTCTATCGCCTGTTCCGAATATGACCGTTTACTGCTGATTTTCTCAAACGGTATCTACAAGGTTATTCCTGTCCCTGATAAACTCTTTGTCGGCCCTGAACTTGAATATGTCGATATCCTCAAGGAGAATACCACCTTCAACATCATCTACCGGGAAGGAAAAGAGAATTTTGCTTATGTGAAACGCTTTTCAACCCCGAAATTCATTCTCGACAAAGAATATCGGCTCTTCCCTGAACACCCGCGATCACGGATTCTGCTGCTGCTCTGCGGTGAGGACAAGCATGCCCGCGTGAGCCTGGTGCCTTCGCGCCGGGCGAAAAGTAATGTGGTGGAAATAGATTTTGAAAGCTATCTGCTCAAAGGCACATCCGCTATCGGAAAACGAGTGGCTACCAGGGTTGTTCGCCGGGTCGTGGAATCGACCGAACGAGTGGCAAAAGAGCGGTCAAACCTCGCCCTTCCGGGAATCGAGCCCCCCGGCTCAGCAGTGAAAGATGGAAAGCAGCGCTGAGCCCGGACCGGGCATAGATGATAGCAGCCAGCCTGTTGAAAAATAAAACGCTACGGTTAACCGGCAACATCCTTTTTTGTGTAGGGGAGTATTAACGTTCTTTACCATCGGCTTTTCCGTTATCGTCATGAGAGGCAAACGCTAATACAGATACAGTGGATGTGAATTGTCGGGATTTTGAGTTCTATCACAAGCGTTCCTCTATGTTTTTTCCTTTGCCTGACGACGAGGGTTCACGAATAGCTCAGGCTGTTCCTGAATTATTTATCTAATGAGGCGTTTTGTTGGGTCTTTTCTCAATTGAATGAAGTGATGTAAGACAAGGTAATTATTCAAGGTACCCTCAAGTTAAGTATACTGTTCCTCTATCTTTTTCTATCTTTTAGGATTTGCAGCGTGTCAGCAGAGTTGAAATGTTTTCTTTTTCAGGGTAACATTAAAGACCATTTCGCAGCTGCTAATTCTGTTTGCCGCTGTTACACGCTCCATTAACATCAAAGAATGGAGGCGCTTATGAAAAGTATCTATCTCGATTCCGTCCTGAAAATCTGGCATAGCATCAGCGAGCCTGAAAGGAGAAAGGTCATGTTTCGATTTACCCGGAATCATGGCGAAAACTTTACCCGAGACGAGTTTCTCCGCTTCCTGGAACAACGTTATCGTTCCCGACTCTCGGCATACGCCTTACCCCTCTATACCGTTCAGACCAAATCCTAGATCAAACATCCCGGCACGTTATGACGAGTGCCGGGAAAAAACCTCTGTGCCGCTTCCCGTTCAGCTATTTACATCGTTAACTAGTGTCTGTCCATAAATGGCCATTTTACCCTAACTCTTCGTTGCTCTCAAAATTTATTCCGCGGAATATCGTCTATATGCCTGTGGTTAAATTTATCGAGCGCCTCGATTTAGAACAAAAAATCTCATTTATGGACAGACACTAACTACCATCCTTTTCTCGGCACCCTTATCGGGCAGAACTGGCCGATAAAGCAGAAAGGATAGAAACGAACAGCGAATGAATAAAGAATCCTGCCGGATTTTCAGTTCATTTGCCTTTCCTGTTGGATCAAAGCAGTGCTTGTGTTACTAAACAGTGGTGCTGGTTCACCCGTTCTTCATGAAAGATTAAGAAGCTTTTGGGAGATAGCGTTATGAGCAGGGAATTTTCTTTTAATTTGAGCATTCCGCTGCAGGACATCAATGAAGCCAGTATCTTGCTTGATGAGGCAAAATCCAGCTACGCTCCAGTGCGTATCAGCAGAAAGCCGGATAGAAAGGGTGAGGCGCGCTTTTACCTGAGCTTTCCTGAATCGGGGGCACGCAAAGATCTGTCTTTTATGGAGTGGTTTCAAAAACACCAGAAAAACAATTGGGAATTATACGGACCGACCCACGGCCGCTGGGGACTTAAATAAACACCACATGATATCATATATATAGACAGAAATTCTGTAATAAAATACAGTTGTATAATAAAGGGCACCTTGAATAATTGTGAGCGTAGAAGCATCTTAAGAAAATACACATTCAGGAGAAAGGTCTATGGGCAACGATAAATATGAGCGGGGGATGAAGGTCAGGAGAGAGGTGCTCGGGGATGAGTATGTAGACAGGGCGACAAAGAGTGCAACACCGTTCTCAAAACCTCTGCAGGACCTTGTAGCCGAGAATTGCTGGGGTGAAATATGGACCAGAGATGTGCTTTCCCGGCGAACCAGGAGCCTGGTTACCATTGCCTTTCTTGCCGCACTGAAAGCCCCGGCCGAGTTGAAAGCCCACGTCCTGGGAGCGCTGAGAAACGGCTGCAGCGTAGCGGAAATCCAGGAGGTGCTGCTGCAGTCCGCCGTTTATTGCGGTGTTCCGGCAGGTATCGATGCCTTCAGGGCAGCGCGTGAGGTTATCGAGGAGTGGCAGGCGAAATAGCCGTACGCTATCGATCCGCTACCTTTGCGGTAAAAGAGTGGGGAACTACAGGGCGCCGATTGCTTTCAGTGCTCCCCGCACTTCGGCGACCCCTTCTGACGATAGTGCGGCCTGCGGAGGAAAAGGAGGGCCGACGCGGTAGCCCTGAAGTTCCAGAGCACCCTTGATACAGGCAGCAAGGTTGTATTTGGCGAACACCTGGTTCAAACGCCAGAACGGACGTTGACGCTGCATCGCTTCCTGCCAATTTCCCCGGCAGCACAGATCGTAGAGTTCAACACTCTGTTTTGGTGCGACACAGGCAGGTCCCGCCATCCAGCCGACACCACCGATCAGCATGACGCAGGCAGGTATGTGGGCGGAAGCGGCAAAGATCTGCATGCGGTCTTCAACCAGATTCATGATGGAAAGCAATCGGCCGGTATTGTTTGAGGCATCCTTGATGTAGTTGATATTTTCAATGTGGCTCAGTTTCTCAATAAGGGGGATAGTGAGGTCTGAGCGCTGGAAATTAGGGTTGGTATAGAGAATCACCGGGACGGACACAGCCTCGGCAATAGCCTTGAAATAGGAGTATATTCCTTCCTGCGAAACAGGAAAATAGGTTTCAAGAATGGCGAGTATTCCATGGCATCCCATGCGCTCGAATTCTTTGGCCTGAAACTGGGCATCTGCAGTAGTGGTTGAAGCCACGCCCGCTATGACCGGCACCCGGTTAGCGGTTACAGAAATAACGGTTTCAACGACTTGTCTGCGCTGTTGCCAGTTCAGGTAGGCAAATTCGCCGGTAGACCCGAGCGGCGTCAGGCCGTGTACGCCGCTGTTGATCAGGTCTTCGCATAATTGGGAGAGAACAGCGGTGTTGATCTTTCCGTTTTTTAGAACGGGTGAAACAAGATAGGGGAAGACGCCATGAAAACGTGTGCCACTCATATTTTATGCCGTATCAATTTGAAGGTATCATGAATTATCAGCAAGTCCTGATTTATTCCTGACGAATCGAGGAATCGGGCCGTCCTTGCTTGGTATCTCTGTCATAGTAACGCCTGAATGACCAAAAATCGATAAAAAATAAATAAAGAACCATTACGGAAGTAACAGCGAGAATGATTTTTAAAAAGTCGATTAACCATCCGGAAAAAGATAGTTCAATTAAAATCTCTCATGACGAGAGACGGGAAAAGAGGTAGTCTCCGTTGCTTGATAGTCTTGGTTTTACGATACGAATATTTTTACTGGAGAAGAGAACATGAAAGAAACATTACCTAATTGTGCCCGCTGTTCAATTAAGGCTGCTGAAAGACTTTGTCGAAAAGAAGGCGGTAAGCATCCGAAAAATTGTCCGACAGCGGCTGACAAGGGTCTGATTGAGAAAACGCTTAGTATCTATAAGGAACCTGAAAATTTTGAGTTCGCCCGTACGGCCTCTATCCAGGAAAAAGAAGGGTATAGTAACCGTGAACTGGGATATGAAAGAGTACGTCCGGCCAAACCGCGAATAGAAGAGATCATTGAGTTCATCGGCAGGATGGGTTATCGCAAGGTTGGCATGGCGTTTTGCATGGGACTGAGAAAAGAGGCCGGTATCGTCGAGAAGATCTTTGCATCACGAGGCCTGGATATGGTTTCGGCCATCTGTAAAATTGGTCGCGTTGCAAAGGAGGAACTCGGTTTAAAAGATGATGAAAAAATTTCTGTTGGTCAATTCGAATCGATGTGCAATCCGATACTTCAAGCAGGGGTGCTGAACGATGCTAAAACGGAGTTCAATATTCTGCTCGGGCTTTGTGTCGGCCATGATTCACTGTTCCTGAAGTATGCTGATGCGCCATGCACGGTTCTTGCCGTAAAGGACCGGGTCACCGGTCACAATCCGCTGGCCGCCATCTATACCATTGATTCTTATTATCGAGCCCTCAAATAGAATTTTAATCCGACAAGGAAAGAAATGGAAGAATGGCAAGAGCAATACTGGAACCTGCGGCTTGAACAATGTAAAAAGGCGCTCGAAAAGAACCATTTTGAGGTGTTCATTGCCCGAAGCTGCATTGAGGCCGGAATCGTTTTCCGTAAGAATATCCTGCCGGACTTGAACGTTAAAACAGTGAGTTGGGGAGATTCGATCACGCTGCACGCAACCGGCATATTAGAGGACTTAAAGAATCAGGAAAACATTGAAATTATCGAAACCTTCGCCAAGGGAGTGGCGCGTGAGGTATTGATCGAAAGGCGGCGGCAGGCCTTACTGGTGGATCTGTTTTTCACCGGCTCGAATGCGATCACCGAAACCGGCAAACTTGTTAATCTTGATATGGTCGGGAACAGGGTTGGCGGCATAACCTTTGGTCCCAAACACGTCGTTCTTTTAATAGGCAGGAATAAACTGGTTCAGGACGTTGAGTCGGCCATGGCACGGATAAAATCATACGCGGCTCCCCTTAATGCCATAAAGCACGAAGGATGGAAAACCCCCTGCAGGAAAACATCATACTGTATGGACTGCAGCAGTCCGGACCGAATCTGCAATACCTGGGTAATAAACGAAAAGTGCTACCCGGAAAAGCGAATCAAGATCATATTGATTAACCAGGATTGCGGCCTTTAGGGATGCTGTCTGTTCCGGGGTAAAACGACAGCCCGGCTGATTTCCTCTTTTAGCCAGATAAAACACCTGGGCATTATAATGGTTGACAGAGAATTTATGAGTGATAGAATTGTCGACAATAACATGATCGACAATGACTCGCTATTTTGTAAAACCATTTTATCGGTTCTTAAGTATGGTATTACCGGAAACACTCACTGAAATAAAAAAGCCGATCGGTCTTGGTGCGCAAATAGCCGAAACCCTAAAGATTGCCATTCTTGAAGGAGAATTCAGGGGCGGGGAGCAACTGGGGGAGCAGGATCTGCAGAACCGCTTCGGCGTCAGTCGCTCGCCACTGCGCGAGGCCTTCCGGGAACTTGAGAAAGTGGGGCTGGTTGAAATTATTCCGCGGCGTGGATCTTTCGTTAAGCGCATCAGTCGTCATGATATAGAGGAGAATTTTCCAATCCGCGCAGCTCTTGAAGGTCTTGCCGCCAAGCTCGCGGCAGAGAAAATATCAGATGAGACGCTTGCTCAGATGGAAGAAGCACTGGCGAAGATGGGGAGTGCGGTGACGGCAAAGAATATCAATTCATACTATTCCAATCACCTCCGTTTTCACGAGTTATTCATTGACAATGCCCACAATGAGCTGCTCAAGACTACACTGACAAACCTGCGCATGCAAAGTCTCTGGCACCGGTTCTCCTACCAGTACTACCAGCAGGACCTGGAAAAATCCTATCGCGTCCACCAGGAAATAATGCAGTGCTTTCAATCCAGAGGCAAAGACCCGGAGCGCCTCAGAGAACTGGTGGAGCGCCACATCAATGTGGCGCTTGATTCTTTTCTTCATTACCTGGAAGCATTTGAACGTAAAGAGGGTGGTTGACACCCATGTCGATATCATCATCTACCGGTACAAGCCGGTTACGATCAGGGAGAATTTCGATGTCAGTCAATTCCATCAGGAAAATCACCGGTATCCAGTATATTCAGCACCTCTCCAGGACACATGGCTGGCCGTACATTATCTCCTGGGGGCAGCGCATCAGCGGCGTTCTTCTGGTTGTCTACGTCTGTTTTCATATTATCACCCTCTCCGCCCTGCAGGATCCCGTGCTCTTTGAAAACAAAATGAAGATGTTTGCCTCACTGTTTCCTGCTTTTTTCGAATGGCTGCTTGCCGTTCCCGTCATCTACCATAGTCTGAACGGCGGCAGGCTGCTGCTCTATGAACTGTTTGGCAATCGTCGGGATCAGCTTGTCCTTGGCTGGGTTTACATCCTTTCCGTTTCTTATATTGTTCTGCTCGGTTTTTTTATGGCCATCGGAAACCAGAGTGTTTCGGCGATCTTATTCTGGGTTTACATGATTGTGGTCAGTCTTTTCATAACATTTGTAACCGTTAAAAAAATAAAGCAGTCCCATGCATCTGTTGCCTGGAAACTGCAAAGGATCAGCGGGGCATTTCTCTTCGTCATGATTCCTGCCCATATGCTGTATATGCATCTTGATCCGATAACCGGTCGTGATGCGCAGGTAATTATTGCCAGAATGAGCAGCTCTTTCATCAAACTGGTTGATTTTATGCTGGTATGTTCCGTCCTCTATCACGGCGCATACGGCCTCCTTGGAATATGCCGTGATTATCTTTCCTCGCGGCGCCTGCAGGTTATCTCCACGTTCAGCATCACCATCCTGATGGCTGTTTTTGCCTGGCTTGGCGTGAACGTGATCTTTTCAGTTGGATAAGGGGTGAATATGCGCAGTTACCTGAAAATTGACGCAACAATGCGTTGCGATGTCCTGATTATTGGCGCCGGAGGCGCTGCTCTTCGCTGTGCGGCCGAAATCCTTGAACAAAAGCCAAATGCCAATGTGGTTGCGCTGACCAAAGTCTCTCATCCACAGAAGTCGCATACCTCAACAGCTCAAGGCGGACTGGCGGCAGTGGATCCTAAGGATCCGCTGGACTCGACGCTGTTTCACATGTTCGATACCTGGAAAGGGTCGGACTGCACCGCTGACCAGAATGTTGTTAAAAAAATATGTGAATCTGCCTGGGAGCAGATTCTCTGGCTCGAGAATCGGGGTATGCATTTCTCGCGTGATCCGCAGGGGCGGCTGAGTAAACGGACGTTTGGCGGGCATACCAGGAATTTTGGAGAAACTTCCGTCTATCGTGCCGTCTTTGAGGCTGATAGAACCGGTAAAGGGATAATGGATACCGGCTGGGGCGAGACACTGAAACGAGGAATCACCTTCATCAATCAATGTATCGCCGTAGAGTTACTGATCAAGGATGCGCAATGTTCGGGCTGCATCGTCTTCAGACAGAAAGAAGGAACATTTGTAAAGATACTGGCCAAGGCCACCATTTTTGCCTGTGGAGGAAGCGGACAGGTTTTCCAGGTAACAACCAATTGCCGCCAGAATACCGGTGACGGACTCGCCCTGGTGATGCAGAGCGGCCTGCCGGTCATGGATCCTGAAGCCGTTCAGTTTCACCCTACCGGCATTGTCGGGCCCGGAATTCTTGCCAGCGAGACGCTTCGTTCGGTTGGCGGTATTCTCAGGAACGCAGCCCTTGAACCATTCATGGTCAACTATGCCCCGAAGATGAAGGAACTGGCCCCGAGGGATCTAGTTGCGCGTGCCATTGAATCGGAAATCAGGGAGGGGAGGGGGGTGATGAATCCGGATCATAATATCCTCCATGTCTGGATTGATCTCCGCCATCTTCCTGCCGAGGTTCATGAAAAACAGATCCCCGAAGTCTCAAGTTTTTTCAAGAGATACGTGAATCTTGATCCAAAGATCGATCTTTGTCCTGTTCGTCCTTCAAATCATTATCATATGGGTGGAATTCCGACTAATGAATACGGCGAGGTCGAAGATGCTCAGCAGAAAACCATTGAAGGGTTATACGCCGTCGGTGAATGTGCTGCAGCGAGCTTTCACGGTTTCAATCGACTGGGGACAAACTCGATTCTGGAGCTGATTACCATGGGCAAGCTTGTCGCCGATCGCGTGGTTGCTGCAATCGAAAAAGTACCGAGCCATAATCCGGATATTGACGGTAAAACATTTATTGAACGTTTTTCAGGATACCTGCAGGCGGACAAAAAAGACAGCCTGGGCATTATCCGCAGCACCCTGCGGCGCGTGATGACAGAAAAGGTCAGTGTTTTTCGGACGCAGACAGGCATTGAAGAGGCTATTCAAATCCTCTCCGAGCTGAAAAGCCGGGCGGAGAGCACCGCACTTGCGGGACGAAGCCTTGCCATGAACCAGGAGCTGGTGCAGCGATGGGAACTGGATAATCTGCTGGCGGTCAGCATGGTTATCTGTCAGGCTGCCCTTGAAAGAAAGGAGTCCCGGGGAGCCCATTTCCGTGATGATTATCCTGATCGAAAAGATGAGTACAATCACCATACCCTGATATCCATGGCTGAGTTCGGTGTAACGGAATCAGGACGACGGGAAGTGGACATGAGTATTTTCAAGGCGGGCGGAGACGCATCACGAAAAATTTGACATCATCGAGAGAAAATACTGATAATTCAATGCTCTTGCGATTGCGATGTCGTTGGGCACATACGAAATAGGTGAAAATGATGGAATCGTTTTATGATATAAATCTGAACGTACATCGATATGATCCGGATACGGATAAAAGCTGGGTTGAAACCTACCATGTCAAGGCCGGAAGGATCATGCGTTTTGTTGATGTGCTGCGTAAAATCAATGATGAGCAGGATGCCACGCTCACCTGGGGATCATCCTGCGAGCATGGCCAATGCGGCAGCTGTTCCATGAAAATCAATGGCAAACCGCTCCTTTCCTGCGAACTCCTGGTGGAAAATGCGGTGCAGTACTTTGACACGACCACCTTTACCGTTGAGCCCCTTGATGTCGCTCCGGTGATCAGGGATCTGGTCATAGATTCAGACGCTGCTTACGCCAGGGTGCATAAGGCCAAGCCCTATATCATAGAACCGAAACCGCTTGGAGAGCAAGGGGAAGAGCATCAGGTCAGCCCTGAGGACCTTGAGCGATATGTTGACGCCACCCGCTGTATTAATTGTTTCTGCTGTGCCTCTGCCTGCATCAGCAGTCACGATAATTTTCTCGGACCAAACGCCATGCTGGCTGCTATTGTGCGGGTTATGGATTCAAGAGAACAGGAAAAGCAGGCCCGTTTCGATACCTTGTATAGTGAAGAGGGTGTCTATCGCTGTCATTCATCCCAGGCCTGCTCATTTGTTTGTCCAAAAGAAATCGATGTGGCGCATTTTATCGCTCTTGCTAAAAATGGTGACATCAAACCCGCCTGATGATCGGTATAAAAGGAATATCACCATCTCAAAAATGAGGTTTTTATTATGGGTCTGACAATAGAAATGGCACAGAGATGCCAGGACTTATCCTATGCTGATCTTGAGAGCAGTATCTGCGATCGGATCAAATATCTCCTGCTCGATTATCTCGGCGTGGCGGTACGGGGAACGCTCAGTGAATCATCCCTTCCGGTGTATCGGTTTCTTTCCACGAGACAGGATAAGGCCGGCGTCCCGGTAATTGCCACCGGACTGAGGGTTGACGGCCCGTATGCAGCGCTTGGACTTGGTACTGCCGCTCACTCGCTCGAACTTGATGATGTGGTAAATGCCGCCTCCCTTCATCCCGCGGTATCTGTCATGTCAGCTGCACTCTCAGCCGGTTATATGATCGGCTGTTCTGGCCCTGAACTGATGGAAGGAATCGTTAACGGCTATGAAGTCACGGTGAAGCTTGGCATTGCCCTTGACCCGGCTGCGCACTACGCCCAGGGCTTTCACCCAACCGGAACCTGCGGCACGCTTGGTGCGGCGGCGGCAGCGGCAAAAATCCTCAAACTGGATTGCAAACAGACAATACATGCCCTGGGCATAGCCGGAAGCCAGGCGGCCGGTTCCCTTGAGTTTCTCAGTGATGGTGCCTTTACCAAGAGATTTCATGCCGGCTGGTCAGCCCATAGCGGTCTGGTCGCCGCATTGCTAGCCAGGGAGGGATTTACCGGGCCGAAAACAATTATTGAAGGAAAGTTAGGATTTTTGCATGCCTACTCCGGCAAATCAGATCCTGATAAGGTTCTTGCCGGCTGGGGTGCCCCGTTTGAAGTTATGAATACAAGTATAAAGCCGCACGCCTGCTGTCGCTACAAGCAGGGGGCGATTGACTGCATTTTGCAGATTGTTGAAGATAACGGGCTCGTTCCTGAGGACATCGAACATATAAAGGTAAGCATTCTCAAGGCGGGATTTGCACTTGTCGCTGATCCGCCGGATTTCAAATGTCATCCGGCATCGATTGTCGATGCCCAGTTCAGTATGCCTTTTGGTGCAGCGATCGCAGTAGCAAAGAAGAACGCCTTTCTTGATCAGTATTGCCTGGAAAATATTTCTTCTGAAGAGATAAAACGATTGATGCTTCGGGTCTCATGTGTTGAAGACCCGGAAATCGAGAAGGATTTCCCGAAAAAATGGCCGGCAAAGGTCACAATCAACACACGCGATGGCAGAAAAATCACGGCCGGTCTTGAGCATCCGAAGGGGGATCCTGAGAATCCGCTTAGCTGGGACGAAATTATTTTTAAATTTGATACTCTTGCCGGCGCTGTCCTTTCTCGTGACAATTGTCATCAATTAGTGCGATCGACGCGTGATCTTGAGAATCTTTCCGATATCCGACCCCTCATGGACAGTATCAAAACTAATGGATCAGTATTCTAGACTTTAGGTTAGCATAATTTCAGACAGGTGAAAATCGATGACAAAAGGGCTTGAAGGGATCAGGGTAGTCGAGGTCGGCGGTGCATTTGCGATGCCGCTTGCCGGTATGCTGATGGGCAGTTGGGGAGCCGATGTTATCCATGTCGAACCGCCGAAGAGAGGTGACCTGCAGCGGCATCTGCTGGCAGCCGGCATGGCCGGTTGGGCAAAACCCCATGATGTCAATTATATCTGGGAGCATGTAGATCGCAACAAGAGGAGCCTGACAATCAATCTTGGTTCCCCGGAGGGACAGGAGATCATCCATGCGCTTGTTGAAACCGCAGATGTCTTCCTGAACAATCTCAGGCCTTACGAAATGGAGAAATTCAACCTTACCTATGAAGCACTGTCTGCCCGTAAAAAAGATATTATTTATGCAAACCTGACCGGGTACGGCAGGAAGGGACCCGAAAAAAATGTCGGGGGATATGATTCAGTTGCCTTCTGGGCCCGAAGCGGTGTCATGGACCTGATGCATGAGCCGGAAGCGGCACCGAACATTTCCCGGCCTGCCTACGGAGACAGCCTTACCTCCCAGAGCCTACTTGCAGGCGTAATGGCGGCACTTTTCATCCGCGAACGTAGCGGTGAGGGACAGGAGGTTGAGGTCTCCCTTTTCAATACGGCGGCTTTTGCTCTCGGTACCGATTTGTCCGGTTGCCTGATAACCGGGGAAGATTCTATACGACCGACACGCCGCATTATGGCAAATCCTATTCGCAACATCTATCCGACGAGTGATGGTCGCTGGATCATGCTCGGGATGACGAACTCCCAGCACTATTGGCCCGGGTTTTGCGCGGCCATAGGGAAGACAGAACTCGCCGAAGATCCTCAATTCTGCACGCAGGAAGTTCGGGCGGAGCATGCCGGTGAGCTGGTGAAGATCATCGAGGACATATTTCTGACAAAGACCTATCTTGAGTGGCAGGAATTGTTGAGCATTAACAAACTGATCTGGTCACCGGTAAAAACACCGCTTGAGGTAACCACAGACGAGCAGGCGATTGCCAACGATTTCTTCGGCGATTGGGATCATCCCACCTACGGTAAAATCAGGATGTTGAATAATCCCATCAAGCTGTCAAAGACCATGGCAGAAAACAGGATGAAGGCCCCTGACCTGGGAGAACATACCGATGAGATCCTGCGGGAATTAGGTTATAGTCCTGCAGAGATAGAAAAACTGCGGGATAATGCTATCGTATAATTCCAAAGGCTTATATCGGGGTAAAACCTAAAGTTGGCGATGGTTCGCTGGCTCTATTGTTCTGACGGGTATGGTATGATGGGAATCGAGGGATCAGTTCTCATATCATAAAACCTGCGTGCCCTTGAGGGAATGCTGCCCGGCGTGATAGATGTCCGCATCGATGAAATGACCTGGTTGGGCTTTATCTTTTAAATCGACATGGACGATATGGTTGGTAGCGGTTCGCCCCCGGGCCCCTTCCGGTTGAACGCTTTCGAGCAGGACTGATAAGGTTTTCCCGATATATTCCGTATTCCTCTCAAGACTTATCTCGTCCTGCCGCTTCTGAAACATCTGCAGCCGCTCACTTTTAACCTGCTCATCAATTTTTCCACCCAGATCGGCGGCCTTTGTGCCTGGTCTGTCGGAATATTTGAAGGAAAAAGAACCATGAAAACGGACCCTGTTAAGCAGGCTCATGGTGTCCAGAAAATCCTGCTCGGTTTCACCCGGAAAGCCTATGATCATGTCAGTGGTGAGCGCAATTTCAGGACGAACCGCGATAAGTCGTTCAACCTTGTCGAGATAGGTTTTGATCGTGTATTTTCTGTTCATCTTTTTGAGAATACTATCCGATCCGGACTGCACAGGAAGGTGAAATTGCGGACAGAGATTTTCAAGGGCAGCAAAACATGCAATCAATTCGTCGGAGAGATCTTTCGGGTTTGACGTGGTAAAACGCAGTCGTTTGAGTCCGTCGATTACTGAAACCTCATGGAGCAGCTGAGCAAAAGAGTAGGGGAGTCCAGCGGAGGCAACCTGATTGGATTTGCCGTAGGAATTAACGTTCTGGCCGAGCAGGATGATTTCTCGTACTCCCGAGTCAACCAGAGCTTTTACTTCATCGAGGATATCTATAACACTTCTGGAGACCTCTCTTCCTCTCGTATGAGGAACTACGCAATAGGTGCAAAAATTATTGCACCCCTGCATAATAGTGACAAACCTGCTGAAAACCGCCGTATCATTATCGTGAATCACACGTTCACCTTCTCCAATAGCAAGCCGTGGAATATAACGCGGTATTTCGTAAGAGTCTGAAAGATTTATCGCTGTTTTTCCCCTGTAATTTTCAAGCAGATTCGGCAGATCATAAATGGCCTGTGTACCGATAACAAGATCAACATGCGGCATGCGCTCGAGGATATTACGGCCTTCCTGCTGAGCTACACAGCCGGCGACACAGATTCTCATCCCGGGATTTCTCTTCTTGGCCTTCCGCAATGAACCGAGCAGACTGAATACCTTCTGTTCGGCTTTGGCACGCACCGAGCAGGTATTAAGGATGACAACAGCAGCATCTTCAATGCTGGAGCTTTCAATGTAACCGTGATCACCGAGTTTTTGTGCCATTATCTCGCTGTCACGAATGTTCATCTGACAACCGAATGTTTTAATAAAAAACGTTTTTTCTTCCATTATAATAGGTTCTTATGTCAATAACAGGATAATTATTGCAGGACTGGCCGCTTTACCTGAGAGGCAAGGTCAGAGAGTAACATGATAAGTTCTTCAAGAGATTCAGCCGCACATTTTAATCTGATAATGTGCGGGTGTTCCTTTACCGAGGAAATAACAGCCAGGTTGTCATACCCTTCGATGATGAATTTCAGATAATGGAACCTGTCACTGGCAATAGAATAATAGGTATCAACCAGACAAACATTTTCAAGGATTTTTGCGCTATTATCCATTGATATTAAACCGTAAGGGTCGATTCGATGGTGGTCATGGATTCCTTATTTGCCTCGAGGAGCGGATAAACAATTTCAGACAGGAACTCTTCTGTTTGCTCGGCCGCACGACCGGTATACTGGAGGGTTGAACCAGTCAGCGCGTTAAGCTCTTCCAGGTTAAAAGGAATTCTGTCATCAGCAGCCAACCTTTGCAGGAGATCGTTATCAAGTCCTTCATTCTTAACGACCTTACCGGCTTCAATAGAATGTTCCTTGATAATCTCGTGCATGTTCTGACGGCTTTCTCCTTTTCCAACACCTTCCATTAATATTTTCTCAGTTACCATAAAGGGGAGTTCTTCCTGAAGTTTTCGATATATTTGTTGCGGATAAACAACCATTTCAGAAGTAATATTGATAAATAACTTTAATATTGCGTCAGTTAAAAGAAATGCCTGAGGAATGTCCATGCGGCGAATGGCCGAGTCATCCAGGGTACGTTCGAACCATTGATTTGCATAGGTAGCCGAAAAATTCGGCACGAGCCCCATCAGTTTTCTGGCCAGACCGGTCATGCGCTCGGACCGCATCGGGTTTCGCTTGTAGGCCATGGCGGAGGAACCTGTCTGTTTTGCAGCAAACGGCTCTTCCTGCATCTTGAGGTTTGATAGCAGTCTGAGATCAATTGCAAATTTATGTGCTGTCGCACCAATACCGGCAAGAATTTCGACAAGTTTCATATCTAGTTTTCTGCTGTAGGTCTGGCCGGTAACGGGAATGGGCTTTTTGAAACCGAGCTTCCGGGCTACAAGAACATCTAGATCCCGTACTTTCTGGTGATCTCCCTTAAAAAGTTCAAGGAAGGTGGCCTGGGTCCCCGTCGTACCCTTGGCGCCCCGTGCCGCCATGTTGTCGAGGTAATAATCGAGGTAGTGCAGATCAAGTATAAGGTCCTGGATATAGAGAGTATTGCGTTTACCAACGGTTGTCGGCTGGGCCGGCTGGTAGTGGGTGTAGCCAAGCGTCGGCAGAGATTTATAATGTTCGCAGAATGCGGCAAGATTTGTGATGACGCTCAACAGTGCATTTCTTATGAACAAAAGACCTTTTTTCTGGATAATAAGGTCGGTGTTGCAGACAACAAATTGTGATGTAGCCCCAAGATGAATGATTGGTTCGGCAGCAGGACATTTTGTGCCGAACTCATAAACATGAGCCATGACATCATGCCTGATCTCTTTTTCTTTTTTACGGACAACTTCATAATCAATGGAGGCAACATTGCTCCTCATCTGACGAAGCATTTCCTCGGTTATGATTTCAGTAAGGCCAAGTTCATGTTGTGCTTCAGCCAAAGCGATCCAGCATTTTCTCCAGGTCGTAAACTTCATATCTTCAGAAAAGAGGTATTGCATTTCAGGGCTTGTGTAACGGCTTATTAAAGGTTCCTGGTAAACGGAAGTGGACATTAATCGCTCCATATTCGGTTGATTACGTTAATTTCTGGTTGTATCTAATTGTAATAAGGTTGAAAATAGATCTGTATTGACTAATTTAAAGCAGAAATCAGAAGAAGTTAAGGCTAAAATACCATAATAATCAATGTCGCATAATGTATATTATGTAAAGTAAGCATGCACGTGACTTGTCCTTATTCTACCGCTTCGCTGCTTTATGCTGACGGCGCGTAGCCCTCACCTTTATGGCCAAAACAAAATAACGATGATTAGCCCAGATACGCTTGCTTTTTCTCTATTCAAACGCGAAAAACAATGGGCTTTTGCCAGATCTGCCCGGGGAAAACAACAGGTATAGTTGGCGATACCGTCAACCGTATTGGCGTTTTACCACGCTTTGCCAATTGACAAGCGTAACACATTAATAATAAACAATAAAACACCTGGCTATTTCACCAAATGTTTTCCACTTTTATTTTCCACCCGGACTTTCCGTTATAATGATCGCGAAAATGTGAGAATATTAATGTGCAGGATTTGCTCATGTCAATCCCGAGCGCTTTTGGTCCCAGATTAAAACCAATGAAAGGAATATTATTCAATCGTCCTCTGAGCATTCCCCTGATATGCTCTTTATTGAAGCCAAAATAGTTGAGTGAAACGAAACGGGCGTTCTTATCCGCAAAAATCGGTTTCGGATTACCCTCTCCTAACGGCTCTAGTCGGTGCAGATTATCAATCAGTGTTCGATCAAGCGCTTCAGAAATGGATAGTTCCAGATATTCATTTTTTAAATCACTGGAATTACATTTGTTTTCTGATAATTGATGAAAAACCGATTGTTCAAAACAACGTTTAAATCCGGCAAACCTGTCTGCAGGCAGCGAGAATCCGGCCGCTGCTTCATGACCTCCAAACTTCTGCAGATAAGCTCCGCAGTCCCCCAAGGCTCGATAGAGGTTAAAACCCTGCGGAGCCCTTCCCGACCCTTTCAGCATAGTAGTATCTTGACTGTTTGGGCAGCAGACAAGTGTGGGTAACCGGTACGTCTCCACCAGTCGTGATGCTGTTATGCCAAGAATACCATCCTGAAAATTTCCTGATATAACGATACATTTTTTTGCATCTACCTCGGCATTGCTCACCATTTTCAGGGCGCTTTCCAGGTCAATCCGTGATGCGGCTTTACGTTTCTCATTCAATTTGACAATATCTGCGGCAAAACGCTGTGCCTCTTCGGTGGATTGAGTCAGCAACAAATCAATGGGTAAGCCTGACTCACCGAGTCTCCCTGCAGCGTTAATAGTTGGAGCAACCTGGTAAGAAATAGTTTCTCCGCTAACATCCTTATGGCTGATATTAAGTGCATCAAACAGGGTAATAATATTTGCAGGTCCGGTAGAGGCAATAACCTCGAATCCGCCCCGCACGAGCAGTCGGTTGATACCTGTTAACGGCATGAGGTCAGCAATTGTGCCGATGGCCACATAAGCTAGAAATGACTTCATGTTTACATTTGATACAATTGTATTTAGGCTTTTATTATTTCTTAGAGTGCTTCGTAATGCAGATGCCAGATAAAAAGCAAGACCAACGCCAGCCAGCTCCTTGATGGGAAAAAAACAGTCAGCCTGTTTGGGATTGATGGTTGCGTCCGCGGGTAGTTCATCAGTCGGCACCCGGTGGTGATCGGTAACAATCACCTTGAATCCATTGGCTTGAGCCTCTCGTATTTCATCCTTGTTTGATATGCCGCAATCAACGGTAACAAGGAGCTTGCTGCTTCTCATGGTTTCTGAAAACCGCTGTAATACCTTGGAATTCAAACCGTACCCATCGGTTATTCGATTTGGTATGTAATGCTTTACCGATATTCCCAATTCCTTGAAAAAAAGAACGAGAAGGGCCGTAGCCGTTATTCCATCAACGTCGTAATCACCCCATATGAGGATTTCAGAATTATTTTCAATGGCTTCTATCAACAACGTGACAGCCCGGTCCATTGATTTGAACAGGGTCGGCTGCGGTAAATCAGACAGAGAGGGAAATAAATAAGATCCCAGCTCCTTATCGTTTACGATGCCAAGGGTTTTCAGATGCTGCCTGATGGCAGGATGGACCCCATAGGGTATTTCCGGGGGCATTGCTATTCCTTTCCCCCATGCTTTTTCTGCACGAGCCAACCGGCAATCATTCGCTTAATTTCGTCCTGGTCTAGACAATCCTTCCAGACAATCGCGTGATCCTTGTTGAACCAGGTAAATTGTCGTTTAGCATAATGTCTTGTATCACGGGCAAGAAGATGCATTGTCTCTTCCGGGGTCCAGATGCCCTTGATATAATTAACCATGTGACGATAGCCGATTGACTGCATTGATTTCAATTCCGGGTTGTATCCCCTGCCGAGTAGATTTCTGACCTCTTCCTCAAGTCCGCCCTCAATCATCTGTATTGTCCTTTTCTCTATCCGTTCATAGAGCAGAGCCCGAGGAGAGGTCAGGCCAATGCTGAAAAGATTGTTGAAAATAATAGGGCTGTCCTTAAGGCTCTGTTTTTCAAAGTGCGCTGACAAAGGAATGCCACTACTTAAAAAAACCTCAAGAGCCCTGGCAATACGATAGATGTCATTGGGATGAATATTGTCGGCGGAAATCCGGTCGTGGACAGCAAGCTCACGGTGCAGGGCATGACTCCCCTCTTCCGAAATTCTCCTTTTCACTTTTTCACGTATTGAGGCATCTGCCGGAAGGTTTGGAAACAAACCTTTTTTCAGGGCCCTTAAGTACAAACCGGAGCCTCCCGTCAAAACCGGTAGTGCGCCTCTTTCATGAATAATCCGTATTGCCTGGAGTGCATCACGGGTAAAACGGGCGGCATTGTATTCATCATCGGGATCAACTATGTCAATCAGGTGATGTGGCACGGCTGAGCGTTCTTCTCTTGTTGCCTTGGCGGTACCTATATCCATAAAGCGATAGACCTGCATCGAATCGACGCTGACAATTTCTCCATCGAATAAACGGCAGATCGTCAGGGACAGATCTGTCTTGCCAACAGCGGTGGGGCCAACCAGAACCAATACCGGTTTGGTGATATGTACAGGTGATGTACTTTCAGTCAAAACGCAGATACTTTATCAAATGTTCTTTTCTTTTCATACCGATGCCAGCGACGCGTATCAGATCGTCAGCCGCCCGGAAGTCACCATTTTCATCTCGTTCGCGTATGATGCGGCCAGCCAGTTCAAAGCCGATGCCGGGCACTGACTCAAGAAGTTGAAATCCCGCTCTGTTCACCGGGATTTTCTGGAAAAACAGAGGCTCGATAGCAGCAGGTATGGTGTCCGGCAATAAAGGGAGGTCTTCTGCTGTCGCAATCAGGCTTTTACGAGTTGTATCCCAGTAGAGATTAAACGCTGTTAACTCCGGGATTCTCTTTTTCGAGATGAACGTTTTTTGCCAAGGGCAGGATCAGAAATAAAGCAGCCAGAATGATAAAAACAATTCCTCTCAAATCTCTTTTTACTGGGGCTGTCATCTCGAATACACCTTCCCGGGTTTTGCTTCATGGGAATTACTGAGCAATCACTTGTCGCGCCTTGAATTTAATCCGGCTCCTGATGTGCTGTCAAAAAAGGTTGAGGCCTACCCTGTTTTCGCTGAAATAATCAGGCACACTCACTCTTAGAATACAATAGTCAATGCCGTCTGCCAATAATACCGGACGCGGGGCTAAGATTATTTCTTGTTTCACGTTTCCTGAAGAGGTATAAAGCCTATTCACTTGTTAAAGCTTTGATTGGTTACGCCTGTTATGGCAAAAAGCAGTTTTAATATCGTCCTTGTGGAACCTGAGATTCCGCCAAACACCGGATCTATTGCTCGCCTGTGCGGAGCAACGGACAGTGTGCTGCACCTGGTGCGTCCGCTGGGGTTCTCTCTGGATGACAAACACCTGAAGAGAGCCGGGCTCGATTATTGGAAACATGTCTCAATTATCCATTGGAACAATCTCGAAGAATTCCTCACCGCACAAGAGGAGCCCTCACTGAAATTCTTCACGACAAAAACCTCGCGTTCCTATACCGCTGGTGTATACAAACCAGGTGATTTTCTCATATTCGGCAAAGAAACAAAGGGATTGCCTGATGATATAAGATCTCTCTACCATGATCTCTGTTTCACACTCCCGATGACCAACCCGAACATAAGAAGCCTGAATCTTGCAATGACCGCCGGAATTGTTTTATATGAGGCACTTCGCCAGCAGCTTTGAGAAAAAGCATAGTCAAGAGAATAGCCGCGCATTAAGATTCACTAGGAGCGTGTCGGAGAAATACAATTTTTGCTCAAATCGAGGCATAGTAAGAAAATCAAGCGGAGCCATATACCTAATATTGCGAGCATTGTTTTTCTTACAATAACGATGAGATGGGGAAAAAGGGCTTTCTCCGACACGCTCCTAGACATCCCTGTTTAAGATAAGGAGAGAAGAGGAAATGAGTACGAGAGTTTATAATTTCAACCCAGGACCCGCCACCCTGCCCTACGAGGTGCTTAAGCAGGTTGCCAGTGACACTGTTGACTATCATGGGGTCGGCATGGGCGTAATGGAAATGAGCCATCGCTCCAAAGAATTTATGGCAATAATGGCGCAAGCCGAAGAACTCCTTCGTGAATTAATGGAGATACCGGACAATTACAAGGTTCTTTTTCTTCAGGGAGGCGCCTCATCCCAATTCTACATGGTACCGATGAATCTTCTTGGTCCGGGAAAAAAAGCAACCTACCTCAACACGGGAACCTGGGCCAAAAAAGCAATAGATGAAGCAAAACTTTTTGGGGAAATAGAGGTCGGGTTTTCAAGTGAGGACCAGAAGTTCAACCGGGTGCCCGGTCCTGGCGAATTACCTGGTATCAGCCGATTCGGAATACCTCTATTTTGTTTCAAATAACACTATCTTCGGCACCCAGTTTCAGACATTTCCCCAGACGGACAAACTGCTGATCAGCGATATGTCCTCTGATATTCTTTCAAGAAAATGCGATGTCGGCACCTTCGCAATGATATTTGCCGGTGCTCAGAAAAATCTGGGCCCGGCAGGTGTCACTCTTGTTATTATAAGGGATGATATTCTTGATCGGGCGCCTCAAAACGTTCCGACCATGCTGCGCTATAAAACCCATGCAGACAAAGGCTCCATGTTCAATACGCCGCCCTGCTCGGCAATTCATGTTGTTGGTGAAGTACTGAAATGGTTGAAGAAGATGGGCGGTGTTGATGCCATTGAGCAGATAAACAGGGAAAAAGCAGCCGTACTTTACGAGATGATAGACTCCACCGGCTATTATCGTCGGTCATGCAGAGAAAGAGTCGCGCTCAGCGATGAACATTACTTTCAATCTGCCGTCGCCGGAACTTGAAGCGAAATTCATCGCCGAAAGTACTGCGCGGGGACTCAGCGGCTTGAAAGGACATCGTTCCGTTGGCGGTTGCCGCGCTTCACTCTATAACGCATTCCCGGCAAAAGGAGTTGATAATCTCGTTGCCTTCATGAAAGAGTTCGAGATGCATAATCCTGGTTAAAGATCTGTTATGCATTACGAGGGCAACGTTATACGGCCTCCCAGTGAAGCTCATTCCATTATTCTGCAGGTCAGCGTCGGGTGCTCGCACAACAAATGTACCTTTTGCGGTGCTTACAAGGATATCCGCTTTCGCCTCAAGGATGAGGTCGAAATTGATCGGGACATCGCTTTTGCAAAACAATACTGTACACGTCAAAAACGGGTTTTTCTCGCTGACGGTGATGTGCTCATACTGCCGCAGGCAACCCTTGAGAGCATCTTTGATAAAATAAGAAAAAGCCTTCCCTGGGTAACGCGTATCTCTTTATACGCAAATGGCCGGGCTGTTCGTTCAAAAACCGACGATGACCTGCGGGCCTTGAAGGAACGCGGGCTTGACCGGATCTATTTCGGCCTTGAGAGTGGCGATGATGATGTCCTGACTGCTGTTCGTAAAAACGAGACGGCTCATTCACAGGAGGCTGCAGCCAGGCGAGTGGTTGACGCGGGCTTTTTCCTTTCAGTAACAATACTCCTGGGCATCGCCGGTACAGCCGGGTCTATTCGTCATGCACGGTATACAGCAAAGCTGTTAAACCGGATTAAACCCAAGCAGATCGCTGCCCTGAGTGTTATTCCTCTGGCAAATACAGAACTGGGACGGATGGTGGAGAACGGCTCTTTTACAATACCCGGTGCGGAAACCATCATCAGAGAACTCAGGGAGCTCATTTGCAACATCACCATTGACCGGGTACAGTTTATGGCAAACCATGCCTCAAATTATCTTCCCCTCAGCGGTCGACTGCAAAAAGATAAAGAGACGATGCTCGACATCATTGACGCAGCAATTGCAGGAGCGTTGGCTTTGGTTCCGGAATCTCGGCGTGCCCTATGAAAACAGAACAGAAAACAGATCTTAAGAATCTTGATCAGCAGGGCCTCATCTCCTTTGCAGAATCACTTGGACAACCCGGTTTCAGGGGAAAACAGATCATGGCCTGGCTCTATCGTCCAGGAATCACTGATTTTTCTGAAATGACTGATCTTGCCAAGTCCTTTCGAACGATCCTGAGCAACCATGCCTTTATTTCAAATTTTCCCACTCCGATATCTGAATGTTCTGAAGATGGTGCCATCAAATTCGCCTTTACCCTGTCAGACGGACGGTTTGTCGAGTCCGTACTCATTCCCGAAGAGGATCGTAACACCCTGTGTATATCATCCCAGGTTGGCTGCGCCATGGAATGCTCCTTCTGTCAGACCGGCGCAATGGGGTTTATGAGAAATCTTACCCCTGCCGAAATCATCAACCAGGTCTGCAGTGTACGTGATTATCTGCTTGAACAGCCTCCGGACAAACGAACGGGGCCGGAGTCTATAACCAATATCGTGTTTATGGGAATGGGTGAACCCCTTAATAATTTTGATAATCTTCTTACCTCTCTGGCCATTCTTACCGATCAGAAGGGTCTGGATATGACCAGCAGAAGAGTTACCGTTTCAACCTGCGGCATCATACCGAAAATGCATGAACTTGGTAAAAATTCCAGTGTAAACCTGGCAATTTCGCTGCATGCGGTGGACAACGAAACGAGAAATAAGCTGATGCCGATAAACCGGCGCTACCCTATTGAACAACTCATGCAGGCCTGTCGAGATTATCCGATGAAAAAACGCAAGCGGATCATGATAGAATATATCATGTTGGCAGGAGTAAATGATTCCGACGACCAGGCCAGAAAACTCGCGACCCTGTTACGGGGCGTACGTTGCAAAATTAACCTGCTGCCCTTTAATACCTGCGAGGGAATACCCTATCAAGCCTCATCAAGGAAGCGTATACTTGCTTTCCAGGAGATTCTCATGGCTGAACACTACTCGGTATTTATAAGAAACAGTCGTGGAAATGATATCTCAGCTGCCTGCGGTCAGCTTGCCGGGCAACTTTCCGGAATAGAAAATGACAGATGAACTGAAAAGATCAGATGGACTGCGCTTTATCAAGCAGAGTTCACTGAATCGTTCCATCGTCAGGAATCTTGTCAGATACGAAAGCAACTCACTCCGTGCGGTCAAGGATTATCCGACAGCAGCAAGGTTCTCCCTTCCCCGCTCTCCGTGGCGTCTTTCCGAGGCCAGAATCCAACCATTGCTGCAGCAACGCAGATCTCTGAGAAAATATGCCGCTGCCCCGCTAAAGCTCGTTGATCTTTCCTTTATACTGTGGTCCTGCCAGGGGATAAGCGCAAAAACAGGTAACCATTCATTACGAACGGCGCCTTCCGCCGGTGCGCTCTATCCCGTCGAAACATATCTGAGCATCCAGAACGTTGAAGGCCTCGGCACCGGCCTCTATTATTTTGATCCCTTCTCATTTCAACTGGCCCTTGTCACAGAAGGAAATCCGGCAGCAAAACTGGCATCAGCCTGTCTTGACCAGAGCTTTATGGAACAGGCAGCTTTCAGTTTTATCTGGTCGGGCATTCCCCGTAGAAGCATGAGTAAATATGGTGAAAGGGGCATGCGCTATCTTTTCCTTGATGCGGCTCATATCTGCCAGTCCGCTCTCATGGCGGCTGAGGCCGTCAATTGCGGGGGGTGTCCCGTTGCCGCCTTCTATGACGATGAGATCAACTCGCTATTGGGAATTGACGGAATAGAAGAAATATCGCTTTATCTTGCTTCGATCGGAGTAAAAACGTAAGGCCACCTCTCCTTGAATAATTACCTTTTTGCCCGATCTCTTCGTTCTGCTCGAAATTTTATTCTCGGAATAGCAACCATGTCCCCGGGGGACCCTTCTCTCAAGATGCCTGGCGGTAAAATTTGCTGCATGTTTTGATCTCGATTGAATAAGCAAATTGTTCAAGATATCCCTACAGGAAACCGGTCAGGGGATGAGACCACCGCAGACCGGTTTCCTGAATGGCTGTGTTTGTGGTTCAAACTTCTGATTCCCATTCGTTCACAAAAGAGCGTGGCAAACTTTTCATGTCAATCTTCTTCGCCTCGCGAATACCGGCATGCAGGGCATCCCTATTCATGTTTTCTGTACCTTTAGGAATTCGTGAAAGAAGGCGTTTTTCCAGGTTAACTAAATTCACCTGCCCGGATAGATAACCGATTGCTCCGAGGGCGATCATGTTAGCAACAAGTTCGCGTCCGATTTCTTTTCTGGCAATCTCGGTAAACGGTATGGCAACGGCACGGCTGGTAGGCAATTGTTCCACGAGGGAAGAATCTACAACCAGCAAGCCATCCATCTTTATGTCAAAAAAGTATGCATCGCAGGAAGCCTGGGTCATCGCCAGCAAAAGGTCGATGTGCATTGCCTTGGGATAATCGATTACTTCACTGGAAATAACCACCTCTGCCTTGCTTTTTCCACCACGAGCTTCGGGTCCGTAGCTTTGGGTCTGACTGACATATTTGCCATCCAGTGTGCCGACCGCATCGGCAAGTATCACGGCCGCGGTGATAATACCCTGCCCTCCTGAACCACTGAACCTGATTTCATATCTGGAGCTACTTTTCATACGTACCTGCCCTGAGTAAGTTAGTCAAAATAAATTGTTGGCTTCCCAAATAACCTTACCATTAAAGGAAACCTGTTGTTTCAAACGGTCTAGATCTCTAGATCATTTCGCAGGATTCCAGCCTTATCCGGTTATATTCCTCTGTTGAAATCGGTTTTTCAACATCACAAAGAACACCTATGGAAAACTTTCCTTCCATCTCTTTTTCTGTCATTGATTGTGCTTTTTTTACCGGCACGGCATTTTCCTGATAGCTGGTAATCATCTTTACCGCATCACCCAGTTTATTTCTACGGCCGTGCTGAACATGACAATTAGATATTACTTCAACAACGGAAAATCCACGCTTTGAGATTGCTTGTTGAAGTAATGTATCAAGATGTGCAGCGTGGTAGACAGTACCCCGTGCGACAAACGCCGCCCCCGCGGTAACGGCAAGTTCAGCAATTGAAAAGGCGTGTTCCACGTGACCGTAGGTAGAGGTCGTCGACTTGCTGCCGTACGGTGTTGTCGGCGAGTATTGACCGCCGGTCATGCCATAGGTGCTGTTATTTACAATGATCGCGGTAATGTTGATGTTTCGTCTTGCTGCATGGATAAAATGGTTACCGCCAATGGCTGTTGCATCGCCATCACCCATGACGGCGATAACATTGAGCTGCGGCTTGGCAAGTTTGACCCCTGTGGCGAAGGTCAGGGCTCTGCCGTGAGTCGTGTGCAGCGTGTTGAAATCAATATAGGTGGTCATTCGACTCGAACAGCCGATGCCTGACGCAACGACGATATCGTCTTTGGGAAGTCCAAGATTATGAATCGCCCTGAGGAGTGAACCAAGCACGATACCGTTTCCACAACCGGGACACCAGACATGCGGAAATTTTTTATCATGCCTCAGATATTCCTGCCGAATAGTTTCAGCGTCAACTACCATGTCATTTCTCCATAAAGCATTGTAAAACTTTATTATAATCTAGGAAACACGTAATAATCTGTTTAGTGATCTCATCCGGAGTGATCATCTGCCCATCAATCCGGTTATATTTGACAATCCTGGTTCCGGACTGATTGATACGGTTGATCTCCCGGCTCATCTGTCCCATGTTAAGCTCAGGGACAATGGCCACCTTGCACTGTCTGAGCGCGGCATCAATTTCTTTTCTTGGAACCGGAAAGAGGGTTATAAGCTGAAGAAGTCCTGCCTTTATACCCTGAGCGCGCGCATTTTTAACTGCCATCAGTGCCGATCTGGCAACACAACCATAGGCAAAAACACATATTTCGGCATCTCCCATAAGGATAACTTTTGGTGATCATTATCTCCGGAAATCCCTTGGCTATTTTATCGTGCAGCCGCGTCAGGAAAGGCTCTATCTCATGCGGCTGTTGTGTCGGGAAGCCGCGCTCGTCATGCACAAGTCCGGTTACATGATGGCGATACCCTTCACCAAAAGCAGCCATGTCAGGTACGCCCCTGTTATTGGCGGCATATGGTTTGTACCATTCCGGCGGGACATTTGGAGTGATACGATCGACAACACGAACCTTGTCAATATCCGGGATGGTGAAACACTCACGGGTATGAGCGACGATCTCATCTGAAAGAATGATGACCGGTACCCGGTATTTTTCTGAGAGATTAAAGGCTCGCACGGTTATGGAAAAACAATCATTGACCGAGGATACAGCAAGAACGATAATCGGATGGTCACCATGAGTTCCCCAGCGAGCCATCAGGACATCACCCTGGGCGACATTGGTCGGCAGTCCGGTACTTGGACCGCCACGCATTACATTTACGATGACACAGGGGACCTCGGCAATACAAGCGTATCCCAGATTTTCCTGCATCAGGGAAAAACCGGGCCCACTGGTTGCGGTCATTGCCTTTACACCGGCAAGCGAGGCCCCTATCACCGCCCCCATTGAAGCTATTTCGTCTTCCATCTGAATAAAGGTTCCGCCAACCTGGGGAAGCTTTACCGAGAGAAGCTCGCTTATTTCTGTGGCCGGAGTAATGGGATACCCGGCAAAAAAACGGCATCCGGCGGCAAGTGCACCATAAACGATGGCTTCATTGCCTTGAAGCAGTAATCGTTGATTGGAATTACTTGCTACCATTTGATTTCCTCCTCTCCGGCGATCGCTTCTTGACAGTTATGGCAAAATCAGGACAGTGAATTTCACAATTACGGCATCCGATACAAGCGTCCATATCCTCAATCAGAGGATGTCCCTTTTCATCAAGCAGAATGATTTTTTTCGGGCACATTGCGGCACATATCCCGCACGATTTGCACCATTCGTAGAAAAACTTGACTCCATATAATTTCACCTGTTTTCCCGGCGGAGCAGTAACGGTTTCTCTCAACGGGCTGAGATTTGATAGATTCCTGGGAGGGTGCGCTCCGATTCGAAGCGGATTTTCTGATAGCCGGCTTTTTTTTTGGCTTGGAAACAGCCTTTTTTGCCGTTGTCTTGATCGGTTGTTCTTTTTCTTCAGTATCCATGGCTCCCGTGCCTATGACAAAGTTTAATTTATTTCTTTTAGTAGAGAGGCTAACCCTCTTTTTGTTTAAGCCTTTATAATTATCGATAAGTCATGTCAAGTACATTGTCACCAGGAGAATCATAACTTCCACGTTAATCGTATAAATAACGATAGATCGAATAGAAAAAAGAAAAGCCGCAGGAGAAGCATCGAGGGTTGCTATACGGGAGGCAGCACGGTGGTATATTCAGAGTCCCCTGAAGCTTTTTACGAAATCATAGTTTAGTGCATACCGATGATGACAAAGAGATTCGCACAGCCGATAAGAAAACCGAGTAACCCGCCAAACAGATTAATATACTTGAACTGTTCTTCCATAATTGACAGGAGAAGTCGTTCCAGGCGAAGCAGATCAAAGGAGTCAATCTTGTCGGTTACAATTTTCCTTATGTTTATCGATTTCACAACACCAGGGATCTCGGAAGTGAGCATTTTCGTCGCCATTTCCTGCAAAGAGCGATAAAACCCTTCTCTGACGCCGGTTGGAATAATATGATCGAGCCGACCAATAGGCTTTTTGACAAGACTATCAAACAGCTGTTCTATCATGTAATCAATAACCTGCCTGTTCTTACGAGACTGGAACAGCGATATGATTTCTCGCTTCAGCCACTTATTGAACGTTTCAATGCCCCGCTCACCTGCCAGCTCCAGCATAACCGGCTGAATTGAACGGCTGCCGTCTTCCAGGAATGTTTCAATATTGTTTCTGAACATCGTGGAAAGAGTTATGGCAACACGTTTTTCCCTCAGCGTGTCAGCTATCTGCCGAGACAACTGAGCAGATAACATGAGCATTCGATCATTTCCAACATTGCCTGACAGCTCTCTCAGTGGCGTTCTTAATATGCTTTCCGATCGTTCCGTTAAGACGTCGGCTACCTGGCATTGCAGTGCTTCGCTGGTCAGAAATGCGGTGATGTCGGCTTCTTTTTTATCCAGGTAGTCTCTTACTTTCTCATCAACCAATTCACTCTTTAAAAATCCGTTCACCAAGGCAGCCATTGGACCCAGGGAAACAACAAATTCATCAATCGCCTTTTTGATTGCCTCGATGATTTTCTCGCGCATTTGTGGTTCTGCTATCATCTGGGCCACCTTCTGAAGAAGCAAGGGTGCCTGTGCGCTGATGGTCTCTATCATCTGCTGGCGAAAAGCAGCTGGCATGATATCCTGAAGAGATTTTTCCGATTTTGAAAGGGTACTGACTTCTGCTGCGACGAAGGAGTGGATTAATTCATCCATGTCTGGATGATCAAACATCCTCTCAATGGTTTCATCCAAAAAGGAATATATCCTCTTTCGATAATCAGCCGGTATAAGACTGTTAACTTCGCGAGAAAACAGTGAGCCGGTCCAACCTTCGACCGCTTTCTCGAGGACATCTTTACACGTTTCGGACTGGAGGTACTGGTGAACAGTCTCCTTGATTTGATAGGTGACCGTTTTGTAACCTATTTCGAAATAATTCCTATAGGCGGGGTGTATGACAGAGGCCAGCGGCCCCAGATCTTTTTTCATGAATGAAGCAACCTTCGATTCAATCAGATAATAGAGGTGCTCCTGGAACGTATCTTTTTTTAAAGCATTATTGATTTCATCACTGGTGAGCAGATGCTCTCCCACCATTTCTCCGATGTTTGCTGCAAATTCATGACGTTTTGAAGGAATTACGCCGGGCGTCATCGGTAGCGGCAGCGGACCGATTTTCCATCGCTTCAGGGGCCTGAAAAGCATGCGGATAGCTACACGGTTGGTCAGGTATCCGATAAAAGCGCCTAATAAAGGCGGTGTAGCGTAAGTAAGGTACGGTATAAGTTCAGCTGGAATAATGGACATAGGATTTGAGTTCGGCAGGTTTACTGATAACAATATCGGCACCGGCCTCTATAAGTTCATCTTTCTGACGAAACCCCCAGGTTACGCCAACGGTTTTAATACCGGCTGCCTTGCCTGTTTTTATGTCGACTGCGGTATCGCCGACAAACAGCGATGATTCGGGTAAAATGCCACTTTTTTCGATAATTTCAAAGGCTGCCTGGGGATGTGGTTTCAACGGCACACCTTCCCGCTGACCAAAAACAAGGTCAAATGGCTGATCCGGGAAATATTCTTTTACGCACAACCGGGTAAAACTATCCGGTTTATTTGAAAGAACATTCAGACTTATTTCGTTCTTAACCAGCCAGTCGAGCATTTCTCTAACCCCTGAATAGAGGTTGGTTTTGCTTTTCCAGTGATGATCGTATAACTGCTCGAACAGCCTCATCAGATGATCTTGTACCGGCTCCGGCGTCTGAGCCGGTACAATGCGGCCAATAAGCGTCCTCAACCCATTGCCGACAAAATACCGGTATGCAGCCGACGGATGTTGAACCATCCCCATCTCCGCCAGCGCCATGTTGGCAGAATCGGCAATATCATCAAGCGTATCGAGAAGTGTTCCGTCGAGATCAAAGATGATCAACTCAAAGCGTTTTCGTTTCATAAGCGTTCAATCATAGAAGAAGTTATCTGCCGGTCTGTTAACGCAGGATACCAGTTCATCCCTATAATTTGTGTTATCATTATAAAAGAAGCCTTTTCTTTTTTGTTGATATATAGAAATATGATTTTGTTTATTTTTCGTACTCACCATCGCTATCTGAGAGGAAAACCCCATGCGCGCTCTTTCATTTGTTACGTCTTCCATTGGCAAAAAGTTGATAATGGCCACTACCGGCCTGATGCTCATCCTGTTTCTCACTCTTCATGCCTTCGGCAACGCTGCAATATACATGGGAAGTAAATATTTTCAAATATATGCTGATGTCCTGCACAGTTTTCCGGTACTGGTCCTTGTCTTTGGCATCGGCTTGCTGGCAGTTGTTATCACTCATATCGGTGTCGGGATTGTTCTCTTTCTTGAAAAACGAAAAACATCATCCCGTTATAATGTTCAGGCCCGTGTCGTCGAAAATACCTTTGCTTCCCGCACCATGCCCTATACCGGTGCTTTTATCTTCCTGTTTCTGATCATTCACGTATTCGGTTTCGGGGTAGCCAAGCCGTCTGACATTCCGATCAGCGTGCTCGTACAACAGTATCTGAGCGGATTTTTCTACAGTCTTTTTTATATTATCGCCTTTGTCGCTCTGGCGATACATCTTAATCACGGTTTCTGGAGCATGCTGCAGACCTATGGCGTCAATCACCCCAAATACAATTGTCTCATCGCTCAATTGACGATCATTGTACCGATCCTGTTTCTGGCACTATTTGGTGGCATTCCCATCTATTTTATGACTGGTGCAGGAGCCGCCTATTGAGAATTGGCGTTCAATGTTCGTTTCTCTATGGTTGTCGCTATAGCTTTAGAATTTAATTTAGAAGAAGGTTGAAAAATGGAACTTAATTCACGTATTCCATCAGGATCGCTTGCAGAAAAATGGGATAATCACCGCTTTGCCTCAAAGCTGGTCAATCCTGCCAACCGGAGAAAGTTCAAGGTCATTGTAGTCGGTACCGGACTTGCCGGCGCCTCTGCGGCAGCCACGCTGGCTGAACTCGGCTACAAGGTTGAGGCCTTCTGCCTGCATGACACTCCGCGCCGCGCTCACTCAATTGCCGCCCAGGGTGGTATTAATGCCTCAAAAAACTACCAGGAAGACGGCGATTCCATCTTTCGTCTCTTTTATGACACCATCAAGGGAGGAGATTTTCGTTCCCGGGAGGCCAATGTCTATCGGCTTGCCCAGGTCTCAGGACCCATTATCGATCAGTGTGTTGCACAAGGGGTTCCCTTTGCGCGTGAATATGGCGGTTCGCTTGCCAACCGTTCTTTTGGCGGGGCACAGGTGTCCAGGACATTTTACGCCAGAGGGCAAACCGGTCAACAATTGCTCCTTGGTGCCTACAGTGCGCTTTCCAGACAGATAGGCAAAGGCACCATCATCATGCATACCCGCCGGGAAATGATGGACGTTGTCGTGGTTGAAGGGCGAGCCCGCGGAATCGTGGTCAGGAACATGATGAACGGCAAAATTGAATCTTATTCGGCGGATGCCGTGTTGTTGTGCACCGGTGGTTATGGCAATGCCTATTTCCTGTCAACCAATGCCATGTCCTCTAATGTGACGGCTGCATGGCGGGCCTGCAAAAGAGGCGCCGGTTTTGCCAATCCGAGCTTTGTTCAGATTCATCCCACCTGTATTCCGGTTCACGGCGACACGCAGTCGAAGCTCACATTGATGAGTGAGAGTCTGCGAAACGATGGTCGGGTCTGGGTACCGAAAAAGCAGGGGGACAAAAGACATCCTGCGCAGATCCCGGAGAACGAAAGAGAATACTATCTGGAAAACAAATATCCGAGTTTCGGGAATCTTGTTCCGCGCGATGTAGCCTCGCGCAATGCCAAGGAACAATGCGATGCCGGAAAAGGCGTAGGAAGCACCGCGATGGCCGTCTACCTGGATTTTGCAGAGGCCATCAAACGGGATGGCGAAGATGTTATTTTCAGGAAATACGGCAATCTCTTCCAGATGTACGAGATGATCACCGATGTGAACCCGATGAAAGAGCCCATGATGATTTTCCCGGCCGTACACTATACCATGGGAGGTCTCTGGGTTGACTACAACCTGATGACAACCATCCCCGGCCTCTTCGCTCTCGGTGAATGCAATTTTTCCGATCATGGGGCAAACCGGCTTGGAGCGAGTGCCCTCATGCAGGGCTTGGCAGATGGTTACTTTATTATCAATACCTCGGTGGCACATTATTTCGGTTCAGGGGGGCTTGATAGCGTCGATACCTCTCATCCCGCTTTTGCAGAGGCCGAGAAAGACGTAAACGAGAGAACACAGCGTCTGCTGAAAAACAGCACTGACGGCCCTAAAGACAAAGTTACCGTCGATGAGATTCACAAGGAACTGGGTAAACTCTTGTGGAACCATTGCGGTCTGGCACGGAATCGCGAAGGACTCGAAACCGCCCTGCAACAGATCCCCGAAATCCGGAAAAAATTCTGGGATGCTGTCTATATTCCCGGTAACAGTGAAGACATAAACCAGTCACTTGAGCGCGCAGGTCGGGTTGCCGACTTCCTTGAGTTTGCTGACTTTATGGTACGTGATGCCCTGGCCCGGGAAGAGTCTTGCGGTTGTCATTTACGTGAAGAAAGCCAGACGGAGGACCATGAAGCACTGCGGAATGATGCAAAGTTCTCCCATGTCAGTGTCTGGGAATTCAAAGGCGAAGACCAGGCTCCCACCATGCACAAGGAAGAGCTTACTTTTGAAGAAGTCAAGCCTTCCCAGAGAAGTTACAAATAATCACAGGTTACTCGTGTCTGTCCGGGAAAGAGCCTTTTATGGATTGCCACTAACCTTAATGGGGACCTTGAATAATTAGATTATTCGATCGAGATCAAGGCATGCAAGATGTTTTACCGCTAGGCGCCCTGAAAGAAGTACCCCGGGGTGCATAGTTGATATTCCGAGGATAAAATTTCAAGCATAACGAAGAGATCGGGCGAAAAGGCAATTATTCAAGGTGGCCTAATTATTCACTATCAGATAACGGTATATCATGAGTTCCATAGACTTAAAACTCGTCATTTGGCGCCAGAGGGACAGTGATTCACTCGGTGATTTTGAGCCCCATACCCTCAGGGATATTTCAACGGATATGTCGTTTCTTGAGATGCTCGACGTCCTTAATGAGAAACTCACCATGGAAGGCAAGGAACCTGTTGCCTTTGATCATGACTGCAGGGAAGGGATTTGCGGTATGTGCGGAGCCGTTGTTAACGGTATCGCTCACGGCCCTGAAAAAGAAAATACCCTCTGTCAGCTGCATATGCGCAAATTCAAAAGCGGTGATACTATTGTTATCGAGCCCTTCCGCTCAAGCGCCTTCCCGATCCACAAAGATCTCATGGTTGATCGCTCCGCCTTCGACCGTATTATTCAGGCCGGCGGTTTTGTTTCGGTCAATACCGGTGGTGCCATAGACGGCAACAATATTCCCATTCCGAGTAAAACGGCAGAACTTGCGATGGATGCCGCCGCCTGTGTCGGCTGTGGAGCCTGTGTCGCAAGTTGTCCGAATGGTTCAGCCATGTTGTTTACCAGTGCCAAGATTTCCCAGTTGAGTCTTCTGCCGCAGGGACAACCGGAACGAAAAGAACGGGCTGAGGCCATGGTTTTGCAGATGGACAAGGAAGGTTTCGGTTATTGCTCAAATGAGCGGGAATGCGAGGCAGTCTGCCCGAAAGGCATTTCCGTCAGCAACATTGCCCGGATGAACAGGGAATACCTCAAAAGTATGCTGTTCGGAGACTAGAGAAGATCAAACCTCAGTCTGAAAGCCTGATTTCTCGTTTGCAGCCGCATTTACGGCGGTGCGGATAATGAAATGTGATGTTCTCATCGTAGGAGGCTGGTCCGGCAGGCTTGAGATGCGCCAGGAAACTTGCTGAACATGGCGTCCGGGTCATTCTTCTTGAACGACAGGCTGCTATCGGTAAAAAGGTTTGCGCCGGCGGTATTACCTGGAGCGGCCTGATAACCAGAATGCCCGACGCACTTATTGAGCGTTCTTTTGAGCAACAAAGGATCTCTACCCGATTCCAGTCCGTTATCGTCTCCTCAGAGCATCCACTGGTAGCTACCGTCAATCGGGAAAAACTGGGAGGCTACATGGCCCGGCAGGCGCTTGAGAAAGGTGTTGAAATCCTGACGGGTATCAGGATCAGGAACATAACGCAACAGTACGTCGAGCTAACCAGAGAAACAAATGATTTTACCATTAGATACGATATTCTTGTCGGCGCCGATGGATCAAACTCACGGGTCCGTTCTTATCTCGGACTGCCGACAGAAGCAATGGGGATCGGCCTGAACTATACACTACCCTGTGATCTTCCCGAAATGGTTTGGAATTTTGACAGTAAGCGGTTTGGCAGCGGATATTCCTGGATTTTTCCACATCGTGATTGTTCTTCGGCCGGCTCTTTTGCCAGTGGCCGGAAGGTGTGTGTTCAAAGGCTTAAAACTGGTCTTGATAGCTGGCTGCAGAAAACAGGACTGTCCTTGCAAAATTTACGGATCCAGGCGGGCAAGGTGAATTGTGATTACCGGGGCTACCGCTTCAACAGGGTGTTTCTGCTCGGCGATGCGGCGGGACTTGCCTCTCCCTTGACGGGAGAAGGCATCTTTCCGGCCATACTCTCGGCTGAAACAGTGGCCAATCTTATCGTGGACGAACATTTTGAGCCTCGTCAACTTGAAATTCTGATAAAAAAACACCGGTCTCACAAAACCATGCACAGGCTTGCCTCCACAAGCCCCTTTATGGCCATCATCTTAGCGGAACTGTCGGCCTTTCTGCTTAAACATGATATGCTGTCTTTCACTCAATTTGAGATGGCCTGAGTATATCGGCCAAGCATCAAACCATGCGCAAAAATTATATATGAAAAAAGGAAAACCTGAGTTACTGAAAAAAAAACGTCTGATCAATATAGCCTTCGTACTGGTCTGTTTGTCACTTTTCGCCTTTCTCTGGTTGGCCCCGGAAGAGACGACCACCCGCCTCCCCATTGACGACATTCACCGGAAATTTTATCAGATTGCCAGTAAGAAGGAAGCCGAGAAGACCTGCACGAGCTGTCATGCTGATAACAAAACAGCCCCCCTTCCGGAAGGGCATCCGCCCCCCTATCGCTGCCTGTTCTGTCATAAACGCAGCCGCTGACCAACTTATTCCCGCTGGAGACTTTTTGTTGCAATTTCAAAGACATCTCGTGAGACCGCTTTTTTTCTCGCTATTCTCTCAAGCTCGGTCTTCATCAAACCCTGCCGCACCGTGTCGTAACGCTTCCAGCCGATGAGCGGAGAAACAAGCCTTGCGGCCATTTGAGGATTAATTCCGTCCAGTTTCAAGATAATGTCACCAAGAAAACGGTAGCCGTTTCCAGAAGGATTATGAAAGTGGAAATGATTCTGACTAAAGGCACCGACAAGGGATCGCACTTTATTGGGATTTTTTAATGAGAACATTGGATGTTTTGTCAATGTTTGTACCGTATCAAAGGTATCAGCGGCTGAACTGATCGCCTGCAGGCTGAACCATTTATCCATCAGCAGGGGATCAGTACCAAATTTATTCTCAAAATCAGCAAACAGCTCACTGCGTAGAGGAATTTGTAAATGCACGATGCTGCCGAGTACGGCGACCTGATCAGTCATGTTATCTGCCTGGTAATACTGTTGGCGAAAGAGCTGAAGGATTTCAGCATCTGATTCAGCAGCACCGCTCAAATAGTCGAGACAGATGTTCTTAAGACTTCTCCGCCCTATTGCAGACGGGGAAAGCTGGTAAGGTTCAGACTTGTTATTTTCCTGATATATCTCAAGCAAATCAAGTATCAGCAGTCTTGCCAATTCCTTTTTTACGAATTGTCGTGCACCATGCAGGCTGTCCGGATCAACAACCTTCATAGCCTGTTTGAGGTAGGTTTCAGCCGGTAATTGCAGTGCCAGTGAACGAAGGGACTTGTCTGCTTTACGATCAACAAGATTCTTGCGGAAAGCTTCGACGTAAAACGTATCAAGAGCAAGTCTTGCCGAACCGGCAAAACGCACGGCAAGATCAAGGATGATTAATTCGGACAGGTTAAAAGCGGCATCAGCCCGATTATAGGAATCAGAGTCGTGGCTCATCATTAATCCAAGCTCTTCCCTGCTATGAAAAGAGTCGACTTTTACGGGAGCGGAAAAACCTCGCAGGAAAGAGAGGAGTGGTTTTTTCCTAAGACCGCGAAAAATGAATTCTTGCTGTTTATCTTTCAATTCCAGCAGTATGTTTTTTTCCCTGAGTTCATAGGGAAAGGCAGGCTCACCGAGGATATCGTTTCCTGCGCCATCGACTAAGCCGATCAAAATCGGGATGTGAAAGGGCTCTTTTTTCTCCTGTCCCGGTGTGGGAGGAGTCCGCTGGCTGACGAAGATTTGATAGTCACCTGTCTTTTGATCGTAATGTTGTGAGACAGTAAGTTTCGGTGTTCCCGCCTGTGCATACCAACGTTTAAATTGGTTGAGATCACGTCCTGAAACATCACTCATGGCGGCAACGAAATCATCACAGGTCACGGCCTGTCCGTCATGCCGTTTAAAGTAGAGATCCATCCCTTCCCTGAAACGTTCCGGTCCCAGCAGCGTGTGTATCATCCGGACAACTTCGGCACCTTTGTTGTAGATAGTCACCGTATAGAAATTATTAATTTCCAGGTAACTTGCCGGCCTGACAGGATGCGCCATGGGGCCGTCGTCTTCCGGGAACTGAAATTGTTTCAAAATCCTGACATCCTTGATTCTCTGGACAGCACGTGAGTTCATGTCGGCAGAGAATTGCTGGTCACGAAAAACGGTCAACCCTTCTTTCAGACTCAGTTGAAACCAGTCCCGGCAGGTTACCCTGTTTCCGGTCCAATTATGGAAATACTCATGGGCTATAACTGCTTCAATGCCGAGATAATCCTGGTCAGTCGCGCTCCGGGGTGAAGCAAGGACATATTTTGAGTTAAAAATATTCAGCCCTTTATTCTCCATGGCACCCATGTTGAAATCATCAACTGCTACAATCATGTATTGATTAAGATCATACTCAAGACCGAAAACAGTCTCGTCCCAGTGCATGGCTTTCTTTAAAGAAGCCATGGCATGGGCGCATTTCTGTCCATTTCTGTGCTGCACCCATATCTGTAGATCGATATTTCGCCCAGAAAGAGTCCGATAACGGTCCTTGAGGCAGACAAGATCTCCGGCAACCAGGGCGAAGAGGTAGCAGGGTTTAGGAAACGGATCCTGCCATTCGGCAAAATGCAGGCCCCCTTCGAGCACTCCCTGGGAAGTAAGGTTGCCATTTGACAGAAGGACCGGAAACTTTTTTTGATCTGCTTCAATTCTTGTACTGAAACGAGCCAGAATATCGGGCCGGTCGGGAAAGTAGGTGATTCTTCTGAAGCCCTCTGCCTCGCATTGCGTGCAGAATATGCCTTCGGAAAGATAAAGACCGCTTAAGGCACTGTTTTCTAGCGGTTTAAGAAGCGTTTTAACCGTAATGACAAAGGTGGCCGGTACACCGGTAATGCTGAGATTGCGTTTATCAATACAGACCCGGTTTTTATCAACCGCAGCATCATTAATAGACAGCTCCAGAAGACGGATATGTTCGCCCGAAAGGTGCAGCGTATTATCACCGGCGACAGCGGCTGGATTGCGTCTGCAGGTATAACGGGCCTGAACAATAGTCTCTTTCTCTTTAAGTCTGAAAACAAGCTCTATTGTATCAACCAGATATGCCGGGGGAGTATAATCTTTAAGGCAAGTCTGTTTATAGACAGTCTTCTTCACCATAGTATCCTCTCGGGTGTATGTGGACGATTTTCTGATATCATTGACAATGCTTACTATTCAATTATATTGAAATCCTCTTAACCGCAGTCGGCTGCTCGCTGTCTCTCTTGAGGTGTAACCAGTAAATTCCTTGAAGTACTGAGCAATACGAGCAGATATAATCTACCATTCAGGAACAAGCCAACAGGAAATGTACCCATGATTACTATTAATGAACACTATAATAAGCTCCAGGCCTCTTACCTTTTCTCCGACATTGCCAAACGGGTACAAAATTATCAGACGAATAATCCTGACAAAAGCATCATCAAGCTCGGCATCGGAGATGTAACGGAACCTCTGCCGCAGGCCTGTGTGCAGGCATTCCATCAGGCGGTAGATGAAATGGCAGATGCTGCCATGTTTCGCGGTTACGGACCCGAACAGGGGTACGCATTTCTCCGGGAGGCGATTGCGGTCAATGATTTTCAGTCGCGGGGTGCCGACATTTCAGCCGACGAGATATTTATCAGTGATGGCGCGAAATGTGATACCGGCAACATACAGGAACTGTTCAGAAACGACACTGTTGTTGCTATTCCTGATCCTGTCTACCCGGTATATCTCGACACAAATGTCATGGCAGGCCGCACAGGCGCCTTTGTTTCCGGTAGATACCAAGGTATCGTTTATCTTGAATCCACCAAAGAAAACAACTTTGTACCTTCTCTTCCAAGCAAAGAGGTGGATCTTATCTACCTGTGCTTCCCGAATAACCCCACCGGCTCGACCATCTCTAAGAAAGAGTTAAAACAATGGGTTGACTATGCCAGGGAGCATAAGGCGCTGATACTGTTTGATGCGGCCTATGAATCCTTTATACGCGACGAGTCTTTACCGAAATCAATCTACGAAATAGAAGGAGCTCGGGATGTTGCCATAGAGTTTCGCAGTTTCTCCAAAAATGCGGGTTTTACGGGCACCCGTTGCGCCTATACCGTCATTCCCCGGAGCTGCGCCGCCTACAACAGCAAGGGAGAGACCAGAGCCTCTGCACCGGCTCTGGAACAGGAGGCATTGCACGAAGTTCAATGGTGTGTCCTACCCTGTTCAGCGCGCTGCAGAGGCCGTCTACAGCCCGGAAGGTAAAGATCAGGTCAATGCGCTTGTTGATAAGTATATGGGCAATGCAGCTTTGATACGAGGTGAAATGACCGGACTTGGCTATGATTGTGTGGGCGGTGACAATTCACCTTATATCTGGATAGATGGAAGAAGTGATTCATGGCAGTTTTTTGATCTTCTGCTTGATAAGGCCGGTGTCGTCTGCACACCCGGAGCGGGCTTTGGTAAATGCGGCGAAGGGTATATCCGGCTGTCTGCTTTTAATTCCCGTGAAAATGTAACGCAGGCCATGCAGCGCATAAAAAAAGCGCTGAACCGATAAAAACAGGGGTACCCTGAATCAATTGCCTATGTTGCTTTCCGAGTATTTGAACGAAGAGATCGGGCGAAAAGGCAATTATTCAAGGTGGCCATAGTTCTTATTCAGGCCGGTGTTCAGAATCAATGAAAGACGCCGGCCTGAAGCTTATCCGTTCATCTCTGCCTGCCATCTCCGTGATGCTCGCCACCTGAACATGTTCCCGCAGCCAGTCGAGCACACCGCTGACCAGGCGCTCCGGGGCGGACGCTCCTGCCGTAATGCCAATTCTTTTTGCATCCTTGAGCCACTCGAGCCGAATATCGCTCCTGTCGTCAATCAGGTAACTCACTCCCCCTGAATTCTGGACAACTTCCCGCAGGCGGTTTGAATTCGAAGAGTTACTTGATCCAACTACAAAAACGAGATCGGTTTTCCCCGCAAGGTATTTCACCGCATTCTGCCGGTTCTGGGTGGCATAGCAGATATTGGATTGAGCAGGCCCTTTTATTTCAGCAAAGCGCTTTTCCAGAACAGACCTTATGCCGATAACATCCTGCGGGCTCAGTGTCGTTTGGGTGACATAAGCCACCTTGGCGGGATTCTCAACGACAACATTTTCGGCTTCTGATTCATTCTGCACGATATGGACCCGACCCGCAACACGTCCGGCCGTCCCTTCGACCTCGGGATGTCCGTGATGTCCAATAATAATAACGTCATACTCTTTCTGGTGATAAAGCTCAACCATGCGATGAATGCTGGTGACAAGCGGACAGGTGGCATCGATAGTTCTCAGGCCAAGCTTTCTGGCCAGATTTTCTGTCTCCAACGAAATGCCATGGGCACTGAAAATACAGATTCCACCCCGCGGCACCTCGGTTAAATCCGTGACAAATCGGGCACCCATAACTTCCAGCTCTGATATCACATGCTTATTATGAACAATCTCATGCAAAACATAAACCGGGGCGCCTTGTGATTCAAGCGTCAGCTTGACCGTTTCGATGGCCCGGACGACTCCGGCGCAGAAACCGCGCGGCGAGGCCAGAAGTACTTCAATAGTTTGCATGAACAATCAGCGATCTGAACATAATAGGTTGTGCCTGGCCATGCTTTTTTGAGCATCAATGCGAATAGTTGGGCACAATGAGAACAGGGATGTTCGAGTGACGGGAAACACGCCGCGCCGCTGATCCGGCAACATCAGTGCCAAGAATTGAGCTGCTCGATTTTCCCATAACGATGATATCCGCCATATGCTTTTTTGCCGCCTTCAGGATTTCTTCACTTGTCTCACCACTCACGACAAGCATTTCCTTAACACGGCCACTTGTAAGACTGGGTGATTCAAGCTCTTCTTCACAGAATTTTTCAAGTCGTTCTTTCATAACGCCCAAGACGGCTTTCATGCCATCCTGGTATACTTTTTTCGCCTCCCCTTTCGGCAGGTAGGTATCCACGATAGCGTGCATAGCACTGCTCATCGGCTCAACAATATGAAGCATGATAATATCGGCTTCATACTTTCTGGCCAGACTCAAGGCGGTTCTGAAAACAGGCCGGGTATTTTTCCCGAGATCGGTTGCGTACAGGATTGTCTTGTATGCGGGCAAGGCTGGCATCTTGTTTCCTCAATTGGTTAATAATTTTTATCAGGCGACACAACTACAATAAGTCTACGATTTTTTTTTGCCATAATTGTATTTCATGCAAAAAAAATGGCGGTTGCCGGAAAAGCAGCCGCCATTTTTTTTAGATTGCGTCTTTTTTCTTTCTTTCGTCAATAGCCCTTGAGCTTGTCTATATACTCAGGCAGGAAAAGTGAAATCTGCGGCACATAGGTGATAATCATCAGGAAGACAAGCATCAGAATCAGCCATGGCAGCGACGCCTTGATTACCCAGCCCATGCTCTTTCCGGTAATACCGGCTGTTACAAACAGGTTCAGGCCGACTGGCGGTGTAAGCATGCCGATTTCCATGTTGACGACCATGATGATGCCGAGATGAATCGGATCGATATTAAGCTTCTGGGCAATGGGAAAGAGAATCGGCGCCATGATGAGCAGGATTGCCGAAGGTTCCATGAAGTTTCCGGCGGCGAGCAGCAGCAGGTTAACCACGACGAGAAACATCCACGGAGACAGGCCGAGTTCTACGATAATTGCCGCGAGGTGGTGCGGAATACGCTCTGTCGTCAGGACATGGGCAAAGAGCATGGCATTGGCGATGATAAAAAGCAGCATGATGCTGACCTTTGACGCATCTACCAGGACCTTGTTGACGTCCTTGTCAATAATACATGCAGGAAGCGCATTGAGCATCTGCCAGGTATTTCGTGCGAGCAGGCTTGCCGTTCCTTCGCCCTCCTTCCTCCATGGCTGGTTTTTCATGGGACCGATATCACGGTAACCGAAAATTGCAACACCAAAGGCGTATACTGCTGAAACTGCAGCAGCTTCCGTGGGACTGGCCACTCCGCCATAGATGGAACCGAGTACGATGATAATCAGCATCAGGCCGCCCATGGCGCTCCAACCGGATATAAAAATTTCCTTGAAGCCTGTCCACGGCTGGCTCGGTATCTTTTTAAGGTAGGCAACGACATAGATGGCAATCATCAGCATTAACCCCATCATAATTCCCGGTAAAAATCCGGCCATGAACATCCGGGCAGCAGACACCTCGGTGGCGGCTGAATAGACAAGCATGACGATAGACGGTGGAATCAGAATACCGAGGGTACCGGCTGTGGTGATGACACCGGCCCCGAAACTCTGTGGGTAACCGACCCGGTTCATGCCGACGATGCATATCGAGCCGATAGCCGCGACGGTTGCCGGTGAAGACCCTGACACGGCGGCAAAAATCATGCACGCCATAACAGAGGCCATGGCCACCCCGCCCTTGATATGGCCGACCACGCTGGTGGCAAAGCGGATGATGCGTTTGGCCACACCACCGGTTGACAGAAAGGCCGATGACATGATGAAAAAGGGAATGGCCAGCAGTGTGTAATGTTTGGACATGGACTCAAACAGTTTGAGTGCAATCGAAGCAAGTGAATCGTTGGAAAACATCAGGATGGTGGCAATGCTTGAAAGCCCGAGGGCAAGCGCGATCGGCACTCCCAGCAGCATGCAGCTAAAGAGCAGGGTGAAAAGAGCCGCGGTGGTCATATGGTACCCTCCCCTTTCTTGATCTGTTCCACAATTTCCATGCTGTCCTTTGCCTCATCAGCGTGTCGGAAACCGTCGGTATCACCAAAAATGACCGACCAGAGGATGATCAGGATACGTATGCTCAGCATGGTGAAGCCGACCAGCAGCATACCGTGTGCAACCCAGGTTGGAATGGGAAGGTCTTCCAGATCAATGCCGATTTTTTTCATCTTGGAGAGATATATCCAGCTGCCGTAGAGGATAAGCCCGCAATAGATGAGGCCGAGAATACAGCCGATGCCGGTCAATATCTTTCTGCCAAGTAACGGGAAGAGCTTGACGAAGGCATCCATGCCAATATGAGATCCTTCTTTAAGACAATAGGATGTGCCGAAAAGGACCATCCAGGCGGACATGTGCAGCGTCAGTTCCTGCGACCAGAGATACCCGGCATTGAATCCGAAACGCATGACGACATCCATAAAGACAAGAAGCGTTGTCGTCACAAGCATGAGGCAGATGATCGATTCTTCAATTTGATTCAGGATGCGAAAAAACATTGAGGCCCCCCTGTTTTTCCAGAAAACACAAAAAAAGGGCAGACACTCAAACGATTGTCTAGCGTGTCTGCCCTCTCATACCGGTTTGCAACCAGTCAGGATGGTAATCGATTCGATTTAGTTTGAAGCGTAAGCGGCGTCGATCATATCTTTGCCGATTTCATCTTCAAACTGCTTCCATACCGGTTTCATGGCTTCTACCCACTGGGCTCGTTCTTCCGGGGTCAGGATAATAATTTCGGAGCGTTTTGAGTCTATGATCAACTGCTTGTCGCTCATGTCCTTTTCTACGGCTACTTTGTTGCCGTAAGCGATACCGTCATCCAGCGCCTGTTTGACTTCCTTGCGGATATCAGCCGGCAAGCCATTCCAGAATTCCGCGGAGGTGACGACAAGATAGTCAATCAGGCCATGGTTGGATTCGGTGATGTAGGGCTGAACCTCAAAGAATTTCTGGGAATAGATATTCGACCAGGTGTTCTCCTGACCGTCAATTGCTTTAGTCTGAAGCAGGGTGAATACCTCCGAGAAGGGTTTTTTCAGCGGTACGGCACCGAGTGCCTCGAACTGCGCGGCAAGAACGTCAGAGGCCTGGATCCTGAATTTAAGTCCTTTGGCGTCGGCAGGGACCCTGAGCGGCTTGCTGGCCGACAGCTGCTTCAGGCCGTTATGAATGTAGCCGAGTCCGATAAGGCCTTTTGAGCTCATCGAGTTGAGCAGTTTCTGTCCGGCATCGCTCTGCTGAAACTTCTCTGCAGCCGCCATGTCTTTAAAGAGGAAAGGCAGATCAAAGATCTGTAACGACTTGGTATAGCGACCAAATTTTGAAAGACTCGGAGCAGCAAGCTGGACATCGCCAAGGAGCATCGCTTCAAGAACCGCATCATCACCGAAAAGCTGAGAGTTTGGGAATACCTCGACCACAACCTTGCCTCCCAACCGTTCGGCGACGAGATCCCGAAACTTGTTGCACGCCTGACCTTTCGGCGTATTCTCGGCTACCACATGGGAAAACTTTATGACAATCGGTGCGGCCATGGCAGTGCCAACTGCAAGCATGGTGGATACTGCTGTTACTGCAAGAATTTTTGAGACTTTTCTTAACATACCAACTCCTCCTCAACAAGTTAATCGGTCATTTTACCTGAGCACCGGACACCGGTAAATCCGGTATCGTCAACAGGATCGCATGACATCCCTGAACGTATGCCATGTTCCAATTAATTAAATAAAGCAAGGAATGATCCAGAATGAGAAAAGACAACTAACTCCCTTGAATCAGTGATGCTGGTTAAAAACGGCAAGAAACAAAAGCCGGCAAAAGTGGCGGATTTCCGCCTATAAAAATCATGATAATGCGGGAATTCCGCCATGAATTAAAAAATAACCTGTTATTTGTAATCACTCTTATCGATATCGTATTTACTCATTTTGTCCGTCAGGGTTTTTCGCGGTATCGAGAGTGATTTCATCACCTCTTTTATGGAACCGTTGCATGAAGCCAGCGCTTGTTCAATGAGATATCGTTCAAACATGTCAACCTGCTGAACAAGTGTCTTTGGTTCAGCCCTGACCGTACCTGACATCAGATGCTCAATTGACCAGTTGTTCTGCGCACCGAGCAGTACATATCGTTCGGCAACATTCCTCAATTCCCTGACGTTACCCGGCCAGGCATATGCCATCAACGTATGCAACTGGGCACCGTCCGGCAATGGTACCTCCTGCTGGTAGCGGTGTGATGCGACAAGGACAAAGTGATGGAACAAAACGGGGATATCCTCGCGGCGTTCCCTGAGCGGCGGCAGGTGAAGCCTGACAACATTGAGGCGATAATACAGGTCCTCCCTGAACCTGCCGCCGCTAACCAGTTCCTTCAAGTCTGCTTTGGCCGCGGCAACAATGCGAAGATCAAGCGCGATGGTTTTGTTGGAACCAAGCCTCTCGACGTTTCGTTCCTGCAGTATCCGCAGCAGGTGAACCTGAACATGCAACGGCATTGATTCTATTTCATCAAGCAGCAGCGTTCCACCGTTTGCATATTCAAATTTACCGATTCTCACCTCCCGTGCATCGGTAAAGGCACCGGCCTCATGTCCGAACAATTCGCTTTCTATCAGCGATTCAGAAACGGCTCCGCAGTTGACTGCTACAAAATTTTTAGTTCTCCTTCGGCTCCGCTCATGCAGTGACCTGGCAACCAGCTCTTTCCCCGTGCCTGTTTCGCCTGTTATCAGCACATCGGCCCCGGTATCGGCTATTCGTGCAATGGTTGATCGAAGGGCTTCCATTTGCTCGGTTTTACCGATAATTCGCGGGCCCGGGTTTTTTGCGCTTCAAGCTCTTTTCTGAGAACCCTGTTTTCCAGGGTCAGGGCGCGCTTCTCAAGGGCCCTCTTGACGGTCTTTACCAGTCGTTCGGCGGAATAGGGTTTTTCAATGAAATCGTAGGCTCCGTCGCGCATGGCCTGAACAGCCGTCGAAATGTCGCCATGACCGGTGATCAGGATAACGGGTAGATCCTTGTCGACTTTTCTGACAGCCGCGAGAAAGTCCATCCCGTCCATACGAGGCAGCCGAATATCACAGACAACGATTCCCGACCAGTCGTTTTTTATAGCAGGCAACGCCGATTCAGCCGACTCAAAACAGCTGACATCCATATCGGCAAGTTCAAGGGTCTGGGTATTGGCCTGCCTGATGTGTTTCTCGTCATCAATGAAAATTACTTTATTATCCGAGTCCATGTATACTGACAACCGCTGGAAATGTTATGAGGAATCGAGCTCCTCGTTCACAGGTTTCAATGGCTATATCACCATTCATCTCTTTGAGAATTCTCTCTGTTATAGTCAATCCGAGTCCAAGTCCCTGTCCGGCAGCCTTTGTGGTGAAGAACGGTTCAAAAACGCGTGATATGTTTTCGACCGCTATTCCGTCACCCGTGTCCTGGATTATTATACAGACGCGATTTTCCGCAGCCTTTGCTTCGATGGTGAGCTGCTTGCTGTCGCACTTCTCCATTGCCTGCATAGCATTACTGATAAGATTGACAATGACTTGCTGGAAAAGAACCTGATTGACCGAAATCTCGAGATTTTCCGGAACTATTTTCATGATAATGGGTATTTTATTCTTGCGGATACCAGGCGAAAGGATTTCCAACGCCCCGTCAATAACGGCACGAAGAGACACAACATCAAGCTGATCAGTGCTTTTTCTCGAAAACTCTTTAAGCTGGATTCCCAGTTGGGCCATACGGTCAGTCAGTTCGCCTATCTGCGTCATATTCCAGTCGGCTTCATTAATTCTCTCTTTGGTCAAGAGCTGCCGTGCGTTGTCGGCATAGCTTCTGATAGCTGCCAGAGGCTGATTCAGCTCGTGATTAATTCCGGCAGACATCTGCCCCAGGGTAGCCATCTTGGCGGCATGAACCAGTTCAGACCTGGTTCGCTTCAAAATTGCCTCCGTATTTTTACGATCATGGATTTCCCGCAGCAATTTCTCGTTTGTTTCAACAAGCTCTCTTGTTCTCTCCCCGACTCTGGTTTCGAGTTTCTCATTCGCCTCCTGAAGAACCCTTCTGGCATGATCTTCAAAACGTTTTAATTCGGCCAACCGCTGCCGCCGCTGCCTAAACAGGCTGAGAAGCAGGTAAGAAAAAAGAAAGCCGCTGCCGACCAGGATATTGACCCCGATAATCCTTTGCCGCAGTGGGCTGATGTTCGACAAGATTTGCACATTCCAGCCAGCTTCATCCATATAATGCGCCTGCTGGAGAAAGGTCTTCTCGGTATTGTTCTGATCTGTAAGGTTGATTATGGTACCGAAGTCATAGTTTTTCACCCTGGTATAATTAATCGCTTCGATATCTGAGTTCGGGTAGCGTTTGGACTTTCGAATAAAATCCTCGGTCAGGGGGGTGACCCTGCCGAGGGTCTTGTATCGCCAATCCGGGTTTGTCGTAATAAAAATCACATTATCCGGATCGGTAACAAGAAATATCTCGTCATGATAGCCCCACTTTTTTTCAACGGTGTCGATATCAATTTTAATCACCACCGCGCCAAGTATCTCGTTGTTCCGACGGACGGGATAGGCAAAATAATAGCCCCGCTTGATTGAGGTGGTGCCAAGTGCGAAATATCTTCCGAGATGGCCTTTCATGGCCTGTTTGAAATAGGGACGATAGCTGAAATTTCTGCCAACAAAAGGATGCTCTTCCTGCCAGTTGCTCGCGGCAATGGTCAGACCTTCCTTGTCCATCAGGTAGGTGTCTCCAGCATTGCTTATACCGTTGATCGTTTCCAGATACCGGTTAAGGGCCTCTATCCGCTCCCTTCCTCCGGGATTAAGAAGAAAATTTACGAGTTGTTTATCGCGGGCCAGCAGTTCCGGAAGGCTTTCATATTTTTCCAGCACACCGCGGAGATAGGTGACAAAAAGCTCAAGCCTGATATCACTTCCCTGGGAGAGTTTCGTGATACCGCGTTCGTAGGTAATCGTTGATACGCCGAACAACACCAACGCCCCCAGCGCAAGAATGGTAATCCAGCCGGTAATTGAACGTATACCGAGAAACTGAGCATTTTGCATTGTTAACGTGCCTGGTTTATGCAGGTTACCGGCAGGGTATCTTGTTATCTGTTAGAATCTTCTTGATCGATTCAATACTCACTTCACGCCGGTGGAATATTCCGGCGGCCAGGCCCGCTTCCGCTGCTGTTTCTGAAAAAACGTGCTGGAAGTGTTCCGCCCTCCCCGCCCCGCTGGAAGCGATAACCGGGATTTTCACGCTGTTTTTCACCTGGTTAATCAGTTCGATATCAAAGCCGTCGCCGGTACCGTCCTTGTCTATACAATTCAGCAGAATTTCTCCGGCACCAAGGGCCTCACATGCCGTTACCAGTTGGATAACGTCTAGGTCGCGCCCTTCACGCCCACCTTTTACGGTGACCTGATACCAGCAGAACGCTTCACCCCCCGGCCCTTTTGTCTCTGTTTTCAAGGTATGATGGGGAGTATCTTCCGGAGAATTGACATAGATTCTCCTGGGATCAACGGAAATAACTACCGCCTGTGCCCCGTACACCTGCGAGATTTGCTCGATGGAACTTCTGCCGCTTTTTTGGCCTTCGCAGAGATATTTTTCGACAACAGACACCGCATCACTGCCGATAGATATTTTATCGGCCCCTGACCGGAAATATTCTGAGGCAACATCAAGAGCGGAGTGAAAAACCCCGTCTGAATCGGTAAACTCTCTGATACCGCCGCCGATGGTCAATGGAACAAAAACGTTTTCAGAAGTTCGTCTCAATACCTCGAGCATTGGCTGGTCGGCCAGCGGAAAATTTCTGAAGCCGGTAATATTAAGAAAGGTGATTTCATCAGCCCCTTCCTCAAAATATCGCCGAGCCAGATCGACCGGTTTGCCAAGATTTCTTACTTCACCGGCTTCGCGGACATCGTATTGGTCCCCTTTGGTTACCACAAGATCCCCGGCATCATTGCTGCGAACATCAAGGCAGGCAATGATCCGTTTAGCCAGGACGGTCTTTTCCTTCTGTTTTGCCAGAGGCTGCTGTGACACCACGATTTCATCGTTTTTGAGGTAGCTGTCCAGTATTTTCAGACCAGCTTCACCGCTTTTTTCAGGATGGAACTGAAAAGCAGCTGTATTGCCACGACAAACACCTGAGACGAATTCCTCGCCATAATCAGTTGTAGTAAGCAGCCACGCCGGAGGAACGTCTTCGATATTTGCATGGTAGGAGTGGACAAAATAGACATTTTCCTCCTGATAACTCTCAAAGAGTGAGCATCTTTTATGAAATTTTATACCATTCCAGCCGATATGCGGAACAGAGAGGCTGCTGTCAGAGAATCTCTTGATTTGGCCGGGCAAGATCCCGAGTCCTTGCACTCCCGGGCTCTCCTCACTTCCTTCAAAAAGGGCCTGAAGTGCGACGCAGATTCCGAGGAACGGTTTATTTTCGTTTATTCTTTGTATAAGTGGTTCGGCAAAACCGTCAGCCCTGAGTCGATTCATTACCAGCCCAAAACTGCCAACGCCCGGAAAAATCAGTTTATCGGCTGATACAATATCATCCCGACAGGTTGCATCCCTGACCTCACAACCCAATTTTTTAATGGCATTCCTGACGCTTCTGACATTGCCGGCACCATAATCGAGCAAGGTTATCATCAATTATCATTATCCCCATTGCGTATGTGGAGTATTACTATTCCTGCACTATGCATTTCAACTCTCTCCTCTCTCGTTATTTTGTACTTTTTCTCATCTGGTGCGAGAAGCTCTTATCATACAATCTGGATTCTGCAACGGGTAGTGTTTTGTCAAACACCCGGCCAACGCATATCATTGCCGTTTTCCCTATCCCTTCCCTGGAAACCTTGCTCCCGATATCTGCAAGCGTTCCGGTCACCTTTTTTTCATCCGGCCAACTGGCCTTCATAACGACTGCGACAGGAGTTTCCTCAGAAAGACCACCGTCGAGAAGGTCCTTTACAACATCGTCAATCATACCAACTGACAGAAAAATCATCATTGTTGTTTCGTGCCCGGCAAGTAAGGACAGATGCTCTTTATCCGGTACGGGGGTGCGCCCGCCTCTCCTGGTTATTATCACGCTCTGGGTTACATCGGGGAGCGTCAATTCAACCCCCAGCGCTGCCGCGGCCGCAAAAGCCGAACTGACACCGGGCACGATATCGTAAACAATATGACATGCATCCAGTCGTACCATTTGTTCGCGGATGGCACCGAACAATGATGGATCACCCGTATGAACACGGGCGACGATGCCACCCGTGCGTGCAGTTTCTATCATCAGGTCGACTATTTCGTCTAGATGCATGCCTGCGGAATCGTAGAGCGGGCAGGTACTGTCTGCAAAAAGATCCTTGTTCACCAGGCTTCCTGCATAAATAATGCAATCGGCTGAATCGATGATTTTTTTCCCGCGGATTGTCAGTAACTCGGGATCACCCGGACCCGCGCCAATAAAAAACACTTTGCCGCAGTCCGCTGAAGCGTGCTTATCCATTTTTTCTTTCGGCAACGATAATGGTTATAGGGTTAAAAGTTGTTTTTTCCTGCTCGGGATAATGATAACGGCTAGTTTCAATCCTGCTGATCACCACGCGATAGCCGAGTTCATACAGTAGTCTCGGCGCATTATTGGTCGTTTTCTCGGTAACAGACGTCAAAACGATAAGGGTTTCTTCCTTGGCCACGGCGGCTACCGTGCGCACTATGTCTTCCAGTTTTCCACCACTGCCACCGATAAATACACGATCAGGGACCGGCAGTGCAGCAAGTGCCTGGGGGGCCTCACCACCAATCACGAACAGATTGGAACAACCATAACGGTTTTTATTTTTGGCTGATATTTTCCTGTTCCGTTTCATTTTTTTCAATTGCATACACGCTGTTACCGGGAGAAAGCCGGGCGGATTCAATACTGATTGATCCGGAACCTGCTCCGATATCCCAGAGCACGCCGTGCTCAGGCAATGCCAGAGAATGCAGGACAACTGCACGAACTTCATTTTTGGTGATGAGACCGCGGCTGTGGAACAGGTCCTCTTCTTTCAAACCGAATTTCGATAACGATTGTAACCCTGAATCGTTATTAAGGAGAATCATGCAATTAGGCTGTGAAAAGTCCTGGTCCGCCGTCTCTTCAAGATTCCCTGAATACAATTGTTCATTCGCGGTTACCAGTTTTTCTCCAACATGCACGATATAGTCCTTCGCCTTTTCATGACCAACGCATTTTAATAAATACCGGGCAATGATTTCAGGCGAATTCTTCTTGTCGGTAAAGATAAACAACTTTTTTTCGTGATGGAATTGATCCAGTTGCTTTAAATCCCTCCCATGTAAACTGAGAATTTTGGCATCATCCCACGGGATACCGAATCGAGAAAAACAGATCTGCAGGAAAGACACCGCCGGCATAAAACTGATGGTACAGGAAGGGAAATGTTTGAGCAAAAGCCGACCTAGTCCGAATAAAAGAGGATCTCCGCTGGTAATTATCAAAACAGGCCCGCGGAGTAGTTCAGCCGTTATCTGCTTCAAACAACCAGCTACCGGAGCGATAGGCAGCCATTTTTTTTGGCTGAATCCAGGATACTTATCAAGAATCGAGCGATAATAATCAGAACAGACTATCGTTGCACTCTTTCCCTCAATCAGATCCACTATCTCCCGGGTAACGACCTCACCGCATATCCCTGCCACATAAATGTGAGACATAACATCCTTCTCTTCAATCAATCCTGTAAATAAAGAAGTTCTCCCGGGCCATTAACCAGATATATCGTTACCGGGATACCGGCAATTTGTTCATAATGCATCTTGGCTCGCAGGCAAACCATCTCAATAACTTCCTGAGCACCCATATCCAATAATCTGGTGAGGGTTTCACGAGCGGTATTCGAACCTTTTAACTGTTCAACAATCTCCGTCGTTAACACCAATGGTGACAAGAAAGGTATAGACCTCCTCCAACTCGAGGATACCGTAACGAACGTGGGTGTGAGGCGTTTTCATGGCCCCTTTCAGTAATTTTGCCCACATAACCGCCATATGGATTCTTTCAAAAGAGTACTTCCTTACTTCCTGCAAAGAAAAATCAAGATAGTCTCCCATCATAACAAGGGCCTCTTCCGGCGGTTGGATAAGGTTTTCAATGCAGCGCTCAGATGTCCTGCCGGTGCAGAGTATTATCTCTTTTATCCCGGTTGCCTGAGCAACATCCATGCAAGCAGTGATCGTTGCAGTCCAGGCATCTGCCGACACCGGCCTGACAATTCCGGTCGTACCAAGAATCGATATGCCGCCAATAATGCCAAGTCTCTTGTTCAGGGTTTTTTCAGCTAACGTAACTCCACCGGGAACGCTGATGGTAACCTCAAGGTAATGCGAGGAGTCGCGCTCATTTCCCGTGAGAGTCTCGGTTACCGCCTCATTTATCATCTGCATCGGTACCGGATTGATGGCGGGTTGTCCGACGGCTACTGAAAGTCCCGGTTTTGTCACCATGCCGACACCTTCTCCGCCAAAAATTCTTATCGGCTCTATTTCCGTTGTCACGTTTGTTTTTCACCCATCTCACCGAAGCAACGATCAAGGCACCGTTGGTGATATCAGGATCATCGCCGCCATCTTTTACAACAGCAGCGGAAACACTTTCCTTCTCGTTTTTTACCCAGGCAACAGCAAAACTTACCCGTGAACCATCGGGAAACGGTATCGAAACGACTTCCTTCCTGTCTCCGCTGAGACAGAGCGCGGCAGCCTTGGCTGCTGCGGCAGCACAGGCACCGGTGCTATAACCTGAGCGTAATCTGGATTTCATAGAAATAAAAAAAAGCCGCTTCCCGGAGGGAGCGGCTTTTGAATTACCAGCATGTTAATCAAGGTCCGTCTGTTTTTCTCTCTTCTGTTCGACCAGATGTCATGGTCGGGACGAGAGGATTTGAACCTCCGACCCCAGCGTCCCGAACGCTGTGCTCTACCAGACTGAGCCACGTCCCGACTTCAAGTTCGATATATATCAGAACTTAGCGGAACCCTTATTAACCTGCCAAGTACTTTTTGCTATAATGTTAATTTATAGCGTCCGACAACTTGCTGCCAGCTTTAAACTTGGCAACATTTTTAGATGGGATCTTAATAGATTTGCCAGTCTGCGGATTGCGGCCGGTACGTGCTTCTCTCTTGGAAACAGAGAATGTTCCGAAACCTACCAAGGTGACTTTGTCGCCTTTTTTCAGAGCATCTGCTACGGCGGTAAGCGTCGCGTTCAGTGCTTTCTCTGCAGCGGCTTTGCTGATGTCTGCTGCTCCTGCGATACTTTCAATCAGTTCCTTTTTGTTCATGAATTCCTCCCTGCTGATTCATTCTTTGCCGAGTAACAGGCACTAGCGCACTGTTCCCTTTCTCCTTGAGTATGATGCTTTAATCAAAGAAAAAAAAATTGTCAAAAGAAAAAAACAATAATTTATTTCTTCTAGGGGATTTTCTAATGCTCCACAACCCTTTAAATTCGGGGTTTTGAAGCTTCAGACGGAAATAGCATAAATTAATCATCATGCTTAATCAAGAGTTAAATCACATAAAATTCAAAGACTAAGAAGATTCAGGCCTGATTTCATTGACGACCGCCAAGATCAAGCACTATAGTTTCGTAGCCATGATCCCGAAAGTACGTTAATATTTTGGCTCGCACCGCTGTTTCTGAGATACGCGTAAAGTGTGATTCTCTAATTTGAATGATTGCCATTTTCTGCCGAGGTCTGACGCGGCATCCGGAAAATCCGCATTGCTCTAGAAAAAGTTCCAACCGTTCAACTATCTTCAGAAGGTTCTCATCTATAATAGTATCACATTCCAGCCTCGTGGCAAGACAGGAATTTGAAGGCAATTGTGCATTTTCCAGGTGGAGCAGGGCTGCGATAAAACGGATTTCATGTTTCCTGAAACCGGATTCAACAAGAGGTGTTTTTATGCCAAGTTCATGTATCGCCTTTAGACCGGGTCGATCATCGAGCAGATCATCACAATTCGTGCCATCGACAAGAATGCTTATCCCCTCCTGCTCCATTTCCTTTATCAGTCTGGAATAAATGAGTTTTTTGCAGATATAGCAGCGTTTACGGTCATTTCTGACAAAGGAGTCATCCTGCAGGGGATTCACTTGAATCTTTCTGAATCGAACCTTGCTGCTAAACTGGCTGGTCATTATTTTTTCAGCATCACGCTCGGTTTTCTGGGATAGCAGTGAAGATGCTGCATGAAGAATCAGAACATGTTCAGCACCGAGGGCCGCGCAGGCAGCGTAGGCAAGAAGAGTCGAGTCGACCCCTCCTGAATAGGCAACCGCAATGTCGGGGTATTGGCGGAGAAGCGTCAGGAGGTGCCGGTATTTTTCTCCAGCCTCATCACTCTCCATATCATTTCTCCGGTCCGGGCAGCAGCGAGGCGGGCTCGTGCAGAAAAAATGACCCTTTCTGCATCCATTTCTTCAGTGTTTCGGCAATCTCCCGAGCCTTGACAATACTTGATAGCGACGCGGTCGGCACCGCTTTACCATCAATAGTGATGCTGCCGCTCTTCAGTTCGGCATAGCTTACTTCCCCATATGTTTTATTTATGCCGTTGGTATAATCGTTGCCATAATCAACGATCTGCGTATAGATTTCATCATCTCCCCGACCGGTCGCTGCGGCCATCTCTTCATCCAGCACCGGTATGGGAATCCCGAGTCCTACCGCAATCGAATTTCCGTATCCAAGAATCGATAATCCTTTCAACCAATCAGGGCTCATCTGCTTGAGATCGCCCTGGACCATAATGGTTCCGGCAGGACGCCGGGGGATACCATTTTCTGTGCGCGGGGCATTCGGGTTATGCTGGGTTCCATGCCAGGTCACATAGCCGACACCGCCTCCGAGAAAGATCCTTGTCCCGATTCCTATAGTTTTATAGCAGGGATCGTTCATCAGAGGACTCAGTTCGCCGGCACTGCAGTAATTGGCATTGCGACAGTTCGGTTTGAGCATCCCCATATAAGTATAAACAACTTTATTCGAGAGATTCACCGCGCAATTATAGTTCTGATAGCCATTGCGCGGGTTGCAGAGCAGTGCGTGCGGTAAATCGTTAAGTGTTACCTCTTTCTGCATTTTCCGTGCCGCATAGCAATCGGTACCATAGCCTTTCGCCTCAAGACAGACCTTTTTCCCCCTGAGCAAATCCTCTATGACATGCCCTCCCCCATATTTGAATTCACCCGGGTAAACCTTATTCAAAGGGTCATCTTCAGCTGGTTCAGTAGCTCCAAGATAGGTGTCCACTGCCGCCAGTCCGCCATAGGCAGGAACTTTATTTATCCAGATCTGAGAGGCCTTTATGGTCGGTACACATTGCCCGAAGTTAATAAAGGCACCCGATGAACACATCGGGGCAAAAGTACCGGTGGTGACGACGTCAATTTTTCTTGCAGCCGCTTTGACGCCCTGCTCTTTAACAATGGCTACCATTTCTTCTGCGGTAACGATTACGGCCTGCCCGGATTTGATTCTGGCATTTATTTCATCATATGTTTTCTTTATTGTCATATCTATTTTCTCGATTAGTCACGTTTATGAATGGATAGATCGAAACTTGCTATCCAATTTCGCTTTGTAATGCGATGATAGGCAACAGCACGACATGATTTATACCAATCTTTTAGCGCTTGACATACATTTTTCTTTCTCCTAAGTATAATGTTCTTTTCTCTTAGAGAAGCTACCCGATAACCCTCACTAACAATAATTCCTTATATCGCAACCATGACTGATACCGTAAACGAGATCAATTCGACCAGAGACAGAATAGATTCAATCGACAATACCATCCTTGAACTGCTCAAGGAACGCCTCAACTGTGCCCAATCTATCGGTAAATTAAAGGATGAGACAAAACGTGCCAAGTGGGATCCATTGCGGGAGCGACAAATCTATGAGCGGCTTCTTGAAATAAACCAAAATATTTTCCCGGAAAAAGCACTGCGATCTATTTTTCATGAAATCATTACTACCTGCCGGTTATCGCAGAAAAAAGCAGAGGTGGCTTATCTTGGCCCGGAAGCGACCTTTACCCATCTTGCAGGGGTTAAGTACTTCGGAAATTCAGCCCAGTACAAGGCGATGGAGTCCATTGATGAAGTCTTTGCTGAAGTCGAGAAAGGAAGAACCGCCTATGGCATCGTTCCCGTTGAGAACTCGATTGAGGGTGCGGTGTTTTCTACACTTGATTCATTTATGAAATATAAAACCAAGATCTGCGGTGAGGTGCGGCTGGAAATTATCCACAACCTTGTTTGCAAATCAGGAAATATCGAGGATATCCAGACGGTAGCCTCGCATACCCAGCCACTGGCACAATGCCGTGATTGGTTACGGAAAAACATGCCTTCTATCCCGACACTGCAGGTGTTTTCCACCGGAGCCGCAGCCCAGATGGCAGCCAATAATCCAAATATCGGCGCTATTGCTTCTTCGCTTGCCATAAAAACCTATGAACTCCAGGTTGTGGTAAAAGGAATTGAGGATTATCGTGGAAATACCACCCGGTTTCTTGTCATAGGACGAAATTCACCTGAATACAGCGGGGCTGACAGAACCTCTCTGCTTATCGGAACCAAAGACAGACCCGGTGCTCTGAATGAAATACTGACTGTTTTGTCGGAAGAATCCATAAACCTTGCAAAAATAGAATCCCGTCCGATTAAAGGCAAGCACTGGCAATATGTGTTCTTTCTCGATATGATGGGTCATATCGAAGAGAAGCATATCAGGCGAGGATGTGATAGAATCAAGGATCTCTGCTCATATTTTGACTGGCTCGGTTCCTATCCCAGTAGTGGTGAAACCCCGGTTGAATACTAATACTTTTCTTATCCTTTAAATTCCATCGGATGTGCCCGCTAGATACATTACTGCCAGTGTATCTGTCGGCAGATTACCGGAAAACCACCTCTTCGCAACCACTATGATCATACTCGGACTAGAAAGTTCCTGTGACGATACGGCTGCAGCCATTCTTGGAGATAACGGCGTGACCCTGGCCAGCACCATCTCCAGTCAGGATGCTATTCACACCCGTTTTGGCGGTATTGTACCGGAACTGGCCTCCCGCTCTCATCTTCAGTTGATTACCAGCGTAGTGGATGAAACCCTGCACCGGGCCGGACTCGGATTTGAAAATCTTGACCTCGTGGCTGTCACGCAGGGTCCAGGTCTGATCGGCTCTTTACTGGTAGGCTTTTCCTACGCCAAATCGTTGTCATACACGCTTAACATCCCTTTCGTCGGTGTCGATCATATGGCGGGGCATCTCTTGTCTGCATTCCTCGAAGACAACCAGCCTCCATTTCCCTATATTGCCCTCATTGTTTCAGGCGGAACCAGCGCACTTTTCAGGGTGGATAGTTTTTTTGACTTCTCGCTTCTTGGACGCACCCGGGATGATGCTGCCGGCGAAGCCTTTGATAAGGTTGCCCGCCTGCTCAAGCTCGGCTACCCAGGCGGTCCGGCAATTGCCCGCTGCGCCGAATCCGGAGATCATTCCGCCTGCCGATTCCCTCGCGCGTGGCTGGAGGATGATTCACTTGACTTCAGTTTCAGCGGCCTTAAAACGTCCGTTATGGCCAGGTACAAAATGCATGGGACAGATGATAGAAAATTAACGACTCCCCGATCTGTGCGCTGCCTTCCAGGAGGCTGTTGTAGATGTCCTGGTTGAGAAGACGATTACAGCTGCAACCCGACAGGGTATAAATACGGTTGTCCTTGGCGGCGGTGTATCGGCAAACAAATCACTTCGTCTTCGTATGCAGGTGCGCTGCCGGGAGGAAAATAAAAAACTTTTTTTGCCGGCACCGGTTAACTGTACAGACAATGCAGCCATGATAGCCTTTGCCGGAATGAAAAAATTTGCAAGCGGATACAAGGGAACCCTTGACGATGATGTCTTTTCACGTTCCCGTCTAGGCCTGTGAGACAATGAACATCAACAGGATCGGCAAATATTATTACCTCAAGTTTCTTCGCTTAAAGGGCAGCCCGCACGCCTTATCCCTTGGTGCTGCCATTGGTGTTTTCATTGGCATTACGCCGACAATACCGCTGCATACCATTATCATTTTTGCCCTTACCGTCATTACCCGTTCTTCATTTATCGCAGGACTGCTAACGAGCTGGCTTGTCTGCAACCCACTCACCTATATCCCGCAATATTATTTTTCCCTGAAGATCGGCAATATGGTCACCCCCTATCTTCTTGACTGGAACAAAATCAAGAGAGTTCTTGATGTACTGCTCTCTGATGCATCATTTACCCTGCGCCTCCACTCTCTTATGACTCTGGGCTATGAATCGATCATTGTCATGCTTGTCGGTGGTATACTGCTGGCACTTCCTTTTTCGATTGCCAGCTATTACCTGTCCTATCTGACCATAATAAAATTTCGGAATAAGAACCGTGAAAAGCATGTTCTCCGTTAACCCTTCTGTCAATCGGCCAAAACTGATATAATCATGTCTTCATACCAAAATACGAGGACGTCACTCGCCAAACATGGCCTGGCCCCGTCAAAATCGCGAGGCCAGAATTTCCTGGTGAACAGGCAGACAGCCGCGCGAATAATTACGATGGCCGGATTTTCTCCGAAAGATGCCATTGTGGAGGTTGGCGTTGGCCTTGGCGCACTCACCATACCGCTGGCTGAAGTGGTCAACCGGGTATACGGCATAGAGATCGACAGCGGGATTATCCGTTATCATCAGGAAGAACGGACCCTGCCGGATAATGTCGATTTACACCATGCTGATATTCTCCGCAGCGATTTTGCCGAAATGGCTGCCGAGCTTTCAAGTCCCCTCAAAATAATCGCAAACCTCCCCTACTCCATATCCAATCCCTTTCTCTTTAAAATAATTGAGAACAGAAAGCTTATCGATCAGGTAGTGGTGATGCTGCAAAAAGAAGTCGCAGACCGTCTGCTGGCCTCTCCCGGTACCAAGCAATACGGGATTCCTACCGTGTTGCTATCCAGTTGTGCGGCAATCGACAGGTTAATGCGCCTTGATGCCTCCGAGTTTCACCCGCGACCGAAAATAGACTCACAGGTAATCCGTATTACCTTTAAAAAAGATCAACCGGACATGTGCGATTTTTCAGCCTTGCAGAAACTCGTTCGATCATCTTTTCAGAACAGACGAAAAACGCTTCTGAATAACCTTTCATCATCACTGCTGAGCATGAACAACATCCATTATCAGAGCGAAACCAAGGAAAAGATTCGAATAATTCTTGAAAAAGCCGGGATCGTGCCGGAAATAAGGGCTGAAACACTCACTGTTGCTGAATTTCTGCACCTTACCGCTATCCTTGAGAGAGAGCATATCCTCTGATGCATAATTTTGTCTTTCACAACCCGGTCAAAGTTATCTTTGGCAGCGGCTCAATTGCCCAATTCGGTGCGGAAGTCAGGGCATGGGGCAATTCAGCCCTCCTGGTCACCGGGAAGGGAGCAATAAAACAAAATGGCGTTTACCGGCAGGTTGCAGACTCACTGAATGCGGCCGGTATTTCTTTTCTGGAACACGATGACGTATCTGCCAACCCGCTTCTCTCCCATGTCAACACCGGCATTGAAAAGGCCCGGTCCGGAAATTGTTCTGTTATTCTCGGTGTTGGCGGGGGCTCGGTGATTGATACGGCCAAGGCTATAGCAGCAGGTACTCCCGCTGCACATGATGTCTGGAAATTTTTCACCGGAAAAAAAAGTGTCCAATCGACATTACCGGTTCTCTGTATCCCAACGGTTGCCGGCGCGGGTTCGGAGATGAACAGCGGGATGGTACTTACCCATGATGAAAAACGTTATAAATTCGGGTTTGCGCACCGTTATCTTTTCCCCAGGGTCTGTATTGCCGATCCTACGGCGACACTCAGTCTCTCTGCCGAACAGACAGCTTATGGAACTATCGATACCATCACGCATTGTCTTGAAGCATACTTTACCACTACCCTCGAGAATGCTCCCTTCCAGTACGGCTTCATGGAAACGATCTGTCGAACAGCTATTGACACGTGTTCACGTCTTTTGTGTGATCTCTCCTCGCTTGATGATCGCGGGACCATGCTGTGGACCGGTTCCATGGCTCTTTCCGGGATAGCTACGGCAGGGCTTGGAAAAATCTCTTTTCCCATGCACCTCATTGAACATGCCGTGTCTGCCCTTACGGATGTCCCGCATGGTGCCGGGCTGGCAGCAGTTATGCCGGGTTTCGTCCGCTATCATCAGCGCACTCTGCAGCCGCGCCTTGCCCGGTTGGGAAGAAATGTTTTTGACCTCGTTGGCAGAGATGACAAACAAGTTGCTTCTACTGCAATCTCGTCTTTGGAACAATTCATCACCTCTATCGGATGCCCGACATCTCTCAAAGATCTCGCCGTATCCCGCAATGATTTTCCACGGCTGATCGATCATTGTCTCAAACAGGCCCAAATCTGGCGAATGAAAGACTATGACAAAGCCGTGATCTCAGCATTACTGGACTGTTGCCACCTCCCCTGACCGTTCCGTTTTTTTCCCTTGCCAGTACTATTTCATCTGGATTCACGGAATATCTGTTTGAGATATGGTACTTGAGCGTATACAGGGAGCGTTTTTAATCAAAAAATAACTGTTCCAAAATATTTTTCAATTTAAAAAAATTTCAAACCCGCGTGCTAAGTTTGCGTGATAATTATTGTTAGGAAATCTGCCTGGGAGCTAAGTTGTTTTGGCTCCAGCAGTGCAGTTTTTTTTACCTTGACTATGAGAGTTTAGCCTTTATATTGTCAGGAATAATTGCTTGTGAATCATTCTCAATTAGTTTTATTTAAATAATATCAAACACATTTGCACATTTTGATACGTTTTCAGCACTACCCAGTATTACAATGGATCGTAGCCGGACCCCTGCAAGGATACGCAGATTCAACAGTGACACCTGCTTAAGGGAGACCAAATAATGACACTATTAGAAGGATTGCTCTGGCTGACCCTGAATATCTATCATGAAGGGCGATCAGAACCGCAGATCGGGCAGATAGCAATTGCCCATGTGACCCTGAACAGGGCCCTGGAGAAACACCTTCCTGTAAAGGAAGTAGTCAGGCAGCCATACCAATTCAGCTGGACATTCCAGAAACAATCCTATCTGCCTGATGATCCGGATGCCTTTATGAAGTGTCTGCGTTCTGCTTTTATTGCCCTGCAGTCACCGGATTTCACCAGGGGAGCAACCCATTACCACCTCGCATCAATAACCCCGAACTGGACCTCAGAATATACCTACGTCGCCCAGTATGGATCTCACAAATTCTACAAATAGAAAAAGGGGGCTCCTCGCAGTGAGGCGCCCCCTTTCTTTCCTGAGCACTGAACGCTTAATTTAATGAGGCTTAAGCAGCTGCAGCCTTCTCAACTGCCGCCTCTATTTGCCTCAGGCGATCTTCTGCCATTTTAATCGAAATCGGATAGACGAGTGTTCTTGCTATCAATGCAGCTGAGTGCGGCAAGCAGTCCGGGTCATAGACCACTCGTTTCCTGCCCCCTGCATCGGCAAACGGCCAACCGCTTCTGGTTTGTGTGGCCGCAGAGAGAAGATGTTCCCAGCGTGGATAAAAATGCCAGGTATTTTCAGCAAAGCAGATTGCTCCCGCGCCATTTTCCTGTAATACGTGCTTGACCTTTTTGCAATGTGCCTCGTCCTGAAGCATAAAAGCGAGGAAGGTCGCCGAATCTCCAGCCGGGTCCATCTGATGGCGAAAGCTGACACCGGGGATCGAATTGATACTTTCCATGAGTCGAGCCTTGTTTTTCTGCTGAGCGCTTACCATGCCGTCCAGTTTTGCCAGTTGAGCAAGGCCAATCGCTCCCTGAATCTCCATCATGCGATAGTTGGTGCCGATGAAACTTCGCCCCTCGCCACCACGACCACCAGGATTTTGGGCATGATCATGACCGTGATCATGGTATTCAGACATTTCTTTCCATAATTTCTGATCATCGGTAATAATCATGCCGCCTTCACCGGTGGTCATCGTTTTTACAGAATCAAATGAAAAGGTTCCACACCTGCCAAAGGTACCAAGATGCTTCCCGTTGATCCGACAGCCGGCAGCCTGGGCCGTGTCTTCCAGAACCGGAACTCCTGCTTCCTCAGCAATAGCAATGATTTCATTGACTCGAGCGGCTGAACCAAGCATATGCACCGGTATAATACAGGCCGTTTTTTGCGAGAGCTTTCTCTTCAGATCTGCAGGATCCATATTCAGGGTTTCATCTATTTCGCTAAAGACCGGAATAGCACCAACCTCAAGTATTGCTTCCCAGGTTGCAACAAAGGTGAATCCCTGGGTGATAACCTCGTCCCCCGGACCGATACCGAGCGCTTTTAAGGCAACCTTGAGTGCCGTTGTTCCAGAGGTCACCGCCTGCCCATATCCGGATCCGGTATAGCGGGCGAACTTTTCTTCGAATTCTCTTACCTTATAGATGTTGTTACGCTGTTCTTTAAATTCATACCTGAACAGTACACCGGTATCAAGTACATCCTGTACCTGCTGTTTCTCTTCATCCCCAAACAGTTCAAAACCAGGCATTTGCTATCTCCTTCTCTACCGACATGACTCTGATATCATACTGCCGCCATGCCTTTTTAAAAAATTGTGTAGGCCCACCTTGAATAATTGTCTTTCCGTCCGATCTCTGTGTTATGTTCGAAATTTTATCCTCGGAATATAGACTATAGACCTGCGGCAAATTTCTCGCATGCCGTAATCTCAAACGAATATCCTCATTATTCAAGGTACCCTTTTAAGTAACAGAAAAGTTTGCACAACAAAATATCATTATCACAACGGCTAATAGAGCGGTACGTTGTCAATTAATCGTATCCTCTCATTCACTTTCAGCGCTCCCATTGCCCGGCATTTACCTTTTGCCATATCGCATTCAACCAGTGATTTTTCATCTACAATGGTGAAATAGTCCAATGCACAGTTTTTCTCTTGGGAAATCAGTGCCTTTGCCCGTGACAGCAATCCGGATACGGCCAAAACATCTGCTGATGTCAAAACCGCCTCCCTGGTTGTTTGCATTGCCTTGTAGAGTACACAGGCAGACCTTCTTTCTTCAGGGGTCAAATAGACATTCCTGGAGCTCATTGCAAGACCGTCTTTCTCCCTGACTATCGGATGACCGACGATTTTTACCGGGAAGTCAAGATCCGCGACCATACGCCTGATAACGGAAAGTTGTTGAAAATCTTTTTCTCCAAAGATGGCAATGTCAGGTTGGATAATGTTGAATAACTTGGCGACAACGGTAGTCACCCCTTGAAAGTGTCCGGGTCTGTCTTTCCCGCAAAGCCCCTTGGTCAATTCATGCACCTGTACCGTTGTCTGATGTTCCTTCTGATACATCAGGTTTACCTTCGGGCTGAATATCAGGTCGACGCCTGTTTCATCAGCTTTCCGGCAGTCCCCGTCAAAATCATTCGGGTAGACGGCAAGATCTTCCTGAGGACCAAATTGCGTAGGATTCACAAAGAGACTGACGACAACTTTGTCGCATAAACCACGACCTTTTTCCATCAGGGCGAGGTGCCCCCCATGAAAATAGCCCATGGTAGGTACAAGAGCAATAGAAAGCCCGGCTTCCCGCCATCTCTGCAGTTCAGCCCGACACGATTCAACGGTACCTGCAACGATCACGTTTTTGCCTTGATACGTGTTATCTTCTCTTCGATGAGGGCGGTCTGCCCGACTGCTCCTTCGCTTTCAAGCAAAGCAAGATGCTCCTTGTACACTTCAAGGGCCTTGCCGAAATCACCCTGTATTTCATATACCCTGGCGAGTCCGCTCAGGCCAATCTCCTGATAACCTTTTATCCCTTTCAATGTTTTATAACCATTCAACGCAGCGGGATAGTTCCCGAGATCTTCATCTGACTGAGCCCCGCCAAAAATCAGCAGCGTTTTCAAGGATGATGATTCAGGAACTGTCGATAGTAAATCGTGGTACAATTTGTTGGCCTGCTCCATCTTCCCTGACGTTGAAAATTCCTGTGCACTCTTTATCTCAGCCCAAAGCGCTGCCTCGGTTCCGGAATAGTTTTTTTCAACGGAGGCAAGAGCGTCCAATCGTTGATTTGCGTCCATATTCAGTGCAGCCGACAGCGCGGAATTGCCTTCTTCCATTCTATCTTTCTGGTATGAATCATAAAAAGACCAGGATACAACAACAATTATCAGAATTCCTATACCTGCCTGCACTAATCTTTTCTTTTCACGAACAAATGAAATAACGCGCGGCGGCAGATTGAACTGTTCAAGCAATCCTTCTAGATTATTCTTGTCTCTCTCATCAACCCATTCTTTATCGAAAATATCTTTTTTAGCCATTATCTCCCTCCGGGGCAATCTTGAAACCACCTTGAATAAGTTTCTTTTCGTCTGTTATCTGCGTTATGATTGAAATTGAATCTTGGAATACCAATGTAATTCACCTATGGCAACTTCTTTCAGGGTGCTTACCGGTAATTTTTATCACATGCCTTGATCTCGAACGATAAGGCGATTCTGCAAGGCGGCCTTATGTTATTTATTTTGAATCCAGCGTGTCATTTATAGTATAAATGCATTGGTGTGTCCATCTGTAAAGAAGCATAAACCTCCTCTCTCTCTCGATTTACATGCATTTTTCGACTTACAATAAGACGATCAGAACGGTAAGTGAAATTAATCGCGAAATACAACAGCTGATTGAAGGGCAATTTCACTTTGTGCGCATCATCGGAGAAATATCCACAATTCGCCGCCCCCATTCAGGTCATTATTATTTTATCCTGAAGGACGAGCATGCGCAGATCAAGGCGGTACTCTTTAAAAACCAGCAGCGCTACCTGCCGGAGGAACTCAAGGATGGACAGCAGGTTGTCTGTGACGGCAGGTTGTCTGTTTATGAACCACGCGGTGAATACCAGATTATAATCGATACTATTGATTTTCATGGCGCCGGTCAATTGCAGATAGCCTTTGACAATCTCAAGCATAAATTAAAATCACTCGGATTCTTTGAGCAAAGCCGAAAGCGTCTTCTGCCCTCTTCTGTCAATACTATCGTTCTGATCACGTCTCCCGGTGGTGCAGCGGTGCATGATTTCCTCTCCGTCTGCCGCCGGCGAAAAGTATCCCTGCACGTGCAACTGCTGCCGGTACCGGTACAGGGCGAAGGTTGTGCAGAGCGTATATGCGAAGCCATCAGGACCGCCCACACTCTTAACCCCGATGTCATTGTCCTGTGTCGCGGAGGCGGATCGCTTGAAGATCTCTGGGCCTTTAACGATGAGCAGTTGGCGCACGTACTTTTTAATGCGAGCATTCCGATCGTAACCGGGATCGGTCATGAAACCGATTTCACCATCGCAGATTTTTGTGCCGATATGCGCGGAGCAACACCAACGGCGGCAGCGGAATTGATCGTACCTGACGGCGGTATCTACCGGGACAGAGTAAATAATCTTCTGGCCCGTATGAGAAGAACCTGCCACTATCGTTTTGAAAGTGTTTCCCAGCGACTCGGCAGAATCAACAGATTTCTTGCCTCCTTCGATTCAGCTTTCTATCGCCCGACACTCAGACTGGATGCTGTTTCTTCGCGTCTTTTGCGTGCAATCACCAGTAAAACGGAACAGATGCTGCACCTGTTTTCAAATCTTGAACAGAGACTGCACCATTGTGTGCCGAGCCAACGAATTCTGAGTCACCAGACACGGCTGAGTCACCTCTCTGAAAAAATGCAGCAATCAATGGCTCAGCAATTGAATGCCAAGATGAACAACCTGCAGCGTGCAGCGGCGGTTCTTGACTCGCTCAGCCCTCTTGCTACCCTGGCACGGGGATACTCTATTGTTACCAGCAGCAATGCTGAAACCCGTCAGATCATCACGGATGTTGACCAGCTTGAAATTGATGATGAAATAGCAGTAACACTGCACCGTGGACAAATCAGAGGCATTGTCACATCCAAAAGACGATAATCGACTCGTTCGGATAAGAAAAACCGGGGATAGCCAAAATGACAGGTCATTGCCTGCCTGCTGGGTACAATTTAGCAGGCAGGCAATGGAAGTGGCGGCAGACGTCAGGCTAGAGCAACTCGAGGCCGGAGAAAAAATAGGCTATTTCAAAGGCTGCCGTTTCCGGCGCATCAGATCCATGGGTAGCATTTTCGCCTACCGAGGAACCGAATTCCTTTCTCAGGGTGCCCGGTTTTGCGTCAGCAGGATTGGTGGCCCCCATCAGTTCACGCCATTTAACAATGGCACCGTCAGCCTCAAGAACCATAACAATACACGGACCACTGCTCATGAAATCTGTTAACTCTCCAAAAAATGGCCTCTCACGATGAACTGCATAAAACCCTTCAGCTTCGATTTTGCTGAGATAGAGTTTTTTAAGCCCTACAATCTTGAAACCTTCCGAATAAATTCTTGAAAGAATTTTACCGCCGTTTCCGGCAGCAAAAGCATCGGGCTTGATAATGGCGAATGTTCTTTGCATGGGGTGCATCCTCGTCTATTTGTTTTCAGGTGAAAAAAATGTCGTCCACCTGTAGCACCAGGGGAACTAATTGTCAAGGAGCCTGAGGATTCGGCTGATATTGGTGTCACCTGGAAACCCGCTACTCCTTGCTTAACTTTAAAAGTGCGTTGATGATTGCCACCGCAACGGGACTGCCGCCTTTCCGACCCTTGTTTGCAATAAACGGGTACTCTTTTGTTGTTAAAAGGTCTTTTGATTCTTCGGCATTAACAAAACCAACCGGTACGCCAATAACCAGTGCCGGTTTCAGATGCCCCTCATCGATGAGTTCCATAGCGGCGATCAGCGCGGTTGGAGCATTGCCGACGGCGATTATTCCCGGCTGCTTTTCAGCAACCGAACGCAGAGCTGTTTCCGTTCTTGTTTTTCCTTCGATCCTGGCTTTTTCGGCAATGCCAGGTTCATTGATATTGCAGAGTACCTGACCGCCAAAAGAGGCCAGAATAGTTCTGTTTATTCCTGAGGCACCCATGCCGACATCAATGAAGATATCACTTCCCTGCCGAATTGCCTCAATACCGACACGTGCTGCATTTTTATAAAACATCAGTGTCTTGGCAAAACTGAAATCTCCGGTTGCATGAATGACTCTTCTGATAATGGCGAATTCCAGTGGATCAAGCGAACCCTTATCGATGGCGGTTCTTTGAATAAATTCGTCCTCTATGATGGAGAAACTCCGGGATTCAATTTCTTCGGGCGGAATATTTTTTACAATAGGCATGATTTTTTGTCTTCTGAGTCGATTGTTGCTAATATGGCACGAAAAACTGCAGGTGTATTGGCAAAGTGCAGATGCACATAGCTTCCGATAGCAGTTCCCCTACTATATCCTTCATAAGAATTATTATCAAGTTCATATAATTGCTTAATTTCACAATTCTTATTGTCGTCAATGAGTGGAGTGACAATATCTGAATAGTGGAATTCATGACCATACAGGACGTCGCCTTTATTCCCTAATAAACAGCTTTCCCTCAGCCTTATTACACGGTATCCAAGTCGTCTCAAGCGCTTGTTCATTGCCGTGTTGTAGGGAAAGATTCCTGTCATATCGTGGCTGATGCCGTCATTATCCGTGATGGTTCTGCAAAGATACATGAATCCGCCGCACTCAGCGTAGAGAGGAATATCATCTTCATGGGCCTTTCGAATAGATGCCAGCATTGACTTATTACGGGCAAGATCCTGCGCAAATAATTCAGGATAGCCGCCGCAGAGATAAATTATCTGCAGATCGGCAGGAAGATGTCTGTCGTGCAGGGGACTGAACGGTACGACCTGAAAACCCGCCTTGGTAAACAGCTCAAGATTTTGCTGGTAATAAAAACAGAATGCTTCATCCATGCTGACACCAATGCGTTTTTTCTTCCGCGGCACCACCACTGGTGAATCGGCAGGATTCTCATTCAGCGTTACGCTCCCGGCCTGTTGGAGCATCAGGTCGAGGTCAAGATGATTTTCGGTATATGCGGCAAGAGCGTTAAGTGCATGAGCATCGAGTGGATTTTCGCTGCCCATATAAAGGCCGAGGTGACGTTCGGTTATATGAAACTTCTTCTCTCGCATCATGTAGCCGATTACCGGCACCGTGTTTCGCGCAAGGAGCGCTGACTCAATAAGATCTCGATGGCGCGAAGAGCCGATTTTATTAAATATAACGCCGGCAAGCCTGACCCGGGGGTCATAGGTCTCAAATCCTTTCAATACGGCAGCAGCGCTTTCTGCCGATGATTGTGCATCAATAATCAGAAAGACCGGCAGATTCAGTACCCTGGCAACGGCTGCCGTGCTGGCTTCTCCCCCGTCAAACAGTCCCATCACCCCTTCCAGTATCAATACATCACTGTTTTGGGCATGCTGCAATAAATGTTTCCCGGCAGCAGCCTGCCCCCATCATCTTCAAATCGATAGTATAAGATGTCTTTCCGGTAACTAAGGTATGCAGGGTAGGATCAATAAAATCAGGTCCGCATTTGTATGGCTGTACCCGGAAACCGCGTTTAACGAGTGCAGACATAATTCCAAGTGTCAGCGTGGTTTTTCCGGCCCCGCTCCTGGTCGCAGCAATGATGAATGCCGGTTTATCTTGTCATATCAATAGGGTTCTGATAATGGCATGGCAGCACACAATAAGTATGAAAAACACTCCTGTACCAGCGACAACAAGCCGATTACTTTTGATGATATCAAAGGTAACGGCAACTCTTGATTCTTTACCTATCAGCGGTTTATTCACCACTTTTCCAAAATAGGAACTCGCCCCGCCCAATCGTACACCGAGGGCGCCGGCAAACGAAGCTTCGGTATGTCCACTGTTTGGACTGGTACTCTTTAAACGGTCCCGAAAAAATATATGTGCTGATGACCTTGCGTCGTAACCAAGAAGAAAGGCAGCTGCGACAACACAGAGGCCGCTTATCCGCGCCGGCAGGTAATTGGCATAGTCATCGAACCTGGCCGCAAACCAGCCAAATTCGAGATATTGTCTGTTTTTATAGCCATACATGGAATCCATCGTATTTACCGCCTTATAGAAAACAACGCCAAGGGTTGCACCAAATATCGGCTCAATCGCAACCAGGGGGGCAAACAGACTTGCCGTAAGAGCCCAGAATATCGGAGCGGTAACGCCATCCACAAGATTTTCCGCAACCGACTCGATGCAGGCCCTAACTATCTCAGTTTCATCAAGATCCCCGGTGTCTCTGCCAACGAGCTTGGCGACTTCATTTCTGGCCTTTTGCAATAGTCTGCACAGCAAGCGCTTTATAGACCGCTCTGCTATGGCGCATCAGGTCTCCGGCGGCAATACATAAATAGAGCAGCATGACCGCAAAGCATACGGCCGTCGTCCTGCTGATAGACCAAAGGACCACAAGGATCACACTCGTCATTGCCATGCTCGCCGCGATTACACAGAGAAAGGAAAAAAAGCCGCACCATCGTAATGAAACGGTATCGGCGAATTTTCTCATTTGAGCCTCGAATACGACGCAGAGCCAGCCGATGAACCTTACCGGATGAGGAAACCAGCGTGGATCTCCGGCGATAAGGTCAAAAACGAGGGCAGCGGCGATGTAAATATAGAAGAGCACGGCGATCTGAGGCTATATTCCCAGCAAACGATGTACCTGGTCCATATCGAAACATGATCTGACCAGATCAGCAAGATCATCAATACTCCTGTCAATATCATAGGGGGCTACAATACGGCCGACGGGGGGTAATCGTTTTTTCACCCGCAGTTGGTCGATAAACCATCGCCTGAAGCGATCGGCATCAAATATGCCGTGCAAATAAGCTCCCCATGCGGTTCCATCATGATTCCGGCTGCCACATGTTTCTGTTTCAGCAAAAGCCAGAACAGGAATACGATCACCGCTCGTGACCCCGTGATGAATTTCATAACCATGCACCGGGAATCCGGAGTCTAAGTGAACCCCTTTCCTTTTCACCAGCGTTTTTTCGGCCTCAAGCACGGTGTCGACATTGATAAGCCCGAATCCGACCACGCTTTTATCATGCGTTTCAAGACCATGAGGATCTGTAAGTTCCCTGCCCAGCATCTGGTAACCGCCGCAAATTCCGACGATAGTGCCGCCCTGTTCTGCATACTTTCTCAAAGCCGTTTCAAAACCTCTTCTTCTGAGATCGGCAAGATCTCCTGCAACATTCTTAGAACCGGGGAGAATTATTGCATCAGGGTTTCCAAGCGATGATACCTGTTTTACAAACCTGACATTGACATCGGGTTCCTGGAAGAGCGGGTCAATATCGGTGAAATTGGAGATATGGGGGAGGTCAATAACAGCAATTTCGACCTGTTCAGAGCCGGTATAACGATTCCCGTAAAACCCTTCCCGCAGTGAGACAGAATCTTCCTGGGGAATGTTTATCTCCGTTATATACGGAACAACGCCAAAGACGTCTTTTCCGGTATGTTCCTTTAGAAACAGATGGGCTTCATGTAACAGGCTTGCATCCCCTCTGAACTTGTTAACGACAAATCCGGCGATAAGGTTTCGTTCCCATTCTTCCAGAACATCCATCGTTCCGGCAAAGGAGGCATAGACGCCGCCGCGGTCGATATCTCCTACCACCAGTACCGGTGATTTGGCGTATCGGGCCATTCTCATGTTTACAATGTCATGTTTCTTCAGGTTGATCTCGCCAGGCGATCCGGCTCCTTCAAGCACAACCGCATCATAATCCCCGGCAAGGGCATCATAACTCGCGGTGACCGCCTTCCAGGCTTGTTCCTTGTAGGAATGATATTGTCTGACATCCATGTTTCCGACCGGCTTGCCGTTGATTATCACCTGGCTGCCGGTGTCGCTGTTTGGTTTGAGCAGGACAGGGTTCATTCGGTAATCAGGTGCCACCCGTGCAGCCACCGCCTGCACGACCTGGGCCCGGCCCATTTCGCCACCATCGGCAGTCACATGTGAGTTCAATGACATATTCTGGGCCTTGAAAGGGGCGACCTTGATACCATCCTGCACGAAAATACGGCAGAAAGCGGCTGCCATTATCGACTTCCCGGCATTTGAGGAAGTTCCCTGGAACATCAGAGGTTTAGCTTTTTTAGGCTTGCTGCACGTCTTTGTACCAACAGAGAGGACCTTTCGCATTTTCTCTACCAGTTGGCTGTTTTCTTCGGCTGTCCTTACGGCTAGACGAAAATAGGAAGCGTCCAGCCCGGAAAAATTGGAGCATCTCCGGATGATAATCCCTTCAGCCAGAAGTTTTTCGTACAGTTTCCCGGCCTCCTCTTTTTTTCCGAACTTTATCAACAGGAAATTTGCCGCAGACGGGAATGTTTTAATCTGCACTATTTCCTGCAGCTTCTTCATCAGTTCTTCCCTTAATTGCCGGCACGCATCAACACTTTTCCGGCAATAGTCTGTATCCCGTAACCCTTTTTGGACAACTCGCTCAGCCAGCGTGTTCATCGTCCACTGCGGCATCAACCTTTTCGCTTTTGCGGCAAAAAATGGCGGGAAAATACCGAAACCCGCCCGTAAACCGGGAATTGCAAAAAATTTGGTTAATGAATTGAGGGTGATAATATTGTCAAGACGCCCCCCGACAGTCGCTGCACTGGTAACAAAATCATGAAATGCTTCATCGATGATAAAAAGGGTGTCGGGAAACCTTTCAGCGATAGCGAGAATCGACTTGTCGGCCAGGAATGATCCTGAAGGATTTACCGGGTTGCCAAAGATAACAGCTTCTCCCCCTCGCATGCTTCCAAGAAGCATCTCCTCGGTAACACGAAAGCCGTTTTCCTGATTAAGTTCTATGAATTCTATCTCATATCCGTTCTCTTTAAATACCGAAACATATTCAATATAGCAGGGAATCGGGATCACTATTTTCTGAACAGGAAGGATTCGGGGGAGCAGATGAAGCAGTTCCGAGGAGCCATTGGCAGGCACAAGCCATTTCTCGGGTACCCCATAGACAGAACCGATAACGGCAAGCATATCGTGATATTCAGGATCAGGATAATGGGCGATCATCGACAAATCCCGGTTTACAAGCGATCTCAGCCAGGCCGGAGGGCCGAGCGGGTTGATGTTGGCACTGAAATCAATCAGGGGCTGCTTTGTCCTGCCGGACTCCCGCCTCAATTTATGGATATTACCACCATGTTCAAAGGCCTGCAGACCGCTGGAAGTACCGTTACTGTTTGTCTCCATCATGTCCTGCCGTGCTATTTAAAGATTCAAGGTACCCATAAGAGTGTAAATGACAGCAATACTCCGGTCTCCGTGAGTTCGCAAACCGCTCCGAGCGTATCACCCGTTGTTCCGCCAATTCTTTTTTTACAAAAATAAGAAAAACCAAGGATAACGCTGCTGCACATGACAGCGACGAGTATGGTCTTTTGCGGAGCCAGAAAGACACTCAAGACGGCGAGCAGTACGATGGAAAGTAGTGCAACTGATCGGCTTGAAGCCTGGTAAAACAACGTTGCCAGACCATCATTTTCTCTGGCATAGGGGCAAAGCGCCATTAAGCATATAATAGCTGTTCTGCCGGCAGCCGGCGCGATTACAAGAGCTGCCAACAACTCCTGGCCGGAAATCGACGCAAGAGCTGCCATCTTGATTAAAACATTTGCGCAGATGGCCGCCGCCCCCATAACCCCGATACGGCTGTCACGCATGATAGCAAGACAGCTCGCCGCCGGTTTGCCGCTGAGAAAGCCGTCTGCCGTATCAGCAAGTCCGTCAAGATGAAGGAATCCTGAAAAAAAGCAGAGCAATACCGCCAAAAGTGCCGCACTTACCAAAGGCGGCGCAACCGAGCTCACAAGAACTGCAAATCCAGCGCCAAGTACGCCAAGAAAAACACCAATAACGGTAAAGAAATAGAGTGATCCGGACAGGTATCGACTGTCATTTTCAGCCGATGAAAACGTCGGCAGTATGGTCAAAAATCTCAGACCGGCAAGAATACATCTCAACGGATAGCGCCTGGCAATCCGGGCCGGCCTCATCTGTTGCTCACCATCATGCATCTCTATTTATCCGCACTTGCAACGGATGCTTCTGCAAATGTTGCGACCTCAGTCAGCACCGCTGTCGCCGCAGCAACGATATTCATAGCCAGTGCCCCGCCGGTGCCTTCGCCAAGACGCAGATTGAGATCAAGCAGCGGCCTGGTAAAGCCGAGAACCTCCTGCATATATTTATGTCCCGGTTCAACTGATCGATGGGAACAGATGATGTAATCCCTGACAAAAGGTTCAATCTTGTAGGCAATCAAGGCTCCTGCCGTAGAAATGAAACCATCCACAACGACAGGTTTTCTCTGGGCTGCCGCACCGAGTATAAGGCCGGCGATACCGCCAATCTCAAATCCGCCGACCTTGGCAAGAATATCCATGCCATTTTTAGGATCCGGTTTGTTTACTTCCAGAATCCTTTTGATTGTCCTGACCTTGGCCAGCCATTGTTCATCGTCAAGACCGGTTCCTCTTCCCGTTAGCTCTTCTATCGGTTTTCCGGTCACTACTGCTGCTATGGCAGTGCTTGGAGTCGTGTTGCCGATTCCCATATCACCGGTACCAAAGATATCGTACCGGTTACCCAGCTCAAAAGCGACTTCTATGCCTGCCTCCAGAGACCGACGAGCATTTGCTATGGACATGGCGGGTCCTTTGGCAATATTGCTGGTACCGAAGGAAACTTTCTTGTCGATGATCGCACCACTTTTGGCGAGTTCCTGCAGATCAGCATTGACGCCCATATCAACAACGTACACATCAGCGCCTGCCTGTCTGGCCAAAACATTTATACCGGCACCTCCGGCAACAAAATTAAGGACCATCTGTGGAGTCACCTCCGGCGGGAACTTGCTAACTCCCTCGGCCACCACGCCATGGTCTCCCGCCATGGTCACAATAGCCTTGCGGGTAAATGAAGGTTTGATGGTTCCGGTCATCCCGGCAAGATCCATAGCAAGATCCATCAGGTCGCCAAGTGCCCAATGCGGCATACAAAGCTGATCGAGTCTCTCTTTTGCCTGTTCCCGTGACCTTGGAATCCTGCGGGAAAATTTGCCGGCATGTTTTTTCTAATAGTTTCATTGCGTACTCAATTTTTCAGGTAAAGAGGTAAACCACAGCAGAGAAGGACAACCTCATCTGCCTGTGATGCAATAATCTGATTGCACAAGCCGACCAGATCGCGGAAACGCCGGGCGGCACTATTTTCCGGGACGATACCGAGGCCTACCTCGTTTGTCACCACAAACACCGTCGCATCCGCATGCTGAAGTTGCCGTAAAAGATTCCTGACGGCAGCAGAGAAGGCCGATTCACTATTATCCTTGCCGTTCTTCTTGCGATCATCCATGACATTGGCAATCCAGAGCGTAAGACAATCAATAAGAAAAACGTCATATTGATTTTCTTTTTCAACACAGGAACCGATATCGAGCGGTTCCTCTATAGTATCCCAGTTTTCATGATCTCTTTGAGCCTGGTGCTTTGCCACCCGCTGTTTCATCTCCTCGTCGCTTACCTGGCAGGTAGCCAGGAAGCAGCGACGGCCCGGCAGTGCTTCAGCCCGGTCCTGGGCATATGAGCTTTTACCACTCCTGGTTCCACCGGTAACAAGGACTATACGGGCCATTCACGCTCCCCTGTTGTTTAGAAACTTTAACTGATTAAAACCGTTATCACATTCTATCAAAGACAGCGCCGCCTGCCTGATGTCAAAATTAAATAGTGCTGATCGGGGCAATCCGAGCAGGTAACAGAGTCCTTGACGGATGACTCCGGCGTGAGATATGACAAGGATACGGTTGCTGTCGTTTTTTTGCAGAAGATTGAACCAGGTTTCGACCCGATGGCTGAAATCAAGTACCTTCTCGCCGCCCGGAAAGGTGAAATGTTCACCCTGCTCGCGCCACCTATTGAGACTTTTTTGGTCTGACTGGGTGATATGCTTGAACGACAACCCCTCCCATCGGCCGAAATCTATTTCACGAAGACATTCATCGTAGGTGATCCCGCAGGTGATTTTGAGCAATGCCGCCGTTTCCCGACAGCGGCGCAGCGGGCTGCAAAAGCAATGACCGGGGGCAATTCCTCTGACAAGGTCCGCCAGCATCCTGACTTCCGTCCTGCCCACGGAGTTCAGGTCAACATCGCTGATACCCGTGTAAGTGCCGGAACCATCGGTATGTCCATGTCTGAGCAGGTAGATGAGCATAGCAATCAGGCAAGCTGATATTTCTCCTGATAGCCACGCGGGGTTATCATCCTGTTGTTCCATTCATAGGAGTTTGAATTCCCGATAATTACCGTCGTCTGCATGTCGACCAGATCACTATTGAAAAATTCAAGTGTGCTCAATACGACCTCTTCGTTCTCCCTTGTGGCCGCTTTAACCATGCCGACAGGTGTGGTCTTTTTACGATATCGAGCCACAATCTCAAGCAGTTTTTTCAGCTGCCAATCCCTTTTACGCGATTTAGGGTTATAAATAACAAGGACGAAATCGGCGGCAGCAGCAGCGTTGATCCGCTTCTCGATAAGTTCCCAGGGGGTCAGCAAATCAGACAGGGAAATCGTGGCGAAATCATGCATTAATGGTGCTCCAAGCCTTTCCGCGCAACTATTCAACGCGGCAATACCGGCAATAACCTTGATCTCGACGGCGGTACCGGTTTCCCTTGCCACTTCATAGACCAGACCTGCCATGGCATAAATGCCTGGATCGCCGCCTGATATAAGGGCGACGTTATATCCTTCTTCCGCAAGCCTGAGTGCTTTTTTTACCCGATCAACCTCCTGCATCATGGCTGAAGGCAGGATTTTTTTTGTGCTGGTTATAGCCTCAATCAAGGCTAAATAGGTTTTATAGCCAATGATGATATCCGCATCGTCGATGGCCTGCCTGGCCGCCGGGACGAGATAGTCAAGGGAACCGGGCCCGGTTCCGACAACGCTTAATATGCCCTTTCCGCCACTGCGATGGTAATCTGTTTCCATTTTCTCTTCTGTATAATCAAACGTCCCGGTATCCCGTCGCCGCAAGCCGCCCTTATGGCGCTGGCTTCACTGACACTGTGGGTCCCTACTTTTTGATAAACTTTTTCAGACCGGCCCGGTGTTTCAACCGCATCCAGTATCTCTCTGGTGAAAAAGCGCAACGGCCACTTTTTCAGTTTTGAAATTTCAATTAATGCCGTTTCGTCTTTCTTGATATCAATGCTCGCCATGGCAGCCACAGTCCTGAGGTCAAGTCCTTCAGTTTCCAGTTCCTCCAAGGCTGCCAGGATTTCGTTACATGGCGTTCCTCTTCTACAGCCGATCCCGATATAGCGAAGTCGCGGCAACAGGTGCAGAGAATCACCCGGATCCTCATTTGTAAGGGAAATAACAATATCGGCACCGGCTCGATCTTCGCTTACAAGATAGTCATCCGGCAGCTCTTTCAGATATGATTTATCCTGGAAGATCCTAAGCATACCACGATTAAGCAGCCTGGCTGACACGGCGGCAAGTTTTTCAGGATTTGTTATAACAAGATTGTTTTCAATGCTCCAGAGGTCAACCGATGTATGGGCTGACACGTCCGAAGCGGTGGTTATAACAGGAACCCCGCCACAAATTTCGGCAATTTGTTGGGCCAGCCTGTTACCTCCACCAATATGCCCGGAAAGCAGGCTGATAGTAAAAGATTCCTTTTTCATCAAGAACGAGGACGCAGGGATCACTATATTTGCTGTGACTTAAACCATTCAGGCAGCGGACAACAATACCGGCTGCCATGATGCAGATAATACCGTCATGCGTCTGCCAGAGTGACTCCATCGTCTGTCTGATACCATGAATCGGCCTGATGATCACGGTGTCAGGCAACGAGCGGCATATTTTCTCCGCCAGTTTCCAACCTGCATCTGTTGCTGCTATAAGTGCCAGTTTCATGCAATATAGAGGCGGTACTGCCGCTTCAGGCTACCTTCCATGTTTAAAGGATTCTGCCATCGTACGTAACGGAAAAATCTCGTGCTTCACGTTCGAACACTTGTAGCATAAAAAGCTCTTTTCTGCCTGCAATAGTAATTAAGAGTAACTTGCAAAATTCGGATTTTGGTTCAATACCAAGGCGCGTACGGAAATTTTGCCGCAGGCATCTGGTTAATATTCCGGGGATAAAATATTCGCACGCAACGCAGAGTTGGGACAAAAAGATAATTTCCAAGGCAGCCTTAATTATTAGATCAAAATTGTGGTGAAAGCGTTTGCCACCAAACGGCCAACCTATGTCAGCGCATCGAGCTGGTCCCTGGCGAAATCAAGCGTCGGATCAAGGGCCAGGGCGAGGGTGAAATACTGTATAGCCTCAACGCTTTTGCCAAGCCTGTTATAATTCACACCGATATTGGCGTAATCCATGGCGGAAGCCGGATTAAGATGTACCGACCGCTGGAAATGTTCGATTGCCGTGGCAAAAGCTTCTTTCTTGAAATAGCAGAAGCCAAGCAGATTATGCAGATCAGGCCGCTCATCATCTTCGTGGCAGCCGCATTTCAAGACCTCTATAGCCTCATCGTATTTTCCCAGGTCTTTCAGGCAGTGCCCCTTATAAGAATAGATATACGGCAGATCTTCTTTTTCGGGTTTCTGGCTGAGCGAAAGATCAAAACAGGTAATTGCACCGGAGAAATCGTGCTGATTGAACTTGCTTTTTCCACGATAGAAGGACAGGTAATAGGAATCAGGCAGTGTGGTCTCCATGATTGAAAGTTTTGCCTCAAATAAGGCAATATCATCAACCAGGTCGTTAAGCAGCCGGGCAGCAAAGAGTCCTGCATCCTGCCGAATAGAACGTTCACGGAAATGGGCTCCGGGAACAATGGTGTAAAGAGCCGGTATTTCCAGTTGAGGATGTGTTACATCAATCATGAAAACATCAAAACCGATATCTTTAAGCGCCGTTGTCGCCTTATCCAGCTCAACTTTCATGTTATTATCACCAAGATCATTCATCTGCCCTATGGTGATTTTCCGTGAACTGCCGGTCAGGTAGCGTACTTCTTCCATATCCAGAGGTTTTGGGAGCCCGGAGGCGACATAGTTGGAGCCGGAATTGAAATCACCGGCCAACTGGGCTATTTCAGTCAGAGCTCGAATAAGTGCCTTTTCGGGTCCCGGTGTCGTACCTGCGGTATAGACAATTTCACTTTTTTCGGGAAAGGTGGAGCGGTCTATGGCCAGGGCACCGATCGTGCATAGGCCGGTATCCAGGCTGAAGTCGTTGACATAAAGCTCAATATTATTTCTTTCAAATTTTTCGATCAAATCCCTGGCAACGGGGTCAACAACCGAATCAAGATCAACCGCCGGAGTCTCCAGATGGAACTGGTTAATAAGTGAACATACGTGTCTTTCCACAATCTCGCTGATTCCCTGCAGAGCAGCCTCTTCTATGGTGTTACCAGCCGATGGGCCGTTAAACTCATTGATGGCATAGAACCAGGAAAAAGGGATTAACACCTGGCCACCGTCACTGACATTGGTAGCCCAGGCCCAACGCATCGGTATCCCTTCGAGCAGCAATTCCAGTGTTTCAGGCGATAAGTTCTTGTCTTCAACCGATTTAAGCAGATATCGGCTGGAGAGTACCGGGTAGCCTTTTGCACGCATCTGAGCATAATCGCCGATGATGAAATTACTCTCGTCTGCCTTGAAGGCAAAAAATGAAAACCTTTCGGCCAGTTCCATACAGGCAGATGCCTTTGACTGAACCTCGGTTGCGCCTTTTCCCATTTGTTTTTTGGTCCCCGTCAAAGCGCGTGCCTCATCTGTGCAGACACTGAAATAGACGGGAATATCGAGTCGACCGTTATCTATTCGTTTTACTTCACTGAGTATTTCAATATCGAATTTTTCGATCTGCTGATAAAAACGCCTGATCGTCTCGTCAGGGGTAATGGCTTTATCCTGATCCCGGGTGAACGTCTTGAAACAGTCAGAAAAAACAAGGGGATTATTTTTCATGTGATTCTCGTCTGGGGTGAAACTGCGATATTTTACAGCCGGCTTGGAAAACAGGCACATTTTAATGACTATTGAAAGATGTACAATAGTGGAATTCGGGTATCGGGCCGGAATCTTCGAGGCTATCGCGACGGATCGTGCCATGTTTCTGACAGGACGGTAATTCGTTCTTTCCAATGGCGGTCGGAACCGCTCATCGTGATTTTCCGATGTTTCTGATCTATAATCTGGAGATGCAGCAAAGGCAGGTTTCAGGAATCGCTTCTGTGGCCCTTTCCGGCCATTCAATAACCGTGATGCCTGAACGATAAAAATATTCATCAAGCCCGAGCTCAAGGACATCATCACTTGATTCCAGGCGATAGAAATCCATGTGATAAAGCGGAATAATACCTTTGTATTCATTCATATAGGCAAAGGTAGGGCTACTGACGTACTCCTGATCATCAATTCCGGCCCCCCTGGCTAATGCCTGTGTCAAAGTAGTCTTCCCCGCTCCGAGTTCACCCTCAAGGCAGACAATATCCCCTGCCCTACACAGGCTGCCGAGAAGCACAGCTAACCTGTCAAGCGATATGCGTGTCAGCGGGGCAAACATTTTTATCATGATCTTTTTCCCATACAACCAGTTTTGTATCTGTTTTCACCAGCAAGACGATCCTGGCTGAGCCTTGAAACTTATCATTACCTCGTTATCAATAAAAAAACCCCGTGACGTTTTAAACGTCACGGGGTTTTTGGTATTTTTTTGTAATAAATCAGCTTGACTTGGTTACATTCTCTGCCTGAAGCCCCTTGTCCGTCTGGGCCACCGAAAATTCTACCGGTTCTCCCTCTTCAAGGGTGCGGAATCCTTCGCCCTGAATAGCGCTGAAGTGAACGAAAACATCTGCTTCTCCATCCGGTCTTTCAAGAAATCCATACCCCTTACTAGCATTAAACCATTTAACTTTTCCCTGGACACGTTCCGACATACTAATACCCTCCCGGTGATACGACAGTTTTACCTTCCTGTCAGGTCAAACTTGGAGCAGATGGACCTTCAGCCCCTTGATATTACTGATACTCCCAATTTACCGAGTATCTGACTTCACTGTAGCAACAGGTTATTGCACCGTCAAGGGAAAAATATATTTTTATGGCCTCAGAACAATAGGTTAGAAGAAAAATTCCTCTTTTTGGGATTCTTGGTTTGATACTGAACCAAAGTGAAAGGAATTATTTCATCGGACTGAGATTGTTTTTGTTTCCCCACCATGTCATCAAAAATGATGTGTAATCATAGTATATTGGAATAGTATCAGGGAATAAAAATCTGTTATGATAAGCAATCCTGTGGCCATCAAGATACCAGTTCGGAACGACATAGTAACCGTACCACAAGACCCGGTCGAGAGCCTGACACGCTGCTGTCAGCTGCTCACGCTCGGTCGCGTAAATAATTTTGTCGACCAGAAAATCAACCACCGGCTGATGAATACCGGCTAGATTGCGCGATCCCTTTCTTGTTGCCGCCTCTGAATGCCAGAAATTTCTTTGTTCATTCCCCGGTGACAGGGATTGCGGAATAACATCGACAGTCATATCGAAATCGAAATGAGTTATTCTGTCAGCATATAAGGCAGGATCGATGGTTCGATAGCTCGCATCAATGCCTATCTTTTTTAAATTGCTGGTATATGCTGCCATAACACGCTCAAAGCTGGGAGATACCAGGATGATCTCAAAGGACAGTCTGGTTCCTTCGCTGTTTTGTAAAACACCGTTTTTCAGCACCCATCCGTTCTCTTTCAGCAACTCCGCTGCCTGCCGAAGATTTTTCCTTATACCGCCGGGCCCTGCCGTTGAAGGAGGACTAAGCGGCGTAGTGAACAATTCAGGCGGCAACTGATCTCTGTAACTCTCAAGCAGCTGTAACTCATCCTCCGAGGGGAGCCCCTTGGCGGCAAGGTACGAGTTGCTGAAGAAAGATGAATTTCTGACGTATTGATCATAGAAGAGAGCCTTGTTTGTCCACTCAAAATCAAAGGCCAGACCTACCGCTTTTCTGACGGCGATGTCTTTAAATACAGGTCTGCGGCTATTCATCACAAACCCCTGCATGCCTGCATTATTTCGGTGCGGAAATTTATGCTTGATGATTTTTCCTGAATCCACCTTTTCCCCGCTTATATCCCTCACCCATTGTTTGGAAATATTGACCAGCATCACATCAAACTCACCAGCCTTGAAAGCCTCAACGGCAACGGTTTGATCCTTATAATATTTAATGATTATCCTGTCGAAATTGAACATATTCTTGCGAACAGGATGATCCTTGGCCCAATAATACGGATTGCGTTTGTAGGTAATTGATTTACCTTGCTGAACCGACTCAATGACATAAGGACCGGAACCTATTGGAATGACCATTGTCCTGCCGTCAAAGTCGTTTTTTTCATAGAATGATTTTGACAGCACGGATATCTGTCCGGCGATAAGCGGCAGTTCACGGTTCACCTTACTGAAATTGAAACGTACCCGATGCTCATCAAGCACCTCGGCGCTGGCAATATCGGCATAATAGTAGGGGTAACGCGGATGAGCACGAGCGCTCTTGAGTGTTTCGATGGTAAACTTCACGTCTTCGGGGGTCACCGGGGTTCCATCCGAAAACCGGGCCTTATCATTTATGGTAAAAATGACAGAGAGCAAATCATCAGCCACCTGGATATCCTTTGCCAACAGGCCATACTGGGAAAATGGCTCATCAAGACTCGATTGCGTCAAGGGTTCAAATAAAAAGAGATCAAGCCCATCGGCAGCAATTCCCTTAAGCGTAAAGGGGTTCAGTTTATCGAAGCTGCCGAGGGCATGGAGTACCAGCTCTCCGCCCTTCTGCGCCTCATCTGAAGTGTAATCGAAACTTTTAAAAGAGGAATCGTACTTGAGCGAACCGTCAATACTCAGTCCATGCGCAGCATACAGAGATGTGCACCATCCAGCAGTGACAAGAAGAAGGAGACAGACAAGAGTTATTCTATTCATTTGCAACCTGATAGAGAAAAAAGGAGGGACACCCGCCCTGATGTCGGGCTGCAACCAAAAAAGGGTGACGAAACCTTCATCACCCTTCCAATGGCACCTGCAGCAAAATTTTCAGCAATCCCGCAATCCCTGATCCTGGACCAACAACCTGATCAGGCAGGGTACTCACAAGCTACAAGCCGGCTTTTTTTAACGACTTAACGGCCTTGATCTGATCTTTGCTCAGTTCTTTAGGAATTTCTACCCCTATTTTCACGAAAAGATCACCCCGTTTTCCAATAGGCCCGCTGGGTAACCCCTGTCCTTTTATCCTGAGCCGGGAATCACCGTTTGTTCCTGGTGGAAGTGTTACCATGAACTTCTTATCATCAAGGGATTTCACTTCTATCTTTGCACCGAGGCAGGCATCACTGAAAGAAACTTTTGTATGGCAGAAGAGGTCTTCACCGTCGCGTTCGTACATGACATGCGGCTCAAGCTGTATCTTGAGATAGAGATCACCCGGTATGCCTCCCGGCGGAGCTGCACCGCCTTTTCCTTTCAGTCTCAGCTTTTTACCCTCTTCAATACCCATGGGAATTTTTACTGAAACATTTTCTGTCTTCCCGTTAGTCCTGAGTGTTATCTCTTTTTCGTTACCATATAAGACGTCTTGCAGGCTGACAGAAAGCTGATAGGTCAGATCCTGCCCCTTTGCGGGTGTATTACATCCTCCGGCACAACCCGCATTGGCATTGTTCTGCCGGCCGAAAAACGAGTATCCGTTGGGGGAGGCACCACCCACGTTATTCCTGAAGTTGGTTGAATTGAAGGATCCGCCAAAGCCGAATTGTCGCAGGATATCATTGAGATCGAAATTCTTAAAGATATCCTCTTGCGAGTAGCGCTGGTGAAATCCGGCCGAGCCATACGTATCGTATTGTTTTTTCTTCTCTGGATCAGAGAGCACCGCATATGCTTCACTGATTTCTTTGAACTTGGCTTCGTATTCCTTGCTGCCGTTGTTTTTATCAGGGTGATATTTAACTGCAAGCTTGCGATAAGCCTTCTTAATCTCTTCAGGACGTGCGGTCTTGGTTAAACCGAGTTTTTCGTAGTATTCCATACGACGACGTTCTCATGACAAATTTGGTACTCAACTTCCTGTTAACGCTATACATGCTCTGGCTGCACAATAGGGATTGATTAGGCCCCAGTCAAGCGACAGCGCTTTTTTCGATCATCAGAGAAACACCTGAAAGATGCACTTTGAAGGAAGGACAACGGCTCTTTTTAGCAAACAGCAAAAAGAGCCGTTAATCAACTTTGACATACTCGTAAAAAGTCTATTGCATTGAAAAGATGGCTAAGTAAAAACACAGATAAACAAGGAGTGGTAGTTTTTCAGGTGCGAAGGCATACAGGTAGTATGCCGAGAGCCGGAAAAAGTCCCACGACGCAGTAGATCGAAGTTTTTACGACGCCATCAACTTTGTCTGGCGGCGGTTCACTTTATGTTCAAGCAGGTTTAAAACGGTACGTCCTCTCCAACACCGCCATACCCGGGAGATGGTTCAGGATAGTTTTGCTGACTCCCTCCCCCGCCGCCATGAGAATCCGAACCTGATTCACGGCGATCGAGCATTTTCATCTCTCGGGCTATTATTTCAGTGGTGTAACGGTCATTGCCGCTTTGATCCTGCCATTTCCTGGTTTGAATTTTCCCTTCAATATAAACTCTTGATCCTTTATGCAGATACTCACCACAAATTTCGGCAAGCCGCTGCCAGGCGACAATCCGGTGCCATTCCGTGGACTCCTGCTGCTGTCCATCCTTGTCCTTCCAGCGCTCGGTGGTAGCAACGTTAAAGCTGGCAACCTGCGAGCCGCTCTGGGTATAGCGTATTTCCGGATCTGCTCCGAGATTACCTATAATTATTGCTTTGTTTATCATCTCTGTTCTCCTCCTTTTATCTGATCGATTTAAACGTAACTGAGTATATTACAGATTCCATAAAGAACAATGGGATTTTCTCCCATAGAAATATAACAATAGCCATTAATGGGCCATGGTTTTATCAAGCATTGCCGGCAGACCTCCTTGATCGTCAGGAACAAATCCCATAACCTCCTGCCAGATTTCATCACTTTCCATGCAGAAATAAATACAGGTCGTTGGATCGGCAAACCTTACCAGTTCCCGATATAAGATCTTGTAAAGCTGGACACGATGCGGGCGAAAATAGCGTTGCTTGCAATCGAGCCCCTCAATGAATTCGTGATGGTAAATCCCGGAGTGCGGAAAGCGGCTTGTTCCTATCTGTTTCAGCTTCGGCAGGTAACGAAATCCTCCAAGAGAAATCCAGCGGATCGCCTTAGCAGGCACAGCGGCGAACAGCTTTCTGATTGTTTTCTGGTAATCCTGCTGCCAGCCGTGATAAGAAATAATCGGATCAAAATGGAAAGCAAGATGATATCCCCAGGATGCGCATTTTGCTGCGGCTGCAAGCCGCTCATCAAGATTTGCCGCCCGGATCTCCTCGGTGCGGACAATCTTTTCACTGTTGAGGGACCAGGCCATAATGGTTCTGCCATGGTGATTAAGCCCTTTCAGGTTATCAACAAAGGCTGATTTTGTTTTTAACTCCAGTACCGCATTTTTTTGCTCGGCGAAAAAGTTTACCAGATCCCGGCTCAGGTGGGTAAAACGGTCCAGGGCCATTGAATCCGTAAATTCGCCTGTTCCTATACGCATCGATCGGGAATCTGATGTCGAGAATTTCCTGCTCAGTTCGTGGAATAAATCTTCCGTATTTACAAAAAAGGTAAGATACGGGTTGTTCAGGTACGCCTGCAGGATACAGTAAACGCAATCCATCGGACAGCCCGTACCAACATTGATCACCTGGTAGTCACAGCAGCGATATTCACGTGTGCCAGGGCATTTCTTCAGGAATTCGCTGCGATTTCGGCAAAGCAGCAGCGTTTTTTTCCCTTCCGTCAGATTATCCGGGTAATGTCCTTCTACAAGAGAAGGAATATCAGATTCATCAACAATGGCAACCGGCAATCCGGCCCGATCTATAATGGCCCGGGTGAGAGCATGCTCAGCACACGATTTTTCGATAAAAATCTTTTCAAGGTATCGTGAAGGGTCTGTCCAGCTCATTGTTTCAGAAACTCATCGGGGCCATACCATTAGGGTATCTTGAATAATTGTCTCTTTTCTTTCACACAAGAGGCTAGCCTCAGATAATGCTCGCCTTCTCTATCATTGCCGTGTTTTATACATCCGACACCGTATATTTCGCATTTTGTAATAAACATTTCATAAACCGCTCTGAACTGCTGTCGGCTCAACATTTCATTTGTCAACATCTGACCGAGAGCCTGTATTCTGAATCTGTCCATGCCAACCCTGAATTGTTGTGAAACCTGATCACTTCGGCCACCATTTTTTACGGTGAGCGGCCGGGCTACGAGCAAAAATTTTTCGGCCTGCGATACCCGCAGCCACATCTCGTAATCTTCACAACAACGGAGAGACTCATTGAATAAGCCGTATTTGTCAAATAGTTTTTTCCGGACCATGACGGTTGACATGCCAACAGCGCATAGTGCAAGACACTGTTCGAATATGTCACCGTTTTTCGGTAGATGTTTTTCCCGCTGATTGAGATGTTTTCCGCGGCGATACCATTTTTCCCCGGTATGTGAAATAAGATGCTCAGGGCACTCCTGCAGCGCTTGAAACTGAATTTCGAGTTTCTTCTTATGCCAGGAATCGTCGGAATCGAGAAAGGCGATAATATCTGATCCGGCCTGCAAAACACCGAGATTCCTTGCGGCCGCAGGTCCCCTGTTTTTCTGTTGCAGATAGATTACAGGGATAGCGGATGACGCAGCAATTTTTTCAATTACCCGGGCGGTATCATCTGTCGAGCCATCATCTATCACAATAATTTCTGCTGCCGGAAAGGTCTGGGTTAAAACCGATTCGACCGCTTGCGGCAGCAGAGCATCTCTGTTAAAAGTTGGAATAATTACGGTAATTGCGTCCATACCATCACACGTCAGCGATTTTACTGGTCTAACCATGAGAATGTGGTATTTTCCACCAAAAACATTATATAATACATATTTTAAATTACAGGAAATGAGCTGAGGTTTTTCTGCAGGCAAAAATAGTTGGCTAATACTCTTGAGGTGAAGCGAGAAGAGAACATTATGCCTGATTTTTTGTATTCTGCGAGAATTGCAAAACAATATGACAACGGAAATCCTTATTAATTCAAGGAGATATGAAGTACGTATCGGCCTTGTTGAGAGTGGCCATCTCACCGAATTTCATCTGCAGCGGCCGACAGAAAAAGGGTTAATGGGCAACATATACCTTGGCCGTGTCGTCAGGGTTCTTCCCGGCATGCAGGCAGCCTTTGTTGATATCGGGCTTGAACGAACCGGTTTTCTTTATGTCGATGATGTTTTTCCACTCCCGGCCAAGATAGAGAAACTGCTTGTCACCACGGAAGGATACGATGAGTATCCGACACTCTCCGATCCTCCTCACAGCAATGGCCGTGGACAAACCATGCCGGTCATTGAAGAGCTGTTGAAAGAAGGCCAGGAGGTAATGGTTCAGGTCAGTAAAGATCCCATCGGCACCAAGGGCGCACGACTTACCTGTCACATCACCCTGCCCGGTAGAAACCTGGTTTTTATACCGCAAACAGACCATATCGGCATCTCTCGCAAGATCGTTGATGAAGAAACGCGAGACGCCTTGAGAGCGCTCATTGAGAGTCTGCGCCCGAAAGATGTCGGCTTTATCGTCAGGACGGTTGCGGAGAACGCCTCAGCGGATGACATTGAAGCCGACATGGAGTTTTTAATGCTGCTTTGGGATGAGGTTCAGGATCGTGCCAAGTCTTCCAGAGCCCCGTCTCTTGTTTACGAGGATCTCGATATTACGCTCAGGTCTGTTCGAGATCTTTTTACCAATGAAGTTGACTACCTTATCATAGATAATGAGGAGTCCTATGACAAGTTGATGCACTTCGTGGACACCTTCACTCCGAAGCTCAAGAATAAAATATCCCTGTACCGCGGAGACCTGCCTCTTTTTGAGGCCTACGGCATAGATGTTGAAATCAGTAAGGCTCTGGAAAAGAAAGTATGGCTTCGTTCCGGAGGTTACATCATTGTAGAAAACACCGAAGCCCTTGCCGTCATCGATGTAAACACCGGACGGTTTGTCGGCAAGGATGATCTTAATGAAACCATCTTCAAAACGAACATGGAAGCCGCCAAGGAGATCGCCTACCAGCTCAGGCTGAGGAACATCGGCGGCATCATCATCATCGACTTTATCGACATGGAGAACGAGCAGCATCGCGAGGAGTTGTTCAACACCTTCAAAGAAGCGGTAAAAAAAGATAAAAGCCGTATTAATATCCTGAAGCTCTCTGAATTCGGCCTTGTTCAGATGACCAGGAAACGTCATAGTGAAAACCTCAACCAGATGATGTGTGAACCTTGTCACTATTGTGCCGGCGAAGGTGTTTTGAAATCCCGCCGGACTATCTGTTACGAAATCTTTCGAAAAATCGGCAGGAATTCAGGTCGTACAGCTGGTAATTCTGTCACGGTGCGGGTACATCCTCGAATAGCCGATATGCTGCTCAAGGAAGAGGACACGACGATGAAACAGCTGGAAAAAGACACCGCAAAACGTTTAATTGTCGCTCCGGCAAAAGACCTTCATATAGAAAAATACGAAATTATCTGGCAGCGCTGACTGTCGGAAAGGAAAAGGCATGACCAAAATCAGTAACTCCAGGAAACGCACGACAGGTACTCTCTTTCTGCTCCTGCTTATCATTGTTGCTTGTGGAGCAGGCATCTCCTTCTTTCTGTTTTTTGAAGGAGGACCGCCAACCGTCACCATTGAGTCCCCCCAAAGCTATCTGGGCTCAGATACCATTATATCTTTTTCAGCCCGGGACGGGAAAAGTGGGCTCAGAGATCTCAGCCTCACCGTCACCCAGGGAGAGGTCAAGCGCGAGTTATATTCTGAAACCTTCCCCAGACATGGAATGATCGGTGTTGTCGGCCCCGAGGAGAAACTGGCAAAAGTGGCCTTTGTGCCGATCAAGAACGGTTTCAAGGACGGCCCTGCGGTGATAACCGTTGATGCGTCAGATTATTCTCTTCGTGGCTTTTTAAAAGGCAACAGAACCACGGTCACGCGTGAGGTCATCATTGATACCACGCCTCCTAAAATAAATATTCTTCACAGTGAACGGTACATCAATCCAGGCGGCAGTGGAATCGTAATCTACAGTATTAACGATTCTGAAACAAAAAACGGTCTTCAGGTTAATGGAGATTTCAATCCCGGATATCTCGTAGGCGACGGCAGGGAAGACACCTATATCGCATTTTTCGGCTTGCGCTTTGATGCTGAAAATATTGATTCCTCATTTGTCGTTGCTACCGACCCAGCTGGCAACACTACCCGACTGCCATTCTCGGTAATTTATAAAAGCAGCAATTTCAAGCATGACGATATTACTGTTGATGATGGATTTCTGGAAAACAAAATTCCCGAATTTCAACAGCATTATCCAGAGATGCAGGGGCCATTGGTTCAGAAATACCTGTATACAAATAATGAAGTCCGGACGCTTAATAACAAGAAAATCAGCGAGATATGTTTTACTTCTCACCCTGAACGTCTGTGGCGGGGAAAATTTCTCCGCATGGCAGGCTCAACGCGCGCCGGTTATGCCGATCATCGCACCTATTACCACAACCACGAAGAAATTGATAAACAGGTCCATCTTGGCATTGATATAGCCTCCACCAGGCATGCTGATGTAAAGGCCGCCGAGCGTGGCATCGTCGTTTTTGCCGATTACCTCGGAATCTATGGAAATATGGTCATCCTTGACCATGGTCAGGGCGTTTTCAGCCTCTATTCCCATCTCAGCCAGATCAATGTTTCTCCACAAGAGACCATTGATCAGGGAGCCGTGCTCGGACTGACCGGTAACAGCGGCATGGCCGGAGGAGATCATCTTCATTTCTCAGTTCTGGTAAACGGCATTTTCGTTACACCAAAGGAATGGTGGGACCAGCACTGGATTGATGTCACCATCGATGATCCACTCACTGAATCTCGTTTCAACTGATCAAGGGTCGGATTCTCTCAGAAAGCCGTCGGGCAGATTCCACGGTCCATCCTGACAATTTATACATGGCATAATTAAGACAATGGTATTTGCCGGCGAAAAAAAACGCTTGCCGCTGCTGTTATACAGTTATCTGACAGCCGAGATCCTCGCACCGTTTTTTGCAAGTTTCGTTATCATGAATGGCGTGTTTTTCCTTGTCAAGCTCATTCCATTCTTGAACCTCGTCCTTGAGCTCAGAATTGGACTGGCCGATTTTATCAGGCTTTTTTCATACCTTTTTCCCAACATGTTTCTCTACTCTATTCCGATGGCAGCCATGCTTGGCGTTACCATCGGTTTCTCTCGGCTTTCCAGTGACACTGAAATTCTCGCCTTCAAAGCAAGCGGTATCGGTATCTATCAAGTATTGCCGCCACTTGTTGTCCTTTCTCTTATCATCTCACTGATCACCGGTTATTTCTCCATCGTGCTGATTCCTTATGGTGACAGGGCGATGCAACAGATGATGTATCAACTGGCCAAGGAGAAAATAGATAAAGGGATCAAAGAGCGAGTCTTTACAGAAGCTCTCGGCGACCTGGTAGTGCATGTGGATTCGATAGATAAAGCAGACGGGGGTATGGAATCATGTCTGGGTGTCCGATATGCGCGGTCGTGAATTACCGGCCGTTACCATGGCTGAATCCGGAACCATGAAAACCAACATTGATCAGATGCTCGTCACTCTTGTCCTGCGAAACGGCAGTACCCTTATACCAGAGCGGGAAAGTGCCCAGACCATATCGTTTGATCGCTATATTATCAATATCCCCTTAAAGCCGCTTTCCCGGGCACCGAACTTCAAGTCCCGCGGTACCATGTCAATGGACGAGCTTATGCGGAAAGCAGATGAAAAAGGCAGGGATACTCCTGAAGGTCGGGTATATCACACTGAATTTCACAAGAGACTTGTGCTGCCGGTCGGCTGCCTCATTCTTTCGCTCCTTGGCATGCCGCTCGGACTGCTGGCAGGACCGGGCAGACGGGCTATCGGCGTGCCTCTCGGGCTTGCCTTGTATATTTTTTATTACGTACTTTTCTCCATGGCACGCAACCTGGCCAATAGCAGCTCGCTGCCGGTGCCAGTTGTTATGTGGGCTCCAAATATTATTCTATTTTTTCTCGTGGTAATTTTTATCCGTAGAACCGCGCAGGAAAGACAGTTATTACCCGCTATTGTGCATGATTCTTTTGATACCTTTATCAACTGGATGATATTTTCAGCAGACTGGCTGTATCGGAAACTCAGTTTCGGCTCAAGATCGACATCCATACAATCTAACGTCGTCAAGCCTGCGATAGCGACTGTCAAAAAAAAGAAAAGGCTGCGCGGCAATGTCTCCCTTCGAATTTTTCATTTTCCTGAATGTGACTATTATTACGGTAAAAATTGTTCAATTGAATTCAAAGATGTTAAAGTGGCACTACAATCTGGTTTCAAGCCATGCATGTTCTGCAAAACCATGATGCCGAAACCATCCTCCTGAAGTACAGCAGGAAATCTAGTCTTAGAATCAACCAGCGAGAAGGAGCTTAACAATGAAACTTCCCGGTTCTAAAGAAATGAAGGCTATAGATCGTTGTGCAATCGACGAGTTTGGTATTCCAGGAATTGTACTTATGGAGAATGCAGGAACCGGAACAGTGCGTTTGATGGAAAAATATCTGGGCCCCCTGAAGGGCACCTTTGCTCTTATCCTTGTAGGACCTGGAAATAATGGAGGTGACGGCCTTGTCATAGGAAGGCACCTGCATCAGCTTGGCTGTGAACCGATCTTTTTCTTTTTTGTTCATCCGGATAAACTGACCGGTGATGCCGCTACCAATCTGGCGATTGTCAAACGGATGAAACTTCCCTTTCATGTCATCGACTCCTCCCCCCGTGTCAAAACCATTCCTGTCCTGTTCAAGCAGATTGAATCCCGCGGAAAAGCATGCTGCGCCATTGTTGACGCGCTGTTTGGTATCGGACTTGACAGGAATATAGAGGGATATTTCGCAGAAACCATCGAACTTATCAATAATAGTGAATTTACCGAGCATATACCGGTCGTGGCCGTTGATACCCCTTCCGGCCTTGACGCAACTACCGGCAAAATTCTTGGAACGGCCATCAAGGCTGATCTTACCGCAACTTTCGGCTGTCCAAAACCAGGCCAGGTAATGCAGGGAAGTTCTGCCTTTATCGGTGATCTTCATGTGATCGATATAGGCATCCCGCCGGAAGTCATCATCAATGCCAGGATCGCAACGTTCATGATCACTGCAGCTACTGCCTCCGCATGGTTGTCAAGGATCAAGCGGGACAGTAATTCGCACAAAGGCACCTATGGCCATCTTCTCATACTTGCCGGATCAGCCGGCAAGACCGGAGCTGCAATTCTGGCGGCACGCGGGGCCTTGCGCAGTGGGTGTGGTCTCGTCAGTCTCGGCGTCCCCTATGACCTGAATGTCATCTTTGAGAGCAGCCTTCCTGAAGCAATGACTGTTCCGCTTCTTACCTCGACTTCTTTTCTTAACGCTTCCGATTTATCAGCTATTCTCAGGAATATAAAAAACAAATCGGCCCTCGTTGTCGGCCCCGGTATCGGTACGGATACCAGAACGGCGGAACTGGTACTTTACCTTTACCATACGGTCAAGCAACCGATGGTCATAGATGCTGATGCGCTTAATATTATCGCGCGTTACAAAAGCCAGCTTAAATCAGCGGCAGGTCCCCGTATCTTTACCCCTCATCCCGGAGAAATGGCACGCCTTATAGAAAGAAGCCCGCAGGAGGTGCAGGAGGATCGTCTCGATGCCGCACGGACCTGTCACAAGCGTTACAAGAATAGTGATAAGGAAATGATTATTGCCCTGAAGGGAGCCGGTACGCTGATCGTAACCGATAATGAAGAAGTGATGGTGAACACCTCCGGTAATCCTGGTATGGCAACAGGCGGGATGGGAGATGTTCTGAGCGGTGTTATCGGTTCTCTGTTGTGTCAGGGTTTGCCGGCCGATGTTGCCTGTGGCGCGGGAGTTTATCTGCATGGCATGGCAGGCGATATGCTCTTTTCCAAGATCGGCCCCGGCTTTACCGCATCAGAGCTTTCTGAAAAATTACCGATCTGCCTCAAAACGCTTCAGGAAAAGGAAATGGAGGTTGTTGAACCGTAGTATCTCTCACCAGTCGATTGGCGGATAACCGCTTTTCACCAGGTAAGAATTGCATTTAACAAAGACCCCCGAACCGAGAAAACCGCGATGTGCCGAGAGCGGTGACGGATGGCTCGTCTGCAGGACCAGGTGCTTGCGTAAATCTATCAAGTGCGCTTTTTTCTGAGCAAAGGATCCCCACAGCATGAAGACGATATGCTCTTTTTTGATTGAGAGTGTTTCGATAATATCATCAGTGATTTGCTGCCAGCCAAGATGCGCATGGGAATTTGATCGCCCGGCGATAACCGTCAAACTGGCGTTGAGCAAAAGTACTCCCTGTTTTGCCCACCTGGTAAGATCCGTGCTTGCAGCGCTCGGGACACCGCCATGCAGACTATCATCGATTTCCTTAAAAATATTCTTCAGCGATGGGGGAGCGGGAATGCCTTGTTGAACGGAAAAACAGAGACCATGCGCCTCAGGACCATAAACAGGATGTTCATTGATATACGGGTCCTGACCGAGAATCACTACCCTGACCGCTGCAAAAGGCGTGGTTCGCATTGCATTGAAGACCAGCTCACGCAAGGGAAATACCTTCTGTCCCTGTGCAGCAGGGCCATATGCCTCTTTGACCAGTGCGCGATGCAGCCCCTGCTGCATTACTGAAACTTGTTCTTCCCAGAGCATCGTACTCTTCCCGGCATGAGGCGTTTTCGCAGCGCCTGCTTATTGTGCTAACACGCTATTCGATCACGAGGGGCTGCCTACTATTAGACTCATGCATTTTCGCTATAATATCAGTAACATCTTTCTCATCAACAATAATATCAACCATGCACTTACGGAGAACGTTCTCTCCCATTTCCTTGCACAGACAGGCACCTGAATTCAATACGAGCGAGACACCATCCTGTTCCTTTATGGCGTTTATCCCTCTCACACCATCAAGTTCACTGCCTGACATAATAATGCCAGCCACGCGGTTTTTGAAAACGGAAGTGATAGAATTCATGAACAGGTCTATCGGGCCGAATCCCGGAATGGACTTAGTTTTCCGTATAGTATAATGCGCACTGTAGGGTTTCATGTAAACATTATCCTGGGCCGAGGCGATGTAGCATCTGCCACCCTCGAGGGTCATCCCGTCCGCCAGCCGTTTCACCGTGATATTACTGACCGCGTCAAGATACTCGGTAAATGCATCAACGTGTGATCTTTCAGCATAAATGATCGCCACGATCGTCCCGACAATATCTGCTGATACTTTCGGTATTATTCGAAGCAGGTTGGAATATCCTCCGATTCCAGCTCCAATGACGGTAATAAAATTGATTTTCTTATGCTTATTAATAAGGCTGATATGCAGGAGGTCCCCGCATTCCTGACACCTCAATTCTTCGAGTTCCCGCCGCTGCTCGGCATCTATAATGTTTTTTGCACCGCACTCTTCGCAGAAGATAATATCACTCGGGTTGATGGGGAGTGAAAGAAAGTCCTTCCCAGAAGTGGAGATAGGCTCAACCGGCCTCATTGTGACTTTTGAGGCATATATGACGCGATGAATAATATCCTTCTGGAATGATCTGAGATCCTGTCGCTGGAAAAACGAATCTTTGCTGACAAAGTCAACAGCTCCATATTTGAGAGCATCAAACGACCGTGCAGTCCCCTCGCTGGTCAGGCTTGAAAACATGATGGTCGGCGTGGGTTTATGGATCATCAGATGCTGCAGAGAGGTTACGCCATCCATCAACGGCATTTCCATATCCATAATAATGACATCAGGATTACTCTTTAACATCTTGTCGAGCGCTTCTATTCCATTGACGGCCTCACCAATTACCTCGACGGTATTGGATTGATCGAAAATGGTTCTCAGTTCCTTTCTGAAAACCAGGGAGTCGTCTGCTATCAGCACGCTAATCGGCTTCTGACCGTAATTCATCTGGTTCTTTACTGGCATAAAAGACTTACGAAATTGTTCCTTTGTTTATTTACATTGGCAATTTAACTACATACTATTCTATACGTAATCAAAATTTAATCCAAATATCTTTGTTGTTTTTTTGAGGAATCTCTTTGTTGGCTTTTAAGTCGGCCTCAGCAGTAGATGTCGTTATCAAGGATATATCCCGCAACGCTCTCAGGAACAAAATGCCGCCACTCCTGTTTCCGGGCGATTCTCTCCCTAATCTTGGTTGAGGATATATCCAAAATTTTTTTGGATAAAACACGGATGATGTTTCCCGTCGTCATCTCTTTCCAGCTTCTTTTATCCGGTGTTTCCGGCCTGAAATTATTTCTCGATAGAAAGGCCTCGAGGCCATCAATAGCATAACCTGGCCTTTGCGCAATTATGAAAGGAGTACCGGCTAAAAGTGTTTCCCAGCGATACCAGGTTTCCAGTTCCAGAAAGGCGTCATGGCCAATAATAAAGTGAAGAACAACATCATCTCCTGAATGCTCCTGTAAGCGCTGTAACGTGGAGAAGGTGTATGAGGGTCCAACGGAAGAAAATTCAATTTCCGACACACGATACCGGTTTTTGCCATGAACGGCTAAACGCAGCATCTGTAAACGATGTTTTGCCTCGGTTATGCTGGTGTTGCTTTTGTGCGGCGGGTTGCCGGCTGGGACAAAGATAATATTGTCGAGCCGGTATTCATTTAACACCGCTTCCGCCAACTGCATGTGGCCGTTATGAAACGGATCAAAAGTTCCTCCCAGCACACCAACGTCTGTCATCAATCACGCACCTGTCCGGTGCCATAGACGATATATTTTTGCGTCGTCAACTCTTCCAGTCCCATCGGCCCGTAAGCATGCAGTTTGCTCGTGCTGATCCCTATCTCGGCACCGAGTCCGAGTTGTCCGCCATCGTTAAAACGTGTCGAGGCGTTGACCATAACCGCAGATGCGTCAACGCGTGCAAGGAATGCGTGCGCCGTCGTGTAGTTTTCTGTAATAATACTTTCAGTATGCCTGGAACCATAGCGGTCAATATAATCTATCGCCTCCTCCGGCGAATCAACGACCTTGACGCAGATTTTCAGATCGAGAAATTCAGTGCCCCAATCCTGTTCACCGGCGGGCAGGGCGTCAGGACAAATGGCCGTCGTTTCACTGCAGCCCAGAACGGTGACCCCTGATTTCTGCAGCTCGGCAACAATCTCCGGCAGGTAGGATGCGGCCACCGCTTTATGCACCAGGAGTCCTTCAAGCGCATTACATACACCCGGCCTCTGAACTTTGCTATTGATGATCACCGGTGTTGCCTTGACGAGGTCTGCATCCTTGTCCACATAAATATGGCAGACACCTTTATAATGCTTCAGCACCGGTATCCGTGAGTTTTCCGAGACAAAACGAATCAAGCCTTCGCCCCCTCGCGGGATAATCAGATCGACAAAAGCCTCCTGCTTGAGCAGATGGCTGATCGCCTGGCGATCGGTCGTCGGCACGACCTGTACCGCATCCGGATTGATATTGTTTTTCCGCAAGGCTTCCTGCAGTATCTCAGCCAGGATGATATTTGAGCGGATGGCCTCCGACCCGCCGCGTAAAATAATACTGTTCCCGGCTTTCAGGCATAAGGCTGAAGCATCGATTGTTACATTTGGTCTTGATTCATAGATCATGGCGATGACACCGAGCGGAATCCTCATTTTACCGACCATCAGATCATTCGGCCTCCTGATAACACTCGCTATCTGCCCGACCGGATCAGGCAAGGCCATCACCTCGTTCACCCCCGCTCTCATACCGGCAATAACCTTATCAGAAAGCGTCAACCGATCGAGCATGGCATTTGACAGCCCTTTGGATCTGCCGTCCTCTACCTCTTTACTATTTACGGCCTGTATCTCGCTCTTTCTTTTCTGAAGCAGATCGCCAACATCCTGAAGAATATTATTTTTAACAGTGCTCGAGACAGTACCCAGACCGCGTGAGGCCATCTGTGCGTTTCGGGCTATTCTCTCGATCATCTTTTCTATTGCCGCATCGGTGCTCATATTCTTCCCCTTCCGGTTAGACCTTGCTCATATAAGAACAATATTGTCACGATGAATTACCTCGTCGCTATCCTTATAGCCCAGTAGCTCCTCTATTCTGCTGGAGTGACAACCAATAATTTTCCTGGTATCTTTTGAATTATAGTTTATCAAACCAACAGCCAGAATCTTTTTATCCCTGTCAAGACAATGTACGGCAGAACCCACCCCGAAATCACCCTGAACCGAGATGATTCCCGACGGAAGAAGGCTCTTGTTGTGCTCAGTCAAGGCTCGGCAGGCACCAGCATCAAGCAGGAGGGCTCCTTGCGGTTTAAGAACGGAGGCAATCCAGCGCTTACGACTTTTAATCCGTTCAGTACTGGGAAGAAAAAAAGTTCCTATCATCTCGCCGCTGAACATCTTCTGGAGAATCTCATGTTCTTTGCCGGGGCCAATGAACGAACAGCCCCCCCCTGCCGCCACGATTTTTGCGGCATTCAGCTTGGAACGCATGCCGCCGGTTCCGAGGCCGCTCGTGACATTCAGAACCAGTCCCTCAACCTCCTCTGTAATAGCCCTTACCGTATAAAGCGGTTTAGCCTCAGGGTCAACAACCGGATCACCGGTATAAAGGCCTCTCACGTCAGTCAGGCAGATAAACATATCCGCTTCAATAAGATTACAGATGTGGGCGCCAAGGGTATCATTGTCACCAAACCGCAACTCCTCTACTGAGACGGTATCATTTTCGTTTATGACCGGTATTACGCCAAAGTCAAACAGCGTCATCAGGGTGTTGCGGACATTGAGATATCTCTCTCGTTTGGCAAGATCGGCATGAGTCAGGAGCACCTGGGCAATCGATTTCTGATAAGAAGCAAAGGCCTGTTCATAGGCCATCATCAGGCACGGCTGGCCTATGGCGGCAAGGGCCTGTTTTTCCTTTATACCGAAGCCCGAATTCTTTTTGTAGGACACTTTTTTAATCCCGGCAGCAACTGCTCCTGAACTGACGAGTATAACCTCCCGGCCACTGCTGTGAAGAAATGAGATATCGCGGGCAATATTGCCGATAACCTCAAAGGCCAGTCCTTCCGCTGTCGTCAGAACGGCACTTCCGACTTTTATGACAATACGGCGGGCCTTGTCAAAAAGGGTCTGGCGAAGATAGAGACCTTCCTCTATTGATAGTTCTTCAATCATCGATCACTGAATCTTCCCAACTCGTATCCGTACCGTCAAGGCTATCAAGTATTGTCACAAGGGCTTTTTTCAGGCTGACGACACCGTCCCCGGTCAAGGAGGAAACCGGAACTATTTCGTTGCCGAGTAATTTGAATTCATCTGCAATCTCAACGACCATTTCGGGATCGACAAGATCAGTCTTGTTGAGGACGATAATTTTAATACGATCAAGTAAATTTTGCTTATATTTCCGTAGTTCCATTTCGATAACATGGAAGTTATCCAGGTACGCATCGGCTGAAATATCGATTACATGGATAATTACTGATGTTCGCTCAATATGTTTTAAAAAATGATGACCGAGTCCGATGCCCTCATGCGCCCCTTCAATAAGCCCGGGTATGTCAGCTATGATATAGGGAGAATGGGATTTAAACTGAAGGACACCAAGCTGCGGCTCAAGTGTGGTAAACGGGTAATCAGAAATTTTTGGGTTGGCCGCTGAGAGCATGGCCAGAAGACTTGATTTTCCGGCATTGGGCAAACCAACAAGACCAACGTCAGCAATAAGTTTCAGCTCTATCTGGAGCCAGCCCTCATCCCCTTGTTTTCCTTTCGTCGCTGTTCTCGGCGTTCGATTAGTGGCGCTGGCAAAATGCGGATTACCCAGCCCGCCTTTTCCACCTTTTGCTGCAACATATTCCTGCCCTTCCACCGTGAGATCAGCAAGTGTCATTCCTGTTTCAGCATCTTTTATAACAGATCCGACTGGTACTTCGAGGGTAAAACTTTTTCCTTTCGCACCGTGCATGTCGCTCCCCTTTCCATGCGTGCCGCGTTCTCCTTTAAAATGAGAACGATACTTGAAGTCGATGAGTGAACGGAGATGCCTGGAAGCTTTTATAATGACATCTCCGCCCCTTCCGCCATCACCACCGTCCGGTCCTCCTTTGGGAACATATTTTTCTCTTCTAAAACTTACGCACCCGTTACCACCATCTCCTGCCTTGATGAAAAATTTTGATCGATCAATGAAAGACATGGCCTCGTAACCTATTAATTGTTTAAAATAATACAATAAAAAAACTCGATCATCACTAGGGCAATGATCGAGTTAGAAATAAGAAAAACTGCCGTTACCAGCAGTTCTTGTCAACGTATCTAGACTGACGGGTAGACGCTTACCCTTTTCCTGCTTTTTCCAAATTCCTCAAAGGTAACAACACCATCAACTTTGGCAAACAGGGTGTAATCGCGGCCACATCCAACGTTGATCCCCGGATGGATCTTGGTTCCCAGTTGTCGGATGATTATATTGCCGGCCCGGACAACTTCTCCACCAAATTTTTTAACACCACGCCGTTGCCCCTGGCTGTCACGCCCGTTCCTTGAACTTCCGCCTGCTTTTTTATGAGCCATTATGAACTCCTTTTACAATTCTTACAGGTACAATACCTAAACCTGCTTTAATCACCTGGTAATTTCGTCAATTTTCAAAGAAGTATATGCCTGCCGATGTCCCTTCATCAGACGATAACCCTTCCGTTTCTTTTTCTTGAAAACATTGATCTTGCGATGTTTTCCCTGTTCGGAAATGGTTGCTTTTACCTTGGCGCCATCTACAACCGGTTTGCCAATTACCGTATTGCCATCCTCAACAACCATGAGTACTTCTTCAAGGTCCAGTGTTTCTCCCACATTTCCCGGCAGTTTCTCGACCCTTAATTGATCACCGGTAGCAACCTGATACTGCTTTCCGCCTGTTTTTATTATTGCGTACATTATATAAGCCTCATTTATTTATGCCAGTTACCGACTGTTGATTTAACGATATCAACTCGTCAGTTTACTACGCAACCATGGCACAAGTCAACCCTTTTCGGACTAATCAGTTTAAGAAAAACCGGACAAGACGGCGCCGGCAACCAGCGGCCGAAGCGATAATGGCACGACAGTGATCCCAACCAGAAACGGTTCCGGAACTCACCTGGCTGTTATCGAGATTTATATTCCCAGGCGCGTTGTCTCGCGCTGCTTGCGAATTTTACAGGCCCTTTCGAATGCAGCTTTTTTGCCGTGTTTTCTGATCGAAACGGAGGTCTTGCCCTGTTTACCCTGCGGCGTAACCCAGCTTACCTCAAAACGATTAAGCTTTTCGTTATGTCGAACCCCGACCACCCCGGTACCGGAATTACTGACCGTCACCATATGTTTATTAGTCCGGACCTTACCAAGTTTTCGTTCGGTCTGGTCGCGCCACGATATTGCCGATAACAGACTTGAATAGCGGCCGCCGCATTTCCTGTCGGAAAAGAATTTGGAGTGGGTTTTCCCGGTAAACCTGACACGAACATACCAGCCATGGGTTCTTTTCGATTCCTGGTCGATTCGAGCGATGTCTTTATGTTTTTCCAGCAGCATTTTTTGTTTTGAATCACCGTCAATCACTTTGTAAAACCTCAAATATTTTGTTTTTCTTTTGCTCAACACCAAGATTGCTTATCAGCTTACCTTGCCCTTCATTTTAGTTGTACTTATGAAGCATCTGGTATAGTTGAACGTTTTCGTTTTAGGAAACAAGACCAAGCCATAGACTACATAGTTAGTCAGGGCAGGAATGTCAACCTTTTTCAAAGTCTTTTGTGTTCGATAAACACACGTTTTTGGGTCATTTCATCTATTATTTTAAAATTTATCTATAATTACTACAATGTAGGGAGGTACCAGTTATGGCAGCAGGGTCTTCAGAGCTAAATCGACTCATTGGCGTCATCGAAACACTTCGCTCGCCCCAGGGATGTCCCTGGGACAAAAAACAAACCACACAATCACTCAAAAAATACCTCAAGGAAGAGTTTCAAGAGATTATCAGCGCAATCGATAAAGATGATCGTCCAAACCTCTGCGAAGAACTCGGTGATTTTCTTTATTTAATAGTAATGATTGCCGAGATCAACAGACAGGAGAACCACTTCACCATTAAGGACGTGATAACAGCAATTACCGAAAAACTCATCAGGAGGCACCCGCACGTATTTTCCGAAAAACAGGACCTTGATGAAGCAACTCTAAGGAAACAATGGTTAAAAATCAAGGACCAGGAAAAATCCGACAAGAAATAAATTGACTTGCGCCTGGACCTGTATTAGAAATGAGCGGTTAAATGGCTGCTGATACAATCGGTACGCCTTAATACAATCCCTCCTCGCTCTCTGCATCATACAGAAAAGCGAGGGCCGAACAGCGGATTCATCCGCTCATCATTAAGTCCACGAGGAGGAACTTATGAGAAGGTACGAACAAATTTTCATTCTTCGCCCGTCACTGGGTGAAGAGGAAATCACCAAGGTAATCGAGAACTCTGAGAAGATCGTTCTTGATCAAGGAGGTGCTATTATCTCCCAAAACAAATGGGGGATGAGGAAGATGGCATATCCTATCAAAAAAGAACCTCAGGGTTATTACGTTTTCTCCGATTTTGCAGCCACTCCTGGTGCCGTAGCCGAGATAGAACGGAAATTCCGCATTGATGACGCCGTTCTCAAATATCTTACGGTAAAAATTTCTGACAACATCTCCGCTGAGGAAATTACCGAAGCGCAAGATGCTGCATCCTCAAAGGCAGCTGCATCTGAAGCACTGGATGACAGCAGCGTGCCTGAAGAGGTTCGGACTGCTGAAGATAATGAAGCCCCGACTGCTGCACCCTCAAAGGCAGCCGCATCTGAAGCACTGGATGACAGCAACGTTCCTGAAGAGGTTCAGGCTGCTGCATCAGATAGTGATGTTGAAAAATAGCTGCCTTTGTAACTAACAAAATCAAGGAGAAATATAATGGCTGAAAGACCACAGAAGAAACTTTTTTCACGTAAGAAAGTATGCCGTTTCTGCGTCGACAAAGAAGTGACTATTGACTACAAGGATCACAAGACACTGCGCAATTACGTAACCGAGCGCGGCAAAATTATTCCGCGAAGAATACTTGGCACCTGTGCTACCCATCAGCGTCAGCTCTGCTCTGCGGTAAAGAGAGCGCGGCAGATTGCCTTGCTGCCATACTCCGGCAACACACTGGGTTAACAGGCGATTCGGGAATATTTGTGTCTGAAGATAACGACAACAGTAAATACGGGTTAAGGTCATTTCAGCACATTCTGCTGTTTTGCCTGATACTTCTTTTACCAGCAATGCAGGGTGCACTTTTTGGCTGGTTGCATTTTATCATCCCGCTTACCGTATTCATCTATATCTACAAGTGGCAAAACGGCTTTACCTACATTGTCTCAGGTTTAGCCATTGCGTTGGTTGCAAGTATCATCGTTGGTTCATTTGAGATCATGCTGTTTTCAGCCGCACTGGTACCCGCAGGCTATACGCTGGCACAATCGGCTTTTCGAACTGATTCTCCTGCCGCTTCCGGGTTCAAGGGGACGGTCATGCTGGTTATCTGCTGGATGCTTCTCCTGGCCGGTGTGACCATGATAACCGGCGTAAATCCTATAGCTGATTTTCTACGTTCCCTTGACAGCAATATCGAGCAGACCCTGGCATACTATCGACAAAGTGGAGGGATGGCACCGGAGACACTAGCAATTCTGGAGCAGTCATTTTCTCAGATGAAAGTAGCACTGCCGAGGATAATGGTTTCCATAATCCTCAGTCTGGCGCTCGCTATTATCTGGTTCAATATGCTGATCGGTAACCGAATGGTTATCAGATTAACCGGTTATCACCCCTGGGCAGATCTGAAAACCTGGCAGCTTCCGGAGAGACTTATCTGGCTGTTTATCATCGCCGCGATAACAGCAATATTGCCGCTCGGCGGCATGATCAGACTGGTAGGACTCAACGTACTCATCGTTTCAAGTCTTATTTATTTTTTCCAGGGCTTCTCTATTTTTGTCTTTTTTCTTACACAAATGGGGCGTTCCTCTTTTTTTAAGATTTGTGCTTTATGGCATGATGCTCTTCCAGTCATTTGGCACTATCGTATTGCTCGTTATCGGTATTGGGGACGTCTGGCTCGATTTGAGACGAATCAAACAACAAAACGCACAAACACCTACTGATAGTGAATAACCGTAAAAAAATATGCATCTTCTACGGATGCACCAACTGATATGAGGAGTCACTAATGGAACTCATTCTGAAAGAAACAATAGACTCTCTTGGGCGCGAGGGTGATATCGTAAAGGTAAAGCCCGGCTATGCAAGAAATTATCTTTTGCCCAAGGGAAAAGCGGTTGCAGCCAATGCTGCGAACCGGCTAACACTTGAGAAAAACAAGGCCGAGATTCAAGCACGTCTCGAGAAAGATCAGAAGGGTGCGGAACAGCTTTTCAAAAAGCTCTCGGGCATCACGCTGACTTTCGAGGAACTGGCAGGTGCGGATGAAAAACTTTTCGGCTCTGTTACCGCCAACGACATACAGGAACAGCTTGCTGAAAAGAAAATAGAAGTAGACAGGAAAAACATCATCCTTGCAGAAGCGATCAAGACCCTTGGCGAACGACAGGTTCCAATCAAAGTTGGTTTTGCCCTGGTTGCGGAAATCACGGTAGTCGTTGTTGCCCAGCAGGGTGAAAACTAGGCTGGAGGATTCTCTTTAGACCGGCAGCAAAACACTTCCGCCTTGAAACGGTCTGTTGCTCCCCTACTAACGTTTAGAAAATACACACAAAAACACACCAGAGGGGGGCGCTCCTGCTGGTGTGTTTTTGTTTTGACACATTAAACTCATTATATTAGACAACTACCTTAACGACGTTTAATATCAAGGGCATCAGGATGAGTGACAGATATCAGTCAAACTCCAGGGATCAACCCCAGACAGGCAGTCGCATTCCACCACACAATAGCGAAGCCGAGCAATCGGTACTCGGCTCCATATTGTTAAAAGACAAAGCCTTATCTTCGGTTATCGACAAACTGACGGCCGCTGATTTCTATCGGCAGGGTCACCAGATAATCTATGAAGCAATGGTGGAACTCTTTGATCGCAGTGAACCCCAGGATCTGGTAACGGTAACGAATCTGCTCAACGATCGCAGCCTTCTCGATGCTGCCGGAGGTCCTACCTATCTTGCTTCTCTCACGTCAATTGTACCGGTTACCGCAAATATCGGTGCTTATGCACGTATCATTCGACAGAAGGCTATTCTGCGAAATCTCATCAACACCAGTACCGATATTGCCAATCGCTGCTTTGAAGAGCAGGATGACATTGATACCCTCGTTGATCAGGCAGAACAGTCCATTTTTGATATTGCCGGGAAAAAGAGTTCAAATGATTTCAATTCGCTGAAATCTATTGTTCCCAACAGTTTCAAGAAAATTGAGCAACTTTATAAACGAAAGGAACTCATAACCGGCGTTCCGACAGGCTACTATGAGCTTGACAAAATGACTGCTGGACTGCAGGAGTCAGATTTAATCGTTCTTGCCGGCCGTCCTTCGATGGGCAAGACAGCTTTCGCCTTGAACATCGCCCAGCATGCTGCACTCGTAGAAAAAATTGGTGTTGCCATATTCAGTCTTGAGATGTCCAAAGAACAGCTGGCAATGCGGCTGTTAAGCTCTGTCGGTCATATCGACTCTCAGAAAATAAGGACAGGCAGGCTCCAGTCGGAAGACTGGCCCCATCTCACCAGGGCGGTAGGTATGTTATCGGACGCGCCGATCCATATAGATGATACGCCGGCACTGTCCATCCTGGAGATGCGTTCGAAGGTGCGTCGATTGGCTTCTCAACATGACATTGGTCTCATACTGGTGGATTATCTGCAACTCATGCAGGGCAGAAGCGCTGAAAACCGGACCCAGGAAATCAGTGAAATTTCCCGCTCACTCAAGGCCTTGGCCAAAGAACACAGTGTTCCCGTACTGGCCCTGTCCCAGCTCAACCGCGGTCTTGAAAGCAGAACAGACAAAAGACCGATGATGTCTGACCTGCGAGAATCCGGAGCTATTGAGCAGGATGCTGATGTAATCTGCTTCATCTACCGGGACGAGGTATATAACAAGGCGGAAGATAATCCTGAAAGAGGTATCGCAGAGATCATCATCGGCAAGCAGCGTAACGGTCCAACCGGTTACACCCGCCTGTTTTTCAAGAAAGAGTACACCATGTTCGAAAATCTCAGCGCCTATGAAGAGCAACCGTGATAATGACGTGTTTTAATCTCCTCTAGGAGCGTATCGGAGAAATGCAATTTTTGCTTAGATCGAACCATTGAAAAAAATCAAGCGGAGCCATATACGTAATATTGCGAGCATTGATTTTCTTTCAATAACGAAGAGATGGGGAAAACGGGCTTTCTCCGACACGCTCCTAGGCAAGCCCCACTATTCTAGCAGCAGAGGAAATACTTGCATGAATGACAGTAAACTATTCCCCCAGAAATATGATTTCAAACCTGTTGAAAAAAAATGGCAGGACATCTGGACGGATCTCAAATCCTACAAGGCAGACGAGGACTCCTCAAAAGAGAAATATTATGTCCTGGAAATGTTCCCCTACCCTTCCGGACGCATTCATATGGGACATGTCAGGAATTACACCATAGGTGATGTGGTTGCCAGATATAAGCGTCTGCGCGGCTTTAATGTACTCCACCCGATGGGCTGGGATGCGTTCGGCCTTCCGGCAGAGAATGCAGCCCAGAAAAACAATACCCACCCGGCCAAATGGACCTATGAAAATATTGATTACATGCGTGATCAGCTCAAACAGCTTGGTCTTTCCTATGACTGGAGTCGAGAATTTGCCACCTGCAGTCCCGATTACTATCGCTGGGAACAGAAGCTCTTTCTGGAAATGTATAAGAAAGGACTTGTCTACCAGAAAATAACAACGGTGAACTGGTGCAATACCTGCCAGACGGTTCTGGCTAACGAGCAGGTTATCGAAGGCGCATGCTGGCGCTGTGATGAACTTGTTCAGCCTCGCCATATGAATGGCTGGTTTTTTAAAATAACAGCCTATGCCGAGGAACTTCTAAACGATCTCGATGGCCTGCCTGGCTGGCCGGAAAAGGTTGTGACCATGCAGAAGAACTGGATCGGCAAATCAACCGGATTACGCTGTGATTTTCAAGTTGATGGGGTTAACGGATACCATTTCAATTTTCACCACACGTCCCGACACGGTATTCGGCGTCACCTTCATGTCACTGGCCACAGAACATCCGCTGCTGGAAACCCTTATAGCCGGGACCGGCCGTGAAGAGGAAATCCGTTCTTTTGTCGAAGAAATACATGAAGAGAAATTGCGGCAGAATATTGCCGAAGAAACTGAAAAAAAGGGTATGTTTACCGGTCGCTACTGCATTAATCCTTTCAACAATGAAAAAATCCCGATCTATGTCGCCAATTTTGTTCTGATGGGCTATGGCACCGGCGCCGTCATGGCCGTACCGGCGCATGATCAAAGGGATTTTGAATTTGCCAGGAAATACCATCTGCCTATCCTGCCGGTTGTCATACCTGACGGTCAAATACTCGATCCGGAGTCGATGGAAACAGCTTCTACCGCACCGGGTAAACTTATTAATTCAGGATCATTCACCGGTTTTGATTCCGTTGAAGCACAGCATGCTATCATAGAGTACGCCCGTTCACATGATTTTGGAGATTCCCTGGTCACCTATCGATTGAGAGACTGGGGGATCTCAAGACAGCGCTATTGGGGGGCACCTATTCCCATGGTTCATTGTAATTCCTGCGGTGTTGTCCCGGTACCGGCAGAAGCATTGCCCATAACTCTTCCTGAAGATCCTGACATAACAAAAAATGAATGTGCCCCGCTGAGCCAGCGTCCCTCCTTTATCCAGACACGCTGTCCCCGGTGCGGTGAAGATGCCCGTCGTGAAACCGATACCATGGACACCTTCGTTGAATCCTCATGGTATTTTGCCAGATTTACCTGTGCGGACCATTTAGAAGGTCCGCTTGACAGGGAAAAATCGGCATACTGGCTGGCGGTCGACCAGTATATCGGTGGCGTCGAACATGCCATTTTGCATCTGCTCTATTCACGTTTTTTTACCAAGGTTCTCCGTGATCTCGGCTATCTTAACGTGAGTGAGCCTTTCACCAATCTGCTCACCCAAGGTATGGTAATCAAGGACGGTGCAAAAATGTCCAAGTCGAAGGGCAACGTGGTGGATCCTGACCAGCTTATTGACCAGTATGGCGCCGACACGGTCAGGCTTTTCAGCCTTTTTGCCGCTCCGCCTGAAAGGGACCTGGAATGGAATGCACACGGTGTCGAAGGTGCCAGCCGATTTCTTAACCGTGTCTATCGCTATATTTGCAGTTTTTCTGAACTCAGATCAGAGATTACAGAGCAACCCGAATCCAGATCAGAGCCAGGTAAAGTACTTCATCGCAAAATGCATCAGACCATCAAGAAGATTACCTTTGATATCGAAAACGATTTCCATTTCAATACGGCAATCAGTGCAGCAATGGAATTGTTCAATACACTTCTCCTGACAACGGATGAGAACAATGCGGAAAAAGCTGATTTATTTACGGTCAGGGAAACAATCAAAAATCTACTCGTGCTCCTGTACCCGATGGTACCTCATTTCTGTTCTGAGATGTGGTCTATTATGGGTTTTTCTCGAACCCTTGAGCAGCAGACCTGGCCCGTATGGGATGAAAATGCTGCCCGCGAGGATCTAATAACCATCGTTATTCAGGTAAACGGCAAAGTTCGCTCACGAATTGATGTCGAATCAGACATCACGGCTGAAGCTCTCGAGAAGAAGGCTTTTGAAGACGAGAATACCAAGCGATTCATCACCGATAAACCTATCAAAAAGGTTGTTGTTGTTCAGAAGAAACTTGTTAATATCGTGGTTTAATACTATATAGTACTGTCATTATCATGAACCTTCTTCATATTACCGGTACTACACCGACGTCTACAGAAAGGAGTCTTACTTTGAAACTGTTCGTTCGCGGCTTATTGGTGTTTCTTGTAACATCGTTATTTCTGGTATCATGCGGATATCGAAATCCCTATGTCTATTCAGGGCCGGACAAATCAATATATTTACCCACCTGGAAGAACAGGACCAATCTCCTCCAGCTTGATTCAAAAATTTACCAGTCTCTTATCAAATGGTATCAAAAATCAGGCTCGCTTCAGATAACCAAAACAAAAGAAGGCGCAGATTACATTCTTGCAGGTGAAATTTTATCCTACGATATTCCAAGCCTTACCTTTGGCACCAACAATAACACCTCTCAGGTTAATTTCACCCTGACTGTCCGTTATGTTTTCAAGGATCTGAAAACCGACATCGTTCTGCTGGAGGAACCCAAACAGGTATGGACCGAGGAATACCAGGTTACGACAAATTCCAGCGAAACCAGGGATAATGCCGACGCGGCACTGGAAATTATTATTGACGAGTTGTCCCAGAAAATCTACCAGAAATCATTATTGAAAATTTCCGAATAACGGCGAAGGGAATTTACCACAACAAGTCGGTTTAAAAAAATCGGCTTGTTGATCCTTCAATCCTGCCGATCCCGTCAACGTATCCGTTTCGCTGTCACATGCTCAAAATCGGCACCGTTTCCCTGACCAGCCCTCTCATCCTTGCACCTCTTGCAGGATACAGTGACCTCCCTTTCAGGCTGTTGTGTCGCGAATATGGGGCCTCCCTGTGCGTCTCTGAAATGATCAGCTGCCATGGACTTATCTATAGACAGCAGAGAACGCTTCGCATGCTCGCCAGCTGCCCGGAGGAAAAACCTGTCAGCTTTCAGCTTTTTGGTGCTGACCCTGTCATTATGGGAGAAGCTGCTGCTTACCTGAGCAGCTTTAAGCCGGATCTCATAGACATCAACATGGGGTGTCCGGTAAAAAAGGTAACAAAACGCGGCGCCGGTGCCGCCTTGATGGCCGACATCGGCCTGGCCGAGAAGATTGTAATCAAGGTTGTTGCCAACAGTTCATGTCCTGTTACCATTAAAATCAGATCGGGCCCCGACAGTAAAACATGTAACGGTTCGGAATATGGGAGAATGGCTGAATCTAACGGCGTTGCTGCGGTAACCGTGCATGGAAGGAACTGGAAACAGGCTTTTTCCGGAACGGCAGACTGGAACCTTGTCAGACAGGTCAAAAAGGCCGTTACCATTCCGGTTATCGGCAATGGCGATATCTTATCACACGAGCAGGCACTTGACCGGCTGGCAGCAGGCTGCTGTGACGGTGTCATGATTGGTCGCGGAGCCCTGGGTAATCCATGGATATTTCATCCCGATGATAAACCCGCAAGTCTCAGCTCCATCGCCCGGGGTGCTCTGAGACATATGGAATTATATGAACGCTATTGCGGTGAAAAACAGCCCCGACTTGGTCCGATTAAAAATCATCTTGGCAGATACTTCAAGGCGGTGACAAACTCTTCAAAAATTCGTCAGGCCATTTATGAAGAAGCCAGTTGGGATGCTCTGCGGCAAATGCTCAGATCTTTTCTCTAAGAGCGGACCATTCCCTCCATAATCACATCACCATCCTATCCCGGATTCGTCCTCACCTGTTCAAGGACAGGACAATAGCTGAAATAACTAGTTTCCATCCTGAAACAGCGCTTTTCCCCTAACTCGTCGTTACTCTCAAAATTTAATCCTCGGAATATCAAATATATGCCTGCGGTTAAATTTATCGAGCGCCTAGATTTAGGTAAAAATCGCTCATTTCCGGACGAAAACTAACGAATTCTCAAAGCATATTTTCCGGGTCGATGTCAATAGTGATACGCTCACCGTATCCCGGCTGGAACATGGTGTCGACATGATCGATGAGCTGGTGCAGAGGTTCAAGCCGGATGCTCTTCAGCAGGACGTGCCAGCGATAAAAATCTCTCAGTTTTTCGAGAGGGGCCGGTGCCGGACCAAGAATAGTAATCACCGGGTTATGATCATTTTTTTGACACCAGGACCGGGCCTCGGAGGCAATAGCTTGAGCGCTGTTTCTCGCTTTTCGTTCACTGGCATGTTCAATACGTATTGAGGCCAGTCGGGTAAAGGGTGGGAATCCGGCCTGCCGTCTGATATCTATCTCCTGTCCAGCCAACTCATTATAGTTGTGCTGAGCGGCGAGTCTTATAGCATAGTGTTCAGGATGCATTGACTGGATGATCACCCTCCCCTCTCTGTCACCCCTTCCGGCCCGACCGGTAACCTGGGCAATAAGCTGATATGTTTTTTCGGCGGAACGGTAATCTGGAAAGGCGAGTCCGCTATCGGCAAGGACAATGCCAACAAGAGTCACGTTGGGAAAATGCAACCCTTTGGCAATCAGTTGCGTGCCGACCAGAATATCAATAGCCCCGTCTCTTACTGATTGCAGGATTGAAAGAAAATTTTTCCTGTCAGAAGAAATATCGGAGTCAAGTCTGGTTATCCGCGCATCGGGGACAAGTGCCTCTACCGCCTCGACAACACGCTCGGTGCCAAAACCGATGGGCTGCAGCGTCGCCGAATTGCAGGACAGGCAGCGTATGGCAACAGGCAGGCTGTAACCGCAGTAGTGGCAGAGAAGTATCTTTCTCTTCTTGTGATAATTCATGGTCACATTGCAATGACGGCATTCTACCAGTGATCCGCAATCCTGGCATATAACCGAAGTGGAGAAGCCCCGTCTATTGAGAAGCAGTATGGTCTGCTGTTTTGCCTTGAAATTTTCCCTGATACCATCTTCAAGCAGTTTATGAAAGAGTCCTCTCCCTGAATCCTTGTCCCTTTTTCTCAGATCGACGACGGAAACCGTCGGCAGGAGCCTCCCCCCTACCCTGTTATTCATTTTCAACAGATGATATTTACCCTGAGAACCATGATGGAAACTGGTAACCGATGGTGTGGCTGAACCGAGAACGACGACGGCGTCGAGGTAACGTGCCCTGACAATTGCCACATCCCTCGCATTATAGCGTAGACTGTCCTCCTGTTTGAAACTGCTGTCTTGCTCTTCATCGACGATGATGAGCCCGAGATCAGAGAGCGGCGCAAAAACGGCAGATCGTGCGCCAATCACAACCTGCGCCTCACCCGAAGCGATTCGCTGCCATTCATCATACCTCTCACCCGGTGTAAGTCCTGAATGCAGCAGCGCCACCTTATCACCGAAACGTGAAACAAAATGTGCTTCTATCTGTGTTGCCAGGGCAATTTCCGGAACCAGTACAAGAACGGTTTTCCCCATCTGCAATGCCGCATGAGCCGATTGCAGATATACTTCAGTTTTGCCGCTGCCGGTTATCCCGTGCAGCAGAAAGGTCTTGAAAGTACGTTCATGCTGTGTCTCGTTTATTTCAAGCAAAACCTGACGCTGTTCTTCGGTTAGCGTCTCCGGCTGGTCATAATAGGGCAGGATGTCTCCGAACGGGCTGCGGTAAACCCGCTTTCGCCGGACTTCAATAAGCTTCTTTTCGATGAGTTTTCCGATGACTTGAGCCGCGTAAGGATACACACACAGCAATTCCTTTCGCGGAACATCGGGGCATTGATTGCTTGCCGCTATTTCACTGAGATATGCCAACGTTTTGGTTTCCGATCTATTATACTTCTCCTGTTTCCCGATGGTTCTGATGCGCTCTCTCGTTTCCTTTTTTTTGTCCCCTGATCCCGGCGGTTCGGTCTTTCCGACTGTTGCGTTATCGCAAGTTCGATAACAGACCTCGTATTTCTTTCTCACCCGTTCCCGGGTGGTTATTTTTTCGATAGCTATACATTTCTGCTTAACAAGTCTCTCTAACAATTTTTTATGGTGGGGCGAAGAGAGGAGTTTCTTGCTCTGCGCCGGTGACAGCATCTGTTTTTCAGCAAGCGCCGTTGCCCAATCAGGGATTTCAGCCGCCGAAAACTCTTTCACAACAAGCTCGAAACACTTTTTATTTGTCAGGCATATCTGCCGGCCTGCACCAATTGTTAAGCCCGCGGGCAATGCTGTCTTGACGACAATACCGATCGGATAATGATAATAGAGAGAGATCCACCTGAACAGCGGGACTATATCCGCATGGAAGAGCGGATCATCATCGAGCACCTCAATGACATTTTTTACCTCAAATTCCGGTTTTTCTTTATCATTTACATCGAGAACGTAGCCGGTAGCCCGTCTGTTGCCAAAGGGCACAAAGACACGTCTGCCGACGAGATTTGCGGCCGATCGGCGATAAAGAGCCTGGTCGTCATCTGAAAGAGCGTAGGTGTACAACTGCTTCACCGGAACAGCGACGGCAACCTCCAGTTGCATCATAACGATGTAACAAATTCTTTCAGGTGTTCTTTAAACTCCTCACCGATTTCCTTATGCCTGCTGCCATAAGCAACAATAGCCTTCAGGTAACCGATTTTATCCCCGGCGTCATAGCGTATTCCGTCAAATTCATAGGCATACATTTCACGTTTTTTGGAAAGGGCCAGCAAGGCATCTGTCAGCTGAATCTCACCGCCATGTCCCGGCGTCGTGCCACCGAGAATATCGAATATTTCCGGCTTGAGAATATATCTTCCGATGATAGCCAGGTCCGAATCGGTCGTCCCCGGAGCCGGTTTTTCAACCATCCGGGAAACGCGGTAAGTCCGGTCTCTGCCATTTGCTTCACCTTCAACGATGCCGTACTGATAGGTCTGGTCAGCGGGAACGCGCTGTACTGCAATGATTGATTCCTCGACATCATTGTAGAGATCGAGCATCTGCCTGGCACAGGGAGTCTCGCTTAAGACAAGATCATCGCCAAGACAGACCATGAAAGGTTCATTGCCGACAATATGGCGGGCAGTCCAGATGGCATGTCCGAGACCGAGCGGTTTTTTCTGACGAACTGATACGATATCAATCAGATTGGATATTGACTCCAGCTCTTTTACCAGGCTTGTCTTATTCTTCTCTTTCAGTATATTATCGAGCTGATAATCGTAATCAAAATGGTTTTCTATGGCAGATTTGCCCTGACTGGTAACAAAAATAATCTGATCGATGCCGGAATTGACTACCTCCTCAACAATATACTGGATAGTTGGACGGTCAACGATGGTGAGCATCTCTTTTGGTATTGCTTTACTCGCTGGAAGAAACCTTGTGCCCATACCGGCAACAGGTATTACCGCCTTTCTAACATTCATTTTCTGCTCCTTATAGTAAATGACAGCCACCGCTGTTTTATGGTATATGGTTCTCTCTTAAGAAGAAGAACAGTTACCATAAAATATCTCTGCCAGCTAACGTTTTCATGGATTTTTTTTATCCCCCGGATCTTCCGATTACCGCTCATGCTCCTGCTATTCTGGAGCTTATTCAAAAAAATCAGGTTACCATCATTGCCGGTGATACCGGATCAGGCAAAACCACACAACTCCCGAAAATCTGTCTTGAGCTTCTCAAGAACTCATCGAAATTAATCGGTTGTACCCAGCCCCGGCGCATTGCCGCCACCTCTGTCTGTGAAAGAGTCAAGGAGGAATTGGGTAACCTGGCACATCTGGTCGGCAGCAAGATCCGTTTCAGTGACCGTACATCAAAAGAAACCCGCATCAAATTCATGACCGACGGCGTTCTGCTGGCTGAAACCAGACAAGATCCCCTTCTCTTAGCATATGATATCATCATTGTTGATGAAGCTCACGAAAGAAGTCTTAATATTGATTTTCTTATCGGTTACCTGCATCGCCTGCTTCCCAAAAGAGCTGATCTTAAACTGGTCATCACGTCAGCCACCATCGACACGGAATTGTTTTCAAAACATTTCAGTCTAGCCCCGATACTGCAGATAGAAGGACGGAATCATCCGGTAGATCTGGTCTACTCCCCCCCGAACGAGGAACAGGAAGAGATAACCTTTCTCGAACATTGTATTGAGACTGTCGACCATGTCTGCCATCACTACCCGCCAGGTGACATACTTGTCTTCCTGCCGACGGAACGTGATATTCGATCCTGTTGTGAAGTTATCCAGGGACGTATCCCTGACCGGACGATTCTCCCTCTTTTTGGCCGTCTGCAGGCGAAAGATCAACAACGGATTTTCAAAGCCAACAGGCAATAGCAAAATAGTTGTTTCCTCCAACGTTGCCGAGACCTCAGTCACGGTACCTGGCATACGATATGTCATCGATACCGGCCTTGCCCGCATCGCCAGCTATGATCATCGTTCACGTACGACCCGGCTGCCTGTCACAAAGATTTCCCAGGCCAGCTGTAATCAGCGTGCCGGTCGCTGCGGCAGAATCGGTCCCGGAACCTGTTTCCGCCTCTATGAGGAAGATGACCTTGTTCAACGCCAGGAATTTACCACTCCGGAGATACAACGATCGAATCTGGCCGAGGTCATCCTGCAGATGATCGTACTCAATCTCGGTGATCCTGCCGACTTTCCCTTTCTCGAACCGCCGAAGCCATCTGCCGTCCGGGATGGCTTCATGCTATTGAGAGAACTGGGTGGTATCGACAACCGCAACCGGCTCACCAGCATCGGGCGTTTAATGGCAGGCTTGCCCATCGATCCGGTAATATCTCGTATTATCATAGAAGCAAAAAAAAATGACTGCCTCAAAGAGATGACCATCATTGCTGCGGCTCTGGCCATTCAGGATCCGCGGGTTCGCCCTGCTGAAAAAGAACAGCTTGCCGATAAGGCGCATAAAATATTTGCTCATCAGCAATCTGATTTCATATCCCTGCTTAACATCTGGAACGGTTATCACCAACCAGGTCGCGACCTTCTCCTGGGGAAGCCTGAAGCGTTTCTGCTCGGAACATTTCCTCTCTTTTCAAAGGATGCGCGAATGGATTGACCTGCATGATCAGCTGAAACGAATTTTAACGAGCCACAAATCATTCACTTTTAACCATGCAGAAGCTTCCTATGAGAAGATCCATCGATCGCTGCTGAGCGGGATGTTTCGTCATGCCGCCAGGAAAAAAAAGGGCGCGCTCTACCAGGGAACCGCCAACAACGAATTTATGATCTTTCCCGGTTCCCAGCAATACCTGCGCGGCGGCGAATGGATCTTGGCAGGATCTTTCCTGGAAACGACAAGGCTCTATGGCCTGACGATTGCCAGCATCGAACCGGAATGGGTCGAGGCGGCTGCCGGGCCGTTTTGCTCCTATTCATGGATTAATCCGCGATGGCAGAAAAAAACCGGCCGTGTTATTGCCGACGAGCAGGTATCTCTGAAGGGACTCATCATTGTCAGTGGCAGAATGGTTAATTTCGGCCAGATACACAAAAAGAACCGGCCGGAAGCCCGGACGATTTTTATCCAGAAAGCGCTCGTAGAAAACCAGTTGAGCGGCTCTTTTCCATTTCTGGAAAAGAATAACACGCTTATAGAAAAATGGCAGGAGCAGGAACATAAACTGAGGCGAAAAAATATTGTCATCGATGACACCGCCATCTTTGCCTATTACGATGCCAGACTGCCGCAAAACGTCTATGACCGTGCCACCCTTATTCAATTTCTGCAGAAGAATGATGGCACCCTACTTGAGATGTCAGCTGTCGATATCCTCCTGCAGCCGCTTGAAGACAAAGAGTTGCTCGACTTTCCTTCAAAGCTCATGCACGGCAGTATCGAAATCCCGCTTTCCTATTGTTTTGAACCGGGAAACCCCGCAGACGGTGTTACGGCGCATATCCCTGACTATCTTGCTGAGCACCTCAAAGACGAACGTTTCGACTGGCTTGTTCCAGGGTTGATCGTTGAAAAAACCACCTTCCTGATCAAAGCGTTGCCAAAAAAAATCAGGGTACGACTTATCCCGGTAAATACAACGGTTGAGCGCTTACTTGATTCGCTGGAGTTCGGCCAGGGAAACTACTTCAGAGCACTCAGCACAGCACTTTTCCAACATTTCAAGATTACCGTACCCCAGAGCGACTGGCAGCACCAGCTACCGGATCATCTGCAGATGCGTTTCAGCATCGTCGATGCCCGGGGAAAAGAGGTGATGACGGGAAGAAATCTCAAGGAATTATTGCACACCGTTCAAACAATTCCAACGGATAATTCCAACGTATCTCTCAGCAGACAGGATGAAAAACTAATATCACAACTGCAAAATAAATATTTTACAAGCTGGGATTTTGAAGGGCTTCCGCAACGGATTCGATGCATCAGTGCCGACAAGAAGTTAGTCGGCTACCGCTATGGTGCCTTGCACGCCTGCCCTGCGAAAAACGGTGTTGCGGTCAAGTATATGGATACCGGGAAAATGCCAACGACACCACCCTCGCAGGAACCATATACCTCCTGCAATTGCAGTTCAGACAACCACTGAAACAATTGACAAAATACTGCCGATTGGCACTCACCAGCCCTTCCGCCGTCTGGATGACGACCGTTATCGGCGGTACGGAGAATGCCCGGCAAAACCTGCTTGATTTCGTCATGCATTGTTTTTTTGGCTCAGAATTTGACGGAATTATCTCGCGCGAACAATATGATGCTCTCGTCGGATCAATCAGTCAACAGGACTTTTACTCCCGTGCAAAACAGATAATTGACCAGATTATCGGATTGCTCCGGGAAAGAAGAGCCGTCTATGAACTCATACAAAAATACGAACATATGTCTTCTGAAATCAGTCAGAACCGGGAGCTTTTTCTTGACCTGTATCACCACCTGGAAAGCATTATTTCGGAGGACTTTCTTTCAAAAACAACCCTTCATGATCTTGAGAACACGTCAAGATACCTGAAAAGCCTGGCCATACGTGTAGAAAGGGCATATGCCAATCCCGCGAAAGATCAGCAGAAACGTTTAAAACTTACACCCTATCTTGACAGCCTCGAAAAATCCAGGCACAAGGAGTCACAAGATGAGTGCCGGGAACTCTATCAAACCTATCGCTTGCTGGTATACGAGCTGCGGGTGAATCTGTTTTCACCCGAAATACGAACCGTAACCACGGTATCTGAAAAGAAGCTAAAAGCACATCTGCAGGAATTGCAGATGTGCTCCTGACCGTTCAGCCATGCACCCCCGGCAAAGCGCTTTCTTCACCCATCGACTCAAACCTAACAAAGAAAGGCGTCGAACACTAACGTTACGCCTGCCGGGCAGCCTCTATGAACTTCAAGTTTTGCGGATTATGCCTTTGATCCTGGACAGCCGCGCTGAGTGCTGGAAAGCCGGGCGAGATCATCGGGCGTGAGCTGAATTTTCAGCGCACCGAGGTTCTGCCTGCAGATGGTCCACGCCGCTTCATAGCCGGGATATTAGGAAGGAGGTCCGCAGCCTTGGCCCAGTAGCCAGGCAAGTGCAATCTGGGAGGCGGTGCCGTTTTTTTTCAGCGCCATAACTTCCAAGGACCTTCAACCAGGGCTCTGTTTTTCGCCAGATTTTCTTCAGGCAAAAAGGGGTATTTTCAGGCGATAATCCTCTTCGGCCAGTTCCGCACGGGACTTCACCTTGCCGGTTAACAATCCTCGGCCGAGTGGGGAAAATGCCACCAGGACCGTGCCCAGTTCGCGGCAGACCGGAAGCACGGCGCTTTCCGTATCTCTGGTAAACAGACTGTATTCTGACTGAAGGGCAGTTATTTGGATGGACGGCTGAGGCTCGAGCGAAGGGTTTCGCCACTTGACACTCGGAATAGACCGAAGATAGCGACTTTCCCTTCCGCGGACAAGATCTGCCATGGCACCTATGGTATCCGCTCTATTACAGACCCGTTCATGCGCGTCGATGCAGGTAGTATAGGTATAGGTGAGTGTCCTCCTCCGGTAAATCTTACCGCACCTCCTGGCAATCGCCAAACCCTGCGTCGACGGAGCTTGATTGTTACAGCCTTTTCCCTATTTTTTGAGCCACAGGCTTATTCTAGATGTGGGAAAGATGCCAAAGGAAACTGAGACGATAATGATTCTAAACTCCAGAAGAGATATAATTACTATGGGATATCGAATTCTTTTCTTCATTGTCATCTCCTTTTTTATTAACATATCTGCTTTCGCCGGACCTCCTTTCCGAACTGACGACCCGGAACCTGTTGAATACCAGCATTGGGAAGTATACTTGGCCTCACAGGGAAGCTATGAGAGCAGTGGGTACTCTCTCACAGCACCACATTTTGAAGTCAACTATGGTGTATATCCGAATGTTCAGCTTCATGTGATTGCCCCTTTAGAGTACGTGAAGCCAGAAGGGAAAAGTTCACACTATGGTTACGCTGACATGGAGCTAGGTGCCAAGTTCAGATTCATCCAAGAAACCGATTCAATCCCACAGGTTGGTATCTTTCCAATTGTCGTCCTTCCCACTGGCGATGAAACTGAAGACCTGGGAAGTGGAGAGGTGCAGGTTTTCTTTCCGGTGTGGATACAAAAAAGTTGGGGCCCTTGGAAGACCTACGGTGGCGGTGGTTACTGGAGTAACCCTGGTCCGGACAATAAGGATTATTGGTTTTTGGGTTGGGCAGTGCAGCGTGCTATAACAAAACATCTCACCCTTGGTACAGAAATATTCCACCAAACCCGCAGCGAAGTAGGAGGGGATAGCAGCACTGGATATAATGTGGGTGCCATTATAAATTTCAACGAACTGCACCATTTGCTATTTTCTGCAGGCAGCGACATCTCAGGTCCTAATACTTTCTCATTTTATGCAGGTTATCAGTTAACCTTTTAGGGATTGTCCCTGTAAATAAGGGGTTGCAACCGAGAGCTTTCATGATGTTATTTCTGGCCACAACGTCGTCATCATCTTTGCCGCCCACCTCCACAAGACGTTTGACTACACCTGGCGAGGCATTCCTGAAGAAACTGTTGAGCTTACCGGAGTCCCTAAAGAAAGATTGAATTATGTCAATCGATAAACCGCACGACAAGACCCCAATTACAGTCTTTTTCATTTCCCTGCGCCTTGGCCTGAACTCGTTCGGCGGTCCGATAGCCCCCGTCCCGGATATTTCCGAGATGAACTCGTTAACCGTCCAAAACGGCACTCTAAACGGAGTTATGCCGATCTTGTGGCCTTGTGCCAGTTTCTATCTGGGCCTTCCAGCATTCAGGCCGCTCCGCCGTTTGGTCTTTCCCGGGCCGGTTACTTGGGAGCATTGGCAGCCTGGGCAGGATTCATTTTGCCATCCGCCATCGCCTTGATGCTGTTTGCCCTGGATGGGACTTTGGTCTTGGTTTGGCGACCTCTAGCCTTGCGCACCAGGATTTATAGCCATGCCACGAGTATATTTAGACATCACCCAGCCTTTGTCACCGTTAGGCAATTGGACATAATACCATTCAGGAACTTCCCCGAGTATGAATAACACATGTCCCTGATTCACTGTATCAATGATCGAATAATTAACCCCGGGACCGGAACGCAGCGTCCAGTCGATTGGCAATCACCTTCGCCCGTGGAAAAGCTTTTGGGGAAACTGCCTTCCGCCGGCGGAGCTTCAACTACAACGTATCCGGATCGTGTTTTTTTATAGTACACACCAGCAAAGAAAAAATAGCTCACTCCGGCAATCTCCAAGAGTTTCAACCCCGGCGGCAGATGGGTCACCTCGGCCCCCAGAGGTGCATGAACCACCCTATATCCTTGCGGCCCATGATTATAAAACACTCCGGCGTTGTAATAGTAGCGCTTGGGGCCGACCAGTACCATAATACCAGGGCCGGGTAGTGTCGGGAAAAATCTTCCCACTTGCGGGTAAGGCGCCCGTTGCCGGAAGCCGGGAGGTCCGGCTCGTAACGGTCCGGCGAACGAAAGACCGACAACAAGGATCATAACGGTTAGCTTGCCGACGACAGCTTTCTTTAATAAGTGGCTCGATATCATGTGACGACCTCCCTATGCAGAAAACCCTCCAACCAGTCCCATGGACTATGAGAAACAATACCAAATTCACGAGCAACAACTCAAAGACCTAACCTTCTCCGTGCTTCTGCAATCCCCTAGAAAATTAATTGTTTACTGCCTCTAAGTCGATAGAGTGATAGAAAATCGCTTTTCCAGGGTCGCCAAAAAATCTGCTTCGCTGCGTATTTCAACACGCTTCCCTGACGAATAAAACCTCTTTTCAGCGTCTTTGACTGCCTGTCCTCCTAGACCTTCCTGCTCGTTCTTGAGGTTGCCAATTCCAATCTCTGCAATATCAATATATAATCCAACTTGATAGATCCTCTGTGCAACTCCCGAAATGATCATCATGACAGGCGGTCTCACCTCTGATCATCCACTCTGAGAACATATCAGCCACGGTCTTGGATTCGGCTGGGGAGATTGAACGATAACGGTGATTTGGGCAATATTTTAATCTCACAGGAATAGTCCTAACCCGTAGAACTTGCGTTCAAGCCGTAGAGATTCTGGAATAATTGTAATTTGCTTTTTTCTTAAATGCTTAACCTTGCCGCCACTTCCCTCTTATTTTTTTAAAAATACTGTCAAAAATATTCTGAGCTTTTTACAAAAATAGCCGTCTTTTTTTTGAATCAGCTTGCTGAAATTTGTGGTATTTGATCAGTCAAAGTTGAAATGACCCGAAACTTCAGGTCCAGCATTACATATTATCTTGTTTCCATCCTGAAACAGCGCTTTTCCGGACGAAAACTATCTTGTTTGCGATCTTAACCCTCATATTGCAAACACAGAATTTTTCATCCAGTCTGCTATTGAACCGTTCAGTAACACTCCGTTGCTATATTGGCTGGCCTGATATTTTAAAACTGCCTTGGCTACAAAGCATCTGGCTATTGCTATCCTTTGAGGTGGAGATCTGCTCAGCCGATGTTTGTTAAATGCTTTTGTGGCATGCTATCTTAACGAGTTGAAGAACTTTCCCCATATGGCTTTCTTGTACCGCAAGCAGAGAAACCATCCATTTTTCAGACAGGAGAATAAATATTGGTGAAATTTTCCTATCATTCATGATGCTTTCTCTGTAAATTCCATAACTGTTCTCCTGTATTTCTTTCTGTCTGCAAACAACTGCGAATCGAAACAGTTATGATGATTGACTAACCGGTTTGCCTAGAACCTTTGCAAAGACCACGGCAGTGGTCAGGGTCTGAACAACCAATACGTGTGCAATGCCAAGACAAAGAGTTACATGTTTTGCCCGCTGTGTTGTGAAAAACAGTCGAGCGCAGCAGCAGTCTCCAGCAGGCTTGAGCCTTTTCTCCATGCTGCATCTGTTTCTGCTGGTATCTTTGTTCTTTTTTGTTTTTCTTCCAAATACTTACGCAAATGAGCTGAAAGAAAAGAAACGCGTTCTTGTTATTTTCCATGCACAGAGTGATCTGCCGGCATACTCCATGGTAGAACAAGGCATTAAGCAGGGGTTAGGTGCAGGCACGGAATTTGATATTGAGTATTTCATCGAATATATGGATTCTGACCGCAATCCCGATCAGAGGCATAACCAGGTATTGAGTGATTTATACCACCACAAGTTTTCCAAGAAAAAGATCGATCTGATAATCGCCTACAGCGTGGCCGCACTTGAGTTTGTTATTGCCCACCAGGATGATTTGTTTCAGAACATCCCCGTTGTCTTTTCCGGCATCACGCGGGCAAACATAGAGAGTCTCAGTTTACCCCCTGAGACTACCGGTGTCCTTGCGGATATCGACTACGTCGGGCTGTTGAATACGGCACTCGAGATCCATCCGGAGACACGCCACGTTGCGGTTGTCAATGGTGCATCCCATACCGATCTGTTTTTTGAAAAAGATATCCGCCAGGCACTTGAGCCGTATAGCAAGCAATTCGACTTCATTTATCTGACTCGTTTGCCGTTTGCTGAAATTGAGGAAAAAGTCAAAAATCTGCCCGAGCAGTCGGTGATCCTCTTTTACCTCCTCACCCAGGATGGTACCGGCAAGGCCTTCGTTCCCCGGCAGGCTGCTTCAATCCTGGCGAAAGAAGCCAATGCGCCGGTTTATGGCTGTCTGGATTCCTATTTCGGCGACGGTATCGTCGGCGGGAGGATGTTCAGTATGGAAATGACAGGAGTCAGGGCCGGCGAGATGGCTTTACGCATATTAAGAGGCGAAAAGGCCTCAAATATTCCCATGTCAAGCCAGGGCACGACAATTAATAAGTTCGATTGGCGGCAGTTTAAACGCTTCGGAATCCGGGAGGATCGACTCCCACCCGGCAGCATCGTTCAGTTTAAGACCAACTCCTTCTGGGAGAGCTACCGCAGGTATATCGTTGCCACCTTTTTTGTTCTTTTAGCCCAAAGCGGGCTGATCTTTTACCTGATGATGGTGCAGAAGCAACGTCGCAGGGCCCAGTTGCAACTCGCTGAACGTTTGGATTTTGAAAAGATGTTGTCCACCCTCTCGGCCCGCTTCGTCAACCTGCCGTCTGATCGTATAGATACAGAAATAAAACACGTACTGGAATCAATCGGTAATGCCCTCAAGGTAGACCGGGTGAGTGTTTTTGAAATATCCGAAGAAAATCAAATGGTTTTATCATGTTAATTCATATAATCATTTGGATACTGTTACACTGCCTTCTGAATATAAATTTGACCAACTCCCGTGGATCAATCAAAAATTGATGCAGGGTGAGATAGTTACCCTTTCCAATCTTGCCGATCTGCCTGCAGAAGCCGAAGACGATCGTAATTTCCTTGGCGGCCTGGGCATTCTCTCATTGGCCCTGATACCCTTGTCGACAGAAAAGAAAGTTATGGGCGTACTGTCTCTCACTATGTTGAGACGCCGTCAAGAATGGCCGCAGGAGCTCTTACGACAATGTCGTTTGGTCGCTGAAATTCTGAGCAATGCAATGGTCCGCAAACATCATGAAAAAACATTGAAGTGGGCCGAAGTTAAATATCGGGTGGTCGCTGATTTCACCCATGACTGGGAGTACTGGTTCAACGCTGACGGATCCCTTGAATATGTTTCTCCCTCATGTGAGCGCATCAGCGGCTACTCGCCCGGAGAATTCCTGGGTAACCCTGCCCTTTTTAGAGATATTATCGTCCAGGAAGATCAGGATGTATGGGACAGTCATTATCATGACTCCCGTCATGAACTGAAATCTTGCGAAATTCAATACCGGATTCAACGGCGGGATGGCCAAATCTGCTGGATTGAACACAGTTGCCAACCAGTTATTGATCTCCAGGGTTCATTGCAGGGTTTTCGCGCAGGCAACCGTGATATTACGATCCGTAAACATGCAGAAATTCAACTTCGTAGCGCCTATGCGGAGATCACGCAATTAAAAAACCAGCTTGAGGCGGAGACTGCTTATTTACAGTCAGAAATCAAACGTGAACACAATTTCGATAACATTATCGGCAACAGTGCTGCTCTCAAGTATGTGCTGTATAAAGTGGAACAGATTGCCTCTACTGAGAGCAACGTTCTGGTACTTGGTGAAAGCGGGACTGGTAAGGAATTGATTGCCAGGGCGATCCACGACAAAAGTCCGCGCAGGAACCGCGCCCTGGTAAAAGTCAATTGTGCTTCTCTGCCGTCTGATTTGATTGAAAGTGTGTTGTTCGGCCACGAACGGGGCGCCTTTACCGGGGCTCAGGAGCGCCATCTGGGACGCTTTGAGATCGCTGACGGCACCAGTATTTTCTTAGATGAAATAGGGGAATTACCGCTTTGAAATGCAGGCAAAGCTGTTGGGAGTACTCCAGGATCGTGAATTTGAACGGCTTGGCAGTTCCCGCACCATCAAAGTCGATGTACGGGTTATTGCGGCCACTAATCGGAACCTGGAAGAGGAAGTTCTCCAGGGGCGTTTCAGAGAAGATCTCTTCTTTCGTCTGAATGTCTTTCCAATCACGGTCCCGCCGCTGCGGCGCCGCGTCGAAGATATCCCTCTGCTGGTCCAATTTTTTGTTGACAATGCTGCCAAACGATTGGGCAAATCTATTGAAAAAATACCGCAGAGTGTCGTGCAAATGCTACAGGCTTACTCCTGGCCCGGTAATATTCGGGAACTGGAAAACGTCATCGAGCGGGCGGTAATCAATACTTCCGGGCCCAAACTGCGCTTGGCTGATGACTTATCCAGACCAGCTCGTAAAAAAATGAGTCCAACCTTAAAGAGCCTGCAGGAGATTGAGAAGGATCATATTCAGGAAGTGCTCCAGTTTACCGAATGGCGTATCGAAGGAGCCAAAGGTGCATCGCAGATTCTTGCCATGAATCCTTCTACGCTTCGCTCCCGTATTCGCAAGCTTGGTATCGAAAAACCTTAGGGTACCTTGAATAATTAGTTATTCCATCGAGATCAAGACATGCAAGAAATTTTAACGCAGGCGCCCCGCAGGAAGTACTCTTGGGCTGCATAGGACTGATATTCCGAGGATTAAATTTATCGAGCGCCTCGATTTAGAACAAATTATCTCATCTATGGACAGACACTAGTTATGTGGGAGCCTGATTGAACGAAGATGGAGTGCTGGATGAACGGTTGCTGAAAAACAAATATTCGGCTCTTGCCTCCTCCGGAATTCGATCATTTCAGGTTTGCCATTCCGCGATATTTAACAGATCCTTGATATTTCGCGGGGAAGCTGGTCGCCTCCCAAAGCTCGTTCCTGTGATTTATCTTCAACAAATTCGGCAACAAACGACAATAATCAATCAAACAATCAGATCAGGTATACATATTGCCATACGGTAGATAACAGTTCATATCCCTAATTTTCTGATTTCAACTTTTTCAAAGATCAACAAGTAACGGAGAATTCAATTGGTTATCATTCTAATCAAAATGAAAGTGCTGCCTGTAAAACATAAAGAGCTTCTGCTGTCTCTCATCTCAATCGTTGAACAGGTTCGAAATTGATGGTTTTCTTAAACAGTGTCTGTCCATAAATGAGATTTTTTGTTCTAAATCGAGGCGCTCGATAAATTTAACCACAGGCATATAGACGATATTCCGCGGATTAAATTTTGAGAGCAACGAAGAGTTAGGGTAAAATGGCCATTTATGGACAGACACTAAATAGCTCTCAAGCCCTGCCACAAGGCAGCAGGTCAGAGCTTTTTTTAATGGTGAGTGGTATACGTTGTTCCATTGCGCCTGCGATGCTCTTCGACAGGGACCCATGGTTGGGCTCTCTATACATTGGTAATACTTATAACACGGAGGAATTATGTTTATGAAATACCGACAGCACATCCCTAAAACAGTTTTTTTAATCTTGATTGTTTCGATCACTATGGTGTTAGTCTCTTGCGCCGGCAAACACAAAAACGTTCAATCAGATACTGCCAATTTGACTGAACAGCAAAAGGATAGTGAAAGAAAGCACCTCCTGAAAACCTCAGAGGATACGTTGGCGCAACTGTATAAAAGCCATCCGAAAGCACAAAAAGTTATTGAAGATGCATATGGCTACGCAGTGTTCACCAATACCGGCTACAACCTCATTTTATATGTTGGCGGAAAAGGGCGGGGTGTGGCTTTTAAAAATTCCGATAAGAAGCCTGTTTATATGATCATGCTGAGAGCAGGTACCGGGCCTGGTGTCGGGTATGACAACTACCGACAAGTTCTTGCATTTTCATCAAAAACTCTCTATGAGCAATTCATAACTATTGGCCTGGATGCATCCGCATCTGCCAATGCAACTATAAAAGTTGGAGACGTTAATCTGGACGAGTCTGGAGCAATAACCATGGTCCCAGGGGTTAGTCTCTATCAAATCAACGATGGGGGGATAGACATCCAGGCTAACTGGGGTGGAATGGAGTATCTTAAGGATAGTGGCCTTAATCAAAAGTAGCGCAGTATAAGCGTTTCAATGGCAAAGGCTTCAGTGCTTTAGAACTTCAGTGGTTCAGAGATTATTTTCGTGCATGAAAACCGGCAAACCAGGTAAGAGACTCCGAGACAAATAATCTGCGAAAGTCACCTGTGCACCTCAGGGGGGTACTCTACTGAGTACCCCCCTGAGGGAAGAATTTGATATTCAAAGTTGTGAACGTTTCCATTATTTTCCTCGGTTTCCCGGTATGTATCTGCCATGATTGCACCCCTTCATGTAAGCATAACTTCAACCACATGAAGTACCTTTTTCTAACCAAATGATAATAGAAATGCCGTTAAAACAAGTTCTCTCCCAGGCACTGATAAAGTCCAACAACTTCCACTGAAAACACAGTCGTTCACCGGAACATTTTAAAAGACAACTAACCCGGATGTGTAACGGTTAAGCCGGTGCTCCAGATTGGTTCAAACGGGCTCCTGAACAACAAATATTCGGCTCTTGCCTCGTCCGGAATTCGATCATTTCAGGTTTGCCATTCCGCGATATTTAACAGATCCTTGATATTTCGCGGGGAAACTGGTCGCCTCGCAAAGCATCCCAAATGCTCTTTCCTGCGATTTATCTTCAACAAATTCGGTAACAAATAACAATAATCAATCAAACAGTCAGATCAGGTATACATATTGCCATACGGTAGATAACAGCTCATGTCTCTAATTTTCTGGTTTCAACTTTTTCAAAGATCATCAAGTGACAGAGAATCCAATTGGTTATCATTCTAATCAAAATGAAAGTGTTGCCTATAAAGCGTAGAGAGCTTCTGCAAACGCTCAGCTCGATCGTTGAACAGGTTCGATTTGAAAGCGGCTGCCGGAGGGCAGTCGTTTTCCAGAATGTCGAAGATGACAATGAACTTCTGCTCATAGAAGAGTGGTCGACCCAAAAAGACGCTGATGCCCACCAGGACTCAGATCTCTTTACCGTTTTAAGGGGGGCAAGAGTGCTCATGCGTCAGCCGCCGGAAATTGTCATTACCGCGGTTGGCCAGTCGACGGAATTTGAGACCTAAATTAAAGAACTTCATTAAAGAACTTCACGAAAAGGAGAAAAAAATGAGAATACCATCAACAAGAAGAACTTCACGAAAAGGAGGAAAAAAATGAGACTATCATCAACAAGAACTTTTTTGCTGTGGGTTGTTGCCTGTTGCACAGCGCTGGCCTGGACGGTCACGCCAATAGAAGCCGCTGACAGCAAACCCAACATCCTGTTCATCATGGGCGACGACATCGGCATCATGAACGTCGGCGCTTACCATCAGGGGCTCATGGTTGGGGAGACGCCCAACATCGACCGCCTCGGGAAAGAAGGCGCGAGGTTTATGACCTATTATGCCGAGCAGAGCTGCACGGCCGGCCGCACCGCCTTCTTCACCGGCATGCATCCGTTGCGGGCGGGCATGGTCATGCCGCAGCTTCCGGGTGCCACCAGTTCGCTGTTGCCGGGCACGCCCGCGCTGGCAAAATTCCTGCTGGATCTCGGCTACAACACCGGCGAGTTCGGCAAGAACCACCTTGGCGATAAATCGGCGTCGCTGCCAACGGCACACGGCTTCCAGGAGTTCTGGGGCTACCTGTATCACCTCGACGCCATGCAGGGGGTGAGCTTCCCCGACATAAACAAGTCGCCGACCGAGCAGGGCATTGTTCCGCCCTGTAAGAACACCCCGGTCAAGGGGCTCGCAGAGGTCCCCGGTGCCATCGATCCGCGAGACGGGCTCTGCATGACGCCACCGAGGCCGGTTATTCATTGTACATCCGCGGATGGCACTGAGGAGAACCAGAGCTGCAAGGACGAAGGGCCGCTGACGCTGGAACGTTCCAAGACCGTGGACGAGGAAATCTCCGCCCAGGTCATCGACTTCCTCGACCGCAACGACCCCGAGAAGACCAACAAGCCGTTTTTCGTCTGGTATAACCCGGCGCGCATGCACGTCACCACCATGCTCTCCGGACAAGTATCTGGACATGCTGGGCGAGAAGGGCGGCAAGGACTGGGGTATCAACGAAGCCGGCATGAAGCAGATGGACGACAACATCGGCTACGTGCTGAAAAAGCTCGAGGACATGGGCGAGCTCGACAACACCATCGTCGTCTTCACCACCGATAACGGCGCTGAGACGATCACCTACCCGGACGGCGGTATTACGCCATTCCGGGGCGGCAAGCTCACCACCTGGGAAGGCGGTATGCGGGCTCCGATGCTCGTGCGCTGGCCGGGGCACATCAAGGCTGGCACTCATCCGGACCAGATCTTCTCGTCACTTGACTGGCTGCCCACCCTCGTCAATATCGCCGGCGGGCCTTCGGGTGATGGCCTGAAGAAGCAGATTGAGGCCGGCAAGTATCCCGGCATCGTCAAGACCACGCTGGACGGCGTCGATCAGCGGGACTATCTCGAAGGCAAGTCGGATTCGGCACGCGACACCTTTTTCTACTACACCGGTGCAAAACCTTCGGCGGTACGGTACAAGAACTGGAAGTTCTACTACACGATGGTTTCTTCCAACGCGACGGAGGCGTTCGGCCCCCCAGAGACCTATCACTGGACCTATGTCAGCAACCTCAAGCGTGATCCCTTCGAAAGGTCGGTCGCGACGGTTGATGGGACCCTCCTGGGCTACGGCGGCGCACTGGCCGCGCCAAGCACGGCCTATATCTATGACTGGAACCTCCTGCCCACTGGGCAGCTGCTGTGGCTGAAGGAACTCGAGACGTACCGGACCTTCCCAGCGCTGCAGACCCCAGCGAGCTACAATCTTGATCAGGTGATCGAGGCGATGCAGTCTGCCAAACACATCAGCCACGCGGGTGAGTAACGGAGTGTGCTAGAAGTTGTATTGTATTGAAGTAAAAAAGTCGGCGGCCTGAAAAGGTCGCCGACTTTTTTCGGTCTCGTTTTTTTTTCGATATGAGGACTTGAATTATGAAAGCTCATTTCACCCATGAAATCGCGCTGTGTGCCCTTCTTTTCCTGATTTTGCCGGTGCCCGCGCGAGCAGCTGATCCGTTGCCCTCGTGGAACGATGGGGCAGCCAAGCAGGTGATTTTAGAATTTGTAAAAGCAACGACAAATAAAAGCAGTGCGGACTATGTTTCGCCGGAAGAGCGCATCGCGACCTTTGACCAGGACGGCACGCTGTGGGTCGAGCACCCCATGTACACCCAGGTCGTCTACTGCCTGGAGCGGGTTCCGGCGGTGGTCAAGGCGAAACCGGAGCTGGCGAAGGTGGAGCCTTTCAAAACCGTGCTGTCCGGCAACCGCGAGGCCATCGCCAAGCTCTCCATGGACGACCTTATGAAGATCCTCGCCGCCACCCTTACCGGCATGAGTGTCGACGAGTTCAAGGCCGAGGCGGAGAAGTGGCTCGCAACCGCCAGGAACACGCGCTGGAACCGGCCCTACACCGACCTCACCTACCTGCCGATGCAGGAGCTCCTGGAGTACCTCCGCGCCAACGGTTACAAGACGTACATCGTCACCGGCGGCGGTCAGGACTTCGTTCGGGTGTATTCCGAGCCCGTTTACGGGATCCCGCCGGAGCAGGTGGTCGGCACCGCCGGGGAGACCAGGTACGGCTATCGCAAGGACGGCAAGCCGTTTCTCACCAAGGAGCCGAAACTGCTCCTGGACAACAACAATGGTGGCAAGGCCGAGGGCATCCACCTGATGATCGGGCGTCGGCCCTACGCATCATTCGGAAACTCGACCGGCGACCGTCAGATGCTGGAATACACGAAGGCCGGTGACGGTGCGAGGTTGTCGATGATTCTGCTCCACGACGACGCCAAGCGCGAGTACGCCTACGGACCGGCGCAGGGGCTCCCCGACACCCGAATCGGCACCTTCACCCAGGCGCTTTACGACGAGGCGAAAAAGCAGGGCTGGATCGTTATCAGCATGAAGACCGACTGGAATCGGATTTTTGCGTTCGGGGAAAATCAGAACTGAGCAGGTAATAGTTAGACACTTGCTTGTATAGTTACTGGGAGAAAAATTATGAAAAAGACTTTGTTGAAACTCATTACACTGATTGCGATGATGGTCTGGATACCCGTTGCAATGGCGGCCACGGAAAGGCCACCCAACATCCTCGTCATCTTTGGCGACGATATCGGCATGTGGAATGTCGGCGCCTATACCCACGGTATGATGGGCCATACGCCGAACATCGACCGTATCGCTAAAGAGGGCATGCTGTTTACCGACCACTACGCGCACCCAAGCTGTACCGCCGGCCGGGCCGCGTTCATCACCGGACAATTGCCGGTGCGCACCGGCATGACGACCATCGGCATCCCCGGCTCGAAGCAGGGCTTGCAGAAGGAAGACCCGACATTGGCCGAGGTCCTGAGGCCGCTAGGCTATGCGACCGGGCAGTTCGGCAAGAACCACCTGGGCGACCGCAACGAGTTCCTGCCGACCGTGCACGGTTTCGACGAGTTCTACGGTAACCTCTATCACCTCAACGCCGAGGAAGAACCAGAGCAGCTCGATTACCCGGGGGTGAAGAATCCCGAGTTCAAAGCGAAGTTCGGTCCGCGCGGCGTCCTGCATTGCTGGGCGACGGACACCGACGACCCCGCCGAGGACCCGAAGTTCGGCCGGATGGGCAAGCAGCGCTGTGAGGACACCGGTGCGCTCACGCGTGAGCGCATGAAGACCGTGGACGCGGAGTTCCTGCGGGCGACCGAGACGTTCATCGAGAGCAGCGTCAAGGAAGACAAGCCCTTTTTCGTCTGGTTCAACCCCACCCGGATGCACATCTGGACCCACGTACCCCAGGAGTATGTCCAGAAGGCCGTAGACGAGGGGCGTCCCGAGATGGATGTCTACCGCGCCGGTATGATCCAGCACGACGAGGAGATCGGCGCGCTGCTGAAAAAGCTTGACGACCTGGGGGTTGCCGACAACACCATCGTGATCTACTCGACGGATAATGGCTACGAGATGCTGTTATGGCCGGATGGCGGCTACGCGCCCTTCCGGGGTGAGAAGGGCACGACCTGGGAGGGCGGCGTGCGGGTGCCGATGATGGTCCGCTGGCCCGGCAAGATTCCTTCCGGCAGCGTCTCGAACGCCATCCAGAGCCATGAAGATCTGTTCGTCACGCTGGCCGCGGCCGCGGGCGAGCCGGACATCAAGGACAAGCTGCTCCAGGGCGTGGAGATTGGCGGCATGAACTACAAAGTGCACCTGGACGGCTACAACAATCTTGAGCTGTGGACCGGCAAGACGGACAAGTCCGCCCGTCGGCAGTACTTCTATTACGACGAGGCGAATCTCACCGGCGTGCGCGTGGGAGATTGGAAGATGCTGTTCGCGATCAAGGAGGAAGGGCTGTGGTGGGACCCGCTGGTTTATCCGTCGGTGCCCTATCTCTTCAACCTGCGCATGGACCCCATGGAGCACTTCGACCCCCATTCCCGCGAATGGGGCTATATGGCCCGCAAGCTCTTCGCCGAGAAAATGTGGACCCTGGTACCGGCACAAGGGATCATTGCCGAGCACATGAAAAGCCTGCAGGAGTGGCCGCCGCGCCAACGGGCGGAGTCGCTGAGCCTGCAGAGGGCCATGGAGACGGTGATGCAGCAGCTTGAGAAGGACCCCGGCCAGGTCTGGTAAACCGATCACCATGTACGAGATCGACAACAGCTGGTGGCTTGTGCCGAATGCACTGAACAAGTTCATCGTCAGCCCGCGCGACGACCTTACCTACAACGCCGACGGTTCGCTGACACGGTACTTCCAGAACGCATCGCCGGGCAAGGACAAGGAGGCCAACTGGCTGCCGGCGCCCAAGTCTTGATGGGCACATAACAGTGACAGCTACCCTGTCCAGAGCATTGCCGGTTACAGTGGCTGGAGAAAAAATCGTTGAGTATCTGATCGCTTTTTTCTCCAGCCACGTATACCATCCTTTTCCAAATCAAAATGTATTTTAAAATAGGGATATAAAATTATTATACTCCTCCACTGCCTTGTCATCACTAGTGTCATGTCACGTTTCAAATGTCGCAATGGAGCGCTGGGATTGTGGTTTCCAGTGAGGCGCGCATGAAGGAGCGTAGCAGCGCTACGTGACAGAATAAGCAACGAAGTCAGGAAGCCAGAATAACAAGCTCTGGGTGACAGGTGAAGCGTGACAGGACACTGGGGCATTCCAACATTTTTTGGCCGGGTGCAGCCGATCCTCGATCAATAAGGACATCAGGACAGTCTTCAGCGTGTTTCATGCCATGGAACCCACTATCATCGTTGCCAGTCTGCGGAGGTTGAGCCTTGCTGATCGCTGCCCGACCAGGGCGATCACGGTGCGATCCGGGACGGTTGCTGTTGTGGACGAGTTGCGACAGCGACCTGTCGTCGGACAGGTCGCTGGTGACGGCAAGTGAATTCCACCCGGCAGGTGCTTGCTCCGATGACGACCGAACCCGCCCTGGCCCTGGATGCCGACGATCGTGAAACGCTGGTCAGGGCGTCACAGCAGGTCACCCGCCATTTAAACGGACTGGAGGAATACCGCACGCGGGTACAGATGCCGGAAGATCAGGTCGAGGCCCAACGCTCGGAGACTATGACCCGTTCCAGCCTCAATCTGACTATCGTTGCGACTGTGTTCTTGCCGCTGACCTTCATTACCGGCCTGCTAGGGATGAACGTCGCTGGCGAGATGGTTCGTCACAAGGCATGGCTGCTGGCACATCTGGGACCGGAAAATTACGGCAAGATCATCCTCCTTGGTTGCTTTTTGTTACTTACGTTGGCGATCTGGCGGAGGCCGCGGCATGAGGGCTGTTCTTGCGCTGGACGGGGCTAATAGCAAGCCTTACGGAAGGCATTTATTTCTCCGCCGCGACGATCACGACTCTGGGCTACGGCGACATCCTGCTGAAGTATCCCTGGCGGCATCTCGGGACATTGATTGCAATAACGGGGGTGCTGATGTTCGGCTGTTCAACGGCGTTCCTGTTCGTGATCTTTCAGGACGTCTGGACGCATCACTTTTATTAGGGTTTCCGTGGGGAGTAGTAAGATCGTTCCCACCCTTAACAATTTGATGCTATGATGCAATATAAGGAGTTCTCTGTGTATAATTTGTACTCGAAATTTAATTATTCCACTGTTTTTCGGTGGTGGCTTGCCCTTGTCTTGATTTGCTGTGCCGCGACTTTTATTCACGCCCATGAAACGACAGAAAGCACATCGGACGGGGATGATATGTTCGCAGGGAGGCAGCAGGCTGCCAGCGATAAGCCCACAATCAAACCCATCCGAACGGACAGCCCGCGTGCCACGCTCAAATCTTTTCTCCGCCTCAGGGACGAGCTGGAACAGACCTACCAATCCTATAGGTTGAATAAATCTCGTAAGCTTGTCGAAAAGTTGCAGGTTATCAACTCTCAGTTGCATGCGCTGCTGGACCTGTCCTCAGTTCCGCCATCGCTTCGCACGCAGATCGGAACCCAAACAATTGAATATTTGCTCGACATCATTGGTCGTATCGAATTGCCAAACCTTGCAAATGTTCCTGATGAAGAGGCCTTCGATAAAGATGTGTCACGCGCCAAATGGCGCATCCCCGGCACCCCGATCTGGATTGTCCAGGCCCAAAAGGGGCCGCGTGAGGGAGAGTTTCTGTTTGGCGAGAGCACGATTATGCAGGCGCCGCGTTTCTACCAGGGTATTAAAGACCTGCCTCTGCAAACGTCTTTACCCATCATTAGCTGGCATCGTGCTATTCCCCAGTTTACCGGACCGATGATCCCGGCGATGGTGCTCAGAAGAGTTCCGCAGAGTCTGCAAGACCTCTGGCTGGACACACCAAAGTGGAAAGTCATTGCGGTGGTTATCCTTATTGCTCTCGCAGCGCTCCTGCTGTTGGTCTTTCATCGTGCGGTCAACCGCCGCGAAACCGAAAATCGGGTCGGCTTCCTGCTGCGTCGTGCTCTGATGCCAATCGCGTTCCTCGTGGTGCTCTCGAGCCTAAAGGATTTCATTGAACACCAAATATTTGTTTCAGGCTCATTCTCGACCCTGGTTGTCGATATATCAACCATTTTGATCAATGCCGGCGCGGTCTGGCTCTTATGGCTGCTCATTCTCGCTATTTTCGAGCGCATCGTCCAGGCAAAGGATATTCCGGAAGATAGCTTCGACGCGCATCTCTGGCGCATTGGTGCCCGTACCATCGGGACCGCGGTCAGCGTGGTGATCATCGGTTATGCAGTACAGGACCTGGGGCTGCCTCTCTATAGCGTTGTGACTGGACTCGGTATTGGCGGTTTGGCAGTCGCGCTTGCGATTCGTCCGACTCTCGAAAACCTGATCGGCGGCATCATGCTCTATCTCGACCAGCCAGTGCGGATCGGGGATTTCTGCTCATTCGGTGACAAAACCGGCACTGTCGAAAGCATCGGTGTGCGCACGACCAGGATCAGGGCCCTCGATCGCACCTTGATTTCGATTCCCAACGCCGCCCTCGCCGATATGCAGCTGATCAACTGGGCGAAATGTGATAGGATGCTGATTACCGCGACCATCGGTCTTCGCTACGAGACCGAAAATGATCAATTGCGCTATGTGCTTGTGAAGTTTCGCGAGATGTTCCATGCCCATCCTAAGATCGACTCCGAAACGGTGCGCGTGCGCTTCGCAGACTTTGGTCAATCTTCCCTCGACATTGGTGTCCGGATATATGCACTGACCCGAGACTTCAACGAATACTACGCCATACGCGAAGACGTCTTGCTGCGAATGAGCGAGATAGTTAAAAATTCGGGAAGTGGCTTTGCCTTTCCTTCACAGACCCTCTACATGGGACGCGACGACGGGCTTGACGTTGAGCGTGGCAAGACAGCTGCGAAAGAAGTTGCATCCTGGCGCAAAGCCGGCAAGTTGCCGTTTCCAAGACTTGCTCCCGACAGAATTGAGCAGCTCAAAGATACTCTCGACTATCCGCCGCTGGGCTCGGTCGAGGCCGGCAATATTGAGTCGCAGGTGTGGGAAACGTCCGAAGTGCTGTCCGCCGAGCCGGTCGACGAAGATGAGAGCGATCCTGAACTGCCATCGCAAAAACGTGAAGACATTTCATAGGGTTAAAAGTGATGATACGTAAGTCATATCATCACATTGACCATTACCGAAAAATTGCCGCTTTGCTGGTGAGTCTTCCTACCTGCCATATTGAGCTGTCCTGGTTTCGCGGGAATGTATCAGAAAAGTCTTGGCGGTTGATATTGTTGAGTCTTTATAGAAAAAGAACTCCCAGGTGGGTGTGATTAATCTTGCCACACCGAAGGTGCTGTTTTCCTATCAAGACCTAAATTGAAGGTTACTACTGTTATATATGTACCTGATGGTCAGCACTGAGCAAGGGCGCAAAATACCCGTCGGCCTGACGAAAATGTTTACCACTTCGCATGATCGCCTTTCAGATCTAATCTCGATTTTACCAGGTTATTCGCTATGTAATGCAGCTTAATGCAGTGTCAACATGAGGTTCTTCAGGTCATCGATGGTATACGGTTTAAGCAGGAGGTTCAGGAAACCGGAGGGACCGAAGATATTCATCGGCGGGTGTATTGAAGCCCCGCAGATAGCGATCACCGGAATGTCCGGTGCAACCAGTTTAAGTTCCTGACAGGTTTGCAGGCCGGCCTCGGGATCATCACCGCGAAGATTGATCAGAATCGCACTGAACCTTTCACTTTCATTAGTGTTTTTTCTTAACATTTCTGTTGCTTCACTACTATCATCAGCGTTTTCAACGTTAACGCCCACATATTCAAACATCACCCCGGCAACCTGTCTGCTCTGCATATCATCTTCCAGCAGAAGAATTTTCCTTATAACGGGTTGAACGGTTTCAATTTGGGGCAAGTGGTCAATTATCGGTTGTTCGGCGAGCGGGATATAAAATGAAACCGTTGTTCCCTGCTCAACAACAGAATCAACCGTTACATATCCACCATGATTTCTCAGGGTTGAATAAACGACGGCCAAACCGAGTCCCATTCCTTTTTCTTTTCCCCGCCTCTTTGTCGAGAAGTAAGGATTAAAGACATCAACAAGATGAGCAGTCTCGATACCCCGGCCGTTGTCCTGGATAGACAAAAGCACGTAGTTTCCGGCCGGAACATATTTCCCGTACTCCACCAGGGGCTGTTTGAGGATCAGTTTCCCGGCGCGGATGAAAATATCAGTATCATTCCCGGCTTCCGCACAATTAGTAAAGACGTTATGCAGAGCCGTGACCATTTGTTCCCGGTCGATGCTGACCGGCAAAAGTTCGTGTTCTACATCCATGGAGAAAACAACATTACGCGGTCCACGAAAGGTTTGTGTCGCTGTCTGCAAAAGCGCATGTACATCATTTATTTCTCGACTGATAATGCCGTATGGAGAGAAATGCGATATCTTTGTTACGAGTGTAACTGCCGCCTGTGCGGTCATCCGGGCCTGATCAAGCAGGTAGTCAACTTTATCATAGCCGCCCTCGGCAAGGACAAGTCCTGCCATATCCAGGTTACCGCAGAGAATAGTAAGAAGATTATTGAAATCATGCGCAACCCCCCCTGCCATGCCACTCATCGCTTCCATCTTCCTGGCCAGTCTGAGGGCGTGATCCAGTTTCTTTTTATACTGCTCTGCCTGATAAAGCCTGGTGATATCCCTGACAATACAAAGAGCGAAATAAGTTGTTCCATCAATAGCGTGAAGGGTTGTCGTAAGCACTTTCCCCTGACGAAAAACCGGATTTTTATCATTGATATAAAGCGGTTTAGCACGTTTTCCCAGGAGATCGCATTGAAGCCAGTCAGCGATGTTTTCTGTATGAGCACCCCATTCGAGCGAGTCTATCGTTGAACCGATCACCTGCTCTTTTTTTAACGCAAGAATATCCAGGGCGGCATTATTGATTTCAACAATTTTCCCCTGATCACTCATCTCCACAACTCCCTCAGAGAGATAAGCGACAATTTCTTCACGATGCTTCTTTTCATTCAGAATCTCGGTTGTTATCGTCTGGGCCGGTGTGCTTCCCCGGTTCTTTTCGGCTGAGGAGTGCACTCTTTTTGCAGTTCCTTCTCCCTTATGCCTGAGTTGTTTAAAAACCTCCCGGATATGACGGCGTATTTCTTTCAGGCTGCCCTTGGCGATGGAAAAATCACAATCCATCTTATCGAGAAGCGGCCGGCACTCCTCTAACGGAACACCGGTGACAATAACAATCCTGGTAGTATCTAGTTCACGGTTATGGCGGATTATTTTACATAAGAGTTCACCATCAACCAGGGGCATTACCAGATCGGTAAAAACGATGTCCGGCTTGAATAGTTTCAGGCTTTCAAGGGCCTGCAAACCATCCTCGGCAGTACGCACATGACATGGTCCCTCCTGTTCCACGATGGCTGAAATTGCCTTGAGCAGGACCGGGTTGTTATCGACGACAAGGGCTTGTATTGTAGTCATAGGGTAGAATTAGGTTATCCCTTTTTAAATTTTCCATTCGTCTAAAAGCATCGCAAAGATCCCATATAATTAATCGTTATGCGAGGCAAACTGCTAAGTAGTTTCCATCCTGAAACAGCGCTTTCCCCCTAACTCGTCGTTCTCTCAAAATTAACTCGGAATATCAAATATATGCCTGCGGTAAATTTTTCCGAGCGCCTCTATTTAGAACAAAATTGATCATTGCAGGATTAATGCTATGCAGGATCGCTCTTGCCGAAAACAATTCTCTGAAAAAACCGGTCAGCATTTCTCTCCGGTTCCTCATGATTTTCTGGTCCGGGATCAAGTCTGTCTGGCGGACTTTCATGATGGACATCTTGTATTCTATATGACTTGCCAGCCGGTTATCCAGGTACCAGACATACATCAGTCCCATTAAAAGACCTGGCGGCGTAAAACCTTCATTGCCGTTAATGGCACGGGTAAAGTGCTGGCGTTTTTGCTCGATCATCCTGGCCAGTTGCAAGAAGATCCTCAGTTCCGCGTCACTGAAATAGCATGACCTGCAGCTCTCCTCCCTCAGGTGAAGATGATAGACCCTGCCGACAGAGATGTTATTCTGGAGTAAAAGCTCTATTTTTTTCTCTGCGGCATAGTTACCGAGAAGAGACTGACCGACAGCGATAAGAAAAGCAACTTCAAGACGTTTCGGATTATCAAACCGATCTTCCCTGATTTTTACCTCCTTATCCTCCGGGTCATAAAAAGAAAAAATGTTGTCCCAGCGTTGATCACGTCTCCAGTCTTTTTTGGGAATGCAGGTTATTCCGGCTATCCTGTTGAGGTGGCTGACCGGGATGTCCTGATGCAGCCAGATGATATTCGTCAGCGCGCGGCGAACGTCATCAGCATTAATGGCAAAGCTTTGCTTGCCTGCCCTGACCGGGATATCAGAGAAATACTCGGTAAGTTTTCTGTATTTATAGGAGGGCGTACAAATACGACGGGAGTGGTTTGTTACCGCATTCTTTTTCTTGTCCGGATCCTGTTTTTTTTGAACTTTTTTAGGAAATAATTTTCTTGCCAGATAAATCGCCTTAACCGCCTGAGCAACCACGTGCGGGTCGTGCTGTATGACCTGTCTTTCAAGCATTGCCTCCTTTGAAAAGAAGCCGCATTCAACAGGTTCAACGCCCTGCAGCCTGATCGTTTCACGGTCAAGGTAGATTGGGATTTTTCCCTCTATGGTGTAATTCTGTATGACCGAGGCAGGAACATCCTGGAGAGAGAGACAGAGAACATGATCAAAGAGGCCCGGAGTACCTCCGGGGATATTCGAATCGTAGGCCTTGATCATATCAGAGACATAAAATTTCCTCTCCGGATCGGTAATTGAACGATCGGTTTCACCGGCCTGCACCCAGAGGTTGGCGATGAGGAGCTTCAGTGCTTTTCTATTTTTTCTCACGGCAGCGGCAATGCCGGGTACCTGCAGGACAGGAATAATTGAACTGTAAAGACTGCCGGGGGCCATTATCAGTATGTCAGCCGAGCGGATCGAGGCAAACACCCGCCCAGAAACATACGGGACATCGCAAAAGTCTACAATAACGCGGTCTACGGGGAAGCCTCGTTCTGCAATACCTGACTTCATCTCACCCGTCACCTGCACGCCGTCGGTATAGTGAAATCGCAATTGAGCCGGGGTAACGGTACAGGGAAGCACCGATCCCCTGCCAGCCCCGAAGATATCGGCACATTCAGCCAGCGCATCATAAATAGCCTCACCTGTCCGCTTATCGAGTATCAGGTTTACTTCCTGCAGCTGCTGCTTCGGTAACGCTTGCCTGATTGCGGCAAGTATCAATAAATTGCCAAGACAATGGCTGCGGGCAATTGTTGCGCAACTCAGCTCATCTCCATAACAAAAGGACAGGGCCTGCTGCACATATGCTTTAATTGCAGTCGGAAACAGATCGAGCCTGAGTCCGGCCTGTCTTATCAGTTCCTCCGGAGAGGCTGGATTATTATGGAAACGAAAATTAAAGAGAAGCGCTAATTGCGTGATAAGTTTTAATGCCCCGGGAACGTCCAGGTCATACTTTTGCTGGAGCAGTGCCAGCTGAATGGAGGACAGCATGACATGGCGGATGTCACCCAGCGCAAAGATCGGTACATCCTTGAGCAACTCGCCGGTTGATCCGCCATCATCGGTAACGCAAACCACGGCCCGGGTATCGGGGAAGACCTGTTTAAGTCCCTGAAATGGTCTTTTATCCCAGCCCGGCTGCCGACAGTCGCCACCAATTATATTGGACAAACCGGTTCCACCGCCAAACACAACTACCTTGATTTTATCAACTTTCGTATCAGTTAACTTCTGCCTAAGTTCCGCAAGCAGCGTTGCCGAATCCTGTTCTGTACCCTTTGGGATATCATTTAAAACAAGGTCAACAAGCTTCTCACGTATATCCTGATGAGGCAGCAGATCAAAGGAGCTCAGTTTTTTCCTGACCAGAAGTTTGATAAGCGTCCTGTTCTCTTGAGCGAAGGTGCTGTCAACCATGAATTACCCGTTTATATAAAGTGATGGCGTCGTAAAAACTTCGATCTACTGCGTCGTGGAACTTTTTCCGGCACTCGGCATACTACCTGTATGCCTTCGCACCTGAAAAACTACCACTCCTTGTTTATCTGTGTTTTTTCTTAGCCATCTTTTGGAGTGCAATAGACTTTTTACGAGTATGTCATAAAGTGATATCAAGTCATTTCCCGCAATAGTGCTTCAACCCGCAGCAGTTCCTCTTTGGTATCGACTTCTATAGAATCATGTTCTGTCAATACCACCTTTATCCGGTAACCATTTTCCAGCGCACGCAGTTGTTCCAGTTTCTCGAAATGCTCCCATTCTCCTTCAGGCAATCCGACAAAATTCAGAAGGAAGTCCTTGCGATAGGCATAGAACCCGAGATGCTTATAATAAGTGGGAGGATCTTCCTCTTTATTTCTTTGAAAAGGAATTGGTGAGCGGGAAAAGTAAAGGGCGTTATAGTCCCTGTCAAAAACCGTCTTAACATGATTAGGATCGTTAATCTCCTCCTCCCTGACAATTTTATAAATCAGCGTGGACATCGGCAGGGTCGGATCATCAAGGAGAGGCAGCGCTACCTGGCTGATCACCTCGGCTTTAAAAACAGGCTGGTCTCCCTGGATATTCACCACCACATCTTGTTCAGAAATACCCAGGATCCCGGCCGCTTCAGCCAGTCTGTCAGTGCCTGAGACATGATCATTCCTGGTTATTACACATTCACCGCCGAAGGAAGATACACAGTCGGCGATTCGTTTATCGTCAGTTGCCACCACTACTCTTGACAAGAGCTCAACCTTCTGCGCCCGTTCAACGACATGCTGAATCATTGGTTTTCCACTGATCAGTGCGAGCGGTTTCCCCGGAAAACGATTGGATTCATATCGTGCAGGTATGACGGCGATAACCTTAACGCGGTTTCTCTGGTCAATCATATAAGTAGCGATCCTCATTCGAACTTGTTAATAATTTTACCACTCCCAACTACATAAATCATTTTGGTGTGGATATCAAACAAGACATTCGAATAAAAGTCGAATCAGAGCAATACGAAGACGTCAAGCTGTCAGAAGAGCTGGCGCTTCGGCTAAAACTGCCTCCACCGACTCCGAAGATTGGTGATGCTCATTTTTATTTCGTTTACCATAACAGCCATCTCCACCTCTTTCTCCAGGATGACGATGGCGTCCGTGGTCCTCTTTCAGTCGATTTTCTCTCAGGTCCTGTTTTTTACCGCTACCTGAAAGACAGGCGCATCAATCAGCCGCTGGCCCGGGCCGCGGGCATAAAGAAGGGGGTGAGGCCAACAATCTGTGACGTTACCGCAGGATTTGGAGCAGACAGTTTCGTATTTGCCAGTCTGGGCTGCCAGGTAACCATGATAGAACGATCCCCGATTGTCTGGGCCCTGCTGGATGACGGAATAAGGCGTGCTTTGTGCCATCCCGCCATTAGAGAGATACTGGCAGAGCGTGTTTCGTTGCATTTACACGAGGCCGTTTCATTTCTGCACTCTTCCCAACAGGCTTACGATACGATTTATATGGATCCGATGTACCCGCAGCAAAAAAAATCAGCCTTGAACAAACAGGAAATGAGGCTGCTCAGAAGTCTGGTTGGTAATGATACAGACAGTGCTCTTCTGTTGCAGGAGGCCAGGAAGCATGCGCTCAAACGGGTCGTGGTAAAAAGGCCGACCGGGGCACCTTTTCTTGAAAAACCCTCATTTTCTGTCACGGGAAAGAGCAGCCGGTTTGATGTCTTTCTGACTACTCATTTATGATGGCGTCGTAAAAACTCTTCATCTTCTTCGTTGCTTCAATTTTTCTATCATTACGACGTACCCTAGTACGCCGAAATAATAGATAAATCTTGCGCCTCGAATATGAAGTTTTTTACTTAGCCATCCTTGTATTTAGGTTTTTACGAGTTCATCATTTATGATATTTCGTGCCGGCCTTGATGCTGAAGGCCCGATATAACTGCTCAAGCAATATCAAACGTGACATGTCGTGGGTAAAGGTCATCTTCGAAAGTGACAGTACGAGATCCGCCGTCTCAAGCTGGTGTGCGTCCAGGCCCAGATGACCGCCGATGACAAAGCTCATCTTCTTTATTCCCTGCTGCTCAAGCGTACCAATTAGATCGGCAAGCCGCTCGGATTCGTATTGCTTTCCCGAACTGTCAAGAGCACAGCGGAAAGAGCCTGCAGTGACGTGACCATCTACCAGACGGCTTTCGTATCTTTTTATTTCAATTTCATTCTGGGCTTTTTGCGTCTTAACTTTTATATATTTGAGATCAACCGGGATATAGTGCCGTAAACGCTGTGTATAATCCTGTATGCCCCTGTCAAGATAATCCTCTTTGGTCTTTCCCAGCAGGATCAGCTCAATCTTCATGTTACCCGTTCATCTCATCGTGCATAATTACGCTCCAGGCTATCTTGAATAATCAGGTTATTTTTTTCTAGATTTAGACATGCGAGATGTTTTGCCGCAGATAGAGATATTGATGTGCCGAGAATAAAAATCATCTCATAGCGGAGATCGGACGAGATAAAGATTATTCAAGTTGATTTTCAGAATTATCCTCTTCCTTCTTATCAAGATAAGATTGCAGCAACCGGCAGAACGTTTCATATGAAAGAGCTTTATTAATACCCGGGCATGATTCACTGATTATGGAAAAATTAACAGGATCGTGCAGCAAAGCCGGAACAAGCGGCCACTGGGCGCAACGCCACGGGCGCCCAGTGTAGACCGTGCATCCGTTATTGTAGAATATACAGTGCCCATCAACCGTTTTCATCTGAACGGTCGAATCGGTAATTCTCCAGTATTTTTCGCTGACCTCACCTCGGTTTATCTTCAAGGCCGAAATCATCCTCTCCTGGTCGCTGCTGTCGAGGGACACCGTTGTTTCACCGTGACAACAGAAGCCACACTGAGTGCAGGTGAATATTCTATCCTTACTGTTCATCGATCATGTCCGTTTAAGGTACCGAAAATAGTAATAATGGAGAAAACGCAACGGTCAGCTAACCGGCATAACACATGAAGACTCAAGCATAACCGAGCACATCTCCGAAGGTTGAAATATCGATACCGTATTGCATGGCAGCGGTCTTCCATTTTTCGTTGTCGGGAACATCAAAAATGATAGAATCGTCTGCCGGTAAGGTGAGCCAGCCGTCAGCGAGCAGCTCCGTTTCAAGCTGTCCGGGGCCCCATCCGGCATAACCAAGAAGAAACAGGTACCTGCCGGGACCTCTGTCATGAGCGATATCTTCCAGAATCATCGCCTCCCGGGAAAGTGAAACAGAACGGCTCACCTTGAGTTCGTGTTCAGCTTTATAAGCTGACCCATAGAGAACAAATGCAGACTCCATCTCCACCGGGCCCCCGATGTAGACGGGGGGAAGCGGCTTTTGCGGCACAGGCAGAAGCGCGCTCTTCACAATTTCTTCAAGGCTGAAGTACGGACTGGGTTGATTTATGGCAAGTCCCATGGCCCCTTCTTCATTATGAGCGCAGATAAAAATTACCTGCTCAGCAAAGCGTGGATCCGGCATTTTCGGTGTGGAGATGAGAAATGCGCCTGTAAGATTATCTATGACCGGTGTACCCTTTGTATCCATTACAACAATCCTTTTGGAAAAAGATTCATCTCTTATAATGATCAGCCTAACAGAGTTGAATCGAGGTCGTCAATAGAGCTGAACATCCCCAGGACCATCTAAATTGACTTATCTGTTTCTAATGTAATACTTAAATGATCTTTGGTCGTTTTTTAAATCATGACTTTTTGGCACTGATGTCCTAGTATCTAATAAGGTGAAGCTTACTTCAACCCCTTTTCCCTTTCTACAGATGAACGATTTGCTCAACAAAATACTGGCAAACGACCACTATGATCCTTTTCAGTTTCTGGGCGTCCATCGTCCCCCGGGAGAACTGGAAAAGGTTATCGTCAGGACGCTTCAGCCGCACGCCGAAACGGTATTTTTCGTCTCAGGGAATGTTGAATATCCGATGCAGAAAGTGCATCCCGAAGGACTCTTTGAATATCACAGCAGCGTAGGGGATCTTGTTTTTCCCGAACTTGAACCATTTGATTATCAATACCGGATCGTCTTTCGTTCGGGGGACATCCATATGATTAACGACCCCTATCGTTTTACTCCGCTCCTGGGCGAAGAGGATCGTTATCTATTTAATTTCGGGACTAACTATTCACTCTACAATCTGCTTGGGGCACAACTCGGCCTGCACCAGAAAGTAAAAGGCACTCTTTTCCGCGTCTGGGCGCCGAATGCCCGCGCTGTCTGCGTGGTTGGTAATTTTAACGGCTGGGACCGCAGGGTTCATCAAATGCGCGTGCTCGGCAGTTCGGGAATTTGGGAGCTGTTTATCCCCGGCCTTGTTGAAAACGAATTGTATCGATTTACTATCAAAACTGCTCAAAACAATTTCCTGGAAAAATCGGACCCCTTTCAATTCTTTGGTGAGCCCCGTCCCCGAAATGCATCTGTTATTCGGGACCTTAATCGCTATCAGTGGCAGGATAGTATCTGGCAGGAAAATAAAAAACAGCAGAGCCCATACGACAAACCCCTTTCGATTTATGAAGTTCACCTCGGTTCCTGGCGCAGGGACCCCCATGAACCGGAGCGTTTCATCGGCTTCAGGGAATTCGCCGAACAATTAATTCCTTACGTGAAAGATCTGGGATTTACTCATATCGAACTCATGCCGGTAGCAGAACACCCCCTTGATGAGTCCTGGGGATACCAGGTCACCGGACCCTTCAGTGTCACGAGCCGCTATGGTGTTCCCGACGATTTCATGTATTTTGTCGACCAATGTCATCTCAATAATATCGGTATCATCCTTGACTGGGTGCCGGCACATTTTCCCAAAGATGCGCACGGCCTGGCCAAATTCGATGGAACAGCGCTCTACGAACATGAAGATCCGCGTAAGGGCACCCAGCCTGACTGGGGCACCCTCATTTATAATTTCGGACGTCGGGAAGTGAGCAATTATCTTCTCGCCAGCGCCCTTTTCTGGCTCGATAAATATCATATCGACGGCCTTCGGGTTGATGCTGTTGCCTCAATGCTCTACCTGGACTACTCTCGCAAAGAAGGTGAATGGGTGCCAAACTGTTATGGCGGCCGGGAAAACCTGGAAGCTATCGATTTTTTGCGCCATTTGAATTCGGTGGTTTATGATCGTTTCCCCCAGACACTGATGATAGCCGAGGAATCAACGAGCTTTTACGGCGTCTCCAAGCCGACCGACGAAGGCGGACTTGGTTTTGGTTTCAAATGGAACATGGGCTGGATGAATGACATGCTCAGCTATTTTTCCAAGGAGCCTCTCTTTAGAAAATATCATCATAATACGCTCACCTTTTCTTTAATGTACGCCTATTCGGAAAACTTTATTCTGCCGCTTTCCCATGATGAGGTCGTGCATGGGAAAAAATCCTTACTCGAGAGAATGCCGGGTGATGACTGGCAGAAATTTGCCAACCTCCGTCTTCTTTTTCTTGCCATGTATCTTCATCCCGGAAAGAAACTGCTCTTTATGGGCAATGAATTTGCCCAGCGCTCCGAATGGTATTGCAAACAAAGTCTGGACTGGCATCTTCTTGAGACAGATGAAAGACATCGCAAAATGCTCGATTTTGTCCGGGACCTGAATACGCTGTATCTGCAGGCTTCGCCCCTGTGGCAAGTCGACTACAGCCATCACGGTTTTGCCTGGCTTGACTTTTCAGACCAGGACAATTCCATCATATCATTTACAAGATATGCCGAAGATCCCGGAGATCACCTTGTCTGCCTGCTCAATTTCACGCCGCAGACTATCCAGCAATACCGGATCGGGCTGCCCGGCAATAGAGCCTACCAGCTGCTGTTCTCCTCTGATTCGGCTCTATACGGCGGCAGCAATGCAGCAAATGATGCTGTTTATCCCGCGATGCCGGGTCCGTGGGGGAGTGGTTCTTTCCACACCGAAATAACCGTCCCCCCGCTTTCAGGAATTGTCCTGAAACCACAGTAGAAAAGAGGAATAGCTGTTATGTCTGCCCATGACTACAGACCGCTGTCTGGAGACAAGATAAAAAAAGCTGTCCAGGCATTTTCAGAACTGATCGCAGAATTTCCAGAGAAGAGCAGAGCAGAATTGTTGCAGGTAATAGTGCTTAGATTTGATCTCTCTCCCCGGGAATGTGAGTTTTTTAAGGAAAAATTCAAAGACTAACCCTGGATTCGCGCCCCGGGCTCATCAGGACCAGGTCAGCTCTATCGGAACAGGCAAAAACCGCTCTATCAATGAAGCGGTAAACTCACCGTCACGGTTGTTCCTCCGGTCGGTTGGCTTGAGATGGTGATGTTCCCCTTATGATCCTGCACTATTTTTGCCGACATCGCCAGACCGAGTCCGGTGCCGCCGCTCTTGGTGGTAAAGTAAGGATCAAATACCTTTGGCAGCGCCTCCGCAGCGATTCCTGATCCGGTATCGCTGATGACTATGGTAACCAGCTCACGTTCACAGCCGGTTTCTATATTCAGTCGCCCGCCGTCTTCCATGGCCTGGATACCGTTCAGACAGAGATTTAATATGACTTGGATCATCTTGTCCGGGTCAATGACGAGGCTCCTGTCAGCGCATTGGTACGTCTCAGCGATCACGATCTCCTGGGCATCGGCATCGGCGCGCACGAGAGTGACCGCCTTTTTAACAAGCTCGTCAATGGGAATCATCTGCAGAACAAGTTGTGCCGGCCGCGCATAATCAAGCAGTTCACCAATACTTCTGTTCAATCGTTCAACTTCCTCTACAAGCAGATCTGCGCTTTGCCGGTCGGCATTGTTCCGGTTAAAGCGGGATTTGAGAAGAAGCGTCAACCCCTTTATGGAACTGAGTGGATTCCTCAACTCATGGGCAACCCCCGCAGCCATTTTACCGATAGCGGCGTCTCTTTCAGTCCGCTGCAATTGCGCTTCAAGCTTTTTAAGCTGACTCAGATCCTGGATCAATACAATTTTTCCCCCATGCTCCTGATCAGCTTCATGCATGTCTATGAGGGTAATATGGAGAGATCTTTGTTCGCCCGATTCTTCCGGTATCTTGATTTCAAACATGACAGCTGGTCTTTGACGATCATCAAGCGATAACCGGGCTAGAATGGCCGCTGGAATAACCGTATTAACGGAACTTCCCTCGACGGTATCGTCAGGCAGATTTAACATATGACAGGCGCTTGCATTGCACGTTCTAATGATGCCGTCATAATTCATGGCAATCAGGCCAACCGGCAGGGAAGAGACGAGCACATCGGTGAATTCCCCCATCTTTTTCAATCGTGTCTGCGTTATCCGTAGGCCCTGCATCATCAACAACGATAATATCCCTGCAATCCCCACCAGGAGAAGTACAAAAGAGAGGATAACGATCTGTATAAACTGTTTGTGAACAGCCGTAGAAAATTCACTCAGATCAAGTTCGGCAACGAGAAAGAGCGGGTTACGCGTCATTTCATCAATCGTCTTCTGACGCTCTGGCGACGGAAGTTGATCAGGAATGTTCCTCCCCCCCATCCGACCCCGCATCATATCCCGCCTCGCGGAAGCGATCCCGTCTCTTGCACCGACAGGCTTAAAGATACGGGCAATCTGGAATACCTCTTTGCCTTCGCTTTCAGGTCTTTCCAGACGACTGCTCTGACGCCGGCCCTCTTCTTCAAGCATGCCGAGAAAAGCAATCGTATCCGGCGGAACGATACCACCAACCCGAGCTGCTGTCTCCATCGGCCAGGATATTTCCCTGCTGATCAACGAGATAGAGAGACACAATACGTGGATGCTCAAGCCCGTTCTCGATCACCTGCTGAATGGATTGAAGCCAGTTCTTCTGGTCTACCTCGCCTCTTATCATCCCTCTTCGCAACTGATCCCTGGAAGCGGAAGACACAAGGCTGAGAATGGCCGTACCTTCCTGCTCAAGGGCAATACCCATGAGGTTTTTTTCGCGCTGAAAATTGCTTACCGCAAACACCGCGATAATCAGCGCAAGCAGCCCGCAGGCTGCCCCGAAAATAAGTGGAGAAGCGTAGAGAATGCGCCAGGATTTCAATCGATCACTTTTCTCCATCATTCTCCTGCAGGATCTTCTCAATAATGACTCGGGATATCATGTAAGTAGAAACGATTCCATCATTGCCCATTGGACCGGAGGCCAGTGTCTGGCCGCTTATCAATGGGTTATCAGAGGCATAATAGGCATATCTGACCTTCATTGTCTGAGGAATATGCCCCTGAATAATTGCCGCATTGATTGCCCGCTGATAATGTCCCCCCTCCATTTCAATTCCAATAGCACGCCAGGATGAAGAGTAGAAGCGTTCCAGAACATCACGATTCTGTAAAGACGTGCCGAGAACGGTAACGAGCGGGCCGGAGAAGACTGGCACATCCTCGTCAAAATCAGATTCAGACAGATCGTTGTTTACAATATAATTATGCGGTGTCCCCTCCATTACGTGCGCGGTAGCCAGCATGATGTCTCCTTTCTTGCCAGGCAGGATACCCGCCTTTCCCATGATTGAAATTGATTCTATCGGAATCATAACCTCCTGCCCTTCAACTTTATAGGGACAGAGTAATTCATCCATCACTTCATAGGCCTGCGCACCAAAAGCATAGTCCATAATAACGATGACCGGCCGATGCCTCTGAACATAGGCCAGATCGATTGCGGCCTTTGGATGTGAGCATTCAGGCTGCAGTTTCTCTGTATCGATGATCTGAACATCGATATTTGACCCGGAAAGGTCTTCATGAAAAAAAAAGCCGAACCGTTCTGCGTAGGCATCGATATCAATGTCGATTTCCCGTATCTGATGGATCATTTCATAGAGATTTTCAGATGGAGGGATACCTGCCTCCATCAATGCGCCATAACCGTAAAGGATATTTCTGAAAGAGTGAAGATTGGCGCTGACGATGTTGACAGGTTTTGTATGCAGGTCGAGAGCAATGAGTTTCTTTTTGACGGATTGCGACAGAGCCAAAGCATAGCGGTGATGCCCGAGAATCTCCTGCAACGACGGGGTGAAATGAATTGACAGCGGATCTTCATAGGATTGATCTTCTTCAATTACCCGCTGACCGAGAGAATAGATAATCCGGAAAAGTCCGTTGTTGAATCGGTTGATCATATTTTTCTGGAGATATTCGTATGTCGCCCGGGTTTCTTTATAGGTTCTTCCGACAATGATAGAGAGATTCCATATTGCCTGATCAAGTTCAGCACCATCGGGTTGTTCAGATGCTTCGATGGTTTTTTTCAGTTCATGCCATTCCTGACAGGTTTCCTGACCTCGCAGACATATCTGGGAGTGAATTTTCTTCGCTTCATTGTTGAGGAAGGTAAGATGTGTGAGGATGTCGTAGATCTCAGTTGTTCCCCTGGTAACGACAAAACAGATTTCTCTTTCTGAAACGATATAGGACAGTCGGCGGCGTTTTAAAGGGATCACTTCTTCAAAGGAGGTTCCTTCAAGATCCTCTTGAGCAGTGAGAACGATCTTGTTGCATTTTTCAATTCCTCTCGGCAGACGGTCTATGACATATTCAAGCCCTTTTAACTCGACAATGCGGGCATCAGCCATCGAACCATAGATTTCAGGACTGAATTGCCGTAAGGAGTCCTCCAGTTTCTGACCGGATTTTCCCGAAGGCTGATATGATCCGCTCAAAATAAAAGCATCTGCAAGTGTTTTGAATGCCGCGATTGCGGTGCGGGCCTTTTGGGCTTTTGACAATTCTTCCATAGAGAAATCCTCTGATTATCAGGAAGGTTTAAAATCAAGGTAGTCTCCTCAATCATATCTGTCCTGGCAATAGTTTGCCACCCTGCCCGATTGTTTGCAATAAAGTTGACAGCAAAATATCTTCTCAAATTAACTGAGCCGGCTTGCAACGGTTTTTTCTATCCCTTCAATGGATACTGCCACACCTTTCAGAGACTGCTTTTCGCCCGGCAAAATGATTGAATGCAGAGACCGGCCACGATGAAAAGAAGGCCGAGTAACGATGATGGCAGAATCTGCTCACCGACAAGGAAGTGAATGAATATTAAAGAAAGAAAGGGAGAGATAAAAATCAGATTGGCAATTTTTGCCGTTGAACGTGTCAGTTTCATGGCCATCAACCAGAGAAGGTAGGCGATTCCCATCTCAAAACAACCGATATAGGCCGAGCCGAGCAGACCGGCGGCCGGTACCACCCTGAATCCTTCAGTGCAAGCGAGATAGAGCGCAATAATGGGGATACTGCAAAAGAAATTGAGAAAGAGTCCAACGACCGGGTCCCTCGCATCTTTTGTATTAAAGATCCAGTACACGGCCCAGATAATGGTTGAACCAAGCGCAAGCAGAACGCCGAACGGGCTGTCAAAGGAGAGTGACAGGAGATCGCCCCTGGTTGCGATGACAAATACCCCGAAATAACTGATAACAACGGCGATGATGTCCTTAAAAATCAGGCGATGACCAAGAAGCGGTACGGAAAGCAGAGAGAGGGTGATTGCCCAGGTATAATTCAGCGGCTGAGCCTGCTGGGCCGGCAGTAGATCGTAGGCCTTGATAAGGACCAGATAATAGAGGAAGGGATTAAGCAGGCCAAACAGGATCGATACTCCCCAGGTCTTCCGATCCAACCCTGCAAGAAGTCGCAATTTACCCTGAACGAGCACGGTAAAGAAAAGGACCAGGGAGGATGAGAGTGCTGCGTAGAACAACAATTCTACCGGGGAAATATAACGCAGGCTCAGCTTGAATATGCTCGCAACAGTAGACCAGAGCAGAACGGCTGTAATCCCGAAAACATATGCTTTTGCCTGTCTATCCATGAACATTTTCCTGCGCATCAATTACAACCGTCTTGCTTTCGGCCAGACCAGCATAATCAGCCCGGAAAGGATAAGGAGCATCCCGGTCCAGCCACTGCCGCTCAGCTCTTCTCTCAGCAGCAGGACACCAAGAAACCCTGCGGTTAATGGCTCGGCCAGGGAAAGGGTAACAGCGGTTGGCACCGGAATAAGCCGTAACCCTTTGCAGAAGAATATATAGGAGAGCGCTGTGGCAAACAGGCCGAGATGAATCGTAGCCAGAATCCCTCCAGGCGTCATTACCCAGGAGAGATTTCCCCTCATAAGAAGTGGAGACAGGAACAGTGCTCCGAAACAAAAGATAGTTGCAGCTACGGTTTCTGCCGATACTGAATCAAGCATCTTTTTCATGAAGAGCGTATAGACAGCATAGGAAAGCCCCGCCCCAGCTGCGAGCACAATACCGAAAACATTGATTTCTATGCTCCCCGACAGGGTAAGAAACAAACATCCTGCCAGGGCCAGGGAAGTAGAAAGATACCAGCGGCCGGCCGGATGTCTTCTGAAAAAAATACCATCAAGGGTGCCGGCAAAAACTGGTGCCGAACCGATAGCCACCATCGTACCAACGGCGACTCCGGTCATTGATACTCCCCAGAAAAAACACAATTGATAGGTTGCGGCAAAAAGTCCACCGGCCAGTCCCTGAAGAACAGATACACGTTTAAAATCATGCCTGTTTTTTAATAGACTGTAACACGCAAGTACTCCGCCACCGAGCAGCAGCCGTAAGGCCCCGATTTGCTGGGGCGTGCTCGCCGGCGGCGCGAGGGCCTGACTGGTACCGGTTGTACCCCACAAAACGGCAGCAGCAATAACAAACAAACATCCTTTTAAGTCAAGACGCATGTTTTTCCTTTAAATTACAAAACGTTGGTATTCATGAATAGAGGTTCCCCAGAAATGCATGTTTCCCAGCCGGACTCGCCGCATTTCCATGGTCGATCTTCTGGCGAAACTTTTGCCCATTCTGCTTCAGTGGAGCAGGATAACAAATACAGTCAAAAACAAATGTGATCAATGGATTCTTCATGAAATTAAACTATTGCGTTTTGGCAACAATGAGCAGCATCAGTTTACACGCATTATATAACACAAGTTTCACAGGTAAAAACATCAGGATACCGCTTTAAAAGGCACATCATGCTGATGATACATCCCTGCAAGCCGGGTGCAGATGAGAAAATGGCTGGAAAGATGCGAGGGAAATAGGAAAAAAGAAACACTATGATCCCGGATAATATGGTTATCAATTGTAACAAAGCAGCAAAGCCTTATATTGGAAGGGAGACAGTAAGGAACTGTTGCACTAATACCATTTTTTTGTTTACTAATGAGGCTTTAAAAGACCCATCATCCACTGGTAACACTGGTACGACATATTCTTAGGCAATCTATAATGAACAAAAACATTTCTCGAGCATCTCTGGCTCCTATCAAGATTCCCTCTGTCATTGTCCCTGCACACCAGAAATGGCCGGAACTTTCAGAAGACGAGACAAACCGGTTAAAGGCTGAAATAACAACTCTCCTGAATGAGCAGAATGCTGTTCTTGTCGCTCACTACTATACTGATGGCAGGTTGCAGGACCTCGCCGAAGAAACTGGCGGTTGTGTTGCTGACTCACTTGAAATGGCACGCTTTGGCAAGGAGCACCCGGCCGGGACCCTGGTTGTTGCCGGTGTTAAATTTATGGGTGAAACCGCCAAAATACTCAGTAATGACAAACGTGTACTGATACCCGATCTTAATGCAACCTGTTCCCTTGACGTGGGCTGTCCGAGCGACCGCTTTTCAGCCTTTTGCGATCAGCACCCGGATCGCACCGTAGTGGTTTATGCCAATACCAGTGCCGAGGTTAAGGCTCGTTCTGACTGGGTAGTTACTTCCGGCATCGCTCTGCCGATTGTGAAATACCTTGCCGAAAAGGGTGAAAAAATTCTCTGGGCACCCGACAAACACCTGGGCGGATATGTACAGCGCGAAACGGGGGCGGATATGATCTTCTGGCCCGGTTCCTGTGTTGTACACGAAGAGTTTCGCTCGATCGCCCTGACCCGTATCAGGAAATTGTTCCCGGAGGCTGCCGTGCTCGTACATCCGGAATCGCCGGAAGCAGTTATCGCCCAGGCGGACATTGTCGGGTCAACAACAACACTCATTAACGCCGTTATGAACATGGATCAGCAAACCTTTATCATCGCCACAGACAAAGGAATCTTCAACAAGATGCGCAAGGTGGCCCCGGAAAAAACACTGATAGAGGCACCAACCGTGGGAGAAGGGGCGACGTGCCAAAGCTGTGCCCGTTGCCCGTGGATGGGAATGAATTCATTGCAAAACCTTCTTGAAGTACTCAAAAAAGGGAACAACGAAATTTTCGTTTCAAAAAGTCTGGCCGAACAGGCAAAAATCCCCATTCAGCGCATGCTTGATTTTGCTTTCCGGAATAAAGGCTGATACCGGCAGGAACTGTCTCTGAAAATCAATACCACCTTGCATAATTGCCTTTTCATCCAATCTCTATGTTATGCTCGGAATATTGACTATATACCTGTGGTAAAATTTCTCGTATGGTTTGATCTCGAACGAAAAACCTGGTTAATCAAGGTACCCTTTATTATCAGTATGATCTCGTATTCCCAGCCACTTTTCATAATCGCCCAAGAGTTGTTTCCAACTGAATGGTCGTGTCATCGACTCCCGCTGACATGATGACAAGGTCTCCCTTTTCTTCAGAACGTGCTCAAGATGAGAAGTAAGATATCCTTCCTGGTAGAGGTATTTTTTTTCGAACAACTCGGGATACGACAGCCTGTCGGGCAAGACCGGTGTGCACCCGGCCCGTACCGCCTCGATGACCGATATGCCGAAAAATTCATGATGAGCCGTTGAGACGACCACATCACCCTCTGCGAGCAGTCGATAATAATCCTGCCGATTCTCGAGGAAACCGACATGAATAATTCGATCGGAAAGCTTTTTCAGGCCGGAAATAAAACAATCCGGGTTATCCCTGAAGCGCTGGCCGAGCAGAGCCAGCCTAAAGGCGATTCCACGATCCTGCAAATCAATCAGCGCGTTGAAAAACGCTTCAGGATTTTTGTCATGTTCCCAGCGATGGTTCCAGATTATCAGCGGACTGTCACTAGCTGATCTATTTTCTCGCGCGATATCAATCAGTTCAAAGTCAATGCCCGGATAAAGAACAATACTCTTCCGGGCGAGCTCTTCCAACACATAACGGATATCAATGTCGGATACTTTTTCTAAATAACTCCTTAGATTATGGAAAAAAGAATTTTTGTTGTAGTGCGAGTTGAAGGCGATTGAGTCAGAAACAAGTGCAGTGGTGAAATTGATAGCGGTAAACTGATGCAGTGTTCCCTTCGGCAAAACCCCCGGATACTCGAACTGATTTTCATGAAAATAGGTCAGATAACGACACTTGTTATTCCACCCGTCGATCGCTTGTACAAGCGCTTTGAAAACCGCAACATCTATGAAAGTTGAGAATAGCACCGTGTCGAAACATCGATTTTCAGGCTCATCTCACTGATTTTACTGACAAACCAAGGCGCAGCAAGTTGCATGCGCATTTTCCACTTCCTTGCCGGCAGGCTCCACAGGATGAAATCAGCCGTGATATTATTGGTCATGCCGTCCAGAAACTGCTTATGAGACCCACCGTAATAAGGTTCAATCAAAAGGACACGTTTTGGCATACCTTTCCCGCCGTAAGGACACTGCTTGTTCAAAGAAATGACCGGTAATAATACTGCCAAATGAGAACGTGTAGTAAAAGACGGGGCCTTGTTTGCCGGCTCTTGATCCTGCACATCTGGCCAAGCCAAAACGAGAATATGGCTTATGTCGACTTGATAAAATCGTTTTCGATGATATGATCCCACAACAAATCTGCGGTTTTAATCTTGGTCGTATGCGGAAATGTAGTAGATCCTTTTTTATCAATGACAATAAGCTGATTGGTATCCACTTCAAAACCGGCCTGCCCGGAACAGATGTTGTTGACAGCGATAATATCCAGGTTTTTTCGCTTCGAGTTTTTTCCGACCGTTCGCCTCGATATCGGAACTTTCCGCCGCAAATCCGACCAGCAGCTGTTTCCGATGATCACATATCCTACCGAGTTCTTTCAGGATATCAGGAGTTGGCTCAAGCGTCATGGTCAAAGGAGCCTTATCTTTCTTGACTTTTTCAAGATGCGTCTCAGTACATCTAAAGTCGGCCACTGCCGCTGATTTGATAATTATAGTGGCTTTTTTATATGCCGATAAAACAGTTTCATACATCTCCTGTGCTGTTGTTACAGCAATACACCTTACCCCTGCCGGGCAGTCAAGATGGGTAGGCCCGTGGATAAGAGTAACCTCTGCACCCCGCCTAAACGCCGCACGAGCCAGAGCATAACCCATTTTCCCTGAAGATCTGTTACTGATAAAACGCGCCGGATCATACGGTTCTCTTGTCGGCCCGGCGGTCACAAGCACGTTCTGTCCAGCCAGATCCCCTGCAGATATTTTTCTCAGGACATATTCACAGACCTCTTCCCATTCAGGCAATCGGCCCGCCCCTTCCTCTCCACAGGCCATCAAGCCGCTTCCCGGTTCAACGACCAGATAGCCAAAACTCTTCAGTGTGGAAAGATTTTTCTGTGTTGCCGGATGTTCATACATCTTTACATTCATGGCAGGACAGACAATAACCGGGACATTTGCGGCAAGAATGGCTGCACTGAGCAGGTCATCGGCATGACCTTGGGCCAACCGGGCAATGGTCTGGGCGGTTGCCGGTGCAACAATGATGCAATCGGCTTGCCGGCTGAGAGCGATATGTGAAATCGAACCTTCCCGTTCAGCGCTAAACATGTCATCATACACCGGTCTGTTGGAGAGGGAGGCGAAGGTGAGTGGGGAAACAAACTCCCTGGAAGATGCGGTCATGATAACATCGACCAGTGCTTCTTCTTTGACCAGTGTACTGACCCATCCGGCCACCTTGAAAAGCGCGATACTGCCGGTAACGCCGAGCAGAATCCTTTTTCCGGCAAATGATGAGTGCATCTCAGGCTCCTAAAAAAAAGGCACGCTTCAATGAAGCATGCCTTTTTCAGAAGAGATTCAGAATCTAGTTCCTGCTGCCGCCGAAAAATCTGAGGAGCATCAAAAAGAGGTTGATAAAATCAAGATACAGCCTAAGAGCGCCCATGATAGAGCCCTTGGCAATAGCCTCCTGCCCCTGGCTCATGATTCCCTCCTCGCCCATTGTCTTGATTTTCTGGACATCGTAGGCGGTCAAACCGGTAAAAATGAGAACGCCGATCATGGTTATCACCCAGTACATCCCCGGGCTTTTGAGAAAGATGTTTACAATCATGGCAATGATAAGCCCGATCAGTCCCATGAAAAGAAAAGACCCCCAGCCGGAAAGGTCACGTTTGGTAACCAGTCCGTAAACCGCCATTGCTCCGAACATACCGGCGGTAATCAGAAAAGTACCAGCTATAGAGGCTCCGGTATAGCGCAGGAAAATAGTCGAAAAAAACAATCCGTTCAGTACCGAATAGCCGACAAAAAGCGCTGAAGCGGTACTGGCCTGTATCTTATCGATACGGGCGGAAAGAAAAAACACCAGCCCGAGCGTAGCGATAGCGATAATGATAAAAAGTGGCGAGCTGATGATTACCCGAGCCAGTCCGGAAGCTGCTGTAAAATAAGCGACAACACCTGTCAAACCAAGACCGACCGCCATCCAGTTAAAAACTTTGGCCAGAAAAACCGAAGACGCCTCTTCCCGCGCCTGACTGATTGTGATCCGCTGTGTATCTGTTTGCATGAAGTACTCCTTAATTGTTGATTAATAACATAGTACAATCTCGTTTATCCGACATAAATATAGTAATTTTGAAAGCAATTTCAATAGGCACCATTCCTTTTAAACATGATGTATATTGTTCTGAATATGATCTTTATATCCGTCCATAAAGAATAATTAAGAATATACCAATCATCAAGATCAACACGCTCCTGGTAATTCTTCGATATTGGATCTCTTGCTGACCTGCCAGGGACCGGTAATGCCCGGCTTCATTGAGCAGTATCTGCCGGCACTCTCTTTGTAGTATTCTTTCAGCTCTCCCACCACAATCGGCCGTGCTCCGACAACACTCATATCTCCCTTAAGAACATTGACAAATTGCGGGAATTCATCAAGGCTTGTTCTTCGAAGCAGTCTGCCGATCCGGGTTATACGCGGATCTTTTTTCAGTTTATAGGTGTGCTCCCATTCATTATTCAGCTCAGGATTATCCTGGAGGATTTTCATTAGTTCGTGATCGGCGCCGACCCTCATGGTTCTGAATTTCAGACAGTCAAATTCCTTTCCGGCCGCCGTAATTCTTTTATGCCGATAGATTATCGGCCCTCGATCTTCAAGTTTAATCAACAAGCTGATAAGCAGCATCAGAGGCAGGCTGAAAAACAGGACAATCGACGAGAAAACAATATCAAATCCACGTTTCCATTCGGTATGCGGGTTGAAATTGAGAATCAGGATCTTGCCGAGCGACTGGATCTCCGCATGATGAATCCCGAAAATATACAGATCCGGCACCAGGTAGATTCTGGAACCAAGAGACCGGCATTCCTTGAGAATTGAAAATATTTTTTTCTCAGCCCGCATAGGCAGAGCGATATAGACATAATCTATGTCATTTTTACTCAAGAAATCAGACAGCCGTGAAATCACACCAAGCACCGGTTTTCCCATGGCAGTCAACTCCGGCTCATCAGCGACCTTATCATCAAAGAAGCCAACGATCTCAATACCCGCCCAGGGAATTGTTTCAAGCTCTTTGGCAAGGTTTATACCAAGATCACCCGCTCCGACAATAACCGCCCGACGAATATTGCGTCCCCTTTTACGATAGTATCTCAGGATTTTGCGGGCAGCCAGGTGAATAAGAAAAAGGAGAACCGGTGTCGTTACCGACCAGATCATGAAAACGACCCGTGAATAGGCAATGGATATCTTGAATATGAAAAAGTACAATAACAGCAGACCGATTACCGTTCCCCACGCCTTGATAATGACAAAAAATTCAATATAGAATTTCCATCCGCGCCAGGAGCGATACAACTGGAACGACTGGAACAGCAACAGGCAGAGGACAACGGTGATGATGACGAGTCTGGTGTAATAGACACTCCAGGGAACACGGTACCAGGTGACCAGCAGCACAAGGTAACCGTTGACCAGCAGACAGTCTACCAGGTGAAGTATCCTGGCCATTATGGAGCTCTGCTCTCGCAGATTTGTTGACAGCATCTCTCTCTTCTAGCGCATCATATAATCGATCAGCGATCTTTTTCGGGCATCCAATAAGCTTTGTTCATGCTCAGTTTGGATACAAGCTTTGCGGGTATTTTTTCATACCTTCTTCCCAGATGATAACCAATGAGTTTCAACGCAACTCTTACCACAAAATCACCGATCAGACCATAGTAACCATGGTGATAGAGATGTGCTATCCCTGATCTTACGTACTGTTTGCCGCGACGGGAGGTTCCCCCGTAGGTCTTCAGCAGCCAGGCCTCATCGGTATGAAAGACGCCGATGTCAAAGTAACGGCAAAACTCTTCATACCACTCATAGTTATGCGAATGATAGACAAGAGCCTCGGCAACATAAGCGATACTATAATTGTTTTCCAGCAATCGACCGACAGCACAGGTGTCTTCACCAAAAATAAGACCCTTTTTGAAATAATTAATTTCAGCGAGACTCTTTTTCAAATAAGCAGCACAGGAGTTTGAATTAAAAACGGTTTCAAGTCCAAGCACATCCCTGTCGCCAAAATTTCTTATGCAGGAGGTATCACGGTAATTGAACCCCCTCAGATGAGCGGCTATTTCGTCCGCATCAAATGAAGGCAGTTGTCTGCCATAGCTGACAGCAATCGAGTCTTTTCCCATCAGGGGCGCGATAAGGTGTTCGAGGAGTTTCCGATTCGCCGGGATAACATCCTGGGTGAAATAGACAAGGATATCTCCTTTTGCCGACAATGGCAGCCATTGTGCGGGTAGCACCGTGATCAAAAGCGGCGCGCTCTATGACGGTAACCTGCGCACCATATGCCGTGGCGATCTCAACGCTGTTATCGCTCGACTGTGAATCTATTACCAGTATCTCATCGGCTAAAACCGTCTGGATAGAGAGTCCGGCCAACAGCTCCGGCAGGCTGCGAGCACCGTTGAGTGTCGGAATAATAACCGATAGAGAAAAACACTGGTTATTGGCGTTGACTTCCATCACTGATCCGACGGGAAATCGCTATATGTTGGCGAATCGTACGAGTACATATTTCAACAGAGCCCAGATAATATATGGTGATCGATGTTTTGAACAGAGCCTGATTTCATTTTTTGCCGAGAGTAGCCTTACCGCCGGGTTTATCTGTTTCCGGTTTCGCAACCATCCCCGGCAGTGAAATGCTGTTAGCTCGGGTGTGTAATAGAGAGCCCAACCCTTCTTTCTGAGCCTCAGAGACAAATCCACATCCTCTTTATACATGAAGAACCGTTCATCAAACAGGTCGGGAAGCTCAGCCTCAAGGGCACTGCTGCGACAAAACATGAAAGCACCGCAGACTGCCGGGATCCCCCCTGCTTTTCTCTGTATTGTGCCCTCCCTGCGTCCCTGGTCACGATCGTACCACCTACCGTACCACTTCCTGAATACGCCGGTGGAGTCAATTAGACCGGTTGGCTGCCCCGTGCCGATATCAAAACCTTTTAAATTTCCGGTGAGAATAGCGATATTTTCGTATCGGGAAATCGTATTAATAGCTGTTTCTATGCAGCTTTTATCGAGGAAAGTGTCAGGATTGACGAAAAGGATATAATCCGACCTTTTTGCCAGTAATGAAATACCGAGATTATTTGCCGCAGCAAAGCCCAGGTTTTCACGAAGATGTACTTGACAGCCAGGAATCAATCGATGCTTCTGAAGATATCCGGTCTCATCAGAGCCGCTGTCCACGATGAGGATCTGCTGCGGTCTGATGGTCTGATTCATTAAACTGTCGAGACAACTCCCAAGCACATCTTGAGAATTGTGCGTCACAATAATGACACTGGTCGATGAACTGCTGTCTCTCTCAGGTACGGCTGTCAACACAATAAACGCAGGTAGAGTTGAAAGGCTTTATTCTTCTTCCCCTGTTGCTCTCGACGACTCATGATAGAGAAGATGACATCTCTTTCAGATTGGACAATCTTTTCCCTTAACGCCGGTTCGCTGAGAACTGATTTATTTTTCATTATTCTGCCTTTTTTTATCATCCTTCCAATAAGCGGCAGGCTGCTGTAAATACCGGCAAGATAGGACGGTAGTTGTTTCTTCTTGATGACAAAGAGAAGCCAGAAAAACTGATAGATCAATACGGGAAACAGAAAACGCAGTATGGTTCCCGGGGTGTAATTCTTGATAAGCACAAAAATATTATTCCGGGTGGAAAGCTTAACCGTAAAATTATTAATTTTTGAACCTGAAGAAGCGCTGCCGATATGATACACGACCGCTTCCGGAAGATACAGGCAACGGCTGCCGTTTCGTGCGGCGCGCATATTGAAGTCGACATCCTCAAGGTAAGCGAAGAAATCTTCATCAAAAAGCCCGATCCTCTCAAACAGGGACCTCCGATACAAGGCAGCTCCTGCACAGGCACCAAATACTTCCTTTTTCAGACGATAGGCAGGGTTATCGTTTTCCATGGTACCAAGACGATAACCAACCCCGCCACGCATAACCCCGTCCCCTGCCCCGTCAAGCACACTTCGCTGGTGGAACGCAAGCATTTTCAAGGCAAAGATGTCATAGGTGCCATCTATGGCACTTCTCTCGAGCAGTACCTCAAGGCATCGTTCATCAAGTTCCGTGTCGTTGTTCAGCAGGAGGACAAGAGGGAGACGGCCGTTTTCTATCCCTTTGTTGACCGCAACGCTAAAACCTCTGTTCGTTGAAAACTCGAGCAGATCAACATCAGGAAAATTATCCTTTATATATGTTCCTGAGCCGTCATCTGAACCATTATCTACAACAGTCACCCTGAAATTCTGTACCGTCTGCCTAGTAAGAGAGGACAGGCATGTTTCAAGCATCCGCTTGCCATTCCAATTGGGGATAACGACATCTATTCCGTATTCACCAGTTTCATTCATTGACGGGCTGATCCTTTCCCCCTACTCCGCGTCCTAACACTTTCCTGACGAAATAGACCGGTTTCTGCTGTGTCTCATGGTACGTTCGCGCCTGTAATTCCGCGATAAGGCCCATAGAGACAAATTGGATACCGATAAAAATGAGCAGGACGGCAAGAAGCAGCAGGGGGCGACTGCCAAGAGGAACACCGAAAAACTGCCGCTGTATCGTCATGATCAGGGCGATGACAAATCCTATGGTTCCTGAGATAAAGCCAAGCAGCCCGAACACCTGTATAGGCCTGGTGGAATAACTGAGCAGGAACTTAACGGTGAGCAGGTCGAGAACAACCCGAAGGGTTCGGGAGATGCCGTATTTTGAAGATCCAAACCTTCTTGGCCGATGATTTACTTTGATTTCGGTAAAAGATATCCCCATACCGCTGGCGATAGCCGGGATGAATCGATGCATTTCTCCGTACAGTTTTATATTTTTAATGACCTCTTTGCGAAACGCTTTGAGCGTGCAGCCATAATCATGCAGATTTACCCCCGTTGTCCAGGAGATAATTTTATTGGCGATAATCGAGGGCAATTTCCTGTTTATAAAGGCATCTTTCCGATCGTGCCGCCAGCCCGTGACGACATCATATCCCTCTTCTATTTTTCTCATAAAGGCAGGGATATCATGGGGATCATTCTGCAGATCCGCGTCCATGGTGATAATGATATCACCCTCAGCAAAGTCAAAACCGGCGGACATTGCCGCCGTCTGACCAAAATTCCGCCGGAAGCTAATGACCAGCACAGTATCATCCTTTTCCTGAATTTCCTGCAATATTGCCAAGGTATTATCGCAGCTGCCATCATCTATAAACAGAATTTCATGGGAATAACCGGACGTTCTCAGCACACCTTTAAGTTCATCATAAAGATGGTTGATGTTTTCTTCTTCGTTAAATGCCGGTATTACAACAGATAGTTTCACTTATTCTCCTCTTTTTTGCGCATCGGGAACAGCAGATGAAAATCCTTAATGTCAAGGACTCATCACTTTTGTCCACATCATTGTCGTCAGTCTTTTCAACCCGTTAATCGCTCGTGTCAGCCCGCGTTATGCACCTGGTTTCCGCCAGATTTTATACAGTAAGAACAAACCGCCGGTCAACGAGTAACAGACCGCAACAGCCATGAAAAACAGGGCAAGTGTTCTCGTTTCAATATCGCTCATTCCCGCTTTTGTGAAAAAAAACACGTAACCGTAATCTCTGACACCGATACCGTATATGGAAATCGGCAGTGCTTCCATCAGCGTAATGAGCGGCACAAATGCGCTGAAATAGAAATAGGCGACACTGATGCCGAGCGCGCGTGCGAGTAGATACACTACCGTGATAACTGAAAACTGAAAAGTAAAAGATAGGAGCATGACCTGTGTAATCAGTTTTCTGTCTGATCCATAGCAGGTAAATGACAGGAAGAGTTTTTCGGAAACGTTCTCGACAAAACCGATCCGTTTAAGCCCGGTGATGTCAAGTATTTTCCTGAGTCCCCGCTGCTGCAGAAGAAGAACGAGAATCGCGACAAAGCCGATAAAGAGCAATGAGGGGACAATGACCATCTGCAGGGAACCGAATTGCTTTGCCACGAATAGTGAAGAGACAAGGCTCAAAATCACCAGGGCAATAAAACCTGAGAAACGATCGGCAAATACCGAGGCGGCAGATCGCACGCCCTGCCTGCTCTTCTGTGCAATATCATAAACACGGTAGGTGTCTCCACCGATACTGGAAGGTAAAAAAAGATTGCAGAATGTGCCGCTCATGTATGAGACAGTCAGACGCAAAATCGACAGCGATATACCGTCAGCCCTGAGGAACAGCTGCCATTTCCAGGCGCTGATAAAGGTATTTACAATGAGAAGCAGCCCGATGATCGGCAGGTACAGCAAATTGACATTTACCAGCAGGTCCCCGATCTGTCTGATCGGCGTCGCCCGGTAAAGCAGAAACAGCAGAAAGATGCTGACTGAGAGTTTCAGAATAACGATAGCAACTTTTCTCGTTGCCATCACGTTCGTTCTTTTATCACTCGTGCCGGCACCCCAAGACACACGGAATTCGGGGCAACCGATTGATTAACGACAGATCCGGCACCGGCAACACTCCCCTCACCCATCGTCACCCCTCCCAAGACGGTGACGTTTCCTCCGAGCCAGACATTTTTTTTAATTAAAACACCACAATCAGGAACAATGGGACGGGTCCTGGTCAACGCCTCTTTATCGCTGAGATCATAGTTGCCGCCGCCGATGATAAAGCATCGTTGTCCGATGATGCAATCATCTTCAATTTCAACCTTGTTTTCATAGGTTGACTGGATAATAGTCTGGGCATTAATGCCGACATCTTTGCCAATGGATATAGAGCCTTGCTTGGATGAAATCATGACGTTATTTGACAGTATCACGTTGTCTCCAAGAGTGATTGAATAGCCAGCCGAACTATGCCTGCCGTCGAGCACACAATTCTCACTGATCACCACCGCTTTTCCCAGCCTGATTTTGTTGGGATGACGGATAACCACCCCGGAACCGAACAGTGTACCTTTGCCGCATTCAGCAAACATTTTTGGCCAGAATATCTTCCTGAGCAGCATACCGGGCGCACCGGGGAAAAATACCAGCAGCTGGCACAGTTCGTAATAAAGCAGGGAGCCAAGAGAAGCGCTTCCGACAACTACCTGCTGGTATTTCGACAAGGCCGAACCTCTGCCGGTCACGGCATCATGCGTTTTTTTCATTTTTCCGGGAGATAGCTGTTTTGATTCAAGGTAGCCTCTATTTAAAAAACCTTTCGTGCCAGATTGCCACATTGATAAGAGCCCAGAGGATATGGTTATGATTTTGTTTCATATCGCTATGTTCTTTCATGAGCGTATTGATATAAGAGATATCCATATTCTCCCTGATCAAGGTTGAATCATTTATCAGGTTCTCCATATAGCTTTTCAACTCACCACGCAAAAGATGCTTCACCGGCAGACTATACCCCTGCTTTCCACGGTGTACAACCTTATCAGGCAGCAAACCCTCAAGCGCTGCCCTGAATATATACTTGGTAGTCATATTTTTCAGTTTCCAGTCACCAGGCAGGGTAGCCATAAACTCCACCAGCACATGATCAAGCAGCGGAACCCTGATCTCAAGAGAGCTGGCCATGGACATGCGGTCAACCTTCATGAGTACCGAATCGGTCATCATAAAGCGCATATCAAGATAGATTTCCCGATTAACCTCATCCCTTCCGGCGTCGCATCGTTTACTGTATTCCCGGACCAGTCTGAAGGGATCATGAATGGTTTTTGCGTTGAATGTCTCGAGAAAAAGTCGATCTTCAAGCTCTTTATTGAGAAAATACTGCCAGCGCAGATGCTGTCCGTCCGGATCCAGGTTTGCACCTTCAACAAATCGCTTGAGCATGTTTACCGCACCCTTTTTCTGGTGCTGGTCCGGCAGCAGGGACGTCGCCTTGCCGATGATATCCTTTCTGATAAACGGTGGCAGAATCCTGAACCATCGATTCATTCTGCTCGCCTTGAATCGATCATAGCCCGCGAAACTTTCATCAGCACCTTCTCCGGACAGGCATACCGTGACATGCTCCCGCGCCTGCTTGCAGAGAAGATAAAGCGGAACCGTCGACAGATCGGTCATCGGTTCATCAAGGTGGTAGAGAGTCTTCTCGACATATTCGGGGCGCAGCGTATCAAGCATCAGGACATGGTGATCGGTTTCACAATGTTGTGCCACCAGTGCGGCGTAATCGAGTTCACTGAAACTTTTATCTTCATAGCCGATGGTAAAAGTTCTCAAATCTCCGGCTACATGCTTTCTCATCAACGCAACAATACAACTGGAGTCAAGGCCGCCTGAAAGAAAGACGCCAAGCGGGACGTCACTGATCAGGTGCGACTTAACGGCATAATCGAGATGTTCCCTCATTTGTTCAACGGCTTCAGCGAAAGAAAGGGTTGTCGGAGCGTTGGAAAATGACAAATCCCAATATTGCTTGATGGCGGCTTCACCGTTTTCATACAGGAGATAGTGTCCGGCAGGCAGCTTGTAGATTCCTTCGAACATGGTTTGCGGTGCAGGAACAAACTCGAACCCGAGATAATCGTAGAGTGCCTGAAAATTAACCCTCCGCTCAACACCATGATCCTCAAGGATTGCCTTAATCTCCGAAGCGAAAATAAATCTGTTTTTGGTGTGATAATAGTAAAGCGGCTTAATGCCGATCCGATCACGGGCCAGGAGCATTTTTCTTTCTTTCAGATCATAGAGCGCGTAGGCAAACATGCCTCTTAGTTTACTTATGCTCTCAACTCCCCATTCTTCATAGGCATGTATAATAACTTCGGAATCTGTACGGCTGGCAAAGCGGTGTCCTTTGCCGAGCAACTGGTCCCGAAGTTCCTGGAAATTATATATTTCTCCATTGAAAACAAGGACAATGCTGCCGTCTTCATTGAACATCGGCTGCCGTCCATTTTCACTGAGATCAATAATGGAGAGCCGACGATGAGCAAGGGAGACCCTGTCATGACAATAATATCCCTCCTGGTCAGGACCGCGGTGGGTCAGCGCTCCGGCCATTGATCGGACGAGGGGTTCATCGTTCCAGTTAAATCCGCATATTCCACACATAAACACCAGCCAGCTTGAATGAAAAAACCGGCCTGATCGACAGGCCGGTTTTCGATAGTTTACCAACCCAGACCGCGAAATCGTTTAAATGAATGATCAAGACCCTGTTCGTCGCCGGCCTCTTGCTGAGCACGGTCAACCGCAAGGTGAACAGAATAACAACACAAATGCCGACTGGAATCAGATACCAGAGACCATGCAGGAGCAGATAAGCACACCCGATAAGCGGCAATAACAGGATCCTGACAATCATTTTCAATGATTCATGCTCGGCGATAAAGTCGGCAATGGGGGGTGAATAGGTGTAATAGTTTGAAACAAATTGCCTGCCAGGCTCATTTGTCAATAAAAAGGTATCCCTGAATTCTCTAAGCAGTACAACATGCGGTTCAAGCAATGAGCCATAGGCAGCTGTGGCGATGAAACATCCGCCGCCGCCACTAGAGCCTGAACCCGATCCGCCGCCACCGCCACATGGCAAAGCATTGAAAAACTGTTGGGCAAGGATCTGCTGACCGGCATCATTCATATGCAGTCCGTCAAAGGTGTAAGCACCCCAGTTCGGCTCCAGCAAGCACCGTGTAGTTATCCACATAAGTAACATTACGACTAGCGGCCATAGCTGCGATGCCCGGATTATATATATCGGGAATAGCACGATTTTCAGAGCCGCTCTCAGTGTTCGGCGTGATTGCGGAAACAAGCGGTACGGCTCCTGCGGCAATAGTCTGATCCACCATTGAAGCAAGGTCATTGACCGTTGCATCAGCGCCGATACCGATCCGGGCATCATTGGCACCCTCCATGATCAGCATATAATGCGGCTGCTGCCCGGCCAGAACGCCGCCGATCCGGGTTACTCCATTATTTGTCGTTTCCGAATCCTTGCCTTCGTTGATCACAACGGCATTACAACCGTTTGCATCGAACATCTGCTGGAGATAAAAAGAATACGGTGTCGCTCCATACCCTCTGGTGATGGAGTCGCCAAACGTTACAATGCGCAAGGTTTCGGTGACAGCAGGTGTATCGGGTGTTATCGTAACGGTTTCTCCGTCAGTACCCGGGACAGGCATAGAAAACACCGCCCAGGCAGCAGGAGCGGCAAACGCCATCAACAAAGATATGGTTATTAAAATTTTTTTCAACATGGAACCGATCCTTTTTTATCGCTGATTAAAATCCTGTTTCACCACGTCGTTTTAATAAACACGAAGAAACACCAACCCGCTCGCAGGCATGAAATCCGCTAGTTCAACCATATCAGCGTCAGAATCAGTATCCTGTTTCGGAGAATCATCTTCCGTTGAAACGACAGCCTTTGACCATCCGGCCCCGTCCCACACACTGACCAGATCCACTGTTTTTCCATCCGACATGCCTTTCCAGGTAACAACAGGCAGCCCATCATCGTTCAATTCGACTATCGGCAGTATATCCGGCGTCAGTGTTTGCCTCATTAATACGGACGGGTACAGACCAGACACCATCTTTATTTGTGGCACAAAAGATATCCCCAGCACCATCACTGTTTGCCGACCAGACCAGCCAGACGACATCACTTTTATCAATAATGACCGAAGGCGCGATGTTTCGCTGCATCTCTGTTTCCAGACTCGCACTATCCGCCCACTTGTCATCCTTGCCGGTTGTATAGCGGATATCCATCCGTTGATCGTCATAGGCGGTCCAGAAAAGCCATTTCTTGCCGGTACTGTCCTGGTCGATAACGGGATACATATTATCGTAATAATCATCGGTTATCATGACCGGTTCGGACCAGACGCCTGAAATGTAATGACTGTAAAAGATTTCAGGCCTGATGCCATCGGATTGTGTCCACACCGCATCGATCTCCTTATGTGTACTATTATCCTTGGCCTGCACACCCATCGATATCATAGCAACAATGATACCGACACCTGTCAGCAGGATTTTGAACTGATTTTTAAAAAGTTTGTTTCTCATCTCAATTCCGCCTATCTGGGTTTATGTGCTTTTACGGGAAAAACATTTTACGGGCAAGGACTGATCAAGTCAGCCAGGCATTTTATCCGTTCCAATGATAATATGTTACATAATTTACGGATTTTCTTTAACAAGTTTTTAAAAAGGTGAATATACTACCGTCGATATCCTTTTTCAACTGATCAATCCATTTTGAACTTGACGGATAGGTGACACAGGGATATTTCTTGTGTCTGTTTCTTTTGTTCTGCTATATACCTGAATAATGAGATATCCATTTTGAACTTGACGGATAGATTTTTCATCGGGGATATTTCTGATGTGCCGAGATGATTTTGAGTATAACGCAGAGATCGGACGAAAAGGTAATTATTCAAAGTGTCCTATAGTATCGGTTCAAATGGGCTCCACTCCCGCGAACATCCGGGTGGTGCTGCAGAAAAATTTATTCATTGTTACACACCCTGCTGGTACAGGAAAAGAGAGAATTGAAATGAAAATGCTCGTTACCGGAGGTACCGGTTTTACCGGGAAAGCTCTTGTCAAACGCCTCATTGACGATGGACATGAAGTCGTCAGTCTTGATTATAAAGAAGGATTAAAAACCGAAGAGATACGAACCTGGGGAGCAAAAGTCATTATTGGCAGCGTAACTGATAAGAATGTGGTCGAATCTTGTATGGTGGGCGTTGAAGTCGTCCATCACCTTGCTGCAGCATTTCGTGAACTCGATGTTCCAAACAGTTATTATGACCACGTCAACGTAGAGGGTACGCGCGTTGTTCTCGATTCAGCCATCAAACAAGGTGTCAAGAAATTCATTTACTGTTCGACCTGCGGTGTCCATGGCAACATTGACCATCCGCCGGGAAATGAAAATGCACCTATTCAGCCAAATGATTATTATCAACAGACCAAGTACAACGCCGAACCTGTTGTGAATGATTATTGCCGGCGCGGCATGGATACGGTAATACTCCGACCGGCGGCGATTTACGGACCCGGTGATCCTGAACGTTTCCAGATGATATTCAAAAGGGTGCAAAAGGGAGTATTCCCGATGTTTGGCTCGGGAAAAACTTATTATCACCCGCTCTATATAGACAACCTGGTAGACGCATTTATTCTTGCGATGGCCCCGGGATGTGGCACCGGCGAGGCCTATCTGATCGCTGACGAGGAATATGTGGAAATCGAGACCCTCGTTCTAAAAACGGCAGAGGCCCTTGGTGTCAAAGTCACCATCCCGCATTTTCCGCTTCTGCCGCTGGTCATTGCCGGGCACGTCTTCGAAAAGATCTGCAGACCTTTCAAAATAACCCCTCCCATATTCCCTCGGAGGGTTGACTGGTACCGTCAGAATCGAGCTTTTGATATTTCCAAGGCCAAAAGCGAACTCGGGTATCAGCCGAAAATCGGCCTTGAAGAAGGTTTGAAAAGAACCGGTGCCTGGTATCGCTCAGAGGGGTACATATAGACCGTCAGGGCAAGACATGGCGCATAGAACTATTCAACCCCCTGCAAGGCTCATAAAACACACCGATTTTCATTCTCCCACAAGATGATCAGGAGCAGCATATAATCAGTGTTGCAGCCTGCTGGTCAAATCTCAACAAGACGGCACTCGTGAAGTATAGATTGGAATATATATTGCTGCGTTCAGCAGTATTAATCGTTAACATCCTCCCCCTTTTTATCATAAATGGACTGACGGCGTTCCTTGGCCGGACAGTATGGATACTCTTTCCGTTCCGCCTCTCTGTTGCCTATGATAATATCAGCAAGGTTTTCCCTGCCATGGAACACTCGAAAAAGCTTAAAATTATAAAAAAGGCTTATCATCAATTCATTTATGCCGCCGGGTTGATACTTGTTATCCATCGAAAAAAAATTGCCTCGATCATTGAAAATGCCCGGATATCGGGACTGGAAGAGCTGGACTGCGCACTGGCAGAAGGGAAAGGCGTGATTCTCACGACTTATCATGGCTGCTGGTTTGAGCCTTATTTTGCCTGGTTCAGTCGCAATCAGCGACCCACAAGCCTGATCTATCAAAAGCAGAGCAACCCGCTCTGTGACCGTTTTTTTGTCAGCCAGAGGCAGCGCTATGGCCACAACCTGGAGCATATTCACAGCTCTTGAAAAACTGGAAGTCTATCAAAATGCACTAAAACGCAACCGTATACTCATCATCAGCCTTGATCAGAATTATACCGATAATGGTACTCCGGTCACTTTTTTCGATCACGAGTTTGCCTGTGCCAGGGGATGTGCCCTTCTCCATCTTAAATCCGGGGCACCGGTTCTTACCAGCGTTTACTATATGAAGAACAACCAGTTGCATATCGACTTTGAGCGCGTCAAACTGCCCGATTTTTCCGGGATCAACGATTTTAGCATTAGCGAAATAAGTAATTTAAGTATAAAAGGTTATGAAAAGACGATACAGGCATATCCTGACCAGTGGTTCAGTCTTTTTCATCGGCTCTGGAAAAAAACAGGATATCCTGATCATATAGACCGATCATTCAAAGACCTGCTCTTTTAAATGATACGGTTATAAAAAACTGAATATCTCTCTACGCAGTGATCAGTCGATGGTTCTATGACCGTTACTGCTGTTCTTGCAAATCATGTCAAACAAAGAAATTCTTCGCAGGCTGGTCCAGATACTTAAACCCTACCGGACGAAACTTCTGATCTCTATGATCGCAATGATTTTTGTTGCGCTGTTCACCGGGGCCCAGACCTATATGGTCAAGGATCTTCTGGATAAAATCTTTATAGAAAAGAACGCCATATACCTCTATTCTCTGACCTTTATCATTATCATTGTTTTCGCACTGAAAGGAGTTTTTTACTACACGTACAACTATTTTCTCGAACAGGTTGGCCTCTCGGTCATACGGGATTTTCGGGCAAAGGTATTTGCTCATATCCATATACAACCGCTTTCCTTCTTTCATGCCTATCCCACCGGCACACTGATATCACGGGTAATATCAGACGTGACGCTCATGCAGACAGCGGTTTCCAGTTGTCTTGTCGGCATCCTCCGGGATTTTTTTTCAGTTGTAGTTCTCCTTGGTGTCGTTTTCTATCTCAATTGGAGACTGGCATTATTTTGCTTCGCTGTTGTACCATTTGCTACCTTTCCAATTATAGCATTCGGTAAGATTTTCAGAAAACTGAGCACAAAAGCCCAGGAAGAGACGGCAAATGTCTCGAACATGCTCTATGAGACCATTACCGGAAATAGAATCGTCAAGGCATTCAACAGGGAAACTTACGAAATCAAGCGCTACAATGCTCAGCTCAATATCCTTTTCGACGTAACGGTTCAGGACGCCAAATACCGGTGCCTGCAACATCCGTTGATGGAATTCATCGGCGGGGTGGCCATAGCATTGTTTATCTGGTTTGGCGGCAAACTTGTTATTACCGGTTCAATGACTCCCGGCGAATTTTTCGCGCTCATGACCTCGCTTATCGTCGCCTACGACCCGATCAAGCGAATAGGAAAGGTTAACTCCGCCATTCAACAAGGTATGGCAGCTGCAACCCGGGTATTTGTCATTCTTGATAAAGAACCGGAAATAGCCAATCGTCCCAACAGTACCGACCTGCCTCCCTTCAGGCACGCTATTAAATTCAATAATGTCCAGTTTCACTATGATGAAGAGGCTCTCGCCCTGGCAGACATAAACCTTGATGTCCCGGTTGGTCAGAATCTCGCCATCGTCGGCCATAGCGGGGGAGGAAAGACGACCCTTACGAACCTCATTCCACGCTTTCTTGATGTATCCGGAGGCAGCATATCCATTGACGGAACAGATATCAGGGATGTTACCCTGATATCGTTGCGGGACCAGATTGCCATGGTCACTCAACAGACCATCCTCTTTAACGATACCGTCAGAAACAATATTGCCTATGGCCGGCTTGAAAGTTCTGAAAGAGAAATAGAGCAGGCTGCCGAAGCAGCACACTCCCTGGCATTCATCAGGGCATTACCGAAGGGATTCGATACTATCATCGGGGAAGGCGGTGCCCGCTTGTCGGGCGGAGAAAGACAGCGTATATCAATTGCCCGCGCACTTCTTAAGAATGCACCTATTCTTATTCTGGACGAGGCAACATCAGCTCTTGATACCGAATCGGAGCGCGAGGTGCAGGGTGCACTCGATAATCTCATGAAAAACAGGACAACATTCGTTATCGCCCATCGATTATCCACTATTAAGAATGCTGATCGAATTATCGTGGTTAAAAATGGCAGAATTGTTGAAGATGGCAACCATGACAGCCTGCTGGCCCTGCATGGTGAATATGAACTGCTTTACAATATGCAGTATCATTAAGCCATTAACGCTTCCAGATCGTGGGTTGAAGTTTTACTGCAGCATTTTTTTCACGGCATCATCTTTTCTCACCACTTGCAGCCTGGTTGTTATGTCTTATTCCGTCAGAAAAAACTCATCAAGAGAAACACGGAAATGAATTTACTGGAGGACCGAAGAAATAACTTATTAATGAACATCAGAAAAACGGGGTTTTCTCCGTGCTGCTCGCCTGTTTTTTTACGCCGCTTTCTACCTCACTTCTTAGTATCTTTTCACTTATCGCCGTCTTGGCCTGGCTCCTTTCGGGAGGGCTGTCTGATATCCCCCGGGTTTTAAAGAACCATCCGCCAGCGATTTTCGCATTACTTCTCTTTGCTCTCATGTGTCTGGGCACTATCTATACGAGCGCTGATCCTCTCCAGGCCTTTGAAACCTTGAAAAAATACCGGGAATTACTCTTGCTGCCGATAATCATCTCACTGCTTTCCATTTCAGCGGAATATGGCGAAATGGCCGAGAACAGCTTTATTACCGGTTGTATCATTCTTATGCTCATCTCCTACGGCATGGCCATGCATATTATACCGGAAGAACGCTACGGCCATTCATTAGTGTTTCATATTACCCATAGTTTTTTTATGGCAATTCTTTCCTTCTGGGCCCTGCATCGCTCCATAGACTCTCATCAGTATCGCTATTTCTGGGTTAGTATCTTCCTGGTGACAGTTTTCAATATTTTTTACATAGCACCCGGACGCACCGGAATGCTGGTATTTGTTTCTCTGCTGCTGCTGTTTTTTTATCAGCGTCTTAGCATACTGCACTGGCTTATCGGCATGTTTGTTCTGATTGGCGCCATGTTCCTCATGTATGCAACCTCTGCCAACTTCTCCGACCGCATCAATGAGGTTTATACTGAAATACAACAATACCAGGCGGGACAGTCGAGAACATCGATCGGCCAGCGTTTTGACTGGTGGTATACGAGTTTTGCCCTGATTAAAGAAAAGCCGATAATTGGTCATGGCACCGGGTCATTTCCGAGTGCTCAGAAAGAATTAACAAAAAACAGCAAGATCACACCGACCGATAATCCCCATAATGAGTTTCTTTTGTTGACTGTTCAATTCGGTTTAACCGGTCTGCTTCTCTTTGGAGCTCTCACCTTATCGCAACTTAGAGGATATCGTCATTTACCGGAGAATAAGAAATGGCTGCTCCAGGGAGTGGTTATTGCCCTTCTTTCCGGAAGTCTCATCAACTCTTTACTCTTTGACTCACAGCAGGGACATTTCTATCTCTTCATGTCAGCAGCTTTGATGTCTGGACAGACAAAAGATTATCGTTATACGCTGTAAAAATGCAACGGTCCCGCTACACAGTAAGCACGAGTAATCATTTGCTAGCCTCCGTTTCATTCCTTTTCATGAGAGTGATGAAGAGCAAAGAGTTCTTTATAGAGCATCGTCGTTTTACTGCACATCTGTTCCATGGTGAAATTATTACTGACGATTTTTTGTCCAGCCAGACCGAATTGGCGCAATCGTTTCTGGTCGGCAAGAGCATTATCGAGTGCTATCGCCAGCTTTTCAGGGTTTCCTGGCGGCACAAGCCAACCGGTTCGCCCTGGAGTAACCGTTTCAAGACTTCCACCATGTGCTGTTGCTATAACTGCTTTTCCCATTGCCATTGCTTCAATGGTTACGCGTCCAAAAGCTTCCGGTTCTCTTGATGATGCTGATATGACAACATCGGCGAGCATCAGGGCAGCGGGCATATCATCACAATGTCCGACAAGCGAGATCTTTTCTTCCAACCCTTCCTGACTGATACTCTTTGTCAGTTCATCGGTAAAACCAGGGTTTTCTTTGATATCGCCAACCATCAATGCCTGATAATTTTGATTTTTCATCAAAGCGAGAGCTTTGATAAAGACATCCTGTCCCTTCAGCCTGGTAAGTCGGCCAGGCAGCATGATCACGGGTTTATCAGTATTAATCCGCCATTCATTTTTATAACGTTCTATTCTCTCTATGCTGACAGCGTCAGGATCGAAAATCGTCTTGTCAACTCCCCGATAGATGAGGTGTATATTATTACTGATTCGGTATTTTTCCCTGATGTGTTTTTCTATACTCCTGGAGATGGCAATAATCGCTGTTCCCTTGGTCATAATAGCGCTGTAACTGTTTACCGAATAAAATCCGTGAAACGTCGTAACGAGAACCGGACGATATCTTTTCGGTAAGGTTTTCCAGGTAAGATAGCCAATCCAGGCCGGCATACGCGACCTTAGATGCAGCACATCAATCTGTTCTTTTTTAAGAAACCGTCTCAGCGGAAACACATATCGGAGGGTAAACGGGCTTTTTACACCGACATCCCATCGTATATGGCGGCTTTTTTCGGCAACGAGTTGCCTGACCAGTCTTCCTCCTCCTGAAATAACAAATGAACGATGTTTGTTATCAGCAAGGTATTTGCCCATTTCCAGCGTTCCACGCTCCACCCCGCCACTCTCAAGTTCAGGAAGCATCTGCAGTACCGCAAGAATTTCGCCAGCCGATTTCTGTCTCTTTTCCTCGATAAGTTCTCGATAAAGTTCAATTGTTTTCTCGCACATTCTCAGTGCAGTAAAATTATTCCTGACCCACGCTCTGCCTTTCTCACCAACTACACGCAGTTTTTCTTTGTCTGCGAGAACGGTACGCAGCATGTCTCCGAGACCATCGGGATTAGATGGTTCAACCAGCCACCCGGTTTCACCATCAAGAACCGTTTCAAGACTCCCCCCATGCCTGGTAGCAACAATCGGCTTAGCCATGGCCATGGCTTCTATTGCCACTTTTCCAAAAGCCTCCGGCTGACTTGAAGAGGCTGAAACGACAAGGTCTGCTATTGTCAAAGCCGCCGGCATATCCTGACAATGCCCGACAAGGCGAATCTGGTCATCAAGTGAATAGGTTGAAATTTTCTCTTTCAATTTTTTTGTAAATGTCAAATTCTCATGTTCGTCGCCGACACAAAGAGCAAGAAACGGCAGGTCCTTAATTTGTGCAAGGGCATCAATAAAGACATCCTGCCCTTTCCAGGAGGTGAGCCTGCCGGGCAACATAATGATAGTTCGATCTTCGCCTGAAATTCCCCAGTTCTTCTTCAGCCTTTCCACACGTTCAGGTGTGACTGCTTGAGGATCAAAGGAATCCGAATCATAGCCGCCGTGAATCAGACAGATATCTTCGGGATTGACCCGGTAATTTTGCAGAATGTGTTGCTGTATAACCTGGGAAACAGCTATCACCCGCTCCCCTTTGGTCATTATCGTTGAGTAGGAATTAACGGAATAGAATCCGTGAAAGCTTGTTATCAAGGAAGGCCTTTGATCGTAATCCAGGGTTTTCCATGCCAGATAACCGATCCAGGCAGGCAGTCTGGATCGAAGGTGAAGAATATCAGGCTTCTCTTGAAGAAGGTATTTCCGAAGTTTGGGAATATATTTCAGGCACCTCAGACTTTTGCTGCCGATATTTTCCCAGGTGACATGTATAACCCCGGCCTTTTCAAGCTGTTTGACGAGGCGACCACCACCGGATATAACAATTGACCGATGTCCATGCCTGGCAAGATAAATAGCAAAGTCGAGCGTTTCCCCCTCGACGCCGCCTTCGTCCATTTCCGGAACTATCTGTATTACGGTATGTTTTCTGGCCACCATCTTTTAAGTATTTCCCGTGCGCAGCGATCAGCCTCATTGAACGAAGACTCCTCGGACCATTGAGTCCTGCCGCCGCGCCAATCTGAAAATGATATTACCCGTTTCCGATCAATGAGGTAACGTTCACTGTACTGGAACTTACTCCTTTGACCTTTCCACTTTACCGGCAGGATACCAACCCGGCAACCGGCTGACAATGCTTCATAGACCATTGAAATAGAATCTGCAGTAATCCATACCATCTTGTTTTCATTATACTGCTGATCTATCCACCCCTTTTCGGTGTTGAAAAAAGAACAAAAGTTCACATGAGGTTTTTTAGACGCCAGTTTGACTAACTTTTTTTCAGTCTCAGACGGTGTGCGGGGCGAGCTGGATATGATCCAGTTTTTAATGTCCGCCCGGGTAATGATCTCTTCGATATTTTCAATGATTTTGTCCTCATCCCAAAAATGAGATTTGTGATCTACACCTCCAATCAGGATGAGGCCACTATCTGTACGATGTTTTGCCCAGTTCCTACTATTGTTCGGTGGACCGATGGTTGCAAATATATTCTCTGCATTTGGTAGACGGTCATGGATGGGTACAAGACAGAGATCAAAATAGTCTCTTAAAAGGGTATTAGGGGCCATGCAAATAACGGCTTTGGCTCCACTTTCCCGCTTGCATGTCAAAACAGCAATGTGGGTGCGGGACCCGGTTCCAATAATCAGGTCCGGCCGATATTCTGTACAGGGAGAATTTAATTGGCGAAGGAAAAAATCAATATATGCTTTTACCTCAAAAAAAACACTTTTGCGAGGAACTTCAAAAGCAGTAATATCGAGGTTGACATAATCTGCAAGGGCGGCAACAAGCCCTTCCGTCTGCTTCTCGTGGCCGGGACGCCCGTCCTTAAAAATAATGAGTTTCAAAGTCTGCATAGAATAGCCAGGTCGTAGGTTATCTCAGCCTTTCTTAACCGAAGCGGCAATAGAGACAATTGCTGCCTGAAGTAAGGGGTAGACCTAATTTTATCTGATCGCTGATTATACTGGGAGGGAGGAGACTGGGGAGGTTTTCGTCCGCCACCCCCGGCCAATTTGACAATAATCTGGTTGGATTTCAACAGCCGTGCTGTAGTCGTTTTGAACAATGACTGGATATTTCGGGAAACTTGTTGAGGACCTCATCCAGCTTATCACCAGGAAAACGCTTTATCGTACTTCGTCCCTGTGAAATAATTGAAGCGGAACGGCTTTCTCCGGTCATCCCGGCCATTTCACCAAAGTATTCACCGGGTTCGGTAATTTCTGCTATCTTCTTACCCCCTTTGACCACGGTAAGGGCGCCCCTGATCAGCTTAAAAAAATCGTTGTCCTTATTGCCTTCTCGAATGATAATATCTCCGTCTTCATATTCCTCGACATCAGGGTTAACAAGATAGGCCGGGAGTCTTTCAGTATTCGCAACCGTACGTCGCAATGCTTCTTCCAGACTGGTGACACCATCTTTTACCTTCCTCAGCGCAGCGTTTCGCAATGGCACCATTCCTTCGTTTATGGAAACCTTACGGAGTTGATCTTCCGGGACTTCAGCACTTATGGCTTTGGCAACTTCTTCAGTAACCTCCATAAGTTCGAAGAATCCGACCCTGCCTTTATAACCAAGGCCGTTGCACAGTGAACATCCTCCCGGTCCATAGATGGTAAGTCCTTCTATTTCTTCTCTCTTGAATCCGGCAGAGACAAGTTCATCCGGATCATGGTTCATTTCTTTTTTACAATTCTGACACAATTTTCGTCCAAGGCGCTGAGCCAGTACCATCGTAACCGATGAAGCTATCATATAGGGAGGAATACCGATGTCGACCATACGACCGATGGTCGCAGCACTGTCGTTGGTATGCAGGGTTGAAAAGACAAGGTGACCCGTCATAGCGGCCTTGATGGCAATTTCTCCTGTTTCATAGTCCCGAATCTCACCGACCATGATAATGTCAGGATCCTGTCTCAAAAATGCCTTGAGCGCAGCGGCAAAGGTCATGCCGACTTCCTGATGTACGTTAACCTGGTTTATACCCTTGAAGTTGAATTCAACCGGATCCTCTGCCGTAAGAATTTTAATATCCTCGCTATTCAACGAGTTTAAAGCTGAGTAAAGCGTGACAGTTTTGCCGGAACCGGTCGGTCCTGTTACCAGGAGCAGCCCCTGAGGACGTGACAAACAGCGCTTCAGCGTTTCAAAGGTTTCGACCTCGAATCCGAGTTTAGTGAGATCAACATTCAGTGAGCTTTTATCAAGGATACGAAGAACAACAGATTCGCCGAAAAGTGTCGGGAGTGAAGAAACCCGAAAATCTACGGAGCGGTTCTTCCCCATCCGCATCTTTATACGGCCATCCTGGGGAACCCTGCGCTCAGTGATATCAAGTCCGGCAAGAATTTTCACCCGGGCTATCATGGCATTCTTGATATTGAGAGGAAGGTTCATTGATTTGAAAAGCGAACCGTCCTTACGATATCTGACCTGCATACTTTTCTCGTAAGGCTCGACATGTATATCTGAGACACCGTCCTGTACGGCCTTAACAAGAATCCCGTTTACCAGTTTAATGATGGGCGCATCAGAAGCAGCGAACTGATCGAGCCCGTCATCGTCCCCCGCTTTTTCAATTTCGAAATCATCAGCCGCTTCCGCGACAATGGCACCGAAGTCATCGACTTCGGTAATCGTCATTTCCTCGTCTACTTCATCACCTGCGAGGAAAAACGTACTGGCTTCCTCATCGTCGATTCCGTAATATTTCCGGTAGGCCTCAACGATGTCCTTCTCGGTTGATACGCAAACTGAAAGCTCTTTTTGCAGTTGATCCTGCAATTCTTCTATGGCAGTAGCATCGGAAGGCTCTGCCATGGTGATCTGCAGGGTTTTACCCGCAATACGAAGCGGGAAGGCGAGATATTGCTTGGAAAGCTCATACGACATGAGCTTAATAGCGTCAGGATTGGGAGGTTCGTCCTTTATAACGGCGGGGGTATAATTGTGATGACGGCTGAGAAAATTGAATACGGTATCATCGTCGATATACTCAAGCTGCCGAAGAACGGCGCTCATACGAGCGCCGTTCTTCTGTACTTCCTTCTTGGCGGTATCAAACTGAGTAGCCGTGATGTAACCGGCTTTACTCAGTAATTCACCAAGTTTTATCTTCCCGGCACCGGACTGATCCTTTACCGTTTTTTTAATAGAGGATCGCCTGGCAAGATCTTTATTTGCTATAGCCATCGCGTCAATTTATCAGAAAGGTGTACTGATCCGTCATTTCTGCCTGTCTCATAGTACACCTTTCTTTCTCATATTGCTAATAGTTCCAATTAAAAAACGCCGGTGACACGACCGCTCTCCAAATCAACATCAACTCTTCTATATGCAGGGTCTGAGGACGTTCCGGGCATCAGACTGATCGCACCGGCAACGGGGACAACAAAGCCGGCTCCCTTATAGGTCAGGATATCACTGATGGGAAGCGTCCAACCTTTCGGCACACCTTTCAATTTGGGATCGTGTGACAGAGACAGATGAGTTTTCACCATGCAGGTGCCCATTGTTGCCATGTCAGGATCTGCTGCCAGTCTCTTCAATTTAGCGGATGCATCAGCTGTGTAGCTGACGCCGTCAGCACCGTACACCTCTTTGGCTATGAGTTCTATTCGTTTGTCAAGCGGGGTATCGAGTTCATAGAGGAATTTGAAATTATTTTCCTCTTCACAGGCATCTACCACCGCATCGGCAAATTCCAGGGCTCCTTCACCACCATGTTCCCAGTGACGGGACAAAGCAACCCGGGCGCCAGCGGACTCACAGAGTCTGCGAACTGCCTTGATTTCATTGTCAGTGTCGGTAAAGAAAGCATTGATACAGACGACGGGATTGATACCTGCTTTCTTGACGGTTGCGATGTGATGAAGCAGATTCTGTGTTCCCGCCTCAACCCAAGCGACATTTTCACCACTATATTCGCTCGGCATCGGCTTGCCGGGAACCGGAATCGGCGCACCGCCGTGGCACTTCAGTGCACGTATCGTCGCAACAACAACAGCACAATTGGGCTTGTTGCCTGAGAAACGACATTTCAGGTTCCAGAACTTTTCAAAACCGATATCGGCACCGAATCCGGATTCGGTGACATTGTAGTCAGCGATTTTAAGACCGACCCGGTCAGCAATGACGGATGACTGGCCAATAGCAATATTGGCAAAGGGTCCCGCATGAACAAGCACGGGCTGTCCTTCCAGTGTCTGCATAAGATTCGGATTGATGGCCTGGACCATCCATGCCGTCATGGCACCGTCAACTTCGAGATCGGCCGTTGTTACCGGCCGATCCTGCTTATCATAAGCAACAACTATTTTGCCGATCCTCTGGCGCATGTCAGCAAGATCATTGGAAATGGCAAGAATGGCCATAATCTCGGAAGATACCGCGATGGCAAAACGAGACTGCATGGTAAAGCCATCAGCCTTACCACCGATACCTATGGTTATGTTCCTGAGCGCCTGGGCACAAAAATCGATAATCCAGTTGAACTCAACTTTCTTGGGATGAATATCGAGGCGCTTGAGGTTCCTCTGAGCCAGCTGTTCATCGGTATAATTTGCCTCATGCTGCATTCGTGAGGTAAGAGCAACCATGCCGAGGTTATGGGCATTCATGATCGCGTTTATATCACCTGTCAAACCAAGTGAGAACTCGTTCAGCGGGATACACTGGGCGAGCCCGCCTCCGGCAGCTGAGCCCTTGATATTCATTGTCGGGCCGCCGGAGGGCTGCCGTATCGCACCGACAACACTCTTGTTCCTTTTGCCAAGCCCCTCCACCAGTCCCATGGCACAGGTTGATTTTCCCTCTCCAAGCGGCGTCGGAGTAATTGCCGTCACATCGATATATTTACCGTCCGGTTTGCTCGCCGTACGACTCATAATCTTGCGGAAATCGAGTTTGGCAACATAATGCCCGTACGGCAGAAGCTCTTCCTTCTCAAGGCCGAGTTCCTCCCCGAGTTGGTATACGGTTTTCATCCTCGATTCAGCTTCCTGCGCTATTTCCCAATCTTTGTGTTTTGTTGGATCTAGAGCCATGTACGACCTCCCTTTGATCAAATGGTTTGGAGTGGTAGGTTGGTTACGGAACTGTCTGACTTTGAACCTTATAACGGTTCAGTTTATCATGTCAAGCAGTTATAATAAAAAAAGAATTCCGCTGCATCAAGTTATTCAGCGGGATTCTTTTTTTGGTGATGGATCAATGACGAACAGATAAAATAAACAGTTAGGCTCGCTGAAAGCCGTCTCACCCCGGCTTCCCCCGTGACAGACCGTCAAACTCCTTTGGTTAGACAGGGAAAGCGTCTGCGGAAAACGGAGCCCATCAGCAATCTCCTTTGAACGATTGCATAATTTCAGGCATGCAGCCGCAAGGTTTTCATCCTTTCGGATTTTATTGCGAACGTTCGCTCACACTCATCTGTTTGCAGGCTGCACCGACAGGTTCATCAATCTCCGGGCCAGAAGGGTGACATTTCTCTGAGGTTGGCAATAATCCCGGGCATTTTTTCAAGAACAAAATCTATTTCCTCTTCAGTATTATAGACACTGAGTGAAAATCGTATGGAGCCATGAGCTGCGGTAAAGGGGACCCCCATGGCGCGCAGCACATGAGACGGCTCAAGCGACCCGGAAGTACAGGCAGATCCAGATGATGCACATATATTAAAACGATTCATATGTAAAAGAATTGCCTCTCCTTCAACATATTCAAAACTGATATTGGCAGTATTCGGCAGTCGCTGCTGCTTGTGGCCGTTCAACAGGGATTTGGGTATGGAACTAAGTAATCCTTCTTCAAGCTTGTCGCGCAACCTTCTCACCCGGTTATTCTCCTCTGCCATTTTTTCCTGCGCGAGGTCACAGGCACGGCCAAGAGCTACGATTGACGCAACGTTCTCCGTACCGGCACGGCGCCCATGTTCCTGATGCCCGCCTGCTATGAACGGCGAAAAAGCTGTCCCACGCTTAACATAGAGAACCCCAACACCTTTGGGAGCATGCAGTTTATGCCCGGAAAGTGAAAGGAAATCGACATCAAGCCCTGATAGGTCGATGGGAATTTTACCAACTGCCTGGACGGCATCGGTATGAAAAAGGATACCACGATCCTTGGCAATCCGGGCCATTTCCGCAATCGGAAAGATCACCCCTGTTTCGTTGTTGGCCCACATCATGCTGACAATCGCGGTATCTTCTGAAAGAGCAGATAAATATTCTTCCATATCCACCATGCCCTCTTCAGACACCTTCAACATCGTCAAACGGTATTTATGTCCGGTGAAGGTGCTGATGTTCTCGCAGAGATTCTTAACGGCAGGATGTTCGACCCTGGTTGTCACGATATGTCTTCTCTCCGGATTGGCGCGAAGGGCTGAGAGGATAGCCGTCGAATCACTTTCCGTGCCGCAACTCGTGAAAATGACCTCTTCAGGGTCACAGCCGAGAAGCGTGGCGACAGACTGCCGTGCCTTTGCTATTGCACTGCCAACCTGACCGCCAAAAGAATGCATGCTTGACGGATTACCATAATACTTTTCCAGGTAAGGCGGCATCGCTTCAAGGACTTCAGGAGCTACCGCAGTAGTAGCGTTATTATCCATATAGACTACATTGTCTGCAGTTCCCATTATTTGTCTTCCTCCACAATCAAGGTGTCGAGCACCTGCTCACGCAATTTCTTTTCGACATATTCTTTGATTGTCGTCTGGGATTTGAAACAGTCCGTGCAATGTCCCCGCAGCGAAACAATGACGAAATCACCATCCACATCGATGAGTTCAATGTCACCGCCATCCATTTTCAGGCTTGGCCGGATCTCGCGTTCGAGAACATCTTCTATCTTTTTGATTTTCTGCAGCGTGGTCATCCGCTTTGATTTGTGCTTGACCGAAACTATTTTTAATCCTTCTGAAATCGTCGCTCTGAGAATCTCTGCCAGGCGATCTTCACATTTCCCGCACCCGCCCCCTGCCTTGGTGAAATTGGTAATCTCCTCGACTGAATGCAGATTCGATTCCTTGATCGCACGAATTACTTCAAGATCGGTCACCCCGAAGCAATCGCAAACGACCTCGCCCTCAGCCATAGGCAGGCTCAAGCCGCGATAATCAGCAATAGCTGCTTCCAGGGCTTCTCTTCCCATGACCGAACAATGCATTTTTTCCTTTGGCAAGCCTCCCAGAAAATCAGCAATATCTTCATTGGTGATCTTTTCTGCCTCATCAACCGTCATGCCTTTCACCATTTCAGTTAGTGCCGAAGAGGAGGCAATCGCGCTTGCACAGCCAAATGTTTTGAACTTGGCATCGGTGATGACATTATTTTCTATTTTCAGGCTGAGCCTGAGGGCGTCCCCGCAGGCCAGAGAACCGACATCCCCGACACCATTGGCATTTTCTATCTGCCCGACATTGCGGGGATTATGAAAGTACTCAGTTACCTTGTCCGTATATTCCCACATAAAGTGCTCCACTCGATGATGATGTTGTTGTATGTGCTGCCTGTGACAAATGACAATAAGAACGGACAGCTCATTTGCAACGCCCGGCCGACCAATCGTTTGGCGTCGGTGTTGCAATAATTGTTTCCGGCCGGCTACGCATCAAGCAGACCAACCTCCCGGAGCATACTCCGGGCAGCACCGACGAGTTTACCGGTTCCGTCAGCTGATCTTGATTCCACGTAAAATCTGACTTTTGGTTCAGTTCCCGAGGGCCTGATCATCAGCCAGGAACCGTCTTCAAAAATCATCTTGCGGCCATCAATTGATATAACCTCACTGATTAATTTCTCTTCATCGCCGACCGAAACAGAAGATCCCTCTCCATATTTCTGAAGACGGGCAAGTGCTGTCTGCAATTCATCTCCCTTCATACTTACTGCAACACCATCCCTGTCAGGATAATATGCTCCATGCTCCTGCTCGACTTTCCGTTTATACTCCCCGAGATTCATGCCGGTTGTCATGACCATATCAAGAGCAAGCAACAGACCGATGTAGGCATCCTTTTCCGGGGTGTGACCGATAATTGAAATACCGTCAGATTCCTCGAAACAGACCAGAGCCTTGCCCACTACCGGTTTGAATTCCTTGAATCCCACCCTGGTTTCAAAAACCTTCTCACCGAGATCCCTGGCGACAGCATTGGCAAAATTGGAAGTAGCCACCGTCTTGGCCACCATGCCGTGCTTCTTCTTATATACATGCAGGAAATGGTAGGCCATGGCACCGAACTGATTCATGCTGATCTCGGTCAGGCCATCAGTAAAGCGGATCCTGTCGGCATCAGGATCGATGATGGCCCCCAGCCTCAACTTTTTACCGGAAACCGACAGCAGATCGACTACGCCCTTCATGTTCACCGATGAAGGTTCCGGAGCGATGCCGCCAAAAGTCACATCTGCTTCCCCTCGCAGGATATGCAACCGAGTCACTGCCGCTCCCAGCAAACGGTTGAGATGGATCCGGCTGGCACCGTGCACCGCATCTATCACGACGGTGATATCAGGATTGTCTGATACCTTCCTCAGGATTTCATGATAATCAAGGCCATGTATTTCTTTCCCGGAGACAACAAGCTGCTGCCAGAGACCGAGAGAGTCAATCTCCCGGGGAATTGCAGGCGATGATGCGTTTTTTGCTTCCGCGCTATCTTTTTTTTCAATTTCTTCACGAGCATAGGTCGTGATCAGGGAAGTGAGTTCTGAGGCAGCTGGACCGCCGTCGGCGGCGTTATACTTGTATCCCCCATAATCGAGAGGATTATGGGAAGGCGTGAGATTAACAGAAAAAGCGGCTTTTAATTCCAGCAGAGCGGCAGAGAGTACTCCCGTCGTTGATTCTCCGCAGTAATAGACCTTGAATCCATTTCTCTGCAGAATATCGGCAACGGCGCGTGCAAACAGTTCACCCCCGAAACGATTATCGTGCCCAATGAGACAGCCGCGTTGCTGTGCCTCCTGAAGCGATGAAACGCCAAGATAACTGCCGAGTTCAGGTTTTGCCTGCAGCGATTGATATAACCTGATGATAGCGGTCGTCACACAGCGAACGGATCTGACGGTCACGTCTTTTCCAAGAATGCCCCGCCAGCCTGAAGTACCAAAGGATATCAGTGAAGAGGGCGCATCATTGTTCGTTACGATCTCATCTCTCAAGAGATCATAGACCTCTGTGATAGCGTCTTCAATACCATCCTCACCGGCTGTTCTTCGTTTCAGAAGTTCTCGCAAGAGACCAAAATAGTCACTGTTTTTGTGGTTGTTTTTCTCGATATATTGTGTGAATAAGGGTCCCCTGCTATCGTCCGATACCATAACCTGTTCTCCCGATTTTTCTGAAACAGTTATAATAATGCGTTTTGATAATCATTATTTGAGCATGCCAATATGACCTGATGATGGAATAGTGTAGCGGAAATGAGGCAAAGCTATTCCTGTAAACAGTTGCCAATAATAGCAATAATTAAATTCCCTCATTAAGACATGATTGTTTTCCCCTGCACCCTCCATTTATGGACAGACATTGGGCTACCTTGAAAAATTGTCTTTTGGCCCCCAACTCTGCGTTACGTGCGAATATTTTATCCTCGGAATATCCGGTATATGCCTGCGGAAAAATATTCACACGTGCCTTGATTTTGAACCAAAATCCTCATTTTGCAAGGTACCCGTTAATTATCGATCGGTATTGCTTTATCTATAAGCATGATCGGGATATCATCTATAATCTCGTAAAAGAGAAGACATTTTTCACAGGTAAGTCCGCTCTGATCCTCTTTAAGAGTAACCGGCCCTTTGCATTGAGGACAGGCGAGAATATCCAGCAATTCTTTATTAATCATTTTTACCTCTCAAATTCATAAGTTTTACAGGCTATTTGTCTGCTGTTTAAAGGCAATGACAACTTTTCAATCGTTGTGTATAAAGGCTATAGGCCACCTTGAAGTTTATCCTTTGGGCACGTTAGCATAGCAATATTAATACACATTGTCCTTAAAATCATACAACGGGAAAAAATGATGTCAAAAACTATCGGATTTATCGGCGGAGGGCAAATGGCTGAAGCCCTGGTCAGGGGGCTGCTTCACGCCGGTATTCTGATCGCCGAACAGGTCAGAATCGTTGAACCTGTTGCTCAACGCCGGCGTTTTCTGGAAGAGACCTATTCAGTCACCTGCTCATCATCAGCATCAGACACGGTAAAGCACTGTGATTTTATTGTTCTGGCTGTCAAACCGCAGGTGATGTCAACCGTACTTGACGAGCTCAAACCTCTTCTTTCTGCTCAGGTCATTATTACCATCGCCGCAGGGCTGCCCCTGTCATTTTACTCCGACAGGCTCGGCACTGCAGATATACCGGTCATCCGTGTCATGCCGAACACGCCCGCCCTTGTTCTTCAAGCAGCATCCGCACTCTGCAGAAACAAGAACGTATCAGACAAGGATCTTGCCTTTGCTGACAAGCTGTTTTCAGCCATCGGTACCACCACTATCGTTGAAGAAAGACTCATGGATGCGGTTACCGGCCTCAGCGGTTCCGGTCCGGCCTATGTCTTCTCATTTATTGAGGCTCTTATTGATGGAGGCATTAAGGTTGGGCTTAGCAAGGATGTAGCCGAAGCGCTGGCCGTGCAGACAGTATTGGGATCTGTGAAATTGCTGCTGGAATCGAAAAAACATCCGGCTGTCCTTCGCGCCCAGGTTACCTCGCCGGGCGGCACAACCATAAGTGCTCTTCACGTTCTTGAAAAGTCTGGTTTTAACGGGATTGTCATGGATGCGGTCGAGGCTTCCTGCAAGCGCTCTCATGAACTTGGCAGCAGTTGACCACACTGGTTGAACAGGCATAACTCATGACCAAGCTAACGATCAGGCAGGCCGGTATTATTCATGAAAAAAGGCCACCAAGAGGCCATTCACTGCGCCGAAAGACTTACCCGGTGGCTCGGCGACCGCGGCATCAGAACGGTTCTTGACCAGATTTTCCCCGACCTCGACATTCTTATCATTCTCGGCGGTGACGGGACCCTGCTGCATGTGGCTGAAACCGCAGCCCGCTATGGCATTCCCGTCATAGGCATCAACCTCGGTAATCTTGGATTTCTCACGGAACTCACCGAAGACGAGAGTGAAACGGCCCTGGCAGAGCTTCTGGACAGCTCTGTTACGATGGAACCGCGTTTAATGCTTAAGGCCAGATTGGTCAGGCAGGGCAGCCGGAAGGGGTATCGCTATGCTCTCAACGAGGTCGTGATCACCAAGAATGCCGCCGACAGACTGCTCCACCTCTACACCGAGGCGAATGGCGACCATATAACCACCTATAAAGCCGACGGCCTGATAATCTCCACGCCTACAGGCTCAACCGCTTACAATCTATCGGCAGGAGGCCCGCTGGTGCATCCCGGACTTCAGACTATTCTTGTTACTCCCATCTGTCCATTTATGCTGAGCAGTCGACCAATCATCCTGCCACCCGACAAGGTGATCACATCACGATTTATTTCTGCTGACCCCGCCTTTAAGGCCAGGATCATTATTGATGGACAGGAAGCCTGGGAAATGAAAAAAGATGATGTGCTGGAAGTCCAGGCTGCCGAACATACACTTCAGTTGATATCCTCAAGCCGGCGTGATTATTTCACCATACTGCGGAACAAGCTTAAATGGGGAAGTAACGATTAAAGCCTCCAAAGCTATTTCTGCTTCTTTATCCCGTACTTTTTCATCTTGTACTGGAGCAGGCTTTTTGTTATGCCGAGGCGCTCCGCCGCCCGTGCCTGTACATAGCCGGTATCCTCCAGGGCCCGTAAAAGAAGTTTCTCCTCAACCGTGTAGAGGACATCATTGAGTTCTACGGTGTCAGGGATCAACCGAAGCACATCAAACTCCTGGGTCCATGTGGCGGTCTTATCGATAGATATCGTTTCCGGCTGCACATCCTGAGGCTCAATCAAATTATTGTTACAGAGAATTGCCGCACGTTCGATGGTGTTTTCCAATTCCCTGACATTCCCCTCCCACGGCAGGTTCATCATCAGACGCAACGCATCGGGTGAAATGTCGAGAAGCTCATTGTTCAGGTTTACGGAGCATTTTTTTACGAAAAATGCAACAAGCTGCGGCAGGTCATCCATCCGGTCGCGCAAGGCTGGCAGACCGACATGGATAACATTGAGCCGGTAGAAAAGGTCCTCCCGGAAGCGTCCCTGCAGTACTTCTTCTTTCAAATCCTTGTTTGTAGCACTGATAATCCGAACATCTACGGTCAGCGTGCTGCCCCCCCCTACACGTTCAAAACTTTTTTCCTGCAGTATTCGCAGCAGTTTTGACTGCAGGGCAAGGGGAATTTCACCGATTTCATCAAGGAAGATAGTGCCTTTATTGGCCAGCTCAAATCTTCCTTTGCGCATCGATGCAGCACCGGTAAAGGCACCTTTCTCATGACCGAACAGTTCACTCTCCAGCAGATTGTCGGCGAGCGCAGCGCAATTCACCGTGATAAACGGAAATGGTTCACGAGGACTGTTATAATGAATGGCCTTGGCAACCAGTTCTTTCCCGGTACCACTGTCACCGGTGATCAGAACGGAGGCAGGGGTCGGGGCAACCTTTTCGATCAGTTCGTAAACCTGCTGCATGCGTGGATTCTTTCCAACCATACCGCTGAAGCTATCCCGCTGTTTCATCTCACGCCTGAGACGACTGTTTTCAAGGATCAATGCGTAATGGTTTACCGCCTTATTTATGGTAACAATCAGCTCAGCATTTGAGAACGGTTTGGCAAGATAGCTGAAAGCACCTGCCTGCATGGCTGCTACGGCCTTATCCACCTCTGCATAGGCCGTGATAATGACAATCGGCATATCCTTATAAATTTTTTTTATTTCCTGCAGCAGCTGCATTCCGTCCATACCGGGCATCTGCATATCGGTGATCACCAGGTCAAGATCGACCTCTTTGACAATATCGAGGGCCTCTTTTCCACCCGGCGCAGTAAAGACCTCAAAGCCTTCATCTCTGAGAAGTTCGGATAGGACAACAAGATAGTTAGGTTCATCGTCAACGATGAGAATGGTGTTCATAGTCATGGCTGTTCCATTTCCTTTTTTCTGTTTTTCTTCTGGCTCAGTTCATCAATTCTATCAATAACCGAATCCGGCACCCGGACATCTTTTCCTCCAGCCATTGAAGTACCGCATCGAATGTCGCCGTGATAATCACTCCCTCCCGTTTCAAGAAGTCCATATGCCGACGCAACTGATCCCAGTTTTTTTCTGAATGAGCCGTTCTGGCTCGGATAGATCACTTCTACTCCGTCAAGTCCCAGTCCGACGAGTTCACGCAACAAACCTCGTAGGTTGTCGATGGAATAGGTGATCTGTGCCGGATGAGCCAATACAGCAAGTCCCCCGGCATCATGGAGAAGCGTGATTGCCTCCCGGAAGCTAAAAATGAAGCGTGAAACATAGGCACAGGCTCCTTTTCTCAAATAGTAGGTGAAGGCCTCGTTGATCGTTTTAACAATCTTCTTCTCGACGAGCAGCTGTGCAATGTGAGGCCGTCCTGTCTGCCCGACAGGTGAAAAGGCGAGCAGTTCATTTTCAGATAGAGCAAAACCCAGATTCTGTAATTTCAGTAAAATCTGTCTGTTTCTTTCATTTCTCGATTGCTGAAGCAGCTCAAGACCTTTCCTGAGTCCGCTGGAGGTATGATCAAAATTATAACCCAACAGGTGGAAATGTACATCATCATGGTAGACACTCAATTCCACTCCCGGAATAATTCTAACACCACAAGACAATCCTTCGCTGAGTGCATCCTCGGTTCCGTCAGCCGTATCGTGATCCGTGATGGAAATGGCGCTCAGCCCCTTTTCCGATGCCATGCGAACAAGCTCCCCGGGGGTCAGGGTCCCATCTGAAAAGGTTGAATGCAGATGTAGATCAATCATATTGGCATACCCTTTCCTCAACAGACAAGATAAACTGACTCCTGGTATTCATTGCTTTGTTTTTCATTTCGATAACATAGTCATAACATAACTTCAAATGGCTGGCTAATCAATTGCAGCACCAACAGCGATGCCGAAAAAACATGCAACGATTAGCTTGCATCTTAGATGATCTCTTTTTAAAGTAGAGCGCACAGTTACTCGGCTGCCTCTGGCGGTATTCGCGTCTTTCATCGCTGACAAACAGGTTCCTGCCTTCCCATGCTAAAGTTTGTTTCAACCGATTTGATCAGATGTCTTTTTTCTCTCTTACAAATAGTTCCGCTTCTGTTCATCTCAGAATCGTCTGCTTCTGAGAACACGGCAATTTCTCTTTCCGGCAGTGAGCGAACCGTCGCCGCCTGCCAACGCTCCTTACCTCGCATAAAAAAAAATCTCGCCCTGAAGCATCTCAGCATCGGCAGCCCCGTTTTTATCAGAATATTCAAGCAATCAAAAGAACTTGAGCTCTGGCTGGGCACAGAAGACAAAACCTTTAAGCTCTACAAAACATTTATTATCTGTCATCACTCAGGCACACTCGGACCAAAAAGAGAGCAGGGTGATCACCAGAGCCCAGAAGGCTTCTACCAGGTTGGAGCCAGCCAGATGAACCCGCTCAGCAAATATCATCTGGCCTTTAATCTTGGTTACCCGAATAACTACGATCAGGCCCATGAACGTACGGGTGATGCCCTGATGGTTCACGGCCGCTGTTCATCTATCGGCTGTTTTGCCATGACAGATTACTATATGGATGAAATCTATACCCTTGTGGATCAAGCCCTAACATCGGGACAAGATTTTTTCCAGGTACATATCTTTCCGTTTCGCCTGACCACGCAAAACCTGGCTGCCCACAGGAATTCACCGTGGCTGTCGTTCTGGATGAATCTGAAAGAGGGCTTCGACTATTTCGAGATCAATCGGCGACCACCGATTATCGACGTACATTCGAAAAAATATGTTTTTCGGGACTCCGCAACCAGCCAACTGGCCTACGGCAAGATTAAACCTTCAACACAGGAATTACTTTTGCCGTCATTGCCGGTGAAAAGAAATCAGTAAATATCTTTTCCGCAAGCAGAATGAGCTGAGCTCACTCCCCTTTCATGGCCAGTCCCTCCCTGTCGAGGATGATGATTGCCCGTCCCTCCACCCTTATGAGCCCCTCTTCAGTCATTTTAGCGAAAATCCGTGACAACGTCTCAGGTATCGTGCCGAGCAAACTGGCAAGCTGGCCCTTGGACACATCGAGCTGCACAACATCCCCTAAACCCTGCTCTTCAAGGGTATAGAGGAGATACCCGGCCAATCTGGCAGGAACTTCCTTTAGTGAAAGACTCTCGATCTGGCTGGCAAATTGTCTCAATCGCAGAGATAGAACGGCAAGCATGTTCAGGGACAGGGATGGGTTCTCTTCCAAAAGGCGGACAAAATCCCGTCGCGGGAAAAAAAGCATACTGCTTTTGACAAGGGCTTCAGCGCTGGCTGGAAACGGGTATCCACTGAATACAGGGACTTCGCCAATAGGTTCACCGGGACCAAAAATATGGAGGATATGTTCTTTTCCTAAATGATTGATTTTAAAAACCTTTACCTGTCCTTGAGCGATAATATAAAAACCGTCAGCATCCTCCCCTTCAAAAAAGATTGATTCTCCGCGCTGATATTGTTTTTCTAGCGTGAGCTGGGAGATGACAGCTATCTGATCCGGCGGCAAGCCTTTGAACAGGGTAGCTCTCATGATGATGTCGCTTTTGCTGTAGTTCGTCATGATATGCGGGTACCTAAAATAATTTGATTATTCGAAATGATTATGTTTTTTCCGGTAGAAGGTTCAACAACGCGAGAAAATATAATCACCACGAGCAGTAACATCACGACTATAGCACAGCTCTAATGTGATACACAACCAAACCATAGATTCAGGAAATACTTCATCTGCATGGATCAGGGTCGGAAAATAATCCATATTGACATGGACGCCTTTTATGCCTCGGTTGAGCAACTCGACAATCCCGAGCTTAAAGGCAAACCTGTTATCGTCGGCGGACGCCCTGATTCCAGAGGCGTTGTTGCAGCCTGCTCCTATGAAGCACGGAAATTCGGTATTAGATCAGCCATGCCGTGCAGCCGCGCTTCTGCTCTCTGCCCCCAGGCAATTTTCCTGACTCCTAGAATGAACAGGTATCGGGAATTATCGGAGCAGATCATGAACATTTTCCGTCAATATACCGATATCATGGAGCCACTCTCCCTGGATGAAGCATTTCTTGACATAACCGTTAATAAGAAGAATCAGCCATCTGCCACGCTTCTGGCTCGCGAAATATGTAAAAAAATATATGATGCGACTGGCTTAACCGCATCAGCCGGAGTTTCCTGCAACAAGTTTGTTGCCAAAATTGCCTCAGATCTTAACAAGCCAAACGGCATCAGTATCATTAAACCTGAAGAGGTGCTTGATTTTCTCGCAGGACTTCCGATTGGTAAATTTTATGGGGTAGGCATTGTCACCGAAAAAAAGATGCTCCGGCTCGGTATCCGCAGCGGAGCTGATCTGATATCATGGCCTCTTGAGAGACTCATCCGGCACTTCGGGAAACAGGGCATTTTCTATTTCAACATTGTCAGGGGAGATGACGCTCGCGCGGTGCATTCAGAACGAAAAAGAAAATCCATCGGAGCCGAACGTACACTCAGAGAAGATACGCGGGATATGAAACAGCTCCAAAAAATTATGGGGGAACTTGTTGAACGCGTGGCCGCTGTTTTGATCAGGAAAAACTGTTTGGCTCAAACCGTCACGGTAAAAATAAGATACTCGGATTTTACTACCATCACCCGATCAATTACAACTGCTAAGGCACTTTTAAACGGTGATGATATCCAACGACTTATTCCCGCTCTTCTCGGAAAAACCGAGGCCGGATACCGCAGTACAAGACTCCTTGGCGTTTCTCTTTCGAAACTATTACCGGCCGGTCAAAAGCAATCCCGGCAATTACAACTGCCTTTTTCCGACTGACAACCAAAATAAAAATAGAGTGCAAGAACAAGATGAGTAAAAAAAAGAGTGTAAACAGGATGTTTACTTACTCAGCGATGCCTGCTATTATCTAACTGGTCACGTTTGATTTTAAAAAAACAATTCCGCCACCGAAACAATGAAAACACTGTTCAAAGCGATTTATGCTATTTTCAGAGGACTTATAAAAGTCATCTCGTTTTTGCGTGTAACCGTTTTCAATCTGCTCTTTATCGGAGTGATTGCCATCGCTGTTATGGCTTTCATCCCGGAAGAAAAATCAGACATTGCTCAAAACAGTATTCTGGAACTAACGCTTGCAGGAGATATTGTCGAACAAACAGAGGAGGTTGAACCTCTCGGCGACTATTTTTCAGAATTTATCGGGCTGCCGGAACAAACGCGCCAGACACTTTTGCAGGATATCCTCGATACCATCTACCAAGCTCAGGATGATCCAAATATTACGGCACTGCTGTTGAATTTAGAATCTATGGGAACAATCGGTCTCAACCAGCTGCACCTCATTGGTTCAGCCCTTATCGCTTTCCGCGATTCCGGAAAGCCGGTTATTGCTGCTGAAGATTACTATTCTCAGGATCAATATTATCTGGCAGCACATGCTGATAAAATATTTTTAAATCCGATGGGTGGCATCTATCTTAAAGGTTTCGGGATGTATCGCTTATATTTCAGTGATGCACTGGAGAAGCTAAAAATAAACTTCCATGTCTTTCAGGTTGGTTCCTATAAATCGGCCCTCGAACCGATAACCAGGAATACCATGTCGCCTGAAGATCGCTATCAGTCCAGGGCATGGTTAATGACCTGGTGGGATACCTACTGTCGGGATGTTTCCGAGCAGCGTTCTATTACCTCCGAAAGTATCAATGATTACATTAACAGCGTGCCTGGAAATCTCAGGACAGTCGATGGAGACCTGGCAGAACTTGCGCTCAAATACGGACTCGTCGACGGATTGAAGCAGCGCCATGAGATCCGCGATTATCTTTCGTCACTCTCTCATTCCTCGTCTGACGGCTCCCCCCGACTGGTGGCATTCCGGGATTATCTGCAAACGGTTAAGCGCTCGTACAGGGACACTGATAAAGACAGGATTGGTCTTATTGTTGCCGAGGGAAATATCATGCCGGGTAAGAGCGGTGAAGGCACCATTGGTGCAGACACAGTTTTATCATTGCTCCGTGATGCCCGCACAGACGAGCATATCAAGGCTTTAGTGCTGCGCATCAATAGCGGAGGCGGATCCGCCTTTGCTTCCGAATTGATACGACAGGAACTTCTGCAATTCAAAAAAAGCGGCAAACCACTGGTTGTATCCATGGGTACTTATGCAGCCTCCGGCGGCTACTGGATTGCCGCCGACGCAGATGAAATCTGGGCTTCACCAGACAGTCTTACCGGATCTATCGGTATCTTCATGGCTATACCCACTTTTGAAAAAATATTGAACAGTAACGGCATTTTTCGAGACGGTGTCGGAACCACGAATCTGGCTTCAGGACTCGCTCTCAGCCAGCCTCTGTCCGCGGAGATGAAGGTTGCTCTCCAATTAGTGCTTGATAAAGGCTACAAGAACTTTATCTCCATTGTTGCAAACGGAAGAAATATGACTGCCGAAAAAGTGGAAGCGGTGGCCCAGGGCAGAGTCTTTAGCGGGGAGGCGGCCAGACAGGCAGGTCTTGTCGATAATCTCGGCACCCTGACCCAGGCCATCAGGTCTGCCGCACAACTTGCCGGTCTTGAGGAGTATGGTGTTTACACCCTGGCGGAACAACGATCATTAAAAGATCGTTTTATGCGGACAATCGGCATTAAGATATCGTTACTCCTGGAAAATGATATATCACTATTAAGCTTTCTCAGAAATTTTCTTTCTCCTGGCACTGGTTTTGAGCAGTTTATGACTTTCCGGGATCCCAACGGAATGTATGCCCACTGTATGATTAACTCCTTTTAGGAGATAAATTAACATCCATAATTACCTGGAGCATCGCATGAAACATTTTAGGTTACTGGCCGTTATTAGCTTGTTTCTCTGTTGTTTTACCCTTACGACCGCCACCGCTCAGGACTCGTTTGTTGTTTCGGGCAATCCCAACGCGCCACCTGTTGTCTGGGAACAGTACAACAAACTGGTCGGCCTTGGACCGGACCTTGCCACCACCATATTGGCGAACTTGGCATCCTCTATACATTTCAGTCTGTTCAATAACTGGGAAGATGTCCAGAAAAAAGCAAGGGAAGGCAAGATTGACCTTATAGTTTCGGCTTATAAAAACAAAAATCGTGAAGAATATCTCACTTTCTCCGTCCCCTATCTGGCCCAGCCGGTCGTCATAGTAGTTGAGAAGGGCAAGGAATTTGACTTCTCCAGCTGGGATACGCTGAAAGATAAAAGAGGCGTAACAAATGTCGGTGAAAGCTATGGGCAGGAATTCGACGATTTTATTGCACAGCATCTTACCGTCAAATACTTACCGTTTGAGCGGGCCCTGCAGGTTTTGAATCTTTCTGAAGCTGATTACCTGATTGTTGATCTCTATACAGCCCTTATCTACGCACGGCTGCTCGAGGGGGAGGACAGGGTTACCGTCCTTGATCCCCCGATTACCGTACAGAATTTCCATCTGGCGGTACGAAGTGATTCCGGGCTTAAATCTCATTTGCCGGAAATCAACAAAAAGCTGGCTGAACTGATAAAAAACGGAATGGTTTCCAAGACTCTGCTGAAATATTTTGATCAATGGAAAGAGTTGACCGAAAGACGGGCCAGTTTTTTTGCCAAGGGGAGAGAATCTCAATCAAAAGAACAACAGGCCTACCTCAAGGAACAGGATGAGATAGCCCGGCAGAGAATTCTGGGCATTATGGTCGACACACAGGGTTCACCTATATCAACGCAATAACTAACGTCACATTACCTTAGGTGGCCCTTATATTTCACCCGCCCGTTAACGGATGAAATAATACATCTTAACAGGCCGGTACGCGAGCATTGCCTGGCGTGCCGGCTTTAATCTCCTATGGACGTATCCCCGGAAAACCTTATTTATCTGTGGCAGAAACTGATCTGGCCGTTATGCAGATTGCTCATATTTATTTCCGTTGGCCTTATCGCGGCCAATGTCATCGAATCCCTTAACTGGACTCGTCGGGTTGCCGCTGTTGCCAGACCTCTGGTGAAATTAGGACATTTTTCCGAGCGAGTCGGGGCGGCTTTTTCCATCGCCATCATCTCAGGGGTGGCGGCCAACACCATGCTGGCAGAAGCCTACGATCAAAAACAGCTGAGTAAAAAGGAGTTGATCCTGGCAAATCTCTTCAACAGTCTGCCAACTTATTTCCTGCATCTGCCGACCATGATCGTCATTACCCTGCCGCTGATAAAGGGAGCAGCTTTCATCTACATTGGCATAACCTTTACCGCTGCAATGCTCAGGACCTTTGCCATTGTGGTGGCAAGCCGATTCATTCTCCCCAAACCGGAAGAAACCGTAGAGATAGCTCCAGCCCAACAAAAAAAACAAGGCTGGAAAGACATCGCCCTGAAGACCTGGCGCCGTTTCAAAAGAAGGATAAAGAAGATCATCGTTTTCACGGTTCCGATCTATATCATCATTTTCATCATGAACCGTTTACATTTCTTTACGCTGCTTGAAAGCTCAATGGCAGCACATCTTGACTTTCATTCCCTGGCTGTCACCACAGTCAATGGGTATTATCGCCCTGCAGTTCGCCGCAGAGCTTACCGCCGGGCTGGCGGCCGCAGGTGCGCTCCTGCAGGACAACATCCTCTCTTACCGGGAAATCGTCATTGCCCTTTTAGTCGGCAACATCCTCTCTTCACCCCTGCGTGCCGTCAGACACCAATTCCCTTATTACGCCGGCATTTTCAAGCCGCACCTCGCTCTTACCCTCATAACAGTGAACCAGGCATTCAGGATTTTCAGTCTTATGATTGCTGCCATTCTCTATCTCTTCTATAGCGGTTAAAAAGTCCATCACCGTATCATAAGCAGCTCAGGCAGCCGGCAGCAAACTGGTATGAAGATCAACGACAGCCTGGTATATGAGACCAGAGAACCACATTGCTCCAACCGGTTCTTTGCCCCCTGCTGCAGGCATGCCGTTGAGTATCGTTATTGACAAAGCAATCAGTTATGAGTAAAAAAACGGGGTATATGAATCAGGTGCGATATTGGTGCAAACTGGTATTGCTAAAAGGGAACTCCGTGTAACTCGGAGACGGGCCCGCCGCTGTAACCGGGACGAACGTTGCAATATAGCCACTGGCTGAAAGATGCTGGGAAGGCGCAACCAGTAGAAAGAACCGGGAGTCAGAAGACCTGCCTGATTACCATCAGTGTTTCCCGTGGAAAAGGAAAAATAAAAAAAGACCAGGGTAAACAGGGCTCCCCCGGATCAGATGTATTGATCCCGGGGTTTTTTTTCAGCCGCAGAAGGGCTTCAACGCCAGCCATTCAGCCTTTTTCAGGCAGCACCGGTTTCAAACCGTGCTCATCCCTGGCTCTGCTCTTGTCTGAAAAAAAAACGACTCCGGTTCAGAATAGGCAGCCTACGCACTAGTCATGAGTTCAAGATACCTGCTGATACCCGGTCTTGCCACCGCGCTGCTGCTCATGATCATTACAGCAGCAGGACTCGGCTATATCGAGATCCAACCGTTTGAGATCGTCAACGTTATTCTTTCCCGCATTCTCGGCCATCCTCCTGGCGCTATTGATCCCAGCTATCCTTTCGTTATCATGGAAGTCCGGCTGCCGCGAATATTGACCTCGGCGCTTGTCGGTGGCGGCCTGGCCGTCGCCGGCTGCGTGTTTCAGTCTCTGCTGCAAAATCCTCTTGCCGATCCCTATACCCTAGGTATCTCCTCAGGAGCTGCTTTTGGCGCCTCTCTGGCCATCCTTTTGCTCATAACCGGCCTGCATCTTCCGGCTACGTTCATTGTTCCTCTTGCCGCCTTCTGCGGAGCGCTTTTGACCCTTTATGCTGTCTTCAGCCTGTCTTCTCCATCAGCGAGGCTCTCTTCCAACAGTCTCATTCTTTCCGGTATCATTATATCCGCCATATTTTCTGCCGGTATCAGCCTGATCAAGTTTCTTGCGGACGAACAGGTTAATGCTATCATCTTCTGGCTCATGGGCAGTTTTGTCGGTAAGTCCTGGTCAGATGTTCTCCTGCTTGTCCTTCTTGTCATTCCCGCAACTCTTGCGGTCATGATACACTCACGCGAACTCGATATCATGACTTTCGGTGAGCGGACTTCCGACTCGCTCGGTATTGACAGTATAAGGGTACGAAGGCGTATTCTCATCATCGCCTCATTATCAACGTCGGCCTGTGTATCGGTTTCAGGTATCATTGGCTTCGTCGGACTGATTGTTCCACATTTTGTCAGGATGCTCATTGGTCCGGGAAACCGGCTGCTTATTCCGTGCAGTTTCTTCTGCGGCTGTATTCTTCTGCTGCTGGCAGATACCGTTACCCGTGTTTTCCTGCCGACTGAACTGCCTATTGGCGTTCTTACCGCCCTCATCGGTGGACCGGTTTTCTGCTATATTTTCAGAAAAAACCAGCTTGAGAGATGGCGATAATGAACCGGATGTCAGCAGGATATAAAATTCATGAGCTCTGCTTTTCCTATGCATCAAAGAGCTGTCTGCAAAATATTTCGCTGCAGCTTGAAGGCGGATTTTTTTATGGATTGATCGGTCCTAACGGCAGCGGAAAATCAACCCTGCTTGACGTACTTTCCGGCTTTTCTCTCCCGTCAACCGGATCGGTGCTGTTCAACGGCGCCCCGCTAAACTCCTATTCCCGAAATGAACTGTCCCTGATGCTGTCAACAGTCCCGCAATCATTTTCACTTAATTTCGATTATACCGTTAATGACGTCGTACTGATGGGCCGACACCCGCATATCAAACGCTTTGCCCTGCCTACCGAAAATGATTTTGAATCATGTAGAAAAAGCCCTTAAAGCAATGGATATTCATGATCTTAGGCACCGCTCGGTCAAGCAGTTGTCAGGAGGTGAAAAGCAGCGTGTAATGATAGCCCGCTCGCTGGCCCAGGACACCGCTTTCATTCTGCTTGATGAGGTCACCGCCAATCTTGATATCAATCATGGCATTTCAATTATGAAAACCATGTTGAACCTGGTCAAAGATAAGCAATACACCATTATTGCTGCATTGCATGATTTGAATATGACTATGGCCTTTTGTGATCGCGTTATCGTCCTGAACAATGGCTGTTTAGAGCGATATGGTGCCGTCAGAGAAGTGATTTCAGAGGATATGATTAGAGAACTTTATCAGGTGCAGTCTCACATTATTCGCACACCAGGCGGAAACAGCCATATCCAATTAGACTATCGGTGAGTGTTGTGAGCCATTCCAGAGCACGTAGACCAGCTGTCACCCTATTAATCTTTGCAGGGCTCCTCTTTCTGCTTGCCATCAAACCCTGCCCGGCTTCAGAAATCATTGATGACGATGGTATCGTCCACCATTTCGACAAACCGTTTTCAAGGATTATTTCACTCTATCCGGCACATACTGAGAATCTCGTTGAAATGGGCGGCACGAGTACTTTGATAGGAATTTCTACGGGTGACACGCTACCGCCCGGTTTCAGCAAAATCGAGCAGTTCTCCTACCACGACACCGCCGAAAAATTTATAGCCGCGCATCCTGACTGTATTTTAATCAGGCCTATGATCAGCCAGAGCACGCCAAACCTCATCAGGAAGCTGCGGGAATACGGCATCACGGTAATTTCTTTGCAGCCGACCTCCTTTTCAGAGCTGTTTTCCTACTGGCACTCGCTCGGCCTTATTAGCGGACGCATAAAAGAATCGGATGAAATGTCGGCTCACTTCACTTCCCGCTTAACTGAGTTGAGCAGGAAAGTATCTGACATCGCACCGCAGGATCGCCCCCGGGTCTACTTTGAAGCCATCCATGCCAGGATGAAAACGTTCTCCCCTCAGTCCATAGCAATGTTCTGCCTGACGAGTGCCGGGGGAATCAACGTTGCCGGCGATGCCGTGGCCCGCAGGCAGACGAATATCGCAGCATACGGCAAGGAGCGGATACTCTCCCATGCTGCCGACATTGATATATTTATTGCCCAGTCAGGCCGCATGAACAGGATCAGTATTAAAGAAATCGTGAACGAACCCGGTTTTGGCGCCATTAAGGCGATACGTGACAAACGGGTTTACCTGATCGCAGAAGACCTTGTTTCCCGCCCAACCAGCAAACTGATAGAAGGTATACGGTATTTACACAGTCTGCTTTACCAAGACTCAATTCAATGATTGACGGATAATCATGACTGCCAAACTTTATATTGTCGGTACCGGCCCAGGTGACCCCGAACTCCTGACGCTGAAAGCAGTAAATATTCTTACTTCATGTTCAGTCATTATCTCGCCGAGGGGCTCTCTTGCAGGGACCTCGACAGCGCTTGATATAGTCAAACAAGTTATTGATATAAATGGAAAAGAAGTCCATGAACTGCATTTTCCGATGAAAAAAATCCGCATCGGATATGATCCCGACCCGGAGGTTCTTGTTGCCTGGCGACATGCCGCTGAAACGGTACTCTTCAACCTGGGACAGGGTAAAGACGTCTGCTTTCCCACCCTCGGAGATCCGGCAATCTACTCAACCGGGTATTATCTTTATGAAACCATCTGCGGCATCAGGCCGGAAACTGAAACCGTCTTCATACCCGGCATTCCTGCCATGAGCAGTTGTTCAGCGGCTCTCGCCACGCCCATCTGTCTCGGGGATGAGATGGTAGCAATCATTCCGGCAACATTCTCGGATGAACGGATCAAGGACGTGCTTACCCGGTTTGATACGGTCATTTTGATGAAAGTACATCGGGTACTTGATCGATTATCGATTTTACTGCGGGAATGCAATCTGCTGGAGCAGGCAATACTGGTGGAACGCGCCGGTATGAAGGGAGAAAAAGTCTTCCATCGAATCGATAAGATGGAAGCGATGCCGCACTACTTCTCGACTATCATCATTCGTAAAAACAGTTGCAGCGTCAAGGTTCTCATGAATTGAAACGAGCGCTTTCACGAAGGGAGGCTTGAATAATCTCTTATCATGTCCCGTCTGTTGCACGAACAATCCCTGTGGCCAGCCTGGATTCTATCAGATACGTCTCAGCCAGCAGGTTGATATCCTCAACAGTGATAGACCGATAATCATCAATCATCTGCAGCGGCCAGACTAATTGCTGCGAATATCTGGAAGAAAGCGCAAGAACTGAATGAAGCCAGTAGCCATTTGTCCTGATAGTTTCTTTCAACGAAGTCAGGAAGGGTTTTTGGGCCCTGTTTAATTCTTTGAGATCGACCGGCTGTTCTTTCAATGTGGCGACAACACCGAGAACTTCCTGTTTTATAGAATCCAGCAGTTCATTGTCGACGACGACCTGAACGACCAGCATACCGAAACCGGGATAGACCCTGCTTGTCATACTGTAAGCCGCAGGCGCATAACTTGAACCAAGCTTTTCTCTAATGCTTTTTCTCAACCTGTCTTCAAGTACTGCCGCCAGTATATTCAACCGCCTGGTCCGGTGGATATCCCAGAAATCGTCGGTAAGCCAGGCCAGGCGAATAACCGATTTTGAAATAGAAGAATTAACGTTGACTTCGAGACTTTCACCGGCAGGAAAATCGATAGATTTACTAAAATCCTGTTGATAATCCCTGTTTTCAAGAAAACCGAAAAAGCGTGAAACGATTTGCTCCACCAGCTCCCGGTCGATATCTCCGACAACCGATATTTCAAGAGGCGCTCGATTGAAATACGGTAGCAGCCAGTCACTGACATCTCTCAGTGTCAGGGACTGAAATTGTTGCCATTCAGGCAGCCCGAAAGCGGCATTGTTGCCGGTAAAAAACGGTTCGATCCGCGTCCTGAGTTTTCCATCGATATCTCTTTCCATGCGCTGAAACATCAGCTTTGCCGCCTTCATCACCTGTTCATAGGTTTCCGGCCTGAAGCCCGGATCAAGTATGACCGCCTGCAATACCTGAAATAGAAGCTCCGTATCATTCGCAACACAGGAACCTTCCCAGCTGAAAGAATCTTCACCGATCCGAAAACCATACTGAACGGAGCTGCCGCTCAACAGCTGCTGCAGTGCTGTTCGTCTCAGGGTGCCGGTCCCTGACCCGTTAACCACATCTTCGGCAAGCATCGCAAGTCCCGGCAGCAAAACGCTTTTTTTGCCATCCCCAAAGTTGATGGAAACGGAAACCTCATTCTCCTTGAAATCCGTCTTTTTGAGATTGAGGATCAAACCGTTTCCATAGGTATATCTCGTTACTCCGATATCAGCAAATTCTTCTGTTTTCACTGGCTTTATCGTACCCCGTGGAGTGGTCAGGTACGGAAAAACAAGATCAGCAGTTTCTATTGGCGGTTCGATTTTACTATTTTTCAGAGAATCTACATATTCACTGAGATACTGCTCTTCATCCGGTCCCGGCAGTTTGGCATCACCGACAATCTGGACGAGCCAGTCCCTGTTCTGCCAGTCTCGATCAAAAAGATCATGGAGTTTTTCGGCGTTAACGCTTCGTATGAAAGGTGCATAAAGAAGCGCTTCCTGCTCAGGCGACTGCATAACGCGATCACTGTTCACATTGTCGATAATGCTGGCGGCCAGCACCAGAGAATTTCTGGTATCCTGGGTGAGCACAGTGTCTTCAATTTCATTGAGAAATTCCTTCTTTACCCGCGCAAGTTCGGCGTCGGTAAAACCGAAAGTAACCACCTGCCTGAGAACCTTGTCCAGAGCAGCGAGTGTGTCCCGCCATTTGTCGCCGCTGGTCTGGGCCTTAATTCCTGCGGTCTGAAAACGGTCAAAGAGTGGTCCCGCATAATAGTACGGTTGAGAAAAAGCTGAACCGGCCTGTTCAGCCAGTTTCTCAAGGCGATGATTAATAATACGTGCCGCCATCAGTTGGTAGAGCGTTTCCTGCCGCAGGGCCAGGGAGTCATGCTGTCTTTTTTTATTGCTCAGAACCTCAATAGTCACATCGGTATAACCCTGCTCCGGTTCATAGAAATAAAAAACGTGATCGTCTTTGACCCGGAGTTGCCCGTAATCCGGACATTCAGGAACAGGTCCTTTCCCCTTGACCCCGCTGAAATGTTTGGCAATAAGAGTTTTAGCATCCTCTATCTCAAAATCACCGACGAGAACCAGCACCATATTTTCAGGCCGATACCATTTTTCATAGAAATGACGCAAAATCTCGCTGTCAGCTGATTGAAGTACCGTATCATTTCCAATGACATTCCTCTGAGGAATAAGGGTCCCATCCAACTCAAATGATGTTTTTTTAAGATGAGCGCGATATCCGGCAGAATCCCGCGCCGTTTTTTCAGCCAGGATAACGCCCCGCTCACGCTCCACTTCTTTTTCAAGCAACAGGGCTCCCGATGCATAATCATTGAGAACCAGAAGACCTTTATCGAGGTCTGAACGCTGCCCATCCGGCAGGATTAATTTATATACCGTTTCAGTATAGTTGGTATGGGCATTGGTATCCCCTCCGAAACTCATACCGAGCGACTGGAAATAACCGACAAGTTCTCCCGGTCTGAAGTGTGTCGAACCATTGAACACCATATGTTCGAGAAAATGGGCGATTCCCTGCTCACCCTCTTTCTCGTTTATGGATCCGGCCTGAACATCAAGAAAGAGAGCCACACGATCCGCCGGTTCCCGGTTTACCTTGAGAACATATCTGAAACCGTTATCAAGCCGCCCAAAGATCAGTTCCGGATCCGGTTTCAGATTACTTTGCTCATGCGGCCATGCCGTGGAGAAACAATCCCCTGCAGCCGCCTCAGAGGCTGCCTGCAGCGGTAAAACACCAAACCAGAAAACGGAGAGGATAACGAAGATACAACGAAAAAAGAAATGAAGCATAGGTCAGGAAAATCCGATTATAAATTTATTCTAAAAAACATTCTTAAAGAGACATAAGGTAACGCTTTTCGTCTTTTAGGCAAGAGTGACACTGAGATCAACGCTCGTAATATTCTTCTTTGAATTAGACTTCTTTCCATTTATGATCATGAGCATCGTAAACAGCAATGGTTTTCCCTTCATCGCTGCACCTGTGAGAAAAGAATGAGCACCGACGCATACCGGTCATCAGCCGTAATCTATAATTACTGCATTTCACCGCTGCTACAGTCAATTCGCCGGGATATAAGAACCTATATTCACTATAAAGGTTACCGGCAAATAATTGATGTCTGCTGCGGAACCGGCGATCAACTGCAACTGCTTGAGGGCCCAGGGATGTCACTCTGGGGCATTGACAACTCACTGGCTATGCTCGAACAGGCCGGAAGGAACTGTTCAGACACGGTGAATCTGCACCTTTTGGACGCTGAACAAGACATCGTTAATCCCGGATTTTTTGATTGTGCCATCATTTCCTTTGGGCTTCATGAAAAACATCCCACCGTGGCCGATACCATTTTCAAAAATTGCCGAAGAACCATCAGACAGGGAGGCACGCTCGTTCTGACAGACTATGCAAAGGCACCGTCCGCTCTAACGGGCAAAATGTACAGCAGTTATTATCATTCCACTCATCGAAAGACTCGCAGGGAAGATGCATAAGGTGCATTATCAGGGCTGGATGCAGCGGGGCGGCCTCGAGGGATTTCTGAGTAAACATTGCAGCCATGATGAAGTCATCGAGATCATCTCCCGACCATTTGACCGTGCTGTTCTCTGCTGTGCCTTAAGAATTGATGATGATTTCCGAACAAAGACCAACAGCTATGCTTTGCTTAACCAGTCACTCTCATCGTGATTAAACAAGACCTGGAGACCAAGATGGAACTGCAAGACCGTGTTGTTCTTGTTCCCGGGGCCAGTCGTCCCATAGGCAGAGCCATTGCCCGCAAATTCGCGATGAACGGTGCGCGTCTGGTATTACCATTTTACAACGACTGGCCTGAATCAACAGAGGAGATGAAACAGGAATTCAGCAGCGCCGATTACCATTTTCTCTGTCTTCCCTGCGATCTTACCCGCAAAGAAGATAGTATTGACCTCGTTAACCTCGTTAAAAAGGAAATAGGCAAGCTGCACATCGTTATCAATAACATTGAGCGGGGCGGTATGCCTGTTGTACATGGATCCTATGATCTCAAGCTTAATCGCGATCAATGGGAACTTGAATTCAAGACAACGGTCACCGCCAAATGGAACCTGTATCAGTCCTGTCTGCCCCTGATGAAAAAAAGTGGAAACGGCGCATTTATCAATATAACATCAATAGCAGGAATTACCGGCAGAGCAGGACCGGCAGCACTGCTTTTCAGCGACGGCTATAGCGCGGCAAACAGAAGTATCTCCTCCTTTACCGAAACATGGGCGCGAGAGGCAGCCCCCGAGATACGGGTCAATGAGCTAATGCTTGGCCTGATCCGCGGCCGGCATGCGCAAGAACACCAGGGGCTGGTCACTCCTCTCCGAACGCCAGAGGCAGGATCTTCTTGATCACACCCTGCTAAAACGTTCAGGCACACCTGATGAGGTAGCAGAAATCGTCTATTTTCTGTCCACAAAGGCACCTTATATGACCGGTGCCCAGATCAGGCTTGATGGCGGTTATTGTCTTGCGTCAGAACAGGCGATGCCATTACCGTCCGGAGTTCTTGAGCGTTAGCCTGAACAGTTCATAAACATTTCCCGGAAATGCACTTATGTATTTCAAGTCTCTGGATAAGCAGGCTGTCTCAACTCGATGAAATATTCCGGTCAATTCCCGTCCAGCATTTTAGAAAATCAACACGACTTTGTACGATAACCCTCTGCCATTGTTTCAATGCCTGGCGATGTTCATTAGAGGCGATTAATCGGGTCGCTTTACCTTCAGGATACCATCTGCAGACGCATCAACGCCTGTTGTGCAAGTTCGGATACGCTGCAGTTGATAAAGTCACCGGACTGATATAGTCTGACATACTGATGGTCACTGGCGGCTGCGGTGAGCATTGATTGAAAGGATGTCAAGGCAAGCCTGCCGCACAACCGGCAGACCAGTCCCCTCACCTGGCTGTCCGGAGAGGAAAAATAGCAGCCGAGGTTTGCCTCAATGCCTCGTTCTAACAATAAATCTGCATGCTTTTCGGCCACCCGGCACAATCCCCACAAGAGCCCGTGTTGTATGGTGGGCATCTCCAGGAAATTGCCATACTGGAATAGTCCAGGCCCATCATCGATGCTATAGGAAACAAGCATGTGTACATACTCATCGGCCAAAGTCTCATGCTGAGACATCACCTCACCCATAGCCTCGGGTACTCCCCAGCCGATTCCACCGGACTCGTCATTGAGCATCCAGAGAAAACGGCGCATAACGATCCTGGCATCTTCAAGATTTTCTCCGGCGATAGTTGGGACAACATAACCAAAAGCGCTGACGGTATGCCAGCGCACCATCTCTTCGGGATGGCATAAGCATGAAAAAAGTGGATTTAACAATTCCTTGGCGGGAATTTCCTGCAACTTCCTGAGAATAACCATCAACTCAGGATGACTCAGAAGTCGAACAATCTCACGCCTAAGCTGTCGTCTGCTCATACTGGAGATGTGTCAGCCTGTCTGTTATCGTATCAGCAAGCAGATAATCCCCAGCCCGCACCTGGAGAGGTGTAAAAAGCTGATGCACGGTAAATCCGGCAGCAGCTCTTATTCCTCAAGATCGTCGAGACGCCTCATTCCTTCCATCAGCATTGCCATGAACCCGCCGATCGGTTCAAGCCTCTCCTCTGGCGGGTCAGACTGCTGAACAAATTTAAACCGACCCTGGGTCAAACCGACAATTTCTGAAAAAGGCTTCCTGTCCTTTTTTCGATCCGATATCTGCCTTGACAATTTCTCCCTCATCAAAATCAATCCGCCATTAAAATACGGTGACTCAAGCCTGAGACAACCGGTCTTCTGGTTGGCATTGAGCATCTGACAGATTTCGACCATTGATATATCGGCAATCTGGCCAACCATACCGGAAGCCAGTTCGTCGGTTCTCTGCTGGTTTACCGTGGTGATCCGGGACACCAGCAAACGATAGAAAAGTGTCTGCAGTTCCGGATGACGGTTGAGGGTATGCCGGAAGTTTTTCTGGCTCATGGTCCCGATCGTGCAAGGCTCTATAGCCCGTATCGTCGTGGAGAGGTTACCTCCTGAAAGCAGACTCATTTCACCGAAAACCTCGTTTTTACCCATCTCCCCAAGCACGGTTTCCTCATCGTTAAGAACTTCGACCTTTCCCTTGATGATAATAAACAGTTTGTTACCGGGGAATCCCTTGCGAGCTATGGTGTCACCACCGATAAAATCTTCATATTCCAGCAGGATGGCTATATCTAGTATTTCATCGTCTTTCAGCGTACCAAACAGGTTATTCGACTTCAGGGAATCAGTGTACTTTGCCACCTGCCGGATCTTTTCTTTCCGCTCAGCCTCTGCAAGCATTTTCATCTGCAGCGTCGTGAAGTCTCTTTCTTTTTTATATTCAAACTTGATAGTGCCGATACAGCCGCTGCAACCGAATTTTTTTTTCTCACGCGGATTCAAATGTACGGATTCATATGCAATATCATCCGTTGTCATACCAATTACGTCCTCGGCCAATATCAGACAAGTGGCCTTCCCGGCAGGAAGCTTCAGGGCTCCGTCACTTACCTCTATCTCCTCGCCGGAATTGTAAAGCGGACAATTATTTTCCTCGGCAATAACAAAAATAGCGTTTCTAAACCGCTTGAATTCCGTTGATTTTTTCTTATCAGTAAAAATGGCGTCCTCCTGTCGGGATCTAATCCCCGTCATAACTTATAGCCACTTAGCCGGGCCTGTTTATCTCAGTTGCCTTTATTGCTTTAAAAACCTTCACTCCTTCTAGTCCGAACGGCCGAACAGAAGGTAGATGACGAGGCCGAGCAGGCAAGCACCGCCAAACAGCACCGGCAGAATTTTTTTGATCTGCACCTCACCATCGACAACAAGGCTCTGCATGTAATCGGTTCCGCTTATCCACCATAAGCCTATAAAGATCAGAATAAAAAGAAGGTCACGCCATTTTTGCTTCCACAGCATATAACAGACCATGGCTATGAAGGGTACGAGGAACCAGGGATTACTGAATAATCCGACATAATCCACGTCTGTCAGCTGCTGGGGAAGTTGTGTTGAATCCACCAGGGCAATTATTTTAGCAAAAAACTCATTCATAGCACTCAGACCCCTTTCTCTTTCTAATGATTTTGCCGACGATCCCGTTGCTCACCAGTATTCTGATCGCTATTGTCTCACGCCCGGCCCGATCTCTAATTCGTTTCCCCGATATCTTCTATGATCTTGTTTGAACCGATATGTTGTGTCTTACAGAAGTAACACGCCATTTTAATTTGCTTCTCTAGATGACACTGCTCATGGTATTATATTCGTTCTTATCAATTTAACTCAACTACTTTTCAGATATATCAAGGATCAAATCGTTTTAAAAGCGAATATGCATCCAACCTTAAGTTGACAGGGAAAAGATACGTCGACTGAGTTTAACGTTACATCGCGCCTCTAATTTCTTTTTTTTAAAAGTATTTAAATATGTTGAATGGCTACACTGTATCTCTAAAGTGATTTCTGTTTTAGTCGGTACCGTTCAAATTTGCCGGCCACCTTGAATAATTGCCATTGGAGCAGTGGATTTGGTATCAATTATGCAGGAACATAGTCCCCCGGCTAAAGCTGAGTTACCTACGGTCACAACTCCATGTGGAGTTGACCTGAATCCTTCCTTCCTTGATATTCAACATAGCGGCGTATCTTAGTTTCGTCTAAGCCTACGCTGCTTACAAAGTAACCCGGCGACCAAACTATGTTTCCTTCCAATATCCCTTCTCGAACCATTTGAATTTCTGTCGTATTCGAGACGCCGATTGGCTTTTCAATCTACCCATCACCTCTGAAATACTGTATTTGGGTGGAATCACCATAAGCATGGCAAATGATCTTGGTCAAAGCCAATCGACTCCATCTCAACACCGGGCATACTTCGAAGCAACTTCGGCAATATCTTTTGTATATAACTGCAAACTCCAGGATTCAGGCTGCGGCGGTATTTACATACCCACACTATATGGTATTTTAAGTAGTATGTACTATGGGATGAACGATTGATTTTCATCCCGCATATATACCGCCTCCGGGCTCATTCATCCACGGGTAAACCCGTGGTGTCTGTGCTCGAAATTTTAAAATCCAAGGGACTTCCTGCCTCTTTCACGGTAATACTTTTAACGGTATGTGTGTAAATCATGGTTGTCCGTACATCACTATGATCTAGCATTTCAGTTCGTAGGCTCAGCTCAAGCCTCCTTCAGGCCAATCCTCTCAAAACGAATGGAGTTTTCATGAATATTCCGAGAATTACAGTAATTACACTTGGTGTATCAAATCTAAATGAATCCACAAAATTCTATAAATCTGTACTTGGTACACCACCAAACACATCTTTTGATGGTGTCACTTTTATTGAACTGCCGGGAGTATGGATATCACTTTATCCACTTGAGAACCTGGCAAAAGATATTTCACCAGACATTTCAACAAATCGATGCGGATTTAGCGGGGTTACACTTGCTCATAACGCTCAAAGCCGGGAAGATGTCATTGCAATAATAGAACGTGCGAGATCTGCTGGGGCACGTATCGTGAAAGAACCACAAGAAACATTTTGGGGTGGATTTAGTGGATACTTCGCCGATCCTGATGGCTATTATTGGGAAGTTGCTTGGGGAGAGATGTTCGATTTTACGGAAAACGGTGAATTGAAATTCAAATAGGACCGCACAATAACCGATTAAGCGGACAACGAAAAAGTTTTGCGGTTTAATCAGGTAAAAAAGGAGTGCCATGTCACACCAACGTCTCCTGAAAATCCTTAAGACACATTCGCCGCAGGCGTCTGCTTCCATTGATCAGGTCCGGCTCAATTTTGAAGATTTTTACGCTGCCTTCCAAGGCGATTGCCCGGCTGTGGTGGAGAAAACCTCCCTGCTCGGCAAGGTACCAGCCTTCCGGATCCACCATCCGGATATCGAGCCTCGAAACTGCATGCTTTTCCTGCATGGAGGGGGCTTTACCATCGGTTCCACCCGGGACCACCTTGGTCTGTGCAGTCGATTGTCTCTGGCGGCGGCGACCCGGATTATCAGCATTGATTACCGGCTCGCACCAGAATATCGCTTTCCTGCCGCCCTGGAGGATTGCCTGCTCGCCTATGAGACCCTGCTGAAAGAATACTCTCCCGAACAAATTGTGGTTGCAGGCATTTCGGCGGGCGGCAATCTCCTGCTCACCCTGCTTTTGCTGTTAAAGGAAAAGGGGCGCCCCATGCCGGCCGCGGCCGTGGCCATGTCCCCGGCTGTGGATCTGCTATTTATCGGAGAGTCCGTCAGGTACAATGCGGCCAACGACTGGATTCTGGCAGAACGGCTGGTGAACGTTCGCCAGAATTATCTCGGCGACGCCGATCCCTGCAACCCGCTTGTCTCTCCGATCTATGGAAATCTTGCGGGACTGCCGCCGCTGCTGCTCCAGGTGGGGACCCACGAACTGCTCCTGGACGATATCCGCCGCTTTGTCGCCAAATTCCAAGAACAGGGCGGCATCGTGCAGTACGAGGAATGGGATGGCATGTTCCATTGCTGGCAGGTCTTTGCGGCCCAGGTTACCGAGGGCAGCAAGCAATCCAGGCGGTGGGCACCTTTGTGCGCCAACATACCGGCCTGAAGGGAAGACCACAGCCCCTGCCCGTTCGGAAATAATCACACCAGCGGTCAGTTCCATCTATTTGTGTGCTCCTGTCAATGCTTTGGTTGAAGGTATCTTCGAAGAAAATATCCATCTTGCCGAAGTCCTGCAACATGGTGATTTCGGACTCGGCACCTTTGATGATCTGGACGGGGAAATGCTCATCCTGGATGGCCGTTGTTATCAGATCAACGCGGCCGGAAAGGTGACGAAGTTGACACACAGGTGCTGACCCCGTTTGCCGCCGTAACTTTTTACAAGCCGTGGCGCCAATACGAGATCATTGAGAAAACAGGGTATGACCATTTGCGCAATGGCTGCATCACCTTCTGGCCTCGCCGAATCTGTTTCATGCCATCCGGATCGAAGGCGAATTCGCCAAGGTCAAGGCACGAAGCGTACCGAAGCAGGCCAATTACCATCCTCTTTCCGAAATCGTCCAAGATCAGGTCATCTTTGATTTTACCAATATCCGTGGCACTCTGGCAGGTTTTTACACACCAGCTTTCATGGCATCCCTGAATGTTCCGGGCATGCACCTGCATTTCCTTTCAGAAGACATGCAGCACGGTGGCCATCTCCTTGAATGCGTGGTACAAAATGTCAGGGTAGGCATCCAGACGATCAACAAATTAGAGCTTTCATTCCCGCTGACTCCTGATTACCTGGGACTGCATTTTCACCGGGATATCCGGCAGGACCTGAACAAGGTGGAAAAATAGCTGGTCCGCCGTGGGGGAATTCAGCTATGAATAGTAAACAAAAAAATCACGACCTAAGAAAAGGCGGATCTCAATTTTGTTGCTGTACCCATAAAAAATGTACAATACGGGGAAAAAGGATGGCTATTCGTTATATTTGCTATAATGCTTGAGAATGAAGGGTTACTTGAATATATAAAAGTTGATAGCAGAGCATTTTATAGAACAATATTAAATAGTTTCCATCCGGAAATGAGCGATTTTTACCTAAATCTAGGCGCTCGATAAATGTAACCGCAGGCATCGTTGAAATTCCGAGGATTAAATTTTGAGAGTAACTACGAGTTAGAGGAAAAGCGCTGTTTCAGATGGAACTAAATAGGTAACCAGTCGCTTAAGCCGACACACGTGATCGTACGTCCGTTTAGCTTACCGGTCGACCGCGGGATAAACCCAAGGTCAAAATAAATCAATCCGCTTGGATAATACTAAAGGAATAGACCATGCCGATTTTTGAATTTGAGTGTAGAGATTGTAGTAATAAATTTGAAGAATTAACAAAGGTGCAAGAAAAAATCTGCTGTCCTCAATGCAAATCAAGCAATCTTAGAAAACTGATCTCAGCCTTAGGTAGAAAATCACATGATAGCAAATGCAATTGGGGTGATCCTGGCCTGCCCAATAAGCAAGAGTTTGAACGAATAAGATCCACGGATTCTGAGTGAACAAACCTTGCCAAAAGCTTAAGAGAACCAGAATTTGAAATATTTAGAGATCCCTTGGGTATTTAACAATAATGGGTATCGCTGGACCAGACGATTCTATTGACGCCGGGAAGAGCGGCGGCGCTGACGCGGCACATTCATTGACGGCGCAAGTGACCTTGATCGTTGGACGCCAACCAAAGTCTCGATGGCGAACTAAGCTATCGCTAGAGTATTGATTTCTTATAATATAGAAGTGATACCCTTATTTTAGAAGAGATAAACTAATGAATTAAAAACATTCAGGATGGAAATCTCCACCTGGAAAGAGGCAATGCAAGTTACCCACAAAAAAATGAGCTGGGCTAACATATCGGTCAAGTGGGACGCGCTGAAAGCGGCGCTTCTCAGCACCGCAATGCACTGATCAAGAGGCTAATAACATTTATCAAACGGGAGGAGGAAATCATGAATGTAAACAAATTAAAGGTTGTTGCACTTGCCATAGCGGTTTTAATTGCGATGACCGGTGCCGCCCATGCTGACAGCAGTACCGCGATGACCCGCAAAGCACAGGCCGCTATAACTCCCGATCAAGCGTTAGAGATGCTCAAGCAGGGTAACGAACGTTTTGTCGATGGTCATACTTTGAAACGAGATATGCCCGCACAGGTTAAGCAGACTTCTAAAGGCCAGTTTCCCTTTGCTGCTGTCGTAAGCTGTCTCGACTCACGGACACCGCCGGCAATAGTATTTGACCAAGGAATCGGAGATCTTTTTGTAGCGCGCGTGGCCGGAAATTTCGTTAATGACGACATTCTCGGCAGCCTCGAGTTCGCAACCAAACTCTCTGGTGCCAAGCTAATCGTGATCATGGGCCATACGGAGTGTGGCGCCGTCAAAGGTGCCTGTGATAGGGCGCAACTCGGTTTGCTGACAGCGACTTTGGCCAACATCAATCCGGCCGTAGAGGCAGTCAAGGGTGACTACATCCCCAGGAGTTCAGAAAACAAAAAATTTGTCCAGGCTGTTTCGGATATGAATGTTCAGCTAACCATGCAGAAACTTCGCGAAAGAAGCGTTGTGCTCCGAGAGATGCTCGACAGAGGAGAGATTGCAATGGTAGGTGCCATGTATGATGTAAGTACCGGCAAAGTTTCATTTTGGAAATAACTACCGACCTGCCGGTTTACTAAGGTATTGTTCTTCTCGGCAGTATGGAATCTGATGATCAATAGAATTATTTGATTATGAGTTCACACCCATGCCGGGCGAACACCAGACGCTGCACTTGAACCGAGAACTTCTGCGGCGCTGACGCGGCAATTTTTTTTTGGCGGTGCAAGTGAGCTAGGTCATTATAAATTATTGGTGTTGTCTGCAACCCAATTCATTGAGAATTTATTATGAACACCCATAAGTTGCCAATTTTGTATGCGATATTTCTGATAATAGTTTTTAGTCTTCTCCAGTTGATCCCCTGTAAAGCCATGCCGCCGCTAGATCTAAAGACTCTGCCAGCAGTTCCAGATTATGCGCTGCCGGAAGGCTGGCTCGTAAAACCTGCAGCCCCCACGGCCCCGGTTGATGTTTTTTTCGTTTATCCGACGGTCCTGTTTAATAATACCGATTGGATCATGGATACGAATAGGCCGGACATGCGCACCGCAGCCATGGAAACGGTAATCACTCAGGCTTCTGTCTTTGAAGGACAGGCGAATATCTACGCCCCAATGTATCGCCAGATGAATTTAGCTGGCCTGGGTTTGAGTGACGCCGACGCCGCACCCTTGCAAAAGATCGTACATAACGATGTCTGGCGTGCCCTGACCCATTACCTGAAATATGAAAACAACGGCCGCCCTTTTTTCCTGGCAGGACATAGCCAGGGTTCCATGATCTTGACGGATCTTCTACTCGATCATTGGGGCTCCACCGGTGCGGAAGACCGGTTGGTTGCTGCTCTGCTCCCGGGTTGGTCTTTGACACAGGCGGACCTCGCTGCTCACTCTTCTGTGCGCATGTGTGAACGTTCAGACCAAACGGGATGCGTCATATCGTACAACACAATGGCTGAAGGACGACAATCAGTCGCACCGACCCTCAAAAAAGATGCTCTAACGGTAAACCCCTTGTCTTGGACTATGGCTAATACCTTCGTCCCTGCTGAAAAGAACGTTGGCTCTGTCTTCTTTGATAACGCTGGTACGCCCACCACCTATCCACATTTCACTTCGGCCCAGATTGTGGACAGCGGATTGGTTGTCCAGCCGAAGAATGTAGACCTGGTTAACGTTAAAGACAGTCATTTTCCGGATGGAGTCTACCATGCCTTTGACTATTCGCTTTTTTTCGAGAACCTTAAGGCCAATATTGCGGAACGTATTGATGCCTTTGTCCGTTAGATATGTGCTGTGGGAGACAAAAATGGCATATAACCGGGTAGCCGGAGGTTTTTATCCCCCCTGCCCCTAACTTATGCTGATCCAAAAAGCCGGGCTGCAAATTTCAACCGGTCTTCCGGTCATCATCTCTGCTGCTGACCTTGACCTGCTCGCACGTGAGCGCACGAAAACTGAAAACGGGGTCTGAGCGATTCAAAATAATGATATTAATAGATAAAAATCTAAATAATCACACCGGATAAACCGATAACTTTAACTTTAAAAAAGGCAAAAATGTCTCGACAAATTGACGAACTGATCAGCCAGATCAAGGAATTGCAAGAAGAACTCGAAGTCGAGTTTAATAAGAAGCGGAATGAGTTCCAGTTTATTATCGAAGAAAAGCGAGTCCGTTTTGCAGAAGAGGTTGCCCGTCAACACCGGCGACTGAAAACCGGCTGGTTCAGTTATATAAGTCAGGCAAGGCTGCTCAATATCCTTTCCGCACCAATCATCTATGCCGGATTTGTGCCGTTTATTCTGCTGGATCTTTTCCTCTGGTTTTATCAATCGATCTGTTTTCCAATTTATGGTGTTTCCAAGGTTAGGAGGGCAGAGTACTTGGTCTTCGATCGCGACGACCTGCCATACTTGAATATCATCGAAAAGTTTAATTGCTTTTACTGTTCATACGGCAACGGCATAATGGCCTACGGAAGGGAAATCGCAGCTCGTACCGAGCAATATTGGTGTCCCATTAAGCATGCCCGTCGAATCAAAGCCGCACACGAACGATATCCAAGATTTTTTGAGTTTGGGGATGCAGAAAGCTACCAGAAAGGATTGGAGCGTCTTCGTGCGGAGCTGAAGACTAATGAAAAGAAAGATAAAACATAACCAGTGAAGCCAACGGGCAGGTAAACGTGCGGTAAAGGTGTCAAGCCTCCTGTATCACCACATAATTACAATCATATCGAACATATAAAGACACTCAGATTACAACGGCATTTCTGACATAGCCGATCATTGTGTCATCATATCGCCTCTCCACGCATTTTTCCTTTGACCAAACCGGAGATACCTCTTTTAGTGCCATATCCTGATTTAAATAGTTGTATCAACCATTGACCCCATGCTCATTCAGGCCGCAACATCTATCAGGGTGAATGCCTGTCAAAATATAATTATTTGATTTTTTAACACTTTGCTGAGGAGACAGAGAAATTCACCACATTTTTGTAATCTGTCTTTGTTCCACCGCTTTGCTGGTGTTGGGGTAAGCGCTTGGATCTGTTATAGCAATACCTGCCTTGGGAAGCAGGATACAACCGACTATTGTCAGAAATGACATGGCAAGAAATACCAGGAAATGATGACATCACCTTTACCGATACTTAATTACCGAAAAAACAAAATGTATTTGTACCTGCTTGTATTGACCATATCGTCAACGGCGGGTCTGCATATCTGGCGAACCCTTTTTGACAATTTTGCGGTACGGGTCGTTCACCTGGACGGTTTTCATGTCGGCATTCTGCAATCGGTGAGAGAGCTTCCCGGATTTCTCTGCCTGCTGGTTATCTACGTACTTCTTATCATCAGAGAACATCGTCTATCGGCTCTTTCTATCCTGTTCGTTGGATTAGGCATTACGCTTACCGGCATGCTTCCGAGCTTTTACGGCCTCATGTTGTCCACGCTTATTATGAGCTTCGGCTTTCATTATTTTGAGACGACCAACCAGTCACTCACGCTTCAGTACTTTGACAAACAGACTGCTCCCGTTGTCTTCGGCAACTTACGAAGCTATGCCTCGGCCAGCAATGTGGTAAGTGGGCTGGCAATCATTCTACTGGCACCTTTTTTGAGTTTTCTGCAACTCTATCTGCTTTTTGGTCTTATCATTATTGTTGTCGCATTCTGGGCCTTCACCCGCAATCCCGTCGATAAAATGCTGCCTGTTCAACGAAAAACGATGGTCATTAGAAGCAGATACTGGCTCTTCTACACACTTACCTTCATGGCAGGTGCCAGGCGCCAGATTTTCATGGCCTTTGCTGTCTTTCTGCTGGTGCAGAAATTTTCCTTCAATGTTCCCGAAATTGCCGGCCTCTTTCTTATCAACAACGCAGTCAACTTCTTTCTCAGCCCTTTTATCGGCAGATGTATCGTTCGATACGGTGAGAGAAATGTTCTTTCTATCGAATATTTCTTTTTGATTTTTGTTTTTATTTCTTATGGCCTTGTTGAATCTAAGCTATTTATTGCCATACTTTACATCGCCGATCATGTATTTTTCAATTTCGCCATAGCCGTCCGCACCTTCTTTCAAAAGATAGCAGACCCCAAGGATATAGCACCCAGTATGGCGGTCGGCTTTACCATCAACCATATTGCCGCTGTTTTTCTACCGGCCCTTGGCGGCTTACTATGGCTCATAGATTATCGGCTCGTATTCTTCGGCGGGGCATTGTTCAGTTTTGTCTCCCTGCTGCTCGTTCAATTCATTCCTTCGCAACTCGCGTTGCAAAAAAAATAGGTGCGGCAGCTTCCTTGCTGGTAACAAAAAGCGTATCACAGTACATTGGTTTACCGGAGCGTGTCGGAGAAATACAATTTTTGCTCATCGAGGCATAGTAAGAAAATCAAGCGGAGCCATATACCTACTATTGCAGTATTGTTTTTCTTGCTATAACGATGAGATGGGGATAAAGGGCTTTCTCCGACACGCTCCTAGATTTTATTATGTCTTACTTTTTTTAAAAATATTCTTCGTTACCTTCCGGGATTGGAAATATGAATAAAAACGATAATATTGTACTGATAGGAATGCCTGGCTCGGGTAAAAGTACGGTCGGCATTATCCTGGCTAAAATGCTGAAACGCCCCTATCTTGATTCCGACATTCTTTTACAACTCATTGAAAATCGCTCCCTGCAGGACATTGTCGATACTCAGGGCTACATGGTTCTCAGGGAAATTGAAGAACGTGTCCTGCTCGATATCACTTGCAATAATCATGTCATTGCCACAGGAGGCAGTGCGGCCTACAGCCGGAAAGCAATGGAGCATCTGAAGAAAAATGGGCTCATCGTCTTCCTTGACGCCAGCCTCGAAACACTGAAGTCACGAATACACAATTACGAAACCCGTGGTCTTGCCAAGCGAGCTGATCAGACATTTACTGATCTGTTTCAGGAACGGTTCACCCTGTACAGCAGATATGCAGATATTACGGTGGATAGCAACAAGGCCAGTCAGGAGGAGGTTTGCGAGCAAATCATCACCCTCTGTTCCTGAAACCATCCACGACACAACGGCGACCTCATGGCAGATTCAACCGGTACTATTGAATATTCTGCTTCCCCTTCCACACGGATTCGGCGGGAGATGAAAACTATCCAGGAGATGATCCGCCTTTATTGCCGAGCCCGCCACCAGAAAGCTCCCGGTTTATGCGACGAGTGTGAACTCCTCCAGCAATATGCGCTCAAACGATTGCAAAAATGCCCCTTTCAGCAAAATAAGACAACCTGTTCAAACTGCGCAGTCCACTGTTACAGTGCAAAAATGAAAAGCCGCATCATCGAAGTAATGCGTTTTTCCGGCCCCCGGATGCTCCTGCACCATCCTTTTCTTGCTGTGGCTCATTTGCTGGATGAAAAAGTAAAAGACGCCAATCCGGCAGAAAAACACCTAGCCGCAAAAAAAACTGGTACTAAAAAAAGATGAACATTCTCATTACCGGTGCATCCGGTTTAATCGGCAGCAGTCTGGTTGAGTTTCTTTTCTCGCTGGGGCACTCGTTCTTCAGCCTCCAGAGAAACAAAAACGATGAAGAGATATTTTGGAATTTCGACAGAATTGCAGCCTCTGCCAGGAATGCTGCCTTTGATGCTGTCATCCATCTGGCCGGCGAAAATATTGCCTCAGGGCGTTGGACAAAACGCAAAAAGAACCGGATCCTCAGCAGCCGAATACAAGGAACCTATCAGCTGGCAGACTATTGCGCCGGACTCGAACCGAAACCCAAGGTTTTTATATCGGCCTCGGCCATCGGCTTCTACGGCAACAGGGGTGATCGTGTCCTCAATGAATCAAGTCGAAGCGGAACCAATTTCGTTGCCGAGGTCTGCCGGAAATGGGAGGAGGCCACTGAGCCGGCAGCAGCAGCCGGAATACGGGTAGTACACGGCAGGATAGGCATGGTCCTGAGCGGCAAAGGAGGCTCCCTGTCAGCCATGCTGCCTTCGTTCAAACTCGGTATCGCAGGTATCGTCGGCACGGGACAGCAGTACGTCAGCTGGGTAAGCATTCAGGACCTGGCAGCCATGTTCTCGCTGCTGCTGCAGGACGAGAAGATAACCGGCCCCGTTAATCTCGTGGCACCGGAGCCGGTTACCAATCACCAATTCACAAAAACGCTCGGAAAAATCCTTAACCGCCGAACCATTCTGAGAATGCCGGCCTTTGTCGCAAAAACCGTATTTGGCCAGATGGGGGATGAGCTGATACTCTCCAGCTGCCGGGTTACATCCAGAGTTCTCCAGGAAAAAGGCTTCACTTATTCTCACCCGGATCTCGAGGATGCCCTGAGAAGTTGTCTTGATGAAAATTTACCACGAGCCGAAGCCCCTGATTCCCCGAGTTGAGTCATCCCCTGACGCGTATCATAACCGGATTTTCTCTTTGCCCCAGCCAAACCGGGCAATCGGCTTCTCCTTTATCGATACCCACAACAAGGGTAACCGTATCCTGTCCCTACCGGATAATTTTTGCCAGTGCCTCTTCATATCGCAGACGGGTTTTGCTGATAATTGCTTCAGGAAGCGGAGGGGGTGGCGGCGTTTTGTTCCAGTCGAGTGAAGAGAGATAATCCCTCAGCAACTGCTTGTCAAAACTAGGCTGTCCCTTTCCGGGCTTATACTCGTCAAGCGGCCAGAAGCGGGATGAGTCGGGAGTTAACACCTCGTCAATAAGAATCAGTTTTCCGTTTATCTCGCCGAGTTCAAATTTTGTGTCGGCGATAATAATACCCTTGGAACGAGCATAGTCGGCTGCCGTTTTATAGAGCCTGACACTGATGTCGGCGATTTCTTCAGCTCGATCATTACCGACAAGTTCTTTCAGCTGATCAATAGAGATATTTTCATCATGATCGCCAATCTCGGCTTTTGTGGAAGGGGTAAACAGGGTGACAGGGAATTGCTCCGATTCCAGCATCCCTTCGGGCAATTGAAACCCGCATACCAGAGTGCTTTTTTTATAAGCACTCCAGAATGATCCGGAAATATATCCGCGAACAATGCATTCAACGGAAAGCGGCTTCGTCTTCTTCACCAGCATTGATCTGCCCGCAAGGATTCCGGCGAAAGGTTTACAGGCGGCCGGATATTCGCTGACATCGGCGCTGATGAGATGATTGTCGACAATATCCTTGAGTAAATCGAACCAGAACAGAGAAATCTGCGTCAGAATCCTGCCCTTGCCGGGTATGGCATCTGCCATCACAACATCGTAGGCCGAAATCCTGTCGGTTGCGACCATCAGTAATTTATCATCATGACCGGGTATAGCGTACATGTCACGCACCTTGCCCCGGTGTACCAGATCCAATCCCTGAAAATCTGTCTGCATTACAGCGTCTGTCATTTTCCTCTCCTCTCTTGTTGCTTCACCCTTTGATTACAGGCGGTTATTGTTGCTGATATTTTTCCAGAATTGCTCCATCGTAGCGCCTACAAGCCTTGTTACTATATGCCACAAGATCGGCCGTCAATGAGCCAATCACCAGTTTTGAATTTACCTGCACCGGTACCCGGCACTCATCATCGGTATACCAGATAACGGTGTCGCCCCGTTTATCATAAAGTCCGCTGAATTTCAAAATAGGCTCGACCACAAGCGTCGCAACCGTTCCCAGCAGGGTTTTTTCGAGGAGTTCCTCTTTTCGTACCATGACGACTACTTCATTGCGCTTGTTATCGGCAAAGGTCGGCACAATAAACGGTTTTCCCGGAATCAGCGGCATGACACGGCTGGCAAAAAAAGAAGAAAATTCATTCTGAATATTCTTGCCAACCTCAAAAATTTCAACCTCTCCATCATTCAGGGTAAAATAAACCTTTCCCTCATCCTGTTCATATCGAAACACCCGGTGGGCTTCATAGTTGTATCCCTCTTTCTGCCAGACCTCATAATGATAAGGGAGCCGTTTCGGGCCGCTCACATGCGTAATATGCCAGTCTTCAACCGGATAAATAGCTGAAAAAATGCCGTTTTTAGTCGTGACCATGGCATCAATCCTGTAGCAGTCTTCAACTTCAGCAGATTCACACCTGCTCAGCTTCATGTGCAGTTCTCCGAGCTTAAACCCACCCGTGTATGAAATATCAAAACGAAAACTCTCACCTCCCGAATAGGCGGTAGGTATCAAATCGGGGTCGATGACACCATAAGAAAAATCAGCCGGTTCCTTATCCGCCTTCCCTGACTCATCGTTCGCCGGGATAGCCAGGCAGGCAATGGGGAAAAAAGCGATAAGAAAAATTACTATACTCTTTTTTTTCATAAAAAACGGTACCTCAGGATGTGGCCAGCGAAAGCCAGGTCGCAAAAAAAATGGTAACACTGATAAGACCATTCATTGAAAAAAAAGACGCCTGAATGCGGGAAAGATCGTTCGGACTGACAATCAGGTGCTGATAAAAAAGGGCGGCTGCTGTCAGGAGCAGACCGAGAAAATAGATATAATTGAGCCCTTCTATGAGTCCAGTCATGGCAAACAGGAAAAAAGCCAGTACATGAAAAATTCCGGCAAGCCGGAATGCATTTCGGGGTCCGAGCCGTGACGGCAGGGAGTAGAGTCCGGCTCTTTTATCAAAATCCGTGTCGAGACAGGCGTAGACGGTATCGAATCCGGCAACCCAGAACAGCACGCCAACTGACAGGTACAACGGGTATCCAGATAGACTGCCGGTAACCGCTACCCAGCCCCCCAGCGGAGAAAAAGCCAGCGCCACGCCAAGGATAAGATGGCATAAAGAGGTGAAACGTTTGGTGAGTGAATAGAACAGGGTCAACCCCAGAGCTAACGGCGCAAGCAGAAGCGTCAACCGGTTAAGCATGTAACAAGCCACAAAGAACAGGATGGCGGAAATGATAACCAGCAGCCAGGCTTCACCTCCTTTGATCTCACCTGCAGGAAGCGCCCGACCGGCGGTCCGTGGATTTGCCCCGTCAAATTTCCAGTCAACCAGTCGGTTAAATCCCATGGCACAGGTCCGCGCTCCAACCATTGCCAAAATTATCCAGAAGAAGACCGTTAACGGGGGTGCGCCGCCGGCAGCCAGAAATGCTCCGGTGAAGGCAAAGGGCATAGCGAAAATGGTGAGCTTGAATTTTATCATCTCAAGCAGAATCGACAGCTTCCTGGTCAACATCAGAGTCCCCACCTCTTTCTGCCGGGAATATCAATACCAAGCTGATCCATAATCCTCCACGAGAAAAATGTTGCCGCTTCGTTCAGATCGGCCGGTTTAAGGTAAAAGCTCGGCATCGGCGGACAGATAATAGCACCTGCGTCATGGGCTTTAAGCATATTTTCAAGATGGGTGCGATTAAAAGGAGTCTCGCGGACACAGAGTATAAGTTTCTTCCTCTCCTTCAGCAGAACATCGCCACTGCGGTGTATCAGGTTAATGGAAAGGCCTCCGGCAATGGCTGCAAGAGTTCCCATGGAACAGGGCAGAACAACCATCGCATCATAATCACTTGAGCCTGAGGCAGGAGGAGCGGCGAAATCATCAATGGCAAACCACCGCGATATCCCGGGCAGGTCGCCCGCTTCAAGACCATCTTCCATCAGCAGTACCCGCCTGCCGGAATCAGAACAGATGGCGTGCACCGTCATGCTGCTCAGGGTATCACACAACGCAAGAAAGGCTCGAAGGTAAAGCATTCCTGAAGCACCGGTCACCGCAACAACAATTTTTATTGGTTCTTCCTTTTTCATTGTTTATTCACTCTTTCTTCGTTCTACCATCATTTTTCATCGAGTTGTATGATTTTCAGCGGCAACGCTCCGACAGAGGCTTCACCAAACAACAGGAGATAATTGAAAAATTGCTGAAGGGCCTGAAGCTTTCGGTTATCAAGATCATATTCAATACCCTTAAGATAGGCATGACAGGCATCGACCTCCATCGGAATTTTCGGGGCGGCCAGCTGGCAGATGGTCTTGAGCTGCGCCACCCCCTCATCACGGCAACTCACCAGTTCCCGGTGAATGCTTGCGACAAGTTGACGGTTTTCCCGCCAGTATTCCTCGCGCACAGCGCAGACTCCGAACACAAAGGGAAGCCCGGTATGAATCTGCCAGGTTTCTCCGAGATCAAGACAATATTGATAGGATCCTTCCATTTTCAAGCGAAGTGCATCGTCACCAATGGCCAGAATTGCCTCGGCCTTTTTCTTTCTCGCCTCCCTGACATCTCCGGAAATATACACCGGTGTAACGCTGAAAAATTCCTCTAGAATAATACGGACCAGACCTACAGAGGTTTTTGATTGGGAACTGAGTAAAACAGGAAGTCCCGACAACTTTTCCGGTTTATACCGGGAAAACAGGAAAACCGAACCTACCGGCCCGTTCGCACTGATAGACAGGTCCGCAAGGAGGCGATATCTTTCAGGACGGATACCATATTCATGCGAGGAAACAAAGCCGAGTTCAATTTCCCCGTCGGCCAGCATACGGTTGAGTGTGGATGGGTTCTCCTCTACCAGTTTCCAGGAAGGATCGTGGTTCCGCTGCTTCCATATTTCATGGATCGGTGCGGTATTGATGTAATGCACCATGCCGATGCGTACAGCGGGGAGCTGATTTTTTTGCATAGAGACTAGGTAGACGGACTATTGCAGGTGGAAAAACCTGACGACTTGACACCGGCAGTCAAGACCCGGCTATAATCCATAAAACGTTGCTGTGGTGTAAACCCGGCATCAGACACAAGACGACATATTTCAGTTTCAGAAAGTTTGAAACTGACACCGGCTGCAGCAACAACATTTTCCTCAATCATCGTGCTGCCAAAGTCATTTGCCCCGAAAAACAAGGCCATTTGTGCAACCTTGGGCCCCTGTGTCACCCAGGACGCCTGAATATTATCGAAGTTATCAAGATAGATTCGGCACAGAGCAAGCATGCGCAAATATTCAAAACTGGTACTCCTCGGCCTGTTATTCTGAGAAAGTGCGGTATTGTCCGGTTGAAATGACCAGGGAATAAAGGCGGTAAAACCGCCGGTTCGATCCTGGAGATCACGCAAACGTCTCAGGTGCTCCAGACGCTCCGTCATGGTTTCAACATGACCATACATCATTGTCGCCGTTGTCCGGAGACCAAGGAGGTGCGCCTCTTCCATAACCTCAAGCCACTGGTCTGCCGTGCATTTACGCGGGGCAATAGCCTCCCTGACCCGATCGCTCAGGATTTCAGCCCCACCGCCGGGAATCGAATCAAGTCCGGAGGCAATGAGCCGTTGCAGGACTGTTTTTACCGGCAGGCCTGATAAGGTGGAAAAATGGCAGATTTCCGGCGGTGAGAAGCCGTGAATATGAATACCGGTCTCTTTGATAAAGAGCAACAGATCCTCATAGAATTCAAGCGTAAGATCAGGGTGCAGACCTCCCTGCAGAAGGATCTGTGTTCCGCCAAGGTCTTTTGTCTCTTCTATTTTTTCTTTAAGGATATCCCTGCTCAACAAAGTTCCGGCTGGATCTTCCGGCGTCTTGAAAAACGCACAGAACTTGCAGGCAGATACACAGATGTCAGTATAGTTGATATTGCGATCTATGACGTAAGTGACCACGTTTTCGGGATGTTTCCGGCGTCGCATCTCATCTGCGCGAAAACCGAGTTCATAGAGATCTGCCGAGGCCGCAAGTTCAAGAAACTCCTCATCACTTAATCTACTACTCGGGTTCTGCATCATTACCGTTTCCTTAGCACACAGATCGCGTCCTGCACACTCAGGCATCGTGGACCTTGATAACATCGTACAAGGTGCCTCGTTCCACAGGGATACGGCCAGCTTCTTTTATAAGATGTATCAGGGTATTGCTGCCAATTGCCTGTTCGGTTTCAGCACCGGCCATGTGGGTGATCACCTCTTCCTTGACCGTTCCATCCAAATCATCAGCCCCGAAAGAAAGGGCAATCTGGGCGAGTTTGGGACCGATCATGACCCAGTATGCCTTGATATGCTGAAAATTATCGAGGTAGAGCCGGGCGATGGCGATATTTTTCAAGTCATCCATACCGGTCGTACTGGAAATGGTATCCATGGCGGTATTTTTCGGATGAAATGCCAGCGGAATAAAGGCGAGAAAGCCCCCGCTTTCGTCCTGGGCTGCCCGAAGAGCATCGAGGTGCTCCAACCTTTCTTCAAGCGTCTCAATATGGCCGTAAAGCATGGTTGCATTACTTTTCAGGCCGGAGCGGTGAGCAGTCTGGGCAACAGCAAGCCAGTCAGCACCTGACAGCTTATCCTTACAGGTCTTTTCGCGGATACGCGGACTAAAAACCTCGGCTCCTCCTCCGGGCAGAGAGCCTAAACCTGCCTCACGCAGCACTGCCAGGGTCTCGTCGACCGATTTTCCGCAAAGATTAGCCAGATGGGAAATTTCAACGCAGGTGAAGGCCTGGATATGGACGTCCGGACGAACTTCCTTTATGCCGCGAAGAAGCCCGGTATAATAATCAAACGGAAGATCAGGATGTATCCCGCCAACCATGTGGATTTCGACAATGGGTTCGTCAATCCGCCGGCGCACCTTTTCCTTGACTTCCTCAATGCTCATCTCATAGGCCAGTTCATCATCGCTTTTACGGCCAAAGGCACAGAATTTACAGAGATTGGTGCAGATATTGGAATAATTGATGTGCTGATTATAAATGAAATATGCCTTGTCCTGGTTAAGACGTTCCCGGACAATATTTGCCAGATATCCTATCGAGAGGATATCGGACGATTGATACAGTTTCAGCCCATCGGCAAAACTGAGTCTTTCTGAGGCGATAACTTTATCGTGAATGTCGGCAAGACCTGCCCGTTCTATATATTTTCTCACGGCATAAAAAAAGCCGGTTACAAATAACCGGCTTTAAACTCATATAGTGGCTTGGTTATCAGTCAATGAAATATTTGAGCTTCTCGCGCCTGCTCGAATGACGGAGGCGATTAAGAGCCTTCTTCTCAATCTGCCTGATACGCTCACGTGACACATTAAATCGTTTGCCGATTTCTTCAAGGGTATATTCGGCTTTCTCGCCGATCCCGAATCGCAATCGAATGATTTTCTCCTCTCGATCGGAAAGGGTTGAAAGAATCTCTTCTACCCTGCCGGCCAACTCTCTCGTCTGCACAGCCTCGTAAGGGGACTGAGACTCCTGATTCTCGAGAAAATCGCCAAGCGTTGAGTCATCATCGCCAACAGGTGTCTCAAGAGAAATAGGTTCTCGGGACGCCTCAAGGATGGACAAAATTTTATCCATCGGCAGACTGGTTGCTTTTGAAATCTCAAGAGGTGTCGGTTCTCTACCCAGTTCCTTGTAAAGGGCATAAAATGCCTTGAAAAACTGGCTGCGCAGTTCCAGGAAGTGAACCGGCAAACGGATCGTTCGGGTCTTGTCAAGAATAGCCCTGGTTATCGCCTGGCGGATCCACCAGCTGGCATAGGTGGAAAATTTATTCCCTTTCGTATAATCGAAACGGAAGACCGCGCGCATAAGCCCGAGGTTTCCCTCCTGGATGAGGTCGGCAAGAGTCAAACCCTGATGCATATATCTTTTAGCGATGGAGACAACAAGTCTCAGGTTGGCCCTGATCATGGTGTCCTTGGCGACTTCAATAGAGCGGCTGTAGGCTTCCAGTTTTGCCTGCAGCTCAAACAGATCGCGTATCTGGGGATATTTCTTGGATGCACTGACCACATTGTAGCGCATGAAATTCAGCTGCTGTTTTTTAGGCTTCAGCGTGGGATCCCGTTTTTCCCAGAGATTGATACGTTCACGTAATAGATCTATTTCAATCACGCCGGAACAATCCTCGCGGACAGCGACGATAATTGCTTCAAATCCCTGTCTGATGGTTTTGCTGTATTTTGCTTCCTCTGCGGGAGTGAGAAGATCAAACCTGCCCATTTCCCTGAGATAAGTAGTGGTTGTCTCCTCGGCATCATGCTCATCATCTTCGGAAAAACCGAGTGCCGGTTCTTCCTCGGTGAGATCATCACCGGGGTCATCACTTTTTTCCCATACCTCACCTGACAGGGTTCTCTTTTCCCCTGATTTTTCCTCAGTTACGATTTCTATGTTATTATCTCCCAGAAAATTAAAAATTTTTTCAATGGCATGCGGATCCTTGATTTCGTCCGGTAAGAGATCATTCAGGTCATCGAAACTGATACAGCCTTCCGACTTTCCAGCCTTAAGCAGATTTTTTTTCAATTCAGAAAGCACAGGGGATTTTCTCCATGACTCGTTTCAATGGATAAGTTGTAAAGGAGAACGCGCCATTCGGGAATTTCATAACGCGCAATATCGAAACGGTATAAATTCAATAGTGATGGAATTTGTTTAAAATAAACAAAAAATATGCAAACGGAAGGTGACCGCATGCATATTTCTTTTTAAATGGTTTGCGTGAACAGTGAACATTACAACATTTAGAACCAGGCTGCAAATATTATCTCTGTTACCTTGTTTCCCGTATCAACCAGAGCCATACAAAAAAAACTGCCCAACGAACCTTGATTAGCCCATCCGGCAGTCATAATCTTATACGGATATTATAGCATCAATTTGGACATATACAAGTTTTGCCCTTTATTTTTTCAACAGATTCTTGAATCAGTGGTGATATTCTTTTTTAACAACCTAATATTGTATCCTTTTCAAAGGAAAAATCATGAAACCAAGTAATCTCCTTAAACGGGCCAGCGGTGTGCTGGCTCATATTTCATCACTGCCCTCACCCTTTGGCATCGGTGATATCGGGCCGCCATCCCTGATGTTTCTCGATTACCTTGAGGCGGCCGGCCAGAAATACTGGCAGATTTTACCCACCGGCCCGACAAGTTTGGTCTTCGGCAGTTCTCCCTATATGAGTTCTTCGGCTTGTGCCGGATCTCCGCTTTTAATATCGCCACAGGCATTGTATGAGTCCGGCCTTATCCCGCGGGCCGCACTCGATCCTGTCAAGAATTTTTCCCCTTATTACACTCATTATAGCGCAGTAACTGATTATAAGACCAGTTTGCTCGGCCAGGCCTATCAGGAATTCTCCTCGCAGCCGGATAAAACCTTTGCAGCTTTTACAGTCTCTGCCGGCTGGCTTGAGGATTATGCTCTTTTTATGGCTTTAAAAGAATTCCATCATGGAATCCCCTGGCATGACTGGCCTGAGCCACTTGCCCGCAGAGTTTCAGACGCTCTCGATCAGGCACGGGAAGTACATGCTGCCCGCATACAGTACTATCTTTTTGAACAGTATATTTTTTCATCTCAATGGGTTATGATGAAAAATCATGCAAAAGAGAAGGGTATCCAGCTTATTGGTGATGTACCAATCTATCTCGGACTGGACTCGGCCGATGTTTGGGCCAACCAGGAACTTTTTGAACTGGACAGTAAAAGTTTGAAACCGCTGCGCGTTTCAGGCGTACCCCCGGACTATTTCAGCAAGACAGGACAGAGATGGGGAAATCCTCTGTACCGCTGGAAGAGCGCTGATGCGGGTGTGAGGGAAAAACTTGTCTGCTGGTGGGCCAAGCGGCTCAACGCAGTTTTCGAGCTGGTGGATATTACCCGCATTGACCATTTCCGCGGATTCGAGTCATTCTGGGCCATTCCTGCCCGGGAGGAAACCGCTGTAAACGGTAAGTGGTTGAAGGGACCGGGGTTTTCCTTCTTCACATCGCTTCATGAAAAACTTGGTCACCTCAACATTATCGCAGAAGATCTAGGAGACATCAGCCCTGCCGTCACCAGATTGAGAGAAAGACTCAACTTTCCCGGTATGAAAGTCCTGCAGTTCGCTTTTGACGGAAATCCTGAAAATCCTTTTTTACCCTATAACTACACTGACGATAATTGTGTCGTCTACACCGGAACCCATGACAACGATACGAGTATTGGCTGGTTCCTCTCTGATCATATCGACGATAAAATGAGAACATTCATTAAAAAGTTCGTCAACAGAGACATACATGATGACAGTCCAATCCATCAGGATATGATCTATCTGGCACTGTCATCGCCGGCCCGACTCGCTATCCTCCCCCTGCAGGATGTACTGGGATTTGGATCTGACTGCCGCATGAATACACCGTCGATTCCGGATGGTAACTGGCAGTGGCGGTGCGCTGAAGAATTCCTTACAGATGGCCTGGCATCCTGGCTGAAGGAGATAACAATGCGTTTTGGCAGATAATGCCATGCGATAAAACAACCGTGGTCCTGCACACCATTTTTTGGCACGAACTAATTCTTGACAATCCAATCCTGTTCCTGTATCTAGTTCGTTGCGCTAAAAGGCCCCATCGTCTAGTGGCCTAGGACACCGGCCTCTCACGCCGGTAACAGGGGTTCGAGTCCCCTTGGGGTCACCACTCAATAAAATCAAGGGTTTACGAGTCATTTCGTAAGCCCTTTTTTCATGCCAGTATAAGTTTATCCAACCTTTTATCCAACCTCAAACAGACTTGCACCATGTAATAAACGTCACCGCTCCCCTCCCCGATATTTTTCTTTCCCTGTCAGAAATTTGCAAGATCGTCCTGGCATACTTCCCGCCGCCACAAAAAAAAAGGCAGTCAACGAATCCAACTTCGGACCGGTTGACCGCCCTGCGGTATTCACTCAGCGCAAAAATGAGCTGAGTACGTAGGGGAAATATTTAAATCATGCCGCCGTTGCTTTTTCTTCCCCTGTCAGAAAAAAGTAAGGTCGGCCTGATATAATGATTGCCCTGCTGCTGGCTGGAATCAAGCCTTGCATTAATCAATGAAGTTGCTATAAAGATTGCCATTTAATGAAGCCAATCAGGGGGGGGGGCGTGGATACTGAATACGATTTTGGGTGGGAATACGCTAAATGGTGCCAAAAAAATGGATTATCCACTGGCCAGGTAGGTATAGATCAAATGCTCAGCTCAACAATGGATGTGCCAGAAAGCGATTACGTTAAAATGAGAAGCTCAGGAATAAAAAATCCTGACACGCTAAAATATTGGTCAGGATATAATGCGTATTTCGTCCATTCTAAACGATGAAATCAAGAGGCGGCCACGGCAACAGTTACAAGAGAATTAGCGAAGCGGATCAACGAGAAAACGGCGCCGATGGATCGGTTGTATATTTGCCCATTTGGAGCGTATATAATTGCCTTCTGTTTTATTGCGGAAAACTCTATATGTGGCGACATTTACAATTTTCTAATAAGAATTGGATTGTTTTACAATTTCAGGATATCATAAAAGATAAGATAATTTGATTGTGATCAGGCTAAAAAACAATTATCCGGTGATCTTTCATCTTTCCAGGAGAGTGGCATGAACATCAACAAGCGTAAACATCCACGAATAGAATCAAACCAATTATCAATTGACATATCCGATGGCATCGGATTCAGTTCCGCAGAAGCAGTTGACATCTCTCGTTTTGGCATGCGCCTTACTAATCTTTCCAATCGACTGAAAAGTGATAGCAATAAATACACCATAGTAGCCACCACAAACGATGGAAATATCTTCAAATTAAAAGTGAAATCCAAATGGGAAGAGACAGGGTTATCGAGCAGAACGCTTGGCGTAGAAATAGAGAATGTGCCGAGTAAATGGTTTGAATACGTCAAATCGCTTGAGCAAGGTGCAGACGTTAGACGTTAAGGACGATGTCTGGGCCGTGGCTTATAACAGGTTATCTTCTTTTAGCCGCTAACAAAAATAAATCGACATTCCGGTGGACATCACTGAAATTGTGCTCTCAAATCCTCGCTTAGTCCGGTCAACGCCTCGTGAACCATCTTTTTGAGAATATCCTGTGCCTCTGATGCACTCTTGACCGCAACGACCAATGGTGCCGCCTTGGTAGGAACTGACAAAAAACGTGACCGGGTTGCACCGCATATCTTGAGCCAAACCTCTTCAACCTTTGAAGCGTCGACCGGGTCCCTTCTTTCTCGACATTAAACAATTCTATCTTTCGTAGCTGTGCTTGGAATAGCTTCGCACGTTCACGTTCTGTATCGAGACCCGTTTCCGGCTTGACCTGAACCGACAAACGGCCCCGGCAACCTCCGCTCATATCTAGAAGATAGGCAATGGCAACTTTTAATCATAAATAAATCTGATATTATCCATCGGAATAACCGGAACCGGAAGTGTGTATTTTCGGGCTGAAATTAGAGAAAAAACGCGAGGCTGACCTTCGGTAGATTCGATTTCTGCACAGGGACCAGTAAGTATTTAATATCATTCATATATATATTGTACCGGCTGGATCGGGGGTTAAAGAATCCCGTGAGGACCGGCACAACAAAAGCGCCTCACTTCCACGCTGAGCCCGCGAGGGAGGGGACGCGGAACATCGCGCCGCGAGACCTCGCGAGCAATCACTCTCGCAGATGATACGCCCCTGGTGCCAATCATGCCGCCGAAGAAAAAGAAGAAAAAACAGACGGCACGACCCATGATTCGAGGACGATATTAAAACGAGATTCAACCATTGCACATTCTCATCCTGATCAGCTTATCCTGACACAGCCAAAGAACTGAACGATTCCGCGTGACGGATTACGACATCAACATCGAAAAATCCAACAATCCTGATTCCGCCAGATATACTGAGCGTAGCCGTGTCAACGTTGATATCAAGACCTGACCACATGCCGATGATCATATCGGCCCAATTGCCGAAAATAATCCTGCTTGAGAGCTGATTGCTTATCATCGCCCGATGACCAAGCAACTTGGTAAGCTGGCCACCTGCCGGGATACCGACCCATTTTGCCGGGGTTGTCTCGCCGGATACGGATGCGTGATTTTTGCCACGGTATGACAAGGCCGGATGGTACAAGCATTTTCTTGCCGGTGTCCTAAAGACCAAACTCAGCCCGGTCAGGCCAATGATCTTTAATGTTCCAGCCAAGGACGAAACGCCTCGCCGTATCCGCCGCAATGCCTCGCTCGTTCTGGAGCCATGCAAGCGTAGTGTCATCGGCCATTAGTTGGTTGTGCGCTTCTTGTATCACCTTCCCGGCAGCGACGCGCCATGAGCCTTTCCTGGGGTATTAAATACCGCACTAATACCGCACTAATACCGCACCTAATACCGTTTAACATAATAACCTGTAATCTTTATAATATTTCTGCTTTCCATGGTATTAATTGCATTGTAGAAAGCGGCCTTGGTATACACCTCTTCGTCACGGCAAAGATTCATCCAATCTGACTTGCAACTAATACCGCTTTTCCTATTCATTAAATCCAGCAATTTTAGTGAATCTCGCATCTGCGGAGACACTCTATCTATTTGTTTTGCATAGTCATTTGACTCTGAAAGGTACAGGCTGGTGATAGGATCGTCCGGTTTTCCACCGATTGTGACTATTTCGGGGTTGAATTTCATTGGTTTGAACTCTTGTGCGTCCTTCATTTTGTGACAGGAAAGGGTTACTGCATCATTTTTTCTTTCAATCATATATTCAGCATCAACAGCACCACGGAGCGCCTGCTGCCCGTCCTCTGCTTTTATCGGAATGTCCCGAATGGTGTACAAGCAATCGGGTAATCTGGTTTTCCATCATCCAATCAAGACCAGCGATAAACTTTGTCATATCTGCCGTGCTGTTTTCGTCACCTGGGCCGAAGTTTCTTGCGAGTGTATCAAGCACGACAAGTGCCGGTTGACCGTGTTGTGCCTGTAGCTTGCTGATTTCCTCCGCTGCAATCTTTGCGGAATCAAAGTTGAGGACTTGCACCGGAGCGGTTAATATAGACCGGTGAATCATCAACATATCTGCCGGTGCTTTTTGACCATGCTGCAACTCTTTTCGCATATCCGGAGTGACCTTCGCCTATCAGCATAAAGACTGGCCCGTCTTCACGATGTGACCTTTCCACTGTGTACCGCTAGCAATGCACAAAGCCCAATCAAGGGCCATAAATGACTTGTAGCTTGCGGGATCACCAAAGAGACAACCAAGTGCGCCAGTTTCTAAAATTCCATCAATGACCCATTCGGTATGCCCTATCGTCTTTATTATGTCGGATACATGGATAAAACCGAATCTTGACCGAATTAGCTCAACATTGGTTGTTTTGCTCTGTTCGGACTTATCTGGTTCACCTGGTAATTCAGATGCAACCAAGTTTTTTAAGACGTTCCGGTCTATCTGCCTAATGTTCGGTTGATTTCTGGTTACTTCCGTGTTATCTTCCATACATCACCAAATAGCTTTTCAATGTGTTTGCCCTGGTTCGCCGCCGGGGCATTTTTTTTGCATAAATTCACGCAAAAACGAGAGCACAGCGGCACCGCTAGCCGTAGTTCGAGCATATTCATGTCTCCGTCGTTGACAGAGGCTTCACCCTGATGCGGCATTTTTCCATAAGATCAAAGCTCAATTGGTCGGTAACACCAATGTGATACCCATGGCTGAGGTCGAGAGAGTCAAAGCAAGCCCACCAGTTATCAGCCGCCAAGAGATGTTTGGGAAGTGAAAGGATGGAGAAAAATACCCGCCGCTGCCGACTATTACGGGCTTTCTGTAAGGTCAATTCGGATGTTGATCAAGGAATATGGTTTTTCCTGGTATTACGCCTGCCAACCGATACTCAACTGATCAATTTAGAGCGTGGCGACGAGTGGCTGCGAGCTTTTGATCTTCATCAAGACCAGAACAAGCACATGATCGATGAACTACTGAAGGGCCTGTAATGGGAAGAGAACAATCTAGCAAAACACTGACGGACTAATAAAGACATTGTCATGGAACAGGAAACCCCGGCGCTGGCAGGCAACCGGGGAACACTCTGAAAGCTATTTGGTGCTTGCATGGACGATAACACCGAAACATCAGAAAAGAAACGGAAAAATAACTAGATAGACCGTAAAGATTATGCAGGACTTGCGAGAAGTCTATTCAATGCTGGTTACGAGCCGATACCATGCAGCCCCGTTACAAAGTATTGGAAGCACCAAGGATGGGAAAGCATCGAGCTGCCGGTAAATACAGGATGTTTTTAAAATTCACTACAAGACCAACAGCGGAAGTGCGTCGTAAAAACGGCACTTGCGTGACAATTTCCCTAAATTGCTACATTCGCCCACAGCTTCACCGTCGAAAGAACGCGTATGACAAGACAAAAATGTGCATACACGATTGATTCCTCTTTCCTGCCAATCACAATCCCTCTAAGATTTGCAGTTTACATCGTAGAACCAGGATGTTATAAACTAACTCCATAGGGGTTAGGGCGAACCATTATCTTCTTACCCGCGGCTCAGTTCAACAACATTTTATCAATCATCCCGCTCTGCCCCCGAACATTGGAGGCTGATTGTTCATCAGGCTGTGACATGAACCGACGGGGTGATGCGTTGGCGGGACAAATGATAAAACGCTCTTAGTTGTCACTAAAACAGGAGGCAAATAATGAGCTTTGAATCCTTAATGAAAACCGAGAAGCACATTTTGTCACAGGGTTCAGTATTTGAACTCCTTAGACGCAGCCCAGAAGTAGAGTTCGACGAACATATTTTTCATGCTGGTTTGATTTACGACGAGCATTTTTCGAAAGTTCTGAAAGGGGTCTATGAGTCTTACATTGATGCGGCAGTCAATTCAGGG
>CAVUYQ010000015.1:0-441768 GCA_963745765.1 uncultured delta proteobacterium | reverse complement strand
ACAAAGCAGTTCAACCTTCCGCAAGCCCTTGTGGTGCAGGCACGTGAGAATGTGGGCGAGCATTGACTGATCAAAAAGGCAGGCATCGAACCAGAGCACGATACGCTCATGGAATGCCGCTTCCGCGAGTTGCCGGTACTGATTGTTCAATATTTCCAGAACGCGCACCCTATCCAATCCGCCTGCGGTAATTTCTTCCAGAAACAGCGCACGATCACGGAGAGTATTCTCCTTGGGCCAGCCGGGATTCCGGGGACCATCGTAGAGAATGTCATGCCAAACAAAGACCTCTCCGGGCAACCCGGCCTTTACCAGGCTTCCCCCTGCGCAGTCACCACTCGTTATGTGAAGGATATTTTCCATTCCAACGATTTTCTCCCTTCGAGGTAGTTTATAGAAAAGCCATTTCCAAAAAAGTCTTATTATCTAAAGGGTACCTTGAATAATTAGATCATTCTTCCGAGGTCAAGGATTGCGAGAAATTTTTCCGCAGGCATATAGTTGATATTCCGAGGATAAAATTTTAAGTATAACGCAGAGATCGGGTGAAAAGGCACTTATTCAGGGTGCCCTGAATTCAATCAACTTCATTACCAGCTGCATTGCTGCAGGTATTCAACGGAATTGATTTTCACTGGCAGCTTATTGTCTTCATTCAGAAACGTATTTCCACCTTTATCTCTTCTTACTCCACGTTATCCATTTATGGCAAGGATTGTCAGGCAATGCCTTCTCCATACCAAGAACCTTTTTCAAATTGTGAACAAGACAGAACAGGTCCAACTGGATGTTTTCCTTGTTCCTCTTCGTAGTAAAACTATCCAAGCAAAAGAATATTTTTAGTATGATGCGAGAATTCCAGGCGGGAGCGAAAAGAGAATTATTCAAGGTGGCCATAAGATAAGATTTGTCTCTGGCCGCTGGAATTCTGCGAATCAATCGTTAAGGGACCTCCTAACCTATCAACATATCTACCGTTATACGACCGTTTCCCCCTGCTTTTACTTTTTTCTATAGGCTCAACGATTGGGGTAACTTGCCGCCCACCGAACTTGACCTAAATCAGGGTCCGCGCCTCTTGCGGCCAAGTTGCCCCTTTAGTTTATGACTTTTATTTTTCTTTCAATAAGATACATATATCGGCTACGATTCTCTCCAGGCGTTTAGCCGATAAAGATTTTGTTGAATATTGATGTTCTTTTTGATTCTCTTTTAAGCTTTTATTGTAAAGCCCTACAATTTTTTTTTCGTCCATTTCTTACAGAAGAAGCCAGGAGTAATTACATATTTCTCCGGCGTATACCAGAATTCCTCACCAGAAGAGTCAATAGCCTTAATGTAAGTTTCTCCATCTAAAGGTGTTGATTTGACACAATTTCGAGCTAATTCCTGTATATCGAAAGCAGCGTGTAAGGCGTTTGAAGATATTTACAATCAATTGGTATTTGGGTATCCTAATTAGAACGTGGAAATCAATATCATACATGTAATTGTTTTCTTTCATTATATAACGTTTGGGTTGACTTGCCGCTGAGCGTAGCGAGCGAAATGGCCGAAGGCCTTCCGTTCAAGTTGACGCCTGGTTATGCATAGAGTTTATTGATGTTTGTCATGTTCAACAAATATTAATTTTTCGGTGTCAAACCCGCTATTCCGAGCCTTTTCGATGAACCTTGATTTCACTTCATCCTCAATTGTCGGATTTCTTGATAAAAGCCACAAATAAGAATTGTTATATCCCGATACAAACGCGTATTGATATTCTTTTTTATCTAGTTCGAAAATGACATATGAGCTGTAGAATGGTCCAAAGAAAGAAACTTTTAAATATCCAGTCCTTTCACTTTTAACAAAATATGCTTTTCCATCAGCGGTACTCCAGCTCTCGTCGGTCACTGAATACCCACGATTAATGACATTAACACCACCATCTCCTCTTAACGAATAAGTAGCACTCACATTATTTAAACCTCGCTCGAAAGAGTGGTTTAACCTGGCGATTTCATACCACTTTCCAAGGTACCTATTGAGATTGAAATCTTCTACGGGAGTTACATTCTTTGGCATACCCATACAACCAGATAGAAGAATCGAAGCTAATCCAACAAGTATTTTCTTCATTTATTACCCTTTTGCATAATGTTTAGCTCACCTGCCAAAATGCTGACAAATTTTTGCAGGTGAGCGATTTGTTATGCACTTTTACTTTTTGTTTGATCTTCTATCCATTTTTTTGCTTTATCTAATTCTTGAAAAGAAAAATGCTTAATTTCAGCATTTATAAAATGGCTTCCTATTGTTTCAGCTAGACTGCCAATTGCTGAATCTGTTGAAATGGCTACAAAAGATATTTTTTTATGGTGATCTTTAACAAATTTCAAATGTGATGTTAATGCTTCAAAAGAACTCCAACCTGGAAACGTTCTTGTATGAATGATTAACCCCTTGAGTTTCTTATGTTGTTCAATATATTTGTCGACAAGATCTGTTGCTGACTTAAAATCTTCCTCAGAAAGTGCTTGGTGCGGTTCAAATAATGCGATTCCACTTCTTTCATCTATTTTTACAGTTAACATTGAATTCTCCTTTCTATTGAGGCCACTGTTTACTCTGACCATTGCGGGTTCCAGACAACCTCCCAGAGATGGTCGTCAGGATCTTGGAAATACCCTGAATAACCACCCCAGAATGTGTGATGCGCTGGTTTGACGATAGTGGCACCAGCAGCTCGAGCCTGCGCCATGACCGAATCAACTTCTGCTTTTGAAGTAACGTTGTGACCAAGAGTCATTTCGGTAGGGCTTTGGGGTCCTACTGAAAGCCCTGTGTCGTGTCCCTATACTCTTGCGAGGCCACAAAGGCTAGGCGCAAACCAGATTGAAGTTGAATGAAAACTACAGCTCCATACTCAAACTCCTTGCCGATAATGCCTTCGGTATGAAGGCCCAGTCCCTCACGGTAAAAGCGCAACGATTCTTCGAGATCGTTGACTCCGATGGTGATAACTGTAATTAGAGGTTTCATTTATTTCGCTCTTCATGCCCAACGCGGAACCTTACACGCATCTTCCCCGGTTTTGCGCGCAGTGTAATATTGACCGCTGAAATGAGCTCTCATGTATTATTTATCTTTTAATCCTATTACTTTTAGGTTTTTATTTTTACTTGATCTTGATCCTATTACCTTGCTTAAAAATTGAGGCGATACACTCCATTTTCTTACCATGCCTCGATCTGAGTAAAAATTGTATTTCTCCGACACGCTCCCAGAAAACTAAAAAACCTTCGTCGATAATTTGTCGAAATTTTTGAATTTTCAATAGCGCTCACCCACGACCGTAAAATTCTGAGAAAAATCGTCTAACTCTGCTTTCTCCTTTTTACTCAAAATAATTCCCTGAGTTTCCCAATTTAAATTCAAATATTTCGAGCGTCGTGTCCCCGGTATCGTAGCGATATCATCACCTTTTGCAAGCACCCATGCCAATGCCACTTGTGAAGGCGTAACGTTTTTTTCAGTCGCGATTTCTTTGACTTTTTCGATTATCTTTTGGTTATTTGCAATAGCTTCTTCACTAAATCGAGGGTTGCTTAATCGCCAGTCACCTTGTTCAAGATCATCGCGCTGTTTAATGGCGCCAGTTAAAAACCCGCGGCCAAGTGGGCTATAGGCCACAAAGCCAATTCCAAGTTCACGCACTTTTGGTAAAATACTTTCTTCAACCTCTCGCGACCAGAGTGAAAGTTCAGTTTGTAGAGCGGAAATGGGGTGGGTATGGTGTCCTTTTTCCAAATCTTCCGCACTGGCTTCGGATAGGCCGATGTAGCGAATTTTGCCTGCTTGGACTAGTTCGGCCATCGTGCCGATTGTTTCTTCAATGGGGACTTTCGGGTCAGGTCGATGTTGGTAGTAAATGTCGATATAATCGGTGTTCAGGCGCTTCAGCGAAGCGTCGCAGCAAGCTTTAACGTATTCTGGTGATCCGCTAATACCAAACCAGGCACCATCCTGTCCTCGTTTTATGCCAAACTTTGTACCCAGAATGATTTTTTGACGGCGATTCGCCAGCGCTTTTCCAAGTAATTCTTCGTTGGTAAATGGGCCGTACATGTCAGCGGTATCCCAAAAGTTACAGCCAATTTCCAAGGCTTCATCGAGTAGTTTTAGGCTTTTAGTATCATCTGATTGACCATAAAATTCCGACATACCCATGCAGCCAAGTCCAACGGCAGGAACCTTTAGACCTAGTTGACCAAGTTTAACAATTTTCATTTTTCCTCCAAAAAATTTTAACTTGAAATATAAAACGGATTTATAAATTATTTTTTGTTCCATTGACTTTTTTGCTGACCAACAACACCAATCTCGGCTGCCAAAGTTGCTGGTGAAGCCGCGCAGCTTTCGGCAGTCCGAGTCAAATGGCTTTGTTATCAGAGCATGTAGTGATTATTGCATTGAATGCAGACCATTTATATTTCCCTCTTTGTCAATGACTAATGCAATTTTGATCTATATTGACCGTTGAGACAATATTTTTCTTTTTTGAATTTTACCAATCTAGCCTTAGTTGCATTTCGACCTCAATTGTACGATCAGTGCAGCTAAAATAGATCAGCACGCTATTAGCACCCGAGGGAAAACCCGGCATCTTAACCAGAGCGCCCAAAGCGCCAAAGCGTTCAGAATCCACAGGAAAAGCCCACAACTCCATACCGGTGTCCAGTCCAGAGTTATCAAGCTTTGACAGCTTGATTCCAAACAATTTTTCGTAAAACGCTTTAGCATGATCCATGTCCTGAACGTAAATCTCGAACCAACCAACTGGGTTATTCATGGTTTTTGCTCATTATTTGAACGTGTATCATGAAAAACGCCTCGCATCAGCGGCGCAGCTTCGCTGCGTTCGGCTGCATGTGATTGTTATATGTCGTATGTGATAAGTTCTCAATTTTCTTATCACTAAAATAACCTAATGTGAAAATTTTCGGTTATCGTGTATGCTTCACATTTGCTCATCTAATTTATTGTATTCGTCACATACGGTTTGTTTCATTGCTGAGAATGCTGATTGTTATCGCCAATAGTCAATCGTTAGTAAGTCTTTCAGGATTATTAACGTCTTGCATCAGTTTTGTTTTAATGTAGACCTCACATTGCTCTAAATTATTTAACCCATAAACCACTTGATCCATAAGCTTCGATAAATTTAGCCCGGAATTTATCTTTGACTTCGTATTCCCAGATACTTTGCAAATTGGATTCTGATCTCAATTCTGGTCCTTCTTTTTAGCACATAACGTTTAATGAACGACAGTCACTTTTTACGGAGCATATGGACAAATCTGTCGTTCCTGGGTTACCTTTCTCTTGTTGCCCACTCTTTGAATTCCTCGTTTACGGAGGATATAGCATCCGTAAGTAAGAAAAATGTCAGATTATCCCGCTATACTCGGCCTATAGGATCATGTTGTCTGATGGAGGGTCTTTAGCCCAATAATGTCCAGTTTTGCGTAAAGGACCATCTTATACGGCTATCCTCTGTTTGAATTGTAAGTTGTATATCTTGCTATCTCATAAATTGTGCTTCATTGCAAGTAAACATGATGCTGATCCAGATTTCAGATAGGACGTCCTTCTGTAAGTTCGGTTTCTCCGATAACTTCGATTTTCTCTGATTGATGGGGGGGGCGATGAATAGCTTCTCTGTATTTGATGATGTTACTTTTGCCAGGTATCTTCTTGATAACAGGATTGTCAAACCGGGTTCAGAAAAATTCTTTGTACACTGGGTATGATCCTTTTACCAGCAAAGAGGACAATGGCCGGGACTCAAGTGGACTGATCAACTGCCTCTTTTTCTGGAAGCGCTGGCTGAGCGACTGAACATAAACGATTGGCAGGTAAGACAGGCGGCCCAGGCTGTTCATATGTATTTTACCTGCTTTTATGCTGGTCGTCAATCGGGAGGAGAACCGCAGGGCGATACGATACGGCCGGTCTCACGTACACCCGAAATCTCTGCAAATAGCCTTCAAAGCAGCATTATACAAAACATCAATTCACAAGCATGGATCTATACACACCATGAGGCATAGCTTTACCACACACCTGCTTCTTGCAGGAGTAGACATACGTCAGATCGAGGAACACCTGGGGCATGCCCGGATTGAAACAACGATGATCTATACCCACATAATCAAAGATATGCGTGATCCGGTCACATCACCACCTGATATTCTCAGGCACGGCTGAAGGGGCAGCGGTTCTCGAGGTCTAATGGCACAGCCGGGGTAGCCGTATCATCAGTTTTCAGATATCCAATTATTCGGGTACTCATGACACTCCGGCATATTGATAGTAGTGCCTACCATTTTACTGCTTTTTTCTTACCCTTGTATTACCACATGACCGTATTTAATCTATAGGCAAGGCAACAGAGCGAGCAGGACGCTGCACAAAGCGCGCCCCTCATCTTGAGACGCCGCTTGCATTAGTTGCTTAAAAGAACGCTGTAAACTATAGACAAACACAAGGGAGATCGCCATGAGCATGCGAGGTGAAATAATTTCGGAAGAGTACAAAAAGATGGTATGGGTGCATGATAAACAGGGAAAAGAATATGCCTGTTACGCCGACGATCTGAAGGGCAGTATCCGAACCAAAGAAGAACTGTCTGATGAAGAACAGGAAAAATGTCTGGACCTGAGTCTGGTGGTGGGAGATAGCTGGTAACCCCAGACAGTGCCAGGATAAACAATAACACGAAAAAGGCCCCTGTTGCTCTTCCAAGCAACAGGGGCCTTTTTCGTGTTATTCATGCTGACCACCCGGCCCAGTTGATCAACCTGGTTCCCGGGTAATAAACAATCAGCCGCAGATGTCTACAGGGAACCGAGTGCGTCCCCGAGGGCCTGAAGCAGGCTCTCAGTACTTGCGGGACTGGCGGGCATGATCGGCGGCCGGACGTTGCGCCAGCGAGGATCATTGCGTTTTACCGCAAGCATTCCTTTCATGGCGGGAATTGGTCCATATCCTTCGACTTTCTTCCTGAATGCCACCATCTCGTTGTTGATCTGCTCAAGGTTATCTGATTTTGCCCCGACACCGACATCATACACAGAACGGATACCGGCTGGATTAACATTGCAGGTAGCAGAGATACAGCCCATCCCACCACACTCCAGCCCCTCCTTGAGAAAATGTTCCGATCCAGGAAAAACGGCGATATCCGGGGCTGCAGCGATAACCGCCTTGGTATTCTCAAAGTTTCCGGAACTGTCCTTGTAGGCGACAAAGACATCAGGAAAATCCGTCGCCAGACGGCCTGCCAGCGCTGGAGTGAAGCCGATACCCGCCATGGGCGGGATATGGTACATGCAGATCCTGAGGGCAGGGGAATTTACCGTTTCAATAAGCCGGGTGAAATAGGCATAGAGTCCATCATCACTGGCATTCTTATAGAAGAACGGAGGCAGGGTCATCACCGCAGCGCAGCCCCGTTCAAGGGCATGACGGCAGAGTGTCACCGTGTCTTCAAGGTTGCAGAGACCTGTTCCAGGCATCAGGACCGCCGGGTCAATGCCTCCTTCAACGAGCGTGTCAACTGCCGCCAATCGTTCCGGCACCGTCATGCTCAACGCCTCGCCGGTGGTGCCGAAGGGTGAAATAAAGTGAATTCCTTCGGCAAGCAGCCATTTCGCATGGCTGAGGTACAAATCAGGAGCAAAACTGAGATCGTCATTGAATGGCGTTAATATCGGGGTCATTACACCCGTCATCTTCTTCTTGTTCATGGAGTTGTGTCCTTAATACGAAGTTAACTGATAGATAGGTCCTGAAGAATTTACAGCACCCTGCACAAAATGTTTCCGTGGAAGCTGAAACACTCGTTGCTCATAAAATTTCTCTTAGCAGATAGACCCTGGATATAGGTATCGTTTACAAGAGTTAAGATCCTATTCTAAATCATATCTGTCGTGTTATCGACTCTTTTCTTCCATGGCAGCAAGTACCTCATCAAGTGCCCCCGGCATTTCACCGGCAAAGTGCTCAGCGAGATTCATGCGGCTGCACCACTGCAGTTTTTCCCGCGTTGCTTCAGCCATGACGGCTGGCAGCCCCATTTCCGTAAAGGTATCGACCACCGCCTCCATTTCATGTGACATCCGTCCGGCATTTATCACTCCTTTGGTCATCTGCAGACGAACCGTTTCCAGAAAATCATTTTTCTCCATTGTCTTGGCAATGGAATCGAGAACGAGCGAATCCACCTGGTAGCGATGTGTTCCACTCAACATTTCCAGTAACAAGGCCAGGAAGCCCTTCATGAAAACACTCCGAAACATCTTTATTGCCGAAGCCTGCCCGGGTATTTCGCCAATGCAGGTAATGTCCATGCCATACGGCTGCATCGCGGTTTTAAATCGATGAGCACCATTGCCGGATGCCAGGCATGGAACCCGATGCAGAAACGCCGGAATGCCGCCCAGCATGGCCACGTCGGCAAAGGCGGCACCGCTTTGCTGAACAGCCTCACCAACGGCTTGCATAACGCGGGGAGACGCGGTGTTCACATCGACAAATAAATGGCGGGATTCCAGGAACGGAGCCGCCTGCTCGGCAACCGCCAGGGCGACGGCGCCGGTGACGCAGGAAATAATGATGTCAGCCTGTTTAATCAAAGCATCGAAACTTTGCTGTAAAACAGCACCGGTTTCAGCTGCATGCCTGCGGATTATTTCGCCATTCGGGGACGTATCCCAGAGAGAATCGAAGAAACAGACCTCCTCCAGGCCGGCCTCTTTCAATCCCTTGGTCAAACCATAGGCGGCACCGCCAAAACCAATAAATCCGACTCTCATCCTTCTCTCCCTGTCAGCAATCCGGGTAGCATTTGAGACAAGCGCTGTTATTTCTCTGAAACCTTTATACTTTCCGCCGTGGTGTCCCTGATGATATCGGCGCACCTGACATGATTGAAAATTCCGCAATAACAGAACTCAGCCAATTTTTTGGCTCCCTCTTCCGGTGTCAATTTCCCTTTCTTCACCCGTTTCACCACATGGTCAACAAACTTGGGGGGAATCATGTGATGACCGCACATGGTCGTAATCGAAAGCGTCGTCTCGCTGGGCAGATTATCTTTTTTTCCCCAGACCCCTAACGAATAATTGATCGAGTGCGGCGTCACGCCCGCTTCTTTACAGGCCGGAATGACTTCGGATAAAACACCGGTGATAATGACCGACATTCCCAGGTCCTTTTCCTTGATCTGTTTCAGGAAATCGACGACCTGTTCTTTTTTGGTGAATATGCCCCGAATACGGGATTTATCGGACAGATTATCCTTTATCTCCTCGATGGGATACTTGAGTTTTGGTCCGGTTTTTACATCTCCCCAGTTTTCCGATCCTACTGCTTCGGCAACGGCTATAAATTCAAGTGCTTTCGGTTTGATATCAACATCATTGATACCCTTGGTCTGGTACATGAACCAGACATAATCCGTCTTCTGTGAGTCTATATCGCCCGAACGATGTAGTGAATGTGTCATCTTCTCTCTCCTGAGGGCTAATCTATTGCTAAAGGTTTTCCCAGACCCGGGTTTACTTTGCCGCGATGGGGGCGGGGAATTCCCAGTTCATCCAAATATTCGAGGGCTTCGCAGTGCCCGTTTTCATCTACTCGGCTGATCAGTCCCAATGAGAAAACGGTGTCTATCTCTTTCTCGACCTTCTGGAGTGCACGCAGCACATCCTTGGCTTTTTTAAGCTCACAGCGACCTTCAATGATCACCGAGAGCAGCCGGTAATCATGACACTCATCCACCAGCTTTCCCGTTCGATTATCAGGCATCAGCGCCGCCAGCGGAGATTCTTCCTGGGGGGCAAGCATGAAGCCTGCAGAGGCCATGGCCATGGCCACCTTTTCGGCGTCCCTGAGATAGACGCCCATTCCGGGCCGGCCCATGTCGACGGAAAAGCCGACGTAGCCTTTTTTCACACGGCCCGAGACGTCATTGGTCTTGACCTCCTCGGTTCCTCTGCCGGTCACTCCGGTAACACCGTGGTTTTCCACCGGGTCACTGATAACATGCTGGAACTGCTTGTAAAAGCCAACGAGATCTTCGGCAAATATGGCATTTTCAGGACAGACTTTCATGCGTAGACAGACATAACATTCGGTGCACAAATCCGGTTCGATATAACACTTTTTGTTTTCAAAGAGAATCGCATCCACCGTGCAATAGGTCTGACAGGTCCGACAACCGGTACATAGCTCCTTGTCAATAGCTGGCATCTTCCTACCTTTTTTCTGAATTATTGAGTCCAAAGCTGAACCATGGCAGTTCAGCACTAACCTTTCCCTTTTTAGCTATCACCAGCGCGCAACAGTATAAAGCGGCGATAAATCATCAAGCAGTTCCTGGGAACGATGGGGATTATAGATACCGCAGGCGCATGGTTTGGCCAGGACCCAGCTCCCCTCCCAGCTATCAATTTTGCCGGTCTTTACCCTGCGCACAACATCCTCGACCAGCTTCGGGGAGACCATGGCATGTCCACACATCGTGGTGAACTGGCGAATCTCGTCAGGCGGCAGGTTCTCGGTTCCCCCATGAATGCCCAGCGACAAATTAATGGTATGGGGATCAAGGCCAACTTCGGCTGCAATATCGCGAACCCGGTCAATCAGGCCGCTGACCACGACAGAGATGCCCTCATCAGCTTCCTTGAAAGCACTCAAGAGTGCCTTGATCTTTTCCCGGCTGTTGAATACCGTGAAAACCCGGCACCCTTCGGCGATGGAATCCAGCACTTCTTCCGGCTGAACACCACTGTACATGTTCTTCCTGAGGGTCGTGGCAATCATATTGACAGGTCCCACCTGATAGACGATCTCCACCAGATGCCGGACCTTTGGCGCACACCCCTTATAATTGTAACCTCGGGCAGGATAGATAAAAACAGCGTAATCCTTTTCGAGAGATTCGATTGTCCCTTCGCGATGTAAACTGTGTGTCATAGTCGTTTCCTATTCGGTGACCCGGCCAAGCCCCATATTTATCTTCGCATTCGGCCGCCATGAAAACCCTTCTGCTTCAATGGCTGCCAGTATGTCGGCAGGAATGGTCAGACCCGGTTCGAGCAGTGTGGCCACATCCAGCGTGAAGACGCTGTCCAGTTCCGGAATTACCTGCCTGATGGTTTGTAAAATATCCGGCAGTCTCTCTTTTTTGACCTGCATTTCAATGATGGCGCTGAGAACCCGCTCATCAAGCAGTTCCGGTTTCAGATCACCGGTCAGGGGGTCAAGGATCATGGAATTAATGGGATTGTTCGGTTCAATGTCGTGAATTCCGTTTCGGGCCAGAGCACGGGTTATCTTCTGGATGTCCCTGAGTCCCATGCCAAGCGTCGGCCGGCCAATCTCAATGGCAATGCCCACCTCTCCAGGACCGCAGCGCAGGGTGACATCATTTGTTTTCGATTCTTCCGTACCCCGCCCCTGGATACCGGTCACCGCATGCGTCGAGGTAGGATCGCTGAAATACTTGCGGAGCGCCCGGGGATACTCATAAACGTTCGGCGGCTCCCGCAGCGCATCGACCGGACAGATGTCACTGCGAAGACAGGTCCCGCACTCATAACAGCGGTCCTGATCCACCGTGCTTTTGCAATCTTCAAAATAAATCGCCCCGGCAGGACAATAGGGCTGGCATCGGCCACACCCCACACAGACCTCTTTAAAAACAATCATCTCTCAAGCTCCTTCGGACAACAGCATCGTGGCCCGCCGGTTATATTTGGTACAACTCACTGACGTCAAAGCAAAGCTGTCTATCCGTGGTTTGAGCAACTCGGTGAAATCGATTTCAGCCTGCTCACCACTATTCATCATCGAGTGCAGTCTTCCCGCATTTGAGATATCGCCAAGCAGCGCCCCGCCGACAATCCTGCCATCAACATGAAAAAGTTCCCGAAATATTCCTGCCTCCGGCCTTGAATAAACGCTCCGCTTGGCACCGGCAACCGGTATACCGATGACGGCAAAGGATAGTCCGTTTAGATTCATGCAGTTGACGCGGGAAAGGCTACGAAGGGACGAAACGGACGGCGCATATAGATTTGCTGCCGCCAGACTGCCCTGCACCATCGCCTGGGGCCAGGTCCAGGGGGTGAACAAACCGTTATTAACGATGGTAACCGCATCGCCGCCAGCAAAGATATTCTCATCTTTGGTCTGCAGGGAAGCACTCACTTCCAGGCGACCATCCTCGAGCAGACCGGAATCTTTGAGGAATGCCACCTCGGGAACGGACCCCGCTGCGACAAAGAGCGTCTGACAGGGTACCCATTCGCCATTAACCTGGACACCATTTATTGCGCCCTGATGGAGATTAATATCTTCAACCGTGCTGCCCAATAACAGCCTGATCTTTTTCGCTCTCAGTTCTGTTTCGACCAAGGCAGATGCTTCTGCCGACAAGGCCTGGGGCAGAAGCTGATTTTCTTTTTCTATCAGGGTGACGGAAATATTATAGCCGGCGAGATGCGCTGCCGTTTTGACACCGACAAGCCCACCGCCAAGTATCACGACCTGGAGATGATCCGGCAGCCAGTCCCGCGCAGCCCTCGCCACCGTCAAGCTTCGTACCGGATAGATGCCGTTGCCGCCGCCTGCCAGACAGATAGCCGGAACAATCGGACGGCCACCCGAGGCAATGAGCAAGCGCCGGTAACGGACTTTTTCCCTATTGCTCAGAAAAAGCGTCCTGTTCTGCCGATCGATGGATTCAACCGTCACGCCGGAAATAACTTTCACCCGGGGATCATCCTGCGTTTGCCAGAAGAACAGTTTATTCTCGGGCAGAGACCGGTTCATGAACTGGGGCAACAGGGTACGGTAATAACCGATCTCTTTTTCCGTATCGATGAGGGTGACGGTTTTATCCGGCCACTGCCGGCGAAAACTCATGACGGCCCGCATACCCGCAACGCCGCCGCCGATAATTACGCAATCCACAGGTTATCTCCATTAATCGCTTTCATGGGTAGGAATGCTAAGGATTGGTAAACCATTCCAGAAGTTCCCGGGATTGTGCCGGATGATCAAAATGGCGCAGCTGACCGCCATTTTGCCGGAGGAGCGCAGACAGCGCATCCGCGACTGTCCGGCTGCCCTGCAGTGGGAGAGGTACCGCCACACTGACTCGACAACCGATGGAGGCAAGGCCCAGTGCCGCTGTCAATTCAAGACAACTTTTCATACCGGTAAAACAGATACCCTGCAGGCTGCCCAACTTGCCGGCGTCGGCCAGGCCCGTAACGGCAGGCAGGGCTCCCTGCTGGTTATCAAGTGTCTGAAACGGCAGGTCAACCTCTTCGGCTGAAGCTTTTTTCTTCAGCACCCATAGGGCGGCATCTCCCCATCCGGCAAGCTGACAGCCATTCTCCGACAAAGCATGGGCAAGGTCTACCGGAAGATTTCCCAGCGACAGCTGAGGAGTGTCAGAACCACCAATGAGTGCGATAGGTTCATTCAAATCCCACTTGCTGACCTTTGCCAGATTCCCGCCCGACATCAGGACCCGATTTTCACCGACCAGGGGAGCATCGGTAAACAGATCCGACTGGGAGCGGGAGGAAAAACAGTGGCGGGCACGCCCGATCATTTCCACCACATCAGCATCCTGCCCGTCAGGGACGACAGGAATATTCATTTTTCCACAAAGGTGTATCAACCCGGGATCAGTACCCGCACCGGCGAGCAGCAGGTGAATCGCACCGCTGCTGAGCAGCAGTTCAGACTCTCCGGAGGTGCAGGCAATCGGCAAAAACCGCTCTTCCAGCACAAGCCAGTCACCCAGGGCAACCAGTTGCACCGGGGTCGTTGACACCTCTTTCACCTCCTGCCCAAGTGCCGACAGCAGCGCTGATGAGGGCTGGCCGCTGAGACCGATACGGATCGCCCCGCCTGTAAGCGTTGCGTAACCCGTCGTACAGGGCAATGACGCAGCAGATGTTGCCAGTCCGCGCTGTTCCTGGAAGCCCAGAGTTAAAAGGCTGAGACGAAGTGCTTGTGAAAGGAGTTGCTGGTAGGTTGCTGAGGGCCGGGACAGCAGGAGAGTGCTTTTGAGAATATCTTCAAGCGACAGTTCCTGCTGATCGTTTGTCGATAACGCCTGACTGACCATTGCTCCCAGTATGGTGGAATAGCGGATGGCCGGGAGACCTTTGCCGGAAGGGACTCCGGCCAGCGCCTCCATGGTTCCCTGCAGGCAGAGTCGAAGCAAAAGGCCTGCAACCATTTCCTCACGTGCCAGTCCGCAGACGCCTTTCTCCGGTCCGCGACCAAACGGATCAATCCGGCAGGGCCCATGCATACAGCCGAAAGGACAACTCAGGCCCAGACGCAAAAAGCCGTCCTGCGGCTGAAGTTTCTCGAAACGCTCCCAGGGCAATTCCAGTCCCTGCTGAGAAGCGGAACGAAGCAGTTCCTGGCTGATAGGATCAACCGTTTTCAGATGAATTGTTTCCATGATAAAATAATTCCTGGTTTCCCGAAGTTCAGCTTCCGGCTAATTGTACTAAATCAAGCAACAGTGTACCGTCACGTCCGTCCCTGCCTTGTAGATCTGCTGCGGTTTCCGCCCTTCTCTTTTTTAATAACTCCTCGTACTTATCAACATCGACCAATTCCAGTGCCTTCGTCGGGCAGACATCAACACAGACCGGAACCTCCATGTAGAGGCAGCGGTCGCATTTCAACGCAATTTTCCGCTCCGGCCAGGGATAAATGACCCCATACGGGCAAAACAGGGTACATGTCCAGCAGCCGATGCAGAGGTTTTCCCGGATAATAACAGTACCGGATTCCGCGTCCCGTCTCAATGCGCCCGTCAGGCAGGAGTCAAGACACGGAGCCTGCTGGCATTGCCGGCACTGCATAGCAACAGGTACCTCATTGCTTCCTTCAACCCTAACCCGTGCCTGAGGAAGAGGCTTTTCCTGTACTGCCTGGAGCAGGTTTTTACCATTACTGCCCCGTTCCGTTGCACAATATAATTCACAGGTCTTGCAACCGGTGCAGCGATCTAGGTGAACCGCGATGACTTTCACAAACAACTCCCTTGCTGAAGATTCAGAAAATTATCCTGTATTACGGGGAAGAGCACTATTACTTGCTAGTCCAGGCCCTCTTCACAGGTGGCGCTGCTATCATCGCAGATTCCTCCTGCGTCTTTTCCCTTTTTAGCCCCGCGATTGTCGAACCAGGACTCTGATTGCCGGCGAACAGAGGCCGAGAATCGTCAGAATAATAAAGGCAAGCGACCACGGCCTGGTGAAAAAGATGAACGGATTATTGTCAAAGACGATCAGGGAACGCCGCAATGATATTTCGATCAACTCGCCAAGCACCAGCCCCAGAACGATGGGTGCTGCGGCAAAACCGTATGATTTCATTTTATAGCCAATCAGGCCGCAAATGAGCATGATCCAGACGTCGGCCATATTGTTATGCAGCGCATAGGTGCCCACCACGCAGAGGACCAGAATAATCGGGCTCAGGACATAATTGGGCACACGAAGAATTTGTGAAAATATTTTCGCGCCGCCAAGACCGAGCCCCAGAAACATCAGGTTGGCAACGAACATGCCGACGAAAACCGCATATACCACATTGGTATGCTGCAGGAACAGCAGAGGGCCCGGACGCATCCCGTGGACCAGCAAGGCGCCGAGAATAACAGCAGTCGTTCCGCTGCCGGGAATCCCCAGGGCCATGGTCGGGATCATTGCCCCACCGGTGGCGGCATTGTTGGCGCATTCCGGGCCGGCAACGCCCTCAAGACAGCCGGTGCCGAATTTTTCCGGTGTCTTGGAAAATCGTTTGGCCTCGTTGTAGCCGATAAACGAGGCGACGGTGCCCCCTTCGGCCGGAAGAATGCCGATAAATGTGCCGATCAAGGATGAACGAATCAGGGTCGTCTTGACCGATTTAATTTCCTGCCAGGTCGGCAGCAAACCAGATATTTTACGATCAATGACAACCTTACGGATGCCGTTCTCCGCCTGCCGGAAGACCTCGGTCGCGGCAAAAAGGCCGATCATTACCGGAATAAAACTGATGCCGTCCATCAGGTGGGTGATGCCGAAATCGTAGCGGCTGAAACCGGATATACTGTCCATGCCAACGCAGGAAATAAACACCCCGATGGTCCCGCCCAACAGGTTTTTCACGACCGATTTGGAACCAAGACTGCTGATCATGCTCAGGCCGAAAATCGCCAGGGCAAAGTATTCCGGCGGACCGAACTTGATGGCGATCTCCGCCAGTACAGGAGCCAGCAGGATCAGGACGACAACGCTGAACAACCCGCCGATGGCGGAACTGATGCAGGCCATGCCCAGGGCTTTGCCGGCCTGTCCTTTCTGCGCCAGCGGGTAACCGTCAAAGGTTGTCGCTGCTGCCGCCGGCGTTCCCGGTGCATGAACAAGGATCGCCGCGATGGATCCGCCAAAGGTTGCCCCGCAGTAGAGACTCACCAGCATGGTGATGGCAGGAACCGGGGGCATGCCATAGGTAAAGGGGATAAGCAGAGCGCTACTCCCATGGGGGCCGTCAAGACCCGGCATTGCGCCGATAATCATGCCGCCGAGAACGCCGACAAAAACAGCCAGGAAATTCATCGGTTCCATGATGGTCATGAAGCCCATCATAAGTTGATCCATCTCGCTTGCTCCTTTAAATCAAAATTCCGGATGGCAACTGCACCAGGAGTATTTTTTGAAAAATGAGATAAATAAAAACCGGCGTCAGTGCCGCGGTGAGAATAATGGCCCGTTTACTCCTAACCCCCCAGGCCAGCATAATGGCAACGATAAACAAGGCTATGGAAACCAGGGTGCCCAGATACGCGGTACCCAAACCGAACCCGACAGCAGACGCCATCGACAGGATGACCCGCTTAAAAGGCGGCCTTTTCCATTTTCTTCTCTGCTTTTTCAGGACCTTTACGGATACTCTGTATGATGAGTATCAACGTCAGGAACATGGCGACCACCAGAACCACACGCGGAAAAAACGCTGCGGTTGTATGGCTCAGCATCACGCCTGAACTCTGGAAGGTAAAACTTATCCCGTAAAGGATGATAAATATGACCATCATCACGATGGCCATACGCAAATCTTTATTATTCACTGGTTATCCTCTCGTTCCGGCACGGTCGCAATCCCTCTCATGTACCTGATCTCGCATTTATACAGGACTGAGCCCGCGACGTCGCGGGAACCCGTTGACAATCGGTCCCCGCCCGCACATCTGCTATTTTTTAATGTAGCCGAGTTCTTTCATTGCTGCCTGCCAGATCGGCCATTTCTTATCCAGGAAGGCATCCCAGTCCGCTCCGATCATGACACTTTCCGGTCCCATGGAGTTATCTCTCAGATAATTCTGGTAGATCTTGCCACTCATGCTTTTGGCAAAAGCATCCCGGAGGGTTTTTACGATCTCAGGCGGTGTTCCCTTCTTGACGACAACACCACGCCAGGTGGCCACTTCAACATCATAACCCAAATCTTTCGCCGTAGGGGTATCAGGAAATTCTGTCAAGCGCTTCTCCGACCAGGAAGACGGCCGGTTTAACATTGCCTGCCTCATACTGGCCCATGAATTCACTGGGGTTCAAGACACCAACATCGATGACCTTTCCAAGCAGCGCTACGATAATTTCTCCACCGCCGTCAAACGGTACATATTCGAACTTGACTCCGGCAGCCTTGGCAAATTCATAGGCAGCCACGTGATCGATACTGGCCATATGGGCAACACCGACTTTGATTTTACCCGGGCTTTCCTTTGCCTTGGCAATTACCTCTTTCATATCCTTGTAAGTGCCGCCATCCTTGCTGGAAATAACCAGGGCCTGAGGATCATAACATCCCCTGGCGATGCCGATCAGGTCGTCCCTGGTTGCATTGGTCATTCCGCGAGCCATGGTAGCGAGGTTGGAATTGGTGATGGTGTTGAGCGTATAACCGTCGGCAGGCTGCTCCATCAGGTAATTGAGCATCCGGGCACCGGAACCGCCGCTCATGGTGCTGATGACGATCGGTACACCGAGTATTTTTCGGAGCCGGAGCGCTGCCGTCCGAGAAAAGATATCGGTTCCGCCGCCGGCTGAAGAATGAATGTACCAGTTGATCTGCTTGCTTGGATACTTGTCTTCAGCAGCAAAGGTTGTCGCGGATTGCCAGACAAAGCCAATAGCCAGAGCCACCACCAAACTTAATTTTAACGTTTTCATAACTTCCTCCTCACAGGTGTTGTTAAAAGACAGATTCTGTTTTAAATAAACCTGTCGCGGTTATGTCAAAGCACACCTATATAAATGACGGCTTTAAACATTTTTGTCATGCCACTCCTATTCGTGATACGAGTTCTGGCTGTAGAGCTGTTCGATCAGCAGATTGAAATGCTCTTCTACGAGCCAGAATCGCCTCATATGAATTCCTCTCCTGAACGGCCTTGATGAGCCTGCTGTGTACATTGAACATTCGTTCGATCTGGGACGGATTTCGCTCTAGAAAGAGCTCGCGCATACGCGGCCATAAGGGTTGATCGGTAATGTCCAGCAGCCGCTCGATTACCTCTATGACGATCCTGTTTTTAGAGGCCCTGGCGATAGATAAATGCAGCTCGTTGCCCATTTGCGTATAGGCCTTGTAATCGCCTGAACGTCCCAGCCTGAATTTTTCATCCCAGATATCAGTGATATGCTGGATTTCCTCGTCGGTCGCCGCTTCAATGGCCAGGCGAACCGCACCTGTTTCAAAGACCCTGCGAGCCTGCAAAATCTCATAAGGGCTGTCACTCTCGTCAAAAATATTCTTCAGCTTATAGGAAAGACCGCCGAAATCCAGGAGTTCTGCAACATAGTTGCCGTCACCGGGGCGACTTTCAATAATACCGATAATCTGCAGGGCACTGATAGCCTCCCTGACAGAAGGCCGGCTGACACCCATCTGTTCAGATATGGTCCTTTCAGCCGGCAGTTTGCTTCCTGCGGAATATTCGCCGGACTCGATTTTTCTCAAGATCTGTTCCGCAATAATGGCACCTTTACTCTTGTATTTAGCAAAGGGCATTTTCCCGAAAGGAACCATCTTTGTGTCTATCCTTTGAATGTTTGATTCATTTTCGCCCCGTTGCGTTAGGGCTGCAGAGCTGTTTCCAGAACACCAAGTTCAGCCAGGATGGGTTCCAACCGCTTCTTGCTCAACAAGCGGTCTTCATTGCTGCGCGGCAGTTCGATATTGAGCGTACCCGTGAAATCAACATCGATCAGTCGCTGGAAAATCGGTTTAAAATCAATCTTGCCCTCTCCCACCGGCAGATGATGATCCAGCACCAGGTCGTTGTCACTGACATGGGTGCTGACAATCCTGCCTGGAAATTGATCAATAAAAGGATTTACTCCACCCGGAAGAAGACTGGCATGGGCGATATCGAGCGTCAGACCGAAATATTTGGACGGTATGGCATCAAACACCCGGGATAGCTCCTCAGGAGTAACGCCGAGATAGGCAACTTCGCAGTCATCGTGCATCTTGTTCATGTTTTCAATGCCGATCGGCAGCTCGAATTTCTCAGCGAGGTCAACAACAGGCTTATAGGTATCAATCAGGCAGCGGAAGACTTCATCCATGAACAAACTGAAATGATAGCCAAAGTGAAGAACGATATATTCAGCCTCCAGGGCATGGGCCAGCTTGACATACTCAATCAGATGCTGCTGTGCGGCGACCTTCACCGTCGGCTCGATTTCTGCGGCATTGACGAACGAGGCGGAATGAAGCCCATAACGCAGGCCGTACTTGTCCCTGAGCCGCTTGATACCGTCGATTCGTTTGGGATTCCACTTGTTCAGGAAATTGTTTGGATTATTGCAGCTCAATTCCATCCACGGAAACCCGTTTTCATGGGCAAAGGCGAAATACTCCTCCATCGGTTCCGGGCCAGCGTTAAAGCAAAGTTTCATAAGTCCCCGCTCCTTTACAATTAATTTCGTTTACCTTCTTGACCGCTCGAAATATCCTGAGAACAATCGTCGAGCATGCTGTTATTGACAATACAAAAATTGGTCTTACCGGTTATACCTGTCTGTCCATTTTTATTATATGTGCTTTCTCCTGTCAATAGAAAAAAGTATCATTGCAATCCTTATGGGCAGAAAAATATCAGGCGGGAAATTGTAGAGATGGAGGGGGGTATGAACAGCAAACGCCTGGCTACCGGGACGCGGCAGGGATGGTTTTGGTTGTCAGGTCAGCAGACAGCAACACGGTACGATAAGCAAAAGCTACGTTTCTTTGTCTTTATATCGATGATCTTTGATAACAGGCACGGAATCGTCTCACCGCTGAATCTCCAGAGCGGTCCAGATAATCTTCAAAATATATTTCAGCAAACCCGTACTCACAGAATTGTTCAGTTTCTTTTCGCACCAGAGGCCACGGCATTGAGCCCTCAGGTTCCTCCTCGCTGCGAGCCCGGGCAATAACCAGAAGAGTCCCCCCGGGGGAGACGAACCGACAGATTGTCTCTATTGCCCTGCTCCGCAAAGTCCGCGGCAGCACCTGGAGTGTATAGACCTCCACGACGACATCAAAGGAGGTATCCCATGTTGCTGGAGATTGAAACAAATCAACCGTTTCGTAAGTAACCATGGAGGCGGGAAAACGTCTGGAGCACTCTTCTATGGCGCTGCGGGATATGTCGAAAGCAGTAACGTCAAATCCCTGTTCAGCCATCCATTCGGCATCATCTCCCAAGCCGCAACCGACGATCAGCGCGCGTTTAGCACGGGAAGGAACCATGACCCGGTTAAACAATGCGATCAAGTTCGGATTTGGCTCCCGGTCTGCCCACGTTATAGGCAGCCCATCCGACAACGCCCGGGCGTAGAAAGGTTCAAACCAGGCTAATGGTCTGCCGGCAGACACTGCCTCGCGGGCAAGCCTGTCAGCGTATGCGCGCGGATCATCCCGCCGATCTTTTTCCTGTTGCACGACAGCACCTTTACTTATTTGACTGAAATGATATGAGCCACCGGATGTGATGAAGCTCGCTCATCATACCACTTCATTCTAGAACAGCAGAGGAAAACAGGGAATTACCATTCTATTGATATTCATAAATCTCAACAAGCTATCCGGCAATTGTAACAGGGACCAGCCGGGTTCTTCAGGCTTCCGCAGGTTGGGGCCGATGGGGCAGGAGAAATACCGGACTATTGACAGATATCGATTCCTGTTTAGAAATTTCAGAACAATGGAGATGGTAGGCCTGAGCATACCTATTCAAGCAACCGGCGTTTTCATCCTCCATGTCCCGCTTCATTACTTCCTTGAAGGAGAAAAATATGGCTGATTCAGCCCCGAAGCACTTTACACCCCATCTCGATGCATCCCTTGGCGCAGGCCTCACCCGGGAGGTTGCCCATTTCGTCCTTTCCACCATGCTTACCGCCATCCCCCCGGATGTTGCAGGCCTGGCGAAAAAGTCTATCCTGGACGGGTTTGGGTTGGCCCTGGCCGGTTCCATTGCACCGTCGGCTGATATCGTGCAGAAATATTTGAAGCGCCTTGCTGGTACCGGTGATGGTGTCATTATAGGAACGGATATGAAAACGGCTGCGCGGTTCGCGGCTTTTGCCAATGGCGTCGGGATTCATGCCGATGACTTTGATGATACCCAGTTGGCGGTTGCTGAAGACCGGGTGTACGGACTTCTCACCCATCCGACGGCGCCCTGTCTGCCCGCGGCTTTTGCCGAGGCGCAGATCCGTGGACTCAGTGGCCGGGACTTCCTGGCTGCCTATCTCGTCGGTATTGACGTGGAGTGCAAGATAGCAGAGGCTATTTCTCCCCGTCACTACCAGCATGGTTTTCACGCCACAGCGACCTGCGGTCCTTTCGCATCTGCCAGTGCTGTCGGACGGCTTCGCGGCTTCGACCCGGAAACCCTGCAACGGGCATTCTCAATTGCAGCAAGTCAAAGCGGCGGCCTGCGTGAAAATTTTGGTACCATGACCAAGCCATTCCACGCCGGCCGGGCCGCAGAAGCGGGGATAGTTGCCTGTGATCTGGCAGAACTTGGCTGGACGGCAGCAGATAACATCCTCGAAGCCCCCCGTGGATTTTTCCAGGCCCATGGCGGCGGCTACGATCTGCAGGCAATTCATAACAAGCTGGGCGCACCTTGGTCCTTTGGTGAGCCCGGCATTTCGATCAAACCGCATCCGTCGGGTTCCCTGACACATCCCGGCATGACCACCATGCTCGCCCTGATTGAAAGGCACAAAATCTCGCCAGACGAGGTTCTGCGTGTTGAGGTAGGAACCAATCACAACATGCTCAACGCCCTTATCCATCACCGTCCCCAGGACGAGCTTCAAGCCAAATTTTCGATGGAATTCTGCATGGCTATTCTCTTGCTGGAAGGCCGGGCAAACCTGCCGGAGTTCACCAGCAAGACAGTATTGCGCGAAGACGTGCAAAAGATGATCGAACGCGTGAACTTCTCGGTACACCCTGAAGCTGAAGCTGCCGGCTACGCCAGGATGACTACCATTATTCAAGTTCACCTCAGAGATGGACGAACGATTTGCGGCAGGGCTGATTTTGGCAAAGGCTCCCCTGCCAACCCTTTCACCTACCAGGAGGTAGCCGATAAATTCAGGGGCTGTGCCGAGTTAGCCCGCTGGCCCGCAGACAAGACGGAGCGCGTCATCTCCTTGGTAGCCGGTCTGGACGATTTGCCAAACCTCAGCGAACTAACGGACGCCCTGGTACGGTAAGACATCGCACCTCAAGCTGACCGTACCGTTATACTCAGCCATCCGAAAACGTGCGGGAACGAGGTCAAAGCAGGGGTGCCAAGTCGAGACTGTTTCTGTCAGGAAGAAGCTCAGTCCATACTGTCTGCTAGAAAGCAGGTGTATGTATGGCAGGATTTTTGCATGACATTTGCAGCAGAATAGATGAAGCTTGCGGCTATAACGTGTACTTTCCGAAGAAATCATTCTTTTCCTGGTTATTTCGGCAAGGATATGGCATCCCCTTGTTTCAGCAGAACAAAGCTGTTGCGATCCAGCGAAACAGAACAAGCCGCATAATCCCGGCAACGACTGATTGCGGCAGGCAAACAGAGGATGGTTTATTATGAAACTGCTGACGAAACTCATTTCTCTCCTGACCCTCGTTTCCGCCACCCTGCCCATGTCAGAGAGGCTGGAGCTGGTTAGAACCTCTGAATGTTTATTGCAATCTCTGTTTCTCTACCTAACCGATCATTTTATTTTTTTTATCCCTTTGATGTTCGATATGGCTCTTTCAAACGCTTCCTGTGCCTCAGCGGGTATGCCTGATCCTGAGAAACAGACTATCCCGTTTTCTACAACCAGATCGGTCTCATCTAATCCGTCAACTTCCAGCAGGGCCGCTTTCACTTTCTGTGTCAACGCAAGATCAATCATTTTTTCAGTCACTCGAGAGCTTGCCCTGAACTCATCAGTGCCAACTGCACGCATGATCATTTTGACACAAGTGTTCGGTGCCATTGTCCGTGTATTTAAGACCAGGTCATACAGTTCACTGTCGTCCCAATTAGCATTAAAATAGGTGTGAATATATCCGGATGAGTTGCGATCGCTCTGTTGAATGACCCACTGCGTATTTTTCCTCTTATTTCCCTTGTGTTCCATTAACCGTTTCACTCTTGTTGCATAGGGTGCGATTATTCTGACATGCAGGGTTCCCGGAATATCTTTTAATATTACCTGAGCCCCTCGACCGACGATCAGAACATTCCCTTTGGCTGCAAGTTCATAGACAGCGGCCTGAATTAAATGCCCGAATATATTTTTCTGTGCGGAAAGGTGCTGCAGTAGAGAAGGATTTTTTTCATCGTATTTATCAAGATCAGACCCTGAAAATCCATGTTTTAAGAGAATCTCGCCTATTTGAGACTTGTTGATTTGTTCGTATCCGAGTTTATCAGCTGCCGACCTGGCTATTTCATCGCCAAGACTGCCTATCTGTCTGGATATAGTAACAATAGCCATCGTTTTTCCCTCCATATTGAATCCTGCTGTTTCTTATGGATCTTGGATCTTGCATGGGAATGACAGTTCGTTATTTCAAGAAACTGAGATCATGGTTGATACGGGACTCCCTGCAGCAAAATAAGCACTAAGCCTAACAACACAATGACACGTCGTGGCTGTTTATAATGAGTTTCATCAGCCAGGAGTCGGGATAACGACCTGGTTCAACCGGTGCCAGGCATGAGTGCTGGTTGGGCTTGGCATTCGACGCAAGGAAATAATAGCCCTTGGTAAAACCGGCAATCCAATGCAGAATCAGCAGGATGATAAAACAATAAGCTCAGGCGGCAGTCCGCAGGGTGTTGACGAAAAGATCCATCAGTTTGGCTTTTGCCTTAAAGCCGATCCCCGGAATTTCAATCAGGCGTATCCGTCCATCTTTTATCGGTGTATTGTCGGCAAAGCCGCCAAAGGGCTGAAATATTCCCGGCTAAGAATCATTGCCCCCAGCCCCAGGCCTGCTGCAATATGCACGGCGAACTGATGTTCGCCGTGCGGGACACCCTTACCGGGTTGACGGCATCCCAGGTGATGTAAGATGTAAAGAACAAAGCTCAGTCTGAGATCAATCATTAAAATCTCTGAAAAGAAGCCTTGTAGGAATGGTTCATCGGGGACAAATAGTTATTTGATTAAAAATCGGTCGGGCAATCTCAAACACTCAAAACAAATCCAGACCGATTTTAGAGTGCGAGTTCATACTGCATTAAATTTTTCTGCAATCCGTATTTATGCGAGAGAACCCCTCTGCCAATATATCAGTATCAGTTTGCGACATGACAAAAAGCAGGTCATCACTAAATTTTTCCAGTAATTTCAAACCAGCATGCAGGCCAAAAAATTTACCGTGTTTTTTACAACTCGCAGCGACATGACCGATCGCTTCAAGCTCTACGGGGTTCATTACATCACCAGGGATACCAAGTGAGATTGATAAATCGTTCGGGCCAATCAAGAGTACATCAATCCCCTCAGTAGCTGCAATCTTATCCGCATTATCAACGGCAAGTTTTGACTCGATTTGGGCAATAGAGATGATTTTTTGATTTGCCGCCTCCATTATCTCACTATGTATTCCACCTATCACGTAGCCGTTATTTGCCCCACCTGCCCCGTAACCGCGGTCTCCAAGGGGAGGATACTTTGACCAATGTACTATCCCCGCAGCCTGATCTGCCGTCTCGGTCATCGGAATCATTGCTCCGGTTGCGCCGCAGTCCAGAGCCCGGGATATATGATCTTTGGAAAGCTGCGGGACCCGCAACAAACCGTCAAGACCAATCGCTTTTCCCATGATGAACATATCATGCAAAGTCTCGTATGAATAATTGCTGTGCTCACAGTCGAACATCACAAAATCAAGGGATGCATTTTTAGCCAAAAAACATACCGCCGGATTCCGTGAAACTCGTAACATCGTCCCATAGACTTTCTGACCGGATTTCATCTTTTCTTTCAGTTCCACCTCTATTCCCCTTCTCAAGAAGTTACATTTAATTCCCAACCTAATGGGGCTGATCAAGAATAAATGATTTGTTTTAGGTAGATAGCAACTCTCTTTGTTACCCCATTGTCACCAGTCTCTTGCCGACTATTTTAATTTTCAGTCACAAGGCCTCTGGGAGAGTTTTATGGATTTTACAATCGATGTTCACGAAACTTTTTATATTCCTTAACCGCCGTCACAATGACAATGATAACTGTCACCAGCAATATCACCCCTGATATCGGCTCAGTGATAAATGGGGTTAATTCGCCGTGGCTTTTCATAAGCCCTCGCCGCAGGTTTACCTCGACAATCGGCCCAAGAATAAAGCCGAGCAGTAACGGCGTTTTTGGCAGGGAAAGTTTTTTCATCAAAAAACCGATGCCACCGAATACGAGCATCGTGCCGACATCAAATAGCCGGTTATTCAGCCCATAGGAACCAACCACACAAAGTGCTATTATGATCGGTAAAAGAACATGTTTTGGGACTGAGAGAACCCGGACGAAAAACCGCATTCCCCAGAACATGGTGGCAAGCATAAAAATATTGGAAAAGATCAGGGCCGTAAAGATGCCATAAACAAGCACGCCGTCTGTTTCAAACAAGAGCGGGCCCGGCGTGATCCCATGAATCATAAAACCGGCGAGAAGGATTGCGGTTGTATTGTCCCCCGGGATGCCCAATGTCATCAGGGGGACCAGAGCACCGCCAGTTGAGGCGTTGTTGGACGACTCGCTCGCAACAATCCCATCAATAATGCCAGTCCCGAATTTCTCTGAATATTTGGAGTTTTTTTTCGCAGCTCCGTAGGCCATGATGTTACAGACGGCACCCCCGAGACCCGGCAAGATGCCGATACCGGTGCCAATTGCTGACGAACGAAGGCAGTTGGTCGTCTGGCTAAAAAATTCTTTTAAGGAAAACCCGAAGCCCTTGATTTTATAGCTGGGAACTTTGAATTTTCCCAAAAAATTTTTGCTTTCAGCTTCTTCAAGGACCTGCGATACGGCGAACAGGCCGATCAGCGCAGGCAGCAGGCTGATCCCTTCATCAAGAGCTGAAAATCCGAAAGTAAACCGAGGGAAAGCGGTAATCGGTGCCATTCCAATAAAAGAAATGGTCATTCCCAGAAGTGCCGCAACAAGCCCGAGAACCAGAGAATTACCGGAAAGCCCGGCAACGAGGGTCAATGAAAAGACCGCGATAGCAAAATATTCATAAGGACCAAATTGTAGAGCAACCTGTGCTAAAAGCGGTGAAACAAAAAACAGCACCAGGAGGCTTAACATACCTCCTATAAAGGAGTAGACGATCCCGACTCCCAGCGCTTTCCCGGCTTGCCCCTTGACCGCCATCGGGTGGCCGTCAAAAGTGGTGGCTATGGAAGCGGGTGTCCCCGGAATATTCAGGAGGATGGCAGACATCAAGCCCCCTGACGTCCCACCAATGTAAAGTCCAAGTAGTAAAGATAGACCCTCGATGGGAGACATGCCGAAGGTGATCGGCAGGAAAAGCGCCACCCCCATGGTTACCGTTAACCCCGGAATCGCTCCCATGATGATACCCGCCACTGTTCCACCCAGGATCAGGAGCAGTGTCTTTATGGTAAAAACAGAGAGAATGCCGGCAACAAGCATTATTCAATTCCTCTTTCAGCCAAGGATTCCACTGGGGATCATCACTTTGAACATGTGTACAAACAGGAAGTAGACGATGATCGGGACGAGAATCGAAATCAAGGAAAATAGCAGGTAATGGCACTTGGCCCCCTTGGCCAACACCAGCATCTGCAAAAAAATATAAACCACCGAAGAAACTATAAACCCAAGGGTGTTCAATAATCCGACATAGGCACACATGAGAATCGCCGAGAGTATAACGGCGGGCCAGCCTCCGAAAACATTTTCCTCGTTTTTCTCGTTTGCCGGGGCGGACTTCGCGTACCTGAAACTTTCAAAGACAAGAATCGAACCGAGAATGGCAAAAAGACCTGCAGTTACCCTCGGCATGAACGAAGCCCCTGCTCGCGTCACCACAAATTCCTTGATGTCGAAACTGGCTGAAAACATCAGAACTGCTAATCCGATAGCACCAATTCCTGTAATAAAATTTGGATTTTTCACGACGATTTTCAGGGGTGGCCTGGCCATGAAAATATCTCCCGAATGGTCGGATAGCACAACGTCGGGTCTTTCAACAGGTGAAAAGGCCCGACGTTCCGGCCCGCTAATGCTTATTTTTTAGTACTTCCTGCGCGGAACAGACCTTGGAATTTACTGAAATATTCATACTGTTTCTGGGCGTAAGCGGTGCCTTCTTCAGGCCCCATGTAGGTCGGCGTGACGAAGATTTTTTTGGCCTCGGCCTGATATTCCGGATTCTCAACGACCCGCTTCATCGCTGCTGAAAACTTATTGACGATATCCATGGGTGTGTTTTTCGGCATGCCATAAAAGAAAAACTTGTTGAACTCAAGGGGGTATCCTTGCTCCGCAGCCGTGGGAATTTCAGGGAATAAGGGATTGCGCTCAGCGGAAAGGAGCCCGAGGCAGGTAAAATCACCGGATACGAAGTAATCGTGAGTAAGGCCATATTGCGTGTTTATTACATCAATTTTATGGCCTTTGAGAGCAACCGTTTTGGCAGCGTTGCCACCCACGTCGACAAGATTGAGCTCGATCCCTGCAATGTCTTCCAGGGCGACACCGATCAGATGCGGGTAGCCACCGGTTTGAATGCCGAATTCAACCTCACCGGGATGTTTTTTAGCGTAGTCGATAAGCTCTTTTAAAGTTTTGTAAGGCAGGCCGGGATGCGTTGCCAGAACTGTCGTATCATCCACCACACCGATACCGACGACCTGAAACGCTTCGATTCCCCAATCGATGAGACCCGCGAGCTTAGGAATCATGGCTTCACCATGAAAAAACAGTGCCGTGTAGCCATCCGGTTCCGATTCGAGAACACGCTTCATACCGATGGTCCCACCGCCACCTTTGACATTGACGATAACAATAGACTGGCCTAGTTCCTTTTCCAGGTATTTACTGAAAATCCGGGCATTAAGGTCCGTATCACCACCTGCACCGACTGGAACAATGACCTGAATCGGCTTGTCGGGGTAATCCGCAGCCATAACGGGCAAGGCAAAGACCGCCATTACAGCAACTGCAAAAACACACATGGCCACAAATGAATTCAATCGTCCTCGTTTCATCTTTTTCCTCCACATTGAGCTAGAAAATATTCTAGTTTCCATCCTGAAACGACGCTTTTCCCCTAACTCGTCGTTACTCTCAAAATTTAATCCTCGGAATATCAAGTATATGCCTGCGGTTAAATTTATCGAGCGCCTAGATTTAGGTGAAAATCGCTCATTTCCTGACGAAAACTATTCTAATTACCGCGTTCCCTCTGAACCCGGCGGGGTTGTGGATGCCAAGAGGCGGCAAAGAAAAGCGCCGACGCATTAATAACTGGCATAACTGTTATAACACCTGTTTGAAAACAAAACCAGTTTTTTTTAAGATATTAAAAACATTATTATTTACAGTGAGTTAAAGTCTCTAATGATAGCCTGGAAGGATTCGTCAATATGGTTTCGCATGGCTTTTTCCGCTCTGTCCTTGTCGCCACTTTTGATTTCATCAACGAGCAGTTCATGCCAATATCTTGGTCCAGATAATTCTTCATTGACCCTTGTATGCACAACGGCCTTGTATAACAAATAAATCAGGTTTGTTTTACGGTGCGTATTGATAAGGGATGCGTAACCGGTAAATTCCGTCATTCTTGTATGGAACTTATAATGAAGTCTGTTTATTTTGTCCTGTGTCTCTTTGGCGAATTTGACGGAATCGAGAGACCTCGCTAGCAAACGCAGTTCATTCTCTTGCTCGACCGTCATTTTTTCTGAAATAATTCTGGCAACCTGACACTCTACCGCCTCTCTCAACATATACAATTCAATAATTTTTTTGCTTGTCGGTACCGTGACGAAAGACCCCCATTGCGGTTTTGACTCGACTAGTCCGTCTTCCTCAAGACGTTTCAATGCTTCGTTTACCGGAATGACGCTGACACCAGTCAGGTCGGCCATCTTGCGCCTGGAAAGCTTTATGCCAGGGGCAAAATCGCCTTTAAGGATTTTTTGCGAGATTATGTCGTAAGCCTTCTGCCCGGCAGTCTTGAACTCGTCACCCTCGCTATGGTCCGATAAAATAGAAGACATTTCTTTTTTCATGTTAAGCCCTTATTAAATGTACGGTAATGCCGGAAAACACCTTCCGGAGTGACTGAGTCAATAATATTGCTTATGATACGAGAGGATTTCCTCTGTGTATACATAAAAATGAAATTTCATAGATAACAGGAATAACACTTCTGCTGTAGTTGCAAATTGAGAGCAAATCCATACTTCACCCAGGCTGGGCTAATCTCTGAAAATAAAAACATATGGCAGGTTGACCTTATGTTTCGAAATACCTTGAGAGTGCCCTGCCTCCCGCTGTCAGCTCAAATCAAGACTTCAAAGCAGATATGCCAGATTGAATCTCCGGATCTACCAATAAACAACAGCGTGTTTGTTTCCATCCGCCCGGGTTGTCCGGTGATAAGATCGAGCCGACGAGATGCCCCCTGCGCCCCGCAGCAGGTGGTTGTGTAATCTTCAGGTCATCGGGTAGAAAATGTTCTCAGACTTCGGTCTGCAGGGTATTGATAAAAAGGTCCATCAGCGCGGATTTTGCTTCAAAGCCGATCCCCGGCATTTCAGTCAGGCCTATCCGGCCATCTTGTATTGGTGTATTGTCGGCAAAGCCGCCAAAGGGCTGAAATATTCCCGGGTAAGACTCATTGCCCCCCAAACCCAGGCCCGCTGCAATATGCAGGGCGAACTGATGTCCGCCGTGCGGGACACAGCGACGCGGCGACCAGCCGAACGCTTTCATAACGTCCAGCATGCGCAGATATTCCACCAGACCATAGGCCAGGGACGGGTCCATCTGCAGGTAATCCTTGTCCGGCCTCAATCCACCGTAACGGAGTAAATTTGTCACATCCTGGCGTGAGAACAGATTCTCGCCGGTGGCAAACGAGGAAGTGTACCCCCGGGCCAGTTCCTCCTGCAAGGCATAATCCAGGGGATCGCCTGCCTCTTCATACCAGAACAGCTTGAGCGCATCGATTTCCCGACCATAGGCCTGTGCCGTGGCAAGATCAAAACGACCGTTGGCATCCACCGCCAACCGCTCACCTACCTGTTCCCCGGCCCCGGCAACCTCCCCAAGCAATCCCAGCACTGCCTCTATGCGTTTCATGTCATCCGACAAGGAAGCTCCGCCAATTTTCATTTTCACAACCCGGTATCCCTGATCCAGGTACCCCTGCATTTCCCTGACGAGAGCGTCATTGGTCTTACCCGGATAATAGTAACCGCCGGCGGCATAGACGAAAACATCATCCTGGGGATCCCGGTTGCCGTAGCGCTCGGCCAGGACGCGGTAGAGGGGTTTCTCTTCCAGTTTGGCCACAGCATCCCATACGGCCATGTCCAGGACCCCCACGGCCACCGATCGTTCTCCATGCCCACCGGGTTTTTCATTTTGCATCAGGGTCGCCCATATCCTGAAAGGATCAAGATTCTCCCGCTCAGTGTCCACAATGCCTGCAGGATCTGCATCAACGAGTCGTGGAATAAAGCGCTCCCGCAACAGACACCCCTGGCCGTAACGGCCATTGGAGTGAAAACCATAACCAATTACAGGCTTGCCCTCTTTAACGACATCGGTAATAATGGCCACAATTGAGACTGTCATCCTACTGAAATCGATATAGGCATTCCTGATTTCCGAGGCAATTGATACCGTCGCTTCTCTGATATCGACAATTTTCATTCCATCCCTCTCTTATGAATTTGTGAAACCATTGGGTACCCTGAATAATCTGCGCAGCCCTTTTTATAGCAACGTACCATGCACATCGCACCCCATTTTTTTCACGGGGGTACTTCTCTTGCCTGTCAACATTCCTGCAGTTTCACCTTCTTCATTATTTCTTCATGTTAACCTGCTATTTTCGCAGGAGCAGAAGGCGATAACACGAGAACATGAGGAGAATATTTCATGCCAGAAGAACAGATAAGCGGTGTATCCGTTATCATCCCGACGCTTAATGCAGCAGGAACCATTGAGAAACTCATAAAGCATATCCTGTCGGTAATGCAGAATGCATCTCTCACTGCAGAAATAATCGTTGTCGATGACGGCTCCACCGACGGAAGCCGCAGGAAGATAACTGATCTGTCAAAAAACTGCGCTGTTTCCCTTATCTGCCGGGAGCAGAAAAGAGGCCTGGCAAGTGCCGTAATTGAAGGGGCCGCTCATGCCCGACATGAAATTGTTGTCGTTATGGACGGCGACTACAGTCATTCCCCGGAAGACGTACCCTCTCTCGCCGCTCCCGTGCTCACCGGTGTCTCTGATATTGCCATCGGCAGCCGGTATACACGGGGGGGCACTACGCCCGGATGGCCGCTGAAAAGAAGGATCGCCTGGAAACTTGCTTCATTTCCCGCCCAGGTCATGACCTCCATTGATGATCCGTTATCCGGATTTTTTGCAGTGAGAAAAGCACTGCTTCTTGGTATGAAACACGAAATTCCCGGCTATAAACTCTGCCTGGAACTGCTCCTGAGACAAGGCCAAAACCTGAAGGTAACAGAAATTCCGATATCTACTCACGACAGGCAAGCAGGCATTTCAAAGATGACGATGGTCGTCCTGAAGGAGTATCTCCTTCAGCTTGCAAGGCTATGCGGTCTAACCATACCGGCCAATTTCCTCTCGGTCTTCATGCTCCTGCTGATCAGCGGATTGCTTTCGGATACAGTAGTTTACAGCCTCACCTTTTCACTTGGAGCAGGATTGCTGTTCTCGCAGATCGCCGGACTTCTCGGTTCAATAACCGTTATCGCTATTGCCGCTCAGATCCTCTACCCACGGCGCATTTTCTATCCGGGAATGACAAGACATCTTTACACCCTGTTCTGGGGGCTGTTGCTGCTGATCTTTCGATCAGGATTTCTTGTTCTTTTACCGCACGCAAGCTGGGGACAAACGGCCTTTTCGGCAGTCCCCGTTGCGGCCCTGTCAGCCATGATCATCGCTTTGTTCTTCATGAATGTTTTCCCGGCACGGGCAGAGAGTTCGCCCGACCGCCTCATTCGCTTCCGCCTGGGTCTTCTCCTGGTCATTCTGGTCTCCCTGGCGCTGAGACTTGTGTTCGCCGGATCGTTTGAACTCCTGATGGAAGAAGCCTACTATTGGAATTACGCTCAGCATCTTGCTATCGGCTATCTTGATCATCCTCCTATGGTGGCACTCCTTATCAAGGGCGGAACAATGTTGTTCGGCACTAACGAATTCGGTGTCCGGATCGGCGCCATCCTCTGCTGGTGCCTTGCTACCTTGTTTGTCTATTTATATACCCGTGATATCAGCAACCGGGACACAGCGCTTCAGGCGGCGGTCATAATGGCTGTACTGCCGGCTTTTTTCGCCTTTGGTCTGCTGTTGACCCCCGACGCACCCCTGATCGCCTGCTGGGCCGGCACGCTGTTTTTTGCACGCCGGGCCATGGTTGATATGGACTCGAAAAGTTGGCTCGGCGTCGGTGTTTTCCTCGGTCTCGGCTTGTTCTCAAAATACACGATAGCTCTGCTGGGACCGGCGTTCCTGCTATTCATGCTCATTGACCGCCCGGCCAGAAAGTGGTATCTGAAACCACAACCCTATGCGGCTGCACTCCTTGCCCTGCTTATTTTTTCTCCGGTAATTCTCTGGAACATCGAACATGAATGGGCTTCTTTTCTCTTTCAGACCCAGGATCGTCTAAAATCATCGTCCGAATTTTCCTCCCACGAACTCCTTCTCTCCATCATCGTACTGCTGAGTCCTGTCGGTTTTGTTTCAGCACTTCTCTTTCTGGTTAAGCGGAGAAAATTTATCGACGTAAAAGATCGGATTGCCAGGCGCCAGTATGCCTTTTCCTTCATAATGGTCTGCGTTCCGCTCTTCATCTTCTTCGTCTTCAGCCTGACCAAGGAGGTGAAATTTAACTGGACCAGCCCACTCTGGCTCGCGGCAATACCTTTTATGGCCACGACTATGTCTCTCGGCGCAAACAGGGGCAATACGGAGGGGAGCTCCGGATTTTTCAAGGCCTGGAAGATTACGATAGTTTTTTTCTTGTTGGCTTACGGAATTACCCTTCATTATTTTTCTGTCGGCATACCCGGTGTTCCCTATCCGAAAAAAGGCCCCTTGTTCGGTTGGCGGGATTATGCCGCCCAGGTCGATGTACTTGTTGAGAAAATCGGGCAGGAGACCGGCACACGACCCGCCGTTGTCGGCATGGATCTCTACAAAACAGCGAGTGGTCTGGCGTTTTACCGGACTATCCATTTTGATAGAGCTAACAGGTCCGGACCGCAGCGGCCTCCGGTTTTAGAAACCGCCGGCAGGAATATAATATTCGGGCAGGGAGCAGTAATGTACGATTATTGGTTTACGCCGCAGCAGTTTAACGGCAGGCCGCTTCTTCTCGTATCCCCCGATCAGGGTGATCTTGCGCAAAGCAGAATAGCCCGGGACATTGGCAGCATAGGACCAATCAAAGAATTCAAAGCGAAGAAAAACAATCAGGAGCTCAGCCCTCTTTATTACCGTTATGTTTCTGCTTATAACGCGGGGAGCGGTATAAAGCACTAGTGTCCTGTCAGGCTTCACCTGTCACCCAGAGCTTGTTATTCTGGCTTCCTGACTTCGTTGCTTATTCTGTCACGTAGCGCTGCTACGCTCCTTTAGAGCCTTGCGGGTTTCCTGACTACTATCTGGATCGGCAATTCTGGTAAAAGAGATGGGTACCTTGAATATGACGGCAACCGCCTGCATTACAGAGCTTTTAGGTACCCCCCTATTAAAAATGGTATTGAAGGTAGAGTGACGGATAATTGCTCCCGCCCGATATCCTGCCAAAAAATTGTGAGCTTTCAAACATGGCAGACCGATGATGAATGGCGATCCCAAACCAAAGATTTTCCAGTTTCTGAGACCGAAACACATCGCCGACATTACAATCAACGGAGATATCCAGATAATTCATCAATCCGCTGGTCTGATAGCCACCGTTTTTATTTTTCTCTTTTTCCACGTTAGGAACGTCAGTAACAAATGAAAACCCCTCCGCTAAACCAAGACGAAAACGTATCAGGCAAGGAAATGGTATAGTACCCTTTCATGGCGATAACAAACTCCAGGGCGTCTTTCTGTACATCAGTGCTGTAATGATTGCCCACCCCTGACGTAAGATATATCTCGATCGGCAAAGAAAAGAGTGTATCGGTCACCGGGTAGCCGTAAAACACTGACGTCATCTGGGCGCCGTCTTCATCCTGCTCGAAGCTCCCGGTAAACAGTTCCCCTAAGGTTGAAGAAGTCCCCCAGCCATGGGCAATTCGCAGGAAAGGCAGAAGCCCCGTATCCGGCTTACGTGTTTTCCTCTCCCCATTGAAGACCCCGAGACCGGCAAAGACGGCGCTCTCCCAATCGCTTTCCACCGGCTCTGCATTCCTGGCAGCACTATCAAGCCAACGGGCATTGAGTGATCCAATGAAATACAAATTACTGATAAGATGATATCTTAACTCCACGCCTGCCTGAAAGTCGACCCCACCGTTAATCTCTTCGTATCCCAGCCAATCGAGCCCATAATAACGGCTGTTGAAACCGCTGCTTTTGACCCTGACATTCAGATAGGGAAAGAGTTCAAGCCGCCCGGATGCATATTCATGCGCCAGTCTGACATCTCCGTGTGTATTACCATATTGATCGGTGAGTATCTCCAGATCGACATGGTTATTCTCGGTGATCAGATACCTGAGGCGGCCGCCCAGATCGGCGGTATCTCCCGGGACAATATTCTGGTATTGTTCCGGGACATCAAAGAAACGTAAACGACCAAACAGGCTTGCCTGCCAGTTACTTTTCTCAAGAACACGATAACCCATCTCCAGACCATCAAGATAAAATCTCTCTCCATTGAAATATAACAAGGTGACGACGTTATTAATAGCGTCATCATCCGTATTGAAAATATTCGATGCCGTTCGCAGCCCCGCCGCCACCCCCCATGTCTGTTCAGCTTGTTTCTTTTTATTGCCTGTCTCTCCTGTTTTTGCTCCTCGCTGTAAGCGGTTGAAGCATAGACAATAAAAGAGAGAGATACACCCCAAAAAACAGATACGTTCCCACTGTCGCATCAAGGTTGACTCCATAATAAAAGCGGCAGATAAACAATTGCCTGATACCTGTCCGGTAGCTTGAATAAATAAATATGATGCCGGTTTCCAAAGAGATTTGTTTGCGGTAAGCACCCTATTGCCCTCAACGATACGCTATGTTTGGTTTTAAACGTCAGGGAAAAATCATCTCTGAAGAAGGGCGTAGTCAACTGGTTAATAATTTTGTAAAAATGGTCCGTGGCGCGGCGGACCATTTAGTTTAACGGTCTTTTCACACGTCTCAACACAATACGGAAAACTCTTTGAGAGTCTATTTACTGAAATTCATTCAGCAATTAGTGAGTCAGCACAACAACAGCCCTTTACGGAAAGACAAACCGTAAATAGAACACTTCATGACACAACCTTCAATAGTCCAGATATCACTTCAGAAAAAATTATTCAGGCAGTAAAAATCAAATTCGTGGATTTTGTATCGCTGGTAACGGAAGCTTTGCTCCGAGACCATGATGGAACTGTCAGCTTTCTTTACTCGGTGATAAATATCCGGACGGTTGCGGTGCACTGATTTTTTTCTCCACCGGAACCGGAATGTCCCATCTCACCCCTTCCCACAGCGTATATCCCCCCGTCTTCTGATATTAAATACTCATTTTCACCGACAGGGTTCCAAATGGCATGTGAATTGCTGATGCCTCAATACGAGACAAAGGAACGCATTGCCGTCAACCCTGACACCTGAAGGACACGCAGCATGAGAGGATGGTACCGCAACATAAAGAGCAGACAGAGGCTTCTGTCTCTGCAAGAGGTGGCAGCAGCATGCGGCACGACCTCCTCAAAAGTGAGAAACTGGCTGAGCGACATGAAACTGGCGTCTGGTCAATCCGATGAACAGTTCGTAGATGCCTCGGAAGTTATTTCATTTCTGGTTCGAAACAGTTTGCCGGTACCATCGTTATTGCTCCCTCCGGAAACCAGAAAAATTCTTTTCGTCGCCACACACGAATATGAATTTCTCGATCATGCTGACCAATTTGATGTGATCTGCAGATATTTCTCCGAACATTGCAACGTTCTCGTGGAAACATCAACTCCGGGGAAACCGGCCGATCTAGCCATCCTTACCTTTTCTCCCGATGTCGTCGTTCTGTTTCTTTCGTCCCTTAACCAGGCTGTCGCCAACACCTTGTTTTTTATCTCTAATCTCCAACCTCTCGAAACCATTCTCCTGGTCGACGATGCTATCAGACATTCCGTAGCCAGCGACCTTACGGTTCCACCGAGACATCTTGTTGTCAGCAGTTCGTCGCCTCTCAGACAATTGAACTATCAATTACACATGGCCTTCGATGCCTGAGGGTGCCGATATGGAACGGAAAAAAAATTATTACACGAAAATCACCACGCATCTGCTCATCGCGTTTTTTTGCCTGAGTGTTGTTCCAATCGTCTGTTTTGCCTGGATCATGAAGGATTCTGTTGAGGAGACCAACATTATCAAACTCAAGGAGCTGGCGACCAGCACCGTTGAACACAGAGCGGAGGTGATCTCGCTTTTCCTTAAGAATAAAATAAACGTGCTTGCCATGCTGGTTTCCCTCTATCCGCAGGATTTTTTTTCGACCAGCATAACGTAGAACGGGTATTCCTGGCCATAAATCGCCAGGGAGATTTTGTGGATCTGCAGGTGATTGACGTATCCGGAATACAGCATGCCTATGTTGGACCCTACCGGTCAAAGGTCACCGGAAAAACGTATCACGACGTCCCGTGGTTCACAGAAACACTTATAAACGGCGTTCATGTCAGTGATCTCTTCACCGGCTACCGCAATACACCACATTTCGTGGTGGCTGTTACCGATCCACTGAAAAGTTACGTACTGCGGGCAACGATCAATTCGAGCATGTTTAACGCGCTGCTCCATTCGGCCCAGCTCGGTCCACAGGGAGATGCCTTTATTGTAAACCGCAATGGCGAACTGCAAACACCAAGCCTGCAGGGAAAAACAGAACTTTCTGAAACCGAAAGGCGGCTCATTTCTTCTGACAGCACATCGACCTCACTCGTGACGTCCACTGATGTCTATACAGCCCGCTGGATAGCCAATGGTCAATGGCTCCTCTGCCTCAGAGCCAACATACTTGATTCACTAGGATATTATCTTGCGGCTGAGGAATCGCATCATTCTCACTGTCATTGTTATATCAATCCTGTCCATGGCCGTTGCGACAACGATAAGCCTTGTTTTATCACGAACTATAAAGCGAGCCGACAAGGAATATGCTGCTCTCAGCCTGCAGTTTGTACAGGTTGAAAAAATGGCAACGGTTGGCCGCCTGGCAGCTGGAATTGCACATGAAATCAACAATCCGCTGCAAATGATCACCAACCAGGCTGAATGGATTAATGAGCTATTACCGGACGAGGACCCAAACCTTGTCAAGAACATGGAAGAATACACAAAAGCCGTCGATCAAATCAAGCACCACGCGCGGCGGGCCGGCGCCATAACACACCGACTTCTTGGCTTTTCCCGAAAGCTGTCAACCCAGAATGAAAAAGTGAGTGTTAACGATCTGATCACCGAGACCATCTCCTTTACCGAACACGAAGCTGGTTACAGCAACATCACCATCGTGAAAACACTCGCCGCCGATCTCCCCCTGATAATGACAGACGGGCCGCAGCTTCAGCAGGTATTTCTCAATCTGCTCAACAACGCGATAGATGCAGCCGGCCAGGGACGGCACAATCGAAATCTCTACAAAGATGAGTGATGGCGGCAATTTAGTTGCGGAATTTGGTGACAACGGCCCGGGAATCAAGCCTGAATATATCAAGCAGATTTTCGATCCGTTTTTCACCACCAAGGATCCGGGCAAAGGCACCGGTCTCGGACTCTATATATGCTACGACATTATCCGGAAACTCGGCGGGACCATTACAGTTGAAAACAAAAAAAGCGGAGGCGCTCTCTTTACTGTCTCGCTGCCGGCAAGCAGCTATGGCGTGCAGGGATAAGAAGGACAGATCGCCTTCTGTTGATAACTTTTGCCAGGAGGAGGGTAATGAAAGAATTCAATGTTCTGGTGGTGGATGATGAGGAGGAGTTTCGCGATTTGACCGTGAAAATTCTGGTTAAACGCGGAGTGAATGCCCAGGGCGCAGAGAGCGGCAGGAAGGCCCTGGAAATCCTTGAGCACGCGCGCATAGATGTCGTGCTGCTCGATGTGAAAATGGTGGGAATGGATGGCATAGAGACCCTGCGGCATATTCGTAATCTCAGGCCGCTTGTTGAAGTGGTACTTCTCACCGGACACGCCTCTGTGGAATCGGGAATAGAAGGCATGAAACTGGGTGCTTTCGATTATCTGATGAAACCAATCGAGATAGAGCCCCTGCTGGAAAAACTTGCAGATGCGTATGAAAAAAAGCGGATGCATCAGGAAAAGATCGAAAAGGCCCTACTGAAAAAACATATGTCGATGCCAATTTGATTCCCAAGAAGTCAACGGTACACGCCGATAAGGTGAGTATCAAACGATAAAGTCATAAGAAAGGATGAAAGGTATGAGCTACATGGAACAATTCTATCAGATGTTGCTAAGGGGATCCCAGGCATACGCGCGCTGGGATGTGGAAACGTCTATGACGATATTGAAAAGTCGAAAACGAATGTCGCTGCTGTTTCTCATGCTCCTGCCGATTCTGCTTGGCGGGATTGCCATCGCCGCCGGGGATGGTTCGAATCTGCCGCGAAGTGCTTGGCGGGAAAAAAGCATATATGCCTTCGCATTACACCAGCCTTATTTTCTTCGCCTCGATATTTGTCGGACTCTGTGCCGGTCTTATTACCGGCTGCATCGGTGCAGGCGGTGGTTTTATCATCGCTCCGGCTCTTATGAGTGTAGGAGTTAAAGGTATCCTGGCAGTCGGAACCGACCTGTTCCATATTTTCGCCAAGGCGATCATGGGCAGCGTCCTGCACAAGAAACTCGGCAATATCTCCATCTCCGCTGGCGGGAACCTTTCTGATCGGCTCGATCACCGGGGCGACTCTTGGCGGCATGCTGAACCGCTATCTCTACGACCTCAACCCGGTACTGAGTGATTTGTTCATCACCTCGGTATATGTTCTCATGCTCGGCTTTCTCTCCTTCTATGCCATGGCCGATTATCTAAAGGCAAGAAAAGGCGAGGCGGTAACAGACAGAAAATCGAGCCGTGAAGAAGCGATTCCAGCCGATGGGTAAAAGACTGCAATCCGTTAATCTGCCGCCAATGCTGACCTTTGATGAAGGTGTCACTCCCGGCGGACGTAAAATCTCTGCGATCTTCCTGGTGCTCAGCGGTCTGATTGTCGGTCTTGCTGCCGCCATCATGGGCGTAGGCGGCGGTTTTCTGACCTTCCCCATCTTTGTTTACGGACTGGGTGTATCTTCCATGACCACCGTCGGTACCGATATCTTCCAGATAGTTTTTACCGCCGGTTATGGTTCACTGAGCCAGTATGCCTTCTACGGCTTTGTCTTCTATACCCTGGCAATGGGCATGCTGCTCGGTTCACTGATTGGCGTACAGGTCGGATCTCTCATCACCAGGGTCGTGCCGGGCATCATGATTCGCGGTTTTTTCGCCCTGGCGGTCACCGCCGGCTTTATTAACCGTTTCTTTGCTCTGCCGGAAAAACTGCAGGGGCTTGGCTATATCCAGATCTCAAAAAGTACGCGGCGACCTGCTCAACACCATCGGCAACGGCCTCTTTTTCGTCGCCATCGGCGGGTTCGCCATCTGGGTATTTTATGTATTTTTCTCACATCTTAAAGAATTAAAAGCGGAGGATTAATGATATGAGTATGCAAAAAAAGTTGAAAATCAGGGGGATTTCGATGCTGTTGATCTTCTTTGCCATGCTGGCAGTAATTTTCACTCCTGTTTTTCCGGGCAAGGTTAATGGGCTTGATTACATGGACAATCTGTTCAATATGATTTCCAAGGGTTCATCCTACTTTATTCCTGCGGCAATTAAGGACAGTGAAAAGTATGACGGCAAGACAATACAGGTTACATTTAGTGTTACCGATGCGCAACAGGCCGCGGACACCGCCAAGCTTTTCCAGGCAAGCGGGGCGGAGGTCACTGTATCAGGCAAAGAACTGACAGTAACCGGTGACATGGGTCGGATCATGAAAGCCAGTCTTGAGGATGCCGACCGGATGTTTCTGAATAACGGCAAACTCCTCACCGACAAATACTCCATTAACGAAAGGCAGGTGCTCTTCGACTGGTGGACCGCGTTCAAGGGCATGGGCAAGAATCTTACCGCACAAAAAAGCTTTAAACAAGCAAAGGCCATTGCTACAATTCAGACCAAGGCTCTTGAGCCTGCCTACAACTATTACGGTGTAGAAGCCGGCAGCTATAAAGATAATTTTCTGCTTATACTCATGGCTCTCGTCTTCTACGTTGTCTATACGCTCTGGTACGGGTTTGGCATTATGTATCTTTTCGAAGGAATCGGCCTGAAAATCGGTCATTAATCCTCAAAATACGGTGTGTGACGGGGGTGGTCCGCCCCCGCCGCACGCCGGCCGTGCAGGCAAGGCTGACTATGCGCAGGATCCTCACCTTTTTCAAACAGAGCCTTTTCCCACCCCCTCAACCAAAGGTAAGCCCTGAAGCGCTTGGCTTCGCCTTCAAACAGAGATACGAAAATTTCAGGGGCCTCCTGACGGCAAACAACAATGCGCTTCAGGCCATGGCCGACCTGGAAAAGATATACTACAGTGGCGAGAGTTACCGAATGGCTGCCATCCATTCGAAAATCACCACCATACTGGTCAATGTCTACAAAATGGTCCGTAATCTCCTTGAGATGTCGGATGGTAAATACTCTGAACTCCAGACAATATTGGAAAAAATAAGTATTGACCTGGACGAAATAATTGAGAAGACTCCACCTTATCGGGATGGCCCTTTCATCCTGCCCTTAACCGAGGTAAATCTGGGCGAAAGAGATCTGGCCGGCGACAAAATGGCCCGTCTCGGCGAGATTTCAGCCGTCTCTTCCATTACACTGCCACACGGGTTTGTGGTTACCGCTTCGGCTACCAGACATTTTCTGACCAGCCGACATATCACCGAAATCAACCGGCGACTGCAGATGCTCGATCCTGACGATCTTGATCAGCTTTACAAGACCTGTGCGGAGATGCAGAAAATTGTCACGGAAAGCCCCTTGCCGCCTGATCTTGAAGAACTGCTTCTCGTCCATTACCACCGCCTGGAAAAAGCCACCCATCCCGGCTGCCGGGTTGCCCTGCGCTCAAGCGCGCTGGGCGAAGACAGTTCCGGTGTCTCCTTTGCCGGTTTGTATCGTACCGTACTTAACGTCGATGGTGATAGGCTCAGTGACGCCTATAAAGAGGTTATCGCCAGCAAATATGGGCCAAAGGCTATCTCTTACCGCCGAAAGAGAGGCTATCGGCATCAGGATATCGAGATGTGTGTAGGCTGCATGGTGATGGTTGATGCTCAGGTCAGCGGTGTAACCTATTCCATGGATCCGGCCGCAGAGAAAAGCGAGGTAATCCGTATAAACGCCACTGCGGGCATAGCCAGGGGAGTAGTTGACGGAACCACCGTTACCGATCTTTTTCTTGTCAGCCGGGAAAAACCCTTTCCGGTTGTCTACAGCGAACTGCGGCAAAGCCGTAACACACCTGCAAAGCAAGAACCTCTGGCCGCCTCTCTCACCTACCCTCAGATCAAAAAACTTGCCGAGACCGCTCTTGTGCTCGAAAAACATTTTGGCGAGCCCCAGGACATAGAATGGTCGTTTGACCACCAGGGGATACTCTTCATCCTGCAGAGCAGACCGATACCGTTACCTAAGGCAATTGAACCGAAAGGAACTCAGTCACCGAGTTCATCCAGTGAAACCGGTGAACCACCCATTCTTTTCGGCGGGATCTGTGCCAGCGGCGGGTTCGCCTGCGGTGAGGTTTTTCGGGTCGATTCACCTGAAGAATTACGTAAGTTCCCTCAGGGAGCGGTGCTGATTCTCAAACACCCAAGCCCTGAATGGGCTCCTCTGCTCAGCCGTGCCTCAGCGGTAATCGCCGAATACGGATCGGAGGCTGGACATCTGGCTACCATAGCAAGGGAACTCGGCATCCCGGCGCTGTTCAGCCTGCCCCATGCCATGACCACTCTTGAGAATGGTCAGTTAGTAACAGTGAATAGTTCCGGGCGGGCGATATATCAGGGACACAGAAAAGAACTCCTCTCGCAGCAAAGGGTGAGAAAAGACATCATGGCCGGCAGTCCCGTGCAGCGAATTCTGACCAGGGCTCTGCAGCATATTACCCCGCTCAACCTGAATGATCCGGCATCATCACAATTCAAATCGTCCTGGTGTGAGACCCTGCATGATATTACCCGTTTCTGTCATGAAAAATCAGTCTCGGAAATGTTTAATTTCGGTCAGAAACATCATTTTGACAAGGGGTCGGCAAAACGGTTGATCGGCGAGGTATCACTGGAATGGTGGGTTATTGACCTGGCAGATGGTTTTAGGAAAGGGCTCGATGACGAGGTGAAAACAGTTCGTATCGAAGATATCGTCTCACTGCCGATGCGGGCTATCTGGAAAGGGATATCAGCCTTCCCCTGGGAGGGTCCTCCACCGATCACTGCCAGAGGTTTCGGTTCCATCGTTTTACAATCAACCATGCGGCCTGACCTTGATCCAGCAGTGCCGTCCAGACTCACGACAAAAAACTACTTTCTCATTTCTGAAAATTTTTGCAATCTCAGCGTACGCCTGGGTTATCATTATGCCATGATCGAAGCCTATATGAGTGATCTTTTGACTGAAAGTTACGTAACCTTCAGGTTCAAGGGCGGTGCTGCAGACCTGAGACGCAAAGCAGTACGGGCAAAACTTCTCGCTGACATCCTGAAGAAGTTTGATTTCCGGGTTGAATTGCATTCTGATGCGCTGCTTGCCAGGGTGAAGAAGATGCCGAGAGATTATCTTGAACAGCGCTTGCAAATCCTCGGTTATCTCACCCTGCACGCACGGCAGCTGGACATGATAATGAATCAGCCGCAGGCGGTTGAACAATACAGGGAAAAGTTTCTGGCAGACATCAAACTTATGCTTTCCCGGAACACAACATCAACCGTCGGAAAACCTGATGATGAATGAGAATACAAAAATTATGCTGGTTGATGACGAGCCGGACTTCCTTGAGATTATGGGGAAATTTTTTTCCCGCCGGAAAATGGCTTTCGAAACCGCCAATGGCTGCCTGGAGGCTCTTGACTTGCTGGCAAGAGAACATTTTGATGTGGTCATCATGGACATTAGCATGCCGGGTCTTAATGGATTTGAGTGCATGGCCGAGATGAAGAAAGTCCAACCGGACATGGAGATCATTTTTCTTACCGGCCATGCCTCACTGAACACTGGAATCAATTGCATGAAAAAGGGGGCCTTTGATTATTGTCTCAAGCCGATCGATTTCTCTGAATTATTCGAGAAAATTATTCTCGCAAAAAGAAAAATTTCCAGAAAAGATTCGTGATCACGCCGGCCATCGTTTCCTGATATGTACACCCCGACAAGCTATCTCTTTTCATCGATATGCCCGGGTAACAGGGTGTAAACAAGTCACCGCTCCTTTCGGAAGAGCGTATAACTCTCGTGGTGTCAGCATTTCCCCGACACCCGATGAGCAGAAGTACTGTCAGTTCTCCAAGATGCTGATCGTTTTCACCACAATCCATTTCAGAAAAGCCCCGCCTGCCCGTTTTTAAACAGTCAAGCCGGGAACGGGCCGACTGATACATGTTGATACTATAAGATACATATGATACATTATGTTACACCAGATACACGCCGGAACAGACAACCATCTATCATTATGCCGGACACAGCCCTATAACATATCGATACTACCGGGATATAACATCAGGCATGGATTGTGCAAAGCAGGAAGACAAAGGTAGCTTCATAATACTATGAAAAAGGAGTTTAAAACTTTGCCGAAGAGGGTTTACCATGTCATCCATTGCTCTGTTCCCCTGCACATACATTCCCGTCGCTGATGTTATCGGCGAGTTACAAAACGATCTCAAGCTGACGAATTATAACGACCTCGACCTGTTCACCCAAACACAGGAAAGATTCGGGATCGATCCGGAAAAATTGAAAAAGATAATGTACGGTCGAACCTCAGTCTTTAATCAGTTCACCCTCGAAAAAGAAATAATCATAAATATGTTCCGCCTGGTACTGGCGGACAAACTCAGTGTACCTGAATCCCACCTTTTCCATGGTTTTCTCGCGTCACTTATTCCGCCACAGGTAACCCATGTCCTGCGGATATTGGCTGTAGACAAAAAACAAGCCAGGATCGCTTCTGCCATGCAAGAAGGGCTTTCCAAAAGCGTGGCTAAGAAAGCAATCAGGAATCATGATGTCAGTGCCTACAGCTGGACTGATTTCCTTTTCCATAAAGAGGCCTATGACCCAACGCTCTATGATCTGGTATTACCGGTGGAGAACAAGTCAAAGGAAGAATTAATTGATGAAATATCGAAATGTTACCATAAAACATCCGTGTTACAAACCAGTGAATCCCAAAATGCTGTTCACGACATGCGGTTGGCGGCTGAGGTCGAACGGATATTGCTCCTTCATGGCCATAACATGATCATCAAGGCAAGCGATGGAGATATCCAGCTGACAGCCCGGCAGAGTGTTCTCAACCACAGCAGCCTGAAGGCAAAGCTCACCGAAATAGTCAAGCAGGTCAAGGGGGTCCGTAATGTTGAGCTGGCTCAAGGTGCCACCTCCAGTGATTCCATTTATCGAAATCAAAAATTTGAACTGCCCTCCAAGGTTTTATTCGTAGACGATGAGAAGGAGTTCGTCCAGACGGTTTCACAACGGCTCATCAGTCGTGATGTCGGAACTTACGGTGTGTATAACGGGGAAGATGCCCTGGAGATAGTTGCCGAAGATCGTCCTGATGTAATGGTATTGGATCTGAAAATGCCCGGTCTCTATGGAGTTGAAGTCCTCCGGCGAACCAAAGAGATAGCTCCAGAGGTCGAGGTAATCATCCTTACCGGTCATGGAACGAGCAAGGATATGCAGGATTGCATGGATCTCGGTGCCTTCGCATACATGAATAAGCCGGTCGATATCGAGGAGTTGTCGGCAACCATTAAGGCCGCCAATGAAAAAGTTCATTCGCAGGCCGCAGCATAACTAATAATCACCGATTTCATCAGAAAAGAGGAAATAACCCGCCATGGAAAAACAAATGAAAGGCAATGTCCTGCTGGTTGATGACGAAGAGGATTTCATCCGTTCACTCTCTCAGCGTCTAGAGGTGCGCGGCTTAAAGGTTACCGGCGCAACTCGGGGAGAAGAAGCTATACAGCTTGTGGATGGGCAGGAGTTCGATGCCATTGTCCTTGATCTCTCCATGCCGGGCATGGACGGAATGGAAACGCTGAAGACCATCAAAGATAGTCATCCCGATGCAGAAATAATTATTTTGACCGGGCATGGAACCATCAAAACCAGCATTGAAGCCATGAAACTCGGAGCTGAAGATTTCCTTGAGAAACCCGTTGATTTCAAGGAACTTCTTAACAAAATCGAAGAGGCACGGAACAAGCGGATTCTCATTCTCCAGAAACAATCGAAAGAAGAAATAAAAACTATTCTGAAAAGTAAGGCGTGGTAAGGCGCAACCGCTAAGACCCCGGTCCTCATTGCTCGTCGCCTTGTTCAGAGAACATCTGCCTCCAGATAACAACCTGGAACAGGAATAGCTTAATGATCGCATAACCGTAGGCTTGCCTGGAATTCCCGATGAGATCGAAATTCCATACATATAGGTGAATAGAATGTCTCAAGCAAACGAATCAGCTCTCGGCGGCAGTATAGCGCTCGCGAATAAGAGTTGGACGAAAATAGCCCTGGAATTAAACTGGAAACGTGTCTTCTTCATTTGCCTGGGTCTCGGATTGTTCGCGTTTATTTACTGGTGCCCGCCGTGGCCTGATGCCATCGATCCTCTGGGTAAACATTTTGTGCTCAGCACACAGGCCAAAGGTGCGCTGGCAGTTTTTGCACTGGCTGCCACCTGGTGGGTGTTTGAGGTGGTGCCGATCGGTATAACCAGTATTGCCATCGGTGCTCTGCAGGCCCTCTTTCTTATCAGGAGTCCCAGCGTCGCCTTTAAGGATTTCATGGACCCGTCGGTATTGTTCATTTTCGGTTCTATCGTTATCGGCATGGTCTTTACCAAGACAGGCCTGACCAAACGGCTGGCCTACAAGATGCTCTCCTTCGTCGGAGAGAAGACAAGTATGATCTATCTGGGCTGCTTCGTGCTGACTGCCGGACTGACTCACGTGATGGCCCACACCGCTGTAGCAGCCACCATGTTCCCGCTGCTGATGACCATCCACACCTTCTACGCAGACAACGGCGAACCTACCAGGTTTGGCAAGGGATTATTCATCGGTATGGCCTACGTGGCGGGTGCCGGCAGCATCATAACGCTTCTCGGAGCCGCACGCGGCGCTGTCGCCTTAGGTTTTTACAAGGATATCATGAACGTGGAGATCAGTTTTTTCAAGCTGAGTATGTACATGTTCCCTGTCGGCTGGTTGATGGTCTTCCTGCTCTGGGGATTCTTCATGATCTTCTGCCGACCCGAGAAAAGCCGCATCGAGGGTCTCAAGGAACGATCAAAGCGCATGTACGCCGAATTGGGAGGATGGAGCCGCCGTGAGATCGCCACGGTTGCAATCGTCCTCTCTACCATCCTGATCATCGCCTTGAAAAATTTCATTCCTGCGCTGGCGGGCCTTGACAAGACGGCCATCATGCTTTGCTCGACCATCGCCTTTTTTCTGTTCAACATTCTTGATCTGGATGACCTGGAAGAAATTCCCTGGAACATCATCCTGCTCTTTGCCGGTGCCATGTCCATCGGCTTTTGTTTATGGGAGACCGGGAGCAGCAAAGTGGCTGGCCGTCAACTGGCTGCAACTGTTCAAAGACGCGCCCTGGAATCATCTTTGTACTCGGCATGGCTTTTTTCGTAATGATCATGACCAACTTCATCATGAACGTAGCCGCTATCGCCATCTCGCTGCCGGTAGCCCTGGTTATCGCACCGTACCTGGGAGTGAGCGGTGAAGTGATCCTGTTCTCGTCATTGATTACGGCAGGCATGCCATTTCTTCTGCTTGTCGGCGCCGCACCTAATGCTATCGCTTACAACTCGCGACAGTTCACCACGGGCGAGTTCGTGAAGTTCGGAATTCCGGCAAGTATCCTGCTGATGGCGGTGACCTGGCTGGCTGTCACCGTCGATATGGCCATTGATGGGCATGGTCACCAAGGTGCCGATGATACACTAAACGTGTGGAGATTGAGTAAAGAAGCCGGTCTTACCGGCTCTGCGAAAAAAAGATCGATTTCCTATTGGCTGAGATACGCTTGACGATATAGAAAGCGGTTTACCTTAATCCGGGTATTGCGTTATTTGTAAATGTTATCCAAGAAAACAATCCGGCGACATGATGAAAGCATCTTTTAAACCAGATATCGCATTTTTGCTGGAAGGCATTCCCTACCCGGTAATGGTCCTTGATACATCCTGCAGGATCATCATCATGAACCGGTTGATGGAAGCCATGACCGGCTATGCAATGGGAAAAGTATTGGGACTCCATGGGGAACTTGTCATCCGCAGCAACACCGGCAATACACGGGGCCAGCTCTACAGCCAGGTGCTGCAGACCGGGGAGTCTGTTTCGGTGAGAGGAGATATCCTTAATTGCTATCGACGGAAAATCCCGGTGCAGTACACCATGTCATTCTGGATGAAGAAAATGAAAGCCGTTGCGGCCTGATGGTAATGATCGAGGATATCTCCGCGCGAGAGACGGAGAAAAAGGCCGGGACTCAGCGGATTTCACTTCTGTCGAAATAATCGGCTACAGCCCCAAGATGCAGAAAGTATTTGATATGATCCCGCTGATGGCCCATACGGATGCTTCTGTGTCTGATAACAGGAGAAACAGGCACCGGGAAAGACAAGATTGCTGAAGTCATTCATCAAAAATCATCCCGGGTCGGGATTTCCGTTCATCAAGATCAATTGTGGCGCTCTGCCGATCGGCCTTCTCGAGTCGGAACTCTTCGGGCATGTAAAAGGGGCGTTTACCGGTGCCACGAGAAACAAACCGGGAATGTTCAAAATGGCCGATAAAGGCACGCTCTTTCTGACCGAGATTGGTGACATGCCTCTGCCCCTGCAGGTAAAACTCCTTTCGGTTCTCGATGACCGGAAGTTTATCCCGGTGGGAGGTGAGCACAAGATCAGTGTTGATGTCAGGATTATTGCGGCGACGCACCGTCCACTGAGGGACCAGGTGCAGGAAAAACAAATTCCGGGAAGATCTTTTTTACCGTCTCAATGTGCTGCATGTCCATCTTCCGCCCCTGCGGGAACGGGAGGGACGATATCCGTTATCTGCTTGATCATTTTCTGCAAAAATTCACCCGGGCGCTTGATAAAACCATCGTCGGATTTACCCCGAGCACCATGCAGACCCTACTCGATTATCACTATCCCGGTAATATCAGGGAACTGAGTAATATTGTCGAATATGCCGTCAATATCTGCAAACGGAAAAAGATAAATAAGGAACATCTGCCCCCCTATCTGTTTGAAAAACACCGGCAGCAGGACGATCAGGAAGACACAGTGATTGAACCGGCAGCCAACCAGCTGCACAAACTGGCGAGCAGCCGACCGGGAGAAGCGGCTCCGGAAACCAGGAAGCTAAGGAGAAAGCTGGGCTCGATATCGAACGGCAGATGATTATTGACGCCCTGAAAGAACACGGGGGCAACAGAACACAAACCGCCGCAAGCTCTCGGATGGGGACGCATGAAGTTATGGCGAAAAATGAAAAAATACGGCTTGTTGAAATAGGAGGAGATGGTTGCCGTGCGAAAATTACTGATACCCGTCCAGGGAGATTTTGTCGCACCTCGATTTGATCTTGCCACAGAAATCACTCATTGTTCGATTTGAGAACGGTTCAATGATAGGAGAGCCCAGAACAATTATTATGGAACGCCCCTCGGAAGAGGAATTTGCCAGATGGTCGTTAAAGAAAATATTACCGATCTCGTCTGTGGAGGAATAGAAGAGTTGCATTACAATTTTCTGGTATGGAAAAAGGTAAAAATACTTGATGGTGTTATTGGAGACTGGCTGAGCGTCATGGACAGAGCAATCTCAGGCACATTGAGCCAGGGCGAAATTCTCGTTAACCATCAAAATGAGCATTTATCCTTATGAAAAACACTTGCCGGCCTGGCGAGAAAATCATCCCGAGGGCTCTGAAAAGCTCTATTGATCTTGGCCTGAACAGGAGAAATTACGGCCAGTTCCGGCTGATACTCATTCTTGTGATAACGATTATCATCGCTGGACCGGTCGTAAACGTTGCCGGACTGGGGTACTACTATTATAAGGATCTTCTGCAGAAAGAGAGAACTCGATCAACTGCAATGGCAGCTCGACGGCAAGGTCAACATCAATTGAAGCGCTTATTGCCAACCTCAAATCCGTGGTAAAGTTCACCGCCCGCAGAGATCGTTATAAAGAGCTGATGATCGATGACAACCTGGAAAAACTCTTTGTCAGGCTCAAACGGCAATATCCCTTTTTCGCAGATCTTGGTGTCATCGACCATACCGGAATACAACAGGATTATTGGGGTCCGTACGATCTCAAGGGTACGGATTATTCCCGCGAAGAGTGGTTCAGGTGAAGTTTCAGACAGAGGCGTATATATCAGCGGGGTTTATACCGGCTACCGAAAGGTGCCCCATTTTTCCATCGCCGTCAACAACCTGGACCCCGTGACGGGTGAGATGTGGGTGCTCAGGGCAACCATCGATGCTCTCACGCTGCAGCATTTTATAGACACCATAAAAACAGATGCTTCGGATGATCTTTTCCTCGTGGATTAACAGGGTCCACTGCAGACAACATCGCGCTTTTACGGCCCGATACTCACTCGCGTTGACTTCGAGATAACGACTGGAGTCCGCAGCATTGTCACCGATGAAAGGGAAAACAGTATCCCGGATAATCGAGAAGGTTAACAACACCCCCTGGTCTCTGGTTCTCGTCAAAAAGCAGTACATTCATCACGAGCACTGGATACAGTTTCGAAGCAAACTCGTCATCACTATTGCTGCCTGTCTGGCGATAAGTGTTCTGATTGTCTACATCCTGGCAACCCTCCTTACCAGCCTTATCCGTAAAGCCGAGGAAATGCAGCTGAACATGCTGAAGGATGCAGAACATACGGACAAGCTTGCCTCTATCGGCCGACTGGCAGCCGGGGTCGGCCACGAGATCAATAACCCGCTGGCCATTATTCATCAGAAGACCGGCTTGATCGAAGATCTCCTGCTCGATGTCCGCCGGTTTCGAACACAAGGAAACGATTCAGAATTGCCTGACGGTGATCAATCAGAGTGTCGAGAGATGCAAAGCCATCACCCATCGCCTTCTCGGCTTTGCCCGGCGCACTGATGTGCGCCTGAAGTCCTGCAGGTTAATGACATTATCAAAGAAGTTCTGCTGTTTCTTGAAAACTCCATGATCTACAGCAGGATCAATGTAAACCTGCAATTCAGGAAAATCTGTCACGCTGATCACCAGCGATCGCCTGCAACTACAGCAGATTTTTTAAATATCATCAACAATGCCATTGATGCAATCGGCAAGGATGGGACAATTACCATCATGACCCACTGACAGCAGGTGATGTCCGGGTTGTTATCCAGGATAACGGTCTCCGGTATCGAAGACCGACGTCCTGCCGCACATTTTCGAACCATTTTTTACCACCAAGGAAACAGGCAAAGGTACCGGGCTTGGTTTATCCATCACCTATGGCTTAATTAAAAAGCTCGGAGGGGAAATAACCGTGCGATCGCATGTCGGCCAGGGCACTGCTTTCACCATCACCATACCACAACAGAGTGAAAAACATGATCGAGACGAATAAAGACAATATTAAAGTACTTATCGCAGACGATGAGATTGAATTTGCATCAACACTTGTCACCCGGCTGCAGTTGAGAAAATTCAACACGGCCATGGCCACTTCCGGCGAGGACGCTCTCAGTGCAATAGAGCAGGATCAACCGGATGTACTGCTTCTTGACCTGAAAATGCCGGATATTGACGGTCTGGAGGTCCTGGCCAAACTAAAGCAGGTCTATCCTGCTATACAAGTGATCATTCTCACCGGGCACGGCTCCTTTGAAACTGGTCAGGAAGGCATGAAACTGGGGGCTTACGATTACGTTATGAAACCGGTTGATCTCAATCGGCTGATTGAAAAAATAGAAGCTGCATTTAAAGAAAAAAATGACGGATGCGACAATTGAACCGACAACAGAGTAAGAGCTGGCGCACAGGATGGTGCGGTTGCTCCTGATCAGACAACGCTCCTCAACACAGAAGGCAACACCCGATTAACATGGAAAATACAAAAAATAGTAACGAAATATGTCTGAGGGTTTTCGCCAGAGCCTCTGCCTCAATCTCTCATGAAATCAAAAATACCTTATCAATTATAAACGAAAATGCCGGACTCCTGGACGATCTTGCCGGTATGACCGAAGAAGACGGCGGCGTCCCGTCTGGACGTGTGCAATCTGCCGTTTCAAGCATTATGAAACAGGTTGCCAGATCAAACATGATAATGAAAAATCTTAATCAATTTGCCCATAGTGCCGATTCTTTCTTAGCGCAGGCAAACCTTGCTGAAACGCTGTCTCTTGCCGTTGCGCTGACGGCGCGTCAAGCGGCGATGAAAAAAACAACAGTCTCGGTTTCCTGTCCGTCAGGCCTTTGTATTCATACCTATCTTTTCCCCCTTGAGTCACTGTTATATTTAACACTCTGTCGCCTCTACGGGCGTATGCCAAGCGAGGGTGGTACTCTAGTGATTCACGCGTCTGCGGATAATGCAACTATCATCATCGATATGCAGGTAGAGAAACAGGAATCCCTTTTGCTTGAAACAACGCCGGATGACGAGCGTATCCTTGCCGACCTCATTGGAGCCACCTGCCGTTGTGAAGATACCAGGCTTATTATCAGTTTCCCGGCAACAATTAATCATCGATGAGAAAATCATCTGACCTGATTCCATGAGGCCCTGGACAAGCATTCTCTGGAACATTTTATGCAGCAGCATAGATAGTAACAAACGAATAAACAGGGGAAGAGCCCCGAATCAATTTTCGGCGACGAGCCAAGCATACAGCCTCATCGATGGTGTGCATGCGTGACGTGCTTTAATGAATCCTACAGCACATGACAAGGCAACCGCCCGCCTTCATTCCAGGGTAACGGAGAGAATACAGAAGAATCATGTCAGGATATTTTACAACGTGTAAAATACCCGGTTTCCAGAACCGGAATCGTCTGAGCAAGCGACGCCTGAAGGACAGACGTATTCTTTACGGTGGTGTTATCTAAAAATACTGAAGGCATATTAAAACATCCCGGCTAGTTGTTGCTTTGAGAGCGCATAATGAAAATCAAACCTGAACGAGGATCATTTCATATCCTGGTAACTGATACCAATCATCATGTCAGAGATTTTTTAAAACGAGAATTAGAAAAAGAAGGATATACAATTTCCTGCGCCGACAAAGGGATCGATGCCTGCAACCTGATATGCGCGTCAACCTCTCCGGACCTGGTCATTCTTGATCCTGAACTGTTTTCACCCGACGAACATCATGCCTTGAAAAAACTCCTGAAAAAGAAGTCCTCTCCCCGGATACTGCTGCACACCTACGATGATGTTTCTATCGAGCTGGAATCTGCTCAGAACAGCCAAATCATAATAAAGAGCGCCTCAAGCATTGGCTCTATAAAGGAAACGGTAAAAGCCTGTTTCAAATCAAAAGCAGGCAGCTGAAGAAAGCTGCCTGCTTCTTTTCTTATGTTTCCGGAAGGGTAATCGCAAGGTCGGGAAAGTGGCAGGCATCAATCACGATGAAATTTTTTACGATCCCTGAAGCTCAATACAGGAACAGGTGAATGTCTGAACACTTTCTCGGCAACAGAGCCGAAAAGCGTTCTGGTAAGGTTGGTACTTCCCTTGTTGCCCATGACAACGAGGTCAATTTTTTCCGTTTCTATCGCTTCCAATATCTCCCCGACAGGATGTCCCACTTGAACGATGATTTTGAAGTCCTTGGTGACTGACGGGAAATGCTCTTTTATCAGGTCCTTGATATGCTGCTGGCGCTCAGCTGTTGCTTTTTCAATGAAGCTCTGGACATAGACCAGTTCGGGATAGTAGCGGGCGGCCATCTTCACCGCATCAATATCCCTGCTGTCCACGACACTAAAAAAAACATTTTCCATCTTGCTCTCCTCGGTCAATGCCAATGAAAACTCGATGGTCTCTTTCGAATACTCAGATACATCCACGCACGTCATTACTCTACGGATAGCGTTCATTTCACGTCCTCCTTGCCTTGATCTGGTTGTACTGTTATCAATAACATCCTTAAGGAACCTGACATAAGCTGTTGCCTATGGTGGATCAGGATTCTTCCTATTGCCATGCCCGGCAGTGTTTTGCCGCTCTCACCTATAGATCAGCAATTACCGTGCCACTATAGGGTATTGTGACTATCATCGATGAAGAAATGAGGTATTTTGCCCGAAGGGGGCGGAAGGAGGGCAAGCAGGGAAAGTCAAAAGATCCCGAAACTATCAGAAACGGAGCGACGGGTAAAAGCCAAACGGAGACAACCGGCTCCTACTGACGGCTTGCCGGGTGCGAACCAATATCATATTTTTCAATTTTTAGCATGCAGCGTCGGCCTGGATATTCCCAGTATTTTTGCCGCCTGAGAACGATTATTGTGCGTAAGATCGAGCGCCTCCTGAATGAGAAGTGAAGCAATATGGTCAAGGCAGGACTCAAAAAGTCTTTCTTTATTCTCAGATTCGAGAACCGAACGGATCCAGCCCCGCAAACTTTCTGAGACGTCCAGACTACCGTTGTCATTGTCCGGTGCCTGTCCCGAAGCGGGAAAGATGATGTCATCAGGCTGAAGAGGTGCGCCTCGATTAAAAATGAGCGATCTTTTCAGCGTATTGGAGAGTTCCCGAATGTTACCAGGCCAATCATACCGAGTGATTTTCTGCAAGGCGGCCTCGGTAATACTGGGATTGATGAGCGACATCTCATTTGCCAGCCTGGCCAGCAAATAGTGGGACAGGTGAACGATATCACTTGTACGTTCCCTGAGTGGAGGCAGGGTTATGGTAACCACCCGGAGCCGATAGTAGAGATCTTCCCTGAAAGTTCCCGCTGCGACGGCGGTCTCAAGGTTACGATTTGTCGCGGCAAGAATCCTGACGTCAACCTCGATGGGCTCTTTTCCTCCCAGTCTTTCAATACTATTTTCCTGCAGTAGCCGCAAAAACTTTGCCTGGATACTCAGCGGCATATCACCGATTTCATCGAGAAAAACGGTTCCGCCCCGGGCCTGTTCTATCTTCCCGACACGCCGGTGGACCGCGCCGGTAAAGGTGCCTTTCTCATAACCAAATAATTCACTCTCAAGCAGTGTTTCAGGAATTGCCACACAATTGATTACCACAAAGGGTTTATCAACGCGTAGTGAATGATTGTAAATTGCCCTCGAAACAAGCTCCTTTCCGGTTCCGGACTCTCCCCGGATGAGAACCGTGGCATCCGTCGACGATACCCTGCCAATGGCCTTATATACATTGAGCATCTGACTGCTGTTTCCCACCAGAGCATCCCTGTCTGAAAGAGACTCGGGACCGGGATTGACATCGACAGGTGAGGACATGCAGCGTCCGGCGATCAGAGCCTTGCCAATGAGCTGCAGCATTTGAGGGACGTCGAAAGGTTTGTAGATGTAATCGTAAGCTCCTTTCTGAATCGCCCCTATTGCAGTCTCTGTGCTGCCATAGGCGGTAATGATAATAACGGGAAGCTTTGGAAAGAGTTCATGGATAGCTACAAAGACCTCTATGCCGCTGATATCAGGAAGCCTGATGTCGAGGATTACCAGGTCGGGCCGGAGCGATTTTACCAGCTCGATTCCTTCCCGGCCACTATGAGCGGCGTCCGTTTTGTAGCCGTCCTGGGACAGAATTTTAGTGAAGCTGAGGCACAGTTGCTGATCATCATCAATAATTACTATCAGGCTCATGATCATTCCTCTTTGCGGGCAACTTGATTGTAAATTCAGCACCCTGATCAACCGGAGAGGAAATGATCAGTTTGCCTCTGTGCTCACGGACAATCCTGGCAACAATGCTCAAACCAAGACCTGATCCGTCTTCTTTCGTCGTAAAAAAAGGGGTCGTGATTTTATGGATAATTTCCTCGGGTATTCCGGGTCCGCTATCTCTAAGCGTGATAACCGCAACTTCTCCGATATCCGGATCCTGTTCACGCGTTTCAAAAATATAAATCCTGCCGCCTGTCTCCATCGCCTCACAGGAATTGGTTATCAGGTTGACCAGGGCCTCCTTTATCCTGTCAGAATCGACTATTATCTGGGGAAGGTCAGGCTTGAAATCATAGATAAGTTCAACACTGTATTCTTTGAGCCGGTATTCCAGCAGGCTGTTCACAGCGGAGATCAGACCTCCCAGTTGATATGCTGCAAGCTTGAGTTTTGGCGGTCGGGCAAACTCCAGAAAATTCTGGACAATCTTATCTATCCTGCCGATTTCATCCGAGATAACCGTGAGATCTTCATTCTGCACATCGCTCAGGTCTAAAGAACGGGCCAGGGAAAACATCCGCATCTTAATTGAGGTGAACGGGTTTCTAATGGTATGAGCGACTCCCGCCGCCAATTCGCCGACCATGGCCATTCGTTCCACCTGTAACAGGTGCTTGCGGCTTTTTTCCAGTTCATCGTGCGTTTCGCCGATATCCCTCATCATACCATTGAATGAGCGCTTCAGCGAAACCACCTCGTCTCTGGAACTGTCACTCGGTGATCCTCCCGTTTCAATGGCAAGCCCGCGTATCGGGCCGAGAATCTGTGTGTAGAGAACAAAAATCAACAGACCGCAAAAGGCCATGAAAACAAGGATGATTCCGAAGGCCACGAGCCGGAATTGCAAGGAGCGCTGCTGACTGTTTTTTTCGGCCACCTGAATACCGCGCCACTGATCCAGGCTGAACTTACGACAGAGCTGAAGCAAGTTAAAAAAAACATCTCTTGTCTTTTCGTGATAGCTGGAAATACTCTCTGGAATAGGATTGGTTTTATAATTCTCAATGGCCAGGTCTTTTGCCTCTATGTATTTGTTGTACTGGCGTTCAATAAGAGCGATGGTCTCTTTTTGCTGACCGTTGAGTTCCAGTGATGATGCCCTTTCAAGGCTTTGCTTGAAAAGCTGACGATATTGACCGAGGGAGTTGAGCCACTTACTCTCGCCATCGACAAAATAATAGGTCAGAAAGCCCTTCTGGTTGGCCAGGGCAAGCTCCATATCCTGCGCCGCCTTGTAGAGAATCAGTTCTTTGTTCACCATACCACTGAGCATGGTGTCAATCTGGAAGGTATACCAGAGCATGCCGGCACAGCTGATCAATGCTATTGCAGCTATTGTTGCAAGAATACAAACAATTTTGGTCCTGAGACTTAAGGACAGTAACATGGCGGTCCACCTTGCGGCCTGACGAATAGTTTTCGGTTTATAACCGGCATCAATTTCCCTCTGAAACTATCTTTCCAGTAAAATTGCAGGCTTGTCAATAATGAATAACGCCTATGCACAAGGCATGCCGCAGCATTTCCCTGTTACCCTTTTCCCCGGCGGCCGACGGCAAAATCATTGTAAACCGCTTTCCCGGGCTGTTCTGTGTTACTCATCAAAGAAAAACATTCTCTACCATCCCCCGGGTAGCAGACAAAAGGTAGTCAGGTAATGAATGGGTCACCGTCAGGATTTCGCGCATACTGTAAAAAATCCTGACACCATCCGTAAATCCTTGTACAACAGAGCTTCTCCAAATTTCCCATCGAGACAATGTCATTGTTAATGCCCGTATACTCATTATCACCAACAAGTGACCCTGCCCCCCGGCATCTAGTAATCCATGCCTATCCCGGGATAATCGCAACTCCCTATCCTAACCGTACCTGAGCTCATCAGGGACTGCATTAAGAAGGAGATAGGCGGGGCGATCGTCATTTCTGCCGGTGGCAAGGAAACAGGTGCTGACGGGCTCAGGATTGAAACTGAAATCCGCGAAGCAGCCTTGCCTGCAGGGTTTCGCATAATCGGCCCCAATTGTCTCGGCCTGATTCGACCTGGAGGAAAGCTTAATGCCACCTTTGCAGACGGGATGGTTCAACCGGGACACCTGGCATTTGTTTCACAGAGTGGCGCTGTTTGTTCCGCCATTCTGGACCTGGCCCTCAAAGAACAAATCGGTTTCAGCGATTTTGTCAGTATCGGCTCCATGCTGGATGTCGATTTTGGGGATATGATTGATTATCTCGGCAATGACCCTGCGGTAAAAAGCATTCTTCTTTATATCGAACATGTAACAAATAGCAGGAAATTCATGAGTGCGGCACGCGCTGTATCGCGGCATAAACCTATTCTTATCCTGAAGGCCGGCAGGAGTGCAGCCGGAGCCCGAGCCGCCTCTTCCCACACCGGGGCATTGGTCGGGGAGGATGACATCTACGATGCGGCCTTCAAGCGGGCCGGTATCGTCAGGGTCAATACTATCCAGGAATTGTTCGATTGTGCCGAACTGCTGGCCAAACAACCCCGCCCACGCGGCCCACGTCTGGCGATAATCACCAATGGCGGGGGACCCGGGGTAATGGCGGCTGATTTCCTGGCCAGCCAAGGCTATGAACCGGCACCCCTGAAGCCGGAAACATGTGCCAGTCTCGACACCATACTGCCGTCCTGCTGGAGTCACAACAACCCCATTGACTTGCTCGGCGATGGATCTCCCGGAACGTTTTCACAACGTTCTGGAGACCTGTCTTCGTACTGATGAATTTGACGGAGTCCTGGTAATTCATGTACCACAGGCCATGACGGCGCCGCTACCAGTCGCTGAAGCGCTTACAAGTGTGATACAAAATAATAAATTACCAGTGCTTACCTGCTGGATGGGCGGCCAGAGTATCGAGCAGGCCAGGCAATACCTCAATGATGCCGGATTTCCCACCTTTGACACACCCGAGTCGGCTATTCAGACCTTCCTGCATGTGGTTACCTTCACCAAAAACCAGGAACTGCTTCTGGAAGTGGTGCCAAAACTGACGAGAGATGTGGTCATTGACCGAAACACGGTGCAGATATTTCAGTCCTCCTTTTTTGAAGATGGCTTTATTCCTGAAGCTGATGTCCGGCAACTCCTTACCGCTTATGGGCTGCCTGTCATCCGTACAGAGACAGCCGGAACTTCAGAAGAAGCCTCGCTGATGAGCCGGAGCATTGGCTATCCGGTAGTGATGAAACTCAACTCGCCTGATATTATTCATAAAACAGAGGCGGGAGGGGTGTGCCTTGACCTGCGCTCGGATAGTGACGTGCGTAAAGCGTATCAAGAGATTATGCAAGGCGCTCATCGATATAAGAAAGATAGCCGGTTCGAACAGAGACAGCCGGTACTTCAGAAGAAGCATTGCTGATGAGTCGGAACATTGGGCCAGCCTGTTGCGTCACTGTCTGCTGATTACTGAAAAACGGGGTTTTGAGAAGATTTACGGAGTCGTCCTGAGAGAAAATAAGGGGATGCTGGCACTGGGCAGGAAATTGGGATTCAAAATGAGCAAGGCTGAAGAGTCAGGTGAGTATTCTCTGCAGATAAACTTCGAGCAGGCCGGCATTACCGAGGGACTGAAAAACCTTTAGCCTGGCGTTCACGGGTGAACCTCTCTGTCAGGCTGAAAAAGATAGAGGAGAAACAGCTGAAGAGAACAGCACGATTCTCTGGATTTGCATTACGGACAGCACCAGAGTGACGCCTTTTCTATCTTGCTGATAAGTTTTGATGTCGTTGTCCCCGCCAACCTGAAAGCCTTTTGCTGATCTATATCCTGACCATACATGCCCATCGCCACGGCTCCATACCCGCCTTGTTCGATTTCACTGAGAATCACGCCGGCAATGGTCAATCCCCATTGCGAACTCCGCTTGATACGTTCCTTTTTGATGTTATGTTCGTGCAGGATGGTCTCGGCTCTCTGGAAGATATCCGCACCATCGGGGCTGTTTACATTCTTCACATAAAGCAGGGTTATGACATGCTGATCCTGATCGGCAAGAAAATAGCCGACATGATCGACCGCCCGGTAAGCATTTTCGGAACCATCAACACAGACAAGCACATTCTTTCGGCCCTGCTCCGGTGCGGGACAGATCCACAGGGGTGAGGTGCAGGAATATTCCCTGATCATAGACTGCATGGTCTCATCGGCAGGACGTTCGACCAGCCATTGCAGTGCATAGGATGCCCGTCTACCAAGAACAACAGCATCGTAAAGTCCCTGACAACCTTCCGTCAGGATATCCTTGACAGTACCCTGACGTTCCCTGATTGCCTTGGTGATAACCCTTTCAATGGCTATATCACAATCAGTCAAAAACCTTACCGTCTTTTTAATCGCCCGCCCGGCCCCGGCAGTCATCTGCGCCAAATTGCTGCTTTCAGGCCCATCCCACATATTCGTCAACACATTGCTCATACTGCTACTGCTGCGGTTACAGACATGAAAAAGGGTTATGTGATAGGCTGCAGCGTTGAAGAATGAGCAGATAAATCTTACGCTAAAGAGGTGTTCGGCATTGTTGCTGATGGCCACAAGAAGTTTTTTCTCCATAGCTTCAACCCCCTCCTGATAGGGGCAATCTTCATGAATTTTCTTGGATAAGCGGAAAATTCAAGAAATACCGTCCCGTAAAAAGAGAAACAAGCAAAGCACTGCCTTTACGCATTCTTCCCGGCTAACGAGACAGCAGGTAACGTGCCCGCAGTTCCTTCATTCAAATCGTTTCGATGTTTTCATGATAGCGATCCTCAATGGCAGCAGACAATTGTCCGGCAAACTGGGATGGTTTTCGATCCTGGTAGTACCGTGTTTCGAGTTTTCGCACCACACTCCGCCAGTTTGTGATCGTCAAACACCGTTATTATCCAGCGAGAAAAATCGTGCCGCTGCAGGTGACCGTTGACAACCTTTTCTTCTACCCGTTCCGCGCTTTCGGCAAGCTCACTCAAAGAGGCGGCGAAGACCCCGATAGGCCTCCCCATGTCCGTATAGACAAAGGCCTGTTCCTGGTTCACCGTTCTCTGGGAATATTTCGTGCGATGTCGAACATGCAAGGTGAGTCGCGGAGCGACGCTGAACCGGCGCGGAAAGCCCTGCGTCTCTTCCGTCGGAGGAAGCAGCACCGCCTCGGTCATTTGCAGATTTCCAAGAAGTTCATACCAGTCACCAGAAGGCTCCGGACTAACAACTCTTCTCAGAACATCAATCTCATCCTTTTCAACGATACGGGTTGCAACAACTGCTCCGATCGCCTGAAGCACTTTCGGGGGTAATTTGGAGGGCTGATACGTCACCAGAATATATGAACCCATTTCCGGATCAAGTATCATCTCGCCCAGTGAATCATTCAGGAAATAGTGACATTCATCAAGCAGGATGCTATGCGGATACCCCCTGCTTTTACGATATCGTGCCGTAATCGGCAGCAGCTGACGAATGTAGGAAACTTTTTCTTCATGGTCAAGATGGGATAGATTCAGGACAATACTGCAGCCCTGCCGAAACAGGAGCATCAACTCCTCCAGTTTCGGCAACATCGTTAGCCCGCCGAGCAGCAGGGTGTTCGGCAGGGTGGCAAGGCTGCTGTAATCCCCCTCGGGATCAAGGACGACAACCGTGTAACGCTGCAGGATCATCTGCTCCAGCAACAATCCGGCGACCCAGGACTTGCCACTCTTTGTATCTCCGGCAATCAGGATATTGCGGCCCTTTATCGCAATCTCAAAAGAAGGCTGACCCTTGAGCGATTCAAGCACCAGGTGATGATGCCTCACAGGTCCTGACGGGATGCGCGTTTCGGAAGATACCTTGCGGATGTACGCTGCAACCGCTTCCAGATTTCCACCATGAAGAACGAAATCCGCCTCGTTTTTCAGAAAACCGGAAGCCCATTCAACCGTGACTCCATACTCGCAAATCTTGAGAAGTTCATAATCGTTTTCCCCGTCCCCGATTCCAATGGTGTTATGGACTGAGGTTCCAAGGATATCGAGTATCGCATGCAGACCGCTCGACTTACTGATCGACTGGGGCAGTACCATCATCCTGTTACGGTTAAAAGAAATCATCAACGGCAGCTTCTGTTCCCGGATAATGGACAGAACTGCATCAGCATGCTCTGCATCCAGGTCGACAAGGCATCGGCCCACGACAAATTCAATACCCCTGTCACTGAGTTCGCGCAGCAGCACCGGAAAAGGCGGAGGCCCCAGCAATCGCCGATGACCGTTAGACAGGAGGATAACCGCCCCATTTTCAGCGACAACACCATCGACAAAACTCAAGTCACCGGCAACCCTGCGCAGCTCACGCAGAATTCGTCCCGTTACAATAACGACAAACAGACCGGAATCCCGTACCTCGGCAATAGCCTCACGAATAGCCGGATGCAGGACTCCCTCTTCTGCAATGGTACCGTCATAATCAAGGGCAATGACTCGGAGAAGCATCGTCTGAACCTAGCCTGCATTTCTGAATGGGTTTAAAACCAACACCGGGCAAAATGCTCGCTGCACAACCCGTTCCGCCACGCTGCCAAGGAGAATTTTCTCAAGCCCTTTCGCCCCATGGGTGCTGATGATGATCAGGTCAGCCTTCTCAGACTTGGCATATTCCACAATCGTATCTACCGGCTCCCCCATCACAACCTCGCCTTTGCAACCGGGACTTTTTTCCTGTAACGACTCGATAAGGCTTGTCATCTTCCCCTGGGCATTGGATTCAAAAGTCGATTGGTAGTCGGCAAAATAAGGCATTCCAAACATGATGGCAGCATCCGGATGAAGAGCTACGGCGTGAACAAAATGAAGTGTCGCCGATAGCTCTTGGCCCATTTCAAACGCATAATCGACAAGCTTTTCAGTGTTGTCCGAGAAATCAACAGGAACGACAATGTTTTTTACTTTCTGCATTTTTTCCTCCAGGTTGATTTTCAACACAGCTGCTGCCAACGGACGGTATGCGGAATCCCTCCGATACTATTCGCAGGTTATGCTGCCAGGGAACCGCTACGGTCGACAGGTAATGTGTATATTTTAAGCATTATTATGCATATTACATGCCACGGTGGGTTATTCTGTCTGATCCGGAAAGAAGCTCTCCGACAGGACAGGGATGACGTGCTTTCCCGAAAACCTGGCAAACCGTTTTATCCCCTTTTTACCTGTCGGAAATCGTTACACCCTGTCAATTCTGCTGACAGTTAAAACACAGATATGTTGCAATCGGCAGCAACAGGAACCGCCGGACACGGAAGGTTTTATCCTGATGGAAAGGGCAGATGGCACGTTTAATGCTGCAGGGAATCCTGAATACTTGCAACCACTTTCGTGTGGAATTATCTATCAATTTATCGTGCTTGTCGGGGACGAAAATGCGACAGGAAAAAACTGGTTCAGCCCTCCTTGTTATACTTCGGTTCCATCAACCCAGCCCTCGCCTTCAGCGTGTTTTTCTTTAGTTGTATCCTTTTTTTGTACTTGTCCGGTTATGCCCTTTTCCCCTCATCATGGCACGTATCACCGGTAACAGATGGAAAATGACGGCCGAAGAGGAGAGAAACTGGCGCCCCCGATAAATCTTAATCATCCAGCGGCACGAATTGTTTTTTTAACGATCCTGATACAAAACGGCACGATGAGAAAAAGCAGAAGGATCCGAAACAGGTGATGCGTTGCCACGTAGGCCGGGTCATATCCCAGGGCCAGGGCCATGACTGCCATCGCTTCAACCCCGCCTGGTGCAAAGGCGACAAAAACCTGGCCAAAGGGTATATCCAACATTATCGCCACGGGAAAGGCGAAGCCGACAGCCAGGAGCACGGCGAGCAACGTGCAACTCAGAGAGGCACTCAACAACCGTCTCAAATCACGCAGCGGAATCGACGAGAAACGCGATCCGACCATCGATCCGGTTATAGTGAAGCCAAAGAAGGTCAGCGGAAACGGCGGTCGGCCGCTGACCAGGCCCAGATAGTGTGCGACCCCGCTGACGAGCACACCGGCAAGCAGAAACGAGGCCGGAATCCGCCACCTTTCTACAGAAAGAGCAACGCCGAAGGCAATGGAGATGACGGCGAGACTGCCGACAAGGCTGCCGCTTACCGGCGAGTGCATGTGCCCCGGGGCAAAACCTAAATGAGCAAGAACGAAGGGTAGCAGCGTGGCGACCAGAACAATGCGGATGTTCTGTAATACTATAATAGTGCGGATATCACCGATTCCAGAAGCTGCAATCGCCAGAACATAGGAAAATGCCCCCGGAGCGGTGGAGAGCACCGCCGTTTCCGGGGTAATGGCATAGAAACGGGCCAGAAACCAGCTGCCGACGATGATTATCACAACGATTGCAAGACCAAGAAAGAGAAGGCTGAAAGGCCAGTTTACCGCCTGGGCCAGCACGTCCCTGGTGACACCGCTGCCAAGCGAGCAGCCGACAACGGCAAAGGCAAAATTCCTCAGGAGATTCGGGATTCCAACCGGCAGCCTGAAGAGCGCTGCAACAGCCACCGAGATACTGGCCCCTACCAGCGGCGCAGCCGGCACTCCGGCCAATGTGGCTGCCGTCGAACCTGAAAAGCCAATAATCAGGGTAAGCAGTAGAGATCTGAATGAAATCATGGACATAGCGGTTGCATATCCTGATTTCTGCTACCTGGCGAGCTCATTCCCAGCATGGAAGATATAAAGAAACAAGATGGAGGTAAAATGACATGTTATGTTATTACTGACCAATCCGGTAAAAAAACAGTTTATCCAGGATGTACCCATGAAGACTCTTCACTGGAATCTCAACATGAGTCCTGTTTATAAAACCTTTCAGGAACCAGCACAACCTTTCCAAGTGACTTTCTTTCTTCCAGCAGATGATGAGCCTGTGCTGCTTGCTCCAAGGGTAAACATTTACCGATAAAGACTTCGATCTTCTTATTCACCAGTAAGTCAATAACAAGACTCATCGTTTCCCGCACTTGTCCAGGCCGGAACCTCCTGTAATGGCCGAAACTGCAACCCAGAATTGAACGGTTGGTGGTATACAGCCCGTCCGGCGGAAGACAGGCAGGTTCATCATTCATCTCACCGAAGAGTACCAGTCTCCCGAACGGTGCCAGGCACTGCAGATCCTGTTCGACGGTTGCACCGCCGAGCGGACTCAAAATGACATCGACGCCCCGGCCTTCTGTCATGGAGTTAATTGCATCCGCATAGTTTTTTGATGAATAATCCACGACACCGTCCGCACCCATTTTTCTGACATGATCCTCTTTCCAGGGACTGCCGATAGAGCCAAAAACCCGTGAAACACCAAAAGCCTTTGCCACCTGCAGGGCGGTCGTTCCTACCCCGCCCGCGGCAGCATGGACGAGAAGGCTCTCATGCGCTTCTATTCGAGCTATATGTGTCAACATGTGCGTCACGGTGCCGGTGACCAGGGCGGCTGCCGAGGCGCTTATAAAATCAACTCCTTCAGGAATAACAAAAGTGAGTTCCTGGTTGGCAACCGCTTTCTCGGCATAAGAGCCGGAAGCGGGAAAGGCGATAACGTGATCGCCCTGCTGTATTCCCGTTACCCCGCTGCCCACTTCGAGCACGACACCGGCAACATCCAAACCCGGAATAAAGGGTGGTTTCCTGGCCAGATGATATCCTCCTGATCGGGCTTTGGTGTCAGCAAAATTCACACTCGCCCCTCTCACTTCAATCAGTACCTGGTGTAATTCCGGGACCGGATCCGGGAGATCCTTGTATTCCAGAACCTCTGGACCCCCAAGCCTGGTTACCTGGATTCCTTTCATCTCTGCTCCTCCATGCGGACTATCAGTTTCATAATAATATCAAACAATAATCAGACTGTCTTGTTATTTGAAAAATGGTAAAACAGCAGGTAGTATCAATGAGCTGTCCCCTTTTCCGAGAAGGTACCTGGGGGGAGCGCCAGGCGGTTTTCTGTTCCGGCAAAATCCGATAAGAGCCAACGATGCGAAATGAGCATTACCAGAAAACGCTCAATTACGCTTCCAGATTTTGCTGATCAACGGCCAGAAAAGGCTCATCAAGGTAAGAACCAGAAACCCATCGACTATCGGGCTTTCAAAAAACCTTAACCAATTGTTATCGTAAATAATCATCGCCCGAGACAGGTTCTCCTCGACGAGCTTGCCCAGGATCAGGCCCATGACCAGCGGGGCGGGACCAAAGCCATACCGTTTCATCAAAAAACCGATTATGCCGGCAACCAGCATGGTCCAGACGTCAAAGAGGGACGAGGCAAAGGCATAAGAGCCCACCATGGAGAAGACAAATACTGATGGCCAGAGAATTTGCCGCGGAATCAGGGTGATTCGTGAGAATATCTTGGCTCCGGCCAGGCCGACAATCAGGAACATGATATTGGCAATGATCATGGCGCCGAAAATCGCATAGACAATATGCGGCGTTTCCCTCACCAGATAAGGCCCCGGTCGGAATCCGTGCATGATAAGTGCGGCAAGGATAAGCGCCGTCGTCGCGCTTCCCGGTATACCAAGCGCCAGGGTCGGTACCATGGCACCGCCGGTAGCAGCATTATTGGCGGCCTCGGGACCGACGATGCCTTCCGGAGCCCCTTTACCGAATTCCTCCTTGTTCTTGGAAAAGCGCTTCGCTTCATTATACCCCATCAGGGCGGCTACGGTAGCTCCCTCGGCGGGCAGTATGCCGATAAAGGTCCCGAGAATGCTGGAACGTATTATCGTCCACTTCATTCTAACAAACTCTTTTACGGAAGGAAGCTTCACCACCACCGAAGTGATGCGCTCAAACTTCTTATTAAGGCTCTGCGACTGGTTGAGCAATTCCCCTATGGCAAAGAGACCGATAAGAACAGGAATAAAATTTATCCCTTCGGTCAGCTCCGGAGAGTTGAAGGTAAAGCGCTCGACGCCGGTGGTAATGTGAATGCCCACGGTCCCGATAAGCACGCCGACGGCACCGGAGATAAGGTTGCGGATGGAGGAGGTGCCGCTGATTGACGCCAGCATGGAGAGGGCAAAAACGGCCAGCGCAAAATATTCCTGGGGCCTGAATTTTAATGCGACCTCGGCAAGCGCCGGCGCCAAAAACAGAAAAATGAACAGGCTGAAGATCCCGCCCGTTACACTGCTGACCGCCGCAAGCCCCAGCGCTCTGCCGGCTTCACCGTTTTTGGCCATCGGGTAACCGTCGAATGCCGTGGCTACCGCCGGGGGGGCGCCCGGGGCATTGATCAGAATTGCCGTGATTGAACCGCCAAACGTCCCGGCACAATAGAGGGCGGCCATCATCGAGATCGCCGGACACCGGTTCCATTGAAAGACTGAAGGGCAACAGCAGGGCAATCGCCATCGGTGAACTCAAACCCGGTAATGCCCCGACAGTCACACCGATCAACACCGCGGTGAAAATCAGAAAGATGTTAAATGGATCCAAAATGAGTGCGAATCCCTGTATTGCTGCATCCATTAGTGCCCCACTGTTAAAATAGTTTTGACCAGATGCCGGCCTCGAAATAGACACCGAGAACCTTGGTAAAGAGAAGGGTCACCGCCCCGGGAAAAATAATGGCAAATGGCAACAGAACCTTGAGACGCCGCTCACCCCAGAGCAGGGGCAAAAGCAGGCAGATGAGAACCATGGTTGCAAAAATTCCCAGCCATGGCATCATAAAGATGATAAGGCAGAGTAATAGCGCCGTAAGGATGGCTATTGGTTTGACACTGACCTCCCGTTCCTTGCCCGCCACTTTTTTCCCTTTAAAGTAGTGTTCAAAGGGGATGGCGAGCGTTAAAATCATGATGAATATCAGGACGAGCTGCGGAAACCATTCCGGAGGGATATTCTGCGACATCTGCTCCGAGGCTTTCTCAAAACCGGTCGTGATGAAAAAAAGAAAGCCGCAGACACCAAGAATGATCGCCGCCAGGATAATGTCGGTCCAGTCAACGCCGGGAGAAGGAGACGTGTGTCCCCTCGTCCCGGCCGCATCAGAACGCTCAGGTATATTGTTCTTCACGGTGAGGTCCCGGGATAGGATTGATCTGCTTGGCTTCGCACCGCTCCTACTTGAAACCAAGTTTTTCTACTGCCAGGCGTGCCTTCGCATACTCTTTCTTGATCTGGGCGTCCCACACGTCGTGCCCGGCAACGCTCTCCTCGACGGTGAGTCCGGACGAGGCAAGGTAATTGGCAAAGATTTCACCACTCATACCCTTGACGAGACCATCGGACAGGATTTTGACCCGGTCATCAGGCGTGCCCTTCAGTACAGCATAACCGCGGGTTGTCGAGCAATCGACTTCGAATCCTTTTTCATAGGTCGTGGGGATGTCAGGGTATCCGGACAGACGCTTCGATGCCATGACGACCAGCGCCCGCAAGGCACCGTCCATGATCTGCTGGCGTGCCTCGCTGACATTGGGCAGGGTTGCATCGATTGCCCCGGACATCAGCGCGTTGACCATCTGGCCCCCGCTCTCAAACGGGACGGCCTTGTAATCGAAGCCTGCGGCTTCCGCCAGTTGCGCCAGACCTATATGTTCGGTACTGCCGAGGACTGAAACACCCCAATTGAGGGGTTTCACCTTGGAGGCGGCGATGAGGTCTTCAAGGGTTTTATAGTCGCTCTTGGCGTTGACGGTGATGAATGTCGGGTCGTCCATGGCCCGGGCTACGCCGACAAGATCGTCAATTTTCAAAACCGACTTGCCTCTGGCAATGGTATACAGATGACTTTGCGTCAAGGCCAGCATGGTATAGCCGTCCCTGGGCTGAGAATCTACATATTGTTGCGCTTTCGCACCTGAACCGCCGCTTTTGGACATTACCTGCATATCGACGCCCAGGACTTTGCGGGTCTGCATTGTCATCATGCGGGCCGTGATATCGGTGCCACCTCCATAGGTAGTATGAATGACCACCTTGATGGTTTCTGAGGGGAATTTTTCATCTGCCGCCAGACAGACCGCCGAGCTCAAACCAAGAATAACCGAAGCGAAGACCAGAATTTTTAAACGATAAAACGGTACCATTGTTCTCATGAGACACCTCCCTTTGATTACTCTTTGAAGTTATTGAATAGCTAGAAGAAGCACTCCTGCCGGCGGGATGGAGCGGGTTCTTCCTTCTAACTATTCATGCCACGGGCGATGCCGCCCGAATCAGTTTGGTGATATCTTCAAGCTCTTGCAAACGTTCTATTATCGTAAAAATATTTTCCCGGGCAGCCTGGTCAAGCAAGCGCTCGGTACAATCGGTAAATTTGCTTTGCAGTTCCTTGTCGGTAAGCGGGTTGTCCGGCCCGCCCCGGTAATTCTCATCAGCTTCTTTGACAATCCTGCGACCATCCTTCAGGACTACTTCAACCCTGGAACGGATTTTGTCCCAGCCTCTGGCTTCTATGTCAGCATCGAACTCGTTGCGGATTTTACGCATCAACTGCTGGGTGCTGTCGGCGTTGACGAATGCATCGGTGAACTCGTTTACTCCGGCCTTTCTCGAAAGAATAATCGCGGCAAGAAGGAACGGCATACAGAATTTTGCTTCCAGTTCATTGCGGGCGATCTTATACCTGATGGGGTTTAAAATGTTGGATCCGGCAAAGAGTGCCACCTCGCGGATATCTTCTGCTTTGATATCATGCTCGGTCACGATGGCGAGCATGGTATCCATGGAGGGGTGGGTCAAGACACCACAGGGATAGGGCTTAATACTCACGCCGGGATCGACGATGGTATGCGGATTGCCAATACAGCCGGCAATATTCTCGACATCGAAGCCCCTGCCGAAGACACTGAAGAAGCCCCAGGGGCCGTCGAGCGCTTCCATGTCAGCTTCATAGCCGCCTTGTGCGAGCATTGCCGCGGTTACCCCGTTGCTTGCCGCCCTGCCAACATGCAGAGGCTTGGTCATCGTACCGAAATTAGCACGAATTCCGGATGTCATGCTGGCGGCGATCCCGAGCGTGTGAAGGACCTCATCGGTATTGAGGTCAAGCAGTTTGGCAGCTGCCATCGCCGCACCAAAGGTACCAACCGTTCCACTCGTATGAAATCCCTTTTTATAATGATCGGGGTTAATCGCCTCGGCAATTTTGCATTCAATTTCAAAGCCGGCCAGAAATGCGGTCAAGAAGGTTTTCCCGTCAACCGAGCCCACTTCCTGAGCCACGGCCAGAGAGGCTGCAAGCGGTGGTATGGTGGGGTGTGTCAAGAGCCCGTACATCCGGCCGGGTGAGGCTGATAATTGACTGTCGTCCCAATCCATCGCGTGACCTGCTGTGCCGTTGGCCAGGGCCGCAAACGGAGAGGTGACCGTCAGCGGATTAACGCCAAGGATGGTTGCTCCGTGCAACTGGCTGACGCGTGAACTGAAACGGGTTACGACCTGAGTGCATTTTTCGTAGGAACCGGCAACCATCAGTCCGAGTCCGTCAAGAACGCATCGCTTGGCAATCCTGACCGCTTCGTCGGGAAGTGCCTCAAAAGAGAGGTTTCTGACAAAATCCGCCGACTCCTTTGTTACCCTGGTAAGCTCTGTTTGGCTCATCGCTCCTCCATTCTGCATGCAAACTGCGCGCATGTCTTCATGAAACTGCAATTCAAGGTACCCTGCAGAAAGGCCCCTGCCAAAACCGGTAGTCGCTGGTCCGTATATTTTTAAGCCCGGCAACCTCCGGTGATCGAATCCTTGCTGATATCCGGTAAATCAAGAGTGTTCAGCAACGCATCACGCGCATCTATCACGTGATGCTTCATCTGCGTTGACGCTTCCATCGGGTTTCCCGCTTCTATGGCATTGAAAATATGCCGGTGCTGCCGATAGGAAATTGACATTCGTTCAGGGAGTGACAGGTTCGTTTTACGGCACAGCGAGGCCTTGTTATAGATTCCTTCGATCAGGGAATTGAGATTCCTGTTTCCCGAAATCCGCACAATCGTTCGATGAAAGACCATGTTTGCCCGGAAATACTCCTTTGCGTCATCAGCCGCTATGGCCTCTTGCATATTCTTCAGAATGTGTCGGAATCCTTCCAGATTTTCTGGTGTGGCATTGACTGCGGTTTTTTCGGCGGCAAGGGCATCCAGCGAAGCACGAATATCATATAATTCCTTGACCTCACTCACTTCAATCTTTGCCACAAAAGTTCCCCGGCGGGTAATAATCTGGACCATACCGTGTTTTTCAAGCTGGCGGCAAGCCTCCCTGATCGGTGCGCGGCTGACTTGCAGTCTGGCGGAAAGCTGGCTTTCGTTAATACGTTCTCCCGGTTTCAGCAAGCCGGTCAAAATCATATCTTCAAGCTGATTGTAGATGACGCCCGTGAGTGATTGTGTCTGGACTTTCTTGATTAATCTGGTGTTGAAGTCATTCATGAAAATAGATTGATATTGTGATATTTTGTGATATCGTGAAAGTTGTCAACTGTCAACTGTCGACAGTTTAGAGGAGGTAATAACTATTGTCAATCACTAATCGGCTTAGCACTCGGCGGAAGGACCAAATCGAATCGGGAAGACACCATCGATCCTGTACCACGGACAAACCAAACAATGTTATATCAAAATGGTAACTGCACAGCGTTGCCTGCTCGGCCATCATTTACAGATGATATTAAGAGATACCATGGTATAAATGACGAGGGAAAAAGCCCCCCGCGAGTAATGACCGATTACCCCCAATATTTCATGATAATTTCTCATTACTCGGGTAAGGAATTGAAATTTATTAAATTATAGTCAACTATTCAATACCTTAGGAAAACAAACTTTGTACCTTTGTTATCTTTGTTGCAGTTGCTGGAAATGTTCATGAAATATTGCGGTTAAACGGGAAATAATCATGAAAAACAAATGCACGCCTCAAGATGCTGCCGACCTGATCGAGGTATATTACGAGAAAGGCTGGACAGACGGATTTCCAATCGTTCCCCCGAGTGAACAATCCGTTGCGGCCATGCTTGCTGCTGCCGGACTGCAGGGGGATCAAGTGGTTGCTGACATTCCTACCCGCAACATCGTTATCACCGCTGATAAAGTTGCGGTGAATGCGGTCTTGGCCGGATGTCTGCCTGGTTACATGCCGGTTGTCCTTTCGGCCGTCAAGGGCATGTGTCACCCTGATTTCAATTATCACGGCATGGCGACAAGTACCGGCGGTGCGGCATTGGCCATTATTGTCAACGGCCCGATCGCCGACAGACTGGAGATAAATTCCGGGGAAAACCTTTTCGGGCCCGGTTGCCGCGCCAATATGACCATCGGCAGAAGCCTGCGCCTGCTGATGATGAACAGTTTAAATACCAGACCGGGAGGGTTGGACAGGTCAACAATCGGCAACCCCGCCAAAATTTCGTTTTGTTTTGCCGAAAACGAAAGTCAGAGCCCTTGGGAGCCGCTGCATGTCGAGCGCGGATTTGGCCGCGATGAAAGTACGACCACCGTGTTTGCCTGTGAGGATATCATCCAGGTCTACAACCAGTTGGCCCAGTCCCCTGAACCTTTTCTTGAGGGAATGGCGGACGCGATGGCCAACATGGGATCAATGAACATCGTCAGCCAACAGGATGTCACTGTCGTCCTGGCCGGAGAACATGTCCGCATCATGGTAAACGCAGGGTGGGACAAGAAGCGGATAAAGCAGCATCTTTTTGACCATGCCAGCCGCTCAATCGCCGAGCTGAAAAGAGTGAAGCGAATCCCCGGTGACCCGCAGCCTGAAGATGAAACCAGCTGTATACACGTCGTTCAACAGCCGGATGACATTCATGTAGTATGCGGGGGCGGCGCTGTCGGAACCTTTTCGGCCTGCCTGCTCAGCTGGGGCGGGTCACGATCGGCTACCAGTATGGTAACAACCAGAATCTAAGCTTCAGGGTACCCTTTAGGAGGAAACAATTATGGACTTCACCCTGTTCGACCCTACCATTCCAGCCCGGCCCGCATCCATCGATTTTGTTCCCCGGCCGAAACGATTGAACAACCTGAGAGTCGTTCTCGTCGAGAATACAAAATACAACTCGAAAACGATATTACTCAAACTGTTCGAACGCCTTGAAAACAGATATCAGATGCAACTGGCCCGGGTCATCCGCAAGGCGTCGGCTGGTCATCCAATTGCTGCGCCTGACATTGAATCCTGCAGGGAAATTGCCGATATTGCGATAGCCGGCATCGGTGACTGAGGGTCATGCAGCTCGGGTAGTGTACTCGACGGAATCCTCCTTGAGAAAGCCGGTATCCCAGCCGTATCAATAGTCACCACTCCTTTCCGGCCTACCGGCGCAGAGATGGCAAAACAGTGGGGCGTCGCCAGTTACAAATTTCTCGATATCCCCCATCCCATAGCAAACCTGACGGAGAATGAGTTGGACCAGCGGGTTGAAGCTCTGGTTGAACACGTTATACAGCTCTTTCTTGATGGTCAGCAGGGATAATCACGCAGGCAAGCCGACACTTCGTTCCAGACAGCAGTGACGGGTAGGGTAAGTCGGGCTCATGAAGCAGAGAGGCACTGTGTTGCGCAAAGAAATCTTGAGTCCGGCTGTTTCTCAGGGCAACCAATTCTGGGGTAATGTTGCCGAACCTTCTGACCAGTTTTTAGCATCGGCCGTCCCGCGCCAGGCTCTTCTGCCTGGTCCGGGAAAGGTGCATAGAAAGAGATTATCCTTATTGACTTATTCCACACAAGGCAGGTACAGATAACAGGTACCAAGACCTGCAAGTGGACGAGGCAGGGCTCCTGAAAAGTGGTACACTAACCTGGGTTGTCGGACGGTGATGAGATTGCTTTCTCTACATGTTTCTTTCAAAGGCCCGGCCATCGAAGAAGAAAACGGAAATTTATAAACGACAGAAACACCTGCACGTGACTTTTATAACAATATCGAATTGATCCGCATCCTGCAGCGCCCACGCCCGCTGATAAAGTGTTTAGCCACCGCTTCCTAGCATGGAGAGGAAGGTTAAACGCCCGGCTATTGGCGATAATGTCAAGGGCATTTTGTGGATGCTCCTGGCAGGATTATTTTTTTCTGTCATGGTTGCTCTGATCAAACTGCTGGGCAGCAGGATCGCAAGTTTTGAGATCGTTTTTTTTCGATCTGTTATTCAGTTGGCGACGTTATCGGTTGTTTTCTGGCGAATCGGCTTTTCATCACTGAAATCCAGGCGGCCGTTATTGCAAGGTATCCGTGCATTAATCGCCGTTTTATTGATAAATTGCAACTTTTATGCCTTCACAAAACTGCCGATCGCTGAAGTAACAGCAATCGGTTTCTCCAGGAATCTGTTCCTTGCACTACTTGCTGTGGCTTTTCTGGCTGAGAAAAACAGTATCCAGAGAGTCGTGGCGACGGTAGCCGGTTTCATCGGTATACTCATTATTATACGGCCCGGGCATGATGTATTTGAGGGAGCAGCACTTATTGCGCTGGCAGGAGCCTGTCTTGGGGCCATCATGATGGTGTTGATTCGCAAGCTCACCGTCTCGGACTCAAATGCGATCATGATGGCCTACCCGTCCCTGGCAATTGTCCTGACAACATCGATCCCGGCATACCTGTTCTGGATTACCCCAACCGGTCATGAGCTGCTTCTGCTGGTTGTCATGTCGTTCATGGGCATATTCGGTCAATGGTGCCTTATCCAGGCCTTTCGCCTGGGAGAAGCGACGGCAGTTGCACCGGCCAGCTATATGCGGTTGATATTTGCGACAATTATCGGCTATTTTCTATTTGCAGAAATACCCGATTACATGTCTGTTCTGGGAACCCTGATCATCGTCGCAAGCAACCTCTATCTCGTCCTCTGGGAAGGGCGCACCAGCAGGGCAGTGCCCGGCGGAAGAGTCCCGGGTGATGTTACCTAGTGTCTGTCCATAAATGGCCTTTTTTCAATATCTTCGTTGCCCTGTGTTTGGAACATCCGATCCAATGCTTATTTTGGTATGGGATGCCTTCTTCAATGGCTCTGATTTGAATTTGATGATAGTCTTTTTCTGTTAGACGCAAATTTATTTTCTTATCTTTTCCATACGGTTCAATAACTGTCTCAACCGTCTGGCGAAACGGTGGTGCCCTTTCCCGCTTTGACTTTGCCTCCTCCGATAAACCGGGATGAGCCAGGATCTTCTTGATCACCCGGTATTTTCTTCGTGTGGAAATCGTTTATAACAATGAGAAAGATTTGCAGCTTGAAAAATGATCTTCGGTATGGTCATATTTTGTTCTTGAAACGCTCGCATTACTATGCTTGCTTGAGACACCTGCCTATGTAAAAGTATTCGATATAATTAAGAAAGGACTCCTCATGGTTACGCTGCAAATTGATACCATTCGTCAGATCGCCGATTCTCCGATCATTTTCAAACGTGGTGAGTTTCTTCAAAAAAACGGAGCGTTCAGCCGTGTCCATGAGCAGAGTGGGGATGGCCGATATGTATATGAAGTCGATGGCAATTATGGAAATTATCGGACAGAGGTTATCTTGAACGGTGCAGTCACCGGTCAGTGTGATTGTCCCTATCCCGGCCCTGGTTGCAAGCATATTGTAGCTATTTTGCTCGAATTGTTTGATCAACAACAGGGGATGAACGAAGAACTGCAGGTAGGCGAAGTCGACCGGCAAGGGCAATACCTATCCTATGAAGAGATCAGAGGACAGGCTCTTGAAGATCGTCAGAAAAAAGCGAAACAGGAAAGATTCGTGGTGATTCAGGGTGATATGCTGAAAGGCGATCACCTGGTAACGACGGTGAAGGGGCGGCAATATCAAGTTACTCTGCATAATCCCGCCGGTGGAGCCGGTCACTGCTCCTGCCCTGATTTTTATTCCAATAAACTTTCAACCTGTAAGCATCTGATCTTTCTGAGCACTTTTCTAAAGGAGCAAAAAGGGTTTGCTCAGCGTCTTAAACGCGAAACCTTTCCGTACATCGATATCTATTGGGATAGTGTCGCAGGAAAACCGCGTCTCTTTCATGAGCGGGACAATGCAGAAAACGGCGTGGAACTTACCATGCTGTTGACGGAAATCTTTGATGAGCAGAATCTCTTCTGTAAAGATAATATTGCCGATTTTATACCCTATCTGCCACAGCTGGAGTGCTATAAACAGGTTCGTGTTCAGGAACCGGTCATGCGCAAGCTGATAAATGCCGCCACGGACAACGAATTATCCGATGCCGCCGGCAAACCATATTCGGATATTTCCACGTGTCTCAGCGTGGCGCCCTATGCCTATCAGGAAGAGGGTATTAAATTCGGACTGTATAAAAAGGCCGTTTTGATTGGGGATGAGATGGGGCTGGGTAAAACTTTGCAGGCCATTTGCCTCGGTATCTTAAAAAGAGATGTCTTCGGGTTCCGAAAGATCCTGGTTGTTACCATGAGTTCTTTAAAGCAGCAGTGGCAGCGGGAGATCGAGCGTTTCAGCGATGAATCGGCCTGTATAATCGCCGGGAATGCTCAACAGCGTAAAGAACAGTATCGGACGGATACCAGTCTGTTTAAGATTACCAACTATGAAGCGGTTCTCCGGGATGTGACGATAATTTCCCGTCTGAAACCGGATTTAATTATCCTGGATGAAGCGCAACGGATTAAAAACTTCGAAACCAAAACAGCCGAGGCCGTCAAGAGCCTGCCCCGGCAGCATGCCATAATACTGACCGGTACACCTTTAGAGAATAAACTGGAAGATGTCTATTCCCTGGTGCAGTTTCTCGATCCGGAGCTGCTCAGCCCGCTCTGGCAGTTTGCGGCTGACCATTTTCTTCTCAGTAATCGAAAAAAAGGAGACATTCTGGGCTATGTCAACCTGAATAAATTGCATGAAAAACTCAAGCCCCTGGTCATCCGCCGTCGAAAAGAAGAGGTGCTGGACGAACTGCCCGAATTGATCGTCAACGATTACTATATCAATCTGCATAAGGAGCAGGAGGAAATCCATGCGGGCTATTCCCAATCGCTGCTGCCGCTATTAAACAAAAAATTTCTTACGCCCATGGATTTGCTTCGCATCCAGGCGCTCCTCCTTAAAATGCGGCAGACCTGCGATTCCACTTATTTGATAGACAGGCAAACCAATATTTCACCAAAGCTCGATGAACTGGCCAGCATTCTGGACGAACTCATCAAACAAAATGGACGCAAGGTGGTGATCTTCAGCGAGTGGACAACCATGACCATGCTGATCGGCAAACATCTTTCCCGGGTAGGAATTCCATTTATTGAGTTGTCCGGTAAGGTCCCGGTGGTCAAACGTCAGGCCCTGATCGACGAATTTAACACCAATCCGGACTGCAAGGTCTTTTTGTCAACAGATGCTGGCGGAACCGGTTTAAATCTTCAGGCGGCGGATTGTGTGGTGAATTTTGAGTTGCCATGGAATCCGGCAAAAGTTAATCAGCGGATCGGCAGGGTCAACCGGATTGGGCAGAAAAGTAAATGTATCAATGTTATCAATTTGATAGCCAAATACAGCATTGAAGAACGAATCATGGCCGGGATAAAATTAAAAGGAGATCTTTTTAGCGGCGTTTTTGACGGCGGCAAGGACGAGGTGCTGCTCTCCAGAGAAAAACGTCAGGAAATGGTCAACCAGCTGCGTGAAATGATGGGAGATGAAGTCGAAATGGTAAGAGCAGAGTCCATGCCTGCCGAAGAACTTGCCGAAGATACGCCACACTATCTTAACCCGGAAGTCTTAAATGGCGTAAAGAAAGAGATCGATTTTACAGCGGAAGAGGATCTTGAGGTTTCGGAAGAATTGACATCGCAGCTGGAAGAAGCTCGGGAAGAATCAGCCGGTCATGCCGGCAGCCTGGCCGCCGGGCAGGACACCAGCCAGTCCGCCGAACAGATGGAGCAGGTTTTAAATCAGGGGATGGGCTTTATCAGTGGTCTTCTGGAGATGGCTACCGGCAAGAAGCTGGGGGTAGCCGAAGGCAGTAGAAAAATGGTGACTCTTGATAAAGAAACCGGAGAAGTGACTCTGAAGTTTACCTTACCGGGCTTTGCACGGTGATAGTGATAGATAATCGCTTTATTACAGATAAAACTGATTCTCCGCATTTCCCCCTGGCACTGCGGACAGACAAGAGGGTCAACTCCCCCTACTTTTCTGAACCACTCGTGCTATAACGCCCAGGATCAGGAGCGCGAATTATGCGTCTGGCTGAATCCGTTTGATGGCGTGTATTATCAGTTTGGCAATCAATTACTTTTTTAAGCGCGTGCCTGATCCTGGGCGATAGCTCCCGGTGTTTGGGAGCCATCAACGGTGGTATGGTTTTTTGTCGATAGTTGTCGCTCAGCAGCACCTCGCTCTTGGCAACTTTCCACTGCTCCTCCCGCAACTGCGATGCCTTTTTCCGGTCTCCCCGTATCCGGTTCGAATACTCAGCCAGAATAGCACACCAGCTAAAAATGATGGTTAGGTATATGCTGGGTTCTTGCGCTCATCCTGATGATTGTCGAATATATGATATATATACAAAATGTTATCCAATATGTTTTGTCTGTTATATTATAATTTCTTACATTTGGTCTGCCGACAAGCCGGCAATTTTACTGCTGCAGGCAATTGAACGGACGGGTTCAATCAACAGTGCCGCCCAATCGCTAGGCATCCAATACAAATCTGCCTGGCATAAGCTGGAACAGATTAATAACCTGCTCCCCTATCCCTTGATGAAAAAGCGAACCGGAGGAAGCGGCGGCGGTGGATCGGTCTTGACAGAGGAAGGAAAAAAGCTGCTGAGACAGGTAGATGCCCTGCAAAAAGAGTTTTCCCAGTTCATGCAGTTTTTTACCGATGATCCCAATGGAGCTTTGCAAACCCTGAAAACGCTGAGGAGGATTGAAATGAAGCTAAGCGCCCGAAATGTCTGGCTCGGATAAGTCAAGAACATTGATAAGGGAGTAATAAACAGTGTGGTTACTCTTCAACTTAAAGGAGGTGATACGGTCAGTTCGGTGATTACCGAAAACTCGGTCAAGCGACTGGGACTTGTCGTGGGCAAGGCTGTTATGGCTATCGTTAAAGCTTCCAACGTGTTTCTCGGCAGCGAAATAGATCCGGAGGCTCTATCGGCACGCAATATCCTTACCGGTACCATCAGTAATATAGTGGTGGGTGCAGTCAATGACGAAATCACCATCGATCTGCCAGGGGCCAGCACCGTTACATCGATTATCATCTCAGCCAGCGTAAAACGGTTGTGACTCGTCGTCGGCAAAAAAATGTCGGCGATCATTAAAGCATCCGATGTCCTCCTGGCAACAGTGTAAGAAGAGCCTGCTAAGGCCTAATACAACCATTTTCATTCCCCTGTCCGCTGACAAAAGAATAAATATATCGAAGAGAATCTACATCGGTGTGCATCCTTCACCTATGTACGATGAAAACTTACTTCAATGTCATCGCCTTTTCAGGACAGATCTCCTGGCAGCAGAAGCAGGTGATGCAGACATCAGCATCGACCAGCGGTATATTATCTCCCATGGAAAGGGCGGCAACCGGGCAATGCTCGATACAGGCACCGCAGGCTGTGCACAGTTCCGGATCGGCCTGCGGTCTGAGCAACGTTCTGCTTCGCAGCAATTCAAGGTTCGCCGGGTTACCGGAAACGGCTTTAGCATCAAGGGGCGGCGGCAGCTTGAATTCGGGCAGGATTCGCATTTCCCCGTCAATTTTTATCATTCGGGCATCAAAATCCCCAAGCCCCATGGCTTTGGCTTTCTGCAGGAAACGAAGCGAAGCAGGCTCAACACCCATCATCCTCGCGACAACGGCATCCAGCGCCACGCCATTATCAGCAGCCAGAATAAGGCCGATATCACGGAATTCGGATGAGGCCGGACCACTGCCTTCCATACCCACCACAGCATCCATGATGAAAAGATCCGGGATACGCAGGCGGAATACCTCTACGATTACATCATGGAAACGGGCCGGCGAACCGGCAAGCTGGTGCAGTCGTGCTTTCTGGGCGCCCGGCAGGATGCCGTAACTGTTTTTAATGGCGCCGGTCATAACGGTAAGGCCATGGGTTTTAAACTTGGGCAGGCTGATAACAATATCGGCATCCAGGATTTCAGAGGAAACACCGACATTAGGCTGATACTCGGGATTAAAGGGGATATTCCGGGGTGCGTTGCCAAGGTTCCGGTAATAACCTTTTGCCGCAGCCATCAAACCGGTTTTCTCAAAGCTTTTCTCGTTGTCGCCATAACTGAAGATTCCGGGATTATCACCCACCACGATTTGCGCCGGGGACAGCCCCTCGACTTTTTCGACAACAGCCCGCAGCACGGCCGGATGCGTGACAATATGATCTTCCGCCGTGGATGCCCTGAGCACATTGGGTTTAATCAAAACCTTTTTGCCGGCTATTTCCTGTGGAAAGGTTTCAAAGGCCTTATCAACGGCATCACGGCAATTGTCGTAGGATGCCGGGCGTATCATGACACGATGCATATCTCCTCCTTTTTGCTCACGAACATATCGTCTGTTCTTCTCCTGCCGCTTAATATCCTGTCATACCAGAAAGAAAACAGACAGGCTGATTCTATCCTCACGGTTTTGGCGATTGTGCCGCCTGCCGTATCCCGGACAGCGTGGCAGACGGCGTAATGGCCTCCGGGTCCAGCCGCAGCTCAATGAGCGCCGGTCTGCCGGCTTTTTGAGCGCGCTCAAAGGCTGAGGCAAATTCCTCTGTTTTCGTGACAACCTCACCGCGTGCGCCATAGGCGCCGGCGAGAGCCGCAAAATCCGTGCTGCCAAGGTTGGTTCCTGAAATCCGGCCCGGATATTTGCGTTCCTGGTGCATGCGGACGGTTCCATACATACCGTTATTGACGACAATGATGATGATATTGATGCCATACTGGACGGCGGTGGACAACTCCTGTCCGTTCATCAGGAAGCAGCCATCTCCGGCAAAAGCGATAACGGTGCGTTCCGGATACATCCGTTTTGCCGCTACGGCTGCCGGCGTGCCGTAGCCCATCGAGCCACTGGTTGGTGCCAGCTGATTTCCCCGCTGGCGATAGCGGTAAAACCGGTGCACCCATGAAGTATAGTTCCCGGCTCCGTTGCAGATAATCGAGTCGGCGGGAATAGATTCACGAAGCCACTTCAGCAGCTCGCCATACTGCAGGTCACCCGGAATGGCCGGGGGTTCAGACCACGCCAGATAGTTTTTATGGCCTTGTTCTACAGCGGATTCGCCTCCCTTCCTGACCGAACCAAGGGCGGCGGCGGCATCGGCAAACGCCTTCATCCCGGAATTGATGGCCAGCGCGGCCCGGTAAACCCGACCCAGTTCCTCCGCCCCTGAATGAATGTGGACGAGCGTCTGCTTTGGCTCGGGAATAGACAGCAGGCTGTAGCCGCCGGTCGTTATTTCTCCAAGTCGTGGGCCGGCCACTATCAGCAGGTCTGTGGCACGCACCTTCTCAACAAGTTTCGGGTTCACCCCCATGCCCAAATCACCAATGTAGTTGGGGTGAGCATTATCAAAGGTGTCCTGACAGCGGAAGGAAACACAGACAGGCAGGCAATTGTTTTCAGCAAACACCTTTATATTCTTGCAGGATTGTGCATCCCAGCCGCTGCCACCCAGCATCAACAATGGTTGATCCGCCTTTGCAAGTAGCCCCTTGAGACGCGCCATATCCCCTGCACCCGGATGGGCCTCGAGAGCGTGGGCCGGTTCGAGCGGAGTTGCGACAGCCGTCTCCCGCAGCATATCTTCCGGCAGGGCCAGAACGACCGGGCCCGGGCGTCCCGACATGGCAACATGAAAGGCATGGCTGATATATTCAGGGACACGCTCGGCGCTGTCAATCTGGGCAACCCATTTTGCCATCTGCCCGTACATGCGCCGGTAATCCATTTCCTGAAAGGCTTCCCGGTCAATCATGCTCCGCCCGACCTGACCGATGAAGAGGATGACCGGGGTCGAATCCTGAAAGGCGATATGGATGCCGCCGCTGGCATTGGTGGCACCGGGGCCGCGGGTAACAAAACAGATACCGGGGCGTCCGGTCAGTTTGCCGTGAGCATCCGCCATCATCGCAGCACCGCCTTCGTTACGGCAAACAATAAGGTCAATCTCCGGGACATCGTAGAGGGCGTCAAGAACGGCCAGAAAACTTTCCCCCGGGACACAAAAGGCCCTTTCCACACCGTTCGCCCGCAGGCTGTCTACAACGAGCTGCCCCCCTGTTCGCATCGTGCCACCGCTGTTCATCTCTCCCTCTCCGCTCCTCTTCTTTACTTTGTCTTAAATGACTGCGCCAGTTCCCGGCTTGTCTTCTTCAACAGACCGGTATCGGAACCGACGCCGACGAAGGTAAATCCCATGTCTATATAGGTACGCGCCTCCGGCTCACTGCCGGCTAGTATACCAGCCGGTGCACCGATGGAGCGACAGAATTTCGCGATTTCCCTGAACTTTCGCTGCGCATCGTCATGACCGGAGTCGGCCAGATGTCCCATGCTTGCCGCGAGATCGCTCGGCCCAACAAAGATGCCGTCGATGCCGTCCACCTCGAAGATAGGCCCTATATTGTCAACCGCCTCCAGTGTTTCCACCTGGACGACCAGGCCGATTACATCGTCGATCTTATGCCAGTAATCCTTCGTGTAGCCATAACAGCTGCCGCGGGCGCCGACTGAAACACCGCGCAGGCCTCTGGGCGGGTAGCGTACTGCCCGCACCGCGCTTCGAGCCTCCTCGGCGTTCTGTACAAATGGCACGATGAAGTTGTGGAAGCCGATGTCCAGCAAGCGCTTGATCGCTATAGGATCGTTCCAGACCGGCCGTACCAGTGGTGTGCTATCGCTGCCCTTCATTGCCTGCAGCTGGGTAACGAGGGTCGTGATGTCGTTTGGTGCGTGCTCCGTGTCGATAAGGATCCAGTCAAAACCGGCATAGGAGAGAATCTCGGTGACGATATTGCTGGCAAGGCTGCTCCATAAGCCTATCTGCAGTTCGCCCGCTGCCAGTCGCTCCTTGAACCGGTTGGCAAAGACAATTTCACTATTAGGGATGTTCATTTGATTACACCTTTCGGCCGGCGGATTACCATAAAGTAGAAGAAAACAGCGGTCAACATGAGAAAGAACAGGCTGTCGGGACTGGTGAAAAAAGTCAACGGATTATTGTCACTCAAGGCCAGGGTCCGGCGCAAATATTGTTCCAGATCCGGACCAAGAATGAAACCCAGCAGCAGGGGAACCGTCGGATAATTCTGTTTCCGGAGAAAAAATGCAAGAATTCCAAACCCCAGAGCGAGGATCATCTGGAAGATCGAGTAAGTGGCAACATAACTGCCTACCAGAGCGACAACAGCAATACAGGGATATAAAAACGCTTTTCTGATTGAAACAATCTTTAGAAAATACGGCCCGAGCACATACAGTGTTAGTGGAATCAGGATCAGCGCACTCACAAACAGAGACGCAAACATCGGTGCAATCAGGTGGAGTTGTGTTTCAAGTAAGCGTGGACCCGGCTGTAAACCGTTAATGATGAGGACGCCGAGAACGATTGCCGTGGTGGGATCACCGGGAATTCCGAACATCAGCATGGGCACAAAAGCACCACCGCACATCGAATTATTTGCGGATTCAGCTGCTGCGATACCCTCACGGCTTCCATGACCATACTCCTCGGGATGTTTCGAATTCCGCATAGCCTCGGCATAGGAAACGAAAGCAGCGACTGAGCCACCAGCACCAGGTAGAATACCGATAAAATACCCGATCATTGAACTTTTAAAATAGGTCCAGACACCAATCTCCCTGATTTCAGACCATCGCGGCAGAAAATCATGACGCTTAATGACAGGGATATCTTCTATATTTGCACTAATGGTCATCCCGCTGCGGTTCTTTTCCAATTGGATGAGAATTTCGCTGATGGCGAAAGTGCCAATGATGAGCGGCATCATGTCAATACCCTCAACCAGTGTCTCAATGCCAAAATCGAATCGGGCAATCGGCTGCATGATATCAATACCGATGGTTGCAATCATTATTCCCAGCAAGGTCGTTACGCTTCCCTTGGCTATTGCGTCCCGCTGCGAGATGACGATAACAATCAGGGCAAAGAGGATCAGCGAGAATTTGCCGGGTGTTTGTATCAACAGAGCCAGTTTGGCGGCGACCGGGGTCAGGCAGATAAGCAAAATGGCACCGATCACACCGCCTATCATTGAGCCGAGTGCAGCATGGCCCAGGGCATTTGCACCCTGACCTTTGCGCATCAACGCGTAGCCCTCGATAGAAGTCATGAGCGAAGACGGCGCACCGGGAATATTGATCGTTGTGGCGGTAATGCTGCCGGCATACATGCCGGACATGAAAATCGCAGCGCACATCACCAGCGCGGGAACAACATCAAGACTATACGTTATCGGCAGCAGCAGAGCAATCGCCAGAACAGCTGTCAGACCTGGTACCGCACCGAAAAAAGTGCCGATGAAAAACCCTACAACCATAAACCCAGCTATAGCCGGGTCAGTCAGTGCAACAAACCCCTGCAGAATATTGACAATGAAATCCATTACAAAACCCCCTGGATCACTGGCAGCCTGACCTGGAAGATAACCGAGTAGAGGACGTAGAAAACACCGGTAATGACCGCCGAATACATGATACGTTTAATCTGGCTATTCTCTTTGAGATCGAAGATATAGAACAACGTATACACATATATGAAGGTCATGATGGCGTAGCCGAGAACCTTGAACAGGAAAATATAGATCGCCGTTGCAAAGACCATCTGCCCTAACAGCCAGAACGAGGACTCATCTTCCTGCTCTTTCTCCTTATCCCGCAAGATTGTCCGCGCAACAAATCCGAGCGCAACATACATAAAAAGTGACGCGAGAACGGGTATGAAGGCTGGACCGACCAGACCTTCATCTACCTGCGGCCTTATCTGAAACGCGGAAATCAGATAAATGGTGGTGAGCAGAAACAGCACAACTGGAAAAATCAGTCGGCTATCCTTGTAGCGTGTGAATTTTGACATCATCCTCAACGATCTCCCTTTCTATAAAAGGTTGCCTGATCATGAAATGTCAAGAGCCTGCCAGGAGGTTACCAGGCTCATCTTTTATCAGGCGGGGTCGGGAAGCGCAAGTTCCGCCCGACCCCGCCTGATGGATAAAATAATGAATGACGGGCGCAGAGGCTTTATTTCTTGAGAATGCCCTGCTTGACAAGTTCTTTCATCTGTCCAAACAATGTTTTTTGCGTTTCCATTGCCCAGTTTGTTACGTCTTTTGAACCCAGCCAGTTTGGTGAAACACCTATCTTGGACACCCAGGTCTGGAATTCATCACTTTCAAGTGCACCTTTGTAGGCTGCTTCAATTTTGGCGATTACAGGATCGGGAGTCCCTGCTGGTGCTGCCAGCACGATGAAACTGCCGATTTGCAGATCTATACCACTCTCTTTAGCCGTTGGAACCTCGGGGAATGTCGGATTCCGTTTGTCGGAAAATTCAATAAGACCGCGGACATCACCGGATTCAAATAAAGAAGAAAAATCACCCATGCTTGTAACAACCACATCTACTTCACCCGAGAGAATGGCTTCTTTCTGAGGCGCTGCACCGCCCGGATAACTGATCAGGTTGAAGGTTGTTCCGGTCAGGCTTTGGAACTGCAGCATGGCCAGATGCACACGTGAACCGGTATTCTGGATACCAACTTTAATTTTACCCGGATTTTTCTTTGCTGCCTCGATCAGATCGGAAATTGTCTTGTAGGGCGATTTCGTAGAGGCCATAAGCGCATCCGGTTCGCTGGTTACCCGAGCTATAAGCTTCAGTTTTTCCAGTTTATAGCTTGGCAGAAGCCCCTGCCATGGCACGGTGATGATACTGTCGTACGTCAATGCCCCCAGGGTATATCCATTCGGCTGTGCCTTCATGACCTGGAGAATGCCCGTGGCGCTGATACCGCCTTCAATGTTTTCAACATAAATTGATCGACCTATTTTCTTTTCAGCGATAGTACTCAGTTTCCGTACGATACCATCGGTGCCGCCCCCTGCTCCCCAGGGAACAATCATACGAATGTCCTCAGTCGGGTAATCAGCTGCGAGAGCCGGCATGACAAAGGCGCCAAGAAAAAAAATACCAACTGCTGCAAGTTTTGCCAATTTGATCATCAGATGTCCTCCTGTAAGGTTTTAGAAATTGTAGCCCGGGCTTAACACCCCGGACAGGATGACTGTTTCCCAAACCAGTCAAAATTGACACTATTTAAAACCTCTAAAATTGTCAATACATATCATCTTTGTCGGCTGTTGATCGTTTTTTCCATTAACGCGCCGATCCAGCTTTCTTTTCTAAATAAAAATTTTATGTATTTGTAATAATTATACTAATAAATACCTAACACGATCCGGCACAGACATTCAGTGTGCATTTTGCTAACCATCAACGTTTCGACCTGCATATATTAGTTACTTCCTCTGGAATAATTGGTATGATGAATTTAGCGATTGGTGTAAATTCATTTTTATGGCAGTATATGCCGAAAGGATGAAATCCAGCCTACCATGATTAAGGTTCCTGATATGACGAACAAAAGTACTCAAGGAAAGGTGCGAGGAAAGACCACCCTGGCTGAGAAAGTGATTGCTCAATTGCGTGACGATATAGAAACAGGCCTCCTTAAGCCAGGAATGATGCTGCCAACTGAGCCAATGCTGACGCAACAATTCGGCGTCAGCCGGACAGTGATTCGTGAAGCCATTGCAGCGTTGAAGGCCGAGGGCCTGCTTAACCCGCGCCAAGGTGCCGGAGTGTTCGTTCTCGCCCCCACCAAGAATGACGGAGCAACCTTTAAAGTTGACAGCGAGCAGATTTCCGACATTCTTGAAATGCTTGAGTTGCGAATGGCCGTAGAGATTGAAGCTGCCGGATTGGCCTGTGACCGCTGTTCGGTTGCTCATCAGGCCAAAATTTATGAAGCCCTGCATAAAATGATATTTCAAATTGAGAAGGGGGAAACGGCTGTAAAGGCGGATTATGAGTTCCATCATGCGATTGCCGAGGCGACGAATAATCGCAAATATATAGAGTTCCTGGGATTTCTTGGAGACAACACTATTCCGCGAGCCCGACTGAGGCTCAAACCGATCGATGCCGATGGGCAAACCAGGTATATGAGCCAGATCCTTGAGGAACATCAGTTGATCTATGAAGCTATTTCCGCACGTGATGCCAGGAAGGCAAGACAGGCGATGCGAGAGCATCTCAGCAGAGCTCAAAGACGCTATCAAAGCCTTCTGAGCGACTGACCAGAGAGAAAAAACCCCCACTGCCGGATTCCTATGCCTTATGGGCGTATTTTCTCTTTTCTATACTTCAGCGGCGAGCATATCGCCGGCTGTGTTACTGGGTTTTTTGTCGGGACTGTTGGCCGGATTTGCCCAGACATCGGTTAAAAAACTTTCCGACACAGAATAAGGCATCTTGATGGTTCTCATTTTTACACTTTTCCCCAGCATTCTCTCTTTCGTTCCCATGTTACTGGAATTCACCTTGCCGGCACCCTGGTGGCTCGTGAAAAGATTGAACAGCTACCTGAAGGATTCGACCAACTCCCTGGTTGCCTTCTTCAAGAGGCCGGTATCAGATCCAACGCCAATAAACGTAAAGCCCATGTCGATATACCTGCGTGCCTCTGGTTCACTGCCGGCGAGTATGCCGGCCGGCGCACCGATTTCACGGCAAAATGCTGCGATCTCGGCAAACTTCTGCTGCACCTCGGCATGTGCGGAATTGGCCAGATATCCCATACTGGCCGCCAGATCGCTGGGCCCGACAAAGATGCCGTCGATACCATCCACCTCGTAGATTGACGCTATACTGTCCACTGCTTCCAGCGTTTCCACCTGCACCACCAATCCGATATGATCGTCGATCTTCTGCCAGTAATCCCTGGTATGGCCGTAACAGCTGCCCCGGGCCCCGACCGAAACGCCGCGCATCCCCCTCGGCGGGTAGCGCACGGCTCGAACCGCCTGCTGCGCCTCCTTGGCGTTCTGCACAAATGGTACGATGAAATTATGGAAGCCGATATCCAGCAGCCGCTTGAAGGCAATCGGGTCATTCCAGACCGGCCGCACCAGGGGCGTCGCGCTGCTGCCTTTCATGGCCTGCAGCTGGCAGACGAGGGTCGTGATGTCGTTCGGTGCATGCTCCGTGTCGATGAGAATCCAGTCAAAACCGGCATAGGAAATAATTTCGGTGACAATATTGCTGGCCAGACTGCTCCACAGGCCAATTTGCACCTCGTTCGCGACCAGTCGCTGCTTGAACCTGTTGTTAAAGGCTTCCTCGGTGTTCATCATGTTCATGTTCTCCTTTCAGCTAACGAACCATACATGGCCGCTTGTTGTCGAATTTCCAGTTGGGGATAAGATAATTCATCGCCGCTGCATCGTCCCTGGCACCAAGTCCCATGGAATTATAGAGTTTGTTGGCTCTGTCGACAGCGGCAAGATCGACTTCAATGCCCAGCCCCGGCAAGTCAGGTACACTGAGCCGGCCGTTTTTTATAATATACGGATTTTTTGTCAGGAACTGGCCATCCTGCCAGATCCAGTGCGTGTCGATGGCGGTAATGTTCCCCGGAGCAGCGGCTGCGACCTGGGTGAACATCGCCAGGGAAATGTCAAAATGGTTGTTCGAGTGAGAACCCCAGGTCAAACCCCACTGCCTGCACAGCATTGCCACCCTGACGGCCCCCTGCATCGTCCAGAAATGCGGGTCGGCAAGCGGTATGTCTACCGCCTGGAGCTGGACGGCATGCCCCAGTTGCCGCCAATCGGTAGCAACCATGTTCGTTGCGGTCGGCAGGCCGGTTGCCCGCCGAAACTCGGCCATAATCTCGCGGCTCGAATAACCTTCTTCCGCACCGCAGGGGTCTTCTGCATAAGCAAGGACATGGTTCTGCCCCTTACAAAGTTGTATCGCCTCCTCCAGAGACCATGCGCCGTTCGGGTCAAGTGTGATCCGAGCCTCTGGGAAACGTTTTGCCAGGGCTGTCACGGCCTCGAGTTCTTCCTCTCCCGGCAGGACGCCGCCTTTCAGTTTGAAATCCCGGAATCCGTAGTGATCATAGGCAGCCTCGGCGAGCCTGACGATGGCCGCGGCGTCCATGGCCTCCTCGTGCCTCAGCCTGAACCAGTCGCCTGCATTTTCTGCACCCGAAAGATACGGCAGATCAGTCTTTTCCCTGTCTGCCACATAAAAGAGATAGCCAAGCACATCCACCTCCCGCCGCTGCTGTCCTTCCCCCAGCAATGAGGCCACCGGCACGTTAAGGAACTGTCCAAGCAGATCAAGGAAGGCGGCCTCAAGAGCGGTGACCACATGGATCATCACTCGCTGATCAAAGGTCTGCATCCCCCGCCCGCCTTTATCCTCATGGGCAAACTGCGCCCTTACCCCGTTCAGGACCGAGTTGTAAGTGCCTATCTGCCTGCCGAGCACGATTGGCGAGGCCGCCTCGAGCACTGTTCTGATCCGCTCTCCCCCGGGCACTTCTCCGACACCTAACCGTCCCGAACTGTCTTTTAATATGACAATGTTTCTTGTAAAAAAGGGAGCATGCGCACCGCTGAGATTGAGCAGCATACTGTCATGGCCCGCCACCGGTATCACCCGCATTTCATCGATAGCCGGTGAGCCGGGATAGTTTTTATGCTCAGGATTCATCATATTTTACCTCTAAGATGGTCGTTTCCCGGGAACAGGGTAGGTCCTGCCGCCTGGCATTGCCCTCACGCCCTCTGCGCGGCATCCTGTTCAATACGAAAACAGAAAATCGAACAGGCCGATTCGGATTATTTACCTTTACAATCAGGTTGCACACGTGCTATGTTAGCGCTGTCATAGCTGGTTGTCAATAATTTTCAGGTTAATGGGTTGTATTCTCTTGTACCTTTTATATATCTTTAATTATCAGGTAATTGTATATTGGGCTATTGTTGTTATTTTGGTTTTCACAAGTTGCCCGGAAAGAATCAGACCGATGTTAGCGCTACAGATCCTCTTTTCTGATAAGCATCGCCCGGGGTTGAATAATGGTGCAGAAAAGTAAAAAGAAGCAGCCTGTCTCCTCGACCAGATCAAGCTGGATGCATGGGGATGTTACCCTCGATATTGTAGCTAAACTTGCCGGAGTATCGGCCATCACCGTCTCCAGGGCGATCAACAAACCCGAGAAAGTCGCACCTGACACGCTCAAGAAGGTGAAGCAGGCAATCGCGCGCACCGGCTATGTACCGAACCTCTTGGCTGGCGGACTTGCTTCCAGGAGCAGCAAGTTGATCGCAGCGATCATTCCATCTATTGCCAACCTCGTCTACGCAGAAACCATAAGCCTCTTCAGTAATCGCTTCCGGGAAGCTGGATACCAGGTGATACTAGGCGATTCCGGCTATCCTGAAGTTCATGAAGAGGAGCTTGTTCGAGCCATCCTGACGAGAAGACCCGATGCCATATTGCTCACCGGCGTCGATCACTCGCCCGCCTGCAAGAACCTGCTTCTCTCTGCCCATATCCCTATCGTCGAGACCTGGGACCTAACCACCTCCCCGCTTGATATCGTTGTCGGTTTCGACCATACAAGGCTCGGCCAGGAGGTGGCCGAATTCATGCTAGACAGCGGCTATCGGAAAGTCGCCTTTGTCACCGCTCAAGACGCGCGAGCGGCAACAAGGCAGAGGGCCGTAGAGGAGACACTTATCAAGCATGGTGTTACCGATATCGTTATCACCTCAGTGCCCGTACCATCCAGTATGGAGCTTGGTCGGCTGGGGACGAAAGAGCTTGTCGAAAAGGGCTTCACCAGCGGGGTTATCTTCTGCAGTTCTGACACGCTTGCACAAGGCGTCCTGGCGGAGCTGCAATCAAGACATATCGGCGTACCCGATGATGTGGGCATTATCGGGTTTGGTGATCAGGTCTTCGCCGGATTCACCAATCCCCCGCTGACGACGGTCCGCATCGATCGGAAACGTATCGGTCAGGAAGCCGTTGATGCGCTTCTCGCCAAACTGGCTGACCAGCCGGTAAAAAACACTATTATCGATGTCGGGTTCAAAATTATAAAACGGCAGACAACGTGATTTTGCTGGTTGGCGATCCTGCTCTCTTCCTACCGCCCGCTCAAAAATGGCTCTGTTTCACGGGCGGGATTGATTCCCTCCAGGTCGTTTACCAGTCCCGATATGTCAAGCGCCGGGCTCGTTCTGCCGCTGGCAACAGCCAGAATCTTCTGGAAGAACTCCTCCCCAATCCCGCCAATGTCCGCTCCGCCCGCGGTTAACTTCCCCTCATCGAAATCGATCAGGTCAAACCAGCTTTCACAAAAGCTTTTCCGTCCAGACAACCTTGAATAACGCGGCGGCAGAAACAGCCAATGTTCCTGCATCAACATATTTTCAGGACAATTGATGAGTCAGGCTCGCTGTTGGCTTTGCGGCATGATCAGCCCGGGGTATCAAACGCTCTGCAGGTCTGGTCGTTCTCCTGAGCTTTGTCTTTTCTCCGGTACTAGTGTCCTGTCACTAGTAGATCGTTCTTTAAATATCATTACGTTATTCGGTAGCAATTTCTTCCATTTTGTATCGCCAGCGAAAGACAACAGGTGCTTCGTTAATTTCTGCTATTCCTTGATAAATACGTTTCACGAGTTCGGCTTTGCTGTCAACCCGGATATGACGAAGGAAGGATTTAGCCATTTTGCTAAAAACTGATTCTATAAGGTTCAACCAAGAACCGTGCTTGGGAGTGAACACAAAATGGAACCGGTTTGGCTTTGTTTTTAAAAAAGTTCGTGTTTCTTTGGAGATGTGAGCAGAGTGATTATCCAAAACTATCCTGATAACCCAATCAGCTGGGTATTTTTCATCAATTATCTTGAGAAACTCGATGAATTCCCTGCTCCGTGTCGGTCACGAACTAAGCATGAATCTTGCCAGTATGTAGTTCAATGCCTCCCAAAAGTGAGACTGTTCCCAGGCGCTTATATTCGTAGTCCCTTCCGATTGAGGTGTATTTACCGGGGACTGGCTGCAATTGGGCGGAAATATTTTTAATTGCCTGGATGCCGGGTTTTTCGTCATAAGAGATTGTTGCGCTTTCTCGTGTTTCTCCTGGTGCCTGATTTATCATTTCCACATCTTTGTATACATGGAGGATGTCTGTCATTTTGTCTTCGAATTTGGGATCACGACGCTCAAGATAGTAACGAATTTTATGGGGCTTTATTTCATTTTTCACTCAAGATATCATGAACGGTACTTCTGCTGATTTCTTGCAAACTCTGATACCCATTTTCAACAGCATGTTTTTGTATATGCAGAACAAGTTGCTGATACGTCCATGTCTCTGTGGCATATCCAAGCGAAGTGGGTTTCTGGCAGGCAATAGAGATCACCCATTGTCTTGCGCTATCGTCAATGGCCCTGTTTCTACCGGAGCGTTGCAAATCAGACAGGGATTGCAGTGGTCCAAATTCCAAGGCCTTGTCAATTGCACGATAAACAAGAGGCCTTGTAGTGTTGAGCGACCTTGTAATTTCGGTTATTCTTTCACCTTTTGAATACTGGAGAAGAATATTTGCTCTTAGTACACGACTGACCGGTTCAGTACGGCTAGAGGCAATTTTTTCAAGTTGCTTTTGATCCATCTCGGGAATCAGTAATTTTGTCTTTGATTGCTTCATGGCATCTGTTCTCCTTTTTGGGATTGACAATGAACAGTGTAACATGAAGGGAAAAATATGTAACGTTAATTCAAGAACTAAATACTAGTGTCCTGTCACGCTTCACCTGTCACCCAGAGCTTGTTAGTCTGGCTTCCTGACTTCGTTGCTTATTCTGTCACGTAGCGCTGCTAGCGCTCCTTCATGCGCGCCTCGCAGGAAACCAGAATCCCGGCGCTCCATTGCGACATTTGAAACATGACATGACACTAGTGAATTTCCGGTTCAGGGACCGCGTCCCCGGTGTATTCAAGAAAATCAAAATCACAGCCGTCGTTGGCCTGTGTGACGTGCTCGATATACATTTTTGTGTAGCTCCGCGGATACTTTTCAACAGGCGGTTGCCAGGACGCCTTCCGTTCCGCCATTTCTTCATCGGAAATTTTCAGCTCGATTCTGCGTGCCCTCACGTCCACCGAGATGAGGTCCCCGTTCTGCAACAAGGGCGAGCGGCCCGCCGACATAACTTTCAGGGGCGATGTGCAGGACACAGGCACCGTAACTGGTCCCGCTCATACGGGCATCCGTCACCCTGAGCATGTCGCGCACCCCCAGCTTCAGAAGTTTTTTGGGAATCGGCAGCATCCCCCACTCCGGCATACCGGGGCCTCCCTTTGGGACCGGCATTGCGCAGGACGAGGACATGGTCGGGAGTCACATCCAGATCGTCCCGGTCTATTTCTTGCGACATCTCATCGTAGCTGTCGAAAACCAGGGCCGGGCCTTCATGCTTGAGAAAGCGCGGATCGCAGGCCGCCGCCTTCATCACCGCGCCGTCGGGGGCCAGGTTTCCATAGAGAACCGCCGTACCGCCCTCGGGATAGATGGGGTTGGTGAGCGGACGAATAACATCATCGTTGATAACGACCGCATCCCTTGATATTTTCGCCGAGCGTTTTGCCGTTGACGGTCATGACAGTCAAGGTGCAGATTGTCCTCGAATGACTTTCAGGGCCGCGCGGCAGCCGCCGGCATAATACCAGTCCTCCGCCAGATACTTGCCGGACGGGCGCAGATTGAGGATCACCGGAACCTTTTGGGATACGGTATCGTAGATGTCCTGCTTCATCGGGATGCCGGACCGCCGGGCCATGGCGATCAGGTGCACAAAGGCGTTGGTGGAGCCGCCAAAGGCCATCAGGGCAGTACAGGCGTTTTCATAGGCCTCCTGCGTACAGACATCGTTCAGTTTGATATCCTCCCAGACCATCTCGACAATCCGGCGGCCCGAGCCGCTGGCCATGCGGTTGTGATTGGAGTCAACGGCCGGAATGGTCGATGCGCCGGGCAGTGTCAGCCCCAGGGTCTCCGCCAGGGATGGTCATGGTCATGCCGGTCCCCATGGTCATGCACAGCCCCGGTGAACGCGCGATGCCCTCCTCGATCTCACGCCACTGGCATTCGGTGATAGTACCGGCCCGCAGTTCAGACCAGTATTTCCAGGCATCTGACCCGCTGCCCAGGATTTCGCCGCGCCAATTACCGTTGAGCATGGGGCCCGCAGGCACGAAAATCGTGGGAAGATTCACGCTGGCCGCCCCCATGATCAGTCCGGGTGTCGTCTTGTCACAGCCGCCCATGATAACCGTGCCGTCGAACGGATGATGGCGAAGGATCTGCTCCACTTCCATGGCCAGGAGGTTGCGGTGCAGCATGGGCGTCGGGCGTTCAAACGCCTCGGCCAGGGTCATGGCCGGCATCTCTATCGGAATGCCGCCCGCCTGCCAGACGCCCCGCTTGATTTCTTCAACACGTTCCTTGAAATGGGTGTGACAGCAATTGATCCCACTCCAGGTGTTGATCACGGCAATCACTGGCTTGCCTACGAACTCCTCGCGGGCATATCCCATTTGCAGCATGCGGGAACGATGGCCGAACGAGCGCAGGTCTGAGACACCGAACCAGCGGTGGCTGCGAAGGTCCTCTGGACGTTTCCGAGTCATCTTTGTTTCCTTTCTTTTGTCAGGTAATCAGAGAACCATCTTCGCTAAACCGGATTGCCCGCGGCGATCCGGTCACTTCCAGAGAGGGATTTTGCTCAAACACCTCCCGGTAAGTCTCTGACATCCAGATAGTTTCAAGATCTTTAGTGTTTACGATACGTACAATTTTCGGTGCCGCGGGCACCCCTCCGGACAGTATACGAAGCGCGGTGTGCAGTGCCTCCCTGTCATTTTCGGTAATCACCGGGATTTTCGGCGATAGTAACGAATGTGCGGTCAAGGCGTTGGTGTAAGTGATAGTCAAATCGATCTTTTCTACACACCTTCGGGTCGTCAGGTCGGCAAGCCCGATACCGATGGCGTTACCATGGGTTGCTTTTGACAGATCCCTGACAATAATCCGCTGGATCGGCGGCGCGACGAAACCGGGCAGCCCCCATGCCGAACGTCCCGTCACGTTGGCATCCAGGCCGCCGCCGCTGATATCTTTGCCGATTTCATCAACAATCAGAATGTCGATTTCAGGCATGAGCAGCCGTCCCATAATGCGCTTGGCTTCCTTGAGCAACTCCGGCTCGCGGGACAAAATAGCATCCGGGGCTAGAACCTCAATTGCCGCCAGCCCGCCGTAGGCATTTTCGATGACACCGATTCCGCAGAGGACAGGTACCCTGCCAAGAACCAGCGCAGCAGCCCGCGGCATGATCTCTGCAAAACGGTGAAAACCATGATGGTGTGCGGCCACGGCTCCTTTGTGCTTACCCAGGCCGATGACAAGCATTTTAACGATTCCGCTCTCGTAGTCCGCCTTGAATACCGGATGCACCTTGATCCGGTTGCAGACAACAATACCATCGGCCTGATAGGCGAGCTTGTCGCAGAAGACATCGACACCATCTCCGGTGGTCCCGAGAGGCACAACATCCATGGATGAGCGTATCGGTGCGCCCAGGCTTGACTCGGTAATGCCCAGACTATCAAGAACGGAAACCTGTCCCTCTGCAGTCGCTCCGCCATGACTTCCCATGGCCGGGATGACGAAAGGTTCGGCTCCTCTGAAGTAAGGTAGTTGATTGCAGCCTTCAGCACCTCTCCAATCCCGTTGATCCCCCGGCTCCCAGCCGTGACTGCGATTTTTTTCCCTTTCAGGGAGGCCCCCTGGAGACGCCTGAATCCCTGCCAGACGGCAGCTTCCACATCTTCAACATAGTCGGCGGGGAAATGCTGCCTGACAGGCAACATCGACGGCAAGACCAATGGCTGATCGCCGCTCAGGGTAGGTTGCACACGTGGAAAAGAAAAAGACATCATCCCTCCATAACTTTTTTACGCCCATCGCGCCACTTCTGGTATAGCGGCAAAATGGTGAATATCAGCGCGCAGGCAAGAAAGGCCAGACTGATCGGGCGGGTGAAAAAAATCGTCCAGTCGCCGCTGAACATGATCAGCCCTTTGCGGAACTCGGACTCTGCAACTGTGCCGAGGATCATACCAAGCACGACCGGCGCCGTGCCGTAGCCGAACCGATTCAAAAAATAACCAAGCACACCGAAAATCAGCAGCAGATAGACGTCAAAGAGATTGCGGTTACAAATTCATCAACCCGGCAAAAAAACGGCCCCCTATTTCAAGCGACACATGCTATGATAGCGCTATCACTGCAGCGCGTATGAAAGCGCTAAGACGATCGATTGTCAAGAGGAAAATCACGATCTCGACCGTCCCTCCGGCAATCCATCCGGGGCGTACACAATTATCCAAGAAATTGAAAAGAAAACATCTTTCAACATCGTACTTTTGTTACAAGCAGGAACATTTCTGAATAGAATAATGCCTTCTCCTGGTTCAATTACCCTTGTCTCTCCTGCCTCTATCGCGGAAAATGGTTTCAATCCGATAGAAGCTTGCCCCAGCTTCTATGTGATGTTTCCTTAAAAGATCTGTTTCCAAGGAAACCGTCAACAACTTTCTGCTCAGATTACTTACCTTTGGCATTCCTTTTTCCTTCTCTTGCCACTATATTCAAGCCAGCAGGTTACCAGGCGAATATGATTTTGTTGTATTGATGAAAAGCCCCATTCTATCTGAAATCAAAGGAGTCACCATAATGCATGATGAACCGAAAAGAATCAACCGGATAAAGCTTCCCGGGCGGGTTCAGGGAAGCAGTGCCAGGCAAGCCGATCTTGAGCTGTTATCCCAGGCACCCGCAGACTATCTTGATACCACTCATTTTGATACAGTACGATTTCCACCTCCTCAATGGGCGGTAAGCGCATTCGACCGTGCGGCAAAAGATGGTTCTTTGGCCTATACGCCCTACCGGGGAAATGATGACGTTCTGCGTTCTCTGGCCAAGACTTTGGAACAATTTCTCGGGGTCGCGCTCAACCCGAAAGAACATATTGTACTGACGCCGGGTACGCAGGCGGGATTATTTGCCACATTGACGTCGATTGCAGAAGAGAAAGAGCGTATCGCTCTGGTAGACCCAGACTATCTTTTCAATGCGAGAATGCTGGAATTTCTCAATGCAGATATCGGCTATGTCCCCCTCCGGCAGAGCAGCACCAAACCAACGCTTGATTTTGACATCCTTGAAAAGGAATTCTCGGAACATGGCGCCAGGGTCCTCGTTTTTTCAAATCCCAACAATCCCACCGGCTATGTCTATTCCACGGATGATCTGAAGAAAATCGCCAGGATGGTTGAAAAGTATGATGTGACTGTCGTAGCCGACTCACTCTATTCGAGGCTGATGCATGAGAAGCATCCCTATACCCATCTCTGTTCATTGCCCGGCATGCAGGATCGGGTAATCACCCTGCTCGGTCCGAGTAAAACAGAATCCCTGAGCGGTTATCGATTAGGGGTCGTGGTCGGACCGGCAGCCATGATGAACCGGCTTGAGAATGTTCTTTCCATCATCTCCCTGCGGGCACCGGCCTACGCCCAGCATCTGCTGCCGATTTGGCTGCGTGATGACCAGGAATGGCTGCAGCAGCTGTTGCCGGATTTCACTGCATTGCGCCGCATGACCGTTGATAGCCTCCGCCGTCTGCCGTGGCTGCGCCTTGAACCCCAACCGGGGACGGCCTATGTCTGGCCGGATGTATCCGCCTTGCAGATGAGTGATTTCGACGTTGCCAAAGCGTTGCTCACCAGGGCAGGCGTGCTGGTCAGCCCCGGTTATCAGTTCGGCATCCAGGGTGACGGTCATTTTAGAATCTGCTATGCCCGTGATGAAACACAATGGTCTCTCGCGCTGGATCGTATGGTCAAGGTCCTGGACGAACTGGCTGTTGAACGTGGATTGGAGACAATCCGGTGAGGATACCTATGAAAAAAATTGGACTGGCAGGGTTTGGTTTTATCGGCCGCTTTCTCTACGAACGATTGACCGACAGAAAGGACATCGAGGTGGCCGCGGTATGGAGCAGAAACCCCGCAACAATTGCCGGCTTGGAGCCGGCTATTGTCTGTTCTCACCTGGAGGATCTGGGCGAAAGAAACCTGGATCTCGTGGTGGAGGTTGCACACCCGGAAGTCGTGCACTCGTTATGGCCGCATCTCACCTCCGGGGCGGATTTCATGATAGCCTCCGTGACAAGTCTCGCTGACCGGGATTTCAGGCACCGGATACAACGTGATGCGCAGGAGAGGAAAATCAAGGTGTTTCTGCCGCACGGCGCCGTGCTCGGTCTGGACGGCCTGCGTGACGGCAGAGAACTACTGGAATCGGTTTCTGTTACCACCACCAAGCATCCGCGTAATCTTGGCTTAACAGAGAGTACCAGTGAAGAACCCCGGGTCCTTTTTGACGGGCCCACCGGGGATGCCTGCTCCCTGTTTCCGCGTAACGTCAACGTGCATGCCGTGATCGCCCTTGCGGGACTGGGTTTTGAGGCCACCCGATCGAAAATTGTTGCCGATCCAGCCATCGATACAATGCGTCACCGTATCGAAGTGCGGGGACGCGGATTGAGCTGGAATCTTGATATCGAAAGCTTCTCGGCCGGACAGGTAACCGGGAGCTACACGCCGGAATCACTCTACCGGAGTATCCTGGGTGTATTGCTGGAGAGCTACGACTTCCGTATTGTCTAGACGTTTACCAAAGTGTCAACCCATGGCATGAGACCCTTTATTGCGGCCTCATGCCATGGTGATCACATCCTGATTTGTCTGCATACCGGCCTTCATCAATTCATCAGGGTTTTTCACGAGACTCTCTTTGAGGGTATCGTAGTTCGGTTCAAAACCCAGGCCGGGTTTTTCGGGTATCTTCACCATGTTGTTTTCAGGCCCGGGAGAACCGTTGAAAAACTGCTGCCCGGCCTGCCACATCCCCCAATGGAACTCGGCCCACATACCATTCATGCAGCCGGCCATGGTGTGCATGTTGAAAATCGGCCAGCCGCCTCCGTTGGCGATCGGAAGATTGTAGACCTGGGCCAGGTGCGCCGCTTTCAGGGTCTCCGTGTAACCGCCGTTGTAACAGCAATTCGGCTGGAGGATGTCAATAGCCTCCTTCTCGACAAGCTCCCGAATCCGCCATCGATGACCTTCCATCTGGCCGGCAGCAATCGGGATCGTTGTTCGACGCCTGAGATCGGCCAGCGCACGGGCATCATTCTGATGTAACGGCTCCTCGAACCAGGTCAGATTCAGATCCTCAACCGCTCGGCAGAGTAAACGTGCCTCCAGCGGCGAAAAACGATAGTTGGCATCGATCATCAGGTCGATATCATCGCCGACTGCTTCACGCACCTTGCGAATCCTCACGGCATCTTCCCGCCAGCCGCCCTTGTCACAGGCCACGACCATCTTCAGGCGGGTATTACCCTCTGAGACGAATTTCCTGGCATATTCGACAAGCTGGTCGCGATCGAAGAAGGGGTAGCCAAAGGTAATGTAGGTACCGGCCCAGTCACGACATCCGCCCATAAGCTGCGCAATCGTTCTATCGGCCTGCTTACCCTTGATATCCCAGAGTGCTATATCAAGCGCGGCAACGGCGTTTGATATGACACCGGTATAGGCTCGCGGATTGATCGTCCACCAGATCTTTTCATGGATGGCCTCAGTATCCCGGGGATCCATGTCTTTGATCGCCGGAAATATATTGTGTTTCAAGGCGGCAACAATTGACCAGGGCAGGAATGAACCAGTCACACCGCACCCTTTATAGCCATCGTCGGTTTCGACCTCGCAAAAAGTAAAAATGCGATGCTCAAGTGCTTTGTCGATCATCGGCAGGTACACGGGATACTGATGGACACTTGCAGTAAGATTCTTGATTTTCATTTATATCACCATATCACAGGATAAAAAGTTTATCGGGCTTCCTTGAAAAAGGCCTCCGATCCACAAAAGGACCGGGTCTCTTCTAAAACAGGAAACGGATTCGTTGTGAACATACGGGCTAAGACTCACCGGCTTTGGATGCAGACGGATTCATTGTCAAAAAATAAGACCGCAAGGAGTACCCGTCAATCAATGGCCCTGTCGCCCGACTCAAGGAAAGCTACTTGTTTGACCGGGGATATAGCGACGCTTCGGAGTCCACTCGTTTTATCAGGGAGGTAGCATCAATTACCTCAGCTGTTGCCGCAGCCCACTTGAAAAACCGGGTAAAACGTCTATAGTGGCGAAGTCGGGTAAAAATGAGAGGTTTTACGGCTGGAAGCGAGAGGCACCGATCTAAAAGTGCTTTTCTCCGGAACGCTCCGCACGGATAACTTCCCGTATCTTACGCTACCCGGGACAAATGTCGGCTCAAGGGCGTCGTGAAACTGTGCGCAGTGTTCCTGGCGCCCGTCGCCAACCATGGGGGTATCCCCCCTGCATATAAAAAGGAGATGTCCACATGTTAGATCTTATGTCCATAGCCCGAACAGAGCACGACGGCGGCGACCTGTTCGGGCAGATAAACAAGCTTTTCCAGCCTGCTGACGTAAAGCCCAAGGGCTACCCTGATGCCGTCGTCTGGATGGGCGGAAAACACGACGGCAGTGTGAATCCGATTACCCATTCCCTGACTGACGCCTTCGCCCTTATCGGTACCCTGGCTGCTGTCGATATCCTGGATCTTCCTTTCTACGCGGTACCGATGTGGTCACAATATCGACACGATACCAAACTGGCATCGCTGGCCTGGTTCGGCAACATGGACAGCACGTCGATCAAATGGTCAACAGCCGGAGATGCTTACGTAAACGACGGTAAAGGAGGAAGAGTGGTTGTCATGGGCAAATCAGCCAACGCTCCTCTGCGTACACAGGCAGGAGTATTCTGCAATGTCCGTCCCTACGGTCCGATCACCGTTGTTCGCTGCATGCCCTGCCTGCCCTATTCGCAGGACCGCGCACGATTTAATGTCAGCGGGGAAACGGGAATTATCCACTCCGAGATCAACACTCCTGGCATCCAGATGGCTTATGCCAACCGGCTCTTTCTGAAGATGGTCCACGAGACTGGAAAACTCGGACGGGTGGCCATGAAACCAACCCAGGCCATGGAGGATGGTATTAATGCCGGGCTGCACTCATGGCTGCTGCAGGGAACAAAATTCGAGGTTGGCCGCAAATATGCAGTTGACGGCTATGTCGAGCATAAAGAGGCGGTTGACCGGATCATCGCCCTGCTGCCGAAAGACTTCAAGGCAGGCATGGAGAACTGGGGAGGGCGGATAGAACAGCATATTTCCGATACAAACTTCGGACTCCTGCTCTGGGATCTTATCGAAAAAAGGGATTGTATCGTGCTGGCGACCGATCTTGACGGTGATCGCCTTACCGACCTGCTTGCCGATGTATCCGACCCTCTGCGCGCCTTTGGCGGTCTTGTCGCCAAACATCTCGGACAGGACATCGATACCGCCGAACTCTGGAGCGAGATGGGCTATACCACCGGCAACGGACGCGATATGACATCGATTATGCACCGTATGTCCGGTCCGCCGATCCACGAGCAGACACTCGGCTCGGCTGATGCCATGCTCCTGCGCCTCCTTGATGGGGACGAGTCCGTGGGCGGGACAAAGGAGCCGTATGATCCGCGCATCCATTTCGTGCTGATCCGCACTGCTTATCTTGACGCCAATCCCGGCAACGAGAAGCTGCGAACCTACCTAGATAATGTGCTTGCGATCTTCGACCAGATCTACAAGGGGAAACGGCCCGGTTTCATTGAAGGGTATAAGGCGCTCAAGAACGCAATCCGTCCCTGGAACCAATAGTCTCCATAACAACAATGGCGAAACCTCAGCGTGACAATATGCACGCTGAGGTTTCGCCAGGAATACAGCACGAACCTTCTCCGGAACTCGTTTTGGTCAGCGAACCTTACTGTCCACGATTGCCCTGAATTCTTCAACCGAGAGCAACGCACGCTTTTCGGTGCCCCGCTCTTTGACCGCTGCCAGAATTTGTGCGACCGTTTCATCGCTGGTGTTTTCGATACCAAGTTGTTCAAGGGACCAGGTAATGGAGGCCTTACCGCTCTTCTTACCGAGCACCACCTCTCCTTTTCGACCGAAAAAGGCTGGTGCGGTGGCAAACATGGACAACGGCTTTTTCATCACCATATCCACACCGATGCCTGATTCCCTTGTGTAATTCCCTTTACCGATAATGGGTTTGTTCGTGGCAGGCCTCACCCCGGAAATTTCTTCAGCGAGCTGACAAAGCGAGAGGATTTCATCGAACTTATAATTTGTCTTGTAGCCGAGCAGCACATGGAGTCCAACCATAAGTTCTTCCAGGGCCGCGTTACCGGTTCTTTCACCGAGCCCGTTAATACAGGAATGAACAACCGTTGCACCGGCCGTTACGGCAGCCAGTTCCGTGGCAACGCCCATACCGAAATCATTATGGGTATGAATTTCCACCGGCAGTCCGCTAAGTGCCTTCACCTTTCGAACCATATATTTAATGGCCTCCGGCAGTGCACATCCCATGGTGTCGACGACACCGATCGAATCGGGAGGAGACTCGGCCATGATCCCTTTTAACAGGCTGGTCAGATCTTCATCTCTGGCCCGCGTGGTGTCGTATGGAAAATACACGGCGTACAGACCCTTTTCACGGGCGTAATTGATGCAGTCGATGCTTTTTCGCAGCACATCTTCCCAGGTCCAGCCGAATTGATACTTCAGTTTCGGATAACCGATGGGGACCTCAATAATAACGCCATGCGCACCACAATCAATCGCCTTATCAATATCAACCTTCAGAGCACGGGCAAAGGTGAATATCCTTGCCTTCAATCCGAGCTTGCTGATGGCCTTGATGGCGTCGAAATCTTCCTGGGAAACGGCCGGCATACCCGCCTCGATCCTTTCCACGCCAACCTCATCGAGTTTCTGAGCAATCCGTACCTTATCATCTTTTCTGAAAACGACGCCCGGTGTCTGCTCCCCGTCCCTCAGGGTGGCATCGTGGATCTCAACCTTTTCGGGCAGATCGAACGTGGAGGTTACCTCGTCGACAAAGTTATAGGGGCTCACCCACCATTTATCTTCCTGTAAATACTTATTCTCCATGGAACCTTATCTCCGTTCATTTATACCGATTGTTTCAGCCTTCTCCCTTTTTTCAGGACAGGAAAAAAAGTAGTGGCGCCAGCACTGTGGCAGATAAAGGGTCAGTTGCGTGAAGCAGCGTAGTATTCAAACTTTCTCTCGAGTACCCCAAGCCCTTCGGCAATAAGAAAGGCAAAGAAGAAAAGAACAAATAACAGTGCCCACATATGTTCCATCAGAAAGTTCGATGAATAGAGTTCGAACAAACGGCCGAAACCGACAACGGAAACAAGAAGCTGTCCGATGATGACGCCCTTTACGGAACGAATAGCACCGAGGCGGATACCCGCCAGGATTTCCGGCAGTGCCGCCCAGACATAGACCTTGGTGAACGCCTGCCAGAAGTTGGCCTGAAACGACTTCGTCATATCAATCAGTGACGGGGTAATATTTTTCACACCGGCGCGGGCATCGAGAACGATAATCCAGACGGCGAACAGTACGGTGGTCAGGATAATGGTTTTGGTGCCAAAGCCGAACAGCGTCATCAGTACCGGCACGAGCGCGGTCAAAGGGGCGCTCAGGAACATATTGACCCAGGGCAGCAGCATGCGGTCGGCAATGATCGATCTTCCCATCAGGACGCCCATGGGGATTCCTATACCAATGGCGATGGCTGTTCCGATAAGAAAACATTTAGCCGTTATCCAGAATGCGTTGAAGAAGGTTGCCGTCGGAACGATTTCAAAAAGCCTCACGACAATGTGACTGAAAGGCGGAAGCAGAATCGATAGATCCAGCTGTCCGACAATTTCCCAGATAATCGCCCAGAGAATCAACGAGGCCATCATCGGAATTTTAATGCCAAATAGTTTCATTTTCCCTATCCCCCTATTCTACGTAGGTCCGCAGACCCTGCCAGATGCGCTCGACAATATCCAGATAGACGGGATCGCGCCGGATGGCATCCGGGGAGATGTCACGGCGGATATCCGGTCTGATGATCTCAGAGACTCGACTCGGCCGCGGCAGCAGCAGGGCGATACTCTTGGAAACATAAACCGCTTCCTCGATTGAGTGGGTAACGAAAATGAAGGTCTTTTTCTCTTCGTCGATGACCGTCAGGAGGTCTTCCTGGAATTTTCGTCTGGTTTGCTCATCAACGGCCGAGAATGGCTCGTCCATCAACAGGACCTCGGCATTGACAGCAAGGGCCCGTGCCAGCCCGACGCGTTGGCGCATTCCGCCCGAGAGCTCGTGGGGATAGAGATTTTCATAGCCTTTCAAGCCCACAGCCTCAATATACTTCTCGGCAATGGCTTGCCGCTCGGACACGGCCACACCCTGCAACTCCAGGCCAAATGCGGCATTGCGCATAACCGAAGCCCAGGGCATCAGGGCAAAGTCCTGGAACACGAAGGCACGTTCCTTACCCGGTCCGGTGACCTTTTTGCCATTGACCGTGACGCTGCCGGAGGTTGGTTCAAGCAAGCCGGCAATGATTTTTAAAAGTGTCGTTTTCCCGCAGCCGGAGGGACCCAGAAGTGAGGTGAGCTCTCCCTTGGGAAACTGGATGTTCATATTATTTAACGCTTCAACCCCGCCGGGATATATCTTGGTAACATCATTCACCGATACAGCTATCTCGGTATTGTCAGTGGAAACAGCTTCTGCAACAGAACTCATTGGCTTACCCTCTTGTCAGGCCTGAAAAATATATATTCAGTACGTTCTAGAATTTCGATAAAAATCACCGCAAAGGCCATGATCGAAAAGATGGCTGCATACATTTTATCGTACTCGGCAATAGACTGATTATAGGTTATCAAATCACCTATACCGGTCGGCGTGATCAGCAATTCCGCGAGAATCGCTCCGATGAACCCCATGGCAGCCCCCAGCCGCAAACCGGCATAGATGACCGGACTCGCTGCCGGGATGATGATCTTGATAATGATCTGACGATTGCTGCCAAGATAGGACCTGCCCATCTCGATCATCGACGTCGGCGTATGGCGTACCGCGCTATAGGCGTTTAAAACGATAACCGGCATCGCCATGATGCAGACCGTCAAAATTTTTGAGGTCAGCCCGATACCGTAGGCAAAGGTGAGAAGGGGAATCAGTGCCGCCAGCGGAGCAGATTGCAGGACGATGAAAACCGGTGCACCGAACCACTCGGCTTTCTCATTAAGCCCCATGAAAACGCCGCAGGCGATGCCAAGAATTGATGAAATAATAAGGCCGATCAGAAGCGGCTGAAACGTTGCCGGATAGACGGAAACCATCGAACCGTCTGCGATCATGCCGCCGAGGGCGGACATCGTCTGCAGAAACGTCGGGAATGCGGGACTGATCGGAATACGCCCGAGATATTCCCAGGTACCGGCCGCAATCAAGACCGACAGAAGCCGAAGCGTCAGCGGATGTTTTAAGAATGACGACATGGATGTTCCTTGTTATCTGAAAGAGGGTTCTATATGCCACGGGCGGCTGCCCGGCGGACATCATGTCCGCCGGGCAGCCGCGGGATTGACACTTACTTGCCGAACTTGGCTTTGGCGGCATCAAGCGGAGCGAGATACCAGTAATCCTCTACCTTGAGACTCTCGGCCGGACCATTCATCTGGCCGGCGGCCACATAGAATTCAAAGTCGGCCTTGGCCGCTTCGACTCCACCACCCTCGGGATCGTAAAGCCCGCCATCAACCGCCTCTTTGTAATAGGCGTCAACGTCATCCAGAAGTTCCTTGGGAAGATCAGCCAGCAGATTGCGCTCGATACGCTCCCGATTCATGATTGACGGATCCTTGGTCATATCCTGCCAGGTGCGATAGAGCTCCTCAACCAGGATCGCAACACTCTTTTCATTCGCCTTCATCCAGCCGATCTCGCCAAACAGTACTTCGTCACTTGCCGGGTCGGTAACACCGGGCAGCGTGTGAAAACGATCACCGGCTTTCTCCATCAGCATGTTTTTGTTCGACAGGTCTACGATGGTGGCATCGATCTGCCCTTTCATCATGGCAATGATCCTGTTCTCGGAGCCGGGCACGTAGCTGCGCTGCCCCAGGGTAATACCCTCGCGCTTGATGATGATATCACCGATGGCCTCGGTACCGGTACCGCGTGCATGAAAGGTGAACGGCTGACCGTTCAGATCCTGCCAGGTCTTGTACTTGTTGGCCACAACCGGGTAAAAGACCAGCTTGCTTATCTGGAAGATGTTGCGCAGCGGCACCTTGCTTTTCTGGATGATCGAGTAAGGTGTACCAACTGCCAGGTCCATCTGGCCGCCGATAACGGCCTGGATAGCGAGCTGCTCCTTGGCAAAGGCGGTCATTTCGTAATCGAGCCCGCGATCTTTGGCACGATCAAGAGCGACAAGAAAGCAGAGTGTTTCAACAGACGCCACATCGCCGAGCGCGATGCGGATCTTGTCAGCAGCCTGGACATTCAGGCCGATGCTGAGAACAACCAACAAGGTAGCAAACATGACTGAGATTCTTTTCGTGAAAACCTTCATTTCATACCTCCTGCGACTTTAGTTTTATTGTGAGGTTGACCTCTCACCTGCCGACGTCACGGCCGGCACCTGAAACAGCACCTCCTGCAGCACAGCTCAACGATCTACATAACCCTCCTCTTCCATACCTTTTATCAAAAGCCCGGTGTCTAGAAAGTCCCCGGGTATTTACCACCGTCAATCAACAGATTCTGGCCGGTAATAAAGCCGGCCTGATCACTGCACAGATAGGCACACAGATCACCCAGCTCGGCAGGTTCACCAAATCGGCCGGCGGCAACGGCCGCCGTGCGAATCGCCCGCATTTCCTCGTATGTCCGGTTTTGCAGTTTCGCCAGGGCGCGGGTATTGTCCTGGTGCCGCCCGGTGTTAAAATCGCCCGGCAGCAGGTTATTGATTGTCACGTTATGTTTGGCTACTTCCCGTGACGTACCTGCAACAAAGCCGGTCAAGCCAGCCCGGGCGCTGTTCGACAGACCGAGGATACTGATCGGGGCCTTCACCGCGCTCGATGTGATGTTGACGATACGCCCGAATTTTCGGGAGATCATCCCATCCACCGTTTCCTTGATCATGAAGACGGCACCGAGCATATTGTTATTAAGGGCGTCCATCCAGGTGGCTCGATCCCAGTCTCGGAAATTGCCTGTCGGCGGCCCGCCTGAGTTATTGACAATGATGTCCGGTGCAGGACAGGCCTTCAGCACAGCGGCACGTCCCTCGTCACTGTTTATATCGGCAGCCACGGCGACAACCTTGACACCGGTCGCAGAACTGATCTCCTGGGCAGCGGCCTCGATGTTTGCGGCGGTACGAGCGACGATCACCAGTTCAACTCCCTCCCGGGCCAACGACATGGCACAAGCCTTTCCCAGCCCGGAGCTTGCACCGCCAACTATTCCTTTTTTTCCGCGTATTCCAAAATCCATATTTTTGCATCCTCCTCGTCGTGGTCCAGCAGCTTTTTTTCGATTCAACGGCCGGACTGTTTTTGCCAGATCTCTTCCAATATCTCAGGTGAGGCAGTATTAAACTGCAGCATATAGTTCTGCAGAGCATTCAGTGCATTTTTCTTCTGTTCTTTCATGAGGTTATCGGCACGGTCCACGTCAACGGTGGACAGAGCCTCTATGATCTCCTCGTGCTCAGCAATAGCAATTGCAGCCCGCTCAGGAACAAAGGTGAAGATACTCGGCCAGCGCTCAAACGCATCCCAGAGATCAGATATCATCTTGTAAAGTCGCGGATACGGCGCAGCCCGATAAATGCGCAGATGAAACTCCTTGTTGAGCCGCGCCAGACTTTCGTAACGATTTTTCCTGACCGCTCCTCTCATTTCCTCATTTTTCTTTTTCAGCCAGGAAATGTCGTTCTGGCTGATGCAGGGGACGGCCAACCGGGTGGCAAGGGCCTCAAGAGAGATGCGTATCAGGTAGACTTCCGAAAGCTCCCTGTCGTCGATCCTGGTCACCATGGCCCCGGCATGCGGCGTAAAAGTCACATAGCCATCGCTTTCCAGACGTCTGATAGCTTCACGGACAGGAGTTTCACTGAAGCCGAGAGACTTGGCCAGGCTGGCCATTACCAGCTTCTGACCGGGCTTTAGCGTCCCCTTGATAATCCCCTGTCTCAGCTTTTCATAGACGACAAGGTTCTTGGTTTTACCATCTTGGGGCACAATCAACCTCCACGAAAATCCTATATGATCTTTTCATATTCTATATGAAATATACTTTTATCTATAGATTTATATTGTCAACCCTTATGTAAAATATCCGATCAGCAATAGTTCCTGCCTTATTCAATTATGCTTAAATGCAAGATTTACCGACACGATGTTTCAGCAGGAATATCTTCAAGATATAACTATGGCAGCAACCTACCAGAGACAATCATGAAGGAGACAATTTCCCGACAATCTGAGATTGTCAGGAGACATTGTCTATACAAAATCAGTTCGGGGAATCGGAGGTTTTATCACCCTGATTTAAACCGACTACTGCACAATACCATTATTGCACAGTTATTTTTTTTCTTTGTAAAGGCCTTTTTCTTTAATCATTTTCATAAAAAGTTGATCCTGCACAGCGAGGAATTCCTTGGATTTCTCCGGCCCCCAATCGAGAGGTACAGATCCTGATCCAATCATGAAATCTTTATAGATATCTGAGTCAGCAGCCTTTTTGAAGGCATCGTAGAGGACATTGATGACTTCTGGCGGAGTATCTTTCGGGGCAAGTACCTGGCGATAGTTGCCAATCGTTATATCGTAGCCTTGCTCCTTGTAGGTGGGAACATCCGGATATGCAGGAACCCTCTCATCACTCATGAATCCCAGTGGTCGTATCAGTTTAGATTTATACATAGAGTGCCCAGTGACAGGAGCGGCCTGGCACGCATCTACATGGCCACCTGCAACCAATTTGGGTCATCTAAAATCAACAGGATATAATTAACGGTGCGGCGACAACTCTGGAATCAGGACATAAGGGAAAAAAGATGGCGATATAACCCGGTACTCAGAAGCAGGTGCCTCAAAATGAGCAATCAGATAATACAACAAAAGACTAAACAGGAGGAGGCACCATCCCGAGAAAATAGTCTTGTTTCGCAAAAAAATGCTCTGCGTTTGATAATCCTCTGACATATTAAAGTTCTGCAACCACGTCTTCTTCGTCAACTCCCTTTTCAGGAGCTTTGCGCTTTTTATCACACAACTGCAAACGCCAACCATCAGGATCTCTCAGCCTGACATTCCCGCGTCCAGTATTACGATTCCGATATGGTTCTCCATCAAATTCAATACCTTTCCCGTTGAGCTCTCAAATGTTTTTTTCACATCATCTGCTTGAAATGCAATATGATTGATACCAATATTTTCCTCGCCCAATACTGTGTGTATTTCAAAAATCGGCTGGTTTGGACCTGGCAGTTGTAATTCGGCAGAACCACCATGGTGATCCGTCCAGGTAAGAAGTTTAAAGCCAAGCTTTTGATAATAATCTACATATGTCTTCACATCCTTAACAATTATTTCAATGTGATCAATCTGAGTAATCATTTTGTCTCCTTTTATTTTATTGGTCATTGGTCAATCATCCCTCGTTTTTTGAATTCTCTTTCAATGGCCTTCTTCGTTCGATTTTTGTGTTTCCTGACAAGTTTTCCTGCCAATCTGGCATTTTTTCCCGACAACGCCTCAATTATCATTTTATGCTCTGCCAAAGAAGGTGCTGCTCTTTTTGGAACATAGGAAAAAACACTCTGCATCAAATCAAACTTGCCCCATAAATCGACTATGGCCTTAAACAAGTTTGGATAAGATCCGGCCCTATATACTCTTAAATGAAAATCTTTATTCAAGGGTCCAAGATTGTCGTGCTCACAGGCGATTACGGCCTTCTCTTCCATATCAAGATATTTGTTGAGAGCGTTAATATCCGACTCGTTCATATTGGGTGCTGCCAGTTTTGTCGCGAGCACTTCCAATTCAATTCGCATCAGATAAATTTCCAAAAATTCATCGCTGTCCATCAAGCTCACAATGGGACCGACGTGTGGTGTAAAAGTGACTAGTCCTTCACTCTCAAATTTACGTATAGCTTCACGGATAGGTATCTCGCTAGTACCGAACTCTTGGCCAGTCGGAAATCAGATTCTCTGACCGGGCTTTAATTCCCTATTAATTAACTTCTGACGAAGCCCATCAAAGGCGGCTTCAGACTTTGTTTTAAATAGTATCATTTCATATCTCTGTTGGGTGATATTGATTCATACAGCCCAACAATGATGTTCACCCCAATTCCCTGTTTTCATTACCATCCCACAAGAAGCATTCTCTGGTCAATATTCAATATAATATAGGATATATTTAAACGCCATTGTCAAGTTGATTTTTAAATTTGGGGCAATAACATTTTTCCCCGCATAGAAAAAACGATTAAATATACAGAAACTGACACTGACCTTTGTAAAAAGGATTACAAAACTTCAGCTTTGCTCAAAATAAATAGGAAAATGCGGTGAACTGTTATTGGGTGATAACCTCACCCCTCTCACGTAACACAACCTTGTAACGATAGCGATTGCAGTTCATGAAAAGAGTATTACTCTTAACCGGCAGACAAATTGATTGATCAAATTTTCATTAAGAACAGAGGATGGGATAACTATGACGACTTTTAAAATGGATCATCTGCACGTGATCTGCGAAGATCTGGAAGGGATGGTGAAATTCTGGACCCGGGGTGTTGGAGCAGCGTTCAAGGAATATCGTGTTTTTGGTGGTGCGAATGGCGCGGTTCTTAAACTGGATGGACTGCAGATCAATCTGCGAGTGCCCAAAGAAACGGAAAAAGACATCGGGAAAAACGTCGTTTCCTACGGTTATGATCACCTCGGTCTGGTGGTCGACGACCTCGATGCAGCCCTCTTGCGTCTGGCTGAATTTGGCTGTCGTATAGATACCGGCCCCACCGAACTCAGTGACCGGAAAATAGTCTTTCTTAAGGGACCGGAAGATATCATTCTGGAACTCATGCAGATGTTCTAGCTTCCGGCAGAAATGAGCACCATGTTGATAAACAACCTCGATCACCTGGTACTGACTGTCAGTTCTATCACCGAATCCTGCCGATTTTACAAACAGGTGCTCGGACTGGAAATTATAACCTTTGGGGATGACAGGAAGGGGTTGCTGGTTGGGCAGCAGAAAATCAACCTCCACCAGGCCGGCAGGGAATTGGCCCCATGCGCCGGAAAGCCTACGCCGGGGTCCGCCGATTTATGTTTTATCAGCCCGCTGCCAATCAAGGAGATACAGGCACACCTGACCGACTGCTCTGTCTTAATCGAGCTCGGGCCGGTCGGCCGGACCGGTGCTCTTGGCGAGATGACATCGCTTTATTTTCGGGATCCGGACAACAATCTCATCGAAGTCAGTCACTATCACTGACAAACAGCATGTGAACCTGAAACGTTATGAAGGCCGCTATAAGGGCGGGCGATCTGCCGGGCAAGACGAAGCAGTGACTTTTAACACTCACTCGTCTTTCGCACTATCCTTCTGTGGCTTGGAGAAGTCAAAGACCCGTTCGTTTTTCTTGATCAGGCCATATTTTTCGCGGGCAATCTCCTCCAGATACACCGGATCATTTTTTAAGCGCTCAATCTCGGCCCGCATTTTTTCATTACTCTGCACAAGCTCCTTTACCTCGATTTCCAGGCTGGCTGCCTTGCTGCGCATTTTAAAAAGGCTGTAGACACCAGTGCCTGGTGCAAAGAGCAGCCAGGCAAGCGAGGCGATAACAAGCAAGAGGATTATTTTCAGGAGCCGGATCTCCTGGAGCGGCGTCAGTTTTTTTTTCGGTTTTCTTCTCACCTGCTTCTCACTATAATGATCACGCTCTCAAAACACGGGAGTGCCCCGCGGAAATAAACACAAACGTTTAACGGATCTTCTATGTCCAGCAAAGAACTCGTCCTCGTCAGCGCCTGCCTTGCCGGTCTTCAAACCAGATACGACAACCGGGTCGCGGCCAGCCCGGCCTGCCTGCAGCGCCTTGAGCAGACAAACTGGATTCCGGTCTGCCCGGAGCAACTTGGCGGCCTTGCCACCCCGCGCTGCGCAGCGGACATCATTGACGGCACCGGCATCGATGTCCTCAATGGACGTGCCCGGGTTGTCTGCAAAGACGGCTGCGATGTTACCGAAGCCTTTATCAAAGGAGCACAGCAGGTACTTGACATCGCCCGCCGACAGAATATCAGTACCGTGATCCTGAAAAGCCGCAGCCCCTCATGCGGAGTCCGTAAACAGGGCGTTGCTGCTGCCCTTCTCGAAAAACACGGCCTCACGCTCGAAGAGTTTGACTGAGAGGTACACCATCCTCAGGGTATCTTCATTATTTTCAGAATGATAATCCCCACTTCATAGAGCAGATAAAGCGGACGCGCCCATCAGCATCATATTCACGATATCAGGGGTCGGCGTGAGCAGTGCCGCAACAATGGCGATCAGCAGCAGGGCATATCGGCGATTCCGGGAAAAAAAACTCCTGGTTACGAGCCCGACTTTTGCCGTGAAGACCATCAGGATCGGCAATTCAAAAATAATGCCGAAGGCGAGAATGAATATCGTGACAAAGTTAACAAACCGCCCGATTGAGATAACCGGCTTAAGCTCTTCCGAGCCAAAACCGAGGAGGAAATTAATACCGAAGGGCAAGGTTATCAGGTAACAGAATATGGTTCCGGCATAAAAGAGCAGGCAGGTGAAGAAGGTGAAAAGAACCAGTTGCGACCGTGTTACCTTGAAGGCTTTGCCAACAGACTTCAGCAGTACTGCCATGATCCAGGGCATCAGACCGTACAGCGCCGCGAAAAGTGCCAGCTTCACATGTGCCAGAAATGGCCCGGAGACAGAAAAAAAATAGAGCTTTTCGGCAAGATGCGCCTGCACCAACCGCAGCAGTTGCGGTGTCAGGAAAAACACCGCAAGTGTTACCAGTATGATGGTGATAAACAACGCCCGTATGGATTTGCGCAATTCGTTGATAAAAACGAGCAGCGCCGGTGGTGATTCCTTCATCGTTGACTATAGTGTCCCTGTATGTCCAAACAACAAATCCCGATCCGTACTACTTGTCTGCTTTTCGTTCACGAGAAAATATCAGATGGCACGATGAAAAGCAATTTGATAGAGGTTGCGTTAGCCATAAAGCCGTGATAAACAGTGTTATCGAGTTGTTACTAACCTTTCTTTATCCTCCGGATACCTTAAATAATCAGGTAATTCGTTTGAGACCAGGGCATGCGAGGAATTTTACCGCAGGTATATAATGATACTCCGAGGATAAAATTTCTTTGAGCATAACCCAGAGACCGGGCGAAAAAGCAATTATTCAGGGTAGCCTCAACAAAAAGATACGATACTATGCTTGAGTTACGATTCATACGGGAAAATATTGAGCTGGTCAAAGCGAAGACGGCAAAACGCGGTCTTGATACCGCTATGCTTGACCGTTTTATGGACATTGATACACGCCGCCTGGCCATTCTTGGCGAGGTTGAAGGACTGAAAAACCGCCGCAATAGCGCATCCAAAGAAATTGCCGATTTCAAGAAATCTGCTGATCACGCTGCAGCGGAGCCGCTCATCCTTGAAATGAAGGAGGCCAACAGCAGGATCAAGGAACTCGATGACGAGCTCTCGACGGTCCAGCAGAGCCTTCAGGACATTGTCATGTCAGTACCCAATCTCTGCGACGACTCCGTTCCCGTGGGCCATGATGATGCTGACAATATCGAGATCAGGAGCTGGGGTGAAAAACCGTCCTTTTCCTTCACACCCAAATCGCACTGGGATATCGGTGTGGAACTGGGAATACTGGACTTCGAACGGGCGGCAAAAATCTCGGGTTCACGTTTTGCCCTGCTGTCAGGCTACGCGGCCAGGATGGAAAGGGCGCTGGCCAATTTCATGCTTGACCTGCATACCGGCGAGCATGGCTACAAGGAGATTCTGCCGCCATACCTGGTTAACACGCCAAGCATGACGGCGACCGGCCAGTTGCCAAAATTCGAGGAAGACCTGTTCAAAATCAAGGACTGGGATCTCTACCTTATTCCAACCGCAGAAGTGCCGGTGACCAATATCCATCGTGATGAAACGCTCGAGGAAAGTGAGCTGCCGATCAAGTACACGGCCTTCACCCCCTGCTTCCGCTCAGAGGCAGGCTCCTATGGCCGCGACACGAGGGGACTCATCCGGCAACACCAGTTCAACAAGGTGGAACTGGTCAAGTTCACCACACCGGAGACCTCTTTCGACGAACTGGAATCACTGCTGGCCAATGCCGAGCGTGTGCTGCAGCTGCTTGGCCTGCACTACCGGGTCGTCACACTCTGTTCGGGTGATCTTGGTTTCTCTGCAGCGAAAACGTACGATATCGAAGTATGGCTGCCTGGGCAGGAAGCCTACCGTGAGATATCTTCCTGCTCCAACTTTCTCGACTTTCAGGCGCGTCGCGGAGCGGTACGTTATCGCCCCGAAGGCGAGAAGAAAAGCAGACTGGTACATACGCTTAATGGCTCGGGTTTGGCCGTCGGCAGGACCCTGGTGGCCATCATCGAAAACTATCAGCTGGAAGACGGAAGTATTGCTGTTCCCGATGTGTTAAAACCATACTTCGAGAGCCGCTTATAGATCTGGCGCACCTGCCCCGGAGGAGGGACCTATGCAACGATTTGCTCATCAAGCAGCGCTCACCATCTGCTTTGCCGCACTCCTGTTTGCCACTTCCCTGTTCCACCCCCCGTTTTCCCCTGCAGCCGACACAAATGAAGTAACCGCCGCGGGAGAGAAGGCCGACCATGTAATGGCCGGACTCAGCGACGAGCAGGTCAGGAAGATGCTCATTGACGAGCTCAAAAAAGATGCCAAGCTGTCAGAGCCTGATTACGATCAAATGAAAGGGCCGGCATCCCTTCTTTCGGTGATGCTGAATAGCCTGAGCAGCGGGCAGGACGAGGACGAGGACCAGCTCAAGGCGCTCTTCAACGGTATCCCGAACGTGCTGCCCGACCTCTACCGGGTATTCATCAAACTCTGTCCCTACGGCACATCGCAGGGTGCGATGCTTAACATCCTCTGGGTAGCCCTCTATCTTCTCGTCGGACTCGGTATCGAAACCCTGTTCAGGAAATTTGTGATAACCAGGTATTTGACCGAGCCTGATTTCGGCACCACCGAGATGAGTGCCACCGACAAATTTCTTGCCGCCCTGGCCCAGAATCTGCCAAGGGTGCTTGGCCTCATCTTTTTCTTCGGCGCCTCCTATTTCTCATACATGGCCTTCATCTGGACCAATTCTCCCTTTCTGCAACTCTTTTTCCTGGCGACACTGCTCTGTGTTACCTGCATCAGGTCTATGTCCATTCTCTGTCATATTTTCTTTTCTCCCGAATACCCGCAGCTACGTATCATTCCCCTGGAGGACGCCCCTGCCCGCGCAAGCCACCGATTGATCGTCTGGACGTTCGGCTATATCATTGTTGCCCTGATGTTTGCCGTTGTTACAAGGCGGCTTGGTGCCGGGCAGGAAACGGTGCGGTTGCTGCAGCTCCTTTTCGCCACCGTCCTGCTCATCACTACCGCCTTCATTGTCATTTCCGAACGGAGGAGGGTCGGCAAGATGATCATCGTAGCGGGGCTGCAGGACAAACAGAGCGTAACCTGGGGGAGAAAACAGTTCGCCGCCGTCTGGCATATCCTTGCACTTTTTTATCTCTTTATTCTCTGGATACTGCTGGTCGGAGATCTGGCAGACCCAAGCGTCAAGGGCGGCGGCGCTTTCATCCTGAGTTTCTTCGTCGTACCGATCTGGATGGTTGCCGATCGCCTGATTCAATGGGTAGTCAAGTATTCGATGAGTACCCTGAAGATTCACCAGGATTCCTATCCTGACAAAACCGCGCCAACCGAGTTGGACCTCCGAGGTGAGGGAAAAGGGTCGACGTATGTTTCTCAAGGTCAAGGGAATTGCCCGAATCGCACTTGTGGCTGCGCTGATCGTCTGGGTTGCAAACCTCTGGCATATCCGCATTCCATTCTTCTCGCAGCTCGCTTCCGTCCTGCTCGATTCCATCATTATTTTGACCCTCGCCCTCTTTTTCTGGCGCTTTATCAGTTCCTGGATCGAACGGAAAATTCAGGAATCGATGCCGGAAGAGGAGGAGGGCGATGATCAGGATGATGAATGGGGTGGTGCGGCGAGCCGCGGGCGGGCCTATACCCTGCTGCCGATGGTGCGCAAGTTCATCGGAACCATTCTCGGGGTGATGGTCATCATGACGCTGCTTTCCTCGATGGGCGTCAATATCGGCCCCCTGCTGGCCGGTGCCGGAGTTATCGGCCTGGCCATCGGCTTTGGCGCCCAGAAACTGGTTTCCGACATCTTCTCCGGCTTCTTTTACCTGCTCGATGATGCTTTCAGGGTGGGTGAATACCTGACCGCCGGTTCGGTCTCCGGCACGGTGGAAAACATTACCCTGCGGAATATCATGCTCAGGCACCATCGCGGCATGCTGCAGATCATTCCGCACAGCGAACTTGGCGCAATCACCAACTACATGCGCGGCGGCATCATCGTCAAGTTTAACCTCGATTTCCCGTATGATGCCCCGATTGACAAGATCCGCAGGATCATCAAGAAGGTCGGCCAGACGATGCTGGAAAATGAGGAGTACGGCAAGGATTTCATCCGTCCGCTCAAATCGCAGGGCGTGCGTGAAATCACCAACTCCGTCATGACCATCAGGGCCAAGTTTACCGCCCAGCCGGGCACCCATTTTGTTATCAGGCGCGAGGCTTATCGGCTGATAACCGAGGCCCTGAGCGCACAGGGAATTCACTACGCTCACCGGAAAGTTATCGTCGATGTGCCGGAGAGGCCCCGGCCGGAGAACGACAAAGAGGAGCAGAGACAAGTTTCCCGGGCTACCGGAGCTGCTGCCGCGGCACGCATCATCGAGGAAGAAGAGCAGGCTGCCGCAGCGGCAGACGGCGGAGGAGATGACGACATGATGGGCGGGTGAAAACACCCGTCCATTCAATCCTGAAGCCTGATGCGCAGCTCTATTTCCCGGATATCATCACCCAGTTTCAGTGAAGCGACATAACCGGCCACAACACCGGCAAGCGAGGTCTGGATAAAGTCCTTCAGGGGAACCTTTCTGCCGTTCACCAGCAGTGCGGTCTTTTCCGCACCTTTCTGATCCTGATGGAGAAAACGCTTTTCAAGAAAATGGGCGATCTCCTGTCCTTCATCAAGCCTGAAGATATTATCAGCCGTTATATCGAGATCGGTGGCAACGGCGATCACACCATGGACTTCTTTACGCAATACCTGTTCAGGATTCCGGCACACCTCAATTTTGGCAACGTACCGGGAATGCTTGAAGCCCTCGGCAATAACAATATCTACATCCGGAAAATATCGATGAGCAAGGGTGACGAGAGAAAGATCCTTGTTGTCGGTCTGGAGGACCATCTGGTCCGGTGCGACCAGCATGACAGAGTCAGCCCCGGCCTGCCGGTGTCTGAAGGTGTCCGTGTCCGGCGTATCGAAAGGGATATTCCGGACACTGCTCGACTTTATCACGGCAACCCGGTAGCCCATCGTCTTCAAGTGGCTGACAACGGATGATGCCAGTGTTGTTTTTCCACTGTCATGCCAACCGATAAACGCAACAATTGCTGTCATCATTATGTCCCGAAAGATGAAGGCCGCCCTGAATAATCAGGTTGCTCAAAGGAGCCAGTGAAGTTCCTTTCCCTGTCCGCTTTTTAGTAGCACAGAATATACACTCGCCTGGCGGAAACTGTCACCCTGCCCACGAGCAGCTTCGCCCGCAAATCCATGAGCGTATCGAAACGGGAGAAACCTGGCGCCGACAACCGCCCGGTGAAATATTTCTGTGAAAGAAATATGCAAAGCTGATACAGTGGCTTTTCCCGGAAGTGAAAATGATTATCAGTGTTCCCGGAATTCCACACAGCTGTATGACGAATCCCTTTTTCCAGCACTTATTATGACAGCGACCACATCGATACAGGTACCAACGACAATTGTCACGCCCGAAGGGAGGAGTGAGGCGCAGGAATATGTCGCCATAGAAACTCCCTACACCATCATGCTGAACGAGGTGGACATCGGCGCTTCGATGGTCCTGCCCGTGGGCCTGGAGGAGTTCGGTGTCGGTTTCCTGTTTGGTCAGGGATATATCAGTCGTCCGGAGGAGGTTAAGGAAGTACTCGTCTGCCCGGAAGGCAGGATATCAGTTTTCGCCGATGTCGATAGCATGGAGCCAAAAGACGTTATCATTACCTCTGGTTGCGGCGGTACCGGCAAAATCCCCCGGGAGATGCTTGAGGGTTATATTGAACCGCCCCTTGCATATACGATCTCCTTTGACGAGGTCAAACGGTTCATCCGCGAGGTCCTGCAGTCTTCCGTTCTTGGTCCGATGACGCATTGTGTGCACGGTTGCGGTCTCTGGGCAGATGGCGGCCTGCAGGTGTTTTATGAAGATGTCGGCCGGCACAACGCAGTTGACAAGGTGATGGGCGCTATCCTGCTGGGCAAGGCTTCTCCCCGCAGCGCCGTCTATACCACCGGCCGGCTTGACCTCCGACATGGTACTGAAATGTGCCCGGATGAGGATTCCCATAGTCATGTCACGCACCGCGCCATCCTCACTCGGCCTGGCCATCGCCGAACGGGCGGGGTTGACACTCGCGGCCTATGCCAGGCCCGAACGGTTGAATATCCTGCACGCTCCCGAACGAATCTCAGCTGACGCAATAGCAGTGCAGGTCGCCTTGATTCATTCTCAAAAATTGAAAACCTTCGCTTCAGCAGCCATATCAATCAGGTGAGGCCCGCCATCCAGCAGCATATTGCTGAAAAAAGCCGCCTCATCAATTCCTCGGTTTTTTGCACAGGGCGTACATATTCCGATGGCAACTTCATTCTCCACAAGATAGGGTAAATAATCTGCCGGACAATCTCCTGTATTCGTTTTTCTACTTAAATCTCTGTTTTTATTTGCCCACATAACACCGCCATCAATGAAGAACAAATCGACATGATGTTTTTTTGCATGGGCAATTTTAGCAAACTGAAAGCATCTTGTGGCAGCTTCATTGTCATCCTTGCTGAGGATAAATAAAAAATTTCCCATAACCACACCTCCTGTAAACATTTAGGCCACGGTGGAAGAACCTTAGCCATTGAATAACGCTGGATGCAGTCCCACCACCAAAAATCCGGCTATCATACCGGCAGACAATCTCATTCTCATTCTTGCTGCTTTTTCCTGGCTGCGCTCAGGAGCTTTTGCCTTCGCCGATACCTGCCGGGTTGGTACTCAATACCCCCGGGAGCAAAAGGACAAACTCCCTGATCTCGTCCCTGACGCGCCGGTAGTGAGTCAGTGCTTCCTCGTCACTTGCGGCATTAATGGCCAGCTTAGGAGGGTCGTCGAAACCCCGGTGTACCACCCTGGTCCCGGCAGGGAAGAAAGGGCACGTCTCATTGGCATGGCCGCACACCGTAACAACGTAGTCGAACTCACTATTGCCGAGATCGGCGACCGTCTTGCTGGAGTGGCCGGAGATGTCGATTCCGATTTCCCTCATTACCTGCACTGCCAGCCGATTCAATCCGTGAATCTCGATACCTGCCGAGAACGGTTCGATGACATCGCCCCTCAGGTGGCGACAAAGTCCTTCGGCCATCTGGCTGCGGCACGAATTTCCCGTGCATAAGAAGAGTACGCGGATTCGCTCACTCATTGGAGAGCATCGATCATGAGAGGAAGTATGATGCCGATCAGTAAAAGCGTCATAACCGGACGCATTACATTGACCGGCTTGAAGTTATGCTCCCTGATTGCTGTTGCCACATGGTTTGTTGCCGATAGAGAAAAGCACACCAGCATGGCAGTGGTAATGGTTGCATCCGCATAGCGCCCCCAGTCCAACAGGAATACGAGCAATGCAGTCAGAGCCATGGCCAGATAGTTCAAGCCCGATTGCACCTGATAGGCCCGATTTGGTTTGTAGCCGATCTTTTCGGAGGCTGCCTCGCCAATTATCAATGATTCAAAGGCTACGGTTCCGGACATGAGCATTACCATGAACGGCCCGAGAATATGAAATTTAGATATGGCGTCAGTTCCAAGGTAGGAAGCCATGAAGTACACAAAAAAGACACCGGCTGGCCGAATCCACTCCAGCAGCTTGGAGAGTTGTTTCATTTTCCTTACCTTTTCATCAAACGGTTAGTTCAATTACCGCCGCATTCCGCGGTCAGCCCGACGTGCCTGGTCAAACTTTTTCAAATAATAATTGTGAGATGTTAATCTTATTACCATTAAGGGTTTTTCCTGCAACAGTTCTCGATTCGATTTGTTTCCAGCCGGAAAATAGCTTTGTAAAATGGTCGCTTTGGTGATGACGGAAGATCACGGTCCCTCTTGTTCCGAAACACCCGTAGAGCCCCAGTTCTCTCTGTTCATATCTTTTGGAATAGTGAGGATTTTCAGAGGTCAGGTAATCACTGATATACAAGCAGGAAGCATTATCTGTCTGTTTTTCGATTAGTTCTTTGATTTCCATCTGGCGATCCGGCTCGGGACACGAGGTAAACAAGGCAAAACAAATGACCAGGGAATAGTGCTGTTTCGTTATCTCTTCTATGTCGGATGTATATCTTGGGCCGGGATTTTCCAGCACGGCTCTTGAAATCATTGCCTTGCTGGGATCGTAGCCGAGAACATTTTTAAAGCCGTAGCTAAACATTTTTCTGGTTATTCGCCCATAACCACAACCAAGATCCAACACATTCATGTCACGCGGAATCCCGTTAATCCATTCATCGGATAATCCATGAGTAAATGTTTTCGCTGCCCCTTCATTGTCCCAATATTTCGAATTCATATGGGTACCTTGCAAATTTAGGATTTCGGTTCAAAATCAAGGTGCGTGTCAAAATTTTGCCGATAGGCGCCCTGAAAGAAGTGCCCTTGGGGCGCATATGTTTTATATTCGGAGGATAAAATATTCGCACGCAACGCAGAGTTGGGGCAAAAAGACAATATTCCAAGGTAGCCTTTAATCTTCTGATTTATCATCTTCAGTGCTTTCCCTTAAGTTATACGAGTAGGACAATTTGATATCCTTCAAAATGTCTTTTGCTATTTCTGCTTGATCCTTTCTAACCATTACTCGCATCGGCAATGCATTGAATAAATAAGGGGCAACATATTCGCCCTGGATGAAATAAATGATACCTTCTGCATCGAGTATAGATTTTATAAATACTCGATCTCCAGCATTGTGAGTCTCTAGAATCAACTCATAATCGGTAAAGTCATTTTCCATTATTTTTCCAAGTATAACGTATCGGTTCAGCGAGCGGCGCCGGCCGCTGAACTGGTTGTTCGTTTATTTTACTTATTTTTCGTCGGGGAAAATGGACGCATACTCTTCAGGATAATATTTTTTCACACAGCTTGGGCAAATACCATGGCTAAACGCTGCTTCCGAGTGTGCATGGATATATTCTTCCATTTGATTCCATAGGCCTTCGTCATCTCTTATTTGTTTGCAGTGGGCGCATATCTGGATAATGCCGCGCAATGTCTTAATCTCATCAAGAGCTTTTTGAAGTTTATTTTTTTTATCCAAAAGCAATCTTTCAGATTTTAAAACGATATAGGAAGTAAATAAAGCGATTAATATAGACAGAAATACATCAGCTATCGTCAAAATATCGGTGATATTTTCAATGCTTGAATGACTTGTTTCAGCAAGTTCAATGAAATAAGTGGCCTTTTCCCTCGTATAAGAAGATAATTCCAACATCTTAGCTTCAAGTTCTGATACATGGTCAGCTCCTTTTGCTTTTGTTATAAAAATCGCATCTTGTTTGTTACCAGATTTAAAAAGGTTAACAACCTCTTCGCGTATGGGTTTCTAATTAATAAAAAACTGCCGTGTTTGTTATTCAAGGGCCTGCCCTCTCCTACCGATAATATTCTCTCTGATAGTATCAAGGTACCTTGAATAATCAGGTTTTTCGTTCGAGATCAAGGCAAACGAGAAATTTTACCGAAGGCATATGGCTGATATTCCGAGGATAAAATTTCGATCAAAACGCAGAGATCGGACAAAAAAGCGATTACGCAAGATGGCCTCAAGCTGTTGATAAACTTTCTGCTCGGCCTCTCCCACAGTCTTTAGCGCAACGTCTGCCTCTTCGAGAGAGTTAGATAATACAACATCTTTCATACTGCGATGCATTTTTGTTATATTCAAAGCAGCATTAAGGGAGACATTTGAGACGACAAGTGGGTGCTCATATATCGTTCTTGTGAGATCGCCCAGTGTGAGAAATTCCTTTATTGTTATAATTCCAATACATAAAAATACGACAATGATCAGTATAAAGCTCAACGTTAATTTGTGTTTTTTTATTTTATGCAATTGAGAGGACATTAGTAACCTTTTCAATTTCGCTGCTGAACAGTAAGCAAACACGTCAGTAATGCGGGATTATCCCTAAGCCATCACAGAACCGTACCTGGAACTCTCGCTTCTTACGGCTCTTGCTGTCCAACCAAGTAAAGTAATTTCCCCCTTCCTTTCAGTGAAAGGCTGCCAAAAGATCCCCTCCCGGCAATCAGTATACTTACTTTTGAATTGTTTTATTACCCTACTGTCAAAATATTTTTATATTCTTTGCAAGAACAGTTGAAAAAATTTCTATTCAGAGAATTACTACAATTACTCTTAGCATACGAATGCCTTTAATTTAATGATGATTATAAATTGTTAATTATAACGACTTGAACTCATCGGCGATGTCCGACCGGTGAAGTAACTGGTTAGTGCTTTATTTTTATAATAAAGTCACTCGGTTTTTCTTTAAACTTTTGAATGCAGTTTAAGCATATACATGCTTGATTCTTTTTGTTTGTGGGGACGATCGCTAAAAGCTCTTTGGGTACTTCAACCTGTTTACACCAACATGGTTCATCACAATGAGCCATGCAGTTATTTGGTTCAGCGCAGATAGGACATATTGATTGATCTGTTGTATTCGTCATTAGCAGAGTAGTCTTTATCTCTTTGTATGATCAAATCATTTTTATATGGGACAAACGTAAAGTTAAGCGACAGGAGGCAGGCAGTGCCGACTGTCAACTCAAACGCCTTGTTAGTGTAAATTAATGTTTTTAAATATAAAATCGGCTACTACCTCACTATGGGTCATTGAAATCAAGTGTCCACCTCCCGGTATAATTCTTACATTAGTTTTCGGAGGGATAATTACTTTATCCAGCTGACCATGGATATGACAAATTTCACACTCATAGTCCCCAAGACCTTCCCAGAGAAAAATAGCTTTGCACATAGCTTTAATAAAATGAGTATCGGATTCACTAAACATTGTAAGCAAATTATTTTTCCCAGCGACGTTGATTTTGCCGGCTAGAATTTGAATGAACTTAACTGGGGTAATTTGTGATAACTTTCTCAGTTTTTTAAGAAGCGGATTTATGAACTTCGGTTCTGTTGCACTGCCGATCAGTATGACTTTCTTAATACCGACTATTTTGGCGATTTGAATGGCCACCATTCCTCCTAAGGATGAGCCACCAACAATCATGTTAGTTTTTATACTGTGCTGTTCGATTATCTTTTCGGCAACTGCTTGAATTGATGTTTCATTTTCGTATTTTGGCCATTCTGCAAATGTTACATCATGAAGCTTGTCATAATTTTTTTTAGGATACATTTTTGAATTTGCTCCCATTCCTGGCAGAATGATTGTTGCCATATTTTTTCAATCACTAACGTTTAATAGACATCTGCTGCTTTTTGGGGGGCATCTTTGCTTCAAGCACCTTTCTAAGCAAATTTCCACTCCTTGCACATACGCCTGATTTACAGTGTAGGCCACCTTGAATAATTGCCTTTTCTCCCGATCTCTTCGTTATGCTCGAAATTTTATCCTCGGAATAGCAACTATATGCCTGCGGTAAAATTGCTTACATTCCTTGACCTCGGCCGAATAACCTAATTATTCAAGGTGACATGTAGTTTTACTATATCACTAAATTCAATACAAGATAAGTGTTAGGACTTATCGCCTTCCGGTACCAAGGTCAACAGGAGCAAACAGCAAGAGTGCGGATTTCGCTCATGTTGTGCTTCCGGCGTATATTATCTGTTATACATCTGTTGTATATTAGGATAATCCAATATTAAACGACTGCTTTTTGGGTACTGCGAAAACCATTTTTGAGTCGTTGAGTGATGCATTTGGGGAAATACATCTTATAGACTGTCAGCGGCGACCTGAAAATGTTCTTCAGTCGGCGGTTTGAAATTGTCTTAATTTTCTTCTAGATTTTCTTCCAAATAAACCAATCGATCTTTTTTTCTTTTCTTCATCTTCTTCCTTTTTCTTTCCCTATAGCCTGCGTTGTTTTTGAATGTAAATCTGAGGAGGACTCAGATTTATGCGACTGACAAGAAAGCGTAAGTGTAAGCACTGCCATCAATTATTTTATCCAGATCCCCGTAATACCAAGAAACAGAAATACTGTTCACAGCCGGAATGTCGCAAGATAAGCAAGGCTGCCAGCCAAGAGAAAATGGCGGGCCAAAGCTGAGAATAGCGACTACTTCAGGGGGCCGGATAATGTCAAACGAGTACAGGAGTGGCGAAAGCGGAATCCGGGGTACTGGCGAAAGCGACAAAAACCCGAATTACCGTTACAAGATCACTCATCTTCAAAAACAACGAAAATACAAGTTGTTATGCCGCAGTTAGCACTTAATGCGTTACAAGATCTCTTATCAGCGCAAGACACTGTTTTCCTGGGCTTATTGGCACAATTAAGTGGTTCTGCGTTACAAGATGACATAGTCACATGTGGCCGTCGTCTGCAACAATTGGGGCAGGATATTCTTACTCAACCATCTTGCTCTCAAAGGAGGCCGACATGACAATCGACAAAACAGCTATTTATCCCCACCTGATCCGTCAGGTACCTGAGCAGTTCAGCTGGGTGGATCACCGGCTGGTTCGTGAACGGTATATTGATTACCTCAGCCACAGTGCTGCAACCCTGTATCTTTTTCTGGTCACGGTCAGTGATAGCCATGGCCTAAGCTATTATGGCGAGGCAAGCCTGCAAAAAAGGCTGTCCATGGATAGCGCACGTTTGATTCAAGCCCGTAATGATTTGATTCGGCAACAGTTAATCGCCTTCAGAAAACCGATCTATCAGGTTCTGGCCCTGGATCCGAGGCGTGAACCTGATAGATCGGCGACAGGTCCACAGTCAATCAGGGAAGTTTTGCAGCAGGTGATAGGAGGTGAGCTATGATTGATTATGAGCAGTTCTGTCTCATCAAACGTTACCGGGAGGCTGGTTTGAAGGCGGGACAAATCGCGCTTGAAATGGGCCTTGACAGTCGTACTATTGGGAAATGGATGCATGTTGAGAAGTTCCAGCTCAGGTTACCTGGCATGCGTTCCAGTAAACTTGATCCCTTTAAAGATGATATCGGACGAATGCTGGAACGGCATCCATACAGCGCCGCTCAGATCTTCCAACAAATCGGTGAACAGGGTTTTGACGGCGGTTACACCATTGTCAAGGATTACGTACGAAAAGTTCGGCCTAAACGCCAAAAAGCTTACTTGAAACTGGTCTTTGCCCGGGGGGAATGTGCACAGGTTGACTGGGGATCCTACCACTCTATTGCTGTTGGCGAAACAAGGAGAAGACTGAGTTTTTTTGTCATGGTTCTATGTCATTGCCGGATGATGTATGTCGAGTTTACCGTCTCACAAACTATGGAACATTTTTTAGGCTGTCATCAAAGGGCTTTCGAGTTCTTTGGCGGGGTACCGCAAAAGGTCATGGTGGATAATCTCAAGTCGGCAGTATTGAAAAGAATCATCGGCCAAGATCCGATATTTAACCCTAAATATCTCGACTTCGCAGGGCATTACGGCTTTCGCATTATCCCCTGCGGGGTTGGTAAGGGTAATGAAAAGGGTATGGTGGAAAACGGTGTCGGTTATGTCAAAAAAAACTTTCTGGCAGGTCTTGAGCCGGGGGATTTTAAGACCATCAACTATATGGCAAGCCGGTGGCTTTCGAGCGTTGCCAATGTTCGCATTCATGGTGAAACCAGGAAAAAACCGCAGGAAATGTTCCCGGAAGAAGCAGCATGTTTATCACGACTCCCCGCGCATCCATACGATATCGGAACTGTCTTGCCGATTAGGGCAACAAAACAGTTCCGGGTAACTCTGGACACCAATCGTTATTCCGTACCGGCTGAATATGCCGGACAGAAGTTGACCATGAAGGCATATTCCGACCGGGTATGCATCTATCACGATTACAAGTTGATAGCCAGGCACACCAGGTGTTATGACCGCTATCAGGATATTGAGGACCCGGATCATCCCAAAGCGCTGCTGGCACAAAGAAGAAAGGCCAGGGACCAGAAAATAATCATGCGTTTTCTCACCCTGTCGCAGGGGTCCGAAAAATACTATCAGGGCTTGCTGGAACGACGGATGAATCTACTCCATCACATCCGGCAAATTGTCGGCTTAAGTGAAATTTATGGGCAAGAGCCGGTGGCCAGAGCTATTGATGACGCTCTTTTGTTCAAAGCCTTTTCCTGTGAATATATTGCCAACCTTCTCGAACAGAGAAAACGGATCAATAAAGAGCCTGGAGCCCTGCATCTCACCCGCAGTGAAGATCTGCTCGACCTGGAAATAAAAGGGCCGGATATAACTATTTATGATCGGAAGAAATGATATGACTAATAAACCGACACAGACAGATGAGCAGCTCAGCTATCTCAAACTGCGCTTTATGATGGAGCAGTACCAACAACTCGCAGCTCAAGCAGCAAAGAACAACTGGAGTCATCAGGAATACTTTGAAACTCTTGTCCAGGGCGAGGCAGATCTGCGCTGGTGCAACTCCATCCAGCGCCGGATCAGGATGGCACGTTTTCCTGTTGTCAAAACGCTCGACCAGTTCCAGTGGACCTGGCCTAAGAAGATCAACCGACCACAAGTGCAACATCTCTTTAACCTGAATTTTATCGATCAAAACGCCAACGGGATACTTCTTGGTGGGGTCGGTCTTGGCAAAACCCATCTGGCAACAGCGCTTGGGTATGAAGCTTGTATGAAGGGATATACCGTACTCTTTTCCACTGCTGTTGATGTAATCAATACCCTGTCTGCTGCCCAGGCCACCGGACAGCTAAAAAACAGCTTAAAAACGTACATCAGACCATCATTGCTCATCCTTGATGAACTTGGATATCTGCCGATTGATAAACATGGTGCGGACCTGCTTTTCCAGGTCATCAGTTGCCGCTATGAAAAAGGGGCCATCGTCATAACTTCGAACCGGGCGTATAAGGACTGGCCAGAGATCTTCAACAATGATGCAACGCTCACTTCTGCCATTCTTGACAGGCTCCTCCATCATGCGGACACGCTGCTCATAGAAGGTAAAAGTTATCGAATGAAAGAGCAGATCGAAGTGTAAACCTTATCAAGAGGAAAAACTGCCGCATTGAAAAAATATGATCGGTGGAACAGCAAACCACACACCATCTGATAACATTTTTAAACCGACCTTTTTTTACATTTTTAAGCCGCCGCTAACAGACTTATTGCACAGGCGCAACATTTTATCTGTCGCACCTTACCTGTGCAAAGGGAGAAATACTTTGACTCACAATATTGAAACACTAAACCCGACGGAAAGAGCTGCCACTGTTGTTATTACCCATCGAGTGCAATCGGGGCAAGGAATCCCAATACGATGATTGGTTGAACGAAATCGGACCTCTCTGCAGAAGCTCTGAAGGTCTCCTCGATTGGCAAATTATCCGTCCTGTTGCTGGGTTAACAGCGACATATACCGTGATCGTACGGTTTGATACACCTGAGCATCTCCAGGGCTGGATGAATTCGGAGCATCGAAAGCGACTTATAGAAAAGGCGAAGCCCATTCTGGCCAAAGATGATGATTTTTTTATAAAAAGTGGCCTGGATTTTTGGTTCACGCCGGAGGACGCCGGGGCCAAAGTGCCTGTACGCTGGAAACAATTTCTTGTTACCTGGTCTGCTATCTATCCGTTAGTTCTCGGGGTACCGTTGATTGTTTTGCCACTTCTACGGCTGCTCGGAATCCCACCAGATCGTCACATTGATACATTGATTATTACGGGTTCTGTTGTATTGCTCATGGTGTATATCGTTATGCCGCGTTACACTAATTTGCTGAAAAGTTGGCTATTTAGCTGATTTCCATACTATTGACACGGTGTGTAATGGACAATTCGGACAATTCGGTGACAGTGTACTTATCTTTACTATGCAGTTATGCATCAATGACCATGAATCAAGAAATAGGAAATAAATTAAGTATACTGTCACCGTAATTACACACTAAAAATATGGACACCAAGATAAATCCTCTGTTTATGGAACGCATCTCAGTTTATGCAAAAAAGGTGGCTCTCAGGAAGGTCACCCATACCGGCTTTACTTCATCAGGATGGAGGCTGGATAATAAACTGCTTGTTGCGGCAGAATAGCCACAACACCCCACAAACTATGCCTACGCCGATCTGGATATGACCGAGATTCATGACAAGGGTACCGGGCCAAAGCGTGACCAGTTGCATCCCCATACTTCCCATAAACATTGCGAAAAAATTAATAAGTGCCGATGCGGATCCTGAATCATCTTCTTGTTGTTCAAGCATCAAATGCGTCCCTGGAACCCGCACTGTGATTACTGCCATCGTCACTGGTCCGACCGACAAGGCAAACAGGTAGGGAGATATATGGCCAAAGACAGAAACAACTACTCCGCAGACAGCTACCGTAGCAAAGCACCCGGTAATAATCGATTTCGGTCCGATATGTCTTCTTATCCGCATGTAGAGCGTAGGGCCGATCATTGCACATGTGGCGTTAAAGGCCAAAAAAAGACTAAATTGTCCCTCAGTAAGACCAAACCCGTTGATATAGATGTAGGAAGCAGCCGCCAGAAAAGCCATGAGAGCAATGGGAGCAAGGGAGAAAATCACCAACAGTGATGAAAATCCGAGATTTTTTAAGACCACCAGAAGCCTGTACCACGAACCGATGATCGATCCTGTAAATTTCTTCGACAAGGTTTCTTGAAAAAATAGTCCTCTTAGCAGGGCTATGGTTCCAATTGCGGCCAGCAAAAGAAAGATGCTCCGCCAGGAAGTATACTTCAGCATGAGCGCACCAAGAACCGGAGCAACCATAGGGGCAATAATCACCATGGACATGACGGTGGCCATAACCTTTTCCCTTTCGCGACCACTATAAATGTCCTTCACCATGGCAGTAGCCACCACTGTTCCGGCACTCCCTCCTAATGCCTGGAGGATACGGCTGGCAATAAGCTGTTCCACATTCTGGCTGAATGCACAAAACACACTCGCAAATATATACATAGTAAGCCCTGATAGGAGGATGGGCTTTCTGCCGAATTTTTCACTTAGTGGTCCCCAGAACAACAACCCCACTGAAAAAAACAAAAAAAACATGCTAAGCGTCAGGTTTACCCTTGCCTGGGTAGCATTGAGCACCTCTACCATCTGTGGCAGAGCCGGAAGGTAGAGTACCGTAGAGAGAGGAGGAAATGCACTGATCAATGCAAGAAAGGCTAGCGCTCCTTTTCTACTCGGTATGTTATGATTGCTAGACAACGTTATTTTTCCTTTTTTATCTGTCACACCAAAATATCGGCCATCACCCCATTTCTTTTTTAAAATAAGTCAATCCACCAGCCTATAACTGTTCAAGGAGCGTGTCGGGTTAATCACCCAACACGGTTTCCATAAAATCTGACCTGATTAAGGCGTGCTGTTTGGGATATACACATCGCAAAGACTTGTCGCTGGTTTATATTTGTGACCTCTTGAAAATGTTTCATAGCGCTGGCTATGGAACCTTTTGTCTTTTCAGATATCCTTATTATTGTTTTGTTCATGGAACGCGAGAAAAGATTACATATCGGTACTTGCAGTTGGAAGTACGAGTCTTGGAAAGGGCTTGTTTACTCTAAAGCAAAGCCTGAGAACTTTCTGAAAGAATACAGTGCGGTTTACTCGACTGTTGAAGTAGATCAATGGTTCTGGTCACTATTCGGCGAATCGGTTGTACTTCCGAAAGCGAATGTCGTTAAAGAATATGCCGAATCCGTACCTGACTCATTCAAGTTCGGGATCAAGGTTCCGAATAGCATAACGCTGACGCATCACTACAAGAAAAACACAGCGCGGGCCGCTTATTCCAAACGACCACTTTTTATCTGTCGAACTGATGGAGCGTTTTCTAGACTCGATTGCGCCATTGCACTCCAAGCTCGGTCCTTTGATGTTTCAATTCGAGTATCTGAACAAACAGAAGATGCGGGGGCAGGGCGAATTTCTGGATCGTTTTGCTGAATTTGTGAGTAATTTACCGGATGGGTTGCTCTTCGCTGTCGAGATACGTAATCCGAACTATCTTAATGAACGTTATTTTAAATTTCTTCGCTCATCAGAGCTATCGCATGTTTTTCTTCATGGATATTATATGCCGCCGATCTTTGAGGTTTTTGAGAACCATAAAGATTTGCTCGGTGAGAATGTGGTCATCCGGCTACATGGTTATGATCGTAGTGGGATCGAGGAAGTGACCGGTGAGAAGTGGAATGAGATCGTGCAGCCGAAAGATGACGATATTGGTCAACTAGTACTTCTGCTATCGGAGCTTGAAGCGAACGCGTTTCTTTTTGTGAACAACCATTTTGAGGGTTCTGCTCCGAGAACAATTACTAAGGTAAAGACCTTGCTAGATCTACATTCGTGCAAGAGGCTATCCTAAGTGGCCAAATCTATTCGTAAAGCGACACATAGTGAGATTCAGGATCTCGAACAACGCACCAATGATACAAAAGATGAGACGTGTATGAATCATACTCAAACGCATCCGGCACATCGTAACAAACAAACCTTTTTAGACTAACGAAGTTTTTTCAGGAGAGTACAAGTTTTCTTCAAGCCTTTTTTTATTCGCAGCTCGACAGCCGCCATCGAGCCATCCCTGGCACTTTCCCGGGTATCAACGGCGGGTGGCGGGAGATAGGTGCTGTAGAGCCGGATCCACCAAAAGATATGCCTGGGATGCCGTAGTACTATGCACTGAAGAAATTCCCTCCATGTGCAAAGACCGTAGTAGACTTTCAACCACCAGGCAGGCGGAAGGAAAGTGGTGCGCAGAATATCGTGTAATTTCTGCCCCTCCATCTTCTGTTCTTTTATCTTCTTCTTGGGCCATCCCTGGAAGGGTGTGGTTTTTCGTGATCGCACCCTTTCTCCTTCTGGTACAAAATCGCGAGGAATGATATCGGGATTCCAAGGAGTAAGATGGTGCATCAAAGGCAGTGCCTTGATCAGTTGAGGATATTTTTTGCGGATCTCCGACCAATCAAGGCGTGAAAAAGATGTCTCGGTGAGGCTTATTATGTCTGCTGCATTGATCAACCTATAAGATTCGTAGGTGAGGGGTGCGCGAAACCCATGCTGATAGAGATACCAGAGCATATCCTCATCGCCAAAAGTTAGAGCCGAAAAACCTTCCACGTCAAATCGTCTGGCAGCCCCCAACAACTCTTCAAAATTCACAGATGGATAATAGGGTGGACAGTCCGGGTACAATCCTCGATGTATTTCGATACAGATCGTAAATTCGTGATCCTTTTTAAGCATAGCCGGCAGATGAAAATGGGCGGGTGGTATTGGCGCAGTGGATTGCTGAAACCCAATTTTCTCCAGAATATTCTTAGCCTGAACCGCCTCCCTGTCCCGCATCAGAATATCGATATCCCGCATTGGCCGTAGGCTGGGGTCTGGATACACTGTGCGGCACAGCGCGGCGCCTTTTATAACGATGGGGGTTAAGCCTTCATTCTGGAATCTCTCCAACACCTCTCGAAGTGCCTGCGCAAGAAGCAGAGTGTATAGATTGTGACGCCGGGTGAGGATGGCCAGGCTGCGGCGGATCGAGGCGGGAAAAATGGATCCCGATTCCCTGAGATGTTTATTCAACAGTGGTGTCATGCCTTCCATTTCGGACTGACGCAAGAGCATTTCCCAGTCTGCAAATGTATAACAAATCTCCTGCAACCGACGATGTTGTTCATGATGCCCCGTTACCCGGGCACAGAGATTAAGAAGGGGATATCCTGACATATAGTTACTATTTCCCGGCCATCAGCAAGGATGGATGGAGTCAAATATTTGCTCGAGTCCATCAAAACCACCATAAACCAATCGGTATGACTTGCATCGTCTGACAATATTAGACAGACCTGCAATACCGAGGCCGGAGAGGTTGCGGCCATTCATCTGAGACTCCAGCAGCATCGCACAACTTTTTGCTGGAGAGAGTTCATGAAATTCTGCATCACTCCCCCTTCTAAATTCGGGAAACAGGATAGAGGTTAAAGGAGGTTCACTATATGCATATTTCGGGTTGAGAAGACGGTGGGGAATCATTGAACCGGTTTCATCTGAAACAATCTTGCCAGGGAGACCTTTCAGAAAGGGTAAGAAAAACTGAAACTGATCCGATTTCAAGGAAATTGGCCGCGTAAAAGGAGATATCCTTCCATCATTGCTCAGCATGACAAGGTCATCGGTAAGGTAATAATAGCCTTTGGCAATCAGCCAGGCTGTTAGAGAACTCTTTCCACTCCCACTTTTACCCGGCAGGATGATCCCCTTCTCTCCGCGATGCACGGCCCCGGCATGGATGGCGTGCTGGAAATCATTTTGGGCAATACAGTGGTAGATTATCTCATTGGTGAGAATATATGCCAAACGGTATTGCGACGTACCAAAATAGAAACGTTTATCACCTTCCCAGAGCGACAGCATCGGTTGCTTGCCGACCGAAAGGATATCATACCGTGTTTTGGCAAGTCCCCCGGTGTTACAGTCCAGGTCACCAAAAAGAAATTCAATTAAGGAATGGGCGTCTTCGTTGTTGTACCCAATTTCAACCACCTGATTTTTAAAATTTATCGTTGTGGTTCCTTCGCTATTCATCGGAAAGACTAATCACCTCTTGACTAATGAGGTTTTCCAGTGCGGAGAGGACATCATTTCTAATAGCACTTTTCTGGTCGGGATATTTTTTTTCCAGAAAGTTAATCATCTCACCTATTGTCATTTGCTCGCTACAGAGGCACCAGATCAGATGCGCTGTTTCATTGAGATATACTGCTCTTGTTTCGGCAACGGAATAAAGCAGAATTTCGTTATCAAACTTTTCTAGAATAAATTTGGAATTGATGATGGGCCGTTGGTTGTCTAGCATTGATGATATTCCCCTAATGTGAGTGTAGGAAACTAATTTTACTGAAAATTCATAAAAATGCAAAGACCAATACGGTTTGGTTTAGTGCTGACACAAATAACTGGCATCAGGCCGACCTAATGGCAGCCTTTTTTTGCGGAAATTATGAGCGCTCATCGCCAAATTTTGACGAGTTTTACAAGATGGGGACCACAGCAAGAAGCAATTCGTTTTTGACAGGCATGGTTGTTGATGTTTCGCTGAACATTAATTAGTTGAGATTGCCATGTAAACCCTCTTGCAAACCGATTTGTCTCCCATGTTGACCTCACTACTGAACCTCAATTCTGAATCCACTCCAACTGGATTGAAGTTGTTCCTGATAGGGTTCGGATTTGGCTGGTAAGGTTGAATAATCAACGTGATCTGGTCAAAATTTTAACCGCAGTAGGAAGGTACGATTTGGAAATATTTGAAAAAAAAAGACATTTGAAATGCCAATGTTAACGCCACCGATAACCCCTCGACGGCAAAAAAAATTCTCATTTCAAAGATCGCCCGATCTGCTGCTTGGGTTCATCGGATTGTTCCTGCATCTCGCTTGTGGCGGAACGAACTTCCATCCAAGCATATTGGCGTGCACGCCGACGTACACCTTTGCGCCATCAATTGTTCCAGCCCGCACATAATGTGCAGTCAACCTACGGTTGCCATCAATGGTCACCAACGGACCGCATTCGAGGTTATTCGTTACAAGTACAGGCTCAAATCCAGAAACATTAATCAGATCAACACTGTTGACATCACCAGTTGGACGTCGCTCCATTGCCATCGATTCAGCGGTTGCATTGATATCAACAAGTTTGCAAGAGTTTCCGTTGGTATGGGGAAAAAACTCCCAAAGCAGAAAGATTCTCGCAAGATCAGACGACGTCAGTTCAATATGGAAAAATTGGATTTCTTTGGTGGGACACAACTGGTCCATGTCGTACCCGCCTATTCGAACGTTTGCATTGGTGCGTTGTTCGAGATTCTGAATCTCACCATGTGTCGCTTTACGAATAGATTTAGCCATTTAAAATAGACTCTTGCACGGATGTAGAAGGAAGTGGTTCCGCTTTTTAAACCACTCAACTAATCATTGAAGTTGTATCGCATAGTCCCAGATTTTGTCTTTAAAGCGTTTTTAAGCTGCCAAGGCAACTTGTTCTGTATATATCTCTCCAGGGGTAGTCTCCGCAAGGGGTTTATGAGGGTGATGGAGATTGTAGGGAGTGATATACGCATCGATACCCTGCTCAGATTATCTGGCCCTCCCGAAATCGCGAGATGCAGATTTGCAGTTTCATTACAGAACGGGAGATGATTGATAAGATCCTAGCGCACCCCGAAGTATACCTAGACCTACCGGTGAAGTCGCGCGCCCATCTGGTATCTGAAGCAACTCTGCCCGCTCACATTCTTACCGCGGAGTCCGTGACGACGGCTGGCCAGCAAACATAGAACCATGGGCAAATGTTCGAGCATGATCTATCTGGCAGCGACTTCACTGTTAGCCTTGCCTTTCTTACGCAAGCGAACCACTTGCTTACGCATTTCGTATTGCGTCTGTTGATTATGCTTTCGCGCATCTATCTTTTCCATGCAAAAAAGCTTAACATAATTAGTACAATAAGGGTATAAATAATTTAGTAGTTTATCCACCGAATAAACATACTACAACACCCATTAGTTTTATATATAATATCAACATATTATATCTTTTTGAGCGCAATCTGAGTAGTATCGGGGGGAAAATTAGCTTGGTGATGCCCCAAGTCTTTACCGGGTAATTTAATTCTTCGTCTGTTTTGGTGTTTTTGAATACCTGCGCCTCCTGCTAAGAGTGGCGGAAGGATTGGGCACTCTTTTTCTGGAAAATTTGCTTGCAAGAGGTGAAAAAATAACTATTTTCTTCTAATAGTTCTGCCGTTCCTGCGTCCCAGCCGATTGTAAAACTTCGGCTGAAAGATGGTCTCATAAGTGCCTGCAGTGTTTCATCCCCTACCTGCGAAACCTGCTCCCAACTGACGAAAGTACTCTTTTTCGGCCCACCAGGATTCTCCGATTTGTTAACATTTGGTATAAAGGAGATATGCTATCATGTTTTGGAATTTTTACCTGCCCGTTGCCGGGCATAGCCTGAACATTTTCATGTTGCTCGGTCTAGGAATGGGGGTCGGGTGCCTTTCCGGTCTCACCGGCGTAGGTGGCGGCTTTCTGATGACTCCACTTTTGATCATGGCCGGCATTCCCCCCACCATCGCTGCAGCCTCCGACTCCAACCAGATCGTCGCCTCAACCACCTCCGGAACCTTTGCCCACTACCGCATGGGGAATGTTGATTTGAAAATGGGGACCATTCTTCTGTTGGGCGGTTTCCTCGGCGGTTCCATTGGTGTCGAGATTATCAAAGTCCTCCGCCTTTTGGGAGGAGCCGACTTTTTCATCAAGATAACCTATGTGGTAATGCTGACTCTGGTTGGCTCCTATATGCTGGTAGAGAGCATCCAGTCTCGCAAAAAAGCGGCTGACGGTCGTTCAGACGAAGAAAAACCCATCTCATCCTTTCGTCGATTCACCTCGAGCTCTCCCCTGGCAAACCCATTTCGCCAAATCGAACGTGACCTTATCCCCTATCCTGCCTTTCCTGGTTGGGACTTTTGTCGGTATGCTGGCGGCGATCATGGGTTTGGGCGGCGGCTTCATAATGGTGCCGCTGATGTGTTATGTGCTGGAAATGCCCATGCATGTAGTGATCGGGACTAATCTTTTTCAGGAAGTCTTTGTCTGCGCCAACGTTACCGTCATGCAGTCCGCCTCAAACCACACCGTGGATATGATTCTGGCCATCCTGCTGCTGCTCGGTTCCAGTATAGGCGCTCAGATCGGTGCCCGGTTCAGTCATCGCCTCAAGGCAGATCATCTCAAGACCCTGCTGGCCTGCATTGTTTTAGGGGTAATGGTGAAAATTCTTCTGGGACTGCTCCTTTCTCCCCACTACATGCTCGATTTCAAAGGGGGAGAATAAGATGAACGAAAAGAATTACACACGACCTGTCCTCTTCCTCGCAGGACTTACCCTGATAGTGACATTGTGGTCGATTTCATCTGCGTTTGCCGCCGATGGCACGCTGACGGTACAGCCGCAATCGATATCAATTACGTCATTGTTTTCCGGTACCGACATGAACATCAGCGGCGACCTGCCGGAGGGCAGCCAGGCCGTGCTGACCATCCGCGGCAAGAGGATTGAAGAGGAAATGATGCGCAAGTCCCGACACTGGGATTTGTGGATGAACAGCGGCGAGGTTGATATTGATAACGCACCGCTGCTCTATATCGCATTCAGCAGCGACCCGGCTTTGCTCGATCACGACAACGGCGATTTTCCCTGGGGATATGCGCGCCCTGGAAAAAGTAGCCAAATTCACCGGCCGGCTCAAGCCGGTGGAGGATGACACCATTTTCAAGGAATTCATCCAGCTCAAGGAACGCGACAAACTCTACCATCTCTATCCGGGCGGTCTGCAGCTTACCAAGCCCGGGTCCGGTGAGATGCTGGCACAGGCGAGCCTTCATCTGCCGTCCAGGATCAAACCCGGCACCTACCATGTGGCCCTGTGGATTCTCCAGAACGGCAAGATCCTGGAAAAACGCACCACTACCTTCGATGTCAAGCTGCAAGGGATGCCGGCAGTTCTGCAAAGTATGGCGAAAAAGCACGGGGTAGCATACGGCTTACTGGCGGTAGCGGTGGCCATGACGGTTGGCATGCTCACCGGCATGGTTTTTCGGCGAAAAGGTGGCGGTCATTAACAACTGGTCGAGCAACTACCGGAAAGACAGCATCACAGAAAATGACCGACATTATTTGTTAACAAGGAGTTTCTTATGGCCATAATTACTATTTCTCGCGGTTCCTTCAGCAAAGGAAGAGAAGTGGCCGAGAAGGTCGCTCAAACTCTCGGCTACGCATGTATCTCGCGCGAGGTTCTTTTAGAGGCTTCGGAGCATTTCAATATAGATGAAATCAAACTTGAACATGCCCTGCACGACGCACCCTCGATATTAGAGCGTTTCACCTACGGCAGGGAGCGCTATCTGGCCTATATTGCCGCGGCTATTCTTGAAAAGGTTCATAACGACAATGTGATTTACCACGGCCTGGCCGGCCAATTTTTCCTGCGCGGGGTGTCACACGTACTCAAGGTGCGTATCCTGGCGGATATGGACGATCGGGTGGCTTTAATGATGACCCGCAGGCAGTTGAGCAAGAAGCAGGCGATCAACCAGCTGCACCGGGACGACCATGAGCGGCGGCAGTGGAGCAAGCAACTGTTCGGAGTGGATACCTGGGATTCAAGTCTCTACGATATGGTACTGCATGTTCATAAACTGAAGGTGGACGACGCGGCCAATCTCATCTGCCAGGCCGCACAAATGGAACAATTCAAAGCGACCCCGGAATCGCAGAAGTTGCTTGACGACCTGGTCCTGGCTGCCCGGTAAGGGCCAGACTGGTGCATGATTATCCCACGGTTCAGGTTCATGCCGATGACGGAATCGTGACAGTCGATGTGAAATTCAACCAGACAGTGGAGCCGGAACTGACCGATGAGATAAAAGCTCTGGTCCAGGAGATGCCGGGGGTAAAGGATGTCCGCATGCATCCCATCTCTATTACCGCCTATGCCCATGACCAGAACCGAGAATAGGTCATAAGTAGTCGCTTTGTTTGGGCTTCCTAAAAAAAAGCCCTTCCCAACGAAGGGAATGGTGTAGAAAACCCGCTGATAATTGACATACGTACTTACCGGGAGCGACATGTTCCATCTCTGCTGTGGCGCAATAGCGCTGCAGAGTTATCCCGCTTTCTCCTGACAGCCGAGCGAAAATCAGCTGTTTCGGGCCTTAATCTCCGACATGAAACGTTCCCGGATAACAACCGGATCCAGGTCGATAACCGGTACCTTCATATTTCCCGGGCGGCACTTGCATACCACCACCGTCATTCTGTCCGAATCCAGTGCAGCACGGATGGTATCGGCCGCATCCTCCGCCCGGCATTCGATCACACTTTCGCATCCGCAGCCGCGCGCCACGTCGGCAAGCGATGTCTTTTTACCTGCGTAACTGCTCTGATCGCCGGTTGAACCGTAACTGCCGTTATCGATGATCAGCAGTACAAAATTATTGGCCACGTTATTTGCAATCGTTGACAGTGTTCCCAAGTTTGTCAGGACCGCGCCATCCCCATCAATGGCGATGACCTTGTCTTTCTGGGCAAGCGCCAGCCCCAGGCCGATCGAAGAGGCAAGCCCCATGGTGCCAAGCATATAAAAATTGCTGGGCTGGTCGTCGAGAGCGTGCATCTCCTGGCTCGGCAGGCCGATATTGCAGACCACCAGCGTATCGGAGATAACAGGAATGAGCATTTTCAAAACTTCACCGCGAATCATATCAGGCTCCTTTCCAGAAGGTGGCATCGGTTAGCACTGCGACGGGTTTTTTACACATGAAGCAGTGTTTGAGAATCGCATCAAATTGATCGATGTCGACGGCATGGTGAAAGTGATAGGTAGGGATGTGCAGCTGAGCCAGGATCGCCTTGGTGTGCAGGGCCATTTCGACCTGGCAGGCCACGGCCTCACCGACCTCACCCCGGTAGCTGATCAGCATCGGAAGCGGTATGTGGTAATACTGAATCAGTGCCGCCAGCGCATTGATGGTCACGCCGATTGCCGTATTCTGCATGAAAATGGCAGAACGCCTACCCCCCATCCAGGCCCCCGCACATAAGCCCATGCCTTCATCCTCCCTGGTGGAAGGTATGTGGTAGATTTCAGAGCATTGATTTATCTTTTCGATCACGCCAGCCAGCTGCTTACAAGGCACCGTGGTCACAAATTCAATCCGGTTGCCGACCAGATCTGCAATAATTTTTTCGTTTACCGACACAAAAACTCCTCCTTGTATTGCCCCCGCCCCGCCTCATCCGAGGCTGAGAGGCCGGGAATATAACACATTCCTCCACCTGGCTCCAAAGACAGCCTGACAAAGCTGACCTGGGAGATGAAAAAAGCCACTTCAGACAATCTCATTAAATCAGCAGTGTGGCTCCGGTCCTGCCCGATCGATCACGCATACTATGTTATGCGCTCAAATTTTGCCATCTGAATTCAGTCACCAGCGCAATTGCAATTTCCTCTGTATCCGCGGCACCCCGGAAATGGCTCAATTTATTTCAACAACCATTACCTAATGTACCAGCCAGAAACATACGGTAATTGAGGGATTGTAAGATTTATGGCGTCGTAAAAACTTCGATCTACTGCGTCGTGGAACTTTTTCCGGCACTCGGCATACTACCTGTATGCCTTCGCACCGGAAAAACGACCACTCCTTGTTTATCTGTGTTTTTACTTAGCCATCTTATGGAGTTCAATAGACTTTTTACGAGTATGTCAAGATTCCATTTTATTTACGAATCATTCTTATGATACGCTTGGTGGAGTAAATGGTTCCTGATCGGTCTTGCGTGATTCCTTTGTTTCCGAAATTCGATTTTTTCTTCCACTCGCTTCTCAATGTTCGTGTTCCAGCTCTTCTTTTACAGCCTCTATCAGCGCAGGAACAGATTCACTCACAACTGGAGACAAGGTCATCGACCAGTCGATCTGCTTGGGTTCAACCCCGAATACGGTTATCGGCGGAATATCGGAACGACCCGCGAAAGCCAGAACCCGAAAGATGTCAAAGCCATGCAATGATGCTATCTGCATGCCCCCGCTGCACTCTGCCAGATCAATCTTATAGACGGTTCCCGGAAGCGCTCCGCCTTTCATGGCGTCAATCACGAGGATACGTCCAGCATGCTCAAGTTCTGATGCCACGTTAAGGATCGCCGTCCCGACTTCCAGAACTTTTACATGGGCCGGCAATTGCTCCATTTGAAGGCACCGGGCGGCGTGCACGCCAACGCCTTCGTCAGCCAGCAGCTCGTTGCCGAGACCCAGTACGAGAATTTCTGTTGTCTGCCCCATCTATTTTCTCGGATGAATAATTAATGGTTTCTTGTCGGGTTGAATGATGTGAACCGCACAAGAGAGACATGGATCGTAGGAGTGGATCACTCGTAATGCCTCGATTGGCTGAGCAGGATCTTCAATCGGGGTGCCGATCAGCGCCTGCTCCATCGGTCCGGGAACATCTCTGTCATCGCGCGGTGAAGCGTTCCAGCAGGTGGGGGTGATAACCTGGTAATTCGATATCTTGCCATCAGAGATCTCGACCCAGTGCCCCAACGCCCCTCTCGGTGCTTCTGAGAGCCCAATCCCGAAACCGGAGTGCTGATCGAATCCATCGTCATAGGCCCTTTGATTAGGGGTAAGGTCGTCCAGCCACTGGGACATTGCCTCGGCTACCTTCTTTGCTTCCAGTGCACGAGCTACGTGCCGGTCCATAACGGAGATACCGTTCTGGTAATCGCCGTTTACCCACATGCGAGCCAGCGGACCAGCCTCGAAGGGCTTGTCGTAAAGTCGCGGAGCTTTGAGCCACGAATACGCGTCATTTTTTGGGTACTGTGGCTGCGTGTCTCCAGAGGCTGGCGTCAGGTTGTTTGAACTGTCATCATACCAGGAATATTTGACCGATTCGGTAATCTCGCTGGTCATAAACGTCTCTGGGGCACCAGTTGCACCATTTTCAACATAGCCGCCGGAAAGGAGCTTTGTCGTGTGGGCATCATCCAGTTCGAACACACCGTATGCCATGAGATTTCTGCTGCCCGCACCCACCTGAAAATAATCGCTGTACACCTGGCCGACCTGTTGGACATCTGGCAGATAGGTATTCTCAATAAAGGTGGATAATTGGGTCAAATACTGACGGAAACGATCGATATCCTGCAAAGTCGGCGTCATGGTGAAGCCGCCGGGAATAAAACTGCTTGAGGTCGGCATACGGCCGCCGAAAACAGCGCCCATCTCATGCGCTTCGCGTCGTGCCTGAATTGCTGCCGGCAGATGAGCAGCAACTCCGTCAAGACCACCCCGCATGTCAACCTGCCAGCCCGGCGACCACGGGGCTGCTGCAGGCCCGTTGACATAGTCCAGTGCCGCGAGCAGATAAAAATGCAGAATATGCGACTGTAAAAAATTCGCACCAAGTGTTAGATTTCGAAGCAACCGGGCATTACTTGGCGGCAGCCATTCGGAAACATTCTCCAAAGCCTGAACTGCAGCCTGCCCGTGGGATATCGGACAGACACCGCAGATTCGCTGGGTAATAATGGGCCCGTCAAGAGGACTGCGACCCTTGAGCAGCGTTTCAAACCCTCGGAACAGCGTGCCCGTACAACGGGCATCCACAATCTGCTGCTGTCCTCCATTGCTGTCTATAACAACCTCTACTTTCATGTGACCTTCGATCCTGGTTACCGGATCCATGATTGTTACTGTTTGCATTGGGTACCTCCCTTATTCATCAAGTATCTCCCTGATGGTTTTTTTGTTATATATTTTTCTTGAGTCAGTCATGGTCATGGGGACTTAGCCTTCAATTTTGACATTGCTGAAAGCCGTCAGGCTGCCGCAAACTGCCTTCAACCTCGTTGGGGCTGGTCTTACCCGACGCTGGCGAAATTTCCACCTCTGCTCCTGGTCGACAGTTACTGCACCAAACTGACGACTGGATGTGTCTTCATACAGGGTAACAATTTGACCTGCCGGGCCTTCTCCATTTACCGTGAGCTGTCCCCCTTCTTTTTTCCAAACCGCTTCCTTGATGCTCAGGGATCCGCTGCCAGTCTCAGGCAGCGGGTCAGGTTGCGTGGTGTCAGTTGGTGGGTCGGTTGGTGCCTGTTTTTCAAAAGGTTCATATCGATACTCAACCTTGTAAAACGGAGCGAAGCTATCAGGAAACCCTTTTTCGGTACAGCCAATACAAATACTGCCGGCGCCGATACACCAATTGATGCCATTGTTCCATTTGCGTGATGGACAATCTGATCCGGTCTTCTCCCCTTTGCAGCCAAGCTCTTTTAAACAACTATTTCTGCTGCCGAAGGTCTTTGCCTCTTCGCCTTCACGGTATGGGCATTGTTTATGAATTTCACGGCCGTACAACTCCACAGGCCTATTTTGTTCGTCCAGTGCCGGCATCTCTCCTGCCAGCAGGTGGGCGATGGTCCAGACAATCCAGTCGGGATGGGTTGGGCAGCCAGGAATATTGACTGTCGAATTACCAGCCAGCTGGTCAACGCCTACAATGCCGGTTGGGTTGGGCTCCCCGGCAGGCATGCCCCCGTAGCTGGCACAGGTGCCGATGCTGAGAATTGCAGCCGCATTCGGCGCCAGCATTTCGATTGCTTCCATGGCGGTAACTTCATGGCCCTGATCGGTCCAAAGCAGACAGGTATGTCCGTTGAACGCGGTCGGAATGCCGCCGTCAACGGCCAGGATGTAGCTTTCTTGAGCAGTCTCCTTCAGCTGCTGAATCGCGAGATCGCCGGCAGCTCCCATCAGGGTAGGGTGGTAAGCCAGACTAATTGTGTTGAGCAAGAGATCGGCGACATCAGTCGGGCCGGTATCGCTGAAAAGATTAGCCAGAGATACGGTACAGCCGGTGCAGTTGGCTCCATTAAGCCAGATCACTTTAGGCAGGTCGACACCGCCTGCTGCAAGCGCCTGCTCCAGTTTGCCTACGACTGTCATCGGCAGGCTCAATGCCGCCGCAGAACTCATGCAATATTTAATAAATTGTCGTCTATCTACCTTCATACATCCTCCTTGTTACGGTCAGCCTCATCTTTGATCATCTCGAGGCCAAAAAATGTCGCCAATTGACAACAACAATGTGGTTCATTGCCAGAAGACACACCTCGCCGATATGAGTAATGATCGACAAACACTCACACTCATGGTCAGTTGTTCATTATGTCTGGTAAGCCGATTACGCCATTGGGAAGAATCAGAATGTGTTCTTTAATAGATGTTTGAAGAGAAACGTCTGTTTCTGTTTTTCGGTAAGAGCCAGCAATTATCCATATGTCGTTCCTGCAGGTAAAAAAATATAAAAAAGAGTGACTTAAAAAATGATTTCAAAATAATTCCCGTAGCTCCATTACTGTTGTGCAGGAAATGTCCTGTTGACCTGTCCGCATTATGCGACAGATAGTTATTGAACATTGTCTCTGATTGTCTCATCAAGTTTGTATAAATGGGCTTTTTGTAAAAGATTTAATTATTTAGCTGCTGCGTCTCTGAGCGCCGAAATCGCTTCTGCCAGACCAATTTTTCCATCGCTGCCGGCATCTGGACCGACCCAGCCACTATCTGTAATTTGACCGGTAATGGTGCGCAGACTGTTGATCGCATCGGTAAGATCTTCTTCTACCGTAGGCAGCGGGGGAGCCGATTTGTCGTAAAGGGCATAACTGTATTCCACTTTGTAAAAGGGAGCGAAGCGATCCGGGAAATCGTCTTCGGTGCAGCCTACACAGATACCGCCGGCTCCGATACACCAATTGGTACCGTTGTTCCACTTCCGGGAAGGGCAGTCCCCTCTGGTCTGTTCGCCCTTGCAGCCAAGCTCTTCCATACAGGCATTTCTAATGCCGAATGTCTTGGCCTCATGACCATCTTCATACGGACACCGATCGTGGACTTTTCTTTGGAAAAATTGAAGCGGCCTGGAGTAGCTGTCAAGAGCTGGCATTTCCCCTGCCAGTAGACTGGCTATTGTCCAAACGATCCAGTCGGGATGGGTCGGACAGCCGGGTATGTTGATTGTTTGGGAGCCAGTCAATTGACTGACGCTGACGATATCGGTCGGGTTAGGATTACCGGCAGGAATGCCACCATAGCTGGCACAGGTACCAACACATAAAACGGCTGCAGCATTGGGAGCCAGGGTCTGAATTGCTTCCATGGCGGTAACTTCATGTCCCTGATCAGTCCACAGCATGCAGGAGTGCCCGCCAAACGCCGTTGGTATACCGCCGTCAACAACGAGGACATATGGACCCTCGGCAGTCTGATTCAACTGTTGTACCGCCAGATCTCCGGCAGCCCCCATCAAGGTGGTATGGTATTCAAGGCTGATTGTGTTGAGTAGAAGATCAGCGACATCGACAGGGCCAGTGCTGCTGAAGAGATTGGCGAGCGATACGCTGCATCCGGTACAATTGGCACCATTTATCCATATGACTTTAGGGAGTTCAGTACCAGCGGCCAGTGCCTCTTCCAATTTAGTCAGGACTGTCATCGGCAGAGTCAGGGCAGCTGCTGAGCCGACGCAATATTTAAGAAACCGTCTTCTTCCTATCTTCATGATACCTCACTGGTGTAAACACCTTGTTTTTCAGGATATAATAGTTGATTGATGTCGACAATCCTTATCAAAAAGCCAATGCCATGATCAAAGGAAAGCAGGTCATCAGTTGTTTTGATCCAAAGTTCTCCCTCTAATATCGTTATGCCACGGCAGAGCAATAACCATGCCTGTTCAAAGAATGAGAGTGATTCTCATATTGTAGTGGGTTTCTTGTAATTTTGAGGTTCTAACAGTCTTCTCAAGGCAAAAGAAACGTCAACGGGGTTTACGTTTCTGCTTTCACGGGTTCTTAAAAAGATGAAAGAAAATGCTTAGGACAATTTGTAATTCATTGATTTTATGTCTTATTAAGGTCATATACAAAATAGATATCCCCCCTCTATCGCGTAAAGGGGCTCCGTATAGACCGTCTGAATCAGGTATGGAGTGTGTCGATATAGCGTTTATCCCGATGCGAAGAGGGTTCATGTTTCTCTTTGCTATCATGGATTGGCATTCCCGGAAAATTCCAGCCTGGGAGCTTTCCATACCAGGTTTTGCATCAAAGCCCTTAAACGGGCTTTAAAGACATCAGGCACCACGGAGAGATAATAAATACCGATCAGGGCTGCCAGTTCACTTCTGGAGAATGGCTTGGTTGTTTAGACAATTGTGGAATTATGATCGATATGGATGGTAAAGGAAGATGGCTTGATAATTTGATGATCGAACGATTCTGGCGAAGCATCAAATATGAAGATATATATCTGAAATCCTATGAGAAGCCTAGCGAAATCCAGCAGGGTATCGATGGGTATATAACTCGCTGCAATCACCATCGCCCTCATAACTCCCTTGCGGATGCGACCCCGGAGGAGATATATACTGAAATGGTCGCCTTGGCAGCTTAAAACAAGAAAAGCACTTCCCCATGGGGAGAGCGCTTTCAAGACTTAAACCCGGGCTATGCAATACAACTTAAATGATCAGATGAGTATTTTAAAAAGAGGGGCCACTTCCCTCTGCATATGACTGAGACAACCGCTGTTTCCCCTAATGATCAACGGCTGCTGCTCTCCGGGGCGGTGAATTTTCGCGACCTGGGAGGTTATAAAACCGCAGACTATCGACGACTAAAAAGAGGGCTGGTTTTCCGCTCGGATCACCTCTCCCGTTTGAGCGCAGGTGATCAACAGCTTCTGCGGGATCTCCGTTTCAAGGTAGTCTGCGATCTGAGAACCGTCCGCGAGCAGCAGAAGGCCCCCGACCTCCTGCCGGAGGATGGCTCGATTCGTCTGCTTTCGCTACCGGTTCAGGTCAAGGGCTTTGAGCCGACCACCGTCATGGATCGTCTGCGGGCCGGAGATGACAGCTGGCTGTCCATGGATTTTTTCATCGAACTCTATAAACGATACCTTGATGATTTCGGACCGGTTTGGGGCAAGGTGCTCGGCCTCCTCACCTCTTCTCACAACCTGCCCCTGGTTTTCCATTGCACCGGAGGCAAGGATCGTACCGGGATTTGTGCAGCTTTACTGCTTAAAGTACTCGGCGTGCAGGAGGAGACTATTTTTGTGGATCATGATCTATCCAATGTCTGCAATGCCGAACGACTGCAGCCGATCTATGCCCGGTTTGCCGCCCTGGGTGTTGGGCCGAAAAAGGCGGCACCTTATCTGCAGGCCCCAAGAGAACCCCTTGCTGCCATGTTTGATCATTTAAAACAAAACTACGGCAGCATCGAAGACTATTTGCTTACCAAGGCGGGGCTGGACAGGAAAACCATCGAGGCCTTGCAGACAGGTCTGCTGCAATGAACCATCCGCCAGATGCCCCCGGTGTGAATGTTGCGCAATCGCTCTGTCAACAGGTGGACCGGCAGGAGGCGCTGTCAAGATTGCGGCGTCAGGCGTGGGGGGCGGGTTTGCTTCTTCTTACTCCCTGGTTGTTGACTATTGCATGTTATCGGTTAATTTTTCGTGACAATCCGACAGCCATTCCGGCGCTTTTCCCCGGCTTGTTGGTTGCGATCTACCTGGGGCAAAATCTGTTTCGCCATCTTTCAAGTAACCATCGCCCTTCAGAAGACGGCCTGCTGTTTCCCACTCTGGGGCTGGCCAACTGGATCAGTCTGCTGCGGGCCGGCGCCGTTGTTGCGCTTGCAGGTTTTCTGCCGTTTGCCATAAAAGTTCCGGATCCGGCTAATCTCAGACTACTGACCTGGGCAGCGGGGATACTCTACCTGGGGATCTCCCTTGCCGATCTGGGTGATGGTTACGCTGCCAGGAAGCAGGGGCGGGAGACCGCACTCGGCAAGCGGCTGGATATTGAAACCGATGCCGCGGGCCTGCTGGTGGCCTCACTGGTGGCGGTTGCTCTCGGTCGGTTGCCGGTCATTTATCTTCTGGTTGGGCTGGCCTACTATCCGTTTATCATCGGTATCCGGCTGCGGCAAAGGAGGGGGCTGCCCGTGGTCGACTTACAGCCACGTCCTTACTCACGGATCATTGCCGGCTGTCAGATGGGGTTGGTGGGGATGGCGTTTTTGCCGATCTTTCATCCAGCCTTCACCTTTGTTGCCGCCTATATTTTCATGACCCCGTTGCTGCTCGGTTTCCTGAGAGATTGGCTGGTAATTTCCTGCCGGATAATAACTGATGGTGACCAACAGGCAGGTGTGGACCGATGGGCGCACTCCCTGATGCTGAAAGTGCCCTTGCTGCTTCGTCTGATTATTCTTGCACTCGGGATCAAAACTTTCGTTGCCCCCGGCGTCTCTCAGGTTCCCCTGGCCTGGCAACTGGTGCCGGGGCTTTGCTGTCTGGCGGCAGCTGTTGGCTTTTGGGGCCGCAGTGCGGGGCTTCTCCTGGTCCTGCTGCTCGGAGCCAACCAATCGCCGTTCGGCATCTCCCTTATTCCCCTGCTTCTCTTCGGTACCGCTGCCGCCCTGGTTTTGAGTGGAACCGGAACAATGTCTCTCTGGGCCCCGGAAGACAGGATCCTCTATGATCGCGGAAAGGATGGTTTCAAAAAGGACGGCCAGGCGCGATGAGCACGTTTTCCGGTTCAGCTGCTGTCAGGCGGGCGATACAAAAGAGCTGGCGCCTGCTGCTTGTCGTTCTCGGTGTAGTGCTGGCCTGGCATGCCCTGCGGGGAGTGGCTTGGGCTGAGGTCCGCGAGCTTTTAGCCGGGATAGGCCCCTTGGCCATCCTGGGTATTGCCGGTATCAACCTGCTTCTGCTGCCCTTGATGACCGCCAGGTGGTGGTTGCTGTTAAGCACCCTGGATGCACCGGTCGGTCTCCTGCCTCTCTGTGCCTATCGCACTGCCGCCAACGCCGTCAGTTATCTGACCCCCGGCCCGCATTTCGGGGGAGAACCCCTGGCTGTCTATCTCCTGCACCATCGACACAAGATATCTCTGTCAGCCGCTACGACCTCGGTGGCGGTGGACCGATTGCTGGAGCTTCTGGCAAGCTTTGTGGTTCTGCCCCTCTGTCTGATCATTCTGCTGTTTGCCGAAAGCGAACTCTTTGCCGGAGGCAAAGGTCTGTTCATCGTCATTGCCGTTCCGGCACTGTTTACCTGGCTGTTGCTTGCGCTCTTTACCGGGAGAAAACCACTGTCCCGGTCAATCCTCTTGTTCAAGCAATTTTGCAGAAGATTTTTTCCCCTGATTTCATCTAACACCGGATCTTTGCTGGAGATCGTTCTCCAGGGAGAAACCATGGCGGAAGCACTCTTTCGTGGGCATCGCTGTCAATTCCTGCTTGCCAATCTGTTTTCCCTGGCCCACTGGTTAGGGGTTTTTGCCGAATTTTGGCTGATGTCCGTTTTTTTGGGCTTTCCCTTGTCGTTTTGGCAATTGACCGCAGTGGTTGTGGTCGCACGTCTGGCCTTTTTCACGCCCCTGCCGGCGGGTATCGGTGTTCTGGAAACGGCTCTGCCCTGGATGACCGAGGTTCTTGGACTAGGGGCTGCCCTTGGCTTGAGCCTCTGCCTGATCATCCGCTTCCGTGATCTTCTGTTTAGTCTGGCCGGGCTGGGGCTTATGATGAAGTATTTGACTTGCCGCAGCAAGGCCGGTATCATCAACGATAAATCAGCCGAGCCGGTTCGCAATGATCCCCTGGAATAACAACAGGATGGCCCGATAAGACGGCCGATCTGGCGGAAAACATCAGGCGTGTACTCCGCAGCAAGGTTCGGAGTAAGTCGAATAGCCATAATTATGCGACACGGCGATAGATCGTATATTTGAGGCCGTCGCCAAAGGATACCCATGGATGATTACCCCCAGGAGGCATGGCTGGACCGATTGCCGATCCTGTCCGAAGAGTTCTTCGACTGTCATCACCGGCCGTTGGTCATCGTTTCCTATGCCCAGAGTGTCGATGGCAGTATCGCCACCAGAAATCGCCAAACGCTCCGGCTGAGCAGCCAACAGTCAATGGTCCTGACCCATCGCATCCGTGCCGCCAGCGATGCCATTGTCATCGGTATCAATACCCTGATGGTCGACAACCCCCTGCTGACGGTACGCCTCGTCGAAGGCCCAAACCCCCAGCCGATCATTCTTGACAGTAATCTGCGCATCCCTTTACGAGCCCGAATCCTTGCTCGCACCGACCACCGTTGCTGGCTGGCCTGTACCGACCACAATAGTTCCGAGCGGATCGTCGCGGTTGAAGACCGGGGAGCAGAGGTCATCCGCTGCCACCCCGACCTCCTGGACAGGGTGGATCTGCCGAATCTTCTGCAGCAGCTCGGCGAGAGAGGCATAAGGAGCATAATGGTCGAAGGCGGCAGTCAGGTTATTACCAGTTTCATTGAAGCACGCCTGGTGGACCAGGTGATCATTACCATTGCCCCCCGCCTGGTGGGAGGCCTCCCGGTATTGAATCGACAGGTAGTGGCCAGGGACTCCCCGTTGCATTTCAATCCGGCTTCCTACCAATCCTGCGGGTCGGACATCATCCTCTGGGGCAAGCCGCAATGGCAGGAGCCATGAAGCAGCATCGCCTGGAATTTATAGAGCCGGGAAGGGTAGAGATCAAGGTTGGACCGGCCCCGCAACCTGCCGCTGACCAGGTCCTGGTGCAGACACTTTATTCCGCCATCAGTCCGGGGACCGAGATGCTGGTTTACCGGGGACAATGGCCACAGGGCGTGCCCGTTGACAGCACCATTGACGCCCTGGCGGGGTCCTTTGCCTATCCCCTGGCCTACGGCTACTGTGCGGTCGGCCGGGTTATCGTCACCGGGGCAGATGTTTCAAGCGACTGGCTCGGCCGCCGGGTTTTCGCCTTCCAGCCCCATCAGGACATCTTTTGCGTGAGACCGGAAAATCTTCATCCCATTGCCGATGATCTTGATGACAAGACAGCCCTCTTTCTGCCCAGTATGGAGACGGCGGTCAACCTCCTGCTGGACGGTTGCCCATTGATAGGTGAAAAGGTCATCGTAATCGGTCAGGGCATCATTGGTCTTTTGACCACGGCGCTCCTTTCCCGTTTTCCGCTGGCTACGCTCTCAACGCTTGAGGCGCATCCGCTGCGGCGCGAGGCCTCCCTGGAGCTTGGCGCCGGCGAAAGCCTTGATCCGGAGGATTCAGTCTCCTTTAGCCGATTGGGCGGGGTTCCGGGACAGGGCGGCCAAGCGGATCTGGTCTTTGAGCTGTCAGGCAATCCGGCGGCGTTGAATACCGCTCTTTCGCTGACCCGTTTTAACGGCCGGGTGGTGGTCGGTTCCTGGTATGGCGCCAAGAAAGCGGAACTGGACCTGGGTTCTTTCTTTCATCGCGGCCGTGTGTCGCTGATCAGTTCCCAGGTGAGCAGCCTGGCCCCCGGACTCACCGGCAGGTGGCAAAACAGTCGACGATTGGATCTGGCCTGGCAGATGTTGCGACAGGTTCGCCCGACCGGTTGCATCAGTCACTGCTTTGCCCTGGCCGACGCTGCTTTGGCCTACGCACTCATTGACCGCAGCCCGGGCGAGACGATTCAGGTCATCTTCGATCACCAGGGTGTTGCACCGTTGTGAGATCAAAAAAGGAGCATGAAATGATATATAATCTCGGTGTAGAGCGCCAATTCATCGCCAACCATTACCTTATCGGCGGCGATTGGGGGGATGAGAATGTTGAGCATTCCCATCGCTATCGACTGGAGCTGGTTCTAGAGAAGAAGGATTTGGATCGCCACGGCTTTCTGGTCGATATTGTCGAGGTGGAACGTCATCTGGATGAGGTCGTGGCTGGTTTCAAGGGCAAGACCCTCAATGCGCTTGAGATGTTTGCCGGCATCAACCCCAGCATAGAACGATTGGCTACCGTCATCCATGATATTTTCAGGCAGCGGCTTGGCTCGTTTCAGCTGGAGGCCCTGACCGTCAAGATCTGGGAGGATGAGATCGCCTGGACCTCTTGCCGCGCCACCCTCTGATGCGCATCGGCTTTGTTATCTATGGGAGTCTGGAGACGCTTACCGGCGGCTACCTCTATGACCGGATCGTGGTTCAAGGTCTAAGGCGGCTCGGCCACCAGGTGGAGGTAATCAGTTTGCCATCCGGTTCCTATCTCCGACGGCTGTTTCTTGGATTTTCCAACGGATTCACTCGCCGCCTGCTGGCTGGAAGCTTTGATATCCTCATTCAGGACGAACTCTGTCATCCCTCGCTTTTTCTGCTGAACAAGCGGCTCGGCTGGCAGAAAGACAGACCCCGCAGGCCTCGCAAGCCTCTTTTGATAGCACTTGTCCATCATATCCTCTCTGACGAACCACGTCCCCGCTGGCGAAATGGTTTGCTGGCTGTGGCCGAACGAGGCTTTCTGGCCTCGGTTGACGGTTTTATCTATAACTCCGAGACGACCCGTCGCAAGGTGCGGTCCCTGGTGGATCATAACTTGCCCGAGCTTATAGCCTATCCGGCCGGAGACCGCTTCGGAAGTCCTCTTTGCAGCGACACCATCAGCAAACGAGCCCACCGTTCCGGCCCCCTTGCATTGCTCTTTCTTGGCAATCTGATCCCCAGAAAAGGTTTGCTGCCTTTATTAAAGGCCCTGGCCGGGGTTGACCGTCAGGTTTGGCGCCTGTCTGTAGTGGGGGGGCTGGACTTTGATCCCGACCATACGGCAGAAGCCCGACAGTTCGCCTTGCAACGCGGCCTATCCGACTCGGTTCGATTTATGGGCCCCCTGCAGGAGAGGGAGCTGGTCGAGGCCCTGAGCTCCAGCCATCTCTTCTGTATGCCCTATGCCTATGAAGGCTTTGGCATAGCCATCCTGGAGGCCATGGCCTTTGGTCTGCCGGCCATCGGTTGCCGGAATGGAGCGGCGAGGGAGATCATCAAGCACGGAGAAAACGGCTTTCTATTGGCTCAAGACGACCTGGAAGGACTCGGTTCGCTGCTGGTCAAACTGCACCGGGATCGGCAAGACCTGCAGCGTCTGGCCCTTGCCGCCAGTGCTACCTATGGCCGGAGCCCGAGCTGGCAGGACAGTGTGGCGGCAATTGAGGGCTTTCTTTTGAAGTTAAAAGGGATCATCAAATGAACAGCCAAAATCGCCAGGCGGCGACTGATGAAAGCGCCAAGGGTTTTGATCCCCGCTATCTTGCAGCCAAGAAGAGTATTGATGACCGGGCTCTCAATCATTACGTCTGGCAGACCCTGCAGCAGACCTTGCACCAGACCCGAGCGCAGAGTGCAGGCGACGTGCCCGTCAACATCCTTGAGATCGGTGCCGGTATCGGCACAATGTTCGAACGAATCGTTGATCGCGGCTTGCTGACCGGCCCCGTAACCTACCTGGCAACCGACAGCGATCCCGGCCAACTCAAGGCGGCAAAGAAATACCTGGCGCAGTGGGCGAACCGCTGCGGGCACGATTTGTTATGGTCGGATCAGAACAGTGGCCGGCTGCGTACGGAGAGGGCTGATATTTCGCTGAAGCTTGACCTTGTCAGTGCCGAAGGGCTGGCGGAGAGAACTGATCGGGTGGGATCGTTTCATCTGCTGATCGCCCATGCCGTACTTGATCTCATCGATTTTCCTATCCTGCTGCCGCAACTCTTATCACAGCTTACCGACAAGGGACTGGCCTATTTCACCTGTAATTTTGATGGTGAGACCATCTTTCTGCCCGAAGCCGAAGATGACCAGGAGATTATCGGCCTCTATCATGATTCCATGGAGTCACGGCTATCCGGGGCAAGCCATACAGGCCGCAGGTTGCTGAGCTTTTCTGCAGGGGGCGGGTTTGGAACTTTTGGCCGCCGGTAGTTCCGATTGGCTCATCCATCCCCGGGCTGGTCATTATTTGCCGGATGAAGTTTTTTTCCTGCAGGCCATCATCGATACGGTTGAAAGGGAACTTGCCAAAAAGATCAATCCGCCATCCGGTCTGGCGGCCTGGGCTCATCTGCGGCACCGGCAGGTCGAGGCGGGTGAATTGTCATTTCTGGCCCGTCATCTCGATTTTTTGGCGCAGCGCCGCCAAGCTTTGCCATGACCTCCGAAAAGCCCCTTTACCCGTCACTGTTAAAACTCTTTGCAGTATTTACCTTTCCCAGCGTCCTGCCTACCTTCAACTATCCGGCCAACCATTTTATTCCACTGAAACTTTTGCGGCCGTCGGTCGATGTCCGGCCGTTGCCGGTCGTTCTCGCTTTGGCGGCCTGCGGTAAACGTTTCCTCTTTTTGACCAGCCTGCCGGCATGGACGCTTTTTCTTGCCCTGCGCCTGTCCCGTATCGGCGTTATCGCTGTGCCCATGTATTTCAACCGGCCCTTCAGTGATTTCTCGGTATCATTCTGCAGTTCAATGGCCAATAGCCTGCTTTCGTTTGCGCTCCAGGGCATATTTAGCGATTGCAAAGAAGCGATATATTCCATGCACAAATTTTGAATAAGGAGCAGTCACAAAAAATGCCAGAACCAGGCCAAGATGGACAGCAAGAAGCATCCCGAGCGCAGAAGTATTTCTAAACAGAAGCAGGAGAAGCCCGGAAAACTGACGAGTGCCAGAAGAACAAGAAAAGAGCTGTCCATTCCGGTTCGGTTTTCGTCAACAACTTCAGGATCGCGAAGAGTCTTGAAATACAGGAGCCCAACCGGCCCTATTAAAAGGCCAAGTCCGCCTAAGGTGCCGAGCAAAACCGGCAAACTCGTATAACCATACGGTGCCTGCCAGTCGAATACAAAGTCATAAATGAATCCAACGGTAGTGGCTGCCAGACAGAGGAAGAAACCATAAAACATACAATGATGCAGCCAGCGACGTACCGGAGATGCCTCATCTCTTGGATACGCGCACCCCCAACCTCCGCCATCCAGATATTCAAGGGTTAGCGCCTCTTTCAACGTTATTCTCAAAGTTGACGGATTGATCAGATCAATAAACTTTTCGTTGATATCGGAGAGAAACCGGAATAATCCGATAGTCAGCGCCAGGATAGCCAAAGCGCCGATCAACGCAAAAAGCACCACCATGGTGTTATGGGGAATAATCTCATAGAAATTACCCCCAGAAACACTATCCCACAGTGCATTGTTTCCCTGTATGAAAGCAATACCCAGGATAAAACCAGCAAGACCTAATACGGTGACCAATGAAACAACAAGACCATTCGCCCTGAAAGCTGAGGCAATGCCCGCGGGCCAGCCGTATTTCTCATAGGAATACTTCCTTATTTTGGCGAACAGTTGAGGGGGGTTGATTTCCCATTCGTGTGGCGGAGCATATTGACATGCGTAGTAACATTCACTGCAGTCGTGGCACAAATTTGCCAGATAGTTAAGGTCGCCCTCCGGAAATTCCCGCCGGTATTCCATCGATCGCCAAACTGCGCAAAGTCCTTCACAATAGCGGCATGCATTGCATATCCGCATCATCTGCTGGCCTTTCGCAATCAGTTCCTTCCTGTCCATTACGCGAACCCCCTAAGCGGTAATTTGTTCCTTGTTGGCCAGGACAGCAGCTTGCATACCAGCTGTTCTTCCAAAAATATTCCCGATGATTAAACCGAATCCCCCGATGTAGCCTTTCGGTAAAATATTGCCTGACATGATTTCTCCTGCTGCGAATATGTTTTCGGCCGGCTTCACCCTCTTTCATTATTACAGCCGCCTGACTGTTTACTTTGACGCCGAAATAAGTAAACGTCACACCGGGGCGCAGCGGATAACCGTAAAAAGGCGGAGTATCCAGTCTTTGAGCCCAATGAGTCTTCGGGGGGGTAAGCCCTTCAGTTTTACACTCATCCAAAATAGCATGATCGAACGTACCCGGCTGAAGGACCCGGTTAAACTCGTCTACCGTCGCAGTCACGGTGTCAACAGGAAGGTTTAATTTTTCCGCCACTTCGGCGATTGTTTTTCCTGTGATTGCAGGAAACACTGAGGGCATGAACCTGTCGATCGTTTTGGAATCGATAAGCACATAGGCTATCTGTTCTTCCTGTTGGGCTACCAAGCGCCCCCATATTGCGTAACGCATGGGCCAGAAATCTTCACCCTCGTCGTAAAACCGCTTTCCGCTTCTGTTGACAACGATGCCGAGCGTAACACAGTCAACTCGTGTCACGATACCGCCATCCATTTTGGGTGAGCGGGCATGATGGGGACCATGTGACCTTGAGTCGGATCACCGAAAGATTCTACCCCTTTTTCCAGGAGCAGTTTCAGCACCGTACCCGTATCAAATGGGGCTCCCCTGATAAGAAAATTGTCCGCGGGAGCACCCATACTTCCCGCATCCATTTCAGATTCGACTGGAAGCCGCCAGCAGCAGCAATTACCGTACTGGCAGACACCTTGACACGTTCTGCACCGCCAAGCAAAACAGTAGCCCCATGGAAGAATCGGTCACGAATGTCCAGGTCCACGACTTCTGCTTCATAACAGATATCCACCCCGATTGTTTCTGCAGATCTATAGAGCGAATTCATCATAGCTTTCCCACCACCCAGAAACCACGCATTCGTGCGTCCTAAATGGAGCGTTCCGGAAATAGCCGGCTGAAAGCGAACATTGTGCTGCATCATCCACTCCAGGACTGAACTTGATTCGCTGACTACCTTTTTGGCCAGCGCCAGGTCCCCGGCACCGCCAGTGGCTTTCAGGTAATTTTCCCACATCTCCTCCTCAGGATATGCGCCAGTATAGGGAGGAACTTTTGTTTCGTGAGCCAACCTCATGTTGCGGGTATGTCTGCTGTTTCCGGCTCGCATATTTTTCGGCGCCGTCTCGAGAATCAATACGCTGGCGTCATTTTCCCTTGCCGTAATAGCGGCACTTAACGCTGCGCATCCCCCTCCAATCACCAACACATCATATTTTTGCGACAATTTCGGGTTCATAACCAGTCTCCCCTTACCTCTTTAAGCTGCTATTTTTTATACATTCAATCAAATCCATCAGGCAAAGCTTTGCCTGATTAATGAAATTAGCCGACAGATTCGAAATTTCCGTCTCATTAATAAAAACAGCTAAGGATTTTCGAATCGTATCTTGTTGTTGATTCACACCAATCCCCAATTTATTATTTCAGCGCCGAGGCGGCTCTTTTAAAAAGTTCTTCATCCGGATTGGCAACCCCGTAGCTAGACACTTCCACTATAAGCCGGTACAAACCTACCTGTTCCCGCTTTGCGATCACCTGGCTAACGGGAGATTCCTCGAATGGAATCCGGCATAGCCGAAGATGAGATCAAGAGGTGGAACGTTCTTCAGATCCTGCACAATTTCAGACATTTGATTGTCAATAAAATCAAGCAGCAAGAACCAGTCGACAGCCGTTGACACACCCGTCTTCTCGAGAACCGAGCAGAGCATTTCGATTGGGGCATTTCCCGCGCTTCGTGCAAGCCCGCCAATTGCCCCGTCCAATGATGATGCCCCTGACTCGACAGCAGCCAAACCATTCGCAATTGACAATCCCAGATTATTATGACCGTGAAAGCCGATCGGCACATCCACAGCCTTCACCAAAGCACTGACATATTCCCGTACTTGCGCAGGGAGCATCGTTCCGGTCGAATCCATAATAGTGATAACCTGGGCTCCATAACCGGCAGCCTTCCTGGCGCTCTCTGCCAGTTGTTCAGGCGTCAGACAATGAGCCTGGATCAGGCTGTAACGAATTTTAATCCCGGCCTTTCTCGCCTTGCCAATGGAGACTTCCGACGGTTCCACGTTACCGGCATTGGTGCCGAATCTCAGGAAACCAGGCTGATATCTTTCGACCAAAGCAAACTCATAATCGCCAAAATTCTCGGGTAGACAAAACAAACCGAGCTCCCCTTGTGCCATGTACTGCCGGGCAGCCTCAAGGTAAGCTTCATCGCTCACGGAACCTTTCGCTGAGCCAATTCCCGAAGGCTTGCCAAATTCAATAACCTTCACGCCTGCCCGAAGGAGATTTTCTATGATCTTTATCGTGGCATCTACCTGAAAGGATCCGCCGACGGCATGACCACCATCTCGAAGTGTACAGTCCAAGATCTCCATAAATTTTGCTCCCCGTTTCCCATTGCAAAATATTCAACTTAAATAGTGACACAAGGGTAGATGTTTAGATGTCCACCTTTAATAAATCGATTATTCAGGGTACCCAGCAGATGTCTATACAATCATCTTTTTTGAGGTCAAGCAGTTTTTCCCCTTTATTCACCGATCCGTTCTATGGGGTAAACAGCAAAGCAAATTGCCCGGGAGGAGGTCCTCGCTCACCCAAAATACAAAAACATAAGAGCAGCATGAATAATCAGGTTATTCGTCCGAAATTAAGGCATGCCGCTCCGATACATGGACACGCTCCCGCATCTAAAAAGATACGGGTTCTAACAAACGGCAGCGACAGCCTGTTGCTCGACGTAACAAACCCTTTTGGCGCCGTAAAAGAGTTAGGCGAGAACGCTCTGCTGACAATTTTCTTTTCGTTCAACGCCAGGGATATTCCTTTCTTTCGTGCAGGCCGGTATACATCACGACGCTGCTGACAGAAATTTCTCTTTATCCGGCATCTCTATAACGCCTTCCTCTAAAAACAATCTGATATCGTGTTCAGAAAAACCGAGCTGTCGATACACCTCCAGCGAACCTTCCCCTATTTTGGGAGGATGCGTGCGCAGATCGAAAGACTTGCCATCCATTCTCAATGGAATTTTAGGAAGTTTTGCCGTTATACCATTTGGCGTTATCACCTCCGCCAAACTGCCTGATTCGTTCATATGCAAATCATCTACCAGGTCAGTCGGTTTGTTGACGGGAGCAAACGGGATTTCCGCCTTTTCTGCCAGAACCATCAATTCTTCCTTTGTCCTGGACACCCAACCGCTTGCTCAATTCCGGCAGGAACCAGTCGCGGGCTTCAATCCGTCCCTGATTGGTAGACAACCTTGTGTCACTCTCCCAATCGGTAAAACCGAACGTCGAGCACATCCTTTGCCAGTGCCGGTCAGAGGTAACGCCGATAAAAATTTGCTCATCATCTGCAGTAGCGAAGAGATCGTAAACAGACCATGCCCTTCCCCGCTCCGGCATCGGCGGAGGTACTTCACCGGTAACCGCTGCGACGGCTATATGCTGGCCGACCAGAAATGCTACCGATTCATAGAGCGTTGCCTGAACAAGTTGTCCCTTGCCCGTGTAATTGCCGCTGATGTAAAGCAGCAAGAATACCGATGACCCCGTAACTGCCTCCCATGATATCGGTGACTGACGCCCCTGCGCGAAGCGGCCGGCCAGAAGGACCGGTCATATAGGCCAATCCTCCCATCATTTGCACTACTTCATCCAGTGCGGGCCGATTTTCATAGGGACCGGGCATAAAACCTTTAAGCGAACAATAAATGAGCCGGGGGTTAATCACGCTGCAGACATCGTATCCGACGCCAAGTCGTTCAACCGTTCCCGGGCCGAAATTCTCAATCAGAACATCTGCTTTTTTCACAATCTTGCAAAGAATTTCCTTGCCTCGCTCCGACTTGAGGTCAATCGACAGGCTGCGCTTATTACGGTTCAGGTAGGTGAAGAAACCGGCCCCAAAACCTTTGAGCCAGCGCGTATCATCCCCTTTTCCTGTTCTTTCAATCTTGTAGACCTCAGCTCCCATGTCGGCCAATATTAAACCGCAGGTAGGTCCCATGACCGTATGACCGAGTTCCAATACTTTTATACCTTCCAGAGGAAGTCCTCTAGCAATCGACATTTTACGCCCCTCCAAACAGATCAATCAGAATCATTATGCCCTGCAGTCCTGCATGTTTTGCAAAACCCTGCCCATTCTGGCAGGTAGCTGCCGTTCCAATAAAGACTCGTACAATCGGCCAACTTCGCAGATTTTCTGGAGATCGATACCGGTGGTCACGCCCATACTTTCAAACAAATTGACGGCATCCTCCGTGGCGATGTTTCCTGCCGCCCCCTTGACAACCGGGCAGCCGCCCACCCCCCCGGCACTGGTATCAAAAATCCGGACCCCAGCCTCATATCCCGCAACCATATTGGCTATAGCGAACCCTCTGGTATCATGTAAATGCAAGGAAAGGCTTTCATCGGGCAAAATTCTCCTGGCCTGGCTTATCAGGCTTTTTATCGACCGTGGATGAGCCATACCCGTGGTGTCGGCCAGGTTGAATTCAACTGCTCCCGTCCTGGAAAGAGAATCAAGAGTAGCCAGAACTTTCTTTTCCGGAACAACCCCTTCGTAGACACAGCCGAAAGCGCACTGAACTCCGGCGCGAACAGAAATACCGGCTGCAGTTGCTGCTTTAATGAGCGAGCATACCATTGAAAGCGACTCCTCATATGACTTCCGCACATTTTTTTGGCTGTGTGTATCACTGGCAGAAAGAGAAAGGCTGATATGCTTAAGGCCGCAGTTCATTGCCCGTTGAAGTCCTTTCTCGTTCAGCACAAGGCCCGTAATAAGGACATCGCCATAGTCTGCAACCTTCTCTACGAGGGCCTCGGTATCAGCCATCTGCGGCACGACCTTCGGGTTGACAAAAGAACCCACCTGTATACGCTTGACACCGGCAGCTCTCAGCTTGTCAAAAATGAGCAGCTTCTTATCAAGAGGATAGACATCCTTCTCAAACTGCAGTCCATCCCGTAGAGACTCGTCTTCAATTGTTACCGTTTCCATAGGATTATTTACCTGATTTTTTTAAACTAAAAACTACAAGACATCCTTTAAGGATACTAACCCGCTCTAAAAATCACAAGGCTCTCCTGTTGTCAAGATGGATCGCATGGAGAAGTAGAGCCTCCGTAAAAAATCACTGACAAAGCCATATTCTCATTCGTGGTAACTCGAGAATCCTTGCAGGATAGCGATCGAAATACAGGGACATCCTTATCTCTCCTATCCATTTAATAGTTGTCATTTATCAAGAAATCGAAAATCAATTAAGTATCCTGTCCCCTAATCTTCGCAATCTTCCTTGAAAACGTCAACTTATCACCTCTATCCGGGCTGTTCCCTCAATCGAGGTTGTACATTTTTGTTTTACGCCAGAGCGTTGTTCTTGGGATTCCCAGAATCTGGGCGGTCAGCTTCTTATTATAGCCGGTGCTTTGCAGGATCTTGACGATATACTTTCGTTCCATATCGGCCAGGGTCAGCAGGCCATCACCTTCAAGGGTATTGAACTCCAGTTCCTGCAGATCCTTGGGCAGATCCTGCAGGCCGAGTTCCTCGCTTTCCGTCAGGGCGACGGCACGTTCAATAATGTTTTCAAGCTCACGAACATTTCCCGGATAACTGTAGTTGATGAGAACCTGCAGCGCCCGCTGGCTGATCCCGCTGATCTGTTTGTGAAATGCCAGACTGTATTTCTCACTGAAATGACGGATCAGCAAAGGGATATCCTCACGTCGCTCGGACAGCTGAGGCAGAATCATGGAGACGACATTCAAGCGGAAAAAGAGGTCTTCACGAAAGGTACCCAGGTATACTTCATGTTTTAAGTCCTTATTGGTTGCGGCGATGATCCGGATATCGAGATCAATGGATTTGATGCCGCCCACCCGAAAAATCTTCCTCTCCTGGATGACATGAAGGAGTTTAACCTGCATGGTCAGGGGCATTTCTCCAATCTCATCCAAAAAAACCGTGCCGCCGCTGGCGGACTCCAGCAGACCGATTTTTGCCGCAGTGGCACCGGTAAAGGCTCCCCGTTCATAGCCGAAGAGCTCGCTGCTGATTAACTCATCGGTAAAGCCGCCGCAGTTGAAGGTGACAAACGGCTGCTCTTTCTTTTCGCTGAGTTGGTGAATTGCCTTGGCGACCAGAGCCTTGCCGGTGCCGCTGCCGCCCTGGATGAGGACGTTGCAATCAACGGGTGCCACCTTGTGAATCATGGAAAACAGATCCTGGATGGCCGGGCTGTTGCCAACTATTGAGGTCAGAGCGGAATCCCGTCTGAGCGCCTTTCGCAGACGAAGGTTTTCCAGGTGCATGGAAATCTTGTCTTTGGCGTTCTTGGCAAGCAGGCGGATCTCGGAAAGATTGACCGGCTTGGAAATATAATGATATGCCCCATTTCGCATAGCCTCAACCGCTGTCTCAACCGTCTGATGGCCGGTGACAATGATCACCTCGGTCTCTGGTGTCAAGCTCTTGATTTTGGTGAGAACCTCAAGCCCGTCAAGATCGGGGAGACGCATGTCCAGAAAAACGATGTCAAAGGGGTGGTGTACCATCCGTTCCAGAAAGGAACGTCCCATCAGAAAAGCTTCAACTTCATAATCCTCCCCGGAAAGGGCCTTACTGAGTCGACGGCAGACGATGGCCTCGTCGTCAACGATGGCGAGTGAAAATTTCATAAGGCGGTCCATCCTGTCAAATCATTACCGGCTTTTTCCGTTACGGCAGGCAACTGGACCACGACTCGCGCACCATGCTGATATTCGCTGTCTACCTTTATCATTCCACCATGGCGCTTAACGATGGAATAGCAGACAGACAGGCCGAGCCCGGTCCCTTTGCCGACTTCCTTGGTGGAAAAAAATGGTTCAAAAATCTTGTCCTGGATCTCTGGCGGAATTCCCGGACCGGTATCTTCTACCACGAACTCGATAAAACCCGGAGTATGAGAATGGGCGACGGACAGGCTGATTTTCCCCCCTGCGGGGTGGCCTGAATGGCATTGAGCAGCAGATTGGTGAACACCTGCTGAAGGTTGACCATATTCCCGAAAATGAAGGGTAAATTCTTGCCAATTGCGATCTCGAGCTTGATTTGTTCAATCCTGAACTGGTTTTTAACGAGCTTGATCGAACTATCGAGAATAAGGGATGGCGCTATCTTGGACAGGGAAGGGTGCTCCGTTCGTGAGAAGTCGAGCAGATTCTTGACGATATCTGCAGCCCGTTCCGCCTGGCTGATAATATCCTGGATCATCTCCCGACAGTCTGCGTCCATAACTTCACTGTGCTCTTCGGTCAATGCTTCTGAAGTAAGCACGATATTGTTAATCGGGTTGTTGAGTTCGTGTGCAATGCCGGCAGTGAAGGTACCAATTGCCGCAATTTTTCTGGCCTGGAGCAGATCCTCCTGATTCGACTGAAGTTCATGGGCCATACTGTTAAAAGCCTCTATTAGTCCGGAAATCTCCTCCAGCCGGACACCTTCATATTTGATAGGGCTGAAATCCCCCCGTCCCACCAGCTGTGTTGTCTCGACAATGACGTCCAGTGGACGCAGCAGGCCATGGGAGATCAGCCACAAGACAAGGGTCATGAGCGGCAGGAGAATGAAGAAAAAGGCAAAGGGCAGCATTGATGTCCAGACAATGGTGGCATGAATGCGTTTCCTTTTGGCTGCGCGGAACTGGTCTGCCGTGACAGTCAACGTTTTGCCGATATTCCTGAGATTATCCTCAGTTATGCTTTCTCCCTTACTGATTCTGCTTGATGAGATTGCGATAATCGGACAGGGTGTTCCGAAACATGGCTAACGACTGACTTGCCTGCCTGGAGCAGCAGATCATCAGCCAGTTCATCGACCAGATCATCAATCTGGTCGAGATATGCCATCCCTTCCACCAGACTCTGTTTATCGCCATAGATGAGAAAATTTTTCTCAAACCTGCGCACTTCCAGAATATCGTTCAACAGGTCGTCGTAACGTTCACTGAGTATCAGGCGCGTGCGAAGGGTTGAGAGATTCCAGAAATTGAGGATGGTCAGCGCGGCGATGGTGAGCAGGGAGATGGCAAATACCGTAAAGATTTTTCCCTTGATCGATCTCAGGCGGAAAAAGGCTATGCAGCGCTCAGTGACCCCCTGAAAGAGCGTCATATTGTGGCTATTCATGACAGATTCCCCGGAAAGAGAGCGAACGGGCAACGTTTCATACTGGAACAATCAAGCCACACCATACATCATTTGGTTTCAATTCGAAACATAATTCATTCCCGGTTTTCCATTTTTTCCCCTATCAGTCTGATATAATTAAACAAATAATGATACCAACCGGTTGGCATCACTCTTGCTATCAAGGCTAGTATTGCAAGGAGAACAATGGAAAAGGTACTTGTCGCAATCGATGGAGAACATGGAGCATGGGAGGCACTTTCCCATGCCTGCTCTCTGGCCAAACGGCTGGAGGTCCAGATTAATGTGCTGTTAGTCATACCGGTGACGACGGGACGTCAGTCTCAACTGGAGAAGGAACGTCAGGACGTCGTCAAGAAACGGCTTCAACTGCACATTGAGCAGGCAAAGGCGGAGGGAATTATCATTAACTTTTTTTTGACGGAGGGAAAATATGAGGATGAGGTAATTCGTTTTGCCAACCACAAGAGGATTACATTGGTAATGCATGAAGCACAGCAGGGTGACGAACGGTCCTTGCAGGGGGAGTCCGCCTCCCTGCAGTCCCTGAGGCACCGTATCACTTGCAAAGTGGAAGTTGTTGCCCCGAAAAAAAATCATTCTTAACTAATTGACGAGGATTACATGAGTTCTTTAATGAATCTGTATCTCCCGATTGCCGGAAACAGTGTCAACTGTCTGGCAATCCTCGGGCTGGGAGGAGCGGTCGGGCTCCTCTCCGGTATTTTTGGAGTGGGCGGTGGTTTCCTGATGACTCCGCTCCTGATCATGATGGGTATTCCGCCGACAGTGGCAGCGGCATCGGACTCCAACCAGATAGTCGGCGCCTCGACTTCGGGTACGCTGGCGCATTTCCGCATGGGTAATGTAGATTTCAAAATGGGACTTCTGCTGTTGGTCGGCGGTGTCCTCGGCGGCAATATCGGGGTGCATATCATCAAGATTCTTCGCCAGCTTGGCAACGCCGATTTCCTCATCAGTGTGACCTATGTGCTGATGCTCGGTTTTGTCGGCGGCTATATGTTTCTGGAGAGCCTGCAGTCCATGCGTAAAGCTGCCGCGCCGGTATCCTCCGGGGCGGCCCCGAAAAAGCCTTCAAATTATGCCAGAATGATCGGCAGCCTGCCTTTCCAGATGGATTTTCAACGTTCCGGAATTCGCCTGTCCGTCCTCATGCCTCTTTTCCTCGGGACACTGGTGGGTGTTTTGGCGGCGATTATGGGTGTTGGCGGCGGTTTCATCATGGTTCCGATCATGGTCTACCTGCTGCGGATGCCGATGCATGTTGTCGTTGGCACCAGCCTGTTTCAGATTCTCTTTACCTGCGTCAATGTTACCATCATGCAGGCAACCCAGAATCATACCGTGGATTTCGTGCTGGCCCTGCTTCTCCTGCTGGGATCGTCAATCGGTGCACAGGTTGGGGCCAAAGTTGGCAAGAAACTCGGCGGAGAGCAACTTAAAATACTGCTGGCCTCTCTTGTCCTTGTCGTCATGTGCAAAATGCTCTACGACCTCCTGGTCCGACCGGACATTCTTCTGACCTACATGGGGGGACATTAAGATGAAAACGGTTATATCACCGAATATCCAGGGAATATTCTTCCTGGCGCTGCTTATCGCTTTTCTCCCCACCTCCCTGCAGGCAGAAGAGACGGCAGTCGTCTCCACAACCCCCTCTGTCGTTCTCATCGGCGCGCTGTTTGATGGGACACAACTGCAGGTCAGCGGCACGGTTCCGGCCGGCAGTGATGTCATCCTCCGTTTTGCCGGCGCTCCCAACGATCTCCATCTCAGGGAGAAAGGCAAAGTGTTCGGCCTGTTATGGATGAATGTCGGCAAGGTAACCCTGAAGAATGTACCGATGGCCTGTATCATTGATACCTCGCAGAGTTTTGACAAACTGGGTCCTGCTGCCGTTCCATTCAATCTCGAAGGTCTGGCGAACGGCCTCGAGATAGAAAAAGACGCAGCCGGGGAAGGTATTGACATAAAAAAAGAGCTGCTGCTCTTGAAAAAAAACGAAGGCTTATACAACGAATCTGAAGGTGGAGTGGTCCTGAGTCCGGATGCGGACAATGGTCGCAACTTTTCGGGAATACTGCCAATCCCGTCAGCTCTCGCCCCTGGCGAATATACGGTTGAAGCAGTTGCTATCAGGGACGGCAAGGTCATTGCCCGGTCTTCCAAAACCATTACTGCTAAAATGGTCGGCTTTCCTCAATGGCTCAGCAAGCTCGCCTTTGAAAGAAGCCTGCTCTACGGGGTAATGGCGACGGTTATTGCCCTTGTCAGCGGCCTGGCAATAGGGCTGGTGTTTCAAAGAAGGGGAGCCCGTTAAACCAGGAGTTCTATGTATCGGCACCTCAAAAAACTGCTCGCTTTCCGACATACCGAAGCAAAAGGCGCTCCCTTTGTTCTGCTCTATAGAAAGTTCCAGGCCATTCTGGAGAGAAACAACAAGATTCACGAGCTTATGGCCGACATGGGGGAAAAACTGGGGGGCGAGTATATTTTTGACAGCCGCTACATTGAAGAGATTTCAGAGCAGCTGGGAGATATGGTCTTTAAACTTATCTCTGAGCTGTCCAAATTCACCCGGCAGAAAAATATTGAGCTTTTCCATGCATTTGAACGTATCCGTCAGGCAATCGATGCAGAACTGAACGGGAGATATCTGCCGGAGAAGGGAGCATTTGTCCTGTCGCTGCAATCTCTTGACCAGGAGGCTTATGAGCTGGCCGGTGACAAAATGGCCAGGCTTGGCAACATTCACAATCGACTGATGCTGCCGACAGCCGATGGCTTTGTTGTAACGACCCTGGCCTATTCTGCCTTCATGGAAAAAAACAATCTGCTGCGGAGGGCGGAACAGGGCACTTTATACTGGCAGTCCGGCAATGAAGAAGGCCTGAGAAAAATCGCAGGCAGGATAGAACAGGATATCATTCATGCCACCCTGCCGCGCCGCCTGGCATCACAGATCCTCTCCCAGTTTGATGAGCTGGCAAAACGTTCCGGTCAATCTGATCTCAGGGTTGTCCTGCGTTCCAGCGCCCTGGGAGAAGATGGCGAGAACAGCTTTGCCGGACAATATCTCACCATCCTCAATGTTCCACGCAGTGAGCTGCTGGATGGATATAAGAAAGTTGTGGCCTCCTGTTACACCTTTGGCGCCTGGCGCTATCGTCTGCAGAAGGGCTACCATGAGCATGAAATAGCCATGGCCGTTGGTTGCCAGGCCCTGGTGAAGGGAAAGGCAAGCGGTGTCCTGCAAACTTTTGCTCCGCATATCGGCTCGGAGAGCATCGTTATCAATGCGGCCTGGGGGCTGTGCGAGCAGGTAGTCCAGGGGCAGCAGGCGGCAGATACTATTGTTCTCGACCGCCGGCCGCCCTATCAACTGATTTCTCAGAAAATAGCCAACAAGCCCAGTTGTCTCGTGCCTCAGGTAAAAAGCGGGACCACTCTGGTGGAGACACCACCCGAACGGGTTGATACGTTGAGTCTGACTTCGTCTCAAGCAATGGCACTGGCCCAGGCTGCCATGAGCATTGAAAGGTATTACAAACGCCCACAGGAAATAGAGTGGAGTTACGATGATGAAGGCCATCTGCAGATTCTGCAGGTGCGGCCTCTCCATTTCCTCGGCACTCGTTTCGCCCCTGGAAAACAGATGCAGGAGGATCTCCGTCTGGCCGATATCATTTTCAGCAACAGAGGTTTTACCGTCCAGTGCGGTATCGGCATGGGAAAGGTCTTTACTGTTCAGACGGATGAGGACCTGGAACGGTTTCCCCATGGAGCAATTTTGCTGTCACACCACTCATCTCCGCGCTTTGCGGCTATTATGCACAAGGCGAAGGGGATTATCACCGACATCGGTTCGCCTACCGGTCATATGGCAACCCTTGCTCGTGAGTACCGGGTTCCAACAATAGTCAACACCGACGTTGCCTCACAGCTGCTTGGCAATGGTGATGAGGTAACGCTCGATGCAACCCATAACATCGTTTACCGGGGACAGCTCTATGCGCTTGACCGATTTGAGCTGACCGAAGAGGAGGCTTTTGAAGATACCTATGAATTCCGTCTCCTGCGCCGTCTGATACGGCATGTCAGTCGACTTAATCTGGTGGCCTCCCAGAGTAAGAATTTTGTCCCGGCAGCCTGTCGAACCTATCATGATATTGCCCGCTATATACAGTTTAAGGCAGTTGAAGAACTTATCCAGCTGAGTGAGAAGGCCGCCGTCAAGGATGCGTTGCCACCCAAAAGACTTGAAGCTGACATCCCGCTGGGGTTGCTCATCATCGATGGCGGTGGCGGCACACAATGTCCGATAGAGAGCAGGGTAATCGATCCGGAACAGATCGTCTCCGTACCTCTGCGCGAGTTGCTGGACGGTATAATGAAGCTGGGCATGTGGTGCACCGATCCTGTTTCTGTCGGACTCGGCAGCTTCATGTCCAGTTTTACCCGCACCTTCTGCACGACGCTTGCGGGTCCCCAGGAGGTCGGCCGAAATCTTGCCGTCGTACTGGAGAATTATGTCAATATCAATCTGCGGCTGGGATACCACTTTACCTTTATTGATGCCTATATTTCTCAAGCGATCAAGGATAATTACATCAACTTTCGCTTCTGGGGAGGAGTTACAGACAACGTCCGCCGCTACCGGCGGGCGGCATTTATAGCCATGGTGCTGAAGCGTTTTGATTTTCTGGTGGAAACGCATGGCGACCTGGTGGTGGGAAGATTGAAAAAGCTTGATCTTCCCCGCATGTCAGAGCGTATGCGAATGCTGGGGGGGTTGATCGGATACACCCGCCAGCTGGATGCGACTATGCATTCAGACAGTGACATCGGAGGCCATGCAGAGATATTTATCGAGGCTATCAAACGAACGATTGGAGGGGAATATAATGAATGAAAATGATCCTGCTGCAACAAGGCTTCGTATTCTGGTTTTGGATGATGAACCTATCGTCTGTAAACGCCTTAAGCCGACATTCGAGAAAATGGGACATACCGTGGAGACCTTTACAGATAGCGCCTCTGCGCTTGAACGTCTCGATGAAACAACGTTTGACATTGTCATTACCGACCTGAAAATGGAAGGTGCCGATGGCCTCCAGGTTCTCATGGGCGCCAAGGAATCCTCGGCAAAGACGCATGTTATCGTGATAACCGGCTTTGCCACCCCGGAAACCGCCAACGAGTCATATCGCAAGGGAGCGGTTGATTTTATCGCCAAACCGTTCAAGATCAGTGATATTGTGGCCTGCGTAAAACGACTTGAAGAACAATATTACGGAGGTAATGACGCCGGAGAGGCAACAGCCGGGCGGGAACACGGAGAGTGATAATGTGGCTGAAGCGATTGCTGGGAAAAAAACGACTTCGGCGCACAACCATTTCCAAAATCACTATCTGGCGCCTGCAGGCGCTTTTAAATAATTTCCGCAGGATACTGCTTCTCAACAATGGTGTTCTGGAAGAAATGGCCCTCCTGGAGCGGACCCTTGGCGGCGAATTCATCTTTGATAAAAATTTCCTGGAGGGATCGGTCCGAACCCTGGCCTCGCAGGTTTACCACGTCATCTACAATCTTAATGCCCTGACAAGAAACAGCTATATCCCCCTCTATGACAGTTATCAGGAGATACACGCTATCCTCGATGACATCCTTTCGGGAAATACCTCTGCCCTGTCATCTGTTCCGGTTCTGCCGCTGTATCAGGTCGGCTGGGAACTGGAACAACTGGTGGGGGTCTGCCTGGTCTGCCTGGCCGAATTACAGCATCATCCCGGGATTCAGGCCGCCCCCGGCTTTGTGGTTACCTGTCAAGGAAGCAGAACACTGCACCGGCAGAGTATCTCCCCTGGTTCTGTTCCCAAGGACTTTACGGCAGATGATGTACGGACCGGCATGGCTGAGCAGTTCAGGCAACTGCTGGACAAGCGACAGGCCCGACGATTTTCAGTGGTGGTTAGCGGGATTGATGAACATGCTGACCTGGTGACGGAAATAGCCCGTTTCTTCCTGGTGCCGGACCATGAGAATAATCGTGTAGACATTATTCCGGATGCTTCCCCGTTTCAGAAACCGCCCTTGCGGATACTCCGACATCAGGATGGGGATATGAATGAGATGGACCGCCTGATTGCACAATATGTGCACTGTCTGGAACAGATCATCCTCTTCTTGTCAGCCGCCGACCCGGAGAAGGAGGTGAATGGGGCCGATCGCCTGGTCATCCATGTCGGATGCTGCCCGGTACCGGCCATCACCGGTTCGGTTGAAACCAGGCCCGGCGGCAGAGGCTCAACAGACAGCCTGACCGTAATCGCCCGATCAGCGGAAATGATGGATGTTCCGGACACCTACCGCCTGCGCCGGACCTACCCGTTTGATCTTGTTCAATCGATACTGCCGCCAAGGCCGGTCGCCGGCCGCGCCGCTACCCGGAGCGACTGGAGTCGCGAGCCGGGAGAGGCTCTACTCAATGGGAAAATCCTTAATGATCTTGCTGAAACGGCCATGACTCTGGAACGGATACTGGGAATGCCTGTTACCATAGACTGGGAAATCCAGCAGGATGGCAGCTGCTCTATTACCCGCCTCTATCAGATGCAGGCGGCAATTGATCAGATTGCCGCAAATGAAATAGCAGCAGTGGAAGCGTCGGCAAGCATCCTCTGCCAGGATGGCCAGATGGTCCAGTCGGGCGTGGGTGCAGGCCGGGTCGTTCATGTCGATGATGAAATGTCACCGGCTGATTTTCCGGCGGGAGCGGTGGCTGTGGCACGCTTTGCCTCCCCGCAGTTAACCCCTTTTCTGCAGCGGGCGGCTGCGGTCGTAACCGAATACGGCACCGCCACCGGACATCTGGCCACAGTGGCGCGGGAGCTGAGAATCCCCGCTCTGTTCGGCGTTGCCAAAGCCTGCAGTCTGCTGCCGCAGGGAATCGAGGTAACGGTGCATGCGGGAGATACCACGATATATCACGGCATCCTCGACCTGCTGCTGCGCCGGAGTGAGAGTGAACTGATATTTTCCCCATTTGATCAGGAATACAGGATTTTGCGCCGTCTTCTCCGCTTTATCATGCCGCTCAACCTCATCGATCCTGAAGCGCCCAATTTTTGCGCGGAAGGTTGCCGCACCTTTCATGATATTATTCACTTCTGTCATGAAAAAGCGGTTGATGAACTGGCTCATTTTCAGGAACGCTGGTCCGGACTCGGTGCAATCCGGACCCGACGCATGGAGCTTGGGGTACCCATGGATATCCGGGTACTTGATATCGGTGAAGGCCTGGTAAACGATTGCAAATCCTCGCCAACCGCCGCAAGATGTCTGTTCCGAGCCCTTCTCCGCTTTTCTCGAGGGGCTGCTGCAGCCCAAGGCCTGGGCCGACAACTTCCCCTCACTGGGTTTACGCGATATTGTTTCCTCCATGCCCCGTTCGATGGAAATGCTGAGCGGATCCGAGATCCTTGGTGAAAACCTGGCCATAGTAGGCAATGATTATATCAATATCAGCCTGCGCCTGGGCTATCATTTCAGTGTCATCGATGCCCATCTCGGCAGCGACTGACAACCGTAATTATGTCTATTTCCGATTTGCCGGCGGCCTGGCTGATCCTGAACGGCGCAGGCGCCGCGCCAGATTTATAAGTGATGTACTGAAGACCATGGATTTCAAGGTGTCGGTGAAAGGTGATCTGGTCATTGGCAGAACAAAATCGGACCAGCCACCTATTCTCCGGGCGGCACTGTCTGTTTTAGGCGCTCTGACCGCCTTTTCCCGGCAGCGTGATACCTCGCTGTTTAGTGATGAGGATGTCACGAGCCTGTTCACAACTTTCGCAGATCTGTTTATCGGAGATTTCCAGCAGGTTGTTGCTGAAAGTTACGGAGATTGGCAAACAGCCCTCTCAGCCGGTTTCAGCCGTCATGAAAGGGGGACGGTGATCATGGCGGGCGACCCGGAAACAATGATTGGCAAAGGAATTGATCATGTTTGACAGGGTCATCAACTATTTCAGGAACGAGCGGGAGAAAAGGGGAAAAGAGGCCTTGACTGAACTGAAGGCGCGCTATCATGCTTTTCGGATATTCCTGGAAAACAACGGCCGGGCTCTGGAGTTGCTGGTCGCTATCGACGGTCAGATCATCCGGGAACGGGAGTCCGAGTTGCGTCGTCCAACCGAACTGCTGCTGGGGGTCACCGGTGAACTGGTGGATGGCCTGAACCTCCTGTCAGGAGAAAGGTACACCGGACTCTATGCCCTGCACGCTCATCTGGCGGAGCTGGTGAATGCGCAGCTTGATCTGCTTGAAACAACGCCGGCATTCACCGCGCCCTTTTGTTTTGCTCTCGATCATCCTGATGCTGCAGACCCCTCCCGGTTCGGCAAAAAAGCCGCTACCCTGGCCCGACTCAGGCAGCTATCACTGCCCGTCCCGGATGGCTTTGTCTGCTCGACCTCGTCGTGCAAGCATTTCCTCACGCAGAGCGGGCTGGCAGCAAGTATCCGCTCGTTACTGAAAAATGCGGATAAACAACCTGGAAGATAGAAGGGGTGTAGCTGAGCAGATCAGGAAAATGATTCTTGCCGCTGAGCTGCCTGCAGAGGTCAGGGACGCCCTTGATGAGTCCTACGCCCGGCTGAATCGGGAGAAGAATGGCGATGGTGCCGGTTCCGGCCCGGTGGCTATATCGGTACGCAGCAGCGGCATCTCGGAGGATGGCGTTGATTTTTCGTTTGCCGGTCAATATTCATCAATTCTCAATGTTCAGGGACTCGAAGCACTTTTCGACGCATACCGGGAAGTCATCGCCAGTGCCTTCAGCCTCCGGGCCATGTCCTATCGGCACAATGCCGGGATATCACCACTTGATTTTGATCTGGCGGTTTTCTGTATGGTCATGGTTGAACCATACTGTGCCGGTGTCCTCTTTACCCATGATCCTTCTCAGCCTCAAAGCGGGCGCATGGTGATAAGCGCTGTGCCGGGTCTGGGAACCACAGCAGTTGGCGGTTCGGTACCCGTTGATCTCTACTATCCCCCCCGCAGCCGCAAATACGAAGAGGCCGATGCCGGTGAGCTGATGTCGGGGGCGAACATTTCCCTGAAGACCCTGCGGGAGGTCCCTGCAGCCGGAGGAGGGCTGCGACGGGAACGGGTACCGGAGATTGAGGCGGAGCTGCCGCTGCTGTCGCTGTCGGCTCTTGAAGAGCTTACCCGCCTGGGGGAGTTTATTGAGAGTCTGGAGCGAAGTTCTCAGGATATAGAGTGGACATGGTCGCAGCGGGATGGGATATCCATCCTGCAGACACGTCCATTGCGTCTGGCAGCCTCAAATGAGGGACATCGTTTACGGCTGCCGGCAGTTACCGTGCCGCTGGTTTCAGGGATATGCGCCTCATCGGGGAGTGCCGTCGGCAAAGTCCGAATCGTAAGTTCGGGGGCGGAAATCATGCGAGTTGCGGGATATCCCGACCGCTCCCTGTATTCTCGTTCTGCCGCAGAGCATAGTCGATGCCGCCCCTCTCTTAAAGGAGTGTTCCGGTGTCATCATCGATGTCGGCAACCCCACTGACCACTTGTCGTGTGCGGCCAGGGAATATGGCATACCGATGATCACCGGTGCCGAAACGGCCATATCAAGTCTGCAGGACGGGCAATGGGTTATTCTCGATGCAGATAGAGGACTGATCCTCAATGCTCCGGATTCAATTATTACCAGGGCACTGCAGATACACGCCAAACAGTTTGAAAAGAAAAAAGCGGGAAAAACAGCGAAGAGTGGAGCAACAGAGCCGGCAAAGAATGACGTCAACATCTCGCCTGCGGGGAAACGCTTTCGTGACCTGATTGTGCCCCTGAACCTGACAGATACCTCCGGGCCGGCATTTTCGCCGGAAGAATGCCGATCCATTCACGATGTTATCAGGTATACGCATGAAATGGCTATTCTTTCCATGTTCAATTCAGGTGACATGGTCATGGAAGAGGCAGGCGCTCTCTTGCATCCCCTGGAAATCGGCGTACCTTTTTCGTTTTTGGTGATAGACGTTGGCGGCGGCGTTCGGCCAACAGGGAAGAAATCACTTCGTCAGCGATTATCCATCCCCGATCCACTTGAACTTGACGATGTTCTCTCCATTCCACTGACCGCGCTCTGTGAGGGTTTAACCACTCCCGGCCTTGACTGGCACCGCAGTCCGGATCTGAATGCACGCCCCTCCATTGGGCCAGGGACCATGTTTGATTCCCGCAGGGCGAGGCCGGTCGGTTCCTGCAACTATGCCCTGACGGCCAGGGATTATCTCAACCTCAACGCCCGGCTTGAATTTCACTTTATCATGCTTGATGCCGTCTGCGGCAGGGACAGCCATGCAAATTATATCCGCTTTCGCTTCAAGGGCGATGGTCCAGGTCAGGAGCGCAGCCAGCGCTGGGCTCTCTTTATTAAACACGTCCTTGAAAAGAACGCTCTATACACCTCCGTCGTCGGAGATCTGGTTACCGCCTCGCTGACGGGCGCCTCCAAGGAAGTCGTCTATCAACGTCTGGTCATGCTGGGCCGTCTGTTCGGCTTTACCAGATTCCTGGATGATGTGATGACCGGTGAGGAGGCTCCTTTACTGCTCGCCAGGCAATTCCTGGCTGGCAACCTCAGTACCCGCTTGACCGAAGATAGCTAGACCCACGTTCATGAACATTTCCTCTCTATTCAGATATGCTACTGAAATAAAAAGATTTATTGACGAAATTTTAGCATAGAGAAAGGACACTTTGTAATCTCATTGCTATCGTCTAAATGGCCGACAATGTTCACCGGAGGCGAGTCGATACCGTCCGCTAGCCCGTATTTTCTGTCCGGGCCTCTTGATCATCACCTCTTGAGAAGACAGACTATCTGGTGTATCTTGGGTGCCCAAAGATATGTCTGTAATCGTTGCTTATTAATTCGGCCAGTCAGGATGTTGCTTATCTTATGCGTATTTTACAATCACCGAGATTTTTCTTTTTATTCTCATTAACGATGTTCGCCTTAAAACTTTGGCTGGTCAGTGCCCATCGTCTGATTGCAACCACCACCCCCCATGATGATCTGTTGTTTATCAATCAGGCCAATACCATTCTCAGCCGCCACTGGCTGGGAGATTATAACCAGATGACACTCATCAAGGGGCAGTTCTACCCTCTTTTTATTGCCTTCAGTTATTGGTTGAACATCCCGCTGCTGGCAGCGCAGCAGTTGTTGTACGGCCTGGCCTCGTTTGTGACGATATGGGCGGTATACCCGCTGATCAAGCAGAAGTGGCTGCTCTATCTTCTCTTTCTTTTCCTGCTCCTGAACCCCTTTTCCTATAATTATCCTGCTATTGGCCGGGTATTCAGGCTCGCCATTTACGGTCCTTTAGGTTTATTGACCATATCCTGTCTGCTCGGCTTATTTGTCCGGGCCGGGCAGTCCCTTAAAAAAGCGGCGGTGTGGTCTGTTGGCACTGGACTGTTTCTGGCTGCATTCTGGAACACCAGGGAGGAATCGATCTGGATTGCGCCGGCAATAGTGCTGCTGCTGGCCTTTGCTCTCTACCAGCTCAGGCGGCTTTCCCGCTCCCGGGCGCTTCTTCTGGCTGGATTGTATCTCCTGCCACTGGTAATACTTTGGGGGGCAAACATGACGCTGGAGAGGATAAACCAGAACTATTACGGCATACCCGCCACCATCGAACTGGAAACACCCGAATTCAAGGCTGCCTATGGCGGGTTAATGAGAATCAATTCGGATAAGTGGCGACAGTTCTTCCCGGTTGTCAGGGATGTTCGGGAGAAGGCTTATGCGGTAAGTCCGACGTTTCGGAAACTGCAGCCCTTTCTTGATGGACCTCTCGGCCAGGAATGGCAGAGAATGGCTGGCCAAGACGATCTGCCGGCTGCCTTTTTTATCTGGGTCCTTCGCGATTCCGTCGCCGCAGCGGGATATCACAAGGATGGTCCCCGAACTTTAGCATTCTATCAAAAGATGGGCGATGAGATTGATCAGGCCTGTGAAGAGAGCAAACTTGATTGCAGTCCACGCTTTACCTCGCTGGTTCCGACCTGGCATCGAGAATTCAATAAGATGCTCTTGCCCACCTATTTTTCCGTAATCAAAAAAATTGTCAGCTTCAGTGACGCAACGGCCGACACCGATGGCTTCAGGAGCACGGCACCCTGGGAAATATTGAAACGTTTTGAGACCGTTACCCGTGAGAGAGTGCTGTCACCGAAACCGCAGATCCTGCGGCTAGACGAACCGGACTACGACAGTCATCTGAACAAGGAAAAGTCCAGGATCCTCACCGCTATAGGTACCGCCTACCGTGTCATAATCCCACCCCTGTTTCTCCTGGCTTTGCTGGCGTTTCTGGTTATCGGCGGCAGGAGCATCATGCGCAGGGAACTCCGGCTCTTTACCGTGGCAAGTGCTGCCGCTTTGTCCGGAATCCTCGCCATCGCCTTCATTCTCACGCTGGTGGCTATCACTTCCTATTCCGAAATCGGCCGGGCCATGCATGCCGCCTATCCAATGGTCCTGCTTTTCGTCATTATGGTCGTTCTGGATCTACTGAGCAGGATAGCTCCCCGCGACACCAGTGACGCAGAGCTGCCAATAACGGAGTGGTGAGCATGCGGCGCGGGGAATACCAGTGAGTTCCATTCTTCTCAGTGTTGACCTTGAAGATGTCAGGGACTGGGTCGAGGATGGCTCTCGTTATCGTGAGGGGGTTGTCGATAACACCAGACAATATCTCAACCATTTCAAGCAGTGGGGAGTTAAGGCCACGTTCTTTGTGGTCGGCAGAGTCGCCCGGCGGTATCCCGAATTAATTGGGGAAATTGTTGAGGCCGGTCATGAACTGGCATGTCATGGCGATATGCATGTGCAGCTTGACAAGCTCTCGCCGCACGCATTCCGGATCGATACGGAGGCAAACCTGGCGGCCTTGAAGAAGGCCGGCGGCAAGAACATCTGCGGTTTCAGGGCACCGACGTTTTCACTTACCCAGCGGACGGCCTGGGCTCATGAGATCCTGGCCGATCTCGGCCTCACCTATTCCAGTTCGGTACTGCCGGCAAAAAATCCCCTCTACGGCTGGCCCGCGTTCGGGCAGGATGCACGAAAAGTGGGTGAAAGATTGTGGGAACTGCCGATCACGCTGCATGAATTGCCCGGCCTGACGGTTCCTATCGCCGGAGGAGTGTATTTCCGCGTTTTACCGTTTTTGCTGACCAGGTGGGCAATAGGGCGGAGAATCAGGAAAAGACAGCCGGTCGGGACCTATTTCCATCCCTATGATATCGATACGGCGCAGGAACGATTCATGCATCCGGATCTCGGCGGGAGGAAACACCTGAATCTGCTGATGTATATAGGTCGAGCCAAGGTGTTGAGGAGGCTTGCCATCCTGCATCGGGTCTTTCCGTTCCAGACATACGGTGAATACGTCAACTCTCTGGAGGCTGGTTCTTCCTGAGAGAAAGGCCGAGGCTTTTTCTGATGAGAGCAAGCTGTTCGGCGATCAGTCCAAGGAAAAAGCAGATCAACCCGGTAACAAAAAGAAGTTCCGTACCGACGGAGACACCTTCCCCCCGCAGGAGAATGGGCATCCCCCATAACGCACTGAACGTAAAGAAAAAAAATGCCGGCGGCAGAAAAATACGCATCGGATTGAACATGATCACGATGTGCAGGATTTCCAGAATTGTCTCAAACGCTGTTTTTATGCTGATGGTTGATTTACCGGTTGTACGGGGGATTACGGTAATCGGGTGCTCAAGAACCAGATGACGCTGGTAGATAAAGATCAGACTGATGATGTCGCTGAGCGCCATGTTGTCAGGACAGAACTCCATATACTGGCGGACCAGACTGGTATGGTAGATCTTCATGCCAGAGTTAAGATCGTGGATATGGATAGGCATGAGACGATTGGCAATAAACCGGATCAGCATTTTACCGGTCTTCCGGTACAGGTTTTCCTGAGGATTTTGTCTCGCTCCCACCACCATGTCGGCATCATTTTCAGTCAGTGCCGCATACAATGCGGTTACATCCTCCAGGCGGTGCTGCCCATCTGCGTCAATCGTTATGACAAACGGAGTTTGTGCGGCTATGATGCCGGTTTTGATAGCTCCGCCGTAGCCACGGTTGACCTTGTGATGAAGAGGCGTAAAGAAGGACGGTTCATTATACTGCGCCAACAATTCACGGGTGTTATCGCTTGAACCGTCGTTGACAATAATGAGTTTGCATCCCTTGTTCCGGCAATAATCGATAAGTTCAGGCAGAAAAAAGAGAGAGCCTGTTCTTCATTATAGGCCGGTATGACAATGGTCAGGTCATTCATGCTGAAACCAGGTTTTAAGAAGGGTAATAAGGAGTAGCTTTGTTAACTCAGTATAACTTTTCTAGAAAGTCCTCTTCCCGAATCGACATTTCCCGACAACCTATCTTTATTTTACCCTTTTTTCCAGAATTTTTCTCGATACCTTCAAATGCGTCCGGCACTTCCCATTGAGGAGACTACTTCCAGGCAATACCTCGGTGAGTTGCGATCTAATCCAGTGAAACAGTACTTTTTTAAATGCAATTGCATTGGTGCCGGCCTCCTGCTAGGATGAGCACAGACAGAGGTCTGGTTCTAAGGGCAGATCTTCCTCTGCGCATTCAGGTGAAATGGCAGTTGCCTTGATATCGTTAAAAAGATATTTATTCAGCAGGTTCTATGAAGAAAAATGGCTATATCCTTCTGGACAGCGGTGAAGGTGAAAAACTGGAGGCCTTCGGCGATATAATCCTGAGTCGGCCGGCCGCCCAGGCGGTCTGGAAAAAGCAGAAACCGGCTGAAGTCTGGCAAAAGGCAGCGGCCGCCTTTGACCGGGAGAAGGGCAATAGCTGGAAAAACAGGCAGTTCCTGCCCGATCAGTGGCACATTGCAGTCGAAGATATCTCCTTCAAGCTTTCAAGTACGGATTTCGGCCACCTCGGCATCTTCCCCGAGCAGGCGGCCAGCTGGAAATGGCTGCGGCAAAACCTGCGCGCTGCCCGCAGGCGTGAATCCCGCCCGATCTCGGTTTTGAACCTCTTTGCCTATTCCGGAGGCAGCACCATGGCGGCAGCACTCGAGGGCGCTGCCGTCAGTCACCTCGATGCGTCCAGGGGTATGGTCGACTGGGCCAGGGAAAATGCTGCGCTGAACGGGCTCTCCGAAGCGCCGATAAAATGGCTGGTCGATGATGCCGTCAAATTTCTGATGCGCGAGGTCCGCCGGGGCAACAGGTACGACGGCATCATCCTCGATCCGCCCTCATTTGGACGCGGCAGAAAAGGCGAGGTTTTCAAGATCGAGAAAGATATTCTCCGGACCCTCGATCTCTGCCAAGAGCTTTTGAGCGACGATCCGCTGTTCATGCTGTTCTCCTGCCATACTGCCGGTTTCAGCCCCCGGGTCATGGCAAATCTGCTGACGCAGCTCCTGGCCGAGAGGCCCGGCACCATCACCTCCGGAGAAATGTTCCTGCGTGGTGACGCCACCACTTTTGAGCTTCCCAATGGCACCTGGGCCAGATGGCTCTCTGTCGGGGACGGATGAGAACGCTTACCGAATCGGCAATACTTTACGAGGACAATCACCTGCTCGTCCTCAACAAGGAGCCGGGTCTGCTCACCCAGCCGGTGCCGAAAGACGGGCGTGACAGCCTGGAAGAAATTGCCAAACACTATATCAAGAGTGCCTATGGAAAGCCCGGCAACGTGTATCTGCATGCCGTCCACCGCATCGACCGCCAGGTCAGCGGGGTGGTGATATTCGCCCGGACAGATAAGGCTCTCTCACGCCTGAACCGGGCAATGCGGGAGCGGCACGTGACGAAGATATATCATGCACTGGTCGAAGGAGAACAAGCAGGAAAAGCCGGCCAGGTGGTTCGGCTTAAAAACTATATCAGCCACCGGGACCATTTCGCAGAGGTGAGTGAGAGCAGGACAGCAGACAGTCGGGAAGCGTCACTTTCCTACGCCGTGCTGAAATATAGCCGGGGACTCAGCCTGCTCGAGATACAGCTCGATACCGGTCGTTATCACCAGATCAGGGCCCAGCTGGCCTTTGCCGGTCATCCTGTTCTCGGCGATAGAAGATATGGCTCCTCGGCGGATTTCGGCTCGCTGTCAGCCATTGGTCTGCACTCGCGCTGCGTACGTTTCCCCCATCCCGTCAAACCGGAAACCATTGATCTTGTCGCTGAATACCCGCCGTCCTGGCAAGCATTGAGCAGAGACCTGCTCAGCTGGCGTTGCGAAAATGATTATAGAGTATGATGGATGCCGCGATGGCAACATTCAGCGACTCGAATTCAATAGCTATTTTCAGATTTTCACGGGTGAGCGGTTTAAGTGATTGGCGAATACCGCTGCCTTCGTTGCCGAAAACGATATCATATACTTTCCCCGGATCATGACGGAATCCGTTTTCTTCATCGATATAGGTTGTCACCAGGCTGTTTCGGGACTGCTGTAAATAATCGTCGAGGTTTCCCGACTTGATGCTCAGGGAGAAATGCGCGCCATGGGCGGCACGTAATACCTTGATGTTATGGAGATCGACACTGCTCTCGCTGAGAAAAATATTGGTAAAACCAAAGGCCCTGGCGCTCCGCAGGATAGTTCCCAGATTGCCGGGATCCCGGATACCGTCCAGCACAACGACAGACTGACCGGGCAAAAATTCCCGGTTTTCCATCCTGCACACACCACAGATTTCCACATTGGCATTTTCGGTCAACGCATTCATCACCCGATCCGCCACCAGCAGCTTATCCGGAAAAGTACTCTGCGAAAACGCTAACTCACTTGAGAAGATCAACGTTGTAACCGCCTCTGCGCTCAACGCCGTATCACAGAGTGTTTTCCCATAGACAAGGTATTCCCCGCGTTCTCTCCTTCGCTTTGATGCCTGTAATTTTATAATATTTTTAATAGTTTTGTTATCGCGTGAGGTTATAAGCATCTCTTGTCACACATATCTGGTAAAATGGGGAGATGAGGTACAGCAAATCCGCTGCTTCTACTAAAAAAGCTGACCTGCAATCCTAACCTGACGTTCATGGATTAATTGCAAAAATCCTGAATAAATCTTGATATTGCTAAAATATCAATTATTTCTGCTATTATTCCATGAACGTCAGGTTAAAAATTGAAGACTACTAGGAGTGAAAGCTGCTGTCAAAATGAAAAGGAATAAAGCCGAGAGAAGGCCTCTGAAATTTTCTGCGCTTTTAGGGCTGCATGTTGCGACTCAATTATCTCTTCTTTTAGCAATCAAGTCTAGATATTTAATATACAACATTATTTTTAAGGTCTAGCAATAAGGGATACGGCTGATGAACACTTGTGGAAAGAGTATCTATATTGTAAAAATCAGCTGATTATCGTCTGATCTGCTTATGCAAGGCATCTATCTGAAAATGTTTTTCTTGCTGGAGGCAGGAGTAGATGTTCGAATTGATGTTCAGGTAATTTTCACCCAGTGCGCTTTGCCGTATCATGTTCCAACCTGATGAAGTTTTCACCGGTTCGTTTAAGAATCAAACTCATTCGTTTTAAGATAGTTATATGAATATTTTACAGGAAGAAGACCAGACAAACTTTGATATCCATGCCGAATCGGAACACTTGTTTGCACATTTAGCGTCAACGTCTACAAGTACTATCGGTATTACTCGTGAAGCATATGGCGAAGGGGAACAGGCCGCTCTCGATTTGCTCAAGGCATATGCTGAAAAATACGATCTTGACGTGGAGCTGGACAGTGCCGCCAACCTGGTAGTCACACTGCCGGGGGCTGACCGGAAAAAACCATGTTTAGTCTGCGGTTCACATCTTGACAGCGTACCTCAGGGCGGTAACTTTGACGGGGCTGCGGGAATTATTGCAGGCCTTCTCTGCCTGACCAGAATGCGACACGAACATTTCACCCCTGCTCAGGACATCAGGGTCATGGCGTTTCGCTGTGAAGAAAGTGCCTGGTTCGGAAAGCCATATATCGGATCGAGCGCTCTGCTTGGTCAACTGACCCCATTAGACCTGGAAGCCAACCACCGCTCAGGCAAGGGAAAACTCATTGAAGCTATGACACGGTCCGGCGCTGACATAGAACGTATTAAACAAGGCGAGCTCCTGATAGACCCGGATACGCTGGGAGCCTATATCGAATTACATATTGAGCAAGGGCCGGTGATGGTCTCAAGGGACCTACCGACGGCGATTGTCACGGGCATTCGTGGTGCTATCCGGCATCGAAGGGTAACCTGCCTTGGCCAGGCGGGCCACTCAGGTACCGTTCCCCGCTGGCTGCGGCAGGACGCCTTTTTTGCCACCGCTGAGCTCATCAGTACACTTGATGAGCACTGGCGGGTTCTTCTGGAAAGAGGTTTAGACCTCGTTCTTACCTCCGGGATAGTAGAAACCAATGCAAAAGTACATGCAATGACTCGCATACCAGATGAAGTTTCATTCAGCATTGAAATTCGCAGCCAAAGCGTCGACGCTCTTGAAGCTTTTTATCACCTGATGCAAACTGAGTGCAGCACCATCGCAAAGAACAGAAAGGTCCGATTCGAGTTTGATCGCAAGCTCTACACTGCACCTGCAAAAATAAATGAAGGCTGGATTAAACGCTTAAAAGACAAATCTGAGATGTTGAATCTTCCTTCGGAAACGATACCAAGCGGCGCCGGACATGATGCAGCTGTATTTGCCAACTTCGGTATTCCCACCGCAATGATATTTGTTCGAAATGACAAGGGGTCTCACAACCCCGAAGAGAGTATGGAATTGGATGATTTTCTCAAAGGTACTGAGTTGCTGTATCATACACTTAAGGAGCCGATATGAATCTGAGTTTTCTCCCGAAGGAAGTTATTGCCGAGTTGACAGCTAGAATGCTGCTGGAGATCGAAGCGGTATCTTTTCGTGCCGAAGAACCGTTTCGCTTCACCTCTGGGTGGGCAAGTCCGGTATTCATTGATTGTCGCAAAATTATATCTTATCCGCGAATTCGACAGATCATCACCGATTTTGCTGCCTCTACAATTCTAAGGGAGATCGGATTTGAATCCATTGAAGCAATTGCCGGGGGGGAAACGGCTGGAATCCCCTATGCCGCCTGGTTGGCCGACAAATTGATGCTCCCGATGCAATATGTTCGTAAAAAAGCTAAAGGATTCGGGCCAACTGCCCAGATTGAAGGTGATTTTATTAAAGGAACGAGAATGTTGCTCGTTGAAGATTTAACCACTGACGGCCGGAGTAAAATCAACTTTTGTAATGCCCTGCGAGATGCGGGACTCAATGTTTCGCACACCTTCGTTATATTTCATTACAATATTTTTCCAGAGACAGAAAAATTACTGCAGGACAATAACCTTAGCATGGTGCAACTGGCCACCTGGTGGGACGTTCTGGAAGCATGTAAACAGGTAAATTACTTTGACCCTAAAACAATAGCGGAAGTGGAAAGCTTTTTAAATGATCCGATACAGTGGTCAACCGCCCATGGCGGCGCCAGCTCTTATACCGGTTAAAAACAGAGGAGTTTCAGCCGTGAAATAAGCTCGTATCGTAAAAAAGGGAACGGTAAAAAAAAATGATCAGCCAGAGAGTTACAAGCTCTCTGGCTGATTTTCATGAACATTACAACGCACAATTATGCAGATTCGAGTCGTCAATTAATATATTTCATCATACAAAATACAAAGGGTGTGATACAGAAACTCAGCAGCTGGAGCCATGACTCTTTCATTGAAATCAAAGCGGTAGTTGTGATGACCAGCGCTTATCTCGCTTCCAATCATGCAATAGGTGGCGATGCCTGCCCTGTGCCTGAACAGCAGTAATAAATTCAGTAATATCATCGCTTGCGCCGAAATTCAGCAGAATCAGTATATACATTCCTGCCTGAAGAAAGGAACCTTTTCGGCCGCCCTTCTCAAAACTGTTACCATCTCCTTGTCACATACGGCACTTTTACAACCCCCGACCATTTTGAAATCGTATTCCTGATCGTACATCAACGCGCTGTGCTCAATTACCCTAGCGGATTTTTCCAGCATGAAATCATTCAACTCGGTTGTCTGTCCCCGCGTTTCTGCGCAAATGGTTGCGCTAGAAGGAATAATATTTCGCCCCTCCCCCGCTTCCAGACGACCAACTGTTATCCTGGTAGTACCCTTCGAGTGGCGTGGTATTGCGTGTAGGTTAAGACTCGCCGTGGCAGCGGCAAGCAAGGAGTTTTTTCCCTCCTCCGGATAAGCGCCGGCATGTGATGACACCCCCTTGAATGTTGCATCGAATTTACTCGTGGCCAGAAAGTTGTTTGCCGAAAGAACAAGTCCCCTGCTTTCCCGTGCCTTGAATGCGATATGACAACCGACAAAAGCTTTGATTCCGTCCACAACACCAGCCTTAACCATGGGGCGGGCTCCCCGGACGCCTTCCTCGGCGGGCTGGAAAATTAAACGAACATTATGCTTAAAGCCATCCTTCAAATCCGCCAGGGCAAGGGCCAGCCCAAGCCCGATACTGGTATTACCGTCATGACCGCAGGCATGGCAGGCACCACTATTCAGCGATGAAAACCGTCCTTGAACGGTCGATGGTCCGCCTCTCTGCACTCGTTCAGCGTATTTGAGTCGAGATCAAAGCGCAGGGCGACCGCAGGTGCGGGTCCACTCCGTAAATCGGCGACAACACCGGTAAAACCGCCTTTCATCAGTTCAACATAAACAGGATTCGCCCCCTGTTCCAATGCTCGCTGGGCAGCTTGATCGAGTGTCTGCTGATCGGGTAACCCCATGCGTGACGGACCATCAATGATGTCCTTTCCCATCATGATATGGTAGCCAGCCTTTTTTAATATATCGGCAACAAAGGAGGTGGTCCAGAACTCCGTCCAGCCACTCTCGGCATGGGCATGCAGCTCACGGCGAAAGCGGATTATCTCCGGTTCCAATTCCTGTATCAAGTCATGAATATGGTGTGCCATCTCCGCCTCCTAGAACATGTTATTGGGAAGAAACAGGGCGATATCAGGCCAGATAAAGAGCATAATGATCACGATAATGTCGCAGAGAATAAACGGGATTACACCTTTAAATATATCCTCAACACGACTATTTGTTACTCCCGCGAGAGCAAAGGCATTAATTCCTACCGGCGGTGTGATCCTGCAATCTCGTTGAGCTTCATTGCCACGACACAGATCCAGATAGGATCGTATCCAAGGCCGACCAATACCGGGAAGATAATCGGCAGGGTCAGGGCAAAAACAGCTGCCTGGTATATGACCATCCCCAGAAAGAACCACACGGCAATGATGCAGATAAAGACGATGTGCGGGTGCACCTGCCATGACGCCAAAAAGTTTGACAGATCAGTCGGGATTCTGGTCATGGTCAGGAAGCGGCTGAAATACATGGCGGCAATAATGATAAAGAACAACATGGCCGTCGTCCTCGCCGTTTCCCTCAAGGTGTCCCTGATGGGTTGCATCTTCCGCAGCTTCCCATGAAAAACGCCAAAGACCAATGCCCCGAACGCACCAACGGCGCCTGCCTCATTGGCGGTAAAAATACCGGTATAAATGCCGCCAATCACCATGGAGGAGAGCGTGATTATAGGCCAAAGCCCGATGGCCGCCGTGACCCGGTCTTTGGCAGTGATTTTTAACTCTTCAGGATGTATTGGCGCCAGATGAGGATATAATTTGGCACGCAGATACATTGAGAATGCGTAAACAAAGGCGGTAAGGATTCCTGGAAAAATTCCGGCTAAAAAAAGTTTCCCCACTGACTGGTCGGTAAATATTGCGAAGAGAATGAACATACCGCTTGGTGGAATCATGCAGGCAAAACTTCCGGAGCATGCGATCGCTCCAAGAGCATAACTCTTCTCGTAGTTATAGCGCTTCATCTCCGGATAGGCTATACGCCCGAAAATAGTAGCAGTGGCAATGGTTGAACCGCAGATGGAAGCGAAAATAGCACAGCCGAAAGAAGTCGCGATGGCCAGGGCACCAGGCAAACGGGCGCAAATTTTGTGGACATTCGAGTAGGCCAGCCCGGCAAAACCGCCTCTCGAGGCAAAAGCTCCCATAAGAATGAACAGCGGGAGCACACAAAACGTCGGTGAAGCTATGGCATTATAAAGCGTCTCGCCAAGAAGAGACATGGCCGCCTTAAAATTAATAAGTATGGTGAGTCCCAGCAGTCCGACAAGAATAAAATCTACACCCATGTGCAGACCGAGAAAAAGTAACAGAAGAAGGGCCAGCAACCCAAGGATTCCAAGAAGTGTAAAATCCATTAATTTCAGTCTCCGAATGCGATCAGCTGCATACAATATTTTTTTTAGAATTATCGAGGAAAAGTGCCTTGTGTTGCGAAGGAGGTCAACAGGTATCCTCTTTTTCCCACGGCATATTTATCACACGACACCAGCGCAAAACGAGATAGCAACACGTTGGTCTATTGGCCTTTTTTAATCTCGGAAATTAAATTTAAAAGGATCTGTAATGTGTAGAGAATCATACCAAAAGCCATTACAAATTTTACCGGATAGAGCAGGTATGGTATCGCTCCGGTAATGCCTTCCTTGTCGACAAAAGAAGACCAGGCATTTGAAGACATTGCTACTGCTGCCAGGCCTATGGTTACCAGCGCCAGAACATACGTGAAAAGGATGGTAATCCGCTGCCATCCAGGTGAAAATCGCTCTACCAGTGATCCAACCCTCACATGGCCAAACTCCATCTCACAATTGGCAAGACCGGCATAGACGGTGCCGATCATCACGAACATGGCCAATTCGGCGACACCCATAATTGGTTTCGCAAAAGTACGGAAAAGGACATCAGCAAGCAGCAGAAACATGACGACGCCCATCATCCAGCCGCACACTTCGGCAAAAAATTTATTGAGACTACGTATTATGGCAAACAATTAAGTATACCTCGACAATTGATGAACACATAAGACTTGGGATTCATTCTGGATAGGGTTCATGAAATCCAGTAAATTAATGCCTGACAAACGAGAAAATACCAGGAATCCATTCCGGGATTTTTGAACACGTTAGCAAACAATTCTTCTTAATCAGATATTACCCTTCAGGTAATAACGACCACAATGTTTCACCGACGCGACCAAACCTCAGGCATTGTTTTTTGCTGAGCGCCTGCCGAAGGGGTAACACTTCCGGCAAACTATTTCAGCTGCCCGAAAATGAGTCATTCAAGCATAAGCATCTAATTCTCCTACAATTAGATGCTTATGCTGAATAAAACGGTATCATTCCTTTGCTAAATACGTGTCATTGATTTCAATAACTTTTTTCAATATCTCTTTCGCGTTGGCCGCCCCCATTTCCGTGACTTCTTTAATCCAAACCTGACGGTTTGTTTCGTTAGTCGGTAACTCGACCCACTTCTTTATGTCTTCCTTTGAGGCATAGGTGAACTTCACGCCTTTGGCCTCCATCCCTTTGATTTCGTTATCCAGTGACTGCGGATAGTACTCGGAAAATCTTGCTACAGCGTTTTCATTTGCCTGCTGAATAACGGCTTTCAGGTTATCAGGCAGGGACTGGTACTTTTTCTCATTCATGGTGATCATAAATGGGATCGCCAGCCAGAGCTCTTTGGTAACCATAATGTAGGGCGCTACTTCATAGAGTTTGGCCCTGCTTTGAGCATCAACATTGGTCAGGACCGTATCAATTGTGCCAGTTTGCAGCGCCATATAAGTCTCACTGAAAGCAACAGAGGTTGGTACCGCACCAAGAGCTGCCAAATCGGCTAATTTCCAGCGGCTTGAGGAACGGGCTTTCATTCCCTTCAAATCATCAATACTGGCCAGTGGTTTCTTGGCGCTAAAAGAATAAGGCAGGGCTGTGTAAATATATACAGGACGTTGATCGTACTTCTTGAATTCTTTCGTCAATTCAGGAATGGTTTCATAAATCGTATTATAGACACCAATCATGTTTTCATATTTAGTAGGTCCTTGCTCCAGGAGTCCTGTTGCACCATTTAGCAATAACCGCTTCGGGAAGTAGTTTACATTTACAAAGCCTAAATCCACCACACCATCCTGAACGCTTTTCAAAATTTCTTTGCCGGTAACCAGGGTCTCTGCCCAGTACGAAGTGATCTTGATACTTCCGTTGCTGAGTTTTTCCACTTCCTCAATAAACTGTTTTTCAGCTACACCGCGCATAGTGTTTTCCGGGGCGTTTGTGGCAAAGGTAAACTGATATGTCTTAGCCTGCGAAAGACCAGCTATACCCAAAATCAATACGACCGAGACAGCAAAGATTTTGATACTACGCATAATTTCCCTCCAAGATTTTTTAACTGTTAGAATACCACCGTTGATAAGGGCAATAAATGGGGTTACAAAATGCCTTGATAATTGACCTGAGCCAGATGCATTACGATGACTTTGTCAACAAGAAATTTCAGATTTTATATCAAAGACTAACAACGTCTTCTTTAGCAAAAAACAGGTGTAGAAAAATCGAAATAACAATAAAAAACGACACTACAAAACAGCTAAGTTTTAGTCAACTACTTATATTTTTAAATAACTTGTCGCCCTACTCAGTAGCACGGTGAGCGGCCAATACCTGCCCTCACCTTCATGAACATTTCCTCTTTATTCAGCTGCTATTGAAATAATGAGATTAGTGAGGCGATTTCAGCATATATGGAAAAGACACTTTGTACTCTCATTTTCATCATGGTCTAAATGGCTTACCGTCTCCGAAGACGGACGATCCAGCGGCCGGTGGTCATGGTTTTTGCGGCAAATAAAACGATTAGAGCGACTCAGGAGAACGAGGAAGAGGGAACCCGTCTTAAAAGAGTAGAGACTATTGATATTTCCGATTAAAATAACACGCTATACAGGAATCTATTCATTCAAACAGCAGCTATTCACAGATCTCATGCAACTCTATTCCCGTATAATCGGCAGCGGACCTCCGGTGCTGATACTTCACGGCCTGTTCGGCATGTCCGATAACTGGCTAACCATCGGTAACGGGCTTGCCGAACAGGGGTTTTGTGTTCACCTGATTGATCTCAGGAATCACGGCAAATCGCCTCATGCCGAGACTCATCGCTATCCCGACATGTGTGACGACCTGCTCATATATCTCCAGAAACACGAAATTGAAGTAGTTGATATAATCGGTCATTCAATGGGCGGAAAAGTCGCCATGATTTTCGGACTGCTGGATCCGGAAAAAGTAAAAAAGCTCATTGTTGTCGATATTGCCCCGTCTGACTATCACCATCCGGAAAACAGTTTTCACGCAACTATCATCAAGGCCCTCCAGCACATTGACCTTAGAACCTACATCAGCAGGGGAACAATCAGGAAGAAACTGGCGGAACTCCTTGATGACCGGGAGTTGGCGATGTTTCTGGCAAAAAATATCGACAGGGACAAGCAGGCAAAACAGTTCAAATGGAAATGCAATCTGCCGGTTCTGCAGAAATATCTTCAACATATTTATATCGGCCTGGAAGAACTTGAACTCTATGCCCCCTGTCCGGTCAATACCCTGTTCATCAAGGGAAACGACTCAGACTATTATCTGCCGGAGCATGAACCGGACAGACTCTTCTTTTTCCCGGAATCGGAGGTTGTCGGTATCGATAATGCCGGACACTGGGTGCATAGCGCACAACCTGAAAAATTTCTGGAACTCGTATCACGTTTCCTCCTCAGCCAGGCAACCGAATAACGCAAATATTCGTTCGAGATCAGATCAGCCGGGTCATTGTGCAGCAGGCCCATCTGAAATCATCCCGCCGGCCCCAACAGACCGGAGAGTTACTATCCGGTTAAAATTTCGAGATAATTGTTTTCTCAAAGCATATCAGGTACTATCAGTACAAACTGACTGCCACCGGAAATTCAAATGAAAAGTGCACCTATCATCGCCTGCCACGAATGTGATCTGCTTCACCAGCATGTGGACGTGCCCATCGGTGGGGTCGCCCGCTGCTCGCGCTGTGGCTCGGCTCTTTACCGCCCCAAGCCAGACAGTCTGAACCGAACCTTTGCCCTTACCGTGGCCGGTATTATTTTTTATGTAATTGCAAATATATACCCGTTCCTTGGTTTCAGGATAGGTTCCCAGGTTCGGGAAACAACACTGGCGACCGGTATCTACGAACTCTACCTGCAGCACATGTCCATTATCGCAACACTGGTATTTTTGACGGTGGTCATGGTACCGGCCATCAATCTGCTCTGCATGCTCTATATCCTGATCCCCCTGAAAGCCAGACGGGTTCCTCCACATCTGGCAAAGGTATTTCGCCTGTATCTCATTCTCAAACCGTGGGGAATGATGGAAATCTTTATGCTGGGGATCCTGGTATCCGCAATCAAACTGGTGAAAATGGCGACGATCATTCCCGGTGTCGCCCTGTTTGCTTTTATGGCCCTCATTTTTGTGCTGGCCGCTATGACCGTAACTCTTGATAAGCACCTGATATGGGAACAAGTCGATTATCAATGACCGCACGGGAGATGGGAATGCTTTCCTGCCATTGCTGCCACCTGCTCTGCTATCAGGCAGATGGCTCCATAGCCTGTCCACGCTGCGGTGCCGAACTGCATTGCCGCAAACCAAACAGTATCGCCCGAACGTGGGCCCTGGTGATTGCTGCGCTGGTATTTTACATCCCTGCCAATATCCTGCCCGTCACCCACACGGCAGCACTGGGCTCCGTTCAATCGGATACGATCATGAGCGGGGTGATCTACTTTATCCATTCCGGCAGCTGGCCGGTGGCGCTGATTATTTTTATAGCCAGTGTTTTTGTCCCTCTGCTAAAACTGGTGATCCTCATCGGCTTATTGTTATCTGTGCAGTTCCGCTCACAACGACGCCCGCTGGATCGTGCCCGGCTCTACCGCCTCATTGAAGCTATCGGACGCTGGTCCATGCTTGATGTTTTTGTGGTAACCATCCTGGTTGCCCTGGTTCACATGGGTACCCTGGCCAACGTGGTGGCCGGGCCTGGTGCCCTTTATTTTGGAGCGGTAGTGGTGGTGACCATGTTCGCCGCTCAATCCTTTGACGCCCGACTCATCTGGGATAACCTTGAGGACAGTAATGACAGAGCATAGTATCCCGCCAGCGAACACGCCCGTGGCGGCCTCCCCCGTCGTAAAAGAACGCCGTTCCATCTCCATTGTCTGGCTCGTCCCGCTGATCGCCGTTGTGATAGGAGGCTGGCTGGCCTACAAGGCGGTGACCGAGAAAGGGCCAGTGATTACTATTTCTTTTCAATCAGCAGAAGGCCTTGAGGCTGGTAAAACAAAAGTAAAATATAAAGATGTAGAAGTCGGCGTGGTGCAGGATATTGAAATAGACCAAAACCTCTCCCATGTCTTGGTAAAAGTAGAGATGCATAAAAATGCCAGGCCTTACCTGACAGAGAAGACCAGGTTCTGGGTGGTTCGCGCCCGCATTGCCGCCGGCCAGGTCAGCGGGTTGGGAACCCTGCTCGGGGGGGCCTATATAGGTGTTGAACCCTCGACCGAGGGGACATTCACCGAGCATTATATCGGACTCGAAAAACCGCCGATCGTAACCAATGCGATAGAAGGCAGGCGATTTATCCTCAAGGCCTCGCGGCTGGGATCGCTCAGCCCGGGTTCACCCATTTATTTCCGCCAGATCCAGGTTGGACAGGTGGTAGACTTCAAGCTCGATAATGAGGGAAAAAGTGTCGGCGTAGACATTTTCATAGATAGCCCGTACGATCATTTTGTTCGCCAGAACAGCCGATTCTGGGTAGCCAGCGGCCTGGATCTCCAGCTGTCGGCAAATGGTTTACGGGTTGACACCGAATCTCTTGTTTCACTCATGATCGGCGGTATTGCCTTTACCACCTTCACTGAAGAAAAACCAACGCCCGAGGCCGAAGAAAACAGTCATTTCAAACTCTATGAAACGCTCGACCAGGCCCGGGATGACCGCTATACAGCGAGAACCGAATTCTACATCGAGTTTGCCGATTCCGTGCGAGGACTGTCCGTTGGCGCACCGGTCGAGTTCCGGGGATTTCAGATCGGCAGTGTGAATGACCTGACATTAAAGTCCGACTTTGAGAAGCTTGAATTCTCCACCATGGTGCGCATCAGTATCGAACGGCAACGGCTGTCGCTGCCCGATGAAATTGATGAGGACCCGACAGACCGATTCCTGCGCATGGTTGACGGGGGGCTCCGGGCACAGCTGAAGACAGGAAGCCTGCTGACCGGTCAACTCTTTGTTGATCTTGAATTCAGCCAGGACGCCGCAGCAGCAGCCCCCATCAGGTACAATAACCTGCTCGTTCTGCCCAGTGTTCCGTCAACAACCCAGGAGTTGATGGCAGACCTGAGCGGTTTCATGAAAAAATTGAACCAACTGCCCCTCGAAAAGATCGGCCGCAATCTGCAAAGCTCAATGGCGGGTATCGATCAGCTGGTGAACAGTGCTGAAATGAAGAAATCACTGCATTCACTGGAGCGGCTCCTGAAAGAGGGTGAGACTATGGCAAAGGCCTGGAACGGTGAGACCCTTCCCGCCGTGAACGCTAATCTGGCAGAAATCCAGACACTGCTCCGGAACCTGGAAGGCTGGGTCAGCGCGGATGCGCCGCTTTACGGCGATTTACGTAATTCCTTGGAAGAGCTTTCCAAAGCAGCCCGGTCGATAAACGAACTTGCTGATATGCTGGAGCGCCATCCGGAAGCCCTTATCCAGGGAAAACGAAGAGAGGCCAAATAATGATTCGCACCGTATACTATCTAGCGCTGATGCTGCTGATCACGCTCCTGGGAGCAGGATGCATGGGCCAGACCCCGCAGTCGGCCTATTACACCCTCAGCCCGATGCAAAATGAAACCACTGATTTGCCGTCGGTCGTAAAGCCGGATGCTATCGCTATTGGAATCGGGCCGGTCACCTTTCCTGATGAACTCAATCGGCCGGCAATTATTACCGAGTCCGGCAGGAATCAGCTCACGGTAAATGAATTTCACCGCTGGGGCGGATCACTGGAAAAGAATTTCATCCGGGTGATGGCGGAGAATATCGCCATACTGATGAAGACCGATCAGGTGATGGCCCGGCCCTGGGAGCGTTATTTCCAACCGGACCTCCGTATTGCCCTTGATATCAAGCAATTCGGCGGGCGCCTCGGGGAGTACGCCTTGATTAATACGACCTGGAGGGTTTTCAGCGGGAAAAAAGATGACCCGGCTATCGTGCAGCGCAGCGTTATCAGGGAACCGGTAACGGATGACAGCTATGATGCGCTTGTTGCCGCCCAGAGTCGTGCCCTTGCCAGGCTGAGCACGGAAATTGCCGCAGCTTTAAAGGAGATACTGCCAGCCCAATATTTATATCGCAGTATGGCTTTCAGGAGGTGATGCTCCGGTTGGCGTGTATATTGAACCGCTTCATTCTGTTCCACACCGTGACCCGGGAAACACCCAGTATCTTTGCGGCCTGCGACTGGTTACCGCCGGCTTTTTCAAGAGCCTCCAGAAGTTCCAATCGCTCAATTTCCTGCATATTGAAAGGGATCAGCCTGCTGCCCGCCTGCAGCTTTCTCTGACGAAAGATGGTTTCCGGAAGATGCTTTGGCTGGAGCATAGTGGTATGACAGGTCACAAAGGCGTATTCCAGTGCACCTTTCAGTTCCCTGACATTTCCGGGCCAGTTGTGACGCATCAGGATGTCCATGGTATCTTCTCTGATGCCTTCTATTGCCTTGCCGTTTTTCAGCCGCATCTTGCGGAAAAATGATTCCGCAAGCAACGGAATATCCTCAATCCTGTCACGCAGAGACGGCAGAAAGATCGGAATGACATTAATGCGAAAATAGAAATCTTTCCGGAACTCACCCTTTTCAACAAGGCTGAGAAGCTCCTGGTTCGTGGCGGATATTATCCTGACATCGGTAGATATCGGACTGCTTGAACCCACGCGTTCAATCACCTTTTCCTCAAGGACCCGCAGCAATTTGATCTGGGTGGACAGCGGCAGATCACCGATCTCGTCGAGAAAGAGATCCCCTTTATCCGCCTTCTCAAATCGGCCGACCCGGTCCTTATAGGCCCCGGTGTAAGCCCCGCGCACATGGCCGAACAGCTCACTCTCAAGGAGCGACTCCGTCAGGCTGGCACAATTGATTTTTATAAATGGCTGCTCTTTTCTCAGTCCGATTTCATGGATAGCTCTGCTTACCAGCTCCTTACCGGTCCCACTTTCACCATAAATGATGACCGGGGCATCGGAATGGGCTGCATTTTCAATCATGTCGAAGACCCGCTGCATCTGGGCCGAGGAGCCGACGAGACCATGGAAATCGTTCTCGTTGTTAAGCTGCTCGCGGAACGCCTCCAGCTGGTTTTCTTTTTCGATTATCTCCGTCAGGTCGGTAATCGTGCCGACCGTGCCAATAATATTCCCGGTGGTATCTCTCAGCGTTGCCGTTGTTTTCAGGGCATGAATAAAGGAGCCGTCTTTCCTCCTGATCCGGCATTTGCCTTGCTCTGATCCATCGCTGCCGGATTCGCTCTGTTGCCCGGAAACACTCTCATCAGGGAGCTGTTGCTCAAAATCGCAGGCAAGCAATGTACCGGTCTGGCCGATAAGCTCCTCTCGGGAATAGCCGGTTATCCGCTCAAACGACTGATTTACTGAAACTATCACACCTCCGGTGTTGATAATCATAATGCCGTCACGTATGGCGTTTACCACCGTCTTCCAAAATCCATCAAGTTCCCGACCGATCATCAACACACCCTGTTAGCCCTTAACACCTGTAAAGAACGTTCATGTTAACACGTTAACACTTTCTTAACAGTGCACGCCAAAACAAGACTATCTTAACAAATTTTTCCGTGCACCTAAATAGCAGTCAAGCGTCCCTTAAGACAGACAACATACTGTTATTGATGCTCAAAATAAAAACTTCATTTCTCCATCAGCATAACTGATATAAAATTGGTCCGTTTGTTGCGTAGTCAAGGTAATGAAAAACAAACGAGGAGTAGTAAACGTTAGTGGATAACACGAACATTGTCATAGATGTGAGAAATTTCGTCTCCTGGCTTTCACTCCTGAAAGTAACCCAGGTTTTTACCGAGATGAAACCGCATGACATCCTGGAGGTACGGGGAGCCGATACTGATACGCGGGAGGATCTTTTCAGGATCCTGCCGGCATCGACCTACCGGATTCTCACGCTTGAAGAGGATGACGATGACGTACACCAGTTTCGGATACAAAAACGTTTGTAATTATCTCAGCCGCATCACGTGTGCTTCTGAAGAGTATGATGGTATGAGTACACGCGGTCCGGCAAGAACCGGAAGGAAAAACTAATGGCTGAAACGAGCATCAAAATCAAAGGCAAAAAGACAAGCTCATTCAAGGACAAGGTTAAGGAAATCATTCCCGGAGGCGGGAACCTCGATCTTTGTCTTACCTGTGGCGCGTGCGCCTCCGGCTGTCCAGCCTCGGGATTAGAAGAGATGGACCCGCGTAAATTTCTGCGTATGTGCGCCATGGGCCTTGATGAGGAAGTAACCACCACCCCCTGGGTCTGGATGTGCACCATGTGCCAGCGCTGCATCTATGTCTGTCCGATGCAGATCGACATTCCGCAACTTGTTTACAATGCCCGGGCAACCTGGCCGCGGGAAGATCGTCCGAAAGGCATCAGGGATTCCTGTGACATGGCCCTGAGAAACGATTCAAACTCCGCCATGGGAACGGCTCCGGACGACTTCGTCTTCGTCATTAACGATGTGCTGGAGGAGTATCGGGAGTCACAGCCCGAGTTCAAGGATATGCTTGCACCGATTGATAAACCCGGGGCACACTTTTTTCTTGAACCAGAACTCACGGGAACCGAATGTCGAACCGGATGAGCTGGTGCCCTTATGGAAGATACTCGCATCTGGCAGGAGTAGACTGGACCTACGGCAGCAAGGGCTGGGCCGCGGAAAACTATTGCCTCTTTCTGGCGGATGACAAGTGCTGGGAACATGTAACCCGCGTTTCGGCACAACAGGCCGATGAACTGGGCTGCAAGGTCTTTCTCAATACCGAGTGAGGCCACATAACATTCTCGGTCCGGGCCGGACTGAAAAAATTCAATATCGACCACAAATTTGAAGTCGCCTCCATTTATCAATACTACGCCAAATGGATACGCGAAGGTCGCCTGAAAGTAAACGCTGACTGGAACAAGGATCGGAAGATCAAATTCACCATACAGGACCCCTGCCAGATCGTCCGCAAAGGCTATGGCGATGTGGTGGCCGATGATCTGCGTTTTGTGATCAAATCGGTGGTGGGTGAAGAAAATGTGATCGAAATGACGCCGAACAAATCAAACAACTACTGCTGCGGCGGCGGCGGCGGATTCCTGCAGTCAGGATACACCGACGCCCGGCGGCATTACGGTGAGCTGAAATACCAGCAGATCATCTCAACCGGGGCGGACTACTGTATCACCGGTTGTCACAACTGCCACGCCCAGGTACATGACCTGGGTCACCACCATGGTGCAGCCTATAACACGGTACATATCTGGACACTTATCTGCCTCTCACTAGGCATCCTCGGACCAAATGAACGGGCTTACCTCGGGGACGATCTGAAGGATGTAAACGTATTCCACCCCGAATCATCCCTGTACTAGAAGTCTCACCATGTATCCGGGAAGAAATAACAATTTGTCAGCTCTGATCTGGAGGAAATAAGACCGATGAGTTTTCAAAAACGATTAGCGGCAAAGGAATTTGTTGTATTGGCCGAAATGCACACTCCCAAGGGAGTCAATATTTCCCGGCTTGTCAATGACGCACGCCGCATAAAAGGACGAGTCGATGCCATCGTGGTGCCTGACATGGACAACGGCATCATGCGGATGAGCGCCCTGGCCGGCGGTGTTCTCATGCAGCAGCAGGGCATCGAGGCCATTATCCACGTCTATTGCCGGGACCGGAACCGGATGGCCCTGCAGGGTGATATCCTTGCCGCCCATGTTCTCGGTATCCAGAACCTGCTGGTTACCCACAGCGAGGATATGTCCCAGGGCGACCACCGCGACGCCCGGGAAGTATTCGACCTTGACGAGACAGAACTGCTCCAGGCCATTGCCACCCTCAACCAGGGAAAAGACATCGGCGGCTTCGAACTCGACGGTATTCCTGATTTGCATGCGGGATGTTCGATCGCACCCTTTGGTGATGCCGCCGGCCGTGATGCTGAACTGGCAATCGCCGCAAAAAAGGTTGCCGCCGGCGCAGGTTTCATCATCACGCCGCCGGTCTTTGATCTGAAGATCTTTGCAGACTTCCTGGAAAAGGCCAGGGGGCTTGATGTGCCGATCATCCCCACCGTCTTTTTATTGAAATCACTGGCAATTGCACAATATATCAGCAACAGCGATCCCGGTGCCAACATCTCGGACGCGCTCATCAAGAGGATTCGCAAATCCTCTGACCGGGAACGGGAAGGCCTGAAAATTGCCGGAGAAACCGTGGCAGCACTGAAGGACATGACCGGGGGAGTGATGCTGCAGACCCTGGGCTGGGAACACAAACTCCCGGAAATCCTCGATATCGCCGGACTCTAATAAATAAGGGTACCTTGAATAATTAGATTATTCGATCGAGATCAAGGCATGCAAAAAATTTTACCGCAGGCGCCCCGCAGGAAGTACTCTTGGGGTGCATATAACTGATATTCCGAGGATGAAATTTTTGAGCATAACGAAGAGATCGGGCGAAAAAGCAATTATTCAAGGTAGCTATAATGCAGTCAGAGCAACAACCGGGAATAACCGAATCATTCGCATGAACCCGTTAACTCTGTAGGAAGATAGATACGATGCAGAATACCAATAGTTCACACTCAAGCAACCGGGTACTCGTTATCGGCGGCGGTCTGGGAGGCATACGTACCGCTCTGGATCTGGCCGAGGCGGAAAAGGATGTCGTTCTTGTCGACAGTGCCTACAATATCGGGGGGTTGATGACCCAGTTGGACAGGACCTTTCCAACCAACAATTGCGACCTCTGTACCCTTGCGCCAAACCTCTCAGAAAGTGGACGCCAGGAGCATATTTCCCTGCTTGCCATGACAGAAGTGGAAAAGGTAACAGGAGAGAAAGGCAACTTTACGGTCAGCCTGAAATCGGCACCGCGTTATATCAACCTGGAAAAATGCACCGGCTGCGGAGCGTGTTATGAAATGTTTCCTGAATGCGTCCGGTTCACACCCGGGCTCGATCACCGGGCGCCGACCTGTATGCGCTATCCACAGGCCACCCCGCAGTCTTTCTCCATTGACCTGGAAAAATGTCAGGATATTGAAGCACTGGTTAAATGCTGCCCGACCGGGGCCATCAATCCGGACGAGCTCGGCAGCAGCGGTGATATCTCCTGCGGGGCAATCGTCATGTCGCCGGGAGCTTCGCTGTTTGACCCGAGCGGACTCGACTACCTCGGCTATTCCGACCAGGCTGACGTGGTGACAAGCCTTGAGTATGAGCGTATCCTGTCCGCCTCCGGCCCGACGGCAGGCAGACTACTCCGGCCATCAAACGGAAAACAGCCCAAACGCGTAGCCTGGATACAGTGCATCGGCTCCCGCGGACTGCAGAAAGGCGCCGCCCCCTACTGTTCCGGTGCCTGCTGCATGTTTGCCCTGAAGGAAGCCATGGTTACCAAGGAGCGCTTCCAGGAAGATATTGAAACCACCATTTTTTACATGGACATGCGCACCTTCGGTAAAGATTACGAACGTTACTATCAGCGCGCCAGGGATGAATTCGGCGTCCGTTTCATCCACAGCCGTCCCCACTCCATTCTGCTGCAGCCCGGAGCGGAAAACCTTTCCCTCTCCTATACCACCGATGAATCGTCTCAACTGATAGACGAAGAATTCGATATGATTGTTCTTTCCACCGGCTTCAGGGTTGGTGACAAGGTTCGGGATCTGGCTGTAAAGCTCGGCATTGAACTCAACGACAGCAATTTCCCAGCCCACCAGGGTCTTAACCAGGTAGCGACCAGCCGGCCGGGAATTTATGTTGCCGGTACCTTCCAGGGACCCAAAGATATTCCGGAAACAATGGTTCAGGCCAGTGCCGCTGCCTGCCTTGCCGGTAAAGACGTCACCCCCCCGGTAAAAGATACGGAAGAGCAGGACGTCTCGCTGCTGCCGGTTGAACGTAATATCGTCGGGGAAGAACCGCGGGTCGGCATCTTTATCTGCGATTGCGGTGAGAATATCGGCGGCGTCATTGATGTTAATGAAGTGGCTGAAAATGCTCTGCGGCTGCCCCATGTGGTTGTTGCTCAAGCCGAAGGACATGGCTGCAGCCGTGAATCCATGGAGCATATCAGGCAGACCATAGAAGAAAAAGGGATCAACCGTGTGGTCATCGGCGGTTGTTCTCCGAGGACTCATGAAGCGAAATTCCAGGAACTTATCCGCAGGGCCGGCTTAAACAAATATCTGCTTGAATTTGCCAATATCCGCGACCAGGCAACCTGGGTACATGGTCATCAACCCGAAAAGGCGACCAGTAAGGCCAAAGACCTGATCAGGATGGCTGTTGGTGCCGTTGTCATGGCCCAGCCGCTTGCCGAGTACAGTCTGCCGATCAACAAAAACGTCCTCGTTGTCGGCGGCGGCGTTACCGGCATGACCACGGCCCTGGAACTGGCTGAACAGGGCTTTAAGATCTATCTTGCCGAAAGAAGTCCGGCCCTTGGCGGCATTGCCAAACATATTCGCCGGACCCTTGAAGGTGATAATGTGATGAGCTTTGTCGCAAGCCTTATCGAGCAGACCACGGAAAATGAAAACATCGAGGTGATTTGCGGGGCGATCATTGTTGACCACAGCGGAAGGCCCGGCATGTTCACCACCGGTATGCAGGTAGGCCGCCAGATGTTTTATCGCCGGATTGAGCACGGGGTAACAATACTTGCAACCGGAGCTTTGCCTAATCGTCCTGCCCAGTTCATGCTTGATGAGTGCAAGGACGTCATGACCCAGCTTGAACTCCAGGCACTGATAGCGGATAAACCGGATCAGGTTGCACAATGGGATAATGTGGTGATGATCCAGTGTGTCGGTTCACGAAACGCCGACAATCCAAACTGCTCCCGGATCTGCTGTCAGACCGCCGTCAAGAATGCACTCGCAATTCTGGAGCGCAATCCCGAAACGAGGGTCTTCGTCCTCTACCGGGATATGCGAACCTATGGATTCCAGGAAGAATATTACCAGAAGGCGCGGGCCAAAGGCGTTATTTTCGTACGCTATCATCAGGAAAATCCCCCCGTGGCCACAGCCTCTGACGGTAAGGTGGATGTGCGCTTCACCGACACCATCCTCGGCAGGGAAATCGTTGTCAGTGCAGACTGTCTCTGCCTGAGTACCGGACTCGTTGCCGATCAGGATTCCACCGAGGAACTGGCGATGGTCTTCAAACTTCCCCGTACCCACGATGGCTACTTCCTTGAAGATCATGTGAAACTGCGGCCGGTTGACATGTCGGTTCCCGGTTTTTTTGTGGCAGGAACAGCGCATGCACCAAAGACAATCAGCGAAAGTCTGACCCAGGCCAGAGCCGTTGCCTCGCGGGCGCAGACCATGCTGGTAAAAGATTCTATCAACCTCGGCGCCGCCACCGCCAGGGTCGACAGCAGCCGCTGCGCCTCCTGTCTGATCTGTGTGCGGACCTGTCCGTTTGGTGTGCCATTTATCAATGCCGAAGGTCATTCAGAAATTGACCCTGCCAAGTGTCACGGATGCGGGATATGCGCCACGGAATGCCCGGCCAAGGCAATACAGCTGATGCAGTTTGAGGACGATCAGATTATCGCCAAGCTGGAACAACTCTTTGAAAAGGTGAACGTCTAATGGAAGATTTTGAACCGGTAATCGTGGCCTTCTGTTGCCACTATTGTGCCTATACCGCAGCGGATATGGCCGGCAGTCAGCGACTGCCTTATCCGTCCAATGTGAAAATTGTTCGTGTCCCCTGTTCCGGCAATGTTGACGCTCTGCACATCGTTAAAGCCTTCGAGAAAGGCGCCGATGGCGTCTATGTCGCCGGGTGCCTGGAAGGCGACTGTCATTTCAAGAACGGCAACGCCAAAGCTGCCAAGCGGGTTGCCTACGTGCAGAAATACCTCGAGGAAATCGGTATCGAGAGCGAACGGCTGACAATGGTCAGGGTATCTGCCGGAATGGGCGACCGGTTTGCCCAGCTGGCAACAGAGATAACCGAAAAAATACGCAAACTTGGTCCAAGTCCAATTAAAGCCGCTGCCGTGTAGCCGGTCAGAAAACAAGGGTACCTTGAATAATTAGTTTATTCGCCTGAGGTCAAGGATTGCGACAAATTTTTCCGCAGGCATATAGCTGATATTCCGAGGATAAAATTTAGAGCATGACGAAGAGATTGGGCGAAAAGGCAATTATTGAAGGTGCCCATAAGAAGGAGAACGAACCACCATGATAACCGCTGAACGTAAACCTTTAGAAGAAATTATTGCGTACATCAAGCCTTTTAAACGCATTCTGCTGCTCGGCTGCAATGAGTGTGTCACCGTCTGTGCCGCAGGAGGGCGCAAAGAGGTGGGTCTGCTCGCCTCAGGCCTGCAGATGGCCATGCTCAAGAGCGGCAGCAGTATCGATATCCGGGAGCATACCCTGGAACGGCAGTGTGACCCGGAATATGTGGAAGAGCTTGTGCCGATGCTGGACGGTTCAGATGCCATTCTTTCGATGGCCTGCGGCTGCGGTGTGCAGCAACTGGCCATGCGCTTTAAAGATAAACCTGTTTTCCCGGCAGTGAATACCAAGTTCATGGGAGGCTCGGAACGCCAGGGCGTCTGGACCGAGCGCTGCAAGGGCTGCGGCGACTGCCTTCTCGGCGTAACGGGGGGTATCTGCCCCATCGCCAAATGTGCCAAGCAGCTGATGAACGGCCCCTGTGGCGGTTCGAGCGGCGGCAAGTGTGAAATCGGCGAGGATGTTGAATGTGCCTGGCAACTGATCTGGGACAGGCTCAAAGCACTTGGCCTGCAGGACAGCTATCTTGATATCATGCCGGCCAAGGATTGGCGACCTGGGGGAGGCGGCGGACCCCGTAAGATTATAAGAGAGGATTTGGCAGAATGAAAACAAACAGCAATTTAGAGAAAGTACTGGCCGCCGGACACCTGGCAGTAACTTCGGAATGTGGTCCTCCCCGTGGTGCGGATGCTGCCAATATAATTGAAAAGGCCGGCTACCTGAAGGGTGTTGTTGATGCCGTTAATGTCACCGATAACCAGACGGCCATGGTCCGGATGTCGAGCTTTGCCGGTTCCGTTCTCATTAAACAGCAGGGCATGCATCCCCTTCTGCAGATGGTCACACGGGACCGCAACCGGTTGGCAATGCAGGCAGATATCCTCGGTGCCTACGCCCTTGGTATCGACACCATGCTTTGCCTCTCCGGCGATCATACCAAGTTCGGCGATCACCCGATGGCGGCAAATGTTCACGATATCGATTCAATACAGTTCATTCAGATGGTTAGAGCGATGCGGGATGAAGAAAAATTCCAGGGCGGCGCTGAAATTAAAAAGGGTGCTCCGAAAATGTTTATCGGGGCTGCAGCAAATCCTTTTGCCGATCCATTTGAACTGCGGGTCATGCGGCTGGCCAAGAAGGTTGCCGCCGGAGCGGATTTTATCCAGACCCAGTGTATTTTTAACGTGGAGAAGTTCGAACGCTGGATGGAAGGTGTTCGCAAAATGGGTCTGCATAAAAAATGTTATATCCTCGCCGGGGTAACCCCGATGAAATCAGTCGGTGCCGCACGCTTCATGAAGAACCGGGTGCCGGGAATGGATGTACCGACGGAACTCGTCGAACGCATGGGCAGTGTGGAAAAAGATAAACAACCCGAAGAAGGCGTTAACATCTGTATAGAGACGATCGAACGTTTGAAGAAGATAGAGGGAGTCGCCGGTTTTCATATCATGGCGATCGAATGGGAAGAAAAGGTTGCGGAAATTGTTAAGCGTGCCGGTCTTTATCCCAGACCACAGGTTCAGTAACAGGGACACAGTCAAATAAGCATAAGGAGGTTACATCCATGAGTGATAAACAACTCATACTCGTCGTCGATGATGATACCGATCTGGTGGAAGCGCTCGGCATGAAACTCGAGAGTGAAAATTTCGAGGTGGCAAAAGCATATGACGGTGTTGAAGGATTAGAGAAGATCAAAGCACAGCGGCCTGCGCTCGTTATTCTTGATGTCATGATGCCGCGAAAAGATGGCTATCAGCTCTGTGACGAGTTGAAAAATGACGATAACTACAAGGATATCCCGATCATTCTGCTGACCGCAGTAACCGATGCGATCAACTCCACGAACTACACCCATATGGGCGGCAAGACAACACTGGCGGATGATTTCATCCCCAAACCTATCGACCTTGATAAATTGATGGAAATTGTCAAGGATAGCCTGTAAGTGGTGGCACCCGTTTTCCTGATACGCTCAGGAAAACGGGCGTGTCTTCACTGGATGGATTTCATCGCACGCTGCAAGGGGGACCGGCTATCGAAACCACTGATAAAATATCGATCGGAGGGATAAGATTCAGCCCTGACCAGGTGCAGATAACCATGTCGGATCTGCTGCCGGGCACCGCCCTGCTGACAGAGATCCTGCAGGCTTTGACCCGGGAGCAGATCAACCTGTCTTTTCTCTGTCTTGATACGGACCGGCAAACACGGGCAAGTTTCTGCCTGTGCCAGGAAGATTATGGACAGGCAGGCCAACTGATTGGTGAGCGGCTTCTGCCGCTTGGCCTGCAGCCTGAGATTGTCCCGACAATCGGCACCCTGACGCTGTTTCCCCATCAGTCACGCCTGCGGACCCTCGGTGCCTTGCTTGCCGTCTGGGGAAAAAACCACCTTCCTCTTTATTCCCTGAGCTCCTCTATCTCGGCACTTGCCATCAATACCGACTACCGGATGCTGGACGAGGCGGCCCGGGCCCTGCAATCCGTTTTTCTCCTGCCGGAAAACCATGCCCCCTTCCGGCAATACAGGCCGCGCAGAGCAGACAGCGAGGAGCAGACGGGCGGCGAGGGGAAATCAATCGTTGAAACGGCGGCAACCTGGTGGGAACCGGTCATCGGGATTTATGGTTCTTCCAAGAAAACAAAACGGATACTGGCAAGCATATACTTTGACCAGGAGCAACTCGCCTTCTGGGGTGACACCTTGCAGAGCATGGATAATGGTTGCGGCAGCTTTGAAATGGCTGTCATGCAGCGGGTCGACCGCACGAACCTTAAGTTTTCGCTTCTCTATGACGCAGCCTTTGCAGAGCTTTACAAGACAATGCTGCATGATGCAGCACCCGGAAAAGAGGCTTCTCAGGTGGTCAGAACCGCCGTCGAACTCCTGTATTTTCACGGCCCCCATTTCCAGGATCGCTACGGCGTCGCTGATGCAGCTCTGCGCACCCTGCAGCATAACCGGCTGGAGGTTATTGCCTGCGGCTGTTCAGGGACAAGCATCTACCTGGTAATTCCGGAAAATATGGCAGAGCCTACCGCTGCAGCCCTTGCACCGGTTTTTGTCGTGCCGAAATTATCATAGCGCCGCCACGACGCCTGGAGTATAACCACGAACTTCGTAAAAGATCCCCGCGGGAAGCATTACCTTTGCTCCACCCGGGACAGTCAAATTGTTGAGAACAGCAGGCGGTCAACAGAATCATGGTACCTTATGAAATAGAAATCGATTGGCGGGTCCGGGTATTCGATTCCCTCTCCTACCCGACGCGGATACTGCAACCCGACGGCACCATCATTGCCGTCAATGAGGTTTTTCTGAAGGTTGTAGAAGAATCACCGGAATCAATTATCGGCAGGACATGCCGGGAGGCCAACAATAAACATTTTCCCAACCAGTCCTTTCCCTGCAATGACGCTGAAAGATGCCCTCTATGCAAGACGCTCAAAAACAAAATCGGTCAATCGGTACTTCTCCATTCAGTTGACCGGAATGGCGAAGAGAAGTGGGAAGACCGGGTATTTTCTCCGATTTTTGGCGATGACGGAGAGATCAGATACATCATTGAAAGTATTCGCGATGTCACCAAGGTCAAGAAACTTGAAAAACTCTATACCGACGTGCGTGAGCTCATTGACAAGGTGGTACAGAGCTCGGTCAGCGGGATTATTGCGGCAAATCGCCGGGGTGAAATTATCCTTGCAAACAAGGCGGCCGAGGATCTTTTCGGATACTCTGCCGAAGAAGTAAGAAAGGTCAACATAGAAAGTTTCTACCCCGACGGTGTTGCACGGGACATCATGAAGATGCTGCGAGATGAGCAGCTTGGAGGGAAAGGGAAATTACCGATTACCAATGTGGAAATTGTCAACAAATCGGGGGAAAAGATCCCGGTCGAGATGACCGCTGCCATTATTTATGAAAACGGGGAAGAAGAAGCCAGCGCCGGTATCTTTAATGATCTGAGGGAAAAAATCCAGGTGCAGCAACGGTTGCAGGAAGCTGAGGCAAAGATTGGCCAGACTGAGAAAATGGCTTCTCTTGGCCGCCTTGCCGCCGGCGTTGCCCACGAAATAAATAATCCCCTTACCAGCATCCTGCTGTATGGCAACATGATGCGGGAAAAGCTGGAAAGAGAACATCCGCTGAGCCGGAATCTGGATTATGTGCTCGAGGACGCGGAGCGCTGTCGGGAGATCGTGAAAAATCTGCTGGCTTACAGTCGGCAGGCAAGTCCATTAAAGGAGGTTTTTTCCCTTAACAGCCTGGTAAGCGACAGTCTCAAACTGATTCATGATCAGCGTCTTTTTATGAACGTGAGAGTCGAAAAACACCTCGCGAACCATGAAATTCTCATTCGTGCAGACAAGAATCAACTCTGCCAGGTCGTCATCAACCTGATCATCAACGCCGTCGATGCCATGGAGGAAAAAGGGATACTGAGCCTGTCAACCCGCTGGGATGAAGGCACCGGAAAATCATACCTCGAGGTGGCGGACACCGGCTGCGGTATTTCGCCGGCGAATGTCTCAAAGATATTTGATCCATTCTTCACTACCAAGGCGCCGGGTAAAGGAACCGGTCTGGGACTGAGTATGGCCTATGGCGTTATGGAAGAGAACCAGGGCAGTATTTTTATCAAAAAAACCGGCTCCGAAGGAACGACCATTGCCCTGGAATTGCCGGTAGTCACCATCTCAAACGAAATTCTTTTCGATTCCATTGGATAAATGGAGCAGGAGAAACTGATGAGCAATGAGGACCAGCGAGAGCAGGCAGGCCAGTTTAAAATTCTGGTGATTGACGACGAACCTCGTATTCGGGACGCCTGCCGGATGGTATTGAGCGAGGAAGGTTTCGAAGTAGCACTCGCCGCGGATGGTAACGAAGGCGTGCAGATAATCCGGGAAGAGCATTATGATATCATTCTTGTCGATCTGATGATGCCCGGCCTTTCAGGTTTTGAAGTCCTCTCCCACGTCAAGGAGCGGCATCCTGATACGGTTGTTATTGTCATTACCGGCTATGCGACGCTTGAGCACTCAATCAGCGCCATGAAGCGCGGAGCCTTTGATTTTATCCCCAAACCGTTCACACCGGAACAGCTCAGAGCGGTTGTGGCCAAGGCCATCAAGTACAACCGTGCACTTCAGGATATTGCCGAAACAAACTCCCGTCTCAAGGTAATGGTTAACCGGCTTACCGATGGTGTCCTGACCTGCGATATTGATAAACGGGTCGTACTGGCGAATCCCGCTTTTCTCCATATGATCGGCTATCATGGTGAGCCCGTGCTCGGCAGGAGTATCGAGGAGATCAATGTCGGCGACCAATTGCGTGCAATGATTGACCGGGCGCTATCCATGCCGACGGATGCGGCAAGCGAAATAACGGAAGAGATAACCCGGCAGACCGGTGACAGCAGCAGGATATTCAGCGCAAAATGCGCCCCCTTCCCAGGCCGGGGCGGCTTCAACATCGGTACCATCACCGTGCTCAATGACATTACGGCACTGAAGGAAATTGAACAGCTGAAATCAGACTTTGTCGCCATGGTCAGCCATGAAGTGAGAAGTCCGATGAATTCAATACTGATGCAGATAAAGGTCGTTCTCGATGGACTGGCCGGAGACGTCTCGGAAAAACAAAGAGAAATTCTCGGACGGGCCTCGGAGAAAATCCTCGGCCTGACAAACATGGTGTCGGAACTGCTCGATCTGTCCAGAATTGAATCCGGTCTGATCAGCAGTGAAAAAGAACCTCTCGACATGGCACGTCTTCTCGGCGACCAGGTGGCCTTTCACCGGCCCGGAGCGGAAGACAAGCAGATCACCCTCGTCCTGCAGACACCAGACGAGCTGCCGCCTGTACTGGCCAATCGGCGGAGCATGGAGGAAGTTTTCACCAACCTGATAACCAATGCGATCAAATATTCACCGGAAAAGAGCAGTGTCACCATCACCGCTTCCACGGAACATGAATATCTGAAAATCTCCATCCAGGACAACGGCTACGGGATCCCGGAAGAAGACCTGGACAGGATATTCAATCGCTTCTATCGGGTGAAAGACGAAAACACCAGAACCATCATCGGCACCGGACTGGGACTTGCCCTGGTAAAAAGCATCCTGGAGGCACACCATGGCAGTATCAAGGTGACGAGTGAGATTAACCGGGGCAGCACCTTTACCCTGCTCGTTCCGATCGCCGGCACCTGAATTGTTTCTCTTTTTTTTCTTGTTTTCCATCTATGCCGGACTTTTTTCCAGGGGAGAAGGAAGAAGCGCGCATTCACCGGATATGCCTTGTCTAAACAACAAAAATAATCAATTATTCCTAACAAGAACTCAAAAAACACAAACAATATTAATAGTTTTCTATCTGGCTGGATTACTGTATGACTGGTATCATAGAAGCCGATTTATGCAATCCGTTGGCTTCGCCATTCTGAGCGACCGCCCATGCAAGAAAAAAGGCTCAAAAAAATCGAAATCGATCTGCTCATTGAAGCGATCAGAAGCAGGTATGGTTTCGACTTTACCCATTACAGCCGTGCCTCCTTCAACAGGAGGCTTGAGCGGTTCCTGGGAAAGAGAGGCATGAAGCATATTGCCGATCTCATCCCTCCTCTCCTGCATGACCGGGCTTTTTTCCAGGATTTTCTTTTCACCCTGTCAATCACCGTAACCGAGATGTTCCGGGATCCATCCGCCTTCCTGGCAGTGCGCTCAAGGGTATTGCCGGTTCTGATGTCCTACCCGTCGCTGAAAATCTGGCATGCCGGCTGTTCGACCGGTGAAGAGGTCTATGCCATGGCTATCATGCTTAAGGAGGAAGGGTTGTACGAACGCTGCCAGATATATGCCACTGACTTTAATGACCAGGCCCTGCAGATAGCCAAGGAGGGTATCTATCCGCTGGAACAGCTTACCGAATATGAAAATAACTACAGCAGGGCAGGAGGTACGGGCAAACTGTCCGGCCATTACCATGCCAGGTATGAATCCGGCATCATGGCACAGGAGCTGAAGGAAAACATCTTCTTCGCCAATCACAACCTGATTAACGATTACAGTTTCGGTGAGATGAACCTGATTATCTGTCGCAACGTTCTTATCTATTTTGACACTGTCCTGCAGGAAAAGGTATTCCATCTTTTCCTTGAATCCCTCGCCCCACGAGGGTTTGTCTGGCTCGGAACCAAGGAAACGGTACCGAAAACAGCCACGGGAATCGATTGAAACCGTTTCTCAAAGAAGAAAAAATATACCATCATTCAAATAGTTATCTGGAACAGAAATGGGACAGAATCACCCGATAGACAGAAAATATGAGGCCGTGGTGATCGGCACCTCGGCGGGTGGTGTAGCAGCCCTTGAGAAACTATTTTCATATCTGCCGGAGATGTTCGAGCTCCCGGTATTAATCGTGCTGCACCTGCATCCCGACTCTGGAGCCGGCCAGTTGGCCGGGCAGTTTAACCGGCAGTTCCGGCTGCAGATAAAAGAAGCGGACGACAAGGAACCTATCCAGCCGGGTACCTTCTATTTTGCCCCGGCCAACTATCACCTGCTGGTGGAGGATGACAGGACCCTGTCTCTGAGCGTCGACGACAAGGAAAACTTCAGCCGCCCCTCCATTGACGTTCTTTTTGAAAGTGCGGCGGAGGTCTACCAGGAAACACTGATCGGTATTATCCTGACCGGTGCCAGCCACGACGGTGCTGCCGGTCTGAAAAAAATAATGGACACCGGCGGGCGGATCATCATCCAGGACCCTGAAACCGCCGAAAAAGATATCATGCCCAGGGCGGCAATGGCCGCCTGCCAGCCGGAAGAACTCCTTTCCCTGGAAGATATCGGAACGCTGCTGGGGAAACTGGGATGTCCCGGCTGAAAAATATTCGCCGTGCAGAAACGTTTTCTGTTAATCACCCGGGAGGATAATCGCGTGAACAAAACATCCGTTAACACCGTTTTTTCCATTTTACCGGGTAATTGGCTCGTGCTGCTGCCCGCCCTGGCCCTGCTTTTTATCCAGCTGCTGCCTGCATCACCGGCACTGGCTGAGGCTGCCAAAAAACCGCTGAAATTCTCAGTGCTCATCTATGGTGATAACCGGCTAGATACGCTGGAAGGTTTCCGGCATGAGATGGCAAAGCACGAGGAACAAGGAGGTTATATCGTTTCCTATGACATAAAAAATGCTCAAAACGACCGGGATAAACTGGCTGGAATGGCACGGGAAATCATCCAATCGCAACCGGACATTGCCATAGCCGGGGGAGGCATCGAAGCGGATGCCCTGAAAGCGGCTTCGGCCGGAACCTCCGTTCCCGTGGTGTTTTTAGCGGTTAGCGCCGCCGTGGATCGCGGCCTGGTCAGGGATCTGCGGCAACCGGGAGGCAACCTGACGGGCATCGAGACCAACGACGCCGAACTCACCGGTAAACGGCTCTGGTATATCACGAAAATCCTGCCGCAAGCAAAAAAGATAACCATCTTTCATGTCCCGGATATCGGCGCTTCGGTGCAGAGTCTGAAGGTCGCCCGTGAAACCGCAGACACTCTCGGACTGGAGCTGACTGTCCTGGAAGGAAAGAGCCGGGAAGACATTATAAAGGCCGCAGCCACCATCACGGCTGAAAATACCGACGTGCTGCTCATTACTCCCGTCGCCCCCGTTGAAAGCATCATGAAGGAGTACCTGCTTCCCCTCTCCCTTGAAAAGAAGAATCCCGGTGATGGGCAACAACGAGGGAACGGTCAAAAACGGCGCCTTTGCTTCCTATGCAGGCTCCCGCTATGAAATGGGTCGGCAGGCGGTCAATCTTGTACATAAAATCAACAGGGGAGAAGTGCCGGCTGACATCGCCGTTGAGACCCCGGACAAGATCGAATTCATCATTAACCGCTGGATGATCAACAAACTTGAACTCACGCTGCCGAAAAGGGTCTGGCGCATGGCCGACAGGATCGAGAACTATCAGCTTTTAGCAGGAAGTTCCTGTCAAAAACCTGAACATGTTGACAATCACTTGCAACCAGAGAAAAAGGAGCCTCACCCGATGCACCGATTTCTGAACAGACTGACCACCCGCTTCATGTTCCTCACCCTGCCGGTTGCTCTGCTGCCGCTCCTGTTCATTGCTATCCTCGGCCTGAATATCAGCCGCCAGAGCCTGGTTGAGCAGATCAACAAGAACAACCTGGCCAGTGCCGAGCACAGCAGCATACTGGTAAAGAATACAACTTTGAGCCTGCAGCAGGGGTTAAAACTTGCGATAGAAACCCTTGATTTGCAACAGGAGAACGATGAGGACATGGAATGGGCGCTTTCCTCGATCCGCACTTTTTTCCCGGAAATCCAGAGCCAGTCCATCGTGGAGGCCTCCGGCAGAGAGGTGTTAACCCTCGATCGTGACCGTGTCATCCGCCCCACCGAGTTGCGCGACCTCAGCCAGACTAAAGTCTTCACGGAAGCCATGAGCGGCAAAACATCCCTCGGACCCGTTTATATATCCGACAATGGAACACGGAGGATGAAAATGGGACTCCCCATCGAAAACCTCCAGACAGGAACCATTGACAAGGTCATGATCACCGACATCTCTCTGCGCAACCTGCTTCCTGAAGTCGCCAGGACCAAGGTGGGTAATAGCGGAGCCATACTGGTGTTTGACAGGGACGGCAAGCTGATCGCCCACACCGACAGGAACCGGGTCTTTGACCGGCAGAAAATCCAAGGCAATCCCTACCAGCAGGAATTCAGGGAGGGCAGGAAGGTCAGCCCGCCCCATCGCTATGTCAACCATGACGGCATCGAGGTGCTCGGAGCGGCCAGTACCACTGCTTTTCCCGAGTGGATTGTCGTCGCGGAGCTGCCCGTTGAGGAAGCAATGGCGCCGATCAACCGACAGTTGCGGCTGATTCTTTCCTGCCTTGCTGCGGTCGCGCTCCTCGCCTGTGTGGCAGCATTAATTGTTTCCCGCCGCCTGAGCCGGCCGCTGAAGCTCCTGGAAGCCGGTGCCGTGCAGATTGCAGCCGGCAACCTCGAGGTTAACATTCCGGTAAAATCCAGTGACGAGATCGGTTCCGTCAGCAGGGCCTTCAACAGCATGGCGGGAAAACTGTCCCGTGCTGCAGACGAAAAGGCTGAAAGCGAGTGGCTGGTCAACGGCCGGCTGGAATTTAACGAGGCGATACGTGAGGCCACCGATCTAAAAAGCCTTGCCGCACTTATTATCACCTTCCTGGCCGACTACCTGGAGGCACGGGTGGGGGCACTTTTTGTCAAAGACGAAGACGAGATCTTCACCTGTTTTGCCGGCTATGCCCTGAATACAGAGCCTGACAAGATTCCCCGCTTCAAGTTGGGTGAAGGGCTTGTCGGACAGGCGGCCGAATCGAAAAAAACCTGTTTTTTTGAGACACCGGAGGACTATTTACGGGTTGTCTCCGGGACTGGGTGACATGGCGGCCGATCACCTTCTCATCGTGCCGCTGCTGTACCGGAAAAAACAGGTCACCGGCGTCGTGGAACTCGCTTTTTTCGGCACGATACCTCCCCGGGCAAGCGAGTTCCTGGCTTTGATCGGTGAGTCGATTTCCATCGAACTAATCAGTCTGCGGGCACAGGGAGAAACCGAGGCAACCCTGGAAAAAACCCGGCAGCAGGCAGAGGAGCTGCAGACCCAGTCCGAGGAACTCAGGGTAGCCAACGAGGAGCTCGAGGAGCAGACCCTGAAGCTGCAGTCTTCCGAGGAGGAGTTGCGGGTTTCCAATGAAGAGCTTGAAGCCCGCTCCAGGGAAGTGCGGTTTGCCAATGAAGATATTAATAAGCAGAACCTTGCACTCCAGAAGGCCCAGAAGGTGCTGGAAGAAAACACCAGGCAGCTGGAAATATCGAGCAAGTACAAATCCGAATTTTTGGCCAACATGTCCCACGAGCTGCGCACACCGCTGAACAGCCTGCTCATCCTGTCCGAGGATCTTGCCTCCAACCGTTCCAGCAATCTTACCGAAGAACAGGTGGAATCAGCCGATATCATCAACCACAGCGGACACGACCTGCTGCGGCTGATCAACGACATCCTCGACATTTCCAAGATCGAGGCCGGGAAGGTGCTCCTTCAGGTTGAAAGATGTTCCCCGGCGGACATCATGCGGGAGCTCGACACCACCTTCCGGCAACAGATCGAAAACAAGGGGTTGTCCCTGTCCTTGAAAACCGATGATAGGACTGCCGGATGAACTGCTCACCGATCATCTCCGGCTTGTGCAGATCATCAGGAATCTCGTCGCCAACAGCATCAAGTTCACCGAACAGGGTGAAATCCTTATCAGCTTCCACAAACCGGGACCTGATACCATTTTCAAAAGGTCCGGGCTTAAGCCGGAAAACTGTTTCGCGATCACCGTAACCGATACCGGCATCGGCATTCCTGCTGACCGCCTTGAAGCGATTTTCGGGGCCTTCCAGCAGGTGGACGGCTCCATTTCCCGCCGCTACGGCGGCACCGGGCTCGGTCTGACAATCAGCCGCGAGCTGGCCAAGCTCCTCGGTGGAGAAATAGAAGTGCAGAGCAGAGAAGGTGAAGGCTCAACCTTTACCCTGTACCTGCCCGAGAAATTTGATGACTCCGCGGAAACAACCAGTCAGGATAAGGCAGCTCCGCCGCTTCCGACTCCTCTCCCGGCTGTATTACCTCGTATACCATCCCCGAGGATCAGGGATGACGAAAAGGATATCAAGCCAGATGACCTGGTGATACTGGTCATAGAGGATGACCCCGTATTCGCCAAGATTCTCCGCGATTACAGCCATAAAAAGGGTTTCAAGTGTCTGCATGCCGGTGATGGTGAAACCGGCCTTGAACTGGCGGAAAAATATGTACCTGCCGCCCTTATCCTTGATATCCACCTGCCGGGTATAAGCGGTTATACCGTTCTCGATTGTATAAAAAAGAATGTTAAAACCATGCACATCCCTGTCCATGTCATCTCCGGCGACGAACAGGACCTTGAGGCCGACCTCCAGGGGATTCTCGGCTACCAGCAAAAGCCGGTATCCCTGGAAGATCTCGAACGTGCCTTTGAAAAGATAGGAAACGTCCTTTCAGAACGGCTGCGTAAACTGCTGGTAGTGGAAGACGACAGGGATCAAAGCAAGGCCATCTGTACCTTGCTCGGCGATAAAAATATCAACATCAGTACCGTGTTCAACGGCGAGGAGGCCCTTGATTTATTGCAGAAAGAAACGTTTGACTGCATCATTCTCGATATCAACCTGCCGGGCATTTCAGGCTATACGTTACTGGAAATGATGCAAGAAAGGAAGCTTAACATTCCTCCGTTAGTAATTTATACCGCCAGTGATGATTTCACGGAAGGAGGAAGAGCTGCTGCGCCAGTTCAACTCAACCATCATCATAAAAGGCAAGGTATCCCCTGATCGACTGCTGGACGAGACAGCCCTGTTCCTGCACCGGGTGTTCGAGGACCTGCCGAAAGAACAGCAACAGAAGATCTCGGCCCAGCAGTATCAGCCTGACGAGATACTTACTGGACCGTTCGGTGCTCCTGGTTGACGATGACATGCGCAATGTCTTTGCCCTTGCCAAGATCCTCTCCGACAGGGGCATGAAAGTTCACAAGGCTTCTGACGGCAGCAAGTGCCTTGATATACTTGCCAGGGAGAAAAAAATAGACCTTGTGCTGATGGATATCATGATGCCGGTGATGGACGGCTATACCGCCATAGAGAAAATCCGGGCCTCAGGAGCACCATATAAGGACATCCCCATCATTGCCGTGACGGCCAAAGCGATGGTGGATGACGGGGAAAAATGCCTGAAAGTCGGAGCCAACGACTACCTGGCCAAACCGGTTGACATTGAGCGGCTGCTCTCCGTGATCAAAAAATTCCTGGCATGACAAGACAGATACATTCAGTTCAACAGGTAAAGAGCAGAGGAACATCGGATGAAAAGCGGACAGAAGATTCTCATTGTTGACGATAAGGTGGAAAACCTGGTCGCCCTGGAAAAGATTCTCGCACCACTTGATGTTGAAGCAATCAAGGCCAATACAGGAAACGAGGCTCTTGCCCTCACCCTGGAGCACGATTTTGCCCTGGTCCTCATGGATGTACAGATGCCCGGCATGGATGGTTACGAGACCGTAACCCTGATGCGCCAGGATAAAAAGACCGAGAACCTGCCTGTCATTTTCCTCTCGGCGGTCTATTCAGGCCAGTTCCACAAGATCAAAGGGATTGAGGTCGGGGCTGTCGATTTTATTGAAAAGCCCCTGACCATAGATATCCTGAGGGGGAAGGTACGAAACTTCCTTAACCTTCACAAATACCAGATAATGCTTGAAAATTTTAATGCTGCACTGGAAAAACAGGTTGACGAGAAGACCGAGGAACTCAAGGCTGCCAACAAGAAACTGCAGCTTGAAATAGAGGAGCGCGAGCAAGCACAAAAGGCTCTTCATGAGCACCGCGACAAACTGGAAGAAGAGGTCCGGGAACGTACCCGCGGCCAGCAGGTCGTGATAAACAGCATGGCCGACCGGGAAATCCGCATGATAGAACTGAAGGAAACAATAAAAAAACTTTGCAAACAGCTTGAGGAAGCGGGCATGACTCCTGCGGCAAATCTGAAAGGCATACGGTAGTAATCGCTTCGCACGCCTCGTCCTCACTATTCCGTTCCTCAGGATCTTCTCTTCTCACCGGTCTCCTCTTAATTCCCTTTTTTATACCCGGATTAACCTGACGTTCATAGGGCATCAGCAAAACCCGTCAACAGATCGATACCGGCGATCATGACGACAAACGTGAAAAGCTTGCCTGCATAGAAAAACAAAGGTAGGCTGGCAGGTTCGGGGATGTCGGTAAGCATCCGGGGATCAACATAAAATTGAGAATGAGGAAGGGATATGCACGGGAAAAAGCACTCGGTGGCGGTAGTCGGACTTGGTTCCATGGGAATGGGAGCCGCACGATCATGTATCAGGGCAGGTCTTGATACCTATGGCATCGATATCAATAATACAGCTCTCAAAATTCTGAGTGAAGCGGGTGCAAGGGCAGTATCACTGAGCGGTGTCGAATTTATCAAGAAAGTTGACAGCGTATTGCTGCTTGTCGTCAATGCCAAACAGGTCCGCCAGGTATTGTTTGACGACGCTCTTGCAGAAAAAATACAACCCGGTACCGCGATAATGGTGTCAGCCACTATTTCGGCCCAGGACGCAATCGATATCAACTCGCGACTGGTGGAAAAACAGCTGGTCATGCTTGATGCCCCCGTTTCAGGTGGTGCCGCCAAGGCGGATATCGGGGAAATGACCGTCATGGCCGCCGGATCGGATGAAGCATTTGAAAAGCTCTCACCCGTTCTTGATGCGGTTGCCGGCAAGGTCTACCGGGTTGGCTCAGAAATCGGTATGGGAGCAACCGTGAAGATCATTCACCAGCTGCTGGCCGGTGTTCATATCGCTGCCGGTGCGGAGGCCATGGCCATGGCGGCAAAGGCGAATATCCCGCTGGATATGATGTATGAAGTCGTGACGAATGCGGCAGGCAATTCCTGGATGTTCGAAAACAGGATGAAACATGTGGTGGACGGTGATTATACACCGCAATCCATGGTTGATATTTTTGTGAAGGATCTGGGACTGGTAACCGATACCGCCCAGTCACTCAACTTTCCTCTCTACCTGGCGAGCACCGCCTACCAGATGTTCACTGCCGCCAGCAATGGTGGCCATGGCCAGGAAGACGACAGTGCGGTTATTAAAATTTTCCAGGGAATCGAATTACCCAAAAAGGAAGGTTAACAAATCGGTATTACAATATATTTCCTATGAGTCGGCGCACCAATCCCTTCCGATGTATCCCGGGACTCCCTGGGGTGCATCACCCTTTCCGAGACGCGCCGACAGGTAATACTTACCGGCCTGCTTAAAACTCCTGCACCGCTTTTAGCCCGCCTTTAATCTCAATTCCCGGGTAGAACATTGTCCTGCCGTTTCCAGCCATGCAGGCCCCAGACAAGTGAAAGCAGACCGAGACAGGTAAGTCCCGCCGAGGACCAGGCAACAGCGGTAATGCCACCAAGTCCCCAGAGGAAACCGCCGAGAATCACCCCGATCATCCGACCGACACCGGCAGTTGCGTAAAAGCCGGCCATCATTGTAGCCCGGGACTGGGGAATAACCTCGGTGCTGAGTGAAAAGCTGGTTACAATGGTCAACTCAAAGGCGAAAAAAACGAAGAACATGCCGACCATTGCCGCAGGCAGTGACAACGACAGAAACGGAAGGAGCAGATAGGCCGACACTGCCAGAGTGAGTCCCATGATGACCGTCCTCTTCAGTCCAAGACGATCAGCAAATAATGCCGTGGCCGATTCACCAAGCAGCTCGGCGCTGCCGATTGCCACCGTGCTGAAGCCAAGCGTGACGATACTTGCCAGAAACTCATGCTCAAACCAGGCCCCATAGGTGACAAAGAGGCTGTCATTCGCCACTGATATCCAGAAGCCAAAGGCCAGCATGCCGGCGGCAGGTCGGATCTGAATCAACTGTTTAAGTGATGAAAAAAGACCCAAACGCTTCTTTGTCGGATCAGGCTGCGGTTTGTCGGGAGGAAAAATCAGAAAAAGACCGGCCCAGCTGATCACTCCGAAGAGCGCGAAGAGGAAGAACACACTGCGAAAACCTGAATGATCAATAATAAGAGCAAGGGCAGGAATACCAAAGAGGGTGCTGCCGGCCCAGGCCATCTCCACAATCCCGATCACCCGTCCCCGCCTTGTAAAAGGTACCGTACTGCCGATAAAGGCCTGGATCGCCGGATCGAATATCGTTTTACCAAAACTTGCAAGCACCAGGCCGAGGAAAACCGGCCAGTATGTCGGCACCAGGCCGCAGAGGAGCATCCCGACGGCGAGTACACCAAGGCCGCTTCTCATCATGAAACGGTAACCGAAGCGATCAGCCAGCGGACCACTGAGCACACCGAGCAGAGCGGTAAACTGGGTCGTGGCAATAATGGAGGTGACTGCCGCAAGCGGCACATCAAGGCTTCGACTGAGAGCCGGTGCAAACGGGTAGATAAACCGGCGGGCCGTGTTGAGCAGCAGCCTGAAAAGTGTGGCGGCAAGTATCTGCCGGGCAAGCGGTGATATCATTATGCTCCTTTTCTTCTTTGTCCCCAAGCCCGTTACAGGATCAGACGATCGTACCGAGCAGCAGCTGAGAAATAACGGAGTACTACTTAACTGGAAGCTGAAAAGCAACCGCTTTCAAACGCTTCTGCGATCAGGACGGTATCGGCAGGGTTCCTGCAAACAATTCTAGGAGCATGTCGGAGAAAGCCCTTTTTCCCCATCTCATCGTTATTGTAAGAAGAAAAATGTTTGCAATATTAGGTTTATGGCTCCGCTTGATTTTCTTACTATGCCTCGATCTGAGCAAAAATTGTATTCCTCCGACACGCTCCCAGCCTTTCACTTTCTTCACCAGCACGGTTGTCATCAGGATGCCGGAAAAAATCATGATGATGCCCTTCAGATGGTATGGCTGAATAGTCTCACCCAGAAAAATGACGGCAAGGATGGTGCTGAACACCGGCATGAGGTGGATAAAAACTCCGGCCCGGTTCGCCCCGATAATCCTGACGGCCCGATTCCAGAAAATAAAAGCAAGTATCGAGGCAAAGAGTGCGATGAAAAGTGGCTTTCCGAACCGCTGTCTATAGTATAGCGAATGATGCCTATCGTCAGCGATAGAGGAAGGATACGGGCTCTCTGACCGGGATTTGGCTGACTCAGAAGTCCTGCATAACGGGGGGCAGCCGATCTACCCAAAAGCTGCAGCGAATCATTGCTCTTTCAGCTCAAGATAAAGATCACCCCGCCCCTGCTTTCCCTGCGCCCCTTTTCCGGCAAGGCGCAGCTTTTGCCCGGCACGGCTGCCCACCGGTATTTTCACCTTCAGCAACTCCTGACCGGCCGGCCCCTGTGAAACAACCTGGACAACTTTTCCCTGACGGAATTCTTCTGCAGTCATTGGGGTTATATAGGTGATATCGAGGGCTGACGGTGAAGATTCTTTCGAGGGTGTGGTCTCCTCTTTGGCGTTTGTTCGGCCAAGCAGCGCGCTGATGCCCGTGCCGACACGTTTCAGCACGGAATCCTTATTCGACAATCCCTTTCTGGCCGATTTCAAAAGTGCCGGTCCGGCAATCGAACCGAACAGAAAAAGACCGCCGAATAACAAGGTCCCTCTGCCGCCAAAGAAACTTTTCCTGACAAAAGAGGAATTAGAGCGAAACCCTGAACGCTCAAATTCCCGCAGCACTCCCTGAAACATCTGCTGAAAGCGGGGGTCGCGGAACAGGTCACGCAGGATATCTTCCTGACTGTAATTGAATCCTTCAGTTCCACTGTTCCCGTTCCAGGTTGATCCGGTTGCCCTGGCGGTATCATAGGCCCGTTTTTTTTCGGGGTCCGTAAGCACACCGTAGGCCTCTGCTATTTCTTTAAACCGGTTCTCCGCCTCAGGGTCATCGGGATTGCGATCCGGATGATATTGCATGGCAAGTTTCCGGTATTTCCGTCGAATGTCCTCTTCGCTGAAATCGCCGTCAACCCCGAGTATCTGGTAATAATCTTTCATTATCCGGCACGTCCTGCCCACTACATCCTGTTAATCATACCAACATCTCGCCCCGGTACGGAGCAGCTTCATCTTCTTCCGCCTGGTCCAGCAGGGGGATGGCAGCCGTGGTGCTACGGCTGCCAATTGCACTATATGGACCGTCGCCCGTAAGCGCAACGCTTCTTTTGACAAACGCGGAAAGTATCCTGATGATCCCGGCCCGGCGTGGTACCCGCCGGCAATACGTCTATAAGTGTTGTATGATCATTAAGAATCGTCTATTATAACATCTTGTTATCCTTACTCTCTCTTTCACGGTAAAGCGTACTTTTACAAGATGGCATCAGCGGCTCCCAAAAACAATTCTGTCTTCACCGGTTTTTTCCTCCACCTGCACCCACGAACGATTCCCGAGGGGACACTGCGTTTTCGATTGAGCTTCGGACTCGGCGGAATGGCCGCTGCCCTTGTTGCGACCATGTTCCTGACCGGGATGCTTCAGGTCGTGCTGTATTCATCCAACAGCGAATCTGCCTATCAGTCCATTCAACAGATGTACGGCGGTGACAACATAGGCGGTTTTATCAGAAATATCCATTTTTGGGGCGGCAACCTCCTTGTTATCGTAACTTTCCTGCATCTGTTGCGTGTCTTCCTGACCGGTGCACTCGATAACAACCGCCGGCTCAACTGGGTCATCGGTTTATTCGTTTTTCTTCTTGTGCTGTTTGCAAATTTTACCGGCTACCTGCTGCCATGGGATCAGCTGGCCTATTGGGCAGTCACTATCTTCACCAATATGATCTCCTATATTCCCTTAATTGGTGACTGGCTCGGCGAGACCTTGCGCGGGGGCAAGGAGGTCGGTTCACCAACACTTGCGAATTTTTTCGCTATTCATGTGACCATGCTTCCGGGACTGCTGCTGGTACTGCTGATTTTTCACTTCTGGCTGGTTCGCAAGGCAGGAGGGCTGGTGCGGGCAGAAACGCCGCAGACCGCTGATATAACACGGGTGCCCTCTGTCCCAAACCTTATCCAGCGAGAAGCAGCCGTTGGCCTTGGCCTGCTTGCCGTGCTCTTTACCTTTGCTGCTCTTTTTGACGCACCGCTTGCAGATCAGGCGAACCCGGGCCTGAGCCCTAACCCGGCCAAGGCTGCCTGGTATTTTATGGGACTTCAGGAGTTGCTGCTGCATCTGCACCCGGTTATGGCAATATGCATTGTTCCTGCCATGATCATCCTCGGTCTTGCTCTACTGCCCTTCCGGCAGGGAACCGTCTTGCCGCCCGGCCTCTGGTGTGGCGGGAAACGGGGGATGTTTCTGGCACTCTCGTCGTTTATCGGCGGGTTCTTCGCAGCCCTGCTTACCGTTCTAGCCGATGACAAGCTGTTTCGATTATCTGAGGCAGTAACAAACAAGAGTACCTGGCTGACACGGGGGATACTCCCTCTGTCGGCAGCGATATCTTTGCTTATCCTGTTATTTCTGCTTCTCAGAAAAAGAAATTACCCCCCGGCAGAAGCGGTGCTGTCCCTGGTAATGGTGCTCACCGCCTTCATTCTTGGTCTTACCGCAATCGGGATCTGGTGTCGCGGTCCCGGCATGATATTGAACCTGCCTTTTTAACCCGGAAATTCCTCATGAGCCGTCAATCCCTGGTGCAGGACGAAAAAACAGTCGACAAACCGCAGCGTAGACGTTTTCTTAACTGGCTTTGGGGCGGACTTGCTGCTCTTGCCTGTGTCGAAATCGTCTGGTTTGCCGGCTCGCTTTTAAAGAGCCGGCGAAAACGGGAAGAAAAACGATTGGCCCGGAAGCTGATTGATGCCGGAATGATCCAGGATTACCAACCGGGGCAGGTCATTGCCATAACCGCTGGCTCGTTCTATCTTTCCTGCCTTGATGATGGCAGCTTTTTGGCCTTATCCCGCACCTGTACCCACCTCGGATGTTCAATTCCGTGGGACGACAAAGAGCAGAAATTTGTCTGTCCCTGTCATGGCTCAACTTTTGACCGGACCGGAAGTGTACTGACGGCTCCGGCGCCGCGGCCGCTTGATTATTTTCCCGTCAGGATCGAAAACGGTTTAATCAGGGTTGATATTTCCGCACCGCTCAGGCGCGGAAGTTTCTCTACTTCCCAGTCGGCGCGAGTATAAAATGGTTGCGAGTCAACAACACGCTGAAGACGCAAAAAAAAGTGCCCGTTCAACAGGTCCATGGGAACGCTGGGCTCTGGCAGCGGCTCTTATCGTTCTCGCCACCCCGTTCATTTACCTGGTACGACCGGAGCACACCATCAGCGTGCCGGTCGAGCAGGACCTTCATTTTGTCGGCAGCAGTAAATGCGGCAGTTGCCATCGGGAATCCTACGCAAAATGGCAGGGTTCACACCATGATCTTGCCATGGATGTGGCGACAGAACAGACGGTTCTCGGAGATTTCAACAATGTCACCTTCACCGACCCCTACAACAATTTCACTAGTCGTTTTTTCCGCCGGGATGGCGGCTTTTACGTGGAAACCCAAGGGCCGGATGGCAAACTGGATACCTTTCAGATCACCTATACCTTCGGTGTCTACCCCCTTCAGCAATACCTGATACCATTCCCCGGCGGCAGGCTGCAATGTCTTAATATCGCCTGGGACGATCGCAACGGTTCGTGGTACCGGCTGCCGCCATATGAAGTTGAAGGTCCGACTGACTGGCTGCACTGGACCAGGGGCGGCCAGACCTGGAACGGCATGTGTGCTGAATGCCACTCCACCCGGGTGATCAAAGGATTTGATATTGATACGGAATCATACCAGACAAGCTGGCAGGAAATAGATGTCGGTTGTGAGGCCTGCCACGGTCCCGGATCAAATCATGTCAACTGGGCTGATCATCCGGCCATGGCACGTCCTGCTGTTGAAAATTTCAACCTTGCGGTAAGCACAAATAATCTCACCACAAAAGATCAGATAGCAATCTGTGCCCCGTGCCATTCGAGACGATTCCAGCTAGGCAATAATAGTCATGACCAGGGGGAACTGCTGGACAAGATGGTACCGTCCCTGCTAGAAGAAGGACTCTATTATCCGGACGGACAGATTCTTGAAGAAGTCTATGTCTACGGTTCCTTTACCCAGTCAAAAATGTACCAGAACGGCGTGCGCTGCTCCGATTGTCATGATGTCCACAGCCTTGCGCTGCACAAGAAAGACAACGAACTCTGCCTGCAATGTCACCGCGCCGAGACGTATGACTCTATCTCACATCACTTTCACAAGCGGGAGCATGAAGGCAAACCGAGTGAGGGGTACCTCTGTGTCAAATGCCATATGCCGGGACGCACGTACATGGGTATTGATTATCGGCCTGACCACAGTCTACGGATCCCACGCCCGGATCTGAGCCGGAAAATCGGTACGCCAAACAGTTGTTCCACCAGGGGATGCCACGATGACAAAGATCTGGAATGGATAAACAGCAATTACAGCAAATGGTATGGACAGGCCCGCAAGCCCCATTACGGAGAAGTCTTCGCCGCTGCACGTGCCGGCAGCCCTGAGTCAGGTGCAAAGCTCAACCTGCTGGCTCAAGACCGTCTTCTCCCTGCAATTGTCCGGGCTACGGCACTCTCTTTGCTGAGAAACCATCCGTCAGGAGAAACGACCGCCACCTTCACCCGGGCCCTGCAGGATGATGACGCCCTGATTCGCTACACCGCCATCCACAACCTTGCGTACCTTGACCAACAAACCACGTTGCGGTTAATCGCGCCAAAACTCTACGACCAGGTAAAAGCCGTTCGAATGGAGGCGGCCATGGCCCTTGCTGCAATTCCTGAAAGTTCCCTGCGGCCGGAAGATGTCGAAGCCTTCAGAACAGGAATCGAGGAATACCGGCAGGCCATGCTCTATAACGCTGATTTTGCCCCGCAACGTTATAATCTTGGCAATCTTGCCGCGGCCAGGGGGGCTGAAAAGGAAGCTGAAACCTATTATCTGCAGGCAATTGCGATCGACGATCAGTTTTATCCGGCAAAAGTCAATCTGGCCATGCTGTACAATCGCACCGGCCAAAACGATAAAGCTGCGGGACTGATGCGAGAGGTGCTGGAAACCAACGAACAGCTCTATGAAGTTGCCTACTCATTGGGACTCCTCCTGGCCGAAATGCAGAATTATTCAGAAGCGGCCCATTACCTTGGCAAGGCTGCAGACGGTATGCCGAACTATTCCCGGATCAGATACAATCAGGCACTGGCACTCATGAAACTGCAGCGCTGGCAGGAGGCTGAGCAGGCACTGCTGAAATCACTGGCAGTAGAACCAGAAAATCGTGAATATTTCCAAACGCTTGCCAATCTTTATTTGAATTTTCGAGACACCACCAAAGCCAGAAAACTTGCCGAACAGACGCTTCAGAAACACCCCGACCACCCGGATGCCCTAGAGCTATTAAGGATCCTTGGGAAAAACAAGTAATTACAAAAACTTATTTTTCCCCAATTTCGAAAGGCGAAACAACCAGCTGAAGCTCATACACCACTGTCACCGGGACCGTTTATCTTTGCCTGACAATCACCCGACTTGATTATCAGGCAATAATTCCTTAATTTTAAGACTATTCAATAGATAGACAAATTTCTGACAAAGAGAGAGCCAATGGCCACAAAAAGAGTCCAGAACTCAAAACCAGTATTTGATCTGAACAGTTCCCAATGGTACCTCAACCGTGAACTGACCTGGCTCAGCTTTAACAAACGGGTTCTGCATGAGGCTCTTGATGATCTGGTTCCTCTGCTTGAGCGGGTTTTCTTTGTTGCCGTCGTCGGCTCAAATCTCGATGAGTTCTTCATGAAGCGTATCGGCGGACTGAAGCAACAGGTCGGTGCCGGAGTAAGAAAGCTCACCGTCGATGGCATGCTCCCGCAGGAGCAGATTGACGCAAGCTATAAAATAGCCCAGGAAATCCTCGTTGAACAGCGGGTGATCGAAAGGCAGCTGCGTGAGCTGCTGGAAAATGAAGGTATCTTCTTCCGCAGCTACGAAGAGCTCACCCCCCAGCAGAAGAAGGAAATGGATACCTTTTTCGTTCGGGAAATATACCCGCTCCTGACACCGCAGGGCCTCGACCCGGCACACCCTTTTCCGTTCATTTCCAACCTGTCGCTCAATCTGCTGGTTACCATCAGCAAGCCCGGCTCAGAACACCAGCTTCTAAATCGCATCAAGGTTCCGCTCGGTGTGGGCGTACCGCGTTTTATCAAGGTCGGGCAGAAACATCTCTATATCACCTTCGAGGATCTGATCGCCAATAACCTCAATCATATCTTTCCCGGTTTGACGATCCACAGTTATGAGTACTTCCGTGTCACCCGCAATGCCAATACCGACAGCCGCGGAGAACAGGCCAATGATCTGCTGGCCATGATCGAATCGGCTCTGCGTGACCGGAAATTTGCCGATATCGTCCGTCTCCAGACAGGTGCGGGAATGACCGACAATCATCGCGGTATGCTGGCCGCCGAGCTCGGCATCGACGAACAGCAGGACGTCTTCGATGCTCCCGGGATCCTGGCCAAGAGGGATTTGATGGAGCTCTGCACGATTGACCGGGCCCATCTGCACTACCCGGTTCACCACCCCTGCGACCACCCGCAACTGCTGATTGATGAACCCAATATTTTTCATATCCTGCGCAAACAGAAATCAGTCCTGCTCCAGCATCCCTATGAATCGTTTGATACCTCGGTTGAACGGTTTCTCAAGGAAGCAAGTACCGACCCCAAGGTTCTTGTCATTAAAATGACCCTGTACCGCACCAGCTCGGACTCGCGCATTATCCAGTATCTGCTCGATGCCGCGCAGAACGGCAAACAGGTTGCCGTGGTGGTCGAGCTGATGGCGCGTTTTGATGAGTTTGCCAATATCAAGTGGGCCGAGGCGCTTGAAGAAGCCGGTATCCATGTGACCTACGGGGTCGTCGGCCTGAAAACACACAGCAAGGTAATCTTTGTGGTCCGGCGTGATTATAACGGCCTGGCGCGCTATGCGCATATCGGCACCGGCAATTATCATGCCGGGACCGCCCGACAGTACAGTGATCTCGGCCTGCTCACCAATGATCCAGCCATCTGTGAGGATCTGACTGAAATATTCAACTACCTGACCACCGGCTACTCGCCGCTGCGCAAATATCAGAAGATCCTGCCATCACCCAACATGCTCAAGAAAGCCCTGCTGCAGAAGATCGAACGTGAGATAAGCCGGCACAGCCCGGAAAATCCGGGCCTGATCCAGTTTAAAAGCAACGCCCTGGAGGACAAGGATATAACCAGAGCCCTCTATCTGGCCTCGCAGGCCGGGGTACACATTGATCTCATCATTCGGGACAGCTGTCAATTAAAACCGGGGATAAAGGGGCTGTCAGAGAATATATCGGTTATCTCCATTGTCGGCAGATTTCTTGAGCACTCCCGCATCTATTATTTTAAAAACGGCGGTGAAGAGGAATATTTCATCGGTTCGGCGGACCTGATGAAACGAAATCTCGAGTCGCGTGTAGAAGTCGTCACGCCGGTTGAGGACAAGGGATTGCAGACCAAATTGCGCGAAATCCTCGATGTGCAGCTAAAGAACAGGCGCAGTGTCTGGGATATGCAGCCGGACGGAACCTATGTAAAACGCCGCCCCGGAGAAAACGATGATCCACGCACCGTGCAGGAGATACTGATCGATCTGGCCGAACGCCGGCTGGCGGTATCCTCACCGGTAAAAAAGAAAAAGCTGAAAAAAACGAGAAAGAAAAGTTCCCGCAAGAGAAACTAACCCCATCAAACAACCCGGATAAAGCGATTCCCGTTTAACCCAAGCACTTGTGATCGCTAGCAACAGGAGGTTGTGATTAGTTAGTGTCTGTCCATAAATGAGATTTTTTGTTCTAAATCGAGGCGCTCGATAAATTTAACCACAGGCATTTAGACGATATTCCGCGGATTAAATTTTGAGAGCAACGAAGAGTTAGGGTAAAATGGCCATTTATGGACAGACACTAGTTAAAGAGGTGACATCTATTCTGACACACGGGGAACGTATAAATGGTTCATTTCATATAAATGTTGAACGTTTCAACGTTTCCTCATTCCAGCATCTCCAGATAGTGCTGAAAAATCTCACAGGAGAGATCTTTCAGCACTTTCCGTGCAGCGATCATCTCGAAATGATCCCCCTTTCGCCTTGACTGTTCCGCTCTTCTCAATGCTTGATATATTCTTGTCACCTTGGTATCCGACAAGGTGTTGTGTTCGACAAGTGGAAGTAAGCCCTGGAAAAAACCATAGATTGGTGCCAGGGATGGTCCGTATTCATTAATAATATCGGTCAGAGCCTTATGGGATATTACTCTCGCCATTGTCTCGTTAGGCATCAAGAGCAACGCCCTGATGTAGGCAGGACCGGAAACTTCCTTCTTCCCTTGCAAGTAGAGGGCCTCACCGAGATAGAGGTGGAGCAGGCCATTATCCGGCAGGTGGTCGATGAGAGCTCGTAAGCAGGTTTCGGCCGCGGCGAAATTACCGAGCTGCAGGTTAAGATAGCCGCAGCACAGATCAGGGGGATGATAGTATGTCTCTATACCGTCAAAACCATCGAGAAGAAGCCGGATCAAATTTCGACGAAGCTTATCTGAATATTCTGCCTTATCAAATGAAAAACCACATATCTTTTCCCAGAGAAAACGCAAGTCAGCTTCAGACCTGTGTTTCTCATATTCAGCCAATCAATCAACCCGGTCTAAAGCAATTCCCGTTTAACCCAGGCATCAGACGCTGTGAACGGCCCATCAATATTCTCTCTTTGAGCAGTTATGATCTTTCTCTCAGGAATACCTGCCGGAGAGAGCTGCAAAGTGTCAAAGGAGGACGGGTGGCTGTATGAAAATATGCTTATGCATTGGAATTTCCGATAAAAGGCGTTTTATGCATCAAAGCTTCCTGTTTGACATATTAATTCCAGCTATGTTATTTGATTAAATCCAATCTTTACCTGTTACGAGGGCTTTCATGATCCATGATTTTGGCTTTACCTGACGGGGGTTTATCCTTCTAACCGGGTTTGTTAGACGAAGCCGTGAGCCAAAACCATGTCCAACCTGATATCACCTAATCGTCCCTGGGCCGCCCGTTGTCTTTGCAACCACGCGAGCCCATCCGAGCACTCCCGGACATAAATACATTTGGGAAAAGGCATCATCTCGGTTTGCCTTCCGAAATGGTTACAGGCCATTGCTGCATCGGCAATGTGACCCAAAAAACCCTGCATGACTACTTTTCTTGCTGAAGAACTGGGCCGCAGGGTGTTGATCCCTGATAACCGGCAATTTATTGGCGCATTTGGGGCTGCGCTTTTGGCAACGGAACTTGAAAACACCTTAGTCCGATGAAAACGATGGACCGTCTATACAGGCTCTGCCGATGGACGCTGGGCTTTATATTCATCTATGCCGGCGGCATCAAGTTGCTGGAGCCGGAAATCTTCGCCGTCTTGATTGAGGCCTACGGTATCGTCCCCGAGGGGCTGCTCATGCCGGTGGCGATTGGGTTGCCGCTGCTGGAGGTGATAGCCGGTAGTGGCCTGCTGTTCGATATCCGTGGAAGCCTGGCACTGATTACCGGCCTGCTGCTGCTTTTTATAGTGGTGCTTGGTTACGGTATCTGGATGGGACTGGATGTGGACTGCGGCTGCTTCGGCTCGGAAGATCCGGAGGCCGAGGCGTTTCACGGTCTGAGGCTGTCTCTGTTTCGGGATCTAGCCATGCTGGCCGGAGTCATTTTTATATATGGTTGGCGCCACTATCGTGCCATACGGCCGGCCGGCGTCATGGTTATAACGAATCACCTATTAAGTAAAAGGAGAAAAGAAGATGCGTATGGGTAAATCCGTGTTGAAAATGCTTATGGTCGCCGGACTGGTGGCCGGGATGACCGCTCCTGCCGGGGCCTTTCTGGATAACAAGTTTGAAAAGGAAGTGGAGAAGGAAACGGACGCGGTCAAACTGGTCCGTGAAGTTCAGCGTGGCGGTTACGATGTGGTGACCACCGAAGAACTCAAAAAATGGGTCGACTCAGGCAAAGACGTGTTGATCGTCGATACCATGCCCTATGAGGACAGCTACAAAAAGCAGCATGTGCCCGGCGCGGTCCAATTTCTGTTCCCCATACCGGACATGAAGGAATGGGACACCAAGGAAACCGACGGCAAGACCGTGGAAGATTTCAAGAAACTGCTGGGCAATGATACAGACAAAGCAATCGTGATCTACTGCGGTTTCGTCAAATGCACCCGCAGCCACAACGGTGCCGCCTGGGCCGTCAAGCTCGGCTATAAAAACGTTTATCGCTATCCGGGAGGAATCTTTGCCTGGAAGGGCGCAAAATATCCGGTGGCAGAGGTAAAATAGTAAAAAATACGATTGCAAACCGTTATGTTTTCGATGGTGAGGTGAAATGAAATGGTAAGAAGAATAGTAATCTTATTTGTTTTTACAGCTCTATGCACTTTTGGAGCTTGGTCTACTGCTTACTCAAAAACCCATTCAGGCACAATAACGATTGAGGTGGAACTCTCATCTCAGGCACAAGGACAGACTGCCCGCCTATGGCTTCCGTACCCTGTTTCCGACCGGAACCAACTCATCAGTGACATAGAATTTGCAGGAGATTATTCCGCTATCGGTGTGTACACGGACCGAGCGTATGGCATGCCAATTCTTTATGCCGAGTGGCCTGGAAACGATGTCAGCCGCAAGCTCACGTTTTCCTTTACGGTTGAACGACAGGAAATCCAACGCGGTACCTTTCCTGTTCGCGAACCTGCCTGGAATCGAGCCGATTATGCAGAGTATCTGAAAGCAACGTCGCTTGGACCAACGGACGGCGTGGTAAAAGAACTCGCGGACTCGATTATCAAGGGGAAGAAAACGGTGTTGGAAAAAGCCAAGGCTGTTTATGACTGGACAGTTGAAAACATGTATCGGGATCCTGATACCTTGGGCTGCGGTACCGGTGATGTGTGCCTGCTCCTGCAGAAACCGGGAGGAAAATGCACCGATATTTCATCGGTCTTCATAGCACTGGCCCGAGCCGCGGGCGTGCCTGCCCGGGAGGTATTCAGCATCCGACTTGGGAAAAAGCCGCAACAGGACGTTACCACCTGGCAGCACTGTTGGGCGGAATTTTTTCTTCCCGGGTATGGCTGGGTCTCGGTGGACCCTGCGGATGTGCGTAAGATGATGCTTGTCGAAAAGCTCGACTTAACGGATGATAAAACCAAATCCTATCGTGACTATTTCTGGGGAAACATCGACCCTTATCGGGTTGTCATCGCCAATGGACGCGATGTCGTTTTGAATCCGGCGCAGCAGGGCCCGCCGCTCAATACCTTCGGCTACCCTTATGCGGAAGTAGGAGGCCAACCGATGGATTTTTATGATCCGGCTACGTTTATTTACCGCATTACCTATCATGAAAAATGAAGTTGATGTTCATAACAAGAAGATTGTCCGAATAAATGGGCTGACTTTTCCTTTTAAAAGCAGGCAATCAGAACTGGTTACAGCGATGCCAAAGTGGTGCAACTATCACCATCCCAAGGCGGATGCGTTAATTGCACAGATCAGAAAGCGAGCAGAAAATCTGTACCAAACCCGGCAACTGCTCTGCTCCGAGGCAGTTGTCGTGACCTTGAACAATGCCCTTAGCGGCGGCCTGAGTGATGCCCAGGCCGTTGCTATGTCGGCACCGTTCAGCATGGCGTTGGGAGAAAGCGGTTGTATCTGCGGCGCTTTGAGTGGAGCCGTTTTGGCCTGCGGCCTGTTTGTCGGAAACGATCAACCTTACCGGCACCGCCAACGCATGCGCAAAAATGCCCGGCAACTTCATGATGCGTTTAAAGCCACCAACGATGCAACTTGCTGTAGAGTGCTCTGTCGAAATGTCCGCCATGATCGTCAGGCTCACTTCCAGCAGTGTGCACAGGTGACGGCAGGTGCGGCGGAAATGGCTGCAAGGTTGATACTGTATCAAAGACCTGAGCTTATTCGAGGCGCCGAAAATGGATTTCTCCATCAAATGAATACCAAATTCGGTGCCATGATAACGCGGCTGTATCGGATTGTTTGCCTGAAAAGGTAGAAAAGGCTTCGGTCCAGGTATGCTATTCATATACGTCAGCAATAAGGTTGAAAACGCATCGAAGCGCTGAAAAAGAACGGCAAGGCGGGAACGAACCTGGCCAATAAAGCAAAACACATAATTGAGCGCCTGGCTTCGGGAGTAGCTCAACAGCATGTGGATGCAATCAGCAGTTTCACCAAATATGGAGAAAAGCGGATCAGAAACTGCCGCAAATATGATCTGGGTTGCGGTTATTTTTTCATTTGCCCGAAGCGAAATATGACATTTGCAAGTGCCGATTTTAACGTCACAGAAAACCGGGGAGTCATGAAGGATTCGTCCGGCAACAAGACGCTGGACGCCAAGGTTGAACTGAGCGATCCCTGTCCATTCTGTGGTGAGAGGCATGTGTACCATGCAAGCGAATTGTCCTGCCCGTTTGAGATCACGAGCCGCAGCAGTGGAACCAAAAAAGGAAATCAATGATGGAGAATAGCGAAAAAGTTCAGCTTACAAAGATGGAAACGGGCTCGGGCTGAGCCTCCAAACTGCCTCCGGGGGACCTGGACAAGGCATTGTGCGGCATAGTGTTTCCATCTGATGAAAACGTCATTATCGGTTTAGACCGGGCCGACGACGCCGGTGTCTATCGGATTTCGGATGATCTGGCGCTGATACAGACGGTGGATTTTTTCACGCCTATTGTGGACGATCCCTACTGGTTCGGCCAGATTGCCGCCGCCAATGCCCTGAGCGATGTTTACGCCATGGGCGGAACACCTAAAACCGCCATGAATCTGGTCGCTTTCCCGGCCAAGACAATGGATCTGAGTATCCTGCGGCAAATCATCCAGGGAGGTGTGGACAAGCTCAGGGAGCGCCCGCACTGGATATTATTGGCGGGGACTTTTGATATCAGGCGCCTGCATACGGATGTGACCGAGCTTCGATCCGTTCTGCTGGAGTAAACCTTGGCGGAAACCATTGGTTCTACAGCTTGGATCTGGTAAGCGGCTTGCAGCGCTATGGTTGATTCCGGCCGGCTGCCGGTCATCTCCGAAGCCAGGGAATTTGCCACCATGGGGCTCAGCCCGGCCGGTGCCTAGAAAAACAGGGAATTTCGCGAGCAGATGATCACCTTTGCCGAGACAGTCCCACGCATAATGCAGGATCTGCTGTCCGATCCCCAGACGTCCGGTGGACTGCTGATCAGCGTCAGTGACCTTCATTGCACCGTCCTGGTCTCAGCCTTGAAAGACGTTGGCGTCGCAGATGCAGCCCGAATTGGAGAAATTGTCGACAGCCAGGAGGAGAGAATTTCGGTTATCTGAAATCAAGAACCTTTATAAAATCTATTGTGTTCAACCATGAGGTGTTAAAATGAAAAAAATTGATGCCCGGGGCTTGGCATGCCCGGCGCCCGTGCTTCAGGCCAAGGCTGCCTTAGATGAAGACAACCCCAGGAGTGTCCGGGTGGTCGCCGACAACGCAGCTTCCCAGCAGAATGTTCAGCGCTTCCTGGAATCCCAGGGGTTTCAAACGGGGCTGGAACAAGTCGGTGCCGACTTCGTTGTCATTGGAACACGTGATTCGATCTCTTCCGCGCAGCTCCAACCTGCAGCGGAGCTTCCTCGCGATGTCGGGAAGATCATGGTGATGTGCGCCACAGACCGGCTTGGCTTCGGCGACGACGCGCTCGGCCTGAAACTCATGATCAATTTCCTGCGCACATTGAAGGAAATGGGTGATGATCTGTGGCGGCTGGTATTCGTAAACAACGGCGTTAAACTCACCATCGAGGGGGCGGAGGCGCTCGAAGACCTGAAGGCTTATGAAACGGCGGGTCTCAAAATCCTGGTCTGCGGCACCTGCCTTGAGCACTTCAGCCTATTGGAGAAAAAGCGGGTCGGCGAAACGACCAACATGCTCGATATTGTCACTGCCATGCAATTGGCAGATAAAGTGATCAACCTGTGACGAATTTAACCTGAATTTCTCATCAGTCTAAAAAATGGCTGAATTTCCAATAAAATCTGGTCCCGTTCTTAACGTTTGTCTTCTGGCTTGGCCGTCAGACCGTGACACTGGATATTTTTTTCGATCTCCCGAGTTCATTTCTTAATTCCAGGGAAATTTCACCTGTTTTGGACGCACCTGTACTGTCTGTCGGACAACTGACACCTCACAAGATCATATCCTGAGTGGTATTTTCATTATATTCTCAGTATGTGAGCAAATAAACCTCTATAGGGATAACCACCGGCATAAGCTATCCATACCTTCAGAACTCTTGATCTACGGGAAGTCCAAGTGACACCAAACCTAAAATTTTACGCCGAAATTCCCAGAATTTCGTAAACCAGTTGTAAGTCAGTTCCTGGGTAAACTATTTCCGATTCGTTCAGTTTTTGAAAAAGATCTCGACGCGATTTATTAACAGCCGGCCTGGGACCTGCGTGCACTTTTACTCGTAACTTTTTGTTCTCGGTATCGGGGATAATATCAGCTTCGCTGACAAATAAATTTTGAAGCAATTGTCTGGCAGCCGCAGTATCTGTTGCAGACCCCCAAGAGCATGCCCGCCATTGCTTTTTCGACCCTGTAACCAATCATCTTTACTGTATCAAGCAATTCCTTCGAAACCTCAGATCTTGTATGATGATCATCGAATAACGCTTGTGCCTTGGCAAGAATTTCTTCGGTCAGGATTCGTCCACCGGATTTAACTTTCCGAGCTTTAAAAATTGCGGCAGAGCCTTCTTTTTGAGGAGATTCTGGTAGTGAATGACACTGCTTTTTACACTCCAAAAGTCTTTATGATATCGACTTGCCGACATCCTCCTGATTCTATCAGCTGGGAGGTAACCAGTCGGAACATTTTCCGACCATCTGCTTTGTGGGAATGAATGGGATACCCTCCGAAAAAATATGTCCAGATAGTATCATCGCGAAATACTCCAACCATGTTGTTGATTGCAGCTTAAAGCCTCGGAACTAGATCAAGAGTTCTGAAGGTACCCTAGAGAGTATCCGTTCAGGCCAGTTCGTCAAAACGGCAGCTCAGCACCAGCTCACCGTCCTCCAGTTGTTTTGTCACTTTATAGGGCAGTGTTTTAAACAATCGGATCATTGCCGTGTTGGATGGGAAGGTATAGGCAATCAGGCCGGCGATACCGCTTTCACGCGCAGCACCGGCGAGTTTGCGCAAGAACAACTTGCCCAGTCCTTTCCCCTGGTAATCGGGGCTGACAGAAAAAGCCACCTCAGACATACTCACCGTGTTCAAGCGCATGCTCTCGGCCACGGCCACAACCCGTCCAAAGCCGAAATCGCCGACAACGGCGAGGAGGGTAAGCGAGCTTACATAATCGCCCTGGGAACGGATCTCCACATCACTTCTGGCAAAAATCGTTTTCTGTCCGAAAAAGCGGGAGACGATGTCCTCTTTGGGCAGGGTATAATAATGCTCCTGAATGCGCCGTTCATCAACCGGCTTTGCCGGTCGTATGATCACCTCTTGCCCGTCAATGGTGATCGTTTCCTCAAGTCGAACCGGGTAGACGGCCTTAACCGCTTCACCGAGTGAGCGTTCCTTGCCGATCAAGCCGCTTTCCTTGGCCGATTCGAACAATTCTTCACGGAAATCCGGATGAGCAAGGGAAATCATGGCGATAACGCGCTCCTGCAGGCTTTTGCCGAACAGGTTTACAGCACCGTATTCCGAGACGACATAATGCACATCTCCCCGGGGAACCACCACCGCCGTGTCGTTGAAGCTCGGAACGACACTTGAAACCGGTTTTCCATCCGGCCCCTGTTTCGTCGAGGAGAGCATGAGGATGGATTTTCCTCCCGGTGACCGACGCGCACCGCGAACAAAATCAGGAATGCCGGAAACGCCGGCAAAGCGGGTGGCGGCAGAAGCTTCGGCTGATACCTGTCCGGTCAGGTCCATACAGTCGGCGACATTCATCGAAACCATTCTGTTATTCCGTGAAATAACGAACGGGTCATTCACATAATCGGATGGATGAAAATCAATGGCCGGATTGTCATTGAGAAATTCGTAAAGATCATGACTGCCGACGGCCATCGAGGCGACCATCTTGCCGTCGTTGAATCCCTTTTTCTGGTTCGTGATATTTCCCCTGGCATAGAGGTGCATGATATCATCCGTCAGGAATTGCGAATGGATCCCAAGGTCATTTTTGTTGCCCAATCCCTGCACGGTTGCCTGGGAAGCGGCATCAAGACCGATCTGCAGGGTGCAACCATCTTCAATCAGGTGGGTAATATGACTGCCGATCAGGGCTGCAGAATCAGAAACTATGCGCGACGGCGGTACGGAAAGCAGACTCTCCTCGTACTCCACAATCCAGTGGACATAGTTCACATGGATAAAACTCTGGCCCATTACCCGCGGCATGCGGGGGTTCACCTGGGCAATGACAAGATCAGCAGAGCGGGCCGCAGCCATGGTGACGTCAACGGAAATGCCCAGGCTCATCCAGCCGAAATCATCAGGTTCCGATACCTGTATCAAGGCAACATTGAGCGGCATTTTACGCCTGGCAAACAGGCCCGGGACATCGGACATGTTCATCGGCGTGATAAAACGCTTGTGACGGGCAATGGATTCCGATTTCGCCGAACCGAGATAAATGGAGCGGATATTGAGGCTGGTATCTTTTGTTCTGTCTGCGATGGCGGTGAGCGAGGCAGTTTCGCTTCCCAGCAGGCGCACAATCTCAAGACCACTGAAGATGTTTGCCTGCTCGGTCAGTGCCTGTACCAGGTGCTGCGGCTCACCGCAACCTGAGCCGATAAAAACCCGCTGCCCGGATTTAATCAACTTGATGGCTTTAGCTGCCGAGATTCTTTTCTCCAGATAGCTATCTGCCCAGTATTGTGATGTCGGCATATCCTGTCTCCTGCCCGTCCGGCATAAGGACTGTATCATTGTTTTTTTCAGCTTAGCAATCGGCTGTTGTTTGCCCAATGATAGCATAAATAGTCATCAGGCGTATAGATAAACGACATAAGGGCACCTTGCATAATCACCTTTTCGCCCGGGCAAATCCACGGGCAGTATCATGGAAAAGCTTCTGCTCTTTATTCAAGTCAAGATTCACGGTAGAGCTCCAGGCAGGAGATCGCAGATTACTTGCCGGTAAACTGCGGCATACGTTTTTCGAGGAAGGCCTGCATCCCCTCTTTCTGGTCATCACTGGCAAAGCATACCCCGAAAAGATCAGACTCATACCGGCAGGCACTGCCAATGTCCATTTCAAGACCGGAGGCGACCGCTTCCTTGCACAGCCGGATGGCCACCGGGCCCTTCCGGCTTATTTTTTCCGTCACGGCAAAACATTCGGCCAGCAGTTGCTCAAGCGGAACCACCCGATTTACCAGGCCGATCCGCAAGGCTTCCGAGGCATCGATATAATCGCCGGTAAAGATAAGCTCAAGGGCCTGTCCCCTGCCTACCAGCCGTGGCAGACGCTGGGTTCCGCCAAACCCTGGAATGACGCCAAGGTTTACTTCCGGCTGGCCAAAACGGGCATTCTCGCTGGCAATACGGAAATCACAAGCCATCGCCAGCTCGCATCCGCCTCCCAGGGCAAAGCCGTTAACCGCTGCAATTACCGGCCGGGTAAAACCTTCGACCCTGTTCATCACTGCCTGGCCTAGTTTGCCAAAATCCCGTCCCTCAAGAGCGTTCAGCTGCTGCATGAAGGAAATGTCGGCACCGGCAACGAAGGCCTTTTCGCCCGCACCGGTCAAAATGACTGCCACCAGATCAGCATCCCTTTCCAGTTCCTGAAAGCAGGTGAGCAGTTCTTCAAGTGTTTCGCGATCCAGTGCATTCAGCGCTTTCGGCCTGCTGATAGTTACAACTGCGGTACCGTTTTGAATTTCACATAGGACGTTGTTCATCTGCATACTGCTTTCCTCATGGTGTATGTAAGCCGGCAGGCCTGTCGACTGCCGGGCGGTTATGGTGTGATGGAAAAATTCCAGGCACAGAAACAGTCAGCGGGATACGCATCAGGCGGACAGCCGATGTATCCCGTCTCAATTCGTTTATCTATTGCCCGGATGAAATAGACCTATTTCACTGGCCCTTGATATAGCATCGTACATGATCGCCCTTCCTATCCACTCGATCAGGCTGCTCCAGCCCTTTTTTTAAAGAAAGGTTATCGCATCCGGGTACTTCGTCAGCGGTTTCAAGCCTTCCGTTGTCACCACATGGGTATTTTCTATTCCCACGACGCCGGTTCCCGGTATGATGACTTTTGGTTCAAGGGCGATGACCATGCCTTCCTGAAGCGGCAGTTCCTGACCTTTGGCGATAAACGGGAATTCGTCCAGTTCAAGTCCGACACCATGCCCGGTAAATCGTATCTTTCGCTCGCCAGTTCCCATGAAATTTTCTTCCCAGCCTTTGTCACGGGCACTCTTCAGCATCAAATCGTAGAGGGCCCCGGAACTCACGCCCGGCCGGGCGCTCGATTTGACCTCTTCCTGAATTTCAAGCATGGCGTCATGGGCCCGCAGGAGCGGATCCGGCAGCTTTCCGATACAGAAAATGCGGGTATGATCAGACAGGTAACCATTCAGGGCAAACACATAATCAACAATAATCGGCTCATCTCTTTGTATCTCCTTGAAGCCTGCTCCCTGGGCAACAAGCGGACTGACTCCTTCACCGCCGGTCGGCGAGGACAGATAACTCGACACCGCCGCCGAAGATCCGGACATCAGGTGACCGTAAAACAGCTCACTGCCCCACAGCCTCATTCGGACAATGCCCTGATGGCCAAGGCTTCTGGCGAAGCCTTCCAGTTCTCCGGCCACCCTCACTTCGGTCCTGCCTTCCTCCAGAAGCTGTCGGAACCTTGGCGGCAAGCTTGTCAGACAAAGCTGCCGCCCTGCCAATGAGGATACGTTCGTATTCCGACTTGACAGCCCTGAGCAGGCGAATCCGACGGGATATATCAATGATCTCGGTTTGCCTGAAAATTTTCCGGTACTGAAAATAGAGATTGGTCGGCAGCACATCAAGCTCCATGCCAATGACAGAAGGCTGCGCATAACCGTACTCTGCGAGCAGATCCGGAATTTTTTTGGGACTTGCCAGTGAAATTATCTCAGAGAGCGGCGACTCCGTTCTAGCCCGATCGTAGTCCTTGAATACCAGGAGCAGGGGTTTACCACTCCGGGGGACATACAGCCACCCCTGTTGCGAGGTTGAGGCGTAATAGAACAGGTCCGTTTTCTGGACGATAAAGGCCGCGTCAATATTCCGCTCGGCTAGTGTCCGCTGGAGTTTGCTGATGCGGTCTTCCAACTCCCCGGCCGGTGTACTGAAGGATATATTTTCCGTCATATGAACCGTATCCCCCCCGCTTGTTGACGCTTCCCGCTGGCCGCGGCGACCCGGGCTATGCCGCTGCCCATCTGACCGGCAGCTATTACGCCAAACGTTTTAAACTGCATATCTGCTCCCCGGCAGGCCATGATCCGGCAGCCTAACTGCCGGGCCTTCTCTTCACTCATCAGGATCAGGGCTGCGGCACCATCTCTGATGACCGAGGTGTTGCCGGCCGTGCCGACGCCACCCTCCTTGAAGGCAGGCCTCATTCCGGCAAGGCTCTGGTAGCTCGTCTCGGCGGGACATTCATCGGTGGCAGAGAGGAGAGGATCCTTTCCTCTTCTCTCTGCGGTATCGATACCGGCCCGATCTGGGACTTGAAGACGCCAGCCGACGAGGCCGCCACGGCGCGGCGATAGGACTCTTCGGCAAAACGATCCTGTTCCTCCCGGCTGACTCCCCATTTTTCACTGATAATCTCGTTGGACATCCCCATATGGAAGTCATTGACGACATCCCACAGGCCGTCGTGAACCATATGATCCTGGATGGTGCCGGGACCCATCCGGTGTCCCCAACGCGCCTTTTCAAGATAATAGGGTGCCAGGCTCATGTTCTCCATGCCTCACCGCCACGCTGGTCTGTACTATCAGGACCATTCATGGCCGCTGAAGTCAAGATTTCAGTGAGGAAACCATCATTTGCAATCCTTTACCAACACGGCCCGACCGCCGGCACGCTGGGCAAGGTCCATAAACGTTATGAGTTCGGTTGTAAGGCCGCGGCTCATTGTAGCCGCAATCGGAATATATTGGTAATTGAGTAAATAATTACCTGATTTCCATATATTTATTGCGATATCGTGTCAGATTATTCTGCGGAAGATAGAGAAAAACCTGATAGTTCTCATCACCCAATGAGTTGTTGAATTCAAGCAACTTAACCGTTTCTTTCTTAAATCTGTCCAGCTGGTCAATAAGAAAGGTACCCCGATAAATGGTGGAAAACTTCATACCTTCTTTAATGCCGAAGTATCCAAGGACAATAAGTACCGGTACCTGCTCCTGGCTGTTGAGTTTCTCGGCGGTATCCAAAAGTGAGGACAGGCTTGAATCGGTGTCGAATTCTTTGGAAAAGCTGACAAAATTACGGAAGCGTTTTTCCTGGGTGAGAAATATCCTGTTTCCTGAATAATAGGCTATCGGTTCGAGCATGTATTCAGGAGAACCGATGATAATTGCCTTGTGAAAAGGCTCGTTGGTTGAGAGGAATTTTCCAAGAGCCATGGCGGAACTCTTCTCCACGCGTGCTTCCTGATCGACGATACTATAGTTGATCTGGACCTCATGGGCCATGAAGGGAAGCAATACCGCAAACAATATGAAATAGAAAACCGTTTTGGCGTGTTTGAACCATCCCGTTTTCTCATGTGTTTTTATACCGTGCAGGGTCATCCAAAAGAGTACTATGATAAACCCGTAGAGAACCCCCTGATGTCTGGTCTGCGGATAAATAAAGGTTATCGCGACGAAATTAAAGATGACTATGGCAACATAGAGGGTGAGACCGAGATACGGACGCACGGCCAGGAGTCCAATGATTAACAAAATAACCAACAAATCTCTATAGATAATAGGAATGTTTAATATATAATAGATGAATTCTCCGGGGTGCTTAAAGGCCTTAATGATATCTTGAGCGTAGGTGATTTGGGCGAGATACTCGCTGGGAACAAAAACGGAATCGGCGTCAATGCGGGTGCTGTATAGTGAAATACCAATACCGAGCAAAGCAATGAGTGCCGCAATAATGTATCGCTTATCCTTAAGAACATGAAAACCTGAATCGGCTATCCAGCAGGCGAGCAGCAGACCAGACAGGTACATCCCGTATTGGTTGGTATTGGCCTCGAGAAAGAGGAGAACACCTATCACAATGGGGTGACGGTCTTCACGGCAATAAAAAACGGCAAAGAGGAAAAAAAGCAGCATACTGATTCCGTAATCCCGCGCTTCGACGGTATTGGCAGAGAATACGACTACTCCAAAGATAAACAGAGCCTTGTGCAATAATGGGAAGGGTGAATACTTGACAAAGAGATAGACGGTCAAAAAACCGATGAGGATACTGGCCATCGGCAGGATCACCGGATGCGGCACCAACCAATGCAGGACGATTAAAATTGTTCTCCACAGCAGCGGGTGCCCGTCGACCTTGGCGTAATTGAAATATTCAGAAAAATTATCAATGCCGACAGCCAGCAGATATTCACGGGTCTCGTCACGCCAGAGTTCATGGGTGAGTAACGAGGCAATAATCGCAAAGAGCCACAGGGCAAGGAGAGCATTTTCAGCAGATACAATAAGCTTGCCTGGAGGTTGCGGCAAATTCCTATTCTTCGGAGTGCTCATAGCGGTGAATGTGTCTCTGGAAAGTCACTGTTTCTTTGTAAATTCTAGTCGAATAGAGAACTCCTTGGTCTCCGACCAGGGTCAGAGTTCATAGGCTTTGCCATATGAACGACTCATTGCTGCAACTCTCAACGTGCTGTCCCCACAACACAGGAAGAGGCGTAGGCAATGAGCCGTTGTCGAAAACTATCACAAAGATATGGCACTGCCAGTATCATATCGTGTTTGTGCCGAATTATCGATATAAGAAACTTATAGGCGAGGTGGCTAAAGAGACAGAGGACTGTAGAAGAGCATTTGTCGAACAGCAAGCAGGAAGCGTTCTCGAATTGAACGTCCAACCGGATCATGTTATTTACTGGTACTGGTTCCTCCGAAAGTATCTATTTCAAATTTTGCAGGGACTTTGAAAGGGAAAACGGCCCCCAATTCGGTGACCGTATACTAAATTGCGCTCCGGTCGCTTGAAACGCAACTGCCAATGAATGACTGGATGATAGAGATAAGTATACTCTCCACGGTTTTGCCTTTTCCTTTCAATTTCTTCCAACTTTCCGCAAAGCCCGGCAATAGATAACGGCAGACCGTGAAAAAGAAGATAAGCACCTCTTGCGTCTTCCCTAGATCCATGGCCCGAATTCTGACTTCTCAAGCACTTCCCTAGTTGAGCGAATTGTCCTTATAGTATTTGGTGCCCTTTGCCGTCAGTTCCAGAGCCAGGCCGTCATCCGTCAGTTGATAGAGCCAGACACCGGTGGTTACGGACATGGCGCCGGCAAAAGAACCTCCTTCCCCGCTTGCCTGAGCCGCCGCCGTACCCTGACCGCCCAACTCCCAGCCTGAATTTACGAAACGGTCCAGATCATTCTTATTTTCAAACACAAAAACAAGTCGGAATTTTTTGATCCCCATCCCCAAGCCGGCCTGGACCTCGATCATCTTCATGAAGATTTCTTTCTTGGTCTTGTTGTATACGGCAATTCCTTCCCCGGTGCCGCCTCCAAAAAACAGAATCTTCATGCCGAAGTTACTGAATACGGCATAGCCGGCTGATTTCGCAACTGCCTTTTTAGCTGAAGGTTGCACTTTGTAGAGACGTTCGAGCGTATCGTCTGCCATGCTGCGGATATCTGCCCGCTGCTGCTCAATTTCCTCAGGTGTTGCCGCTTGGGCGGATCCAGCCGTAATCAGGGCATGCCCGATTAAAAGCACGATAGATAGACCGCAAATAACTGAATTGCTTGGTTTCATGTTGTCCTCACTTATCGTAGGGATATGATGCTCATTATATTTGAAGCGCTCGGCAAGGGAAGCCTTCCAGGTTTTCATCCCCTCGTAGTCCTCCGGCACGTGCACCTGCATGAAGACATCCATAATCTGCGTTTCATAGTCTCCTCTCCCTTTTTATTTGTGAGTTACCATGAGCTTACTGCAAGCAGACAAGGCGGACCAGCCGAGACACCACATTGTAATACCTCTCACCTCCTACTTATTTGCACTCTTCAGTGGAGTGTCAAAAAAAAAGAAATTTAAGTTTTTAGTGTAATTATAAAACAAAGGCGACTTGCGGTGAAAAGAGGCTGATGGAAACGGTCAGGTGATCGGTGACGGAACCGCCTGATGAGCACCACCGCTTTTGCAGCGACCGGCAAGGCAAGGGGCGTATCCGGCAATTTCCTGCCATACGCGAGAACAAAAGACTATCCGGGCCTGACAGGACAAATCACCAGTTACCGGGGTCAGATGAAACTTGTCTGCAATGGAAAACACCTATACAATAATATCTCTGTTGGACCTTCAGCTCTATAATTGGTAAGCAGTAGAAAAATATTGCAAAAGCTTACTCTGCTTGCAAGGTGTTAAAAGAAACAGAAGAGGCATAGATGCAGATTATCACGACCCATACGAATACCGATTTTGACGGTCTGGCATCCATGGTGGCCTGCACCTTCCTCTATCCCGGCTCAGTCGGTTACATTCCTTCCCATATGGCACCCGAGGTCAAATCGTTTTTGTCCATCCATCAGGATATGCTGTTTATCGAAACCAGAAAACATCTTGACCCTGAGCAGGTTGACTCCCTGATAATTGTCGACACCAACAACTGGCAGCGGCTTGATCGCCTGGAATCACTCTATGAGAGGAGAGCAGAACTTGAGGTAATCTGCTGGGATCATCACATGGCCGGCGTGACCATTAAAAGCGGCGGGGGCCGCCGCGAAGAGGTGGGCGCCACCGTTACCCTGCTTCTCGAGGAAATGCAGCGCAGGGACACCGCCTTCACACCGATGCATGCAACACTCTTCCTCCTTGGCATCTATGACGATACCGGCTGTCTGCGTTTTTCTTCCGCTACCGCGAGAGATGCCCATATGGTGGCGTATCTCCTGGAAAACGGCGCCGATCTGAACGTTGTCTCTTCCTACCTGGAGGATTCCATTGACGATGCCCACTCCGAAGTATTCGCGAATATGCTGGCCTCGGCCCAGGTTGTCGAGGTAGACGGGCGCAAGATAGGCCTGTGCGTGCAACCGGTAAGAAGCGGCCTGACGCTCCTCGCCTCGCTGATCTCGAAATACAAGGAATTCAAAGGACTGGACGCGGCATTCGGCATCTTTCCAACAAGCCTGGACAAATGCATGGTGATCGGTCGCGGCAATCCACAGAAAATCGATGTTGGAGCCGTGGTCAGGGCCATGGGCGGCGGCGGGCATCCAGGTGCGGGGTCGGCAACGATAAAGGGGGCGGAGAGTGCTGCGGTTGCCAGACAGCTGATAAATCTCGTTAAACAGGCCACCCGCCGGGAGATTCTCGTCAGGGATATTATGTCAGCCCCCGAACCCTATATGGTTGGCGATGATCTGAACATGAACCAGGCCCTGAAAATCTTTAATAATCAGCGGGTAAACGCCGTCATGGTCTGTAAGGGAACCCGATTGCTCGGCAGTTTATCAGGCCCCGATTTCGAAAAAGCCTTACAGGGCAAAAGACTGGATAACTCGGTAAAAGGGTTTACCAAGCGCCAGATTCCCCGACTGACGGCAGATAAAAATAGCCGGGAGGCCCTCGAACTGATGAACCAGTCAAAAGAAGGACTGCTGCCGGTAGTAGACGGCGAGCATCTTGTCGGTATCCTGACCCGTTCAGATATTATACTCCAGATGTACGACTTCTAAGTGTTTCCCCGCGCAGCCGTGATACCCGTTATTCCACAGGTTTTGTGATTGATCTTTAATTTTCTCTGTAAATAAAAATATTGACTAACATCAGCATTCACCAGCCAGCTTATCGAACATCAGCGCCCGGTCAAAGCGTTCTTCTTCATCACGTACGTCGGCGGAGGGGGCGCTGATGTTCGATAAGCTGGCTGAGCTGGGGCTGACCGGCATCGTCTTTCCTGAAAAATACGGCGGAGTCGGCGCCGATTATATCAGCTATGCCATTGCCGTCGAGGAACTATTCAGGGAAACAGTGAAAGTCCCGGTAACAGGGAACTTGCCGACCTGCTGCGCTGAGCGGCAGAAGATCTGAAGGTTTTTTATTTTGAAGCACTGAGTGCCCAGCCGGATCAACCAACCAGCGACAAGGCACTCGCCGCGGGGTTCTGGGGTCAGACCTGCGGTGCTGCAGTGATCAAGGAGGTCAGCGTAACGGATCGAAGAGATATTCAAGACCGTTCAGTTTGATCTCATAGATGGTCTGCAGCATCTCTCCAAGTTTACCGCGAGGAAAACCTTTCCGGGCGAACCAGACCACATAGGGTTCCGGCAGATCGATGAGCAGCCGTCCGCTGTATTTACCAAACGGCATCCGGACCCTGCTCAACTCCAGAAGCTGTTCCGGATCGAAAAAATCGCTGAGATCGGACATGATTTAAGGGTCACCTCAATCGAGCTGACCGCGAGCGCGGATCTTGGCATCAATCAGCTCCTTGTGGGTCAAGCGCAGGAGATTGGCCAGTTTATGGGCAAAATGGTCTTCGTGTGCTTCAAGTTGACCGTCGGTAAGTATCACAACCCAGACGGCTTCCATGACCGCCATCTTCTCTTGATTGGAGTAGTTCTGGTTCAGGTAACGGGTAAAGCTAAAGAGATCCACCGAATCTTCACGTTTTTTGTTGGCCAGGTCAATCAATGCATCAATATCTGTGCGGGCAACACCGCACTTTGTTGTCAGTGTCGCAATGACATGCTCCATTTCCTCGGCGGAACAATCGCCATCGGCATGCGCCGCTTCCAGCATCAGGACACAGAGAGCAACGTGCATATCCTGATCAGTCGGTACATTCCGATCTGTTCTTATTTCCATTTTTTCCGAGAACTTTCTTTATCAAATCAAGCATTGGATTTCTCCATTATTGTTCGGGAGCGGCGGTTGTTACTTTTCAGATCGTATGGGTTGATCAATGGCAATAACCGTTATTTTACGCCGTTTCCTGTTGAGCACAATAAGGCCGGCGGTAACCAGTACGATAGATACAACCAGGTTGACGGTCAACGGTTCACCGAGCAGCACTATCCCGAAGAAAACGCCTGATACCGGCATGACGAAGACAAATGCGTGTACAGCGGTAGCGCCGTATTTTTTTATCAGACTGCTCCAGGCCACCATGCCGAACGATGCGGTAACAAAGATCTGGTAGAGCATCGACGTGATGACCGGCGTATCAACATGGCGGACCATGGGATCATCAAAAAGGAACATGCCCGCAACAAAAAACGGCAGCGACATCAGCATCGGATAGATGGTGATCTGGAACGGCTGGAAGTCCTTGATGATCCTTTTTGAATACACCGCGTTGCAGCCCCAGACAAGGACAGCCATCAGAACCAGCATATCGCCGATAAGCACATCGCCGCTAAGCATGATGGAATCGGCCAGAAGAACGAGCACACCGGCAAACCCGAGGACCAGACCCAAAGTTTTTTTCAGACTTATCCGGTCTCCTGGAATAAAAAAATGGGCCAGTACCATCACCACGAACGGCAGCACATTGGAGATCAACGCGCAATGAGATGCGGTTGTTTTAGTCAGACCTGCGTAAAAGAAGGCAAGCTGGGCCGCAAAGATGGCGCCGAGAGGGAGGAGCTGACGGAGCTGGGCCCGGCTGATAGCAAGCGTTCGCCCGGTGAACCGGGCCCAGAGAAGTACCGCGATGGAAGCGAAAATAAAACGCAGACCGGCGTTGGTATAGAGACCCAGTCCGGCAAGACTGAATTTGATCGCCACCGGGTTGGCGCCAAACAGAATACAGAGAAAAGCCGCATACAGCGAGGCTCCGGCCGGCAGTCCCTGCTCCCCGGAGGGAGGAAGCGATCCATCATTCTTTTCTTGCAATTGACTGCCACCCGGCTCACATCCGCGCGCCCCGCCCCTGAACTTGGCGCTCTGCGGGCGGCAACCCTGCCCGCCGCGTCATGTAAGTGTTTCTAAAGTTTGATCTCTTCGCCGTAGGCCATGACGATACCCTTTTTACCGAGTGCTTCCACCTTCGCTTTGAAAACCTGAGGATCCGTCTTAATCACCCCGAAGGTATCATAATGCATCGGAATAGCGACCCTGGGTTGAGCAAGCTCTACGGCCTTGAGTGCATCGGTTATACCCATGGTAAAATTGTCTCCGATCGGAAGCAGCATATAGTCAAGAGGGGTCATCTCCCCGATCAGCTTCATATCATAGAAAAGACCGGTATCACCCGTATGATACAAGTTGAGACCGTCAATGCTCAGTATGACCCCGGCCGGTTCCCCGCCATAAACGCCATCGGGAGTCACCGATCCGTGATGGGCAATGGTAAATTTCAGCCGTCCGAAAGGAAAGTCGTAGCCACCGCCGATGTGCATATTATGCGCTCTGAATCCTTTGTCAATACAATAATTTGCCAGCTCATTGACACAGATGAACAGCGGATTCTCGCGAGCTGCGATCTTGAAAGAATCCCCGATATGATCACCATGTGCATGGGTCAGTACAATGAAATCGGCTGAAAGATCCGCAGAACTGACCGGCGATGTCGGATTGTCATCAAGAAATGGATCGATCAGCAGAACGAGACCGGAATCGGTAGTGATCTGGAAGGATGAATGCGAAAAATATCTCAGTTTCATAGCTGCCTCCGGATTTTGTGCCCTTCGTCCTCAGGGTATTTGTCAAGCAGATTACCTGTTGTCTTTGCCACGCAACAGCATCACTATTACGGGTAACAGGAGCTTAGCAGCATCTGCGCGAGGTTTCAATTGCTTTGTCTATCATGACTCATCCCTGGCAGCTCTTTCCCGATGGCGGGAGCATTTCGGCAGAGCAACAGAAATCGCCATGCTTAATTTCCACCTGAAACTGCAAAACAGAAGAATGGTGCATGGTTGGACGTGAAAAACGGCGGATCCCGTTTGATGATTCCATTAATCAGCGGATCCTTGCGAAATTCTTTCTGCAGAAAGGTACGGACCTTTTTCCTGTCCCAACCCAAAGGATGGGTAAAATCGCAATAAAGTGACAGATCGCCGTCTGAAAAACGATGTTCTATGTCCTCTGCCTCCGGACTGCACACCGGCATATTAAAAATCGCAAGGTTCAAAAAGGTGATATCTTCATAATGCTGCCTGACGAATTCCATGGTCAGCCGGGCATCGTCTACGGTTTCAGACGGTGTGCCGAAGAGCAGGTAGACATAAGTTGCAATGCCCGCTGAACGAAGGTTTACGAGTATACGGGAGACACGGCCCAGCTCTATGCCCTTGTGCATCCGGTTCAGGACATGCTGAGAGCCCGATTCAAGGCCGAGTTTGAGCATCACGCAGCCGCACTGCCTCAGCTTCAGGCAGAATCCAGGATCTTCCAGATCCTTCTCAAAGCGGCTGAAACCATACCAGGGCGGCCCCGGTTTCGTATCGACAAAGAAGTTAAGCAGACGAGGGCTGAGGGCATTATCAAGCAGGTGAAGAAGCGCCGGCCGGTACCGGTCGACAAGTCCGCTGATCTGATCCCCGGCACGCTGCGGCGCTGTCTGTACGTATGGTGTATCCTCCGCCATATCAGGGCAAAAGGTACATTTTTTCCAGTAACACCCATCAGAAGCGGCATAGGGCAGCACAAAGCCGGCAGACAGATAGCGATTCTGCCTGAAATCATCATAATCCGGAGTTCCCCAGCTGTTGATCTTTTCCGGGCTGAAAAGGCCTAACAGCTCCTGCTCACCCGGTCCCTTTACACAAAGATCAATCAGACCGCCGAACGGTTCGTGCCAGTGAGGATTATTCGTCCACGAGGTAACCAGGCCGCCTCCGGCTATGATCTGTAGTCCAGGATAGCGTTTCTTAATGAAACCGGCGATGGCAAACCCGGACAATGCCTGGCTCAGGTATGAAAAAGAGATACCGACAAAGCGGGGAGCATTCGAGGCTATCAATTTGTCGAGTCGTGCACTGAAAAAGGGGAAGAAAATATTATCGGTGCATTGTTCCGCGGCCTGGAGCAGATCCGCACTTTTCAGGGGCGAGCGGGTTGCTTCAGAATAATTTGCCAGCGAGATCTCACCATCAAAATCGCTTGCGGCTATCGAGAACACGCGGTTGAGATCATGCACCGCCCGCCGGTAGCGGGATGGATTCCGGTATATCTCAGAGGATTGCAGGTCATCCAGGTGTTTCCAGCGGTTTTTTACCGCACGCCGGCTCCAGGTATCTCCCCCACTCGGCGCCTGGGCAAAAAGGTCAAGCATACACCAGAAGTTGAGATCGATTGTCCGGCAACCAACGCCATGCTCCCGGAGCGTTCCGGCAAGACGCGCAATTCCCGCAGGCGGTTCAGACAATTTCGCCACTGGAGGGTATATCAGCAGAATCGACATAAGCGCTAGCCTTACCTGCGTTAAAGAATGAATAAGACAGGAGAGTATCAGTACCACCTGAAGGTTTCAATCGCTTTGTCAAGATCCCGCTATTTTCCTTGCGAGGGTGCTCTTGAGAGCAGTCTGTCTCAACTCGTGAAATATTCTAGATAACCGGGAAAAAAAACGTACGGGTACTCACTATATGATACCCCCGGTATGTCATACTGGGGCTGTACGATGGATTAATCATACATCGGAGAGGCAGGAAGTCAGGTAATTTTATGGAAACAACAAGGGAGGTATCACGCAGATGCTCACACAAGCCGGAGTAGAAGAGTTGAACACTCTTTTCACAACAGGACTGGTAAACGAAACATGGCACAGGAAAAACCCGGCGCAATGGGATTGTAAACTGGAGGAAATGCTTGTCGGAGAATACCTCATTATCCCGCTGACGACGGCAAAAATGCTAAAATCAGAAAGCTACCTGATGAATAACTGCTGTCGTGACTACCTGTTTCGATGCGCAGACCTGGAGTATTCTCTTTTTTCGATTCGCAGTCGTTCAGGCGAGCGTCTTGCTACCCTGGGACTCTGCTCTGAAGATGGTTACTGGCATTTTGATCAATGTTTCGGTCCAGCTAACAGCGATGTCCTGGAAGAGAGCCTGGAATACCTTGATGAAGACGGCGTAGTGTATACCGAATACTTTCCAACCGAAATATATTACGTCGCCCACGAGGTGGTGCGGTTGTTGAACACCCATAACAAGAGCCACTGACCAGCTGTTGCAGGGGGTCCAGCAATACCTACATTGCGACGAATATGAGGAGGGTCTGAAGTCTTTGGGTACCTTGAATAATTTGGTTATTCATCCGAAGATCAAGGTATGCACTATTTTACCACCAGCACCGAGCAGGGAGTTGTATGCAAAACCCTGTTTGTTACGCTACCCAGCAGAAGCCCTTCGAGATTGGTCAGCCCCCGGGAACCCAGAACTATTAAAACGCATTGCTGAATTTTGGCGACCTCCGGGATTGCCACGCCAGCCGGTTCCTCGAGTAAATGTTCTTCCAGATCAATGTGCGCTTCACGAAGGCGTTTAGCGAAGGGAGCAATGACCATTTCAGCCTTACGCAGGGTGGCAGCAATAGCCTCGTTGCGCAGAGGTTCTCCCAGGACGGTTGGGAATTTTTTATGGCAATGCACCAGTATCACCTTTGCCTGCAAAAGGCTTGCGTATTCGATAGCAGTGTCAATAACGTTTTCTGAATGTTTCGACCCATCAACGGCAACCACTATTTTTTTTTGGGTCATGTCCTCTACCTCTGTTTGTCCAAGCAGTTTGACCTCGTTGAAAAAAACAATTCCATGCTGATGCTGCAGAACATCCTTGCCATTCTCATACGGTAAACAATTCAATCCTTGAAACAAGATATAATTTCCAGGTATCTTCCCCTATTTATTTGACCTGTTTTTTCCGGACGGTGGTTTCGTGATTAATGGAATGATTGCTGGGAGCTTTTTGCATTGAAAGACTTATAGTGGATAGCCATGCATCGGCTGAAGCAGAATTGCGGTTGAGGCAAGAGAGCTCCCCGCTTGATATAACTGGTTGAAAGGGAAGGGACCAGGTCTTGAATGTCTTTTTTTACCTATTCAAAATCCCTGATCCGATACCGGTTTTACTGTTCATTTTACCAGAGGCTTAACATGAAAAAAACACGGCTTTTTGAACCATATACAATCAAAGGAGTGACCTTTAAAAATCGAATAGCAATGGCGCCGATGTGCCAATATTCAGCAGACACGGAAGGTTCACTACAGGACTGGCACCGGGTTCATTATACCACCAGAGCCGTTGGACAGGTCGGCATGATCATCACGGAAGCAACCGCCGTCGAATCTCGAGGCCGGATTTCAAATAAAGACCTGGGCATCTGGAATGATTCGTGTATAGAGCCTTTTTCTGATCTAATAAAACAGGTCCAGGCACATCATTGCAGGATTGGGATCCAATTGGCCCATGCCGGGCGAAAAGCAACCATCCTGGATGAACCTATTGTCGCACCGGGCGCAATGCAATTCAATGATCAATACCAGGTCCCTCTGGAGTTGTCCGCATCGGAAATACAGGTTGTCATCTCTGCCTTCGGCCGCGCTGCGCGCCGGGCAGTTGCTGCGGGCGTTGATTTTTTAGAAATCCATGGAGCCCATGGTTATTTGATTAATCAATTCCTCTCTCCCCTGACCAACAAAAGGACCGATGAGTACGGCCAAAACAGGAACCTCTTCCTGAAAGAGGTATTGGAGGAGGTCAGCCCCCATATTCCCCAGGAAATGCCGGTCTTTTTAAGGGTATCGGCCGAAGATTACATGGCAGGTGGAAACCATCCCGAGGAAATGTGTCGATTGCTGGAACCGATCAAACACCTGATAGACCTGGTTCATGTCAGTTCAGGCGGAGTAGTGGATAACACCGTGGTGAAAATGTATCCAGGATACCAGGTTTCTTTTGCAGAGATAATCAGGCAACAATTAAAACTACCGGTCATGGCAGTCGGGGCGTTGGAATCACCTGAACTTGCAGAAGAAACGTTGCGAAATGGAAGCGCTGATCTGATTGCTTTGGGGCGTGAACTGCTCCGTAATCCCTATTGGCCGCTCCATGCGGCTAAATTTTTAGGAGAAGAAATTAGTTGGCCCGAACCATACCAGAGAGCCAAAAACTGACGGTTGCCATAAATGAACTACCCTGCCGCATATTGCGCCTCCGGTCAAGTTACCGGCTGAATCCGGGTAGCGTGCAGTATTTTTGCTGTCAGGCCTGTATGGATTTTTTATACTCCTGCATGACTTTCACAATAGCCCGCCCAACATTTTGACAATCCGCCTCGCTTATGTTGGCCAAGGCCACCCTCAGCGACCAGTCCGGCCCGGCAAAGCCTTTTCCCGGCAGACAAACGGTGTGGTAATTCTCTGCTAATTTGAAAAGAAACTCCAATGGTTTTCCTTTAGAGAACTGTTCGGTAAAGGCCGGGCCATACATCTTATCGGCCAGTTTTTTAAGGTCTATCAGGGCGTAGTAGCGTGTTAGGTTTTTCCCCCGCGGTTCCGGCAGGCCAATAGCTGCATAGAGAGCCGACCAGCGCTTTTTCAGAATATCCATTATGGATTTCTTGTAGACATACTCGTTGTCAAGAAGCTCATACAAGGAAAACAGACACATCGCCACTTGTTGCGGGCCTGATATTCCGCCGGTATGGGCAAGAGCCACCTGCCGGCTATCCATTTCCAGACGTTCATGAAAAAGAATCTCACCCGGTCTTGTCGATATCAGGCGATATCTCATGTCCAGCATGGTCTGCTTGGTCTTGGGCAACTTCTTGATAAGACGGTTTATGATACAATTCTCATGTACCATGACCACACCTAAGCGCCAGCCGGTTACTCCAAAGTATTTAGAATAGGAATAAACCCCCAGTATGTTTTCCGGCAGTTCTTTACCAAACGTATTGAATTCATCAACAAAACTTGCATACACGGTATCCGATATTATCACCATATCAGAATTGTGACTCCGGATTGTGTCGGCCATGCGCTTGACCGTATCTGCATTTAAGGAGACAGAGGTAGCATTTTTCGGGTTGACCATATAGAGCGCCTTGACCGCAGGGTCTTTCAGCTTCGCGACTTCTGAATCCGGCACCTGCCAGCCCATCTCTTCCTTACCTTGAATATATACTGTTTCCAGGCCGTAATCTTTGAGGATAGGCAGCTCCAGATAGGGGGAAAATATCGGCGTTACAATGGCAACCTTATCTCCCGGATTCAGGATCATATTTTCCTTGAGGGAATTAAATATATAGATCATCGCCGCGGTAGCACCTTCGGTTGCAAAGAGGTGGAAATTACCTTTTGGCGGTGCTCCGGAAAAGACTACTCTATCAAGATATTTACGAAGGATATTTTTCAGTTACAGGAAGGATACAGGTTGGATCGGGATAAAACTCCGAGTGGCACCGTACCAGTTGAAAGGCAATTTCCTCGACGCATCGTAGATCGAAGTTTTTACGACGCCATCAATCAATGGCTTGCCCCAGAAATGCAGATCAGGAATCATATCTTTTGCTTGTGATGGAATCTTTCAACGCAATGGTCATACCGGACTGATTTTGCAGATAGACCATACGTCTTTGATAGTTGACCCCTTCCCGGCCATGTCTGCGGCGATCTGTGTCAACAAAGCAAATGATTTACGCACCTCGGTATTCAGGAAATTGGGGTTTCCCCGACCGGCATTCAAGATACTGCAACCTGACTTGGCACATGCATCCTGGGCCTTTTTGATCAGAATATTTTTGATTTCAAAGGGACTTTCCTGCCCCAGCGCATCCCAATCAATTGACGAAGCCGCCGTTGTACAATTTGATTCTCAAGAACAAACGATTTGATTTTTTTGCGGACAATCATCGACAGTATGTCATTTTAAAAAAATCTTGGCGCGTTCCGCCTGTATTTTTCTTCCTGTTTAAGCGCGACAGTATGCTTTCTGATGTCTCCTCCAGGGTTTATAGCTGACCTATGCAAGCGCTCCTCACAAAAACATGGACTCCTTTTTTCTTCCTGATTATTCGTCTCAATAGACAATGGTTTTATAAATTTTCACTAGGTTTCAATAGGTTCACCCGATTGGCAGGGGTATTTAAGCAAGCAATTCCAGCCCGCCGCTCATTATACGCCGGCTTTTTCCTAACCCCGAGATGGCTCGCCATTTAACTTGAGTTATGTCCTTTTTAATGCCTTATTGGAAGTGAAATTTCTAACAAGAAGTAAAACTTATGGGACCCCGAACTATCTTCTGAGTACCAATAAAAAGCTAACTACCTGGAACAACGGATGATCATTAATAAAGATCCCTCGTAATCACGAAAATGAATTGACGAAATGTGGGGACAGTATACTTATCTCTATTATTCAGTCACCCTCTCATGATCATATTATCAAGAAAATGATTATGAATTACGTATACTGTTCCCACATTTCGCTTCCACATTGCCGTGTCGAATAATTGCCGAATTTATCTTTTGCTATGATCACAGATTATTATATAATGGCGTTTGGGACAATACGCTGTCCATGGCCGTGCCGACTGCCGCAGCAGGTCGAGCAAGCGATAGAGAAGAAAAAGCATACTTTTCTGCTCGGAAATCAGGTGGCGTACATGAGAATCTTCGCCGGATCTTCACTTTTTCTGAAAATTGTCGTTCCGGTCATGGGCACTGATTCGATGGATATTATCGGCTCACTCCACGGGCTGATCATGCCGAAATGGATCCAGGAGTATGCTCTCGAACAGGAATTGGGGTCTATTATTAGCAATACACCACCCGGCAAAAAGCACAGCTGAACGGCACCGGTAACCTTGCGGGAATTTATAATCAGGTTTTTAATAATCAGAAGATCGAGAGAAGACAGCAATGAAAAAAATTGAATACCGGGAGCAGGCCTTAAAGATCCTGCCGTGGGTTTGCGCCAGTTGCGGTCGTGATTTTTCCGGTAAAAAATTGCGGGAATTGACGGTTCATCACAAAGACAATAACTATAAAAATAATCCGCCCGATGGCAGCAACTGGGAACTTTTGTGCATCTACTGCCACGATAACGAACACTCCCGCCTGCTTGACGCCGAATGGCTGCCGATGCAAAACGCGGATGCTGAAGAGGGGGCGGCGGCCACCCATACCCCCTTCGCCGGCCTCAAGAATCTATTGAGCAAACCGGGCAAGGACAAAAAGAAGAGCTGACAGATGCTGAGATGGCTCCCTCTGGACGTGAATAACAGTGGAACGGCACATCATGCAGCTGCGGTTTTCTTCCTTCGACCCGGCTTTGCCGTTATTTCCAGATAAAAGCTTTCCAACTGCTGCTCTACGGCTTTATCAATACAGCTGTTAATCTCAGACAGGTGGATTTCTTGAGCTATTTCAGGTGTATGACCGAATCTGCAGTCAAAATCCCAGAAGTCTGCACCCGCCGGGAGTTTCTTATTTCGCTCTCTTTTTATATACCTTTTTATATCATGTCTCACGGCTTCTATATGCCGATCCTTTTTGATTTTCGAATCTGTTAAGGCAAATGTTTTCTTCATATTTATCCCCACCGAGAATGTTGAGCCTAAAAGATAGCCGCCACAACAACAGTCTGCACGTACGGGCAAAATGGCAAGTCAAAAAGAATTCCTTCTACATTATCAGATCAGAAACAGTGAGAAGAATGATTTCGACTGATATGTTTCAGCACGATAAATTAAAAATCAGGGGTACCTTGAATAATGAGGATATTCGTTCGAGATTAAGGCAAATGAGCACTTATTTTTCCCCTACGCTGACAGGACTGGAGTATTCTCACATAAGGTATTGCGAACTATGTTCGTAAGATAGTAAATGGATTAAGAAATAAGTAATGAAGCCGTTGGCTTCAGACATCTGCTACTGGCGGTAATCCTCACCCGCACCCCTGCTTCGACATGACCACCTTACCGGTCGCTACAGCTTGCGGAAGCCGCTTCCAAACACACAGGTATGGTCCACTCAGTTATGACTCAATTATTAGAACGTATCGATCACATCAATATCGTCGTGAAGGACCTTGCAGCGGCAACGCGCTTTTTTGTCTCTCTTGGCTTCCGGCAAAACGACCAGTCGAGATTGCACGGGGAATGGATTTCAAAAACTGTCGGGCTTGATGAAGTTGATGCCACGTATGTCAAATTGAGCTTGCCCGGCGACAGCACCTCTCTTGAACTGATTCATTTTAAACACCCCCGGAACGAACCTGTTCCCTATGCCGGTAAAGCAAATACCCAGGGGCTGCGACATCTGGCCTTCCGGGTCACCGACATAGAAGCGACCGTTTTGTTTCTGAAGGAGCAGGGAATAACAGCCGGTAAGTGCTATCCAGGAATATTCGCCGGCACGCAAAAAGCTGGTGTATTTCAAAGGCCCGGAGGATATCCTGCTTGAATTGGCCCAGTATGGCGATCCTGGCGTATAATGGACACGTATCGCTGTTTCAGTGAGCTGCAGCGTTGCGAAAAAGCGTTTACCATTGAGGTTTGTGACCGTGGTTCGGTGGTGACGATTTTCGCCCCGCACGGCGGCAGGATTGAGCCGCATACTGCCGATATCGCCAAGTTAATCGCAGGAAAGGACTTCAACTATTATGGTTTTATCGGTGCCAAGGAGGGGTGCAACCGGGTTCTTCACATCACCTCTCATCGTTTTGATGAAGAACGGGCGCTTGCGCTCGCACAAAGATCAGAGACGGTTATTGTCATACACGGCTGCACCAGAAAAGAGAAACAGGTTTTCCTGGGAGGTCTGGACAATTGTCTAAAGCAGCGTATAGCGGCCAATCTGGAAAGAGAGCGTATACCACATGTTCATTCGGTTAAAAGGTTTTCCGGAATCCATGCAGACAATATCTGCAACCGCGGGATTACCGGCAAAGGTGTACAACTGGAGATCTCACGACCACTGCGGGACGATCCCGAGGCCTGGTCTGCTATTGCCCGCGGGGTGCGCGCTGCAATTGCACCGGAGAAAAAACCTCACGGTTAATTGATCTGCTATGCAAGCACTCGACATAAAACACCATTACCCACTGAAAGCTCTAAACACCTTTGGTCTGGATGTCCACGCTGATACCTATTTCAGTCTCCGCCATAACAGCCAGATGAAACAGGCCCTGGATCAGATCAAACAAGCAGAGCGTTATCTTCTGCTGGGCGGGGGCAGTAATGTTCTTTTCGTTGGCAACTATGCAGGAACCATTGCCCACATCGACCTGAAGGGGAAAAAGGTGATCGGGCAGGATGGCCGGCATGTCTATCTGCAGCTCGGTGCCGGTGAAATCTGGCACCAAGCCGTTTTATTCTGCCTGGCCAATGGCTGGGGCGGCCTGGAAAATCTCGCCCTGATACCCGGCACCGTCGGCGCGGCACCCATTCAAAACATCGGTGCCTACGGAGCTGAGCTGAAGGACAGCTTCCAGGAACTGGAGGGTATCGAGCTGAATAGTGGTAAAACAAGAACGTACCGTAAAACCGAGTGTGCTTTTGGTTATAGAGACTCCATCTTCAAACAGGCAGGAAAGCAATCCTTTCTGATTACATCCGTCACCCTTCGTCTCGATCTGAACGGCAAACCGGCTCTTACCCATGAAGCCGTGAGACAGCAGCTCAAGACAATGAATAAAACAGACCCGACCATCAATGACGTCGCTGATGCGGTTATTGCCATCCGGCGGCAAAAACTTCCCGATCCGGCAGAATTGGGAAACGCAGGAAGCTTTTTCAAGAACCCGATTGTCTCAAACGAGCTGTACCGCTCGTTACAAACCGAGCAGGCCCGGCCTTCCCGGCTACAGGATTTCTGAATCAGAGTTGAAAATTCCGGCAGGATGGCTGATAGAACAGGCCTGTCGGAAAGGCCGGATAATCGGCGGCAGGTGCGGTGTTCACGGTCGACAGGCTCTGGTGCTGGTCAACTATGGCACGGCCAGTGGGCAGGATATCCTCGATCTCTCCATCGACATTGTAACATCGGTGCAGGACACCTTCGGCATAACACTTGAGCGGGAGGTGAATGTTATTCTATAACGATATCACCGTAACCGATAGTATGTCCGAACTGTTTTGCCTCAAATGAGAATGGTTTAACTGATCAGTCATCTTCACATGAAATAACCGTTCTTTAGAGCAGACCATGATCCTCGCAGTTACGGTGAGAAACACGCGACAGATGGGAAACGTTTTTCGGCAAAAACCAGGCCGGTGAATGCTACTCCTGCCGGTCAGGATGGATGATGACTATCTTGACGGGAGCCTCCTTGACGGTGATCTGGTGCACGGTATTCTGTGGCAAAAAGATATAATCGAACGGGGAATGGGTTTCTATCGCTTCCCGGTCGCTCCTCTCCAGTTCAATAACCCCTTCTGCCACAACGATGATCTCGTCATAGGTGTGCCCTTCCTTGGGGGACTGGTTGCCTTCCCTGGCAAAGACGATCTCGACCTCGAATTCATTCCTCGCACCTCTAAACACTCTCGTTATATCCGGCGGTTGCATCGTTAATCTCCTTTCATCTGTGGATTCATACCTTTAATGAAACGTAACCCGAATAGACACAGGAAAAACCAGGTGACACCGATTCCTGCAGCGACCACAAATACCCCCTTGAGGCCGACCATAATCAATATCGGGGCGAAAAGGATGGGCGCCAGGAATTGACCGATAAAACCGAAAGTTCCCAGGTACGAGCTGAATCTTCCCCGGAACGCCATAGGGACAATATCCCCGATCCACACCATTACCGTCGGCAGGACAAGTCCCTGGCTGATGCCATACAGGGCCATAGACAGCACGATGATACGGCTGTCGGAAGCCTGGGATATGATGGCGAACGAGGCTGACCACAGTGCGACGGCGAGCAGAACGATTACAGGATAAGAAAACCGGGATCGTACCTTTCCATAGATGAAGGCGGTCAACCCGGCAGAACCCGTCATGGCGGTGAGGAACATGCCGATCCGGAATGTACTTGAAATACCGAAAGTTTCCAGCAGTTGGGGCAGAAAGATCACAATAACATAAAGGAGCACATTGGCAAAAAACATCAGGCCGTAAATGATCAGAAGAACGGGATTTTGCCGGAAAATCATGAACACGGATACACCGCTTTCGGATACTTCACTCTGCTGCCGGGTTGCCGATCGCGCAACAACTGCCGTGGCAAGCAGAGCAATGGGTATTGCCAGCAGATATATGCCGAAGGGAAGGTGCCACGATACCCCTCCAAGCGCACCGCCGATCAGCGGCCAGATGACCCCGCCAAAACTCTGAGCGCTCCCTCGCCAGCCCATGACCTTGTCACGCTCACTTCCCTTATACCTGCCCAGAATAAACACGTTGATGGATGCAAATATTCCGGCAAGCGCGATCCCGAGGCAGGCCCTGCTGACCAGAAGCAGCGCGTAGGAATTGATCAGCAGGCCGGATCCGCCGGCAAGACCGTAACAGATGAGTGAAAAAATAAACGGCTTTCTGACCCCTATCCGATCAATAACGCTTCCCATCAGTGGGCTGAAAAGGGCCATGAAAAGCCCATGGGTAGTTATGATTAATCCCACTGCCGAAGGGGCGATTCCCAGGCCGTCTCTCATCACGTTGAGAGCCGGCGCGATGATGCTGCCAGCCATGATGGTGAGGGTAGCGGAAGTGAGGATAACAGCGAGAAACAGCCTTTTAGGGTTGATCATGGTTTCAGGCATTCCTTGTCTCCGGAAATCCTAAAAATGGTCTTTGCAACCAAGCACCACCGGCTCCAATGCATCCATACTATTCTCTTACGGGGGCCTGCGCAACTGTTTTAGACTGAAACCAATAGGTGGAATTGAAACCAGCGATCCAAGGCCTTTCATTGCAAAAAGACTTTACGGAAGATTAAGGTGAATCATTTGGTTATTCAAAAGAGCTAACGAATGCCTTAGAAAAAAGGGGTTTTCCCTGAACCCTATTCTATAACGACATCCCCGTAGCCGATATTGTGTTCGAACTTCCGGAGTCGCTTATGAATTGAGCGAAGCTCGGCTATCGTAGTCCAGTTTGAGATAAAAATTGAAAATGATTCCAGAACCTTACTAAAGGCATTTGAAACCTGCACAAGCACGCCGAGGGTAATCAGCCCGGTGAATAATCCCGGTCCCTTGATCAGGGAACAATCAGCACATAGGGAAGGGCAATATAGAGAAACTTGATTATTGCAGCCCAGAACTCCGCTATATCATGCTCAGTGGTCTTTTGCAAAATATCGTAGAAGCCACCGTACTACTTATTGATCCTTACCGTCAATTCAACCTGTATGAACAAAGAGGACATGAGTATCAAACCGCCGCCGTACGCCCAGAAGGCCCATTTTCTACTTTTGAAAAATGAACGGAACATATAAGACTCTGTTGCCAAGATTTCCTGTCAGCGGGCAAACCCGTCGTCACCCACTGCCAGGTACCATGATTTCCGACAGAGATCATAAGAAATGACGATTATTAAAGGTGCCCTTGTATCTTCTTGGTACTTCCAGTGGAATGAAAAAAGGCGTGTTACCTGGAATACGGAACGATCAAATGAGGGACATTTCAAATTCGGGCGGCTGCAGAACATGCTTTTTAACAGAACATTGGTCCATTGCCCTGATAATCGCTTTTCGATACTTGTTCGGAAAATCCCGGGGGAGTTTCAGCTCAATGAACATTTTGGGATACCGATTTTGCTCCACATCCTTTTCATAGCTCAGTTTGAGTATCATCCCTGCGGGGTCTATCTCACGGGTGCGACAGAATTTCAAAGCGTAATAACCGCTACATGTTGCTATTGAGCTGGCAAAGAGGTCAAACGGCGTCGGCGCGGTGCCGTCACCACCCGAGTCCTTATTCTGATCAGTCAAGATGGTGAATGCTCCTATCTTCGCCTGAACTTTCAGATTTTCAGGAAAACTCACTTCAATTTCAGTAGCCATATAATATCCTTCTCAGTTTCCTGTTTAATTTCCATCCTGAAACAGCGCTTTTCCCCTAACTCGCCGTTACTCTCAAAATTTAATCCTCGGAATATCAACCATGATGGCGTCGTAAAAACTTCGATCTACTGCGTTGTGGAACTTTTTCCGGCACTCGGCATACTACCTGTATGCCTTCGCACCTGAAAAACTACCACTCCTTGTTTATCTGTGTTTTTACTTAGCCATCTTTTGGAGTGCAATAGACTTTTTACGAGTATGTCAACCATGCCTGCGGTTAAATTTATCGAGCGCCTAGATTTAGGTAAAAATCGCTCATTTCCGGAGGAAAACTATTTATGTTTTCAGGTGATATTTTTTAAGCCTGGAATTTATCGCCTCCACATCGCACAGATGCGGATAAAAATCATCTTCACCGGGAATAGCAAGCTTTATTTCCGAGGACTCGGCCCTGCTCTGTTCCAGAGCATAAAGAAGCGCCTGGTACTGGTGAATATCGCCGATATCCTCGGGAGGACAGCCACACTCGCCATCAAGCAGCACAGGATAGTCATATTGGGCTCCCTGCTCCAGGGTTTCCTCAAGGGTAATTTCCAACTCCCAGCCATCGCCGCCGTCATACAGATAGGTGAAGATAAAGCTCATCGCCTCTTCAAGCTGATGGAGTTGAAATTTTGCTTCATCGTATTGCCGCTTCCGCACCATCAGCTCTGAACGATCAATGCCGAAACCGGGTGAATAGAAGATTTTACCGACCAGGAACTGATGGGTTTCGCTGTCACGCCAGTTCATACAGACCTGGATAGTACGGTGCAGCCCCGCCAGGGTCATCGAACCGGGGACTTGTATGCACCGCCAGATAAGGGGATCTGAAAAAGGCATCGCGATTTTCAAACGATAGGACGGAACGGGACGATCGCTTCGGGGCTTCACCCTGTCAGCCTTCAGTCGCCTGGAAAAATCACCTTTGAGAACCTTCGCCATGACTGCTTTTTTACCTTAAATGAAGGAGTAGCGGCCGCTTCTGCCACGAATCCGGGCATCAGTCGCCAGGCTCCTGTTTACCGGTAAGCTTGCTTGCCGGATTCTCCATGTTTTTATGACTATTTAATAATCCGCGTGAAGGCGGTCACCGGTTCCCGGGGCGTTCGATAACTGTTCACCAGGGCTTCCGTGTCCTCGTACCCCAGGGCCATACCGCCGATCAGAATTGAATCTGGACGATAACCGAGAAACTCCTTCACCAGTTTTGGATACTCGCCAAGCGCCGCCTGGGGACAGGTGGCGAGACCCTCTTCCATTGCCACCAGCATCAAAGACTGGAGAAACATGCCGTAATCCATAAAAGAGCCTGTTTCCATGCCCGGATCCATAAAAAAGAACAACATCACGGGTGCACCAAAGGCCTGGAAATTGGCCGCCCACTGTTCAATACGGCGCTCCTTGTCGTGCCTGGAGATATTCAGGATCGAATAGAGCTGCAGGCCACAGGCTATACGCCTGGACTTGTATGGTTCAGCCCACTTGAGCGGATAATACTGGTAATCCATCCGCGCTTCCTTGCCGCTGCGGAAAGCACCCTCTATCTGCTTTTGCAAATCCCGCTTTTTTGGACCCATCACAACGGCAACCTGCCAGGGTTGCGTGTTACCCCCTGACGGGCAATATCTGGCTGCATCAAGAATACGCAGTATCACTTCTTCGGGAACCTCTTTTTCAAGAAAAGCCCGGGTCGATTTACGCAGTCGCAGCGCCTCACTGACGTTCATGCAGTAACCCATTGTTTATGGCAGCCAATCGTCACGATATATTTCTTCTAAAAATAGAACCCGATATGACCAACAAGGCTTAGTCCTTTTCTCAATTGAGTTATCTGTCCGACTCAACCGCCAGCCTCCCGAAAAAAGCAATGGGGATCTTGAAAAGCAGCGTGTCCTGAGCCATCTGGTAGAAAAAAGCCTTCTGCTTTCCCGCTTTATATTTATTTAATATGTCTGCGCAACTGTTCGGTCAACCGTGCATCGCCATAAAGACAGCGAACATCGAAAAAGATGCTGACTTCCATCAGGGCTTCCGGACTCGATTCAGCGATCCAGCCGGACAAATAGTTTTGCCACTGCGTTATCCGTTGGCACCACTGAGGATTCATAGCCATGACCTTGCCGGCGCAGAAATGATAGCCAACCATGTCCAGCCACGTACGGATTTTGGTTCCGGGAACCGCTTGCAAAAGAGGCGCACCGCCTCACCGGCAGCAGCAGAAACGTCTGCAAAGATAATGGCATTATCCTGGTCTGTTAGCAGGCAGTCTCAGAGGTGTTATCCAGCACCGTGCATGAAACCATCACCAATGATATGTATCCCGAACTTGTCAATCCCAGGGGTTAGTCATTAGAATTCCACCCCTTTCTGGGCTTTTATTCCGACCTCATAGGCATGTTTTACCGCCTGTATATCAGATACCGTATCAGCAATCTCCACCAGTTCCGACGCAGCATTACGTCCCGTCAATATAACAGTCAACCGCTCCGGTTTATTTTTTAATACGGCGACAATATCTTTCACATCGATAAAATCGTAAAGCGGCAGGTAGGTGATCTCATCAAGAACAATAAGATCATACTCATTACCGGAAATTTTTTCTCTGGCAAGCTCAAAGCCCTGTCGCGCGACTCTTCTGTCATCTTCAATATTTTCTTTTTTGAAGACAAAACCTTTGCCACAGATAAACCAGTCCAGGTTTTCCTGACGATCGGCAAAAAGCCGCTCACCATAGGTGCCCTGACCTTTGAGAAACTGGATAACACACACCCGCTGGCCATGGCCTAAGGCCCGGAATACCGTGCCCAAAGCAGCTGTCGTTTTTCCTTTTCCGTTTCCGGTATTGACAATGATCCGTCCTTGTACGTCCATGGCATATCCCCGGTAAATCTTAACAACACCAGTTAAGAGTTATGACTACTTGTATAACCAGTATTTCGCCTGATCTCTCTGCTATGCTCGAACAAACAACCTGATTATTCCAGGTACCCTATCATTATAATGACGATCATCGGACCGGCCCCCTTCCGGTTTCAACCAGGTATGTTCAGGAAAAGTAGAGAGGGCATCAGGCCAAGGCCAACGACCTAGTCCTGCCCATGCCAATCCTTCCTGGTCATTTCACCATGTCAGACGAAGTGTGGTAACGGAGCAGGGATTACGCGGGGGAAAGGCTACTCTGGGGGTGGGCTGCCTGTGGATTTCCAGTATCAGCTCGGTTTAAGTGCTCCTGCCTTAAGGACTGGACAACCTTGTAGACGGCTATCTCCTCCTTGACGTTTTTATATTCGAAACGTCCCATGAACTCGCACTCATAATGTTCCCCGAGCAACTCAGAGGTCTGTCGGGAAATGCAGATTTCCCCGCCGGGACAGCCTCTTTCAATTCGCGAGGCGATATTTACTCCGTAACCAAGCGCCGTGTAATCACAGAACTCTTCAGACCCGATGGTCCCGACAACGACTTCATCCGTATTAATGCCGATACCAAGGTCTATATCAACACCGAGTTTGATTCGCCATCTTCGGCGAAGATTCCTCATCATTGCCTGCATTTCCAGGGCGGCCTCAACGGCTCGTTCAGCATGATCGCTTTGCGGAACCGGATTGCCCCAGACCACCATCAGGGAATCGCCTATCAGTTTATCGATCATCCCTCCATTGGCACGGGCAATCGAAATAAGCCTGCCAAAACATTCCCTTAGCATCTTGATAACAAGTTCCGGCTCAATATCAAGACACAGTTTGGTGAATCCGCGCATATCGGCAAACATGACCGTTACCGTTTTTCTTACACCGTCTTCCTTGAGAAGATCCGGGTTTTCGATGGCCATTGTGGCAATACTCGGTTCAACAAAATGTCCGAATGTCTTCCTGATATCATCTTTTTCCTCCTGCAGAACCATTGATCCCCAGCCAAGGACACGAATAACATTGATAATGGTGCCAAGCAACGGAGCCGACAACGGCATGAAAAGCTTGAAAGTTTCTGAGTAAGAATGAATCAGGACGGCATAAAAAAACCAGGCAATAACCGTACAGACGATGCCTTTCACCATGCCTTCCTCAAGAATGATAATGCCGGGAAAAAGGGTGTGGAACATGATAATCAGGATCGTGACACTTGCCGGTACCGGTGTAAGACCGTCGAGTGAGTTAAGACCGAAGAACAGCATATCAAATGGAGTGAAGATACCGCCGAACTGAACAACACAGAGGGTCGCACCCAGCAGGATGGAAACAATAAGAAAAATTTTCAGGTGGGCATACTTCCGGTATTTCAGTTGCATCTTAACCATGATTTATAATCCCGATTTTACTATTTATCATAACCGGTTACAGGAACCTTATGATATACAGGAAAAGACAGATGGATACTGTTCATGCGCAGCACGATATCCACAAAAGGTTTGATATCTCTTACATTATAAAAAATTATATCGCCCTTTGAGGCAATGAACAAGGAAATACCCCTTTTTTTTCCGGACGCGCTCTTTTTTGGGTGCAGGACTCAGGAGACTCCTTATGTATCGACTCGTGGACGCGGGGCTAGCGAACCTGGGCCGTAATTGATTGAATATAGCCGTCCACATCAAATTTACGGCGGCAACCGTTTTCATTCATGTAGCGTACTTTTCCAAAGACCTCTCGCTCAGACCAGGCACGATCATGGATACCGCCGATCGACCAGGCAATCCCGGTATAACCGTTCGGGTCATAGCCATCCAGAGAATAACGATCATTCAGGATAATGGCATAGGCAAGGGCTTCCTCGGGCCCTGCCGTCCACTCGAGCATTTTCTTTGCCCAGTACATCCTCAGATAGCCATGCAGTTTGCCATGCACCAGCAAATCATGCTGACAGGCGTTCCAGAGCGATTCATGAGTTTTTGCCTGCTCAAAATCTTCAAGAGAGTAGCAGTAGCGCCGTTTATCCTGTCGATGTTCGTCCAGTGTTTTCCGTGCCCAATCGGGAAACCCGCTGAAACGGTCATAATCGGGCTCATAGTAGCAAAAATTATCTGCCAGCTCCCTTCTCACCACCAGTTCCTCCAGAAAATCCTCCTTCACAACATCCGCCAGATCCGAATGGTAGACGTTCCAGGCAAGCCGCTGGGCAGAAAGATGACCAAAATGCAGGTAGGGTGAGAGATTTGACTGGCCCGGCAGACAGGGGTTGTTGCGATCTTCACTATAACGGGGCAAACGACCCACCAGCGCTTTGGCCATTGCCTCTGCCGCGGCCTGCTCGCCCGGCTCAAACCCGCATTCAGAAGTAAGGACTTTGCTCCTCGGCAACAGAAGATCAGGCATCATACCGGTCGGTCCCTGATGAGGATGGCGGATGAGCGCAGGGATGTCCGTCAGATAGTCTGCGCGAAGCCGATTGATTTTGGGCCTGATGGTGTAGGCAGCATATTCCTTTTTTTCCGAGGTGATCCAGACAGGGATAATATTGTGCGAATCTATTTCAACATACGGTAGAGAAAGGGTACGTAGCAGCTCATCCTTTCTTTTTTTTGATCCCCTGAGCGGATCAAAATCGGCGGCAAGAACATGGGCATGATGAGTATCCAGGAATTTCGGCACTGTTTGTGTCGAGCTGCCTTCCAGGAAATGAAAACTTATATTATACCTTGCCAGCCGCTTCTGCAGTTCGGCAAGTCCCTGCAGCATGAACCAGCGATAACGCTCATCTGTTGCCTGGACATCAGGATCGAGACAAAAGACAACACACAGTGCTTTTTCACGGATGATCGCTTCCTGCTGAGCCCATAACAGGGCCCAGTTATCCATAACTCTCCGGTCACGCGACATCCAGTAAACCACCGGACCCGGACCACGTTCGCCTTGTGCCAGCAAACGACTTCTTCTATCAATGTCACGATTGCGCTTCATCATAGTGGCTGCCATTGTCCTTGAGGGTTATTATCTTTGGCTAATTATTGCCCATCTCATTGTCTGGTTAATGATACTGCTGTATTGTTTATATGCTCATCCACCTTTAAACCTCAAGGTCAGATATGAAAAATGACATGAATGAAAAGATACGAATCGGGGTAAGTTCCTGCCTGCTCGGGAACAAAGTGCGTTTTGACGGTGGTCATAAACATGACCGATATATCACCGACACCCTCGCTCACTATTTTGATTTTGTCCCGGTATGCCCTGAAGTGGAATGCGGACTTTCGATTCCACGGGAAGCAATGCGGTTGGTCGGTGACCCTGAGGCACCGCGGCTGGTTACCGGCAAAAGCGGTATCGATCACACCGACCGCATGAAATCCTGGGCGGAAAAACGCCTACGGGAGCTTGAAAGAGAAGATCTCTGCGGCTTTATCTTCAAGAATCGCTCCCCTTCTTCAGGCATGGAACGGGTTAAGGTCTACGATCACAATAATATACCGCAATCCGTTGGCGTCGGAATCTTTGCCCGGGCCTTCAAGGAATATTTTCCCGCTACTTCCCGTGGAAGAGGAAGGCCGCCTGTATGATATGCTCCTGCGGGAAAACTTCATTGAGTCCGTTTTTGTCTACAAGCGCTGGCGCACTACGCGGGCCAATAAAACACCGGGCAGTCTCATAACTTTCCATACCGACCACAAGATGCTGCTGCGTGCTCACAGCGAAACCCATTACCGGGAGCTCGGCAGAGTTGTCGCCCGGCTCGGAAAAAATGACCCGGCAAAAATCTTCTCCGAATATCAGGAACTATTGATGACGGCCATGAAACTCAAACCGACGGTAAAAAAACACGTCAACGTACTGATGCACATGATGGGCTATTTCAAGAAGGTGCTGAGCTCAGATGAGAAACGGGAAGTCCTCGAAGTCATCGAACAGTTCAGGAACAATTATGTGCCGCTGATTGTGCCGATCACCCTGTTTAACCATTACACCAGGAAATATGACCAGCCCTACCTGATGTCGCAATATTACCTGAAACCTCATCCAACCGAGCTGAAACTGCGAAACCATGCCTGAGAGCAAAAGCGGAAGAAATGTATTGATTGCCGGGGCAACAGGCTACATCGGCCGCCGGCTTACCCGACATCTTCTTGCATCAGATACCTTCGCTATCCGCCTGCTGGTAAGAAACCGGCTCAAGGTCCAGGTATCGGTCACCGACCGGGTTACAATCCATGAGGGAAGCACCTTTGACCGGACATTCCTCACTGAGGCCCTGTCTGGGGTCGACACGGCCTTTTACCTGATTCATTCGATGGGATCGAAAGAGGATTTTCAGTACCTGGACCGGCAGAGCGCCGAAAACTTCAGGGACGCATGCATCGCTGCCGGTGTCCGACGGATCGTCTATCTTGGCGGCCTGGGCGTAAAAGAGAGCGCCAGCAAACATTTGCTCAGCCGCATAGAAACAGGTGAGATTCTTTCGGCAAAGCCTGATCAGATTCAGACGATCTGGCTGCGGGCGGGGGGCATCATCGGCTCCGGCAGCGCCAGTTTTGAAATCATTCGAAACCTCACACAAAAACTGCCGATCATGATCACCCCGCGCTGGGTCAGGACCCGGACCCAGCCGATCTCCATCGAAGATGTTCTTTCGTACCTGGTAGAATCCGCCTTAATGGACCAGGCAGGCAACCTTGTCGTGGACATCGGCACCGAACCTCTCAGTTTCCAGCAGATGATGCAACAGACGGCCGAGGTGATGCATTTGCGCCGTATCCTGCTGCCGGTCCCGGTACTGTCTCCGCGCCTCTCCTCTTACTGGCTGATACTTTTCACGCCTATTCCCTACCGCCTTGCTTCATCTCTCGTGGAGGGATTAAAAAGTGAAACCCTTCTGCAGAATGATCATGCCAGGCGTTTTTACCCCATGATAGAGCCGCAATCCTTTAAGGACAGTGTCCGTGACGCCATAAGGGAACTGGAACAACACCAGGTTGTCAGCCGCTGGTGTGACAGCAGTGGTGAGAAGGCCTGCGACGTCAAAGATTTTGACGATCCGGCAGGAGCAATCCTGAGGGATATCCGTATTGTCGCATTTAAAAACAATGAACAGCCGGAAGCGGTGTTTAAAAGCGCCTGTACCCTTGGCGGTCAAACCGGCTGGTTCAGGTACAACTTTCTCTGGCGGTTGCGCGGCCTGATGGACAAACTGATAGGCGGCTACGGCTTGAACCGCGGGCGCAGGCAGGGGGAAGAGTTACGCATTGGCGATGCGGTTGATTTCTGGAAAGTGGCAGATATCAAGGAAGGAAAACGTCTTCTGCTCTATGCCCAGATGAAACTTCCGGGAAAAGCCTGGCTCGAATTTGATATCCAGCCCGGCCAACTGGTGCAGACCGCCCATTTCATCCCCCGCGGTCTTCTCGGCAGACTCTACTGGTATGCTGTGCTGCCCCTGCACCACTTCGTCTTTTCCGATCTTGCCCGCACCGTTGTCCGCTTCTCGCGGACTACCGGGTAGCTGCCGGCCGGACCAGCAATCCTGTTCTTAAAACAAACCATCCTGGAGGATGTTCAGATGACAACCATTTATGACATAAACATCAAGACGATAGACGGCAAAACGGCAGACCTCAGCCCCTATCGAGGCTCGGTCATGCTGATCGTCAATGTGGCCAGCAAGTGCGGTTTTACCGGCCAATACGCGGGGCTTGAAGAGCTGTATAAAACCTATGCGGAGCGGGGTTTTGTGGTTCTTGGTTTTCCCTGTGACCAGTTTGGCCATCAGGAACCCGGCAGCGAGGAAGAGATCAAGGATTTCTGCCGCCTGACCTACGGGGTCAGCTTTCCGATGTTTGCCAAGATAGAGGTTAACGGCAAAAACGCTCACCCGCTCTATGAGCTTTTGAAAAGTGCGCGTCCCGGTATTGCCGGAAGCCGTGCGATCAAATGGAATTTCACCAAATTCCTGCTAAACCGTGAAGGACAGGTGGTAGAGCGTTTTGCTCCTGCAACTGAACCGCTTGCCATAAAAGAGCAGATCGAACCGTTGCTTTAACAATCATTATTGTGTCTGGCCGGAGTCAGGATCAACCAGCAGGGACGAAACGTCTACCGCTTCAAAATCACTTCCCCTGAGCTGTGAAAACCCCTGTACCAGCATATCATTGTCCCAGCGCTCATCCTGCGTTCCCGAGATATACCAGTTCGAACCGTTGTCCGCCAGGATGATGCCGTAAATTTTCATGGCCCTGAGTATCACCTGCATCTGGTTGGTAAAACCTGAAATATCAAAACCTGCCTTCAAGCGAAAACGCTGACCGAGCGGTGGGTAGCCCGGATCCGTCAAAGAGGAGGCTTCGTGGCGGGCGGGCCAGACATAGTCACTGCGCGTCTGGCTGGCCGTGAACCTGATGGCGTGATTGATCTCACCGGCAATCACCTCGTCATAACGTACCAGACCGGGCAGAATCGGCAAACCGGCGGCATCAGCCGAAGTCCAGCCAGCAGGCCGGAGTTCATTTGAGTTCAGATCAAAGATCGCACCGGATCCTGCCGACCAGGCTCCGTCGCCATCGGGCCAGGAATCATAGGTTTCATACAACCGGCAATTATCACGTTCAAGCACCAGGATGTGCCGGTCACCATCATAATCCGGATCCCAGTCCGGAACGCCCTCGATCGGGGCATCGGGCGGGATCGGATAGGGACCGGGGTCACTCTCATCAGCGTATTCAAACGTTACATCCACTTTTGTCTGGCTCCCCGTGACAACCACGTAAGGGATGCCGATGGGCGTCAGTTTGCCGCCGTCAAGGTAGGGTTTGCCGAAATCCGGATGGAAGGTTGTTGCCGCACCGATGCTGCTGATGAAATCGTCTGACAGGGTTGCAACCGGCAGCATATTGACAGGGTGGTTCCAGATATTGTCTGCGGGAAAAACAGGGCACCCCTCAAGGTGCGGGTAAGTTGGCAACACGCCCGCCACGACCTGCAGGGCGTGAATTGCCTCTGCCAACCCTTCCTTGCCGTCACCATCAATATCGTGTCCATATGCCGCTGCCTGCCCCATCAGAAAAGAGAAACCCCAGAGTACAGCCAGCAGCAGTCCAGCAGGTTCTCGCCTATTCTTTCTCATGACCCTCTCCAGCAGCTGCCTGCATCCGTCAACTATCTGGTATACACCCCTATGATTAATCTCCGGAGCAGATTGTTTCCCGTGTTAAAAAAATACTTTTTCTTACTTTATTAATGATTGCACAACAGGCGATTCAATACAAACTGAATCGCTAAAATCTTATCAGCCTTTTAAACACAACCTTCTTAATATCCTATAAACTGACACTTGTTACCCTTGCTCTCATTACAGCCTATCCTTTTTCTTTTCAGATCATTGTTGCCATTGTCTAAAATCTTATTTAAAACCCAACCTGGCATAGGAGACATACCGGAGAATCTGTTTTCTACATGACACCACAAAGCAATCATAGCAAAGAGCTGCAGGCGGGCTTTACCACAAACCTTGTCATAGCAGCCAGCGTAGGGGCATACGGCAGTGTACTCGGGCTCATGGCTGCCCAGAAAGGCCTCACCTGGTACCAGCTGCTGGTCATGAATCTCAGCGTTTTTGCCGGATCGGCCCAGTTTGTCATGGTGGATATGTGGCTGCCGCCACTGCCTATAATTGAAATCACCCTCGCTGTTCTTGTCATCAATATGCGTTACCTGCTGATCGGCGCTTCCCTGAGCCCGCTCTTTACCGGTACATCACTGCGTCATAAAATGCTCTTCATGCACCTTGTCGCTGATGAGAACTGGGCAATGACCATGGCCCGCTATCACAAAGGCAGTGTTTCCACCTGGTATCTGCTCGGCGGCGGCATCTGCGTTCAGACGGCCTGGTGCTGCGGCACCCTGCTCGGTCACCGCCTTGGTGCCGTTATCACTAACCCCGAGCAGTATGGCCTTGACTTTTCGTTTGTGGCTGTATTCACCGCATTGGTATTCAGTTTCTGGAAAGGTCGTCAGGATATCCTGCCCTGGTTCGCTGCAGCTCTAGTGGCACTCGTGTCTGAAGCACTGTTGCCGGGAAAATGGTATATCGTCTGCGGTGGCGTCGCAGGGGCCCTTGTTGCTGCGTTCTATGATAATCGTGGCAAGGGAAAGATCCATGTTTGAAACAACACCGGACTCTCTGGTCTGGCTGACCATCGCCTGCGCAGCCCTGACCACCTATTCACTTAGGCTTGGCGGACTGCTGCTGGCCGGTAAACTTCCCAAAACAGGCAGATTCAAGCGATTCATGGATGCACTGCCAGGCACTATCCTGCTTTCACTCATTGTCCCGGCAGCGGTCGCAGCAGGGCCGGTCGGCTGGCTGGCAACAATTGCAACCGGTATCTGCAGCGTAAAAACCGGCAATGTATTCCTGTCCATGCTGGTCGGAATCGCCCTTGTCGCCGCGGGCCGCTGGTACGGTTTCTGACCTGACTTTCACTGAAAAACAAGAAAATGATTGATATCAGAACAATAACACGCAAAAAGGGCGGAACAGTGATAACTGTTCCGCCCTTTTTTAGTATCTACAACTGTAGAAATCAGCAGCCTTTGATTCCTCAACCACCGGAAGATTTGGCTTTTTTGTCCTTGCCTTCTGCGGCTTTCGGGTCTTCCCTGAACTGCGGGCCGGCTATCGCATCGCGGCCAACCTTGATCTGGATGTTTTCGGCGATTTCCAGGGTGAGAACCGCATCCTTAAGTGCGACAATTTCACCGTAAATTCCACCCTTCGTAATGACCTTGTTGCCTTTTTTCAGATCACTCAGAAAAGCCTGGTGCTGTTTTGCCTGTTTCTGCTGCGGCCTGATAAGCAGAAAATAAAACACTACAAAAATGAGTATAAGCGGGAGAAAGGAGCCAAGTTGACCCAATCCTCCTGCGCCTGCGGCCCCTTCGGCTGCGTAGGCTATTCCAGTCATGTCACTACCTCCATAATTTAAAAACGATTGGCATGACTCCAACAACCAGCAAACAGCTGTCGCAGATGCACACCTCCTTCTCTATCTAAAATTTCATAGGCACAATAATCATATACCCTCAAGCCTGCCATAAAAATCGTTCCTGAAGGCCGCGTACCGGTCATTTTCGATGGCCTCCCGGATATCCTTCATCAGGTTAACATAAAAATACAGATTATGTATGGTATTCAGATGATATGCCAGTATTTCCCGGCAGCTGAAGAGATGCCTCAAATAGGCGCGAGAATAATTCCGACAGGTATAACAGCCGCAGCGCTCATCGATCGGCAGCCGGTCTTCACGATAGCGGGAGTTTTTGATGACAATTTTACCGGTGGAAGTGAATAGTGTTCCATTACGGGCATTTCTGGTGGGCATGACACAGTCGAACATGTCTACCCCGCGCCATACGCCCTCGACAAGATCCTCCGGCGTTCCCACACCCATCAGATACCTCGCATGGTCCTGCGGCAGACAACAAACCGTCGCTTCGGTCATGTCATGCATCTGCTCTTTCGGCTCTCCTACGCTGAGACCGCCTATGGCATAGCCGTCAAAACCTATTTCAATCATGGTCTGCGCCGACTGCCGGCGCAGACCCGGGTACATTCCGCCCTGGACAATACCGAAAAGCAGTTGCTCTTTTCTGCTATGTGCCGTTCGGCAGCGCTGCGCCCAACGGCCGGTCAGATCTGTCGAGCCGATGGTTTCCTCGCGACCGGCAGGATACGGAATACAGGTGTCCAGGCACATCATGATATCTGATCCCAGCGCTTCCTGGACCTGTACCGCATCCTCCGGGCTCAAAAAGAGTTTCGAACCATCAAGGTGCGAGCGAAATGCCGCCCCCTCTTCCGTTATGGTCGCCAGCTCCTTCAGGCTGAAGATCTGGTAGCCGCCGCTATCGGTAAGTATGGCTCGATCCCAGTTCATGAAACCGTGCAGACCGCCAAACTGCTCGATCAGCCGGTGTCCCGGCCGGACAAACAGGTGATAGGTGTTGCCAAGAATGATCTGCGCCCCGATTTCCTTTAAGTTTTCAGGCGTTACGGACTTTACGGTAGCCTGGGTTCCAACCGGCATAAACACCGGAGTCTGGATGATACCATGTCGGGTCGCCACAGCACCGCGACGAGCGCCACATTCAGTCGATTTTGCCTGGAGAGTAAATACTGGTTTCACGGTCATTGTCTCACGGGAATTCTATGGATATTGTCTATTATACTCTTTTTTCAAAAAGCCGGATGGTATAAGGAACATTGATGACTTGTTCTTCTCCTGCTACTACATTTTGATTTCCGGGACAAATTCCTGCAGAGTACAGGACAGGAGCCAAAAGCGGAAGTTACCGCCGGGCAGGCGATTCCTGCCTGACACCACAAAAATGATCAGAATATCAGGCCTGCTTTAGCATGAAAATCATTCTGATAATAGAACATAATATCACTGAGCTGGAGTGTCACAATATTTTCCCCTCTCAGGATGACCTCAAAAATTCAGCTGAATTAAAGAAATATTTCCATGTACGAGAGGCTATTTCTGATCAACCCAGCGCTGCAACAATGGATTCAATGGCCGTCTGCTGCTTTTCGATACTTTCAAGTAGCCTGATCTGCACCATGGTTCTGTCGAGATTTTCCCGTTCATGGCTGACCTTGAAATAGCGATCCCCGGCAAGATAGTCGGTCAGGAAACGAAGGCCAAGCTCAAAGGTAAGCAGCCGGACACCCTGGTATATCAAACCGCGTTCAGCCACTGACAGAGGCGCTCCCGAGGATTGGTAACCGCTTAATACCCGGCCACATCTCTCCATATCAAAGTAAACATCGTCCAGCGTTTCCGGCTTTTCACCGGCCGGGTTGCAAAAGGACCGCAAACAATCACCGAGATCATATTGCAGCAGGCCCGAGGAAACGGTATCGAAATCAATCAAGGCCACCGCATCTCCGGTCTGTTTGTCAAAGAGGATATTGTCACATTTTGGGTCACCATGGATTACCCGCCGGCGTATCTGTCTTTGCTGCCGGCTCCTCTCCAGAATTGCAGCGTCTTTCAGCCGCCTGTTGATGGCCTTGCAGCAGGAGTCCAGCTCATCCGAATTATTGCGTCGGTGGTATGAACAAGCGCTCCGGTAGGCAAGGCAATAACCGGGAAGGTCATGAAATCCGGGTATCGGCTGAGAAAGGGTTTTCGGGTCAAGATCATCCAGCAGGAGATGGAAACGGCCAAGAATTCTGCCTCCCTCAAAAGCCTGGCTTTGATCTTTTACAAAACGATGACTTTCCGTATTTTCGATATACGCCATCGCCCGCCAGATATCACCAGCCCCATCAAGAAGATAGGGCTTGCCGGTGATTTCTGGAATGGCACGGGGAAACACCGCTTCGCCCCCTGCCTGACGCTGTTTTGCATCAATATGCTTTGAGATCATGCTGAAATTGCCGGCAACCAGGGAAGGCTCAGGAAAAACTACTGCATTTATGCGCTGCAGTACCGCCGGCTGCCGGTGTACAAAGTCGATTAGATAGGTATCATTGATATTGCCGTTTCCCAGAACCTGAATCCTCTTATATTCATCGGAGGCCGGGAAAAACCTGGGGAGCACTACCATAAGCCGGGAACGCTCAGACGGGCCTAGACGTGAAGAAAAAAGACCATCCATAAGCGATATTTATCTAGAAAGAGTGACCCTTCCTGAGAAGCTCTCTGCCATGGCCTGCGTTTCACCGGCAACACCGGCAATACCAAGTATCACCGAATCCGGGCAGAAACCAAGATCCGTTCGAAACTCTTCGATAATCGCTTCGACACCTCCGTAATCAGCACTGCGAAAACGTTTTTTTGCAAGTGGCGTATAGGAATCATCCGTCAGCCGATACACTGCCAGCAAGGTTTTCGTGCCGCCAATGTCAATAGCGAGATAGGTACTGCCTGGTGTCGATGATGCTGCCAATGTTATGTCTCTTTTTGCTTGTCGCCGACCTGGTGCATATGCACATCCTGTTGTGGATAGGGAATGGTAATTCCCGCCTCGTCCAGCGCACATTTTATCTTCTCGGTCAGACTGCATTTCACCGCCCAGTAGTCGCCGGTTTTCACCCAGGGACGGACCACAAAATCAACCGAGGAGGCGGCCAGTTCGGCCACCGCAATAGTTGCAGCAGGATCGGTAAGCACCCGGGGATCCTTGTGTACGACCTCCTGCAGGATTTTTTCTGCCTGCTTGATATCGTCATCATAGCCGATACCGAACACCATATCGATTCGTCGGGTTGGATTTGCGGTGATGTTGGTGATGGTGCGTCCTGTGATGGTACTGTTCGGCAGGATTTTCCGCTGATTATCCGGCGTATTGAGAATCGTAGAGAAAACGGTAATCTCCTGCACGGTTCCTGTTTCCCCTGCTACCGTCACCGCATCACCGACCTTGAAGGGGCGGAAAAGGATGAGCATGACGCCTGCCGAAAAATTGGACAGTGAGTCCTTCAGGGCAAGACCGATGGCAAGGCCTGCGGCACCAATTACCGTAAGAAAAGAGGTGGTATTGACACCCAGCTGCCCGGCAGCCGCTATGACAACGACAGTCATCATTGCATAATAGATAATGTTTCGCAAAAATTTCGTTAGGGTAACTTCGATATTATGACGCTCCATGACGATCACGAAAAGGGCTGTCAATTTTTTGGCCAGCCAGTTTCCGATAACAAGAACAAGCAATGCGGCGAGCACCTTTAAACCATAGGCTATAATGAAGCTCTGAATCATTTGGTAATCTAATCCGGCCATATTCCCCTCCGTCGATAACTTGAGATATACGGTTATGTGAAGGCTGAGCCCGCTATTCCAGCGGAGTAATGTCCGTTGCCTCTGTCCGGTTATGGTTATCCGGATTCTGTACGATGGAAAATTCAAAAATAGAGGCTGAATCGAGAAAGACACTGTCATTGGCAACACTTGATTTCGAGCAGTGGAAAAACACTGTATCCGTAGACAGCCCGTCTCCTGTCAGGCGGTAGTAACGCATAAAGCCAAAACCCCTGTCCGGATTGTAGTTAACCGGAACACCACGCCGGCGATTGTCCTTTTCGGGGGTAATGGGCAGGAGGCCCGGAATAAGAAATCCCGAGAGGTAGCTGTCGGCTGCTTCCTTGAGTTCATGGCTGACATTGTCAAAGCCGATAACATCTACCCGGCAGCCCATATTCTGCAGGGCAAGGACAAGACGGATAAAATCTCCGTCACCGGTGAGCAGGATGATCCGATCAAGATTGCAGGCCTGCAGAAGCGCATCGATGGCAAGATCCATATCTGCATTGGCCTTGGTGGTCAGTATGCCCTCGTCATCGACAAAATGCTTTACGTACTTCTTGATAAGCTTGAAACCGCATTGACGCAGAATATCGTGATAACGATAGAGTTTCAGACGGTAATCATCGTCTTCCTTGGTACGGGTTCGATCCTCGGCAAGATATGAGTTGGCCCGCAGCAGAACCGAATTCCCGGCATTGGCCAGGTCCACCAGGACATCGTAGCGCATTCCGTAACCACCGGACAACCTGATGTTTTCAGCGTCAACATAGATTCCGGTTTTCAGCATAATCCCTCCATCCCTGCTATTCCCACTCGATTGTCGCGGGCGGCTTGGATGAGATGTCATAAACTACCCGGTTTACACCGCGCACCTCGTTGATGATGCGAGTGGAAATGATACCGAGAATATCATACGGGACCCGGGACCAGTCCGCTGTCATTGCATCCCGTGAGTCCACACAGCGAATGGCTATCACATGCTCATAGGTGCGGCCATCCCCCATAACGCCAACGGTCTGGATCGGCAGAAGAACAGCAAAAGATTGCCACACCTTGCGGTACCAGCCGTGTTTTTTCATCTCACTTAAGACAATAACATCTGCCTGGCGAACAATATCAAGCCGATCCCGGGTGATCTCACCCATGATCCTGATACCAAGACCCGGTCCGGGAAAAGGCTGACGATGGATGGCCTCTTCCGGCAGGCCCAGCTCAAGCCCGAGTTTCCGTACCTCGTCCTTGAACAGTTCACGCAGCGGTTCAATCAGTTCAAGCTTCATGATTTCCGGAAGCCCACCGACATTATGATGCGACTTGATCGGCGCTTCACCGCGAAAAGAGACCGATTCTATCACGTCGGGATAAAGCGTACCCTGTGCCAGGAAAGTAACATTGCCGAGTTTGCCCGCCTCTTCCTCAAATATCCGGATAAAGCCCAGGCCGATTTTCTTCCTCTTGATCTCCGGGTCGACGACCCCGTCCAGCTCCGAGAGAAAAAACAAGGTGGCATCAACATCGATGACAGTAAGTTTGCTCTTCTCCCTGAAAAACCGCAGAATCGCTTCCGATTCGCCCGTCCGCATCAGGCCGTTATTGACATAGATACAGGTCAGCTGGTTGCCTATCGCCCGATGGACAATGGCGGCCGTCACCGAAGAATCAACACCGCCCGACAGTGCACAGATAACCTTGTTGTCACCCACCTGTTTTCTGATGGCGGCCACGGTTGACTCGATAAAGGAATGCATGGTCCAGTCCGGCTTGCAGTCGCAGAAACCGAAAATAAAGTTGCGCAGGACATCGGTTCCTATCAGGGTGTGGGCCACCTCTGGATGGAACTGTACGGCAACAAACGGCATAAAGCGATGCCTCAGTGCCGCGAAAGGCGAATGGGCACTGATAGCTGATGCCTCAAAACCATCCGGCACCACTTCAACCCGGTCGCCGTGACTCATCCAGACCTGATGATGCACCGCACCCGTTTCAAGACCGGCAAAAAGCCCTTCGGTATCGAGTACCTGCAATTCGGCTTTGCCAAACTCTCTTTTTTCCGCCTTTTCCACCCGGCCTCCAAACTGCAGGATCATCAGCTGCGCACCGTAACATATACCAAGAATGGGGATCGCAAGTTCGAACAGAGCCGGATCGGAATGCGGGGCGCCCTCGTCATACACCGAGCAGGGTCCACCCGAGAGAACAATCCCTTTCGGTTTCATTTCCCTGATTTTCTCGATCGGGATCGAGAAGGGGTGAATCTCACAGTAAACCTTCTGCTCCCTGATTCTTCTGGCAATCAACTGGGTGGTCTGGGATCCGAAATCAAGTATGAGAATCATTTCATCGTGCATGCTCATAGCGGGACAGGCCTCTATTGTTTGGCTGAATGATAATCAGGCGGATCACGTCATGTGATAATTTGGCGCTTCCTTGGTTATAATGACATCATGGACATGCGACTCGCGCAGCCCGGCGGCAGAAATCCTCACAAACCGGGCCCGCTCCTGCAGTTGAGCGATGCTGGCAGCACCGACATAGCCCATGCCGGAACGGAGTCCACCAAGCAGCTGGTAAATGATATTAACAAGCGGCCCACGATAGGGAACCTTGCCCTCAATACCCTCTGGAACAAGCTTTGAGGTAGCGGAGATCTCCGCTTGAAAATACCTGTCAGACGAGCCTTGCGACATAGCTCCCAGGGAACCCATGCCGCGATAGCCTTTATAGGTCCGTCCCTGGTAGAGAAACGTTTCACCCGGAGTCTCGTCGGTACCGGCAAAAAGGCTGCCGATCATGATAGTTGAGGCACCCGCTCCGATGGCTTTTGCCAGGTCGCCGGAATACTTGATACCCCCATCAGCGATGACCGGTATATTATACTTATTGGCAATCCTTGTGCAGTCACGAAGTGCTGTCACCTGCGGCACACCGACACCGGCTACGATCCTGGTCGTACAGATTGATCCCGGCCCGACCCCTACCTTAATGGCATTGACACCTGCCTTGATCAGGTCCTCGGCAGCCTCTGCGGTGGCAATATTGCCGGCGATGATCTGCAGGTCTGGAAATGCTGCGCGAACTGCCTTCAGGCTCTTAATCACGCCGGCAGAATGACCATGTGCCGAATCAAACACCAGGACATCAACGCCGGCTTTGACCAATTGCCCGGCGTCGGCTATAACGCTCTTCCCGACACCAATGGCAGCCCCGACCAGCAAACGGCCGAACTCGTCCTTGGCGGCAAGTGGATATTTTCGGATCTTCTCAAGATCCTTGATCGTTATGAGCCCTTTGAGTTTTCCAGCATCATCAACCACCAGCAGCTTCTCAATACGATGCTCATGAAGCAATGCCTTGGAATGCTCAAGATCTATGCCGACCTTGGCGGTAACCAGATTTTTACTGGTCATTACATCTGAAACCCTGAGATCGTTGTCGGAGACAAACCGCAGATCGCGATTGGTAACGATGCCAACCAGTTTTCCCTCGTGCAGAACCGGCAGACCGGAAATTTTGTATCGGCTCATAATCTCCTGGACTTCGGCAACAGATTGCTCCTGCCTGACCACAATCGGGTCGATTATCATTCCCGACTCCGATTTTTTCACCCGCTCAACCTCAAGAGCCTGCTGGTCGATTGTCATATTCTTGTGGATTATGCCGATCCCCCCTTCGCGTGCCATGGCAATGGCCGTTGCAGATTCGGTAACCGTGTCCATGGCGGCACTGATCAGCGGACAATTCAGGGTAATCTTATCGGTCAGCCGGGTCTCCAGGGATACCTCGTTTGGCAGTACTTCAGAAGCAGCCGGTACGAGCAGGAGATCATCAAAAGTTAGTGCCATTTCAACATTATCTGGTAACATAGGTAACTCCTTTTACAGGGAAAACGGCCAAGCACCTGAAACTCCAAAGAAATAAGACAGACGATAGAAAATAATCCATATTGTAAAACATCTTTATAAAAAAGCTCGATTGTTTTAAACGATAGTGCCGGGTTACACCGCAGAATGAGCGGAAAAACGGGAATGGCAACAAACGAAAAACAGAGCAGATATGATTTTTGAAATAAATCCAGACAATCCTCAGCCCCGGCATATCAAAACAATCGTCGCCCGGATCAGGCAGGGAGCAATCATCTGTTATCCCACCGATACCGGATATGGTATTGGTTGCGACATGTTCAGCCCGAAGGCTATCAAACGGCTTATCCAGCTTAAAAGAAGGCCCCATAACAAGCCGTTTTCTTTTATGTGTTATGATTTAAAAAATATCAGCGAATACGCACACGTATCAAATACCGCCTATCGCCTGCTGAAAAAGAATCTACCTGGGCCCTACACCTTCGTTTTGCCCGGCACCAAACTCGTTCCTAAAGTCATGACGAACCGGCAGAAAACCGTTGGTATACGTGTGCCGGAAAATAAAATCTGCCACGCCCTGCTGGAGGAACTTGGTTCACCGATCATCAATACCAGTATCCCGGTTAAAGAGGACGCCGTTATGCCGACCGAGTTCTTTCAGATTGAAGAACTGATCGGCAATCGGGTCGATATCCTGATAGACGGTGGAGCCGCCTACCCTGACCCGTCATCGGTCATTGATTTAACGGGTGATGTCCCCGAAATCTTCAGGATTGGAAAGGGCGATGTCACCCCTTTCCTTTAATCAACGTTTCTTTCAACGATTTGCTCATGGTAAAGTGAATCGTCTTGCGCTCACCAATATCCATCATGACCCCGGTACGGGGATTTTTGGTTTGTCTGGCTTTGCGGCTGCGTGTTGAGAAGCTGCCAAACCCCCTGAGTTCCACGCGTCTGCCCTCGGATAGTGCTTCAGCCATCGAATCAAGGATGATGTCAACCGCTACGGTGACATCTTGTTTATGGATTTCCAGGTCGTTACTAATCTGATCTACCAGTTCTTTTTTTAAGATACTCATCTGCTTTAAACCCTTTTTTCAGCAACAGATTTGTCCCAAAATATAAAAAAAGGTTGTTTTGCCGAACGAGTCGGCAAAACAACCTTCACCTTCTGACATAACAGGCAGGGGGATTATTCCTCCGACTTGTTTCCCCCTGTCAGCGGCCGCCTTCAGCAGATCACCAAAAGTGGCAGGAGCCGCTTCAGCGATTTCAGCCTCAGCTTTCCTTATCTTCTCAACCGCCTCAACTTCACCATCATCTTCAAGCGTCTTCACGGAAAGACCGATTTTACGGTCTTTTGCTGAGACATTGATGACAATCGCTTTCAACGTTTCACCAACGTTGTAATGCTCAGCCGGACTTTTAACCTTGTCTTTGGGAATCTCAGATACATGAACAAGACCTTCTATGCCTTCTTCAAGTTTCACAAAGACACCAAAATCGGTGACATTGGTGATTTCCCCCTCAACAACCGTACCGGACGGGTAGTTGTTATAGGCAGTCTGCCAGGGATCAGGAGTCAGTTGTTTGACACCAAGGGAGAATCGTTCATTGTCCTTGTCAATCTTCAGAACAACGGCCTGAATGGTATCGCCTTTGGCATACTTTTCCGCCGGGTGTTTGATTCGCTCGGTCCAGGACAGATCGGAAACATGGATAAGCCCATCAATCCCTTCTTCAATGCCTATGAATACACCAAAGTCGGTAATATTCTTGATCTTGCCTTCAATAATGGCACCGACCGGGTAGCTCTCTATAACCATATCCCAGGGATTGGGCTGCAATTGCTTCATACCAAGAGAAATGCGCTTGGTCTCAGGTTCAATGTTAAGAACCATGATTTCAATCTGGTCTCCAACAGACACCATTTTAGACGGATGGCGCGGCTTCTTGGACCAGGTCATTTCGGAGACGTGGATAAGTCCTTCAACCCCTTCCTCAAGCTCGACAAACACACCGTAATCAGTAATGGAAACGACGCTGCCGACAGCTTTTTCGCCTACCGGGTAGCGATCGGTTACCGTTGCCCATGGGTCTTCCCGCAGCTGCTTGATGCCGAGGGAAACACGATCATTTTCACGATCGTACTTGAGAACCTTGACCTCTACTTCCTGACCGACCTTGTAAAGCTTAGCCGGGTGCGATACGCGTCCCCAGCTGAGATCAGTAATATGACAAAGACCGTCCATGCCACCCATATCAATAAACAGACCGTAATCGGTAATATTGGTGATCGAACCGCTAATGACCTGATTTTCCTCAAGACGGGAACGCATCTCTTCGCGCAGTTTATTGCGCTCTTCCTCGAGAATGGCGCGACGGGAAATGACAACATTATTGCGCTTTCGATTGAACTTCAGGATTTTGAAATCAAAGGAGTGACCGATAAGTGCATCAAGGTCTTTAACCGGTCTCAGATCAATCTGGGAATAAGGCAGGAATGCAGGGACGCCGATATCAACAGACATACCGCCTTTAACCCGGCTTTCGATTTTACCCTGAATCGTTCCGTCAGATTCCTGGATTTTAGCAATGTCTTCCCATACCTTGATAGCGATAGCTTTTTCCCGTGACAGGAGAAGGCCGCCCTCGTCCTTGCGCCGTTCAACAAACACTTCTATCGTGTCGCCGACCGCTATGCCCTCGGGATTATCAAGACGAAATTCAGATTTTGGAATATAGCTTTCGGCCTTGTCACCAACGTCGATAAGGTAATAATCATCATCCTCGCCTATTATAGTGCCGCTGGCAACATTGCCGACTTCAACAACCCTGTTGTTTTCTTCCATCTCGAAAAGCTCAGCAAAACTAAGATCTTCGTCATTTCCTGCCTGGTTTGATTGGTTAAGTTCTTCTGTCATGGACTCTGCTCACTGTGCAGACAAGCCTGCACGGGTTGAATTTGTATTTTGCCTGAGATTAACAGGCTCCTGTAAAAAGATAATAAAGGTCGCAATCACAAAAAATAGAAAGCAACCCATTCAAGAAAGGCGAATTATATAACACGAAAACAATGCAGCTACAAGCCTTTATTAATCATTCGGGAAAGATGGAGCGGTATCAGCAGCCATCGAACCTTTTCCGGGAATAGGGCGCCACCAGGCCAACTTTTTTTCAGACAACAACCTGATATCACTTCCATTCAGTCTCAAGCGGCAATCCTGCGCGCCGCCAGGCCTCTATCCCGCCATCGAGATTATAAATCTCACGATAGCCTCTGCTCGCCAGAGCCTTGCCGGCAATATAACTGCGGCCCCCGATGGCGCAGACCAGAAGAATAGGGACGTCCCCGGGCGGAACAAACCTGCCCCTGATCACGTCACCCACCGGAATCGCCAGAGCACCGGCAATCCTCATCTGCCTGATTTCTTCAGGAGTCCTCACATCCAGCAGGAGGAGCCCCTTTTCCCCCCTCAACATCGCCTGTGCCTCGACAGCGGTGACAGACCGGAAAACACTCTGGACGATTTTTCCCTGCGGTTTAACGGGAACAGGAGCAACCGTCTGAACTTTTTTCTCAGTATCTTCCGAGCAGCCGGTAGAAAAAAACAGGGAAAAACCAACCACGGCGGCAAGCAATAGGCAGCTCCAGCGATGCATATATCTCGTACTAGTGAATAACATACCGGCTATGGTAATACCGAATTTCCCTGACGCCACAACCATTACCCGTTTTCACTACTGCGACCTGCGGTGATACGGGACAGTCTTACCTCGTTTCCATCCTGAAACAGCGCTTTTCCCCTAACTCGTCGTTACTCTCAAAATTTAATCCTCGGAATATCAATTATATGCCTGCGGTTAAATTTATCGAGCGCCTAGATTTAGGTAAAAATCGCTCATTTCCGGACGAAAACTACCTCGTTTTTTTCCGGCTGGAAGCTGAATGGCGTCTTGGTTTTCGCACTCTTTCCCCGCCACCACTTTGCCTACCGGCCGTTTTGGAGGGCGGCGGTACCGGCACAAGCAACGCTTCTTCCGGCACCACACAGGTCAGGGGGCCATCGATAAATTCTTCGATAGCCGGAATATTAAAAGAGCCTTTCTCGCAGGCAAAACTGACAGCTACCCCTTTTGCTCCGGCACGCCCCGTTCTACCGATACGATGCACATAGCTCTCCGGTTCATGCGGCAAGGTATAGTTGACAACATATTCGATATCATCAACATGAATGCCCCTCCCCGCTACATCGGTTGCGATCAGGAGCCGGTTTTTACCCGAGCGAAATCCTTCAAGGCGGGCCTGACGTTTTTCCTGGGGAACATCCCCTGTCAATACCTGGCCGGAAATTCCGTGCTCCTGCAGGCGCCTGGCCAGGCGCGAAGCGTCATTCTTCATGTTCTCAAAAACCAGGATCCGTGCATCCGGCGCCGCCTGGCAAACCAGATTGTAGAGCAGGGTGAATTTTTCCTGTTCCGTGGTTAGATAAATCCGCTGCTCGAGCCTGCCTATATCAACGGTATCCTCACCGACTTCATGAAAAACAGGATCGCTGCACCACTGGGCAGCCAGACGCCTTACATCGTCAGTCACCGTAGCGGAAAACAGCATGGTCTGACGAGATCCCCTGCCCGGCATAGCAGAGAGTATCCTGCGTACATCTGGAATAAACCCCATATCCAGCATGCGATCAGCTTCATCAATAACCAGGTTCGCGCAGCGGTCAAGGGAAAGCACGTTCTGTCGCATAAAATCGAGAAGACGACCGGGTGTTGCGGCAATGACATCGCATCGGCTTCCGCGCAGCATCTCTTTTTGTTTCCGGTAGTCCGTACCGCCGTAGACCGCAGCAATATTCAGGGGAGAAAAGGCACCAAGGTTTTTGCCATCTTTAACAATCTGAATAACGAGTTCCCTGGTGGGTGCAAGAATAAGTGCTCTCGGGCGTCCAGGCGGCGGCAGTTTTTTCTCGTCTCCGAGCAGGCGGCAGAACAAGGCGAGCATAAAGACCGCCGTCTTGCCGGTCCCGGTCTGGGCCCGGCCGATAAGATCCTTGCCTTGCAGGGCATCCGGCAAGGCTTTTTCCTGTATCGGGGTGCAGTAACGGTAGCCCTGCTCGGCAATGCCGCGCATGATTCTCGCGTCAATAGCCAAATCATGAAACCTGCTTTTACCGGGCAGAGGATCGACCACAAAATCGTCCAGGGTCCAGACCGGTGTCCTGTCACGAGGTGAGTGTCTGGAAGATGCAGCAGCGGGGACAGCAACGGCCTGAACGCCTCTTTTGTCGGCTCCTTCGGACACGGCGGAAGACACCTGGGTGTCCCCGCTGTCCTGCTCTATGGATTTTTTCCTTCTACCGCCGGAGAAGAGGCGCTGATAGGTGGTTTTCCCGGAACGGGCCAGTCGGTTTATTTTACCTGCGGCGTTGCTGAATATGCGGTTTACGCTGGTTATCATGTAATGAGGCCCTCAGTTATGCTTATCAGCAACCGGTATGTGCTGACATCCCCGCCAGACACGGTTATCGCGTGGTATTTTCGAATGACACCTCCACGTTATCTACAGTCACTGTTGGTGGCGTCGTAAAAACTTCGATCTACTGCGTCGTGGAACTTTTTACGAGTATGTCACTGTTGGGTACTTTGAATACGCTTCTAGTCAAGGTACCCTGTTGGCAGGGGTTCACCCCCCGCATTTATCTTCCCTGCACCCGCAATTCTGTCATATACGGACCAAAGAGATCTTCGTATTCCGGAATTGTTTTGCGCAAAATGACATCGAAATGCTCGCTATCTTTTTCAGCTACCACCAGATTTGCTGAATGAGACAAGGCCTGCAGATTATAGAATGTACTGAACTCCGGCCCAATGAGAACATAAAACATAAACCGCCTGCGGGCCATGTTCATGGAACGCATGAAGTCATGAAATTTGCTGTCGGCAAGACCACTTCCTTCATAGCGAGAGTGCAGCACGATATTTGAATAATTGTAAAACTGCATCTTCTCAAGCGCCTGCTCGGTGTTTTCTGCGGCTTCAGCCTGATAGCCCAGCCCGGCCAGCGCCCGGAGAACCTCGTCGAGGGCTTTGCCCTCCGGTATAAGGACCATGGCCTGCGGGATATCGGCAACCATCTCCTCATCCACGAAACTGCCCTCATAGAGCCATGAGATATCCGGCGGACCGGGAGGTTTAATCCGATTTTTTTGAGCATTGTCCGCGCCGGCGGTCAGCATGCTTTTGTCCAGCAGAATTGCTTCCTGACACTGCACGCATTTCAGGCGAAGTTTTTTATTCGGATCAAGCCGGGCCAGGCTTGCTTCAAGTTTGGCATTCGATCTATGCTTTTTCCCGCATGCGCTGCATATTATATCCATAACCCTCTCTCATTTGCTGAATCAACACTGGTCACGCCAACCCTGTTTGCCGCCGACTCTGCCTGCACCCGGCCATCACCATCAATAACCGAACATATCATCTTTTTCCTTTTCCTGCTCCATGGCAAGTCCGGTGAGTGTCGAAGTCTCTTCTCCCTTTTCGGCCCGGATAGTATCTATACCGCGGGCAATTTCACTACGATGGGAACAATAGGTCATGGCCGTTTCCTCGGTAACCAGCCCATCTTTGTATAACTCTAGGATATGCTGATCGAAGGTACGCATATCCAGGGTCGTACCCTCCTTGATGATTTTGTAATAGGTTTTGTCTTCTGTTTCTCCATTCAGAATCAGGTCCTTCACGCGGAGGCTGGTCTGGAGAATTTCAAGTGCTGCCACCCTGCCGCCGCCGACACGCGGCAAAAGCCGCTGGCTGACGATCCAGCGAATGGTATCTGACAGACGATTCCTGATTTGCGGTTGCTCTTCCTGCTCAAACATACCAAGAGCACGGTTAATCGTTTGCCCGGCATCGATCGTATGCAGTGTTGACAGAACAAGATGGCCGGTTTCAGCTGCCGTGAGACCTATTTCCATCGTCTCTTTATCGCGCATCTCACCGACCAGGATAACCTTAGGAGCCTGGCGCAGAGCAGCCCTCATGCCAACAGCAAAGGTGCTGAAATCATTACCGAGTTCCCGTTGGTTGAAGGTCGCCTTCTGATGCGAGTGGGTATATTCAATCGGATCCTCAAGCGTAACAATGTGTACCGCCCGTTCCTGATTCATCCTGTTAAGCAGCGCGGCAAGCGATGTTGTTTTTCCGGTTCCGGTAGCCCCGGTAAACAGCACCAGTCCGTTTAATTCACGTGCCATTTTGCCGAATGCCGTCGGAAATTTCATTTTTTCAATACTTGGCACCTCGGTTTCGATCTTCCTCATTACGGTTGTCATGTAGCCCTTCTGGGTAAAAATATTTACCCTGAACCGGGCTTTGTCACTCAGTGAGTAAGAAAGATCACAGGAACCGTTGCCGACAAGATCTGAAAGCAGACGCTTGCTTTTGCCGATCAGATTCAGGGCAAATGTTTCTGTCTGAAAAGGGGTTAACTCGCCGATGGGAGGATCAAGTTCTACCGGCAGCAGCCTTCCTGATGATTCAACCTGCAGTTTCCTGCCGACAGTAATATTGAGATCTGAAACACTGGAATTTGAAGCCAGCATTGCGGCAATCCAATAATCAATCTCCTGTTTTTTCATGTCGATCTCCTGAAAAATTGTGCAATACCGTTTACATTCATTGTATATTGAAACGGAATAAAGAAAAAGTACAATTTTTTCAATAGTCCTGCCCATTACTGCTTTATCTAAAGCACCACTTTTCATTTAAAGGTGAACCACGATGGCAATCCCCTTACGAAGTAATACCACTACCCAGGGAAGACGGATGGCCGGAGCCCGCAGCCTCTGGCGGGCAAACGGCATGACAGAAGAGATGATCGGCAGACCGATTATTGCGATTGTGAATTCCTTCACGCAATTCGTCCCGGGTCATGTCCATCTGCATGAAATAGGTCAGCGACTGAAGAAAATTATCGAAAAGCGCGGTTGTTTCGCTGCAGAATTTAATACCATTGCCATCGACGATGGCATCGCCATGGGCCATGACGGTATGCTCTATTCCCTGCCGTCAAGAGATCTTATCGCCGACTCCATTGAATATATGTGCAACGCGCATACCGCCGATGCCATGATCTGCATTTCGAACTGCGATAAAATAACCCCCGGCATGCTCATGGCCGCTATGCGCCTTAATATTCCCACCATTTTTGTCTCCGGTGGACCAATGGAAGCCGGTGTTGACGGAGAGAAGCATCTCGATCTCATTGATGCGATGGTGATGGCGGCCGACCAGGAAATCTCCGACAGTGAAATTGCCCGGGTTGAACGCTCCGCCTGTCCGACCTGCGGCTGCTGTTCCGGCATGTTTACCGCAAATTCCATGAACTGTCTCAACGAGGCGCTTGGTCTCGCCCTGCCCGGCAACGGTACCGTGCTCGCCACCCACGCAAACCGCCTGCAGCTCTTTGACCGGGCAGCCGCGAGAATTGTTGAGATGGCCGAAGCCTGGTACGCACAGGAAGATGCTTCCGTACTGCCCCGTTCAGTGGCCTGCAAGGCCGCTTTCATGAACGCCATGTCACTCGACATTGCCATGGGCGGATCGACCAATACCGTTCTTCATCTGCTGGCGATCGCCCGGGAAGGCGGGGTCGACTTTACCATGTCGGACATTGATGCACTTTCCCGTAAAATCCCTAATCTCTGCAAGGTCTCACCATCATCCTCCTACCATGTTGAAGATGTCAACCAGGCCGGGGGAATCATGGCAATTCTCGGAGAACTCGACCGGGCAGAGCTCCTTGACACATCCGTCTCTCGGGTCGACAGCCCGTCGCTTGCCGCCGTGCTGAAGGATTATGATCTTGCCGGCGGGCAGGCAACAGAGGAAGCGAAGGCACTCTACCTGAGCGCACCGGGTGCACAAGGCCGCAACCTCGTCATGGGATCCCAGAATAATAGATACAAGAGTCATGATCTTGATCGGGAAAAGGGTTGTATCCGCTCACTTGAACACGCCTACAGCAAGGACGGAGGTTTGGCTGTATTGTACGGAAACATCGCCCAGAGCGGAAGTATCGTCAAGACGGCCGGCGTTGATAAAGTCGATCCTGGTTTTTTCCGGTACGGCCAAGGTCTTCAATTCCCAGGACGATGCCTGTGAAGCTATCCTTGGCGGTAAAATCGTCGCAGGAGATATCGTCGTCATCCGCTACGAGGGACCGCGCGGAGGTCCGGGCATGCAGGAAATGCTCTATCCGACCTCCTATCTGAAATCCGTCCACCTCGGCAAGGAATGTGCACTCATCACTGACGGCAGGTTCTCCGGCGGAACCTCCGGACTGTCAATCGGGCATATGTCTCCCGAGGCGGCCTCCGGCGGAACGATCGCTCTGATCGAAGACGGAGATACGATCAACATTGATATTCCCAACAGAACCATCAACGTTGATCTGAGCGGTGAAGAACTCGGCAGGCGGCGTAAACGTGAAGAGGCTCGCGGCAAAGACGCTTTTACACCACCACCGCGTCCGCGACGGATAACTGCGGCTCTCAAGGCCTACGGCCTGCTGGCCTCATCGGCGGACCAGGGAGCAGTCAGAGTCCTGCCGGATTAGCCTTTCTGCCGAGCAGCAACAATGGGCACCAATAATGATCGACACTGTGCTGAAAGACCCAGGTAAGCCCATCTAATTATAGAGTTTTTATTTTTCTTGCGTTTTGTTTTAATAGCTTGCTTTTCAGCACGCAGGAATTACCGTTATATGGCCGATAATGGTTATCACTACTGGTTGGCAGTGCTGGCGTATCCTTCCAGCGTTTAAGGCAGACCCTTTTTTATGCAAACTCGCAGCAGGAGTTAAACGGATAAGGCTGTCAGCGTTATTGAAACATATGGGAGTGTCTTTTGAAACCGACAGATATTAAAAATCCCGAATATTTTCATAAAGTAGTCGATTGTCAGTATGCCTGCCCCGCCCACACCGCGGTTCCGGAATACATCCGCTTGATCCTGCATAAGAATTATACCGAAGCCTATATGGTCAACTGGGAGTCCAATGTATTTCCGGGCATTCTAGGCCGCGTCTGCGACCGGCCCTGCGAACCGGCATGCCGCCGTGGACGCGTTGAAGATGAACCGGTCGCCATCTGCAGGCTCAAACGTGTCGCCGCAGACAACCGCGATGAGATCACTGCCCCTGCTGCCTTCGGCACCAAAAGAGAAGAACGGCAAAAAAATCGCCCTGATCGGCGGCGGCCCGGCATCACTCACCGTTGCCCGCGATCTTTCCCTGCTTGGCTATGAACTTGATCTGTACGACGATGCCGATCGGGCCGGCGGCTTTATCCGCAGCCAGATTCCTTCCTTTCGGCTACCGGAGGAAGTGCTTGATACCGAAGTCAACTATATTCTCGACATGGGCGGTATCACGACTCATTTCAACACCTATGTCTCAAGCCTGAAGGAGATCATCGACAAGCAGTATGATGCTGTTTTTATCGGTTCAGGAGCCCCGCGAGGTCGCGATTTGCCAGATCTGCCCGGCAGGGCAGAAGGCGACGCCTGCATACATGTCGGCATCGAATGGCTGGCCGGGGTCGTTTTCAGACATGTTGAAAAGGTCGGCAAAACGAGTACTCGTCCTTGGCGGCGGCAATACCGCCATGGATTGCTGCCGGACCGCCCGCCGCCTTGGCGGCGAGGATGTCAAGGTCGTGGTGCGCAGCCCCCAGGCCGAGATGAAGGCCTCCGACTGGGAGATAGAAGACGCCCTGAAGGAAGACATCCCCATCCTGGACAATCACGTTCCCCTTGAGTTCGTCATCGAAGACGGCAAGCTGACAGGCATGCGCTTTGAGAAAGTAAAGCCCCGTTATGACGATAACGGCCGGAGGAAGCTGTTGCCCACCGGCGAGGATCCGGTATTTCTCCCCTGTGACGAAGTGCTCCTGGCCATTGGCCAGCTAAACGCCTATCCCTTTATCGAACCGGAGACGGGCATCACCTTTAATGACAAGGGGCTTCCCGTGCTGGACCCGGTCACCCTGCAGTCCTCGGTACCATCGATCTTTTTCGGCGGCGACTCTGCCTTTGGTCCCGGCAACATCATCATTGCCGTCGCCCACGGCCATGAGGCCGCCATTTCCATCGACCTCCTCTGTCAGGGCAAAGATCCCCGTCAAAGACCGGAACCTCATGTCACCCTTGCCGGCCAGAAACTCGGCTTTCATGACTGGATCTATGACAGTCATGTAACCGAGGACGAACGCCAGATCGTGCCAACGGTGGAGAAGGCGAAAACCCTGCGTGACCGACTGATCGAGGTAGAACTCGGCTTTCCGGTTAAAACACGGCAAGACGGAGGCAAAACGCTGCCTGAATTGCGATGTACAGACCGTTTTCGATTTCGGACTCTGCATTGAATGCGACGCCTGTGTGGACGTCTGCCCGACCACCTGTATCAACTTCATCGAGAACGGGCCCGAAGACGAGCTGCGCGAGCGTCTGCTGATCCCCGCCAAAAACAAGACCCAGGATCTCTATGTCTCGGAAGAACTGCCGACCGGCCGGGTCATGGTCAAGGACGAGAATGTCTGCCTGCATTGCGGCATGTGCGCAGAACGCTGCCCGACCGCTGCCTGGGAAATGATCAAGTATGTCTATAATTCAGCCATTGCCGGGAACACATGGAAAAAACAAAAAGAGTAAATGATTTCGTCGTACGTTTTGCCAACGTCAACGGCTCGGGTTCGGCCAGCGCCAACAACCTTTTTGCCAAGGCCGTCTATCGGCTCGGTGTACCGGTCAGTCCGAAAAATGTTTTCCCGTCAAATATTCAGGGCCTGCCGACCTGGTATGAAGTGCGTATCAGTGAAAAAGGCTATCTTGGACGCAAGGGCGGTGCTGACTTCATTATTGGCGTCAACGGCCAGACCCTTCGGGAAGACTACGACATGGTACTGCCCGGTGGCTATTTTCTTTACGATTCGACCAGGGAACTGCCCGACAGTTTCCAACGCGATGATGTCACAAAAATCGGCGTACCCCTGACGGAACTTTGCAACAACGAGTTCGAAGACAACAGGATGCGGCAGTTGATGAAGAATATCATCTATATCGGCGCGCTTGCCTACCTGCTTGATATCGGTCTTGAACCCGTTACAGAATCGATCCAGAAACAGTTCGCGAAAAAACCAAAACTGGCCGAACCAAATATCAGGGCGCTCGAACTCGGTTTTGACTATGCCCGGGAACACCACGCCACCAGCTGTGAGCTCTCCATTCGCCCCTCCAACATGGTCGGAAACCGTATTCTCGTTGATGGTAACAGCGCTGCAGGTCTTGGTGCTCTCTATGCGGGAGCAACCGTTGTCGGCTGGTATCCTATTACGCCATCGACCTCGGTTATCGAGGCCTTCGAGCGTTTTGCCAATCGCTATCGCATTGATCCCGACACGGGCAAAAAGAGGTTTGCCATCGTCCAGGCAGAGGATGAACTCGCCGCCATCGGTATCGCCATCGGCGGCGGCTGGAATGGAGCCCGCTCGTTTACCGCCACCTCCGGTCCGGGTATATCGCTGATGAGCGAGTTCCTCGGTCTGGCCTATTTCGCGGAAATCCCGGTCGTGCTGATTGACGTCCAGCGCAGCGGTCCCAGTACCGGCATGCCTACCAGAACACAGCAGTCAGACCTGCTAGCCTGCGCCTATGCCTCCCACGGGGATACCCGCAACGTACTGCTCATTCCCGCCGATCCGAAGGAATGTTTTGAGATGACAGCCGATGCCTTTGATCTTGCCGATCGTCTGCAAACCCCGATTATTGTTATGAGTGATCTCGATCTCGGCATGAACGACCATCTCTGTGAACCATTCAGCTGGGACGATGCGCGGCGTTATGATCGCGGTAAGATCATGAGCGCCGAAGACCTTGACAAAGCTGCAAAGACAATGGGGCCGTTACCTCGATATTGACCATGACGGCATCTGTTACCGGACCATTCCCGGAACACACCCCGAGAAAGGAGCTTACGTTACCCGCGGCACCTCGCATACCGAATACGCTGCCTATACCGAGGCGAGTGCGGCCTACGAGCGGGGCATGAACCGGCTGCTGAGTCAAATGGGAAACGGCCCGGAGGCTGGTACCAATGCCCGAAATAACCATCAAGGACGAGAAGGCCAGAATCGGTGCCCTCTTCTTCGGCTCAACCACCGCTTCAGCACATGAGGCCGTGGACCGCCTTGAAAAAAACGGCATGGTCATCAACACCATGAGAATACGGGCATTCCCGTTTCAAAAGGAAGTGTTCGAATTTATTTCCAACCACGATATCGTTTTTGCCATTGAACAGAATCGCGATTCACAGATGCAGATACTGCTGGCCGGCGAATGCCAGGTGGCACCGGGAAAACTGGTCGCGGTCACCAACTTTAACGGGCTGCCGATTACCGCCACGATGATTACCAACCAGATTCACACCGCCCTGCTTTCCTGCGGCAGGGAGTTCCTGCAGGCAAGCACAGATTCACAGGAGGAGTTGAAATGAGCTATGCCCGGCCCGCCTTCCGTCACCCGGAGGCACAAACAAACAGGCTCGGATACACAAGAAAGGCCTATGAGGGCGCGATTTCAACACTCTGTGCCGGATGCGGGCACGACTCAATTGTCAATGCCATCATCACCTCTTTTTTTGAAATGTCGATAGAGCCGCACCGGGTCGTCAAGCTGTCCGGTATCGGCTGCTCCTCCAAAACACCCGCCTACTTTCTCGGCAGGGCGCACGGTTTCAATTCCGTGCATGGCCGCATGCCCTCTATTGCCACCGGGGCCAACATGGCCAACCGGGAACTTGTCTACCTCGGCGTCTCGGGGGACGGCGACACGGCCTCTATCGGCATGGGCCAGTTTGCCCATGTGCTCAGACGCTCCCTTGATATGATCTACATCGTCATGAATAACGGCTGTTACGGACTCACCAAGGGGCAGGATTCGGCGACGGCTGACAAGGGATCTAAAACCAGAAAAGGCGCGCCGGTCAGTCTTGAGTCCATTGACTTGTGCGAGATGGCCATTCAACTCGGAGCCGGTTTTGTGGCCCGCGGATTTTCCGGAGACAAAAAACAACTGGTACCGATGCTCAAGGCTGCCATCGCCCACAAGGGTCTTGCCTTTGTCGATGTCATTTCTCCCTGCGTTACCTTCAACAACGCGTCAACCTCGACAAAGAGCTATTCCTGGGTACGTGATCACCGGGAGGCCACCAACACCTTCGATTTCATTCCTCTGCGTCCGGAAATCACAACAGAATATCCGCACGGGACCAACGTCCCGGTAACCCTGCATGACGGATCCATTATTAATTTGTACAAGCGGGAGGACAAAGAGGTCATAACCAGTAAGAAAGAGGCCATCAATGCGATGGAAGATGCGAAAAGCCTCGACCAGATACTTACCGGTATCCTCTACCTTAATCCGGACGTCGGGGAGTTTCACCAAATCAGTAATACCACGGAACGGCCCCTCAATTCACTTACTGAGACCGAGCTTAATCCCGGTAACAAAGTGCTCCAGGAGTTCAACGAAAGTCTGCTCTAACCCGCTGTTCATGGGCATGTCCGCTTGAGTCTAGTTGAGCGGACGATCTCGCTCCACAAACATCAGGCTGATGAAGACACTCCTGCCTATAGGTATACGAAGATACCCTTATCCGGCCAGGTTTTCTGCCCCCTGCCGTACATGATACACCGTGCGAGCCTCTGATTTCTCCGCTCAGCTGTTCATCACCTTTCTCCGTCAGCCGTCGATCACCGCAGATTCATGTTATGCCCCACGTGAAATTCAGCCGGAACGCTCGATTTTTCTTCCCGGTTGAATTCTGCAGAAATGACGGCTACCATAGTGTCGGTACCATCACAATGCAGTAGAGATCAGATCGTTATACAGATCCGTCAAAGTAACTGAAAACCTGGGTGAATTCCTCCTGATGCATCCGGCAAAACCATCTATCCAAACAGGTGCGATAAGAAATAAAATGGTGAATCATATCCTGTTTCCCTTTATTGCCTTCATCAGCGTCCTGTCTATTGCGCTTCCTTTCACCTGCAGATCGGCTCCCGTGGACAGTCCAGGCGAGCTTACCCGGGCCATCTTCAGGCAGGTACCCTGTCTGCAGGAAAACCAGTACAACTATCACAAGGATGTCATTCGCGCGCTTTCCTACACCGGCATGCGTGCTCTCCGCGTCTTCTGCACCTTGCCTGACGCTACTGCCGATAAAGCAATTCTCGCTCTTGATAAGCTGGTATTCTATCCGCTTTCCTTTGACCAGGTGCAGCTCCTGGAGTTTCTCTCGGATCTGCCCGGTACAACCACGGCAGACGGCTGGCAGCTTCTCGAGACAACAGCGGATTTCAATTTTACCGCCATGCAGGCAGTAAAGAGCATCCGCGGCATCAAGGCACTGACTGCTGAAAAAGTATTTGAACTGCTCGCCGGAATAAAAAGCACCAATGAAAGTGGACACTGGGCCCTGAAAACTTTTTTTTCCGTAAATGGTATGGACACGATCTCAGCACTGAGCGGCCTCCATTTAATTGCGCAAATGGACCAGGAGCAGGCCAGGGCTGCGGAGCAGGGATGTCTCATTGGAGACATCAGCCCCGCATCAGCCCTGGCGGTTCTCGGCTTTATCCGCACGCTGTCAGACGCTGATGCGGCAAACAGCAGGGCTCTGTTCGCTGAAAAAGAGACAACAGCGGATTCGGCACTTTTCTGGCTTCAACATTATTTCAGCCAATCGGAGGCAGACAAAAAGGCACGCTATCAGCTGCTGTCAGAGCAGCAAAAAGCAACACTGCTTGCTTCTTTTTCAGGTGCTTCTCCTGTTCTCATTCGGAAAATAAATGACCTACACGGTGTCACGGATGAATATGGTGCGGAAATAGGCAGTGCAGCCCTGGCCTCCAGCAGCAGAAGCCGCCTGGAAAAACTTTTCAGCCGTCTCCACCCGGAAGTGCAGACTCGTTTCCAGGTTCCTTTTTACCAATCGCTCACGTCCTCAAACCGCTACGAAGCCGTCGATGTGCTCAAGCAGGCAACGGCCCTCGCCCGGAAACTGACGGCCCGCGATCTCAGCGCTGCGAACATCTACATCCTCCTGTCACACGGCAGCGAACTCTATGATTCATCTTTCAGAGACATTCTGGTCCCTGTTCTTCTCAATCGAATCAACGGGTCTTTCGGGGGCAACCTGCTCGCCTTTCTCCTGGAGACCGATCCCCTGAATAACCATGTCTCGGATTTCATTGTGAGCTGTGCACAGAAAGGCAAACTCACCGCCTTTTTTCCGGAAAATGCTGATGAGCAGCGTAAAATTCTTGATCTGATAGCAGGCTCCGCCTTTCAGAACGAACAGAGCCTGATCTTGTTCTCGGCCACCTTTGCCTCTTTGCTCGAGAAACTGCAGCCCGATGCCCGAACCTATCTGTTTGTAAAAATGATCGAGACGATCAGACAGCCCGAATCAACCTTCGCCCTGCAACTCAGGGTTATTCTCCAGTACTATGACGACAAGCACACCGACCTGCTGAGTAAGACCGACCGAAAAAAAATTGCAGAAATCATCCAACGCTACGGCCGCGTGAATCTCGCACCTTATACAACTACCGACTTCAGGCGCTGGAAACAGGATGGGCGGCTGCAGAGCCTGTCGATTTTTCAACATGATGACGATGGGAAGCAGTCATATCTGTCAAACAGTAGAAATCTGCTCAGCAATGGTTACAAACTCAGACTTTCCGGGACAATCAGCCTGCTCCCTGAGAACAGCCCCGTTCTTCAGCAGGCACAACGCCTTATCGACGAGGAACAGCAGCAGCCCGGCAGTTCCGTAAGTGCTCTCTACGACCTGTCCGTGCGACATCCGGTTGTCTTTGAATGGTACAAGGAGGTCAACGGGATTGAGTTGTCTCATGCGGTGGCGGTGTACCAGAGCGAATCAGGTCAGCAGCAGCTTCTCAAACAATTCCTGCAGAACAACATGGAGATGTTCGCCCAGCGCGGTCATAGCTACTGGCGTGAAGATCAGCTCCTCAAGCCAATGCGAGATCTGCTCGAAACGGGCCAGATTCCGGCCGATACGATCAACGGTATAAACCGTTTTATGAGTATCGGCTCCTGCGGCGGGATCCGGGTCTATTCCGAATTGAACCAACTATTCAATAATACGGTCGACATCTTTGCCACCGTCGGCACCGGCAAGGCAGTCGTTAATGATCCTTACAACCGGCAGCTCTTTGAACTTGTTGCTTTCTCGGATGATACCGTGAGCTGGGAGGATATCACCCGGAAATCGAAATCAATTTTTGCGGCGGGACGGGGCAGCGATTACTTGCAGCCGGGGTCATTGCCGGCTATTCTACACAAAATGATGGACACCAGGAAGGATAACTGATGGCTCTTTATAAACGAGACAACATGGAACCGCTGCTCGATGATATCCGGGCGGGCAGACATAAACAGGTGTATCTCTGTTTTGGCGAGCGATACCTCTGCCAGCAGGCAGCCAGCAGCCTGGAGCAGGAGCTGATGAAATCGGCAGGTGCCACTATTCATTCTGTTGACGGCGCAAGCGAAGATAACGGAAAAATTGTCTCCCGGGCCCTGAGCTATAGTCTTCTGCCGGGAGTTCAGGTAATCAGGGTTATCGACAGCCGGCTCTTCCTCTCCCGTTCCGTCGGCTCAGAGATCTGGGACAAGGGGTTGAAGGCGCAGCAGAGTGGTAAGACAAAAGCGGCTGTGCGTCACCTGTTGAATCTGCTGAGCCTGGGCTCGGTCAAGGCCGAGGGGAATCGTTTTTTTTCTGAAATCTCTGAAGATCAGTGGCAGAAACTATTCGGCTTCTCACGGCCGAATGAGGATCTTTCCTGGGCTGACAGGCTGATTTTCGAGAGTTCTCCGTCAGCCTCTGTCTCTGCTGCTGATGCCGCCGAAAGACTGATAATTGCCATTGAAAATGGTTTTCCCGCCGGCAATATTCTTCTTATTATTGCTGAAAATGTCGATAAGAGGAAAAAACTGTTCACCACCATCAAAAAACAGGGAGCAATTATCGATTGCTCAATAGCCGAGGGCAGCTCACGGGCCGCACTCAATGAACAAAGTGGTGTTGTCCGGGAGATGGCCCTGCAGGCACTCACCGCAATGGGCAAGAGCATCGAGCCAAAAGCACTGGAAGCCCTTTTCCAGAGGATCGGCTTTCATCCGGTGGCAGTCGTAATGGAAGTGGAAAAACTTGCCCTGTTCATTGATGAGCGTGAACGGATCACCATCGCCGACCTCGATCAGCTCATCGGCCGAACGCGGGAGGATGCGCTCTATGAACTCACCGAGGCCTTTGGCAAAAAAGATATAGCCGGGACAATGCTCGTTTTGAATCACCTGCTTGAAGACGGTATTCACGAACTGGCAATCATGGCTTCTGTCAGAAACTACCTGCGCAGAATGCTCATCTTCCGCTCACTGCAACTGTATGGTTCACCATCTTATAACCCCCGAATGAACGCTAGCGATTTTCAAAACAATTACCTGCCTGCCCTGCAGAACAGCGGGGCATGGCCGAGTCTGCTCAAGGGACATCCCTATGCGCTGTTTATGAGTTTCGGTAAAGCTGTCGAGTTTTCGGTGAGTTCCCTGAAGCAGTCACTCTCTCTTCTTCTGGAAGCGGAATTCAGGTTAAAAAGCAGTCCGTTACCCATGCGTATCGTCCTGGAAGAGCTCCTGATATCGCTGATACGATTAAACCAATCGGTCGCTTCGACCCCTTAGCCTATTGAAAACGAGCCGATCGGGATTATTATTATTCGAGGAAGAGGTTCATCTGATGCAAGAAACCGAAAAAAGGTAGAAGATAGAAAGAGATGGGAGACAAAAAGGGAGATCTTCAAGGATCGGTCCTGACAGAGGACATTGTCGAGACAAAAGAGCCACGCTTTTTCAAGGTGCTGCTCCACAATGATGATTATACAACGATGGAGTTTGTTGTTTCAATTCTTGAAAATATTTTTCAAAAGACAGTGCAGGAAGCGACCAAAATAATGTTGCATGTCCACAACGACGGAGTCGGTATTGCCGGCATCTATACCAAGGAGATCTGTGAGACCAAAATCACCATCGTCCACGGTCTTGCCAGAAGGAATGACTATCCGCTACGCTGCAGTATGGAAAAGGCATAGCGGTATGATCTACTAATAAGTGAGCAATATCTATGCTGAGTAAAACACTAGAAGCAGCACTGATCAGGGCAATCAAGGAAGCAAAGAGCCAGAATCATGAATTTGTCACCGTTGAGCACATGCTTTACGGCCTGCTGCATGATGACCTTGCAGCCTATATCATAACTGAATGCGGGGGGTCAGTCGATGCCCTGAAACAGCAACTTGAATCGTTTTTGAACAAGGAGATTCCGACGGTCAGTGTTTCAAGCGGAGGCGACCCGACCCAGACCATTGCCTTTAACCGCGTGCTGCAGCGTGCCGTGGCGCATGTGCAGAGTTGCGGCAAAAAAGAGGTGGATGCGAGCGATGTTCTGGTAGCGATATTTTCAGAGACAGAATCACATGCAGTCTACTTCCTCAGTTCTATGGGGGTCGGCCGCATGGCCGTCGTCAACATGATAGCCCACGAACTCCCGGAAGGACTGCAGCAGGCACCGTTGCCGCAGATGCCATCAGGCCCGGGCGGGCGGGCAACACCGCCGAAAGATGAGAAAGAAGACAAGGCTCTTGCCGAATTCACGGTCAACTACGCACGGCTGGCTGAGGAAGGGAAAATAGACCCACTCATCGGCAGAAGCGAAGAAATCAACCGTATGATGCAGGTCCTCTGCCGGCGCAAGAAGAATAATCCGCTGCTCGTCGGTGAACCCGGTGTCGGCAAAACAGCGATGGCCGAAGGATTAGCCCTGCATATTCATGAAGACAAGATCGCCCGGAATAATCATAAAAAGGCTCTGGTTCCGGAACTTCTGCAAAACGTTGAGATCTACCAGCTCGACATGGGTACGCTGGTGGCCGGAACAAAATATCGAGGCGACTTTGAAAAACGGCTGAAAAATGTGGTGTCGGCGATCGAGAAAAAAGACAACGCCATCCTCTTTATTGATGAAATGCATACCATTGTGGGTGCCGGCGCAACCAGCGGCGGTTCGATGGATGCCTCAAATCTGCTGAAACCGGCTCTGCAGTCCGGTTCACTTCGCTGTATCGGGTCAACCACCTACGAAGAATACAAGAACCAGATCGAAAAGGATCGGGCACTTTCCAGGAGATTTCAGAAAATCGACATTGAGGAACCGTCTGTCGAGGATACCTATCAGATCCTGAAAGGATTGCAGTCCCGCTATGAAAAGCATCACTCGGTCCGTTACTCAAAAAGTGGTGTCCGGGCAATGGTAGAGCTTTCCGACCGCTATATCAACGAACGGTTCCTTCCGGACAAGGCTATTGATGTGATGGATGAAGCAGGATCGCTTTTCAGGCTTGAAGGCCGTCAGGATGCTGTTGTCAGAATAACCGACGTTGAGAGAGTTGTTTCAAGTATTGCCCGAATTCCCGCCAGAACCAGAAGGGCATCGGAGATGGAGTCTCTCCAGGGACTTGAGAATCGACTGCAAAAGGTTATTTTTGGCCAGGACAAGGCGATCTCGGCTATCGTCAAAGCAGTCAAACGTTCACGGGCCGGACTCGGAAACCCCACTTCCCCGACAGGAACCTTCCTTTTCGCCGGGCCGACCGGCGTCGGCAAGACAGAAGTAGCCCTGCAGCTCGCCAAAGCACTTGCGGTGCACTTTGAACGTTTTGATATGAGCGAATACATGGAGAAGCATGCCGTCGCCCGCCTGATCGGCGCACCTCCCGGCTATGTCGGTTTTGACCAGGGCGGCCTGCTGACCGAATCAATCAGAAAGCACCCTTACTCGGTCCTGCTCCTTGACGAGATTGAGAAAGCTCACATGGACATCTATTCCATCCTGCTCCAGGTCATGGATCACTCAACCCTGACAGATAATTCCGGAAGAAAGGCCGATTTCCGTAATGTCATCATCATCATGACAACCAATGCCGGAGCCCGCGAAATGGCGGCCAATAGTATCGGCTTTGTCGCCGACAAAAAAGGCAAGAGCAACAAAGCCGTGGAGAAACTGTTCTCCCCCGAGTTCAGGAATCGCCTCGACGGCACGATTTCCTTTGACGCACTCGATAGTGGATCCATGAAACTCGTCGTTGATAAACTCATCGGTGAACTCGAAGATCAGCTCTTCGAGAAAAAGGTGAAAATTTCCCTGTCAGCAGCAGCCAGAGAATGGCTTGCCACCAAGGGCTATGACCCTGATTTCGGGGCTCGGCCATTGCGAAGACTCATCATGCAGGAAATCGGCGATGTGCTCTCCGAGGAAATTCTTTTCGGCAGCCTCGCTCGTGGCGGTCTGGTCAAAGTAGGCGTGCGCAACGATAAAATGAGTTTTTCCTACTCCGCCTGATCCATTCATAACCGATCGCGCTCGGCACCGGTCTATCATTGCACCAGTCATTAGCGGAGACAGTGTCTCCGCTAATGACTGGTGTTTCAGTCCTTCCATTCCTGCATCTGTTGTAATTTCCCGCTATCATCTCCATAGGCAAAGGTGCACGTTATACTATCATGCAGAGAAAAGATGGAAAATCAGACCAGGAGCTCTTTGCTCAGGACAGCGAATACATCTTTATCAAGGGTGAACTGGAATTCATAGGCTGGAACTGTTTCCAGCAGGTCTCCGCAGAAATCCAGCACTCCGCTGACACTATCTTCGTCATACCAGGGAATGGAGGCAACGGGAAAGAGGCGGGTCAGGGCCTGCTGCGGGTTAAGCGGAACAAGCCTGTTGGTCGGTGCCTTGGAAAGAAAGATAATACTCTTCAGTGGCGACTGGCGATTTAACGCAATCTGCGCCTCACCGGGCCACGGAGTACCGTGAGCGACAAAAGAGTCATGCTTTTTTCGTACCACGACGCGATCATCGCTGAGCAGCGCTACCCCGTCTGCTCCAAGCAGAATTTTGGCAAGCGAGCTTTTACCGGCCCCCGATCTTCCGGGAATAGATTGAACTGTACCCCCCATATTCGAGCCCGGTAGAATGCACGATAAGGCCCTCTTTACGGGAAAAATGATGGAGCAGGATAATCTGGTCCAGGGGATAGACGATCGGGCCCGGCACCGTTTTTTGACCATCAGTTTCCTGTATCAGCCACTGATCGCAATATGCCGTGAGTCTGGTAAAATGACGGTCGCAATGGATGGTCCACAGGGGCGGCCGGCCGACAAAGGGATTGTGGGTCAGGAGATAATCATCCCCGCAGTGAAAGAGGCTCCAGACCCCGCCACCATCAAAGATGATGCGATTGTCCTGGAACAGGGAAAGCGGTACCGGTGCGGCTGAGACAATGACTTCAATAGCAGGTTTTTTAACCGGTACTTCCGCTATGAACTGCCGGTAGGCCGGCCTCGCCGGCGGCAGCACCGTAAGGTGCTCATCGGTACTGGAAACCGTTATGGCAGTACCGGCTATGGTGATGGTGAAAAAGGTGATCATCAGGATAGGAATGCACCGGGGTTGAAGAAAAAGACCGGTTTGCGGATTGGCAGCAGAACAGGTGCTGTCTGGAAAGACTTACGATCCTCTGGTAAAGCAGGAGGTCGGTGCATGGCAATGCTTTGTATTGCCGACGTTCGGCGTATGGTTCGCCTTGCAGCCAACCGCCAGCACCTCGTCAGCAACCAGTTCAATGGTCCGTAATGATGGTTTCCGGTATACTTTTTATCCTGCTGCTTGCTTTGCTCAGACACCGTTCCCTCCCCTGTCCTATAATACCAGAATGATCTTTGATAGACTTGGCCCATGACCAAGAAGGTAATCTGATTTTACTTCCTACGCCTCGTTTTCCAGGCTGAAAAAAGCAGGATACTACCCGCACAACACCGGAAATCTCATATTGCGTACATGCCACTTTTTTGTCAACCTGAATCTGGTGAATCCGGGAAAGCACACAGAAAACATTTACGATAGTACCGGCTATGGTGATGTTGAAAAAGGTGAGCATCAGGATAGGCATGCACCAGGGTTGAAAAAAAAGACCGGTTTGCAGAATGCCGGCAGAACAGATGCCGCCCGGAAAGGCTTACGATCCTTTTTTAAAGCAGGAGGATGGTGCGTGGCAATGTTTTTTATTACCGACGTTCGGCGTATGGTTCGCCTTGCAGCCGACCGCCAGTACCTCATCAGCCACCAGTTCAATGGTTCTAAGCATTGGCTTACGGTATACTTTTTTTATCCGGCTGCTTTTTCGAAATCTCAGACACCGCTCCCTCCCCTGTTCTGTAACGCCAGATTCTCTTTGATCGATGATGGCCCATGCGGCAGAGGTAATCAGATTTAATCTCCTCAGCTCCGCTCTCCAGCCTGAAAAAAGCAGGACACAAGCCGCACGAGACCTGTTTTTCACATTGTGCGCATTCCACTGTTTTGTCAATCCGAATTTCGCCAATCCGGGGAATCACCTCATCCCAGCCCTTTTGAAAGGGCCCGTCAAGCAGACTGAAGGTAATCCGGTCCACCAGCACACAGGGCTACAGATTTCCGAGCACATCCACATGAAACGATGTCAAGCCGGTGCCACATTTGTCAATTTGTCGGAAGGTATATCGCGCTGTTGCTTTTCCAGCAATGAACACCACGACGCGACCGTTTCGGGATCTTCCAGTTCGAGATCAACAGCCGGCTCCGGGGCAACCCGCTGGGCCAGCGGTTTTTTATTGCCATCAAGACAGGCAAAGATGGCCGCATCGAATCTGAATCCGACCCCGCAGCGTGCCGCAAAATCTTTTATATCATTGAATTCATGCAGGTTATCTGTCATCAGCACGGTCTTCAGATTGAAATGTATTCCAGCTGCATGCAGACGCTGATTACCCTGCCGGACCTTGTTGAAAACCCCTGTGCGACCGGTAATTTTCCGATATGTTTCCTCGGTCGTGCCGTAGAGGGCTTATTTCAACTTCACTTGGGGGCAAATCAAGAAACAGCTCTATTATGCCGGGGCTGATCAGGGTCCCGTTGGTGAAGACGGTCGTCAGGAGCCCGGAATATTTGGCATGACGGTAGATGTCGGCGAAATCCGGTCGCAGAAGAGGCTCACCACCGGTTATCAGCAGATCCAGACAGCCGGCCTCGGTGATCTCATCAATGACAGACAACCATTTCTCCGTACTCAATTCTCCGGCCTGGTCAGTGGTCGGCCCAGATAACAATGCACACAGCGCAGGTTGCAGCGGTTGGTCAGGGCAATACCCCGGAAAACGGAATCCTCCGTTCTTCCATCTTACGACTTATCATTTCATGATAAGTCTTGTTATCAAGAACGGGTGTTTGCGCGCAATCCGCCATTATGCTCTCGCGGATCAGGTCTGCCTGCAGCAGTTCATCGATGAAACCGTCAAGATCCTTCGCCGCCTGGTCAGCCTCGACCACAAAGCTTGCCAGCAGGGCCGTGTGAATGTCGCGGCAGGTCCTGGTCCCGTCCAGCTGCATCCAGATAAAATCAGCCACCGGATCGAGGGAAAAGATTTTCTTCATATCTGCCATGTTGCCGCGTATCGGCACGAGGATGATTTCATCGGCGATGTTCCGTCGAACAATATTTGCACTCTTTTGGAATATTTTATCCTGATTCGTCACGCTCACAGCCTCTTTCATTGTTTCAGACACCTACTCTTCACCTGTTTGTACCGCATTACCCAACGCCTTTTCAACCACTAATACACTTCACCTTCACGTTCCTCCAATGTAAATCAGGCGATTCAGACTATTTTCTTTTCACCTGCGGAACCGGATCAGATTACCATTTGGTAACCTGATTTTTCCAGCCTATGGATAACCTGCTGTTTATGATAAAAATTCTTATCAACTTCCAGAAGTCCTCTCAGCCCGGTAATTCATTTTCCTTGTAATTACAAAGATAAATAGTATAAGATCACTCGTTTTTTTCACTACACCGGATTGTATTCGTGTCTGTTTGCTTATATAATCGAAGGAGCAGGAACCTGCCGAACAAAATTTTACGCCAACAAGCGAAGAGACAGAAAATTATGGGAGATCAGGCGCCAGAAAAGAGATCAGGTCTCTTTTGTGAGAAAAATAACATGAAACGAAGGTATACGAGCGGCCTCTTTGCTGTCATCTTTATGCTGACAATGGCAACGGCCCTGCCGGTCCGGGCGGCAATTTACGGCGGTTATTCAGAATATTACATCCCCGGCCACGAAGACCAGATGTACGGTATATTCAATTCACTCGGTATCTACCAGCGTGACTACCAGTCTGCCGCATTAGACCCGGGTCCGGGTATGCACTCGGTCATCTCCATTACCGCCTCGGAAGATAATACCACCGTCTATTACGATCACTGGGAAGACGGCTATGAGTTTGACCAGGATCACCCCGACGACACCTATGATGTAAAGTACGTGCTGCAAAAGGGCGAGGTCCTGTCGCTGATCGGCGAGAACATTCCCTGCGCGCCCCGCGGAACAGCCACCTTCTTTGACGGAGGAGACCGTCTCTATTCCGCCGGCACCTCGATTACCGTATCACGCTCCAGCTGGCCGGAGAGTTCCGGCCCCGTGCTGGCCGTTGCCTGGGAACTTCTGCCGGTAAAACCCTTTTTGACTGACTACACCATTCCCGTAGGCAATAACCTTACCGACTATGAGGACTTCAGCAGGACCTATGTCCTTGTCCAGTCGGTGAACGACAACAATACCGTGCAGATCGACGATCCCACCACCCCGGGAGTAGACGTGGTGGTAACTCTGGACAAGGGCGGATATACCCAGCTCTACAACGCCAATGCCAGAACCAAGGTAACAGGACAGCAACCGGTCCAGGTCCATTTTATCGTCGGCCGTGATAACGGCGATTTCAATGCCTATGAGGCACAGGAATCAATGCAGTTCCCGACTCCCTCTGGGACAACGAATATATGTGTCCGGTAGGCAGCCCGGGGAACAGTGCCGATGTTGATATCTACCTCTATAACCCCCACGACTCTGCAATTCTTATCGACTGGGCCGATACCAGCGGTGACGGCGGTTTTTCCATTCCCGGGCACGCCACCTTTTCCTATTTCGACGGAGCCGGCCATTATGTGCCGCAGAATTCTGGTGCCTACGTCCGCTCAGACAGTATCTTCTGGGGCATCGCCTCGTCCGACACCGAATCGCGCACCTATGACTGGGGTTTCAGCCTGATACCGATAAACTTTCTGACCGATGAATATTTCCTCAGCTGGGCACCGGGCACCTCCGATCCGACGCCGACAGACAATGGCTCTCCCGCCTTTGTTGCAGCGATATATGACGATACGACGGTCTTTGTCGATTACAGTCCCACTGATGATGTAGTAGATGCTCAGTACACCCTTGACCGGCTCCAGTCGCAAAAAATATTTGATCCGGACAACGACAATACCGGCATGCATATCTTCGCCACCGGGCCGCTGGCTGTTGCCTGGGGCCAGGATGCCGATGCTGCCGATACCGGCAACCCCTTTCTCGATCTCGGGACCTCCAACCTGCCGATGCCCAAGCAGTGGATCGACCTGACCCTGGGTATCGAAAAAACAGCACACCCGGCGGTCCTGCCGCCAATCAGCGGCAGTGAAACGACATTTACCCTGGAGATCAGCACCTATGACTACCCGGTTTACGGTATATCGGTTGTTGATCTCATGCCTCCGGGCTTTACCTTCAAGAATAACGGCACCAAGATTACCTTCCCATCCGGTCTGCAGAAAACCGGCTCAGCCGCCAACCCGACTCTGGTCCTGAACCCCAATGGCCAGCAGATCGTGACCTGGGACAACACGGTCCTGAACGGGCTCGATATGGCCGCCAACCAGAAACTGATTGTCACCTTTGAGGCGATTACCGACGGCACGGTCACGGTTAACACCTACACCAACAAGGCTCAGGCCATCGGTACCCGGCTCGGCGGTTCCCAGGTATTCTCGCCCTTTGACAGTGTGCCGATCTACGTTACCGCCCTGACCATCGACAAGGATACCAGCACACCCTCGATCAACGCCGGCAGTCCCGCCTCCTATACAATACGGCTGAAAAACATTTCCAACCTGGCCGCCACCAACGTCTCCATCACCGATTCCCTGGCAAGTTCGGATTTCAGCTATGCAGCCGCCGTTCCTGCCACCATCTCTTTTTATAACAGCTCGAATACCCTTATCTCTTCAAGTACTGCCACCAATGATGGCTTCTGGGGCGGTGGTTGGTCCCTTGCCGCCGGCGAATACGTCGTGGTTCAATTCAATGTCAATACGGCAAACAGCACGCCCCCCGCCTCCTACGACAGCAATGCCGACGCTTCTTTCACCTGGAACGGCAGCGCCTCCACCATCGATGACAAGGGCCGGGTAGCGCAGGATTCTGGCACCCCTGACGGAGAAGACCCTGAACCTGACGAGAATGTCCAGATCAGTTCATTGCTGATCAACAAGAGTACCTCCACTCCTCAGGTTTCGGCCGGCGGCACGGCTACTTACAAAATATATATGGAAAATTTCGGCAACGGTCCGGTTACCGGCGTTGAAATAACCGATGCCTTACCGGGCCTTTTCACTTTTGACTTAGCTTCAGTTTCAATAACCTTAAATTCTGCTTCCCCGCAGGCAGGCTGGTCCGGACCTGTCAATGGGGCTAATATCCTGCAGTGGGGGCCCTGGACAATCAACAGCGGCGGCAGCATCACCATAGATTTTAACGTCAACATCCCGGTTAACGCAGCTCCGCTCTCCTATGACAACAGTGTTATTGCTGACAGTGACCAAACCGGCCAGATCGATGATGCCGGTACTGTCGGCCACTGGCTGAATGACGATTCGGGAACCGGCATCATCGCCGATTCCCATACCCCGGCAACCGATACTGAAAACGATGATGATGTCACCGTGTCGACCGCCGTGCTGCAGATCGACATGGATTCGATCAGCAAATATACCATTAACGGGGGCAATGCCTCCTATCAGATCAAGGTGCTCAACGGTGGCACCACCAATGCAACGAATACGGTGGTGGAAGCCACACTGCCGACCGGTTTTACCGACTACGCCAATGCCACCATTACCCTCTATGATCCCGATGCTGGAGTTCTCTATAGCACAACAGCAGCAAGAGAAGGCAGTTCAACAGCAGCTAACCCTGTCTGGAATATCCCCTGGGACATCGGTCCAAGCCAGTATGTGATTGTCACCTTTGATACGGCCGTAAATACCGGTTTTATCGGGATCGTGCAGAGCGACGCGGAGGCCGACAGCGACCAGACAACAGTGCCCATCACCGATATCGGTTCAATAGGCTATGATAATAATACCATTCCGCTGGCAGACCCCGAACCCGATGAGAATGTTGAAGTCCTTACTATTCCATCCTGTGATTTACAGGTGCTCAAAAGTCATAGCGGCAACTTCACTGCCGGCGGCCCTAACAGTTTTACCATCGATGTAACCAATAATGGACCGAGCGTTGAAACTGCCCGAATTAGCATTTCTGACACCTTACCCGTCGGCCTTGTCTTTGCCTCCTACTCCGGAGGCAATTGGAACTGCTCCACCGCCGGCCAGAGCGTTACTTGTACCAATGATGATAACATTCCAGTAAATGCGTCACTGACGCCTCTGACGATCAATGTGACCGTTAATACGGCAACGGCTCCGTTAAGTGTCGATAACTCAGCCACTGTTTCAAGCCCGACCAACGACCATATTCCGGGAAACAATACAAGCACCGATACGGTCACCATCCTGATGCCTGACTTGGATGGGTCTACAAAAAGTGTGCTGGATATAAACGGCGGAGACGCCAAATCCGGCGATCTGCTGCGCTATACCATCAGGCTCGTTGAGGGCAGTGGGCTTGCCGCCACCGGTGTACAGGTAACCGATAATATCCCGAACTACGTCACCGGCTTTACGGCTGCGGGCGTGGTGGTGAAAGACAGCAGCGGAACCGTCCTGACTGAACCGGCAAATTACGATAATTCAAACTCGACAGATACCGGCGGAGTCAATGGTACCGGTTTTCTCGATATCCGTGGCCTCACCATACCGGCCAATGATTACCTCACCATCACCTTCGAGGTCACGGTCGCTGCGGGAACAGCGCAGGGTTCCGCCATCGCCAACACCGCAAACATAACAAACCCCGACGGACCGAATGAATCGCCGGCCGCCCCGACCCTGATCGTCGAGGCCTCTTTAATAACGGCCAGCGGGATTAAACCCCTCTACCTCTACGGTGACCAGACCCTGTCACGCGTTCCGGCCCCGGCTACCCAGAGCTATGTCTCAGTAGCTCACGACGCCACCAAGGCCTGGACGCTCACCCCGGCCATCGCCGACCAGCTGATTATCAGCAACACGAACGGCACCATTCCGGTCATTCTCAATATCAGCAATGGTGATGGCAGTCCGAACCGTCATGACATGAGGGTATCTCTTGGCTATGGTGGATCACCAGACAACATCGGTACGGTCACACTGAATAATCATACGTTCCAGGCGAACCAGGTCATAGAAACCCTCACCTTCAACGTTCCGATAGCCGCCAACCACTCCATCGCGACCGGTACCCCTATCACCATGTCTTTCTGGGGAAAAGACGATAATAGGAGGGATTCTGATGCTATCTGGGTTTACCCGATCGCCACCGTCGGCGGACTGGAGACAGCCTCCAGGGTCAATCTCAAGGCCAATACGGTTATCAACGTCGACAGCGTCACCTTCTATGACGGTGCCTACCCGGGCGGTGCCGCGCTGACCAATCTTGTTCCAGGGGCAACGGTCTATGTCCGCGCCGTGGTCAGCGACCCGTTCGGCTTTGCCGATATCAACTCAGCCCGAGTTTCTATTGTCGATCCGGATGGCAGCCTGTACGTCAATAATGTGCTCATGCAGGAGATAGCCTCCGCCGGTGCCACGAAAACCTACCAGCATTCCTTTAGCGTTCCCGCCGCCGGTCCTGTCGGCTACTGGACGGCCAGTGTAACCGCGAAAGAAGGCACGGAAAACACCGTCTCCCATACCGGTGTCGGCACCTTCCAGGTCACGCCCGTGAGCGGAGCAGACCTGCAGATCATCAAGTCCCATATCGGCTCGTTTTTCAAGAACAGCAATGGCACCTTCACGCTGAACGTCACCAATTTCGGTCCCGAAGTGCAGACTGCCCCCATTGTCGTGCACGACACCATTCCCAGCGGCCTGAGTTACGTGAGCAGTTCCGGCAGCGGCTGGACGGTGAATACCTCAGCCCTGCCAAACGTGGTCTGGACCTACCCGGCCAGTGCAGGGGCGCCGATTGCAGCCGGCTCCAGCCTGCCGCCGATAAGTCTGACGGTAAAGGTCGAACAGGCGGCAACAGCCACCATCGAGAATACCGCTACGGTGGATCCGGGAGTCGGGCCGGAAAATAATCCCACCAATAACAGCTCTACCGATACCGTCTATATCATTATCCAGGATGTGGTAAAAACCGTTGACGCCGCCAGCCCCTATTACGCAGCAGACAGTGCCGGCGACATTGTCACCTATACAATGACCGTATCAAATAACGGCAGCGGCCCGATAAACAACGTGGTGGTCAGCGACCCGCTGCCACTTGGAACCACCTATGTTGCCAACAGCACGACGGTCAGTGCCCTGGCCTCGGTTATCCGGGTAACGGAATACTATGTTTCCAATCTCGCGCCCGGTTTTACCGGGCTCTCCTACAACCTGATGCTGAACCAGGACCTGGCGGCCAACTATTTCGTCATCGTGCAGGGCAGTGATGGCGACAGCGCTACCAGGACCCCGGATGAGAACTATGTTTCCTTGGCAGGTGACCCGGCAGGAACCGGTGATCTTGCTGTAAGCGGCGCTACCGATGTCCTGAGCTTTACCCGGAATGGCAATGACAGCGGCTGGAGAGGGGTTATCACGGTTGTCGAATCGCTGCGCGACAACAGCGGCAGCGGTTTTTTGCTCCGTGATGTGGCCCGGGTTGCCCATAACAACGCTTCCACCACCGATACCGGTACGGATACTTTTACCAACGGCTGGACGGACATGAACCAGGTCATGCTGCTCGGCGGTTTCAACGGTGCCGGCTGTGACACAACGGCAACCAGCAGTAACGATCACAACAGTTGTCATGCGCGTATCTGGCCTTCGGGAACCGCTCAGATCAAATGGAGCCGTAATGCCGGGAACAACCCTGCAAACCGCCACCAGTACGGTTATGGCCATCGAATGGGGCTCCAACTGGACCGTCCAGCGGGTTCGCGTTAATGGTACTGCCGGAAGCAACGGGGCTGCAGATGCCGGAGCCTATGTGAGCGCACCAATCACCGGTGTCAGCCGGGCCAATACCTGGGTCTGGGGTACCGGGCACACCGACGATAACGGTATCGGAGATTCCGGAGAAGGCGTGCTGATAACGCTTGGCGATGATTTCGGGATCGCCGATCCTCCCGATAAGGTGGAAACCCAGGTGTCAATCGGTATTGAATATGCACAGGCTATGGATTTTGAGGTATACGCCCTGACCCATAGTGATCTTGCCGTGGACTACCGTTTTAAAGCCGACGGAGATGGTACCGCAACAGTCTACCCTCAGACGGTTGATGCTGCCACCGGCAACCGGATGGCGCTGGTCACCAACGGCTCAAATGGTACCGGAACCGCCTACCCGCGGCCCATCTGGTCGGCCCGTTACACCGCCAATAACGGTGTTCTGCTCGAACGGCGCTACAGTGGCCAAGACTGGCCGGCCTGGATCCAAGGCATTGATTTTTCGAGCATTGTCTCCACCGGTACTGTCTCAGGCGGTGACCCGCCAAACCTGGTGACGACGGCAAACGGCTATAGCCTTCAGCCCGGCCAGGCCATGACCGTCACCTTCCAGGCAAAGATTGTTAATGCCAGGCTACCGCAGGCGATCAGCAACACCGTTTCGGTAACCTCCGCCCAGTCTTCGGTGCAGGCCACCGCAGCGGTGCTGACCGAGGTACGCACCCTCGGCCTCCCGACATTCACGGATGCAGCCGGTGCACCGGTAAGCGGCACTCCGAGCTATACCCTTGATGGCGATGGAGGGCCGGTCTATGTGCAGGTTGTCGACAAGGACCGCAATACCAATGCGACTACCATTCAATCCATTACCGGTAAGCATCACTAACCCGTTGAACGGTGACGTCATCATCTCACCCTCTACGAAACCGGTATAAATACCGGTATCTTTGCCAATGACAGCAACGGCAACCGCCTGATCGTACCGTTGGCCCCCTGCCGGGACCCTTCCATCAATTGCTGTGAAGCGGATCTCGGTATTGATGGTTGTGATGACGGGGAAGGCGGTACATCATTATGCCCGGTGATTCCGGCTCCCTGTGGATCGAACCGGACACGACCCCGAACCTGCGGATCGACTATTTCGATCCTGCCGATCCGACCCGCGACACTTCCCTGGCAAATGCCACCGTTGCTGTCACCCAGGTGGTGCTCTCCGATTTCGGTGCCTACCGGCTCGGAGCTGAGAACATCGTTTTCTGGGAGACCGCATCCGAGGTAGGAACCGCGGCCTTTAACCTGCTGCGGCGGGACAGCGCGTCGGGTGATTATGTCCAGGTGAACCAGCGGCCGCTGCGCAGCCTGCGCAGAGCCCCCCAGGGCGGCATCTACCGGTTCAGGGACCCGGCCCTCAGTTCCGGGGCAGAGGCAAGCTACGTCCTGGAGGAACTAGAGACCAGCGGTGAAGGGCGTTTCTACGGCCCCTACACCATAGTTGTCGGTGACACGCCCGATAAAGTCGCCCTTCTCAATGACATGACCAGTGACTATCAGCGCGACGCCCATGAGCCAAACGGTCTGCCGGAACCGGCGGTGATTCCGTCCGGTATGCGCATGGCCGCCATGGCCGCGCCCCAGCAGGCAGATCCGAGCAGTGGCGATGCCATCAAGATCACGGTTTCCGATGAGGGGTTCTATTACCTCAGTTCTGACCAGATCGCCTCCCTGCTGGAGGAAATGGATGCAACCGCGGCCGCCGACGCCATCGCCGCCGGCAATCTGGCCCTGAGCCATGCCGGTACGCCGGTGCCCTATCTGCCAACCGCGGACAACAGCGGTCTGTTTTTTTACGGGGTAGGCATGCAGGGTGTGGCAACCGACAGCAACACCTACTGGCTCAGACCGGGGACCGGACTACTCATGGAGCCGGCCGATGCCCTTGGTGATGTCACCGGCAGCGGCGGTGTCGACCTGGCGGATGTGATCAGCGCCCTGCAGGTGCTGAACGGCGCACCCGCAAGCGGGGTACGCCCCGATTACGCCACTGCCGGCGTCGATGTAAACGGCAACAACCGGGTCGATCTGGCCGAGGCGCTCTATGACCTGCAGGTGACCGGCGGTGCGCCGCCGTTGAGTGGAGGCCGGTTGCTTCAACCGGCAGCAGAACTGCAGAGTTTTACGGCCAGCCTGCATCTGGAAGAAGACCTCTTCGCCATCATGAATAATCCGCAGGTAACCGATCCGGCCGCCGACTACTGGTTCTGGAATGCTATCTATGCATCCGGACCCGAGAAAGAAATAGTTGTTCTTTCTGATGTCGGCGATGTCAATGACCCGGAGCTTGACGATGACAGTCTCGGCCAATCGTTTACACTTGAAGGCTGGAGCGGCCAGGGCCTTCTTGACCTGCACCTTGACCTTGTCGGAGAGTACAGCGAGCTGCAGCCGCACCATGTAATCGTCACCATAAACGGAACCGTAGTCGGCGAGACATCCTGGTCAGGCGAGGTACAGCATTCCTTTGAAATTATCGGCATTGATCCGGCAGCCGTCGGCCTTGTCAATAACGGCGAAGATTTTTTCACCCTGCAAGCCGTTCTGGATGATCCCGATGGTTTCAATGATGTCTATTTTGACTCAATCACCATAGACTATCAGCGCGCCATGCAGGCACCCGCCAAGGGGCTGGCCGTACAGGCGGACCGCAATAGCGTGATTACGGTCGAACAATTCGACTCCAGCGACATCAGGGTACTTGACGTAGTCAACCCCTACCGCTCACGGCTGATCACCGACACCCTGGTTGACGGCTCCGCGGGCAACTACCGGGTAAGCTTTTCACCGACCTCACCGACAGCGCCCTATTTTGCGGTAATACCGGATCCTGCCATGGTACCGGACAGTCTCAGCCCCGTCAGCGATAGCCCCCTCCTGGCCGCTGCCAACAACTACGATTACCTGATTATCGCCCCGACTGCCTTTGCCGCCGCCGCCCAGCGGCTCGTCGACTATCGGATAACCCGCGGACATAGCGCCAGAGTTATCGATTTCCAGGAACTGGTCGACAGCTTTAATTACGGGGTGCCCGGACCGGAAGCGATACGGGAATTCCTGCGTTACGCAGAGCAGAACTGGCAGTCTCTCCCTCGCTACGTAGTACTGGCCGGTAACGGCACCTATGACTACAAGGATATCGAGGGCGTCGGCGACAACCATATCCCGGCCATGCTCACCGGCACGCCGAGCGGCCTGTTCGCCTCGGATCAGCTCCTTGCCGACGTGGTCGGTGACGACGATGTGCCGGATCTTGCCATCGGCCGTCTGCCGGCCAATTCCGCTGCAGAACTGAACGACATGGTCGATCGGATAATCGCCTTTGAAAGTTACGGCGGCGCCTGGCAGGAGAGGGGCCTGATGGTTTCCGGGTCACCAGAATATCCGGGTGAAGATAACGACTTCGCGGCCGACAGCCAGAAGGTTGCCGCCCTGATGCCGCAGCGGCTGAAGCTGACGACGGTGTCCCAGGATGACGGCGGCACCTCGGCAGAGGTTATCGGCGCGCTCAATAACGGCACTCTCATCATGAACTATATCGGCCACGGTGGCTATGACCGGCTGGCCTCAAACGGTCTTCTCACCATCAATGATATCGGGTCCCTGACCAATGACCTGCAGCGGCCGCTGCTCAGCGCCCTGACCTGTGTCATCGGCAATTTTGCCCGCCCCGGTTTTGATTACCTGGGAGAGGCCCTGGTAAAAGCTGCCAATGGCGGCGCCATTGCCGTCTGGTCACCAAGCGGTCTCTCCTTTAATGACCTCGCTGTCGCACTGGGCGAGGAATTTACCCGGCAGCTCAGTGGACATGCCGGCCGGGAGGTCCTGCTCGGCGACCTGATCCTGGCTTCCCTGCAGAACTACCAGCAGAATTCCGGGGATACGATGCTGGTCAAACTCACCAATCTGCTCGGCGATCCGGCACTCATTATGCCGTTGACCGATCTCGCGTCATGGGCACTCTAAGCTGTTGTCCTGCTGCTCCGGAAGGACAGTCCCTGCCGGGGTTCAATAAATGACTTGCGGGGCGCCTATACAGGTTCGGCTGGGAAACCAGATAGGTATGTTTGACGAGAAAAATGATTAATGTTTGCATCAAACGAAGCCCGCTCCCGGGATTCACCGTTGCAAGACCTGAGAAAAACACGATAAAGAGGTGGAACTTACCATGAAAACCGCTCAAGACATCATGACCAAAGATATTATATCGATAGCCGTCGACGCATCCATTCGTGATCTGGCAAAACTGCTGCTCTCCAAAGACATCAGCGGCGTTCCGGTACTTGACGCAAACAATAACCTGTGCGGCATGGTCACCGAGAGCGACCTGATCTATCAAAACAAGCGGCTCAAGGTTCCGCCGGTAATAACCATCCTGGACTCGTTTCTTTTTCTGGACAGTCCTGAAAAAATGGAGCGGGAACTGAAAAAGATTGCCGGTGCCACCGTTGCCGATATTTATACGAAAACCATCATCACCATCAGCCCGGACACACCGCTTGATGTCATTGCCACGATCATGACTGAAAAGAAGGTTCATACCCTGCCGGTCCTTTCCGACGAAGGTGCTATGCTCGGCATTGTCGGCAAAAAAGATATCCTGAGAACAATCCTCACGGTCGATTAAGGGGGCCAGGAGGTGTAGCTCCCTCTTGCATTTCTTGTAATAAAACGACAGAATGATGCGCGGGTCCGTCCCGGTCGTCAACCGGTTATACCGTGCACCGGGACAAGTCATGTAAACCAGTTACCAGTGGGGGTAAGGATGAGTGATTGCTTATTTTGTAAGATCATTAACGGTGATATTCCAACCAAAAAGCTGTATGAAGATGATGATGTCTTTGCCTTCTGGGATATCTCGCCACAGGCACCCAAGCATTTTCTGATCATTCCGAAAAAGCATCTGAGCAGCCCGTCGGCGCTTCATGAGGAAGATGACAAGCTGATGGGCAAGCTCCTTCGCAAAGGAGCCGAAGTGGCAGCGGAAAATGGTATCAGCAACGGCTTTCGATTTATTATCAATGATGGTCCGGATGCCGGTCAGGATGTCCTCCATATCCATATGCATGTTATCGGCGGGAGAAAAATGGGCTGGCCGCCCGGCTGATTGCGGTTACCGCTTCTCAATCATTGGTGCATCACCGGCAACCGTTTAAACAAGTACTGTATGGCACGACAGTCATACTGCCGACCGAGATTTTTCTCCAGCAGCCAACCCGCCGAAACATTTTAGGTACACGAAGAGCCATTTCATACCAGTCATGACCGAACAATTTCTTCTATGGATGAACACTCTCGCGCGACAACCATGGCTTCCGCTGCTGACTGCCGCACTCGGCGGTTTTATCTGCTTTTTTTTTATGCAGTGGCGGACCGTCAGGTTGAAACGCAAACACCGGGAATTGACTCTGCGTCATGCAGCCCTCGAAGAGAGACTCCTTCTCGAGCAGCGGCACGGAAAGGAGAAAATAGATCTTCTCGACCAGGCGCGCAGTGAGATGACGCACCAGTTTAGAAACCTCGCCCAGCAGATCTTTGACGAAAAGACCACAACATTCTCCCGGCAAAACAGTGACAGGATGGAGAGCCTGCTGCAGCCGTTTCGGGAGCAGATCGTCTCCTTCCGCGGTCGGATTGAGACTATTTTCCTGGAGGAAACCCGTGAGCATGCCTCGCTCAAGCAGGAGATAGTCCATCTTCGCGAACTCAACCGGCAGATCAGCCAGGAAGCCATCAATCTCACCCGGGCCATCAGCGGAGATCGAAAACTGCAGGGAACCTGGGGAGAGCTGGTACTTGAAAAAATCCTGCAGCGATCAGGGCTGCGCAAGGGAGTGGAATACGAAACCCAGGCTGGTTTCCGTGACGTCGAGAACAAATTATTCAAGCCCGATGTAATTATTCACCTGCCCGATGATAAGGATATCGTTATCGACTCCAAGGTTTCCCTTTCCGCCTGGTCCCGTTTTGTTGCAGCCGATGATGAGAAAGAGCGCAGCACGGCTATGAGTGAGCATATTCAGGCCCTGTACAACCATCTCAAATCGCTCGGTACGAAAAACTACAGCTCGCTTGAGGGCCTTCGATCACTCGATTTCGTTCTCATGTTCATCCCTATTGATGCCGCCTTTATGACGGCTATTCAGGCAAAAGAAGAACTGTTCACCGAGATGTATTCACAAAAAGTGATTATAGTCACGCCGACTACGCTTCTTGCCACGCTGCGGACCGTCGAATATTTCTGGCAACTTGAAAAGCAGAACAAAAATGCCCAGGAAATCGCTGAACGAGCCGGAACCCTGTATGACAAGTTGCGCGGATTCCTGGAAGATATGGAAAAACTCGGTCGACAGATTGACGCGTGCAAAGATTCGTATGACAACGCAATAAACAAAATATCCCAGGGACGCGGCAATCTGCTGTCGCAGGTGAGCAAATTCCCGGAGCTTGGCGTAAAAGTAAAGGGCGCATTTCCCTCAAAAATGGTACATGAAACCGATGAAAATCCTCTTTGACATGAATAGACATCTAATACGTCCGTCAATCATAACCTTCCAGGTACTCGTTATCTTAGCCGTAATTTGCCTTCTTACAGGAATGGCTGCCCTGCCCACATTCGCTGCCGACGAGGCTCCTGAGGATCTGACGCTTGAAAACCTGGAAACGATGAACAAACCGTTTACCGGCGATTTCGACGAGATGGTCAAAAGACGGTTTATCAGGGTCCTGATCCCCTACAGCAGGACCTTCTTCTTTTTTGACGGAGCCCAGCCCCGGGGAGCGAGCTATGAATTCGTCAAAGAATTCGAAACGTTCATCAACAAAAAGCTGAAGACAAAGTACCCTGAAAATAAATGTCATTTTTCTTCCCACCGCGCGGGAGAACCTCATCCCCTCATTAAAGCAGGCAAAGGGGATATCGCCGTCGGCAACCTGACCATAACCGGTGAGCGATTGAAGAACGTCGACTTTTCAGACCCCGTCGCCGGTGGTATCAATGAAATCCTGGTATCAGGCCCGGGCGCAGAAGCGGTTTCTTCACTCTTTGATCTTGCCGGAAAAGAAATCTACGTAAGAAAATCCAGCAGCTACTACCAAAGCCTGGTGAAGCTCAACGGGACCCTGCAATCCGTCAAGAAAGCAAAAGTCAAAATCATTGAAGCAAACGACAACCTGGAAGACGAAGACCTGCTGGAAATGCTCAATGCCGGCTTGATTAAGTACATGGTCATTGACGATTTTAAAGGACAGTTATGGGCACAGGTTTTTGACAAAATCACGCTGCACCCGGAAATAAAATTGCGCACTGACGGCAAAATCGCCTGGGCCATGCGCAAAAACAACCCCGAACTCATGGCCGTTGTCAACGAATTTGTCAAGGATCATAAGGTCGGCACGCTGCTTGGCAATATCCTGGTGAACCGCTATCTTAAAAACACCTCCTACATAACAGGTGAAGTGTATAACGAGCACCTGCAGCGCTTTAATCTGACGGTGCGGTATTTTCAAAAATATGGCAGAGAATATGATTTTGATCACCTGATGCTCGCCGCACTCGCCTATCAGGAGTCAAAACTCGACCAGAGCCTGAAAAGCAAGGCGGGCGCCGTCGGCGTCATGCAGATCCTGCCGTCAACCGCCAAAGACAAGAATATCGGCATTCCGGACGTTCGCGAACTCGACCCCAATATTCATGCGGGGACCAAGTATCTTCGTTTCATGACCGACAACTACTTCGCCAAAGACAAGAATCTTGACCCGCTGAACCGGACGTTGATGACCTTCGCTGCCTATAACGCCGGACCGGCAAAAATAGCCCAGTTGAGAAAAGAGGCGGAAAAAATGGGGCTGAACCCCAATATCTGGTTCAAAAATGTCGAGGTTGTCGCCGCCAAACGCATTGGTCGTGAGACCGTCCAGTATGTCAGCAATATTTTCAAGTACTATGTTGCCTATAAATTACTGGAAGATAAAATAAAGACCGACCAGCCGGTCCACCTTTCTGATCCTCCCCGCAAGAAGGAGGTCAAGAAAAAGAAATAATTCCCCGGACAGACGCTCCCGCCGGAAAGCCTGTATAGAAAGACAGCGAGGTCTATTTACCCTTGATACCGGCCTTCTTCATCTTGTAGCGCAGCACCCGTTCACTGACGCCCAGTGCTTCCGCGGCTCTGGTTTGCACCCCGTCATGTTCCTTCAGGGCTGAAAGCAGCATATCACGCTCAACACGGGCCAGTCGTTCACTGAGCAGTCCGCTGCTGCTCTCCCGTTCGCGTATCTCCTGCGGCAGATCCCTGAGCCTGATCAGGTTGCCGCGAGTCAGGGTCAGCAGACGCTGGATGAGGTGTTCGAGTTCTCTGACGTTGCCGGGAAAATCATACTTAACCAGTTGCGCCAAGGCTTCCGGTGCCAGGCGTGGACCATCATGCCCATGTTTTTCGAGGAAATGCTCGCAGAGCAGGGCAATATCTTCCCGCCTCTCGCGTAAGGGAGGAATTGGGATTTCGAAGACATTGAGGCGGTAGTAGAGATCCTCCCTGAAGCAGCCTTCCTCGATACATGTTTTCAGATCCCGGTTGCTGGCGGTCACCACCCGTGCATTAACGCTGATATCGACATCTCCGCCAATGTGTGAAATCTTCTTTTCCTGCAGCGCCCGCAGCAGCTTGGCCTGCATCGGCAACGGAACTTCGCTGATTTCATCAAGAAACAGCGTCCCGCCGGAGGCCTGCTCAAAACGCCCCCGCCGCTGCGAGGCGGCGTCGGTAAAGGCACCTTTCTCATGACCGAAAAGTTCGGCCTCGAACAGGTTTTCCGGTACTGCCGCACAATTAACCGCTATAAACGGAGCGTCAGCATGCCCCCCGGCCAAATGGATAAGCCGGGCCACCAGTTCCTTCCCGGTTCCCGTCTCTCCCGTCACCAGGACATTCCATGCCGTCGGTGCGACACGATGGACAAGCGAGAGTACCTCTTTCATGGCCCGGCTTGAGCCGATCAGTGCCACCGGAAGTTCCCGGTTTTCGACGACCTCTTCAAGCTCATCGGCTTCGGCCTGCACCGATACCTCGACTTCGATCTTTTCTATTTTTTCAAGGAGCACTGTCAAATCTACCGGTTTCTCAAGAAAATCATCAGCTCCGAGCTGCATCACCCGCACCGCTGTTTCGACACTGGCAAAAGCGGTTATCATAATGGCCCGGACCAGTGGCGACTGCTCCCTCATTTTTCTGAGAACCTCGTCACCGTTCATATCCTCCATCCGGTGATCAATAAGAACGAGCTGAACCGGCTCCTGTTCAAAAAGGGCGAGCGCTTCCCGGCCGCCGGACGCGGTCAGGATATCGTACCCTCTCCTCTCGAGAAACCCCGCCAGCATGTCACGCTGCATCTGTTCGTCGTCAACAATTAATATCTGCATTCTCGCACCAGTTGCTGCTGATTATTACGAAGAAATCATGGCTGGCTGTCCGGACTTTAACGGCAACAGGATAACCAGGGAAAATTCTTTCTCAGAAACAGTACCATTCCAGTCGATGGTTCCGCCATGGGCCTCGACTATTTTCCTGCTGATTGCCAGGCCAAGCCCGGTGCCCTTTGCCTTGGTGGTAAAATAGGGATCAAAAAGCTGTGCCCGCTCTTTTTCTGTCACCCCTCCGCCCCCGTTGCTCAGCGTCAGGCTGAGAAAACCGAGGCGGGACTCGGTGACTATGCTGAAATAACCGCCGTCCGGCTGAGCTTCAAGAGCATTACGGACGAGATTCTCAAAGAGCTGACCGAGCAGATCGCGATCAGCATGGATACTCACCACACCGTCAATTTCCAGATCAAGCGTAATCGCTTTATCGGCAAAATCCTTTCGATAAAGATCGATAACCCCGCTGATGAGTTCACCGACATCAACCAGGTCCGTCTCTACCCTGAAATCATGGATATACTGGCGCAGCCGGTTGATGACATTATTGCTGCGGGCCACCGCCTCGCGCATACCTGTCAGGAGCTGGCGATGTTCAACGCTCAGCTCGTCGGCTTCGTACTGCAGCCGCTGCAGACCGATACTGATGGCATTAAGTGGATTTCTCAGTTCATGTGTAATCGTCGAGGAAGCCCGCCCCAGCGCGGCCTCCTCATGCTGTTTGGCCAGTTGCCGCTCAAATTCACGGGCCTGATCCAGGCGATTCCGCTGGGATCGATAAAGCCACCAGGAAGTAAAAAGACCAATAACAAAAAGAAACAGGACAAAGAGTCCGAGCTCCTTGCGCATCTGAATGATCCGTGTCTGAAAATGCCCGGCCTCCAGGGCGACAACGAGGCGGTTGTCGCCGATATCAATCGTGTGTTCGATAACGCTGCGACCGTCACTATCCGTCCGAAGCTTGAACGTCTGCTCCACTTTGTCATCATTTCCCTGTGGGCTTGAGTGTCACATAGGCAATTCGCGGCTGCTTGTTAAGGACGCGCAAAAGCTGTTCAACGGAAAGATCCCTGCGCATCCGGTCAAGTCCTTTTGCATCAATACCAACGACGATACACTCGTTGTCCGTACCTTCAGGGGCATGCTGATCAGGGTAATAGGTGAGTAGATAGGTCTGGATATCCTGCCGATAGAGGAGGGTGTCGGACTGAAAACAGCGGGGCTCTGCCAACCAGTCGGAAGGGCCCGAGATAGCAAGGGAATTTTTTTTAATAATGGTTATGCCTGAAAGCCCCGATTCTGCAGCAAAGGCGGTAAGTTCTGCCGCTGAAAAGGGTTCCACCGCTTCCAGATAAAGAAGGAATCGCGCACTATTTTTCAAAAATCCACGATAGATATTCTCGAGACTTTCGCTGCTCGTGATGGCGGTTTTTATCGTAAGCTCGACAACACCGGCAACGATCTCTGAATGTTCCCGGGAGTTTTTGTAGAACTGGCTGGAGGTTTTTTGCAGTTGGAGGAAAAAATAACCCGATACCAGAAGGATAAGGACAAGAAAGAGGGCAAGATTACTCTTCCATGAGGGATTCAGACTCATAGGGCTGATGAGAAAAAGAAATTACAGCGCGGCGCAGGCTCCACGCGCCCGGTTCAATCGGTACCTGACGCCGGTATTATCGCTGAAATCACCGGCCCCGCAGCCATGCATGGTATCAACCAGAAAAAACCCGTTCTTATCAAACATTCCGTTCATCCTGACGGCATTCCCCTTGGTAGCGCAGCCCGGCAGGAGCGCAGTAAACGGGAGACCAGCATCCAAGTCCCACCCCAGCCGGACAGGACAGGAGAAGAGGAACCTGTTTCCCCTGTCACCGCTGCCGCGTGAACAGGGGAAACAATCAGCTCCCGCTTATCCGTATCGATGGCTGTTATGGTGCCGACAACAACAGTGTCGGCAGCCGCAGCCATCGATATACTAACCGCAAGAAGGCTGAAAAGCAAAATGATAAGAGCCTTGAGAAGGTTCAGTGGGTGCATCTGTCACTTTCCCGGTTCCGTAACAATCGCATGAATCACTTCAAATAAGCCCATGGGCTCAAGATTATTTGCCTCGGCAATCTCATGGATCGTCGATTCACCGTCAGCGCTTATTCCCTGATCGGAGAGCTTGTGAATGATTCGCTCCTCTCTCAAACCATAGCGCTCACAGATCTCGGAGAGTTTCTTTTTGCCCCAGCCCGCTTCAGGCGCATCAGGAAAAGCAAGCGCCGCGCCTGCCGCTGCCCCTGCGTCCTTGCCCGCTGATGGTGCATTGATCTTGGCTGCCTTGATGACCTCGTAAACCTACTTGCGGTGCAACACCCTTCCTTGCTGCGATATCCTTCAAGGTATCTTTATCGCTGGTAACTTCATAGCCTGCCGCTTTCAGGAGCTCGATACTTTTCACCGCATCGAGACCTTCCTTTTTAGAAAACATCTTCAGGGATGACAGCTCGGCATGGCCGTAAGGGGGTTCCCCATACGTCTCGGACCCGGCATCTTTGAAATGGCTGGAAATATCGAGAATGGTGCTCATGGGCGGAATCATGTAATAGGTCCCGATAACAACCAGGGCAGTGACCACCAGGGCCACATTGAACGACCCGGTAAAGACCTTCACTCCACGGGCCTTATTTTTCATATAGGTAAGAATCGGATTCCAGTTGTAGTAGATGTGTAAAAAGCCGGCGATCAGGAAGAGTACCCCGACCGTAACATGCTGATCTGTCCACTGGGGTTTTGTCAGTCCCCAGAAACGCCAGTCAGCCCAGTATGCCACCCTCCCCTCCGGCACCACATAAAGTACAACCGAGTTAAGGATGAGGATTACAAGCGAAATAAGCATGGTCATTGAAGTAATTTTTCTCATATTCATGGTTTGACTCCTTTTATTTGAATGAGAGAACAGATGAGATGACAGCTTTCCTGGAAGAACCACTATCAATAATCGTGCCAGACGCTGATTGAAATATAATCATCTGTTTTCAATACGTTAAAGAAACACCTCGTTTTCCTGCCAGCGATTTATTCGACAAAGATCCCCGGGGATCGACAATATTGTCGAAACAAACGAGCGGCTGAGTAATGGCGGTCGGGGCAGTGACGTCCGTTTCTTGCCAAACAGCATTAAAGATGGTAGAGAATTTTCCTACAAATGAAGTATGGTTGAACAACAGACATTCACTTGGTTCGTTGCATTTCCGCTGAATCTATCGGGGAGGAGACGCGTGCTACTTCATCATCAATTTATTGATGTCGCCAGAAAAATGGGCGACACCCTGGCTATCCACGATTTCACGACGAGCAAAGAAATATCGTACAGCCGTGCCCTGCTTGCCTCGCTATTGCTCGGTTCAATCTTCAAGACGTTCGACACGGGTTTTATCGGCATCATGATGCCGACCTCCGCCGGTTGTATACTGGCAAAAATCGGCTTGCTGATGAGTGGCCGGATTCCGGTCATGATCAACTATTCGACCGGTGCCGACCTCAATGCCCTCTATGCCCAGAAAAAATGTGACTTCCGCACGATCATAACATCGCGAGCCCTGCTGGAGAAAATCAACTGTCCCTACGTCGACGGCATGATTTACATCGAGGACATCATGGCAGGCATCAGCGTGCTGCAGAAAGCCAAGGCCGCCGCCCTGTCCAAACTGCCGGCTCCAGTGATCAAGAAACTGGTCAAGGGCGGAGACGAGAATGACGTCGCCGTTATTCTTTTTACCAGCGGCAGCGAAAAGGATCCGAAAGCGGTCCAGCTCACCCACAAAAACATCGCGACAAATATTGCCTCGGCAACCGAGCGATTTCATTTCAGCCCCGAAGATATCTTTCTTTCCTCATTACCCTATTTCCACGTGTTCGGTCTGACAGTAAACTTCTGGCTTCCTCTTTTCCACGGCGCCCGAATCCTCACCTATGCAAACCCGCTTGACTACCGGGTGATATGTGAAATTGTCCGGGATCACAAGCCAAGCCTGATGGTTGGAACTCCGAGCTTTTTCTGGGGATACCTGCGAAAATCGGAAAAGGGTGACTTCGATTCCCTGCGGATTGCCATGGTAGGAGCAGACAAGTGCCCGGATTCCCTACGTGAATCGTTCAAAGAAAAACACGGCAAAGATCTCCTCGAAGGTTACGGGGCGACCGAATGCTCACCGGTTATTTCGGTGAACTCCCCGGAAGACAACCGGCCCGGAAGTGTCGGCAAGCCCATACACGGCGTGCAGGTCAGGATCGAACATTACGAGACCGGCGAAGAATGCGGTCCGGGTGAAGACGGCAGAATACTGGTGAAGGGCGGCAACGTCATGAAAGGCTATTTTGACGATTTCGAGCAAACCTCGATGCACATTCGCCAGGGCTGGTATGACACGGGGGATATGGGCAACCTTGATGAAGACGGTTATCTCTGGCATGTCGGACGGATCAAGCGTTTTGTCAAAGTCGGCGGGGAAATGATCTCGCTCGTGAAAATCGAATCAATTCTCGAGAAAATCATTCCGGAAGACATCCAGTGCTGCATCGTCGAGATACCGGACTCCACCAAGGGTGCCAAGATCATCGCGGTTACCACCGAGAAACTTGAGGAAAAAGCTATTCTCAAGGTGATGGCCGACCAGTTGCCAAAGATAGCCCTGCCGAAACAGTTTCTCGTCATAGAAGATTTGCCGAAAATGGGAAGCGGTAAAATAGATTTTCGCACCATTACCGAGTTGGTCAGGGAGATGCACGCCGAAAACCGCCCGAACTGAAACTACAGATGATCGACAGCAAACAGCAGGAGCGCAGGAACTACAGGCGGCTACTGAGGTCTCCTTACCGGGATATTTTCCAGTTTATCTGTCTGCTGATAGCGCTGGGCTGGCTGTTTTCGCGCAGCCTTGATAATCTCGGCTACAACTGGCAATGGTACCAGGTTCCCCCGTTTATCTACAGCTGGACGAGCGAGGGCTTTTTCCCGGGTCCCCTCCTTTTTGGTCTTGGTACCACCCTGAAAATATCGGCAATCAGCATGGTTTTTGCTTTTGCTATCGGCATGGTTACCGCCTTTTTACGACTTTCAACTTCTCCTGTCGCCCGCTTTATCGCCCGGGGGTACCTGGAGACGATTCGCAATACCCCATTGCTCATCCAGATTTTTTTCATCTATTTTGTGCTTGGACCGGTACTTGGCCTGGAGCGGTTCCCTTCGGCCATCCTGGCCCTGAGTTTGTTTGAAGGAGCCTATGCCTCGGAAATTTTCAGATCCGGCATTCTCTCGGTTGATAAAGAGCAAATTGAAGCCTCTTACAGCCTCGGACTCAGTAAATACCACGCCTATCGTTTTATCATTCTGCCCCAGGCTATCAGGACCATACTCCCTCCATTGACGAGCCAGGCAATATCCCTGATAAAGGACTCCGCCCTGGTCTCAACCATTGCCATTTATGATCTGACCATGCAGGCTCAAGCATTGATATCCGAAACATTTCTTACCTTTGAGATCTGGTTTACCGTTGCCATTCTCTATCTGGTGATTACAATTACCCTGTCTTTCTTTGTTGCCTTTCTTGAAAGACGGCTCAAGCTCTTTTAAACCGATACCGCACGTTATCTGTAGACCATAACAGCCCGTCAAAACTGACCAGAATGGAGGAAGCGATGATGAAACAGAGGCCGGCAATATTCTCTTTTGTGGTTATCCCTGCCCTGATAATCCTGATGAGCGGAAGTAGTTTTGCCGCCTCCTTACAACAGCAGCTCGTCCAGGAGAGTGTTGTCGAGCAGATCATCAAGCGGGGAACCCTGCGCGTCGGCATGGATACCTTCCAGCCGTGGGCCATGAAAGACAAGAACGGCACCTTCATCGGTTTCGAAATCGATGTGGCACGGCGGCTTGCCGAGGATATGGGAGTGAAGGTCGAATTTGTACCCACCGCCTGGTCAGGTATTATCCCGGCCCTTCTGACCGGTAAGTTTGACGTAATTATCGGCGGTATGGGAATATTGCCGAAACGTGCCCTGAAGGTCAATTTTTCCCAGCCGTACGACTTTTCCGGTATGTCTATCGTTGCTCACCGGCAACTCGCGAAGGGATTTACAACGCTTGAAGATTTCAACAAGCCCGAGGTGGAGATCGCCGTCAAACTAGGAACATCGGCGGTCATTGCTGCCCGGAAATACCTGCCCAAGGCAAAACTGCGGATGTTTGAAAACGAAACACAGACCTATCAGGAATTGAGAAACGGCCAGGTTCATGCGGTTGTCGGATCAGCCCCGCGCCCCGCCTATGAAGCCCTGCAATACAGCGACACGCTCTTTCTGCCGCTCAAAGGCACCTTCACCAAGGAACCAATCGGTTTTGCCATCAGAAAAGGTGATGCCGATTCGCTGACATTCTTCAACTCCTGGATTACCGGTGTATTTCTCGAGGGTTGGCTGCAGGACCGGCATGATTACTGGTTCGAAACCCGCGACTGGGCAAACCTGGTTGAATAATTAACCCGCATGACACCAGACAGATGTCTCCGCTTTAGAGACGTTTGTCTGTCCATCGAGATATGAGCAGACGCATCTACCGCCTTTCCTGGCTCGACCTGTTTCTCATCCTGCTTGTACTCTCAGGAATCTCTTTCGTGGTCTATCGCCTTGCCTTCTCACTCAATTACAACTGGAAATGGTCTGTTATTCCGACCTATCTTATCCGGTTCGACCAAGCATCAGGTCGCTGGTTGCCGAATATTCTCCTTCAAGGCCTTTTCATCACTATTAAACTGAGTATATGGGGCATGCTTTTTGCCGCGATTATCGGACTTTTGATGGGCATTGCCAGGACATCGCGAAGTCTCTTTCTCAGGCTCTGCGCCAGGACCTACGTGGAGCTCATCCGCAATACACCGCCGCTGGTACTGGTCTTTATCTTCTACTTTTTTGTCAGTGACCAGGTCCTGCCGGCGATCGGGGCGGATTCTTTTGTACGCGGTCTTTCAGAGCAAGCCGCATACTGGCTGTCGATTGCGGCAACCACACCGGCCATGTTTATCCCGTTTCTATCCGGCGTGATTACCATCGGTCTTTTTCAAAGTGCCTATATAACCGAAATTGTCAGGGCCGGCATCGAAGCCATTGACAAGGGCCAATGGGACGCCTCAAAGGCGCTCGGCCTCCACCGCCTGCAGCAGCTCCGCTTCATTATTCTGCCCCAGGCCCTGCGTATCATGCTGCCGCCACTGGCAAACGAATTTATCAATACCATCAAGTACTCTTCCATCGTCTCGATCATCTCAATCCAGGAACTCACCTTTCAGGGTATGCAGGTGATGTCATCCACGCAGGTAACCATCGAGGTCTGGCTGACTATTACCCTGATGTATCTCCTCATCTGCCTGAGCCTGTCAATCGGGGTGAATCACCTTGAAAGCCGCCTGTCCCTCAGCAGCAAGTAGTGTTAGTGGGGCTGGCAAAAAAGCTATCCTCCTGTGTAACGGGATAACCCGGTCTTCTCATTGCCCGGAAATTACTGCTATCATCATGTCTCATTTTAACCAGGTGTCTGCGGGCAGGAGAACGGACGGCATGCGGACAATCCATCGGCTTTTCACCCTTTTATCCGGACAATCGACGGGGCCTTGCCTATGACAACAAAATCACCGTTTCAAATAGGTAATGTAAGGCTTTTCATCGCTTTCAGAACATTTTTCAACGCCCGCTTTTATTATCCGGTTTTTACCATCCTCTTTCTTGATTATGGTCTGACGATAGAGCAGTTTTCCATTCTGAACACGGTCTGGGCCATTACCATCGTCTGCGCGGAAGTTCCGTCCGGCGCCCTGGCGGATCTTCTCGGCCGAAAGCGTTTGCTCGTCCTGACCTCAGTTCTGATGATCATCGAGATGAGCGTCATTGCCTTTGTCCCGGTAACCAATATGACCCTGGTATTCTGGGCCTTTCTGGTAAACAGGATTCTCAGCGGACTGGCCGAGGCCATGGCCAGCGGCGCAGATGAGGCAATAGCCTATGACTCGCTCAAGGAAGAAGGAAATCCTGAGGACTGGCCGCGTGTCCTCAGTGTGCAGATGCGCGTCAGGGCCCTGGCCCGCTTTGTTACCATGACTATCGGCGCCCTGGTCTACGACCCCGCGGTCGTTAATCAAACCCTCGGCTGGCTTGGCATCGAATCAGCGATCACCCAGCAGACCAGCATGCGTTTCCCGATCTACCTGACAGGTATTCTTGCCCTGCTGGCTTTCTGGAGTACGATCCGGCTCCGTGAGACCAATGGCCGCCATGGCGCAGCCGGGCAACGGTTTTCCCTTGCCGCGATCTCTGAATCAGGACGTCTTGTCCTCAATGCCGGCCTGTGGATAATGCATACGCCTTTTGCCCTGGCGATTATTCTGTTCGGTATGATGTGCGATCACGTCCTCCGCCTCATCGGCACCCTTACCAGCCAGTATCTCAGGCTCATCGATCTTCCCGAGGCGAGTTTCGGCATCATCATGGCACTGTTATCATTACTGGGATTGCTGATACCCAAACTCGCCGAGTTCATGGTTAAGAGATTCACGCCATCCCAGAACGCCGCCTGGCTCGGCCTGCTGACGATGCTGACGCTCTGGAGTCTGACCGGTTTTGTTCCCTATTTCGGTGTTCTTCCGATGGCTCTTGTGATGACCGCTCTCCTGCTCACCGCTTTTTTTACCAGCCATTACCTGAACCTGATAACATCGTCTGATCAACGGGCAACCGTACTGAGTTTCAAAGGCTTGGCTTTTAACCTCGCCTACGGCCTGATCGGTATCCTGTTCGCCGTTCTGATCAGCCGGCTGCGCACCTCAATCAAAGAGGGCAGCCCGGAGTTGTCTACAGCACTCATAGAGAATGAAGCATTCCGCCAATCATTCGGCTGGTTCCCCTGGTACGGCGGCCTGCTTATCGCGGCAACAGCGCTGTTCTGTTACTTTTTACTGAAAAACAAAGCTGATTATGGTATCCGATCCTGATTCACTGTTTCCCCACGCCGCCAAGGCGCAATAACCAAGGTAACCACCATGAAAATCAATAATTTTGCCCACCGCGGAGCCCGCAGCCTCGCTCCAGAAAACACCATGCCGGCCATTCGCAAAGCCTGGGAAATCGGCACTCAGGGGGTTGAGGTGGATGTCAGGGTCACCCGTGATGGCCACCTCGTCATCCATCACGACCCGACGCTCAAGCGTACGACCAATGTCGCGGATATCTACCCTGACCGATCAGCACAACCGCTCTCGACCTTTTCCTTCACCGAACTGCAGGAACTTGATGCAGGTTCATGGTTTATTGCTTCCGATCCTTTTGCCCAGATTCAGGCCGGAAATCTTACCCCCGAAGAAATAGCCAATATCCCCCGCTGTCGGATTCCGCTGCTGTCGGTGCTCTTACAATTCATCAGGGATAAAGCATGGCGGATTAATCTGGAACTCAAAGAACTGTCCGCCCCTATGCTGCAATTCCCCCTGGTGGAAGCAGTACTTGCTCTGATTAAAAAAGAACAGGTTGATGAAAAAAAAGTCATTATCTCATCGTTTACTCATGACTACCTGAGAGTGGCCGGAAAACTCGCACCAGACATTGAAATAAATGCCCTTATCGGCGGAAACGCACTTGAGAGGAACAACTGGGGCGATTATGAGTTCAGAATCTACAACGCGAATGGTGCCTATATTACGAAAGAGCAAATCCTGGCTGCCAAGAAAAAAGACTGCAAAGTTAACCTATATACGGTAAACAAGCTTTCTGACATGAAACGCTTTATCAACTGGGGTGTTGACTCGCTGATCACCGATTATCCTCAACATTTGAAACATTTGCAGCAAAACGGGCAAGATGAGCCGGCTTAGCCGCACCAGACACTAATTCTAATGGGTACCTTGCAAAATTAGGATTTTGGTTCAAAATCAAGGCGCGTGTGAAAATTTTGCCGATAGGCGCCCTGAAAGAAGTGCCCTTGGGGTGCATATGTTTGATATTCCGATGATAAAATATTCGCACGCAACGCAGAGTTGGGGCAAAAAGACAATTTTTCAAAGTAGCCTAATAATAATTTTGTACTGCTTATGCTATAATCCCCGGAGAATAGTAGGTGTTGCCCGATAATATTCACTGCCACAAATCATGATCAGGAACCTCATTAGACGATTTTTTCAAGCGGGTCGTATTGATGTTTCCAACGCCGAGGAACGGAATAAGGTCCTGGTCACGACACTTTTCAGCCTGGTAAGTATTGTATTTCTGATCACCTTCGGACTTGAGAATCTCCTGAGCGACCACCGGACAATTGCCCTCATTCTTCTTGCGGCGGCACTGATCATTTTTCTCAATTACCTCTATTTACGTATAACCAACAAGCACGTCCATACCGCCATTTTTATCATTTTCCTGACATCATCGCTTTTTGTTTACCTGCTCGTTTCCGGCGGTACCGGTAATTCGGGGCATCTCTGGTTTTTCATTCTGCCGAGTTTGGTCTACCTTGTTCTCGGACTGAAGACCGGCACGATTTTTGTCTGTTTCCTGCTTACGGTGATTGCTTTCATTCTTTTCTTTGCCGGTAACGGCCTACTGCACACGACCTATGACCCCGTTTTTTCCCGCCGCTATTTTGCGGCATTCATCTGTGTAACGCTGACAGCCCTTGTACATGAATTCACCAGGGAGGACCGTCGCCAGGAATTGCTGGCCCTGAGTAAAAAACTGAGCTTTCTTTCCCAGACTGATGACCTGACCGGCCTGGCAAACAGGCGGGCCATCACCGGTATGATCCAGCATGAAATCGTCAGGTACGAACGGAAAATGAGACCATTCTGTCTGTTAATCGCAGACATTGACCACTTTAAGAATATAAACGACCTTTATGGCCATGAGTGTGGTGACCAGGTGTTGGCGGCAATTGCACAGGCTCTTGATAAGAATACGAAAAAGCAAGATATTGTCAGTCGCTGGGGAGGTGAAGAATTCATTATTCTGCTCCCCGAAACGACGTATGAGCAGGGACAAATCAGTGCTGAACGACTTCGCCTGGCAATCGAGACACTGGAAGTGCGCTATGGTAGCGAAGTGATCCGGATGACTATCAGTATCGGTCTGACCGAATACAGCAAGGGCCAGACCTTCAACCAGATAGTCAAATCGGCCGATAACCTTCTCTATCAGGCAAAAGGTGCCGGCAGAAACCGGGTTGCCTAGGAGCCTGTCGGATTATAGCAATTTTTTTCAGGTCGAGGCATTTTAAGAAAATCAAGCGGAGCCATATACCTAATATTGCGAGTATTTATTTTCAAAAAATAACGCAGAGATGGGGAAAGAGGGCATAATCCGACAGGCTCCTAGACTCGGAATCCCCGTTTAATGCCAGCTCAATAACAGGTGCATCCGAACTGAAACCAGTCATGAAATCTCTTTTACCCGAACTGCTTTTTTTCGCACAGAACAAAACGACAAGACGTAATTCCGTTACTCTTCTGAAATTTCTCGCTTTCCTGTTTCTTATTATCGGTTTCTATTCGATATTATTCCATGTACTGATGATGTTCGAGGGACGCTATTACAGCTGGGTGACCGGTTTCTACTGGACCATGACGGTCATGTCCACTTTGGGGTTCGGCGATATCACCTTTCACTCGGATACCGGCCTGATCTTCACGATCTTTGTGCTGATTTCCGGAATCCTTTTCCTGCTCATCCTCCTTCCGTTCACCTTCATCCAGTTTTTTTATGCCCCATGGCTTGAAGCGCAGGAAAAAGCGCGCACGCCCCGTGAACTGCCGGTTGACATGAAGAACCATGTCATCATCACCCATGTTGACCCGATCACCACCCGATTGATTGAGTATCTTTCCCGGCAGGAAATCCCCTATTTCATTGTCACCGCTGATGTTCAGGAGGCCAACAGCCTCGTTGACCTTGGTTATCAGGTCATTATCGGCGAACCGGACCGCCCTGAAACATACCGGGCTCTTCAGGTTGATAAAGCGGCCCTGGTTGTTATTACCAATGATGATCTGGTAAGCACGAATATTTCCTTTACCATCAGGCAGGTCAGCCGGGATGTTCCCCTGGTCACCAATGCCAATCACGAACACTCGATAGATATCCTGGAATTCTCCGGAAATATCAGCGTCTACGAATTCATGAAAATGCTCGGCAAATCGTTAAGCAGGAGAACTCTGGGAGTCGGGCAGGGAACAAATATTATCGGCCGTTTTGATGACCTGCTCATATCGGAATTACCCGCCATGCACACAAGCCTTGATGGTAAAACATTGGCCCGGTCCGGCATCAGAGAAGCGACAGGGGTGACCGTAATCGGTATGATGGAACGTGGTAAATTCAAGGCTTCCGCACCGAATACACTGATTACGCCCCAGACGATCCTGATGATTGCCGGCTCCAGCAAACAGCTCAGCGCTTTTAATGACCATTACCCCGTAAACTACGCACAGGATCCTGATAAGCCGCAGGTCCTCATTCTCGGCGGCGGCCGGGTGGGAAGAATTGCTGCAGCGACACTGCAGGAACAGTCCATTACGTACCGCATTATTGAAAAACGTCCCATCAAGACCAACGGACATATCCAGGACAACCTCATCGTTGGTGATGCAGCTGACATCAATACGCTCAAGACAGCGGGTATTGAATCGGCAAAAACGGTGATTATCACAACGCATGATGACGATATGAATATTTACCTGGCCTTCTATTGCCGCCAGCTTCGCTCCGACATCCAGATTATCAGCAGATCAATTTTCGAGCGAAACGTTTCCAAACTCCACATGGCAGGGGCCGACCAGGTTATGTCCTATGCCTCTCTCGGGGCCGGAACCATCTTCCAGCTGATCAGGCCGAATGAGGTTTCCCTGCTTACCGAGGGGCTTATTTTTCTCAATCGAAAAGCCGGTCAGCAATTCGCCGGCAAAACGATAAAGAATTGCGGAATTCGTGAAAAAACCGGATTTTCCATTATCGCCATCAGGAAGAACGGTCAATTGCAGGTCAGCCCGGTGCCGAAAACCACCATTGCCGAAAACGACGAGGTCATCGTTCTCGGGACCTCCGAGAACGAGAGACTCTTTACCGGACTGTAAAATGGTTACAGGACTCTGCCAAAGGCTGACCGGCCTGGAACAACCGAGGATTTTGTCCATGAGCAGCAAAAATTTTTTGTGGGAACCGTCAGCAGACCGGATAAAACAGACACTCCTGTGGTCATTCATGACAGTGGTGTCAGAGCGTACCGGCAGGATGATTCCAGATTATGAAACCTTGCACCGCTGGTCTGTAGTAGAGAAGGAACTATTCTGGTCCATACTGTGGGATTTTTGTGGAGTGATCGGAACGAAAGGCGCCCGTGTTCTGGAAAATGGTGACGATATCGAACGGGCCCGCTGGTTTCCTGATGCCACCCTGAACTTTGCCGAAAACCTGCTGCAAAGCAGACAGGATGGTCCGGCCATCCTGTCAAAAATTGAAAATAACGTTGCCCGTGAACTCTCTTTCAACCAGCTCTACAGCCAGGTTGCAGCCACCGCTGCCTGGTTACGACAGGTGGGCGTGCAGAGAGGTGACCGGGTCGCCGGCTTTCTTCCCAACATTGCAGAGACCATAACCGCCATGCTGGCGACAACCAGTATCGGTGCCGTCTGGACCTCAACATCACCCGATTTCGGTACCGAAAGCGTGCTTGAACGGTTCGGCCAGACCGCACCAAAGATCCTCTTCAGTGTAGACGGTTACTATTACAATGGCAAGCAGATAGATACGCGTCAAAAGATCGCCAAGATCGCCGGGACGCTTGCAAGTATTGAAGAAACCGTCACCATCAATCTGACGGGTACTCCGGGGTCTGCCCCCGGCATTCCCTTCAGTGAAGTAGCCGCAACGACGAATAGCGGCCTCATCGAGTTTGAGCCATGCGGATTTAACGACCCGCTCTATATTCTCTACTCTTCCGGTACGACAGGGAAACCAAAATGCATCACTCACAAGGTGGGCGGCACGCTGCTGCAGCACCTGAAAGAGCACCAGCTGCAGAGTGACATCAGACCGGGTGACCGGGTGTTCTACTTTACCACCTGCGGCTGGATGATGTGGAACTGGCTGGCAAGCGTTCTGGCCAGCAGGGCGGCAGCCGTACTCTATGACGGTTCACCATTTTATCCCGACCACACGGTATTGTGGGACTATGCTGAAGAGATGCAGGTGAGTCTTTTCGGAACCTCTGCCAAATATCTCGACACCCTGAAAAAAAACGGCGTTGCACCCGTCGACTCCTTTTCTCTTACCGCCTTGAGAACCATCTGCTCCACCGGATCCGTATTATCACCGGAGAGCTTTGATTACGTCTACCAATCGGTAAAAGCAGATGTCTGTCTCTCGTCCATATCGGGTGGGACTGATATAGTCTCCTGTTTTGCTCTCGGCTGCCCGATTCTACCGGTGTATCGTGGTGAAATTCAATGCCGGGGACTTGGCATGGCTGTTGAAGTGTACGATCAGTCGGGAACTCCGGTGATAGAAAAAAAAGGTGAATTGGTCTGTACCGCCACGTTTCCGTCTCAGCCAGCCTTCTTCTGGGGTGATGAAAACGGCGAGCACTATCATAAGGCCTACTTCGCAACCTATGAAAATGTCTGGCACCACGGTGATTATGTTACCCTGACCGAGCGCGGCAGCATGATCATTTACGGACGTTCGGATGCAACCCTCAATCCTGCCGGGGTTCGAATCGGCACCGCGGAGATATACCGGTATGTCGAACAGCTCGATGAAGTAATGGAAAGCATCATCATCGGGCAGGAATGGCAAAACGATACCAGGCTGGTTCTCTTCATTGTTCTGCGCCCTGCTCTGTCTTTAACCGAGGAACTGGCCTGGAAAATCCGCCAGACGCTTCGGGAAAAATGCTCCCCGCGCCATGTACCCCAGAAGATTATCGCTGTTGCAGAGATCCCCCGCACAAAATCCGGGAAAATTGTCGAACTTGCCGTCCGTGAGGTAGTCCACGGTCAGCCGGTCAATAATATAAGCGCCCTGGCAAACCCTGAAACCCTGGCCTATTTTAAAAATATTCCGGAACTGCAGACATAGAAGCAACGACCAACTCATTAACGAGCCTGTCACGCGGTAAAAATACCGCAGGCTGATACGGCTCTCTTTGCGAGGATTCCCCGATGGGTAATACACTGTTTGATCAGCTCAAGAAATCCGGACTGATCGACAACAAGTCGGCAAAACAGGCCAAGAAAGAAAAACACCGGCAGGTTAGCCAGACAAAAGGCAAACAACCCCGGCCGCCAGCTGAAAGCACCGTGGGAGCCCGACAGATTCAAGCTGAGAAAATGGCACGGGCCCGGGAGCTCAATCTGCAGCGCAAGCAGATTGCCGAGCAAAAGTCCAATGCGGCGCAGATAAAACAGCTGATCCAGATGAACCGTATCGAAGACCGCAGGGGTGAGATTGGCTATAATTTCGCTGACGGCAGCAAGGTGCAGCGGGTCTATGTCACGGCTGAACAGCAGGAGCAACTAGCCGGCGGCCGTTTGGCAATCGTCAAACTCGAAGACAGATATGAACTGGTTCCGGCCGCGGTGGCAGAGAAAATAAGACTTCGCAACCCGGCCTGCCTCATCCTCTGTAACACTGCCTCAACGAAAAACAGTGATGCAGAAGATCCCTATGCTGATTATCAGGTACCGGATGATCTGATGTGGTAGCATTGGCATGAAAAAGCAGAAGGTCACGAAAACATGATAGACATCATCCATGAGGCTGGTAAAGATCCACTTGGCGCAATGCTGCTGGATTATCTGGATGGCAGGAAGGATGCTTGTGTTGAAGTCGATTCCACCACACTGGAGATGTGGAGCATGACAGGAAAAACCATGTTCCGGGACTATTCGGAAATGGACGGACTGGAACGCTCGGCCCTGCAACTCTGCACAGGGAAAATACTCGATGTCGGCGCCGGGTCCGGCTGCCACAGTCTTTATCTGCAACAGGAAAATAAAATAGTTGATGCTCTCGATATCTCTCCCGGCTGCGTACAGGTAATGGCCAGACGGGGCGTGAAGTCCATTATCCAGCAAAATCTTTTCTCACTGAAAAAGAAGAAATACGCGACCATATTGATGCTGATGAACGGCCTTGGCATATGTGGAACCCTGGACGGCTGTAACCTCTTTCTGCAGTTTATCAGAACGATTCTGGAGGAAGGCGGGCAGGTTCTTGCCGATTCCACCGACCTGGAATCACTCGGTGATGGCGCAGGAAGATATGATTCGCCCTGATGACGGATATTATGGAGAAACCGAGTTTATTATGAAATACCGGGATAACAGATCCGAGCCATTCAACTGGCTTTATATAGATTTCAACACACTTGCAGCCCTGGTTGACTTCAACGGTCTGCAATGTGAACAGATAGCCGCGGCCGGAGGTGGTAAATACCTGGCACGAATTTTCTTTTAGTATACTGCCTCACCGGCTCAACGTTTTTTTAACAGGACGAAACAATCCCCTACCAGCACCTTTCATTATCAGGCCGGTGAGTTTGTCAGCCATTTCTCCTGCCGGAGACCATTGCCAGAATACCGCCAACAAAAGTGAGAACGGCAAAAAAGACAAACCCCATGGGGTAACTGTCGGTTGTCGAGGCAACCGCTGCAAACAGCGATGGCCCAAGTACCACCCCCAGGAACGTGAAGCAGAGTGTACCACCCGTTGCCGCTCCTACCTGGCCTTGCGGGGCCAGGCGGGCCGCTTCGGCGAGAAAAACACCATTCCAGCCGATTGCCGTTGCACCGAAAAGAATCACCACCGCAATTACGGCCACCATCGGCCAGCTGGAACTGACGGCAGCCAGCACAAGGGAACCGATGGCCATACCAATCCCCAGCAGTCCCAGCATCAAACGTGGTCTGACATAACGATCCGCCAGCACACCCCAGACAATACGCCCGATCGTTCCCGACATTTGCGCGGCCGACAATGTCAGTCCTGCAGCAATAAAGGCCATGCCGATATCCCTGGTGAGGTAGATAACAAGATAGGTTAAGAGACAGAGCTGCATGCCGGCATAGAGAAAGGAGATGATTGCCAGATGCAGAAGCGGAGCATGGGAAAACACCAGGCGCAACGGACTGAAGGCAGCCCTGAAGGAAATACTCCGCGTCCCCTGACGATCAGCGTCCAGCTGGCCCCGGAGAGGCTGTATCAACAAAGCCATACCAATGGCAAACATCCCGATACCGACCGATGCGTTTTTCCATCCGGCCGAGAGCACCAGGGCGGGAACAACAGCACCCGCCATGACACCGCCGAGCGGGACGCCGGTCTGCTTCAGAGAAAAGACAAAGGACATCATGCGCGCGGGAGCGGTCCGGACAAGGATATGGGAGCTGGACGGTGTTACCGGCCCATAACCGATACCGATGATGAACGCGCTGATGATCATCATCGGAAGGGAGGCCCAGGCCGTCAGCAGCAATCCTATCCCGCACAAAACAAGACAAACCTGGCTGAGGCGCAGGGCGCCGTAACGCAGAATAAAATCCCCGCAGCACAAGCTCGACGTCATGCTGCCGATATACATTATTGACACATAAAGACCGACGGACGTTGACGAGACGCCAATATCAGGTGCCGCGGACGGAGCAAGAACAGGCACGGTGACGGCAACCATGGAGACCGTGGCCTGAACAACCAGCGTTACCGTCAACGGAACAATAATGCCCTTCCTCTCACTCGAAGTCATGCTCGTGTTTGATTCCATAGCCTAGCAATATAATGCTTATCCTGCCGATTACACCCTGGTTTACTAAATTATATACCGAGCGAAATATGCTTTTTAAATTGATCGGGCCGCTATTGACAAAAACGGGTTTCCTGAACATTCTTATCGCGAACGGGTCAAAAAGAGCATCCTTATCACCGCTACACTCACAATCTTTGCAGAAGGAGAAAACAGCATGAAATTTTTACATACCATGATTCGCGTCAAAGACCTTGATGACGCAGTAGACTTTTTCACTGATAAGCTCGGACTTGTTGAAACCAGGCGCAAGGAAATCGAGGCCGGCCGCTTTACCCTCATTTTCTTTGCAACTTCACCGGGCGAACCGGAAATTGAGCTTACCTATAACTGGGACCAGGAAACCGCTTATAGTGAGGGAAGAAACTTTGGCCACCTGGCATTCAGTGTCGAAAATATCTATGACTATTGTCAAACCCTGATGGATAAGGGTGTCACCATTCTCCGTCCACCGCGGGACGGCTATATGGCATTTATCCGGACTCCTGATCAGATCTCAATCGAACTTCTCCAGCAGGGGGAAAGACTCCCGGTGCAGGAGCCATGGGCCTCGATGGAGAACAAGGGGGTCTGGTAAGCGATCCATTCTCTGAGGTGGAGAGAAACATCATCTCCTGCGCTCATAATAGATACCGATTTGTGAGCTGAAGAACGGCATGGGTTTGCCGCACAAGAGCGGTCAGCCCAGAAGGATTTCTCTCGCCTCCTCCACTCCGGCTATCGCATACCCTGCGGACCTTAGTTCTTCCCGCAGGGTAGTTACCAGCTCCAGGTTGCTGCGAGCCGTCCTGCCATTATATTCGCATGAATCCTCAAAACCGACCCGAACGACAGCGGCTCCGGCAGAAGCTGCCGCCAGATGCGCGCTGAAATCTTTACTGCCGATAAAAATCCCCCCCCAGCGGCTTCCGGCCGGAAGCAGAGAAACCAGGTAGGCCAGAAGTGCAGGGTCATAAACCATGCCCCAGTTGACCCCAAAGATAAAACTGAAATTCCCTGGCGGATTTACCAGCCCCTCGGCGATGAGATGCAGCGCCGTATGGAGATGGCCGGTATCAAAAATTTCAAGGGAAGGCTTTACTCCGGTATCAGCCATCTGCCTGATCCAGTAACGAACATCCACCACGCTGTTCTGGTAGACCTCATCACCGAAATTCAGTGAACCGATGTTCAATGAACCCATCTCCGCAGCCGGATGAGCGGCAGGCAGAGCGCGCTCGGCTGCTGTCAGGTCAGAGAGTCCGCCCGTTGATGCCTCAAGGATGATATCTCTCTGCTGCTTGATCAGCTCTATGGTCTGAGCAAATGCGGATTGATCCGGCGTCAGGCTCCCGCTCCGGTCCCGGGCATGCATATGCAGAACCGAGGCGCCGCCATCGACGCAGCTGATAACCTGGGAGGCAATTTCTTCCGGGGTGACCGGATTATTCCTGCCTGCGCCCCAGCCTCCGGTTGGGGCAAGTGCGATGATCATTTTCCTTTTCATAAACCTTCTCCCCGGCCACTGCCAGTGGCGCACTCAACGCCTGCTCTTCTCAGTTCCTCGATATGGTGATTGGTCTGCGATGGGTCAATAGCCCTGGTGCCATCCAGCAGAATTCGCGTTTTGAAACCAAGTGAGACGCAATCAATGGCGGTCGCCTTGACGCAATAATCGAAGGCGAGTCCGACGATATCTACCATTTCAATAGCATGGGCAATCAGTGCCCGGTTAAGCCCGGTATCATGCCGCCTGGCATTGTCAAAAAAGGCAGAATAGGAGTCTACTGCCGGATCCTGTCCCTTTTTAATGACCAGGATTTTCTTCCCCTGCCTGGCACAGGCGCTGACACTGTCCCTTATCCGTTTGGCAATACGTGCGCCAGGGCTCTGCTCTACACAGTGATCCGGCCAGAATACCTGCTTCAGACCTGCCAGCTCACCGGTTTCAAAAGGTTGCATTCCGGGGTGGGCCGAAGCAAAAGATCCGTGGCCTTGGGGATGCCAATCCTGGACGACAACAATCAGCTCATAGGGATTATCCGGTTGCAGCAGTCCCAGCACAACGTCCAGGATTTCACCACCTTCCGGCACCGCCAACGCTCCACCGGGTAGAAAATCATTCTGTATGTCTGCAAGTATCAGTGCCTGTTTCATGACCTGTCTCTTTTTGTTTTTGACATTCCGGACGCTGCCGTATCATTGTCAGGGACCGCCCCCAATCGGGCCGTTATCGTTTCAAAGAGGCTCTCCCGCATCTTTTCCCGACGCTCAAACAACCGCTGCGAGAGGCCGGCTGCATATACATGCGGGTTGTCAAACCGGAATATGGCCCGGTCAAATGTTGCCAGGTTTGCCAGAGACCTCTGCCTCATCACCGATAATGCTTCGCATCTGCCGACACGCTTTCCATCTGCAAATAATGGTTCCAGAAGTCGCTTGAAGGAAAGTCCCTTTGTTGGAATAACTTTGCGTTTCCAGGGATCCTCCGGTGAAACAACCATGATAACCGTCTCTTCACTACCCGGTTGCTCCTCGGTAAGGGTATCGAAAATCACATCGCCGACACAACGCATATCCCGTTTCAATCTTACCACGTCAAGCGCTCCGGGAATCGACGTTTTTACCGACTGCTCAGACAGCTTCATGCGCTCAACCATTTCCCCGTCACCATTTTCCAGGGCCGCAAGCTTATAGACACCATCAAGTGCCGGATCATCATGAGCAGTCACCAGTTTCGTACCGACACCCCAGCTGTCAATTGGCGCCCCCTGCGCCTTGAGACTGGTTATAAGCCGTTCATCAAGATCGTTTGAGGCTATAATCCTGGTGGCCTGAAACCCCTCGGCATCAAGGAGTTTGCGCGCCTCGACGGCAAGATAGGCCAGGTCACCGGAATCAAGTCTAATGCCCATCAATTCCGCCCCTTTGTCACGCAGACGGAGACCGGCAGCAATGGCGTTTCGAACACCGTCCAGTGTATTATAGGTATCAACCAGCAACACAAGATTGTGCGGAAATTCGGCGGCATAAGCATCAAACGCCTGGCTTTCGCCATCAAAGGCCATCACCCAGCTATGTGCATGCGTTCCACGCACCGGGATGCCGAAGTGAGCGGCAGCCATGACATTGGAAGTGGCGTCAACACCGCCAATATAGGCCGCCCTGCTGGCTGAAAGACCGCCATTCAGTCCATGTGATCTTCTCAATCCGAACTCAAGAACCTCGTCTTTACCCGCTGCCATGCGAATGCGTGAGGCCTTGGTGGCCACCAGGGTCTGAAAATTGACAATGGCAAGAAGAGCTGTCTCAATCAGCTGAGCATCGAGCAACGGTGCCCGAACACGGACAATCGGTTCATGGGGAAAAACAACCGTTCCTTCAGGAACCGTTTCGATGGAACCACGAAAACGCCAGTGGGAAAGATATTCAAGAAATTCGGGATCAAGCAGGGGGTGGCCATCTGTGTCTGTCAGCGTGGCCAGGAAACCGATATCGTCATGGCTGAATTGAAGCGCCTCAAGCCAGTCAGCGAAGGGGCCAATTCCTGCGGCAATACCATACCGTCCACCAAACGGTGCGGTTCTGAAAAACATGTGGAAAATACTGCGCCTATCAGCCCGGCCCGTCTTGTAGTAGCCCTGGGCCATGGTAAACTCATAGAGGTCAGTTGCCAAAGAGGCTGAAACCTCTGAAAATAATTTTTCGCTGTGATTTCGAGTGGCCATCTTTCCACCGGCAATGAAGTGACTGGGAAGGCGGCTCAGCTTCCACGTCCCTTCCCTGCCCGCAGTCGTTTTCCATACTATAAGCAGGGTAGGTAATACTGAAAGGAGGAAAAAGAGGTAATTCTACCAGATCGCTCCGGTCTCGATCCGTTTGAGAATAACGACTTATTTTTTTCGGAAAGAATGGCGATGATGTCATCAGCTTCGCGCTACTGGCGGCCCGAGAGGATAGATAGCACTTCAGGATGAATCAGGCAGTCTAAGCACTTTTCCTGGCAATTTCTAACAGTTTATAGCACAATGAACAATGAGGTTGTAGGTGATAACCCTGTTTTATGACAATTTCTCATTTACCTGTATTGCCATGTGGAACGAACGATATAGCAAAGAAGGCTTCGCTTACGGCACTGATCCGAATGATTTCCTCGTCTCAGCCGTTGAGTTCCTGCCGCCAAACGGCACGGTACTCAGTCTTGGTGAAGGTGAGGGAAGAAACGGGGTTTATCTTGCCGAGCGAGGGCATTATGTCGTTGCTGTGGACTCCTCACCTGTCGGCCTCGCAAAAGCGGCCAGCTTGGCTCGACACCGCGGAGTTGTTCTCAGAACCGAAAAGGCTGATCTCGCCAGCTACACCATTCCTCCATTATCCTACGATAGCATTATCTCCATCTTCTGCCACCTCCTGCCCAAAACGCAAACACGACTCTATAGCCAAATCTACCAAGGACTCCGGCCCGGAGGAGTTTTTATTCTCGAAGGTTATAGTAAACGGCAACTCGAATTCAATACCGGAGGTCCGAAAAATGCTGAATTTTTAATGGACCTGGACTGGATCAAACAGGCCCTTCATCCGCTGAAACTCAGGCGCAGCATTGAAACCGAAAGAAACATTCATGAAGGGATCTATCACAATGGACGGGGTGCGGTCATCCAGATAATTGGTGTAAAAGAATAATCACGAGAGCCTGCTTCTCCTCTGTGGGGAATGGGAGACGTGCCTCTTTATTTCACGGAAAACGAGGTTGTCATGGAGTTGATAATAGTCTGGTGGTACTGGCTGGTTTTTGGCATGCTTCTGATACTGGCGGAAATGCTTATTCCCAGCTTCACCCTGTTCTGGTTCGGGCTGGCCGGGTTGCTCATTGCCGTTTTGCTTATCTTTCTGCCGGATCTGGCCTTCAGCATGCAACTCCTGTTCTGGACACTGGCTTCCATTGTATTTACAGTACTCTGGTTTAAGTATTTCAAACCGACCATGATCGACCGTACGAAATCCGGTGTTTCAAAGGAAGCCGTAACCGGGGAAACCGGCATTGTTATCAAACCGCCACAAAATGAACTGCGCGGCATTGTCAGATTTTCCCTGCCGTTGCTCAGTGCCGACGAATGGGAGTTTATCTGTCAGGACGACTGTCATGTCGGCGACCGCGTCGAGGTAATCGATGTCTCCGGAAACACCTTGATCGTCAAATTAAAATAATCATAACAGCTTGGTCATAAGCGGAGGAATCATCATGGACATGGGCACTCTTTATTCCACCTTCATTTTTGCCGTCATTGTCATCGTCACCCTGTTCAGGGGGATAAAAATCGTGCCCCAGGGGGCCAAATGGGTTGTCCAGCGGCTGGGAAAGTATCACTCGACACTCACCCCCGGCCTGAACTTCATCATCCCCTATTTTGACAAAGTCGCCTACAAGGTCACAACCAAGGATATTGTTCTCGATATCCCGAGCCAGGAAGTCATCACCATGGACAATGTTGTCATCATCGCCAACGCGGTCGCTTTCATCAATATCGTGCACCCGGAAAAATCTGTCTATGGTGTTGAGGATTACCGGCTTGCCATCCGCAACATGGTGCAGACATCCCTGCGTTCGATCGTCGGTGAAATGCAGCTTGACGAGGCTCTTTCCAGCCGGGATATGATCAAGGCAAAATTGAAAACATCCATTTCAGACGACATCGCTGACTGGGGCATCACCCTTAAAACTGTTGAAATCCAGGATATCAACCCGAGTTCAACGATGCAGACGGCCATGGAGGAACAGGCAGCCGCCGAGCGCCAGAGACGTGCCACCGTAACCCGTGCTGATGGTGAGAAGCAAGCCGTAATCCTCCAGGCGGAAGGACGACTGGAAGCCTCCAGGCGGGATGCCGAGGCCAAAATTGTTCTTGCAGAAGCAAGCCAGCAGGCAATCGAAAAGGTGACCATGGCAATCAGGGACCAGGAATTGCCCGCCATGTATCTGCTCGGTGAAAAATATATCGAGAGCATCAAGGCGATGGCCACCAGCGAAAATGGCAAGATGATCATTCTGCCGGCTGACATTCCCGCCGCCGTCCGGGGATTGATCGGGAATATCGGCAAATAGCCTCGACCCGGAATTCACTCTTCCCGTTCAAACCGTATCGGTAAGGGTTCCCACCCCTTACCGATACATCGCGGCAGTAATCTGCAGAGCTTCGCACCACTCTTCCGTACTGTCAACCTCTCATAGATACCGGCCCTTTCAATGGGCAGAAACGTCTCCTCACATCAAAGCGCGCGCATAACAACCACCTGTTATTAATGATATTTAACGAATATCATGACCAGAAACAAGCATCTTCCATCGGAAAAAAACGTCCCAAATAAAAATAAATGATGCTTATAATCATTTTTTATTCTAAAGTGATCAGTATAAGTGATGGCAATCATCATTTATTTCACAAAAAATAGGCGGGTATTGTCCGTCGGGCACGATCTCGCATATGCTCACAGCACCCGAATATCTTGGGCTATAGTAGGTTTCAGCCAAAATTGTTGATATTTCGCAGGAACCGGCAATAGAATTTCAGCACGAAAATGTCTCGCAGTACCTCTGGTATTGGCGGGACTTACATATAAATAGAACAGGCTTTTAGAGCGTGATGGAAGTCTTTAATCGTTGCTGCAAGGAGGCATTGGGCCTTTTTCGGCAATATACCTGTTTCTGATAGGTCAAACCCGCCGACCACGGTTACGCAAAATGCCAGGGCCGACGAAAAAAAATGAACATAAACAATAAAATTACAACTAAAAGGAGGGAAAAAGGCGTCTTGACACACTGCCATGAATTGATAGCCGAGTGGTTATCTGGTCAGAACAATCGAGAGACAACATAGGAGGGGAGATTTATGAGTCCGAGAACGTGGGTGTGGATCTTTTTGGGAATATACATAATCTATTGTTTCTGGTGGGGCCTGAGGGGATACTTCACCGAAAAAACCGCTTCCGGTTATGCCATCGGCGGCCGTTCGATCCCTTTTATTGCCTTTCTGATGGCGGCAACCGCAGCCTCATTCTCCGGCTGGACGACCGTTGGTCATCCAGGCCTCATCTGGCGTGACGGGCTGGCATACGCCTTTGCCTCTTTCTACGTACTGACCATTCCCATTACCGGTGCCTTTTTTGCAAAAAGAAACTGGCTGATGGGTAAGCGTTACGGCTTCGTGACACCGGGCGACATGTTCGCCTACTATTACAACAACGAGGCGGTACGCTGGCTGACCGTTCTCTCAGCCGTACTCTACTCGATGTTCTACTCAGGCCTGCAGCTCATTGCAGCGGCAAAACTGTTCGAGATCGTCGCCGGCGTGCCCTATACGGCCGGGCTCTTTTTCATGGCCTTCATCGTCTGGTTCTATGTCGTAACCGGCGGTCTGAAGGCTTCGACCTGGGTCGGTGTTATCCAGTTTGTTCTGCTGGTACTCAGTATCGTGGTTCTCGGCTATTTTACCGTTACCCATCCATCACTCGGCGGCTGGCACGAATTTGCCGGAAAAATCGGGCAGCTTGAAGCCAAATATCTTGAGGTCCCGAAAGTCATCAACTTTGGCCTGAAGGGCGGCTGGACCGCGGTCATGATTCTCACCTATATGTTTGCCCTGATGGGAATCCAGTCTTCGCCCGCCTTTATACTGTGGAACTATGGCATGGCGTCACCGAAGCCGCTGGCCTGGCAGCAGGTCTTCATGTCTACCTTCATCGTCGGTATCGCGCTGTTCTTCTTCACCGCATTCCAGGGTATGGGTGCGCGGGTTCTGCAGATGATGGGCGAAATAGATCCGAAGGTCGATGGCGATGTGGTACCGATGCTGATGAACCTTACGCTGCCTGGACCGATGATGGCCATCGTCTTCCTCGGCATCATTGCGGCGATCCACTCAACGGCTGCTCCCTATATCGGCACCGGTGGTACGATCGTTCTCAGGGATGTCTACTGGCGTTATTTTAAGAAGCAGGAGGCCGGCCATTCCGAGCAGATCTGGGCAAATCGAATTTTCGTCACCCTGATCACCTTGTTGGCGGTCGTGGTAAGTCTCACGGCTCCCGGCGCCATCGTCATGATCGGTGGGTTTGCAACAGCCTTCGGCTTTATCATGTACCTGATGCTGCTGGGTGTCCATTACGGTTTCAAGTATCCGGCCATCGGTGTTGTCATCGGCCTCATCGGTGCCATCGCCGCCTGCTTTGTCACCTACTTCTGGTACGTTTACCCGCTGTCCATGCATACGGCGTTCTGGGGACTTTTTGTCGGACTGCTTCTCGCCTATATCTGCCGCGGAATCGGCATCAAGGACAACGAGGAAACCATCAAGCGCCAGACCGAAGTTCGAGCCTGGCTCGATGATATCGACAAGCCTTCCGAGAGTGGTCAGAAGTGGCGTAATGCCATGAAATTTCTGGTCCCTCTCTGGTACCTGTTTGCCATCGGACCGGCCTGTATCCTCGGCAACCACGCCTTCTCCTTTGCCGGTTTTCCACCGCTCTGGTCATGGCAGATCGTCTGGTGGATCATCGGAATCGTAATGATGTGGGCGCTTTGTTTTAAAGCTGAAATGTCAACGACCTCTGACGAGCAGATCGCTCGCGCCGACACGGATCAGATGATCGTCGTCAAGGAAATTTAAACCATTAATTATCCAACGATAAGGAGATAATCATGGCAAAAGAAGACATGTGGCTCATCATCGTTGTCGTTGCCGCTATCCTCTTCACCGCCTCGTTCGGCTGGGGTCTCTGGGGATAAAGCACATCAGTAACGACTAAAAAAAGGCGGTGTGGGACCGAAGCTGGTCCCGCACCGCCTTTTTCTTTTTCCATTCAGCAATCAATGATAGAGAGCAGAAAGCGGTTAGCCTGACGTTCATGAGTTGATACGGTCTTCTTGGCTAGGAGCCTGTCGGATTATGCCCTTTTTCCCCATCTCTTCGTTATTTTCTGAAAATCAATGCTCGCAATATTAGGTATATGGCTCCGCTTGATTTTCTTAAAATGTCTCGACCTGAGAAAAAATTGCTATAATCCGACAGGCTCCTAGCAGACCGTATTAACTCGCCCGAAGGGTGGAAATTCTGTCTTTTCATCATTGATTTTAAAGGGTACAAACTGTGTCATCGGTACATTGCAAAGGTCATGATTAACCATTTGATATTGTTATGATATAAATGATTTTTCTTGTTTTTTTCCCATGAACGTCGAGTTAACGGCGTATCCGGCACGCCTTCAATATAAAAAAACCGATGAAGGCACCGACACCGTAATAGGGGATTTTATTCAGGGAACACGGGCTGCCGATAATGATACGGTCAAACGCCGTCACCAAAACCTGACTGAATAATCCGGGAAACTGCCAGCAGGCAAGTTCAACGCCGCTGAAAAAGAGAAAAACAGCTATTAACAGCAATCGTTCATTCAGGTTGGGATGGATCATCTGGACAATGATCCCCGACGTGATAACCAGCAGGATGCCTGCCAGGTAATAGCGCACAAGCTCCTCGCCGGGACCGTTATAAAATTTCGTGCTGAACCAGAACGGCAGACAGACAATCAGAAACTTGAGCAGTGCGGTTCGGCTTTTCGGGTAAGAAGCTGACTGCGCGGCAGGACGATGCATCGTTTTTTTATCGGTCATGTTTACCTTCCGGGTCAAAAATGAGCTGTTTAGTACCAGGGTCCTCTGCATACCCCTTATGATATAGATGGTCCGCCCTGACAACGCAAGTATAAACCCTATAATTATAAAGGGTTTGTCTCTACCTGCGAACAACTGGCGGGATGCAGGTGATTTTAGACGATGCCGGTGAATTCAATGCTCATCTTCTGCTGGATACCTTCAATTCGCCGGAATATTTCCTTGAGCATTGTCTGGTCGATGCGGGAGAGATTTTTCGGGTTAATAAAATTGTCGGCCTTACCGTTCTCCTCAGTGATCGCGGTAATCTGGCGAACAAACCGCAGGTTCATCAGATAGCGATATGACTGGGCGATATCATCATACTCCTCCCCGGTCAAAAGACGCTTTTCATGAATTTTCTCCAGCCTCAGCAGGGTATTGGTATCTTGGATGGCATGCTTCAGCGCATATATCCGGGCAAAATCAATAATCGGCATCATTGCCCGCTTGATATCAAAAGCATCCTTGTTCTCGCCTTTTGACTGCACCACAATATTCCGGAAAAATCCCAGCGGCGGCTTGAAATAAAGCGCGTTTTCCACCATGTTACGGAAAAATCCGGACCAGTTTTCCAGTGATGTAAAGAGGAAGTTGCTCAATTCATCGGTCAGCTTCTTATCGCCCCAGGCCCATCTGAAATCAAAAAAGACGTTGGAATGCAGGAGATCTTCCGGATTCGCGGCATGGATCCAACCGTGAAAATAGCGTTTCCAGGCCGAAAGCGGTTTACACCAGTCAGGATTCTGTGCCATGTTATTGCCTGCACAGAAGACAAAACCGGCCTTGTCCAGCCAGGTACAGATATCGGTGGCAAGATTCAGAAAATAGTTTTTCGCCAGTTCCGAGTCTGCCGGATCATCACTATCTTCATAGATAATGGCATTATCCTGATCCGTCTTCAGCGTCTGCTCGTTTCTTCCCTCACTGCCCATGATGATGAAGGCAAAAGCACACGGCGGCGGACCACTCTTTATAACGGCGAATTCTACTATTTTCTCAAGTATCGCATCGGCAATGGTCGTTATCAGCTTGCAGAGCGTGTCAGGCTGGACACCATTTTTGATCGGTTCAATCATGATACCCGGAAGACGGCTGTGAATATTTTCCAACTGGTCCGGAGACTGTGCCCGTTTGATCTCCTGTACCAGGAAGTAGGGAGACCTGCTTTGTTCGGTTATGATCTGGCGATCGGTCAATATCCCTGCTATTGCTCCGTCTTTTTTCGAAACGACAAGATGCGATATACCCTTCTCGATCATCAGCAGATAGGCCTCATAGACCTGGGCGTCATCGGGCAGGGAAATGAGCGGCGTGCTCATGATGTCCGATACCGGTAGATTTTTACTGAAATCGACAGCAACAACACGTTTGCGTAAATCCTCATCGGTTATAATACCGTTAATCCGTTTCTTTTTATCATACACAAGCAGGTATCCCGAATCGTCCTCGGTCATTTTGCGGGCCGCATCTTTTATTGAGATGGAAGCCGAACAGGTCGGATAAGAACGATGGTAAATAGAGGATATTTGCTGATGGAAGAACTGCAGCGATCTGTCGGGGACGCTGACCTGTCGAGACATCATCTCGGCATAGGAGCGGTCCAGCATCTTCTTGCCAAAGGTATTGGTAAAAAATTCCTTGAAATGATCGAACTCATCGCAGAGCTGAAAAAACAAAGCCTTGGGTAATTTGTAAAACGTCGTGTCTTCCATCAGGATCATCGACCTGACGGCAAGGCAATCGTTGACAAGCATGGAGATGCCGCCAAAACAATCACCTTCTGAAAGTATGCCCCGGATGATTTTATCATGATCCTGCTCAAAATAAAGTTCCGCACAACCTTCCAGGATGATGTACAGGTGGTCTACTTTCGTTTGCCTCTGAACAAATTTTACTTCACCCTTCCGCGATCTCTCCTTTGTGAGCTGATTTAATATTTCCACCTGTTTGTCTTCCGGAATAAACGAGATGGGAGGTGTTTTTGCCAGTATTGCCAGGTCAAATGGTTGCATGTTTCCTCTTCTGCAAAGCGGGCCGTTTAAACCATTTTTATTCATTAAATCATATCTTTAGACAGAAAAACCATACCGGACGTCTGCCTTCCGGTAAACATCCTTTCTCTTTTCAGCGCCTTCCCTGCCAGTTCCTGATGCGTTCATGCAGCGGCCCGAAAAAGCCGGACATTTTCTTTGTAACTTTCTGAACAACCTTCTCATTCTGGCTAAAGATTGATTCCAGGGAAATGAGCTGGTCACGATCGGGATTACTCAGATATGTCTTTATTGCCTCTATTTTTCGTACGATTTCCTGTTCCGCCTGCTGTCTGAGAATGGATTTAAGACGGATAATATTCTCTTCTCCCGCCTCATCGATCTCATTATGCAAATACTTCTTCAGTTTAAACTTGATGCGCTGGTCAATGAGTTCGAGCAAGAGTTTTTCATAATCCTCACCCAGCCAAATCGTCTCCGGCACCAGATCACCGAAATGAGTAACCCCGAGGATATCTTTATCCTGGTTCCAGTAATTGATAAGAAAATCGTTTTCCAGACTCAGGTAATTCTGCCGGGGCATATACATACGACGCAGATATTGCAGCACCTTCTCGGCCTTCTTCCTGTGGCCGCCAATAATAACCGATCCGCCTACCTCATCCTTGGTTACGCCCTTGGTCCATGGCGCGCCGGTAATACCAAAGTCATGATAGATTGGAATGTGCAGCAGGGCCGACAGGGTATTTAGTGCCAGCGCATAACCGGCCGATGGCCCCCCGACATTATACGAGGCCGAAAGCAGTTGATGATGAATAGTCATGTTGGCCAGAAGCTGTCCCAGCAGCCGTGCGGTACTGATCTGCGGGTTCAGCGCCTGGAAATAGTTCTTTACCAGCGTGAGGGCCTCCTGGGCAGACTGCTGGGTCATCTGCACTGCCATCTCCATCTGTGCCGAGCTATCTCCTGAGGCTGAAACCGCTCCGGTCACCAGGACTTTTTCAGATGTAAGGCTGTAAGTCAGACTTGTGGCTATCGGCAGGAGCACACCATCAATATCGTTCGCGCCAACGCCCACGATAAACCCTTTCTGAGGTTCCTGGCTCAGTTCAGCCTCGAGAAAATCGTCCAGATCCGCTTTCCCCTTTTTAGTAGGACTCTGGGACATCTCTTTCCTGGCCAGTCGAAGGTGTGAGGTGCTGAGCGGATAGTTGTTTACGGAGGTAACCGAAGAGAAAAGGGTCAGAATTTCATCATAGCGATTCAGCAACTGAATCGGTGATTCTTTCAATATTTTCTGCAGCCCGCCCGGATTGCCAAGTGCTTCAAAAATGCCGTTCAGGGTTTTCAGGTTAAACTTCAGGAAACGCACCTGTTTCTCAATGGAAAGCGATGAGATATCCCTGAATTTCTGCAGGACCATCAGCTCAGTACTTCTCAGAGAAATCGCCTTTTCGACAAAAGCGGCAAAATCGGCCGGCGTATGGCAAATCCCTTTGGCGACCTCGATAATCCGGGCGGAAGTGATCTCCGGATCGCATACCGTATCATGCACTGCCGCCTCAATGATCTCCCCGATATCACTTTTGGCCAGATGTCCGGAAACCTCGAGAACCTTCAATCGCTTTGAACGAATCAGGGCCGGATCGAGGAGGTCAAGACGATTCGTCGTCAAAACGGTAAAAACCTTGGACAGCGGCTGTTCTCCATCGATGATATTGAGAAACTTGTTGGTCAGCCTATCAGAAGGCGCTCCCCCGCTGCTGCTGCGCCGCGGAGCGAGGGCGTCTCCTTCATCAAAAAAGACAATAGAGGGGGCGATCATCTTGGCAATATCATAGACCTTGACAAGATTCTCCACCGTCCCGTCCACGGGATTGGACGGGTTGTGCAGGAGACTCGGAGTGGCACTGATATCATGAATTTTTTTGTTGTCGCTCAGCCAGGTCCTTACCAGAAAGGTCTTGCCGCTTCCCGGCGGCCCGTTCAAAACAACGCCTTTTTCATCACTGATATTGTACAATAGAGCAGTTGTTGATCATCTCCGAGAAGGTATGCTTGACTTCACCGGCATAATCATCCCAGTTGGCAGAGCGATCGATACGGTTCACCACTTTCTTGTAAAGGTCTCCGAAAGAATTCCGGGCAACCATTTCAAAGGCATTGCGTACCAGCAACGGATCATCAAGGAAATTAGCCTCGAAACTCCCTTTCATGGAGATGATATAACTCACCAGTTTCCTGACGTAAGCCGGCGTAATCTGCAGGGAACGCTCCTGGAATATATTGAAGAATTTCCCGACCGCCGCCTTGACGTTTTCGACCTTTATCCATTGTATGTTATCGTATTCCTGATGGTCGTTCCCGTTGGACACCCTGATATTATTGCGCATTAGTTCAATTCGCACGATCTCCTGCAAATTGGCTTTATTTCGCCAGTATTCGGAAACATCTATGATCAGCCCCTTTTCAACAAATCGCCGGTAGATTGCCGAGTCAAACACCTCCGGCTGATCCGAGGTGGCAATAAGCAGACAATCCCTGCTGCCATGGATGATTTCGTCGATAATAATATTCGAACTGTCCACCAGCGTTCCCTGCTGCCTCTCAGCTCCACCACTCACATTGCTGCTTTCTTTTCGCGCAAAGGCGCTGTGTGCCTCCTCAAGGTGCCGGATACAGGTCACTTTCGGATTGCCGAAGGCCCGGCGAAGGTAATTGCCCGGTTCACCGGAGAGCGCCGTCTGAAAGTCATTCGGCGTGATGCGGGCAAAATCAACGGAGATACTCTGTTCCTCGAGATCACTCAGGTTCCTGCTGATCTGCGATCTGAGAATCAGGTTCAGCAAGGGTATCCTGGAAAGTGTTTTGTATTTTCCCAACCGCTTTCTGCGCTCAATTTCATAAGCCAGATCCGGTGAAATATCCTCAAGACGTTTCCAGAACGGAAGGCCCGACATCACGCTCATTTTTTTCTGTTGAAGATCGATCTCGGGCCGCACTTCATTGGCAAAGATCACCTCCTCGATAGCCTTGATTGCCGTTGCCGTCTTGCCACTGCCGGTTGAACCGATAAACAGAATAATAGGAGCCTTGGGCACACCCGGATCACTGGAATATTCTTTTCTGAGGTGCGCCCGGTAAATTTTTTCAAACAGATCAGCCAATTCCTGCGGAAGGTGAACATCAGAGAGTTCCCGTTCCAGAAGAGCAAGCATATAGGCATGATCCTTGGTGCTTAACTCTTTTTCCAGAATATGATTCCAGGCCTTTCGCGGAATGGTATGGCCTGAGATCTCAAACCGTTTCTGCCAGTCTGTCAGGATAGCCGGCTCCTTCAGAATTTTCAGATCCCGTTTGCGCGACCGAAATAGAAACCAGCGGAAAATGACGGCGGAAAAACCGAAAAATCCTGAAGGTGCCCGGTACTGGTTCAAGCGAGCCCGCATAAATTCCTTGGTCTCGTTGGACCAGGAAGCAACCAATTCCTCTATTTCCGAAATCCTTTTCTCCGGCAGACGGATATAGCTGATTTGTTTGGTTAACCGTCTTGGCATGTGCGTATCATTCCTTCTTGGCTTTCTCCGCGTCCGTTTCCTCCGGTTGATTCATGGCAGGAAGAGGCAGGGTAATAGATGGAGAAGTCGCCGTATTTTGTATAACCACGGTATTCTGGCCGGTCTGGTTCTTCTCGTAGGCAGCCGCCCATTTCTGCTGCGTCAGAAATTCCAGTAATGGTGTGTCGGTCGTTCCATCCGACCTGCCAACTCCCTGCTGCAGCGATTTGATACCTTCCAGGTAAGCGGCATAAAGCTTCTTGATCCTGCTTGCCTCCTGGTCAGCGGCATAGTTCTCTGCTTCGGCGATGAGTTCGCGGCGCTTCTTTTCCTCCGAAGCTTCCACCAGTTTGTCACCAAACCGCGTTTCCTTCAGGACAAAGCTGACGATCTCAATTCCGTATTTCTCTTCAAGGGTTGGTCCACCCTCGTTTATCGGCAATGATTTTAGCTCCTTAAATATTTTCTCCTTAATCTGGGCCCGATTGCTTATCAGGTCGTTGACCGGCTCTGACTGCAGGGCATCCTTGACAATCCCATCGTAGTCACCCTGCAGCAAGGTCATCGGATCCAGATTTTCGATAGCCCATGTGTGCAGATCATTAATCCGGTAGGTCAGCAGAGCGGAAGTCCATAAGGCGACATTTTCGTTGGAAATAATGCGCATCGGCTCGATGCTTCCGCCCAGATACAGAATCTGGTTCATCAGGGTTACTTCCTGCTCGATTCGGGTAAACAGGGGCAGACGCACATGCCAGCCAACGGCGGTGACCGCCTCCCGCTTGCCGCCAAGTTTTTCAAGAACAACTGCATAATTCATCTTCACCTTGAATATGGTCTTGGTAGCATAGATCGCAGCCACCACCCCATAGGTTATGGCCAGCAGCAATGAAGCAAGCAGAACAATCCGGCCGAGGCGAAAGACAAAAGCCCGCTGGAAAATTTTAGGTGATTGATTATCTGACATAAAAGTACCTTGCAAAATTAGGTTTTTAGTTCAAAATCAAGGCGCCTGTAAAAATTTTACCACAGGCATATAGCTAATATTCCAAGAATAATATTTTTGGCGCAACGCAGAGTTGGAGCGAAAAGACAATTTTTCAAGGTAGCCATAAGAACTCCTGCGGTTCACTGATGGGAAAAGTGGTATATCAGCTGCGCCGAAAACAAGACCGTTAACCGGCACACAGCGGATGGCAACCATAAATCTGCAGATAATGATTACGACAAAGGTATTGAAAGCACTACCATTTACAAGATACGCAAAGAAACAATCCCTGTCAATCTCCGACACTCCAACCCTCCCGATATAACTGCATGATAGCGTCAGGCTGCCATTTCGCATGCTGTTTCACCACTGCATGATAATAAGAAAAATTTGTTTTAAAGTGCTTATTATTGAAGATGGCCTGAAATCATGGAGTCCGCAGCAAACCGGTTTAGTCAGTATTCAGTTTGGATCTGGCCCGCTGATCAAGGGCCTGCCTCACAAAGGGCAGCAGGTTTTCCGCAATAATCCGCTGTCCCTTTTCGTTTGGATGAATGCCGTCCGGCTGATTGAGATCAGGCTGCATCGCAACACCTTCGAGGAAAAATGGCATCAGGACAAGCCGGTAGCGATTCGCCAGATCCGCATAAATCCGGTTAAAACGGGCGAGATAGTCCGGACCCATATTGACAAGCATCCGCATGCCGGCCAGCACCACCGTCACCCCCTGTGCTTGACTTTTCCTGATGATCTCACTGATATTTTTCTGTACCAAAGCAGGATCAATACCGCGCAGTCCATCATTTGCACCTGTTTCCAGGATGATAAGATCCGGTTTCATCCCGAGAATCCAGTCGATCCGGGACCTGGCCCCGCTGCTGGTTTCCCCGCTGACCCCGGCATTAACCACCCGATAATGCAATCCGGCCTCTTTCAGCCGCTGCTCCAGGAGCGCTGGATAGCTGTCCGGTAATGAGACGCCGAGCCCTGCCGTCAAACTGTCCCCCATGGCGACAATCAAGCCGTCATTTGACTCATCCACCGCTTGTTCGGCAACCGGTTCCTCTGCCCGGTCACATCCTGTCGCGACAACCAGCACAACAATCACCAGGTAAAGCAACCGCAGCCCGATGACCGGCAACCGTCTGCGCAGCCGGTGTAAACTTTCATATCTCACGGATGTCAGCCTCCATTTTGCTGCCGCAGGAAATGAACCGGTTTCCCCCGAATAACACTAAGCGAACCAAGCAAGCCGATGCTGACGACCAGAACAATGGTGATAAGCATCATGACAAGCGGTCCGTTCCAGCTCAGCTGGAATGGAATTTCAAAGAGATATTTACACAGAAGCCAGGTGGCGATATGTGCGCAGAGAATAGCTATCAGGGAGCTGAGCACACCAAGAATCATATTTTCATACACCAGAATAGACAGGACGAAACTCGCTTTGGCCCCGAGAACCTTGTAGTAGACAGATTCCTTTATGCGCTCGAGCCGTGTCGCGAAAACAGCGCTTAACAATATCAAGCATCCTGCCAGTATGGAAAAGATCGCAAAAAAGGTGATTATTCCGGCAAGACGCCCCATCATCTCACCTAGTCTTTCGGCGGTCTCAGCGACATTGATGGTGCTGACGTTGGGCATGGCTGAGACAATTCTATCTATGGTTGCAGGGATCTTCTCTTTGTCCAGATGCAGTGCGGCAAATAAAGTCTGGGGTGCATTCTCCAGAACATCACCGCGAAAAACAAAATAGAAAAAAGGATAGAGCATTGATTTTGTTCGCGTTCTGATGCTTGTTACCTTCGCCTGCAGCATGACACCCTGGATATTGAACATGAGCAGGTCGCCGAGTTCTATGCTGCCAATGTCTGCAATCGTATCAAGGATTGAGACCTCCGTCATACCAGCCGGAACCCGCTTGTTGTTGAAGAGCTCACCGCCCTTGATAATGCTTTCATCCGCAAGCAGACCATCGCGATAGGTCAGATTAAACTCGCGTGCGAGACTGTCACTCTTTCTCCGGCGTTCTTTTTCATAGTTAATCGGCTCACCGTTAATTGATATGAGCCGGGCACGGATCACTGGAAAAAGCTCCGCTTCCCGCCCGATCACCGAGAAAAACGTCTTTTTCTGGCCCGGTTGAATATCAAGACAGAAGAGATTTGGGGCACCTGGCGGGTAGGATTTCACAAAGGATGCGAAAAGATTGAACTGGAGCAGGAAAATGGTCAATAGAACCGTCAGGGCTGAAGCCAGTGTCACAATGATCGGCCGGGTTGCATTACCAGGCCGGTAGAGACTTCTCAGTGCCTGACGTATCACCAGAGAACGGACTTTTACATGCTTCAAGGCGCTGATGGCGCAGGCGGTAAGAATAAAAATAATACTTATCAAAGCAAGACAGCCAAGGATAAAATAGATACCGGTTTTTACATCTTCGAGCTGTCTGATCACCAGCAGGGACAGGAATAAAAGCCCCAGGCCATATGCTGAATAGATGATCGATTTTTTGAGTTTAGCCGGATTCTCGTGCCGAAACAGGGCAATCGGCTTGATGGTTTCCAACCGATACAATGGCAGAAAGGTAAATAAAATCACGACCAGCAGTCCAAGAACAAGACCTTCGGCGACATCAATTGGACTGAGTGCGGCTGATGTCGAAAAGGGTAGTGCTCCTTTAAAAAGCAGTGGAAACAGATTCTTAATACCATAGCCGGCGATGATTCCGCCGACCGCACCAACAATCCCGAGGGCAAGGACGACCAGCAGGTAGTGGATAAAGAGAAAACGGGAAGTTGCCCCGACACTCTTTGCTATGGCAATCACCCGCTGTTTCTGCCTCAGTATCGCCGCAAGTGAACTCTGCATGCCGATACCACTGAGAAGCAGGGTAAAAATACTGATAAAAGAAAGAAAAAATAAAAGATTATCAAAAAACCGCTTCACTCCAGAACGGGCTGTACGAGCTGTTGCAACACGCTCCTGCCCGGTGAGTGCCAGATGCTCAAGCTCCCCGGCAATAGCCTGCACATTGGCGGGTTCATTTACTTTCAAAAGAATCTCGTATTCAGACCGACTGCCTGTTCCAAGCAGGTTCAACCGTTTGAGATCCTTTGCTGTTACAAAAACGCGGGGACCAAGGGAAAAAAAAGAGACCGGTCGGGTGGATTCATATTCGACACTGTCGACGATTTCCAGCGAGGCCTCACCGATGCGAACCTTTGTACCGGGGGTAATGGCAAGACGGCTTAAAACCTCCGGTGCCACGACAATGTTGCCCGGCTTCAGCACCGTTTGAAAATCGCCGCCGGAGCGCAGCGTAACCGTACCGTAAAGCGGATAATCGGCGTCAACAACCTTGACGTTTACAAAGAGTGAGTTCTCCCCGCCGTCTGGTCGTATCACGGTATAAAACTCGTAGGTTTCAGACTTCACAACCCGTTTCTGACGTTCAAGGTCCGCCACAGCCCGGCGCAGTGCATCAGAAAACGGATAGTGAGAATGGAGAATAATATCTCCGCCATGCAGGGCCTGGGCATCGTCGAGCAGTGAACGGTTAACATCACGCTTGAAGCTGTTCAAGGCAATCAGCGTGGCTATCGACAAGGCGACACAGAAAATGAAGGTCACCGCCTGCGCACCGCATTGTCGAATTTCGTTGAGCAGAAATGATGGGAGAATCACAGCCTTCCACCATGTTCCGGAACGAGGTGTCCGTCTCTGAGCCGCACGACTCGGTCTGCCCGTTCGGCAATGTCCTGACTGTGCGTGGCCAGGACCAGGGTTGTATCGTTTTCTTTGTGCAGCTCCGTCATCAGGCCCAGGATTTCCTGACTATTTCCAGAATCCAGGTTACCCGTCGGCTCATCGGCAAATACCAGCCGTGGCCGGTTAATCAAGGCCCGGCAGATTGCCACACGCTGTTTTTCCCCGCCGGATAGCTGCATCGGCACATTCAGGCGTCGATCATGCAGACCAACCCGTTCAAGGAGCAGCATGGCCTTTTTTTCAGCATCCGGATCGTGACGAAGTTCTGCCGGGAACATCACATTTTCAAGAGCGTTCAGTGACGGTATCAGGTGAAAAGCCTGGAAAACAAACCCGATCAACTCATTACGCATCGGTGCCAGTTCGTTCTCGCTTAATGTTGTTATATCATTTCCCGCAATCAGGATACGTCCCGATGTCGGCCTATCCAGTCCTGAGAGCAGGCTCAAAAGCGTCGTTTTACCACTTCCGCTGTTGCCGCTCACCACCAAAAATTCCGCGGTTTTTACAGAAAGGGAAATATTTTCAAGAACAGAGATGGCACGCTCTCCGATGGTATAGCTCTTGGACAATGCTTTCGTTTCAATTATCGTTTCAGTCATTCTCGTTATTATGTTTCTTTAAATTATAATGGTTAAACCAAAAAAAACCGGCAGCGCCGCCCCTGCTGAACAGATACCATAATCATCAACACCTGAAAATGACTGAGAGACAGGGAAAAAAACGGAAAACGAGAAAGAGAAGGTGAGGCAACCGTTATGATACGTCCTTAAGGGCGGCGGCGAGAACATGGGCAGCCTCAATGGCACCATCCAGGTTGATCCTATGAGAAAGGACCGTGGATCGATCAACAGCAAGCAGGGCCAGAAGATTCCGATATATCATTTCAGAGGTGCAACGCTTCTCATCAATTACCGATAAGCCAGTTCCCTCAACTTTACTGAGTGCTTCAAGGTGCTTCTGCTGCTCCTGATCGCGCATATCCCTGAGGACAACCAGGGCCGGGATTCTAACCGCAAGCACATCGACAAGCGAGTTATAGCCGCCGAAAATAATTGCCGATTTTGACAGGCAAAGCGATTGGGCATAAGAGTAACCAAACGGTTCAACCGTGCAGCCCTGCAGACGGGTAAGGCGGTTTATCAGTATATCAGAAGCACCGCAACCGATATAAAACCGAAACATACCGAAACCGCCACCAACCCGCTGCACCGCATCAGCCAGGTTTGTTACAAACCGTTCGGAACGCTCACCGAGCCAGGGAATAGAAATAGTACAGGCAATCCGCTGCTCTTCTTTCAGGAGATCAGGAATCAACCGGCCCAGTTCTGCCATCCGTGAAACATAACCACAGCTAATCACCGCGGTGGAAAAACGCTTGCTGAGCGTATCACGCTGAACATGACCAAGAACTGCACTATCGCCATACCAAAGCAGTTTCGAAAAATAACTTCTGAAAAGATCATGGACAAGCGGCCTTCTGGTCTGGGGCACGGTGCCGACGACACCTCTTATCCCAAGGACACAGACGGTCTGCGCTTCAACAGACAGAGAAGCGAGTGCCGGTACCAGTTCCTGATGCTTGCCCTGGGGGGTGTGATCCGCCAGAAACAGCCGCGGTCGATATAAAGAGAAAACCTGGTGTATCTGGTTCTGCCTGATAGATGCCAGCTCCCGATCGGTATAGTTGCTCGGACCATCAATGCCGCGGGATACTCCATCGACGACCGTCGTTTCATAGGCGGGTAATTTCAACCAGTCAAGCGGAGCCGGACCAATCAATTCCTGTGTCTGGCGGCAACCGGTCATGAGACAAACCCGCAGATCCGGATAGAGCCGACGCAAGGCCATGCCAATGGCAACCGAACGGCTGACATGACCAAGCCCCCGGCCATCATGGGCATAGAGCAGAACATCCAGTCGAGGGTGTCTCATTGGAAAAGACTCACCTCAGTTGAAAATCCGGCGTACCTGCCAGAAATGATTCTTCCAGTATCGTTCATCAAGACGCGATAACATGACACCACTTGTTGAAGAGACGTGCATGAATGTGCCGTTTTCCAGATAGATACCCACATGTCTGTCTTTCCAGTCGGTTTTGAACATAACCAGGTCACCAGACCGCAGATTCGAAACAGTGACCCCCACGCCCGAAAGAGCAAGCTTTTCAGTGGTCCGGGGAAGCCGGACGTCAAACAACTGGCGATACGTTACCTGGACAAATCCTGAACAGTCAATACCATTCTTATCCATTCCGCCCATCCGGTATGGGGTGCCAGACCATTTCTGAAACTGCTGAACCAGCTTATTTGTTATCTCATTATGACTGGAAAAGGGCAGAACCGGTACCGTTTGTTTTCCTGCCTGATCAGAGGCGCACCCCTGCAGCAGGCAAAGAACGACGGCAAACAAAAGAGCGCAGCTGCTGCTGTGTAAAGAGATCTTAACCATACCCGGATCTTGTAACCATTGCCGTTAGAGGACCCGGGGAACGCCCCGGATCCCCGGAAAATAAAGGAATAGCAGGAAACGCAAAAGAAGAACCAGCCACGACGCAGCATATCAGGGAAACTGTTCACGCCTGTTTTTCTCTTTTCCTGCTTTCATTTAAAAATGCCGGGAATTTTTTTTAAGCCGATGAACAAAATGGGACCGTGGTTTCATCGGAACTTTAGCGTTATAACAAAACTATACCGCCATTGTCCGGATTAAGCCAGTGCCAAGAAACATTCTCCTAATTCCCTTCACATCCAACCCACCATACGGTAGAATCAAAAGCATTTAGCGCGCGGCTTGCACAATCAGGTATCATTCGAGCATAATGCAGGGATCGGGTGAGAAGACGATTGAGGCCATCTTGATTATTCAAGCCACCCTTTAATGATACTCATACCGGTGTCTTGATCCGGCTTTTTTTTGCAGATGATGAAGCTATCTTATTATATGCCGTTTAAACCACCGGGTCACCGGAATCCGTCCGGAGATCTGATCACCGGCATGGAACTGCGCGATTATCTTGTCAGGCAGGGACATCTGGTCTCTCTTGCCAGCAGGCTTCGAAGCCGCTGGATTTATTTAAAACCGCAGCAATATGTACGTGCTGTTTTTGAGAGAAAGAACATTTGTCGATCTCTCCGGCAAGACCCTCCCGATCTCTGGCTCACCTATCATACCTACTACAAGGCACCCGATGTTCTCGGTCCCGCCTGCAGCCGCGCGTTGTCAATTCCTTATGTTATTTTTCAGGGAATTTACTCAACAAAGCACAGGCGCAGGCTGCTGACCTTACCCGGGTTTCTGCTGAACCGTTCAGCACTTAACAGTGCACGGATCGTTTTCACCAATAAAAAAGGCGATGAACTCAACTTAAAACGGCTCCTGCCCGAAAACCGTATCAAATACGTTGCCCCGGGGATAACACCTGAACAGTTCTGCTTTGATGCCAAATCACGCAGCACCTTCCGGGAACAATGGTCTGTCGGCAACCGTCTTGTTGTAATGACAACCGCGATGTTAAGGCCAGGGGTCAAAAGCTGCGGGGTGAGAAAAGTAATAGAAAGCTGCCGGGAACTGATCAGACGAGGGCGTAAGATACTCCTGGTTGTAATCGGTGATGGAAAGAATCGGCGTGAGCTTGAACGGGAGGGAAAAGACAAATTATCAGGAAATTGCCTCTTTCTCGGGAAAATTCCACGATACCAACTGTATCGCCGTTACAGTGCTGCCGATGTATTCGCCTTCCCAGGTATCGAGGAATCATTGGGGTTGGTTTATCTTGAGGCCCAGTCTACAGGTCTGCCGGCAGTGGCTTATAGCGACTGGGGTGCAAAAGAAGCGGTCGTTCACGAACTGACCGGATTGCTCAGCCCGGCCGCACAGCCGGATCTGTTTACCGGCCACATAGACCTTCTTCTTCTGAACCGGGAAAAACGAGCTTCCATGGGGGCTGCCGCCGCAAGCCATATCCGGGCGCAGCATGATTCAACCGTTAATTATCAGGTGATCAGCCACTGCCTGGAGAAACTGCTCACCTCAGGCTGAACAGACCAGGCCTCAGGTTGCCAGCCCTTACCTCGCACCGCACCCCTCTCCTTGAGATACACGATGTCGATGAGGATAGTAGTTATTTAACCAGTTTTTTGACAGCCGCGGATGCTGAAATTTCTCCCGGGCTAAGATACTCTTCATGGTTCTTTTCAATTGATGGCAAATCATACAGGTAGTTTACCATCATCCCCGCCGACTGTTCGAGTCCCTTACTGGAAATGTCTGCAGCCCAATTGATCTGTTTGATTGTAGCACCATTCGTCAAGTGGAAGTGTGCGACACGGTCGAGTACCTGTTTATTGCGCTTGGCCTCAAGCAAATATCTGGCACAAAGCCGAAGCAGGGTCTGCCTGAGATCTTTAGATTTTTCTTCTTCCATATTGTCGTCTTCGCTCAGCAGGCGGCCCAGCGATTCACTATCGACTTTTTTTGCGGTAAGCAAGGCTACTGCCTGGGCTGCCGTTTCAGACAATTCAAGAGATGCTTCCTGTTCTTTCAACCATGCGGCAAAACCGGGAACCGGTGAAAGGGTTGAAAATGTTTTAAGATTCGGAAGTTTTGCCACAAGATCAGCTACCACCCGTTTTATCAGAAAATTACCGAAACTGACGCCGGCCAGCCCTTCCTGACAGTTGGAAATGGAATAGAAAATTGCAGTGTCCGCTTTTTCAGGATTGCCTTGTGGAGCTTTTTCATCAAGCAGTTCATGAATATTTGTCGAGATACCGTTTACCAGGGCAACCCAGACAAAGATCAGCGGTTCCTCCGGCATCAAGGGATGAAAGAAGGCATAACAACGTCGATCCTCTTCCAGCCGGTTCCTCAAATCCTTCCATGAAGTGATTTCATGAACCGCTTCATATTTGATAAGCTTTTCCAGAAGGGCTGCCGAGGTATGCCAGGTGATTTGCTGTAAATCAAGAAACCCGACATCAAACCAGGAGGCCAGAAGACGGTAAACATCACGGTCAAGGGCCTGCAGCTCGGGATTCTTTCTAGCCCAGCGCATCAACTCAGCCCTGAGATCCACCAGGAACTTTACTCCACCCTGTAAATCGTTGAACTGACGAAGAAGTTTTGTACGTGGTGGTTCCAGGAGATCACGCAAAGAGGATGTCGCTTTCTGGCGTTCTGCCAATTCTGTGACTTCCCGCAAGGCGCTGAACGCCGTCTCAACCGCTTCATTATCCACATCATATTCTTTTGCCAGAAGCTCAAGAAAACGCCTGCGTCCCTCAGGACTGAGCACTGAATATGCTTCGCCGATCTCAGCGGCCCGCGACCGGGCAGATACTTCGCCGCCCTTTCTTGCAAGACACGCATTTATCTTCGCTCTTACCCGGGGCAGATCATTTTCAGGTAAATCTGCGCCGACTGCATCCTTCAGCACAATCGGATCGCCAAGCGGCCAGATCTCCCTGATTCGCCGAAGTGTCCTATCCCACAGGGGTTCAATGGTGTCAGTCATGGATATTGTCCCGTATTGTTTTTTCAGAAAGCCTCTGTTTGACAGTTTCAGGTTAGCCCGATTGCTCTTTTAAATGCAAGCGATAAACATTATTAAAACAGATGACTTACACTTCCCGAGCCTTATCAAGGCAGCATTTCTCTGCTTCCAGGTTGCTATTTTATTTCACCGAAAGTATAACCCCACCTTACGTAATGATGATACTGATACAAAATGTGAGTTCTGATGAACCTTTTCACCTATCTATCCCTGATCTTTGCATCACTCTTCTGGGGCGGTACGTTCATCGCCGGAAGGATATTGGCCGGAGACGTGCCTCCGGCCAGTGCCGGTTTTTATCGCTTCGCCATTGCCACCGTTACTCTGGCGCTTTTTGCCCGGTTAATCGACGGTAAAATTCTCTTGCCAGAGCCAAAACAATGGCTGCCCTTGTCACTGCTCGGCCTGACCGGAGTATTTTGCTATAATATTTTATTTTTCACCGGGCTCAAATACATCAGCGCGGGCAGGGCATCCTTAATTGTCGCACTTAACCCCCTGGCAATAACTATCTTCGCTTCCATCTTTTTCCATGAAAACCTTTCTTTGAAACAATATGGCGGTGTACTCATTTCTCTTGCAGGCGCACTCGTTGTTATCGGCAACGGTCAACCGGCAACGATTTTCACCGGTGGTTTCGGCAAAGGAGAGATGGCAATACTGGGCTGTGTCGCCAGTTGGTCGGCCTATTCTCTTATCGGCAGATCAGTACTTAAGACCCTGTCTCCCATTACCGCTGTATTCTATTCTTCACTGATAGGCACACTCCTGCTTCTCGGGCCGGCATTATATCAAGGAGCGGTCAGGGGATTATTTTCATATAACCAGGCTGACTGGCTCAGTCTGGCATTCCTGGGCATGTTTGGCACAGCGGTAGGATTCTCCCTGTATTACCAGGCGATTCAGAAAATCGGGGCAAGTCGTTCCTCTGTATTTATAAATCTCGTTCCGTTATTTTCCGTCTGCCTCTCCTGGCTGATTCTCGATGAGTTAGTCAAGCCTGTTGTTCTTCTTGGCGGCCTGCTGCTGCTTGCCGGCGTTACATTGACAAATTTCTCAGGAAAACGTCGATGAACATATGCGCAGATGAACAAAACCAGTACTATCGTGTACCGGCTGTTTTGACAGATTTTCTCTTTTATGAGTTTGAGTTTATCAGCGGAAATATGCTTTAATAGAAGCGGAGTCAGGACAGATTGGAACACTTTTATTACCTATGATTTTGGACCAGAGCAAGCCACCGTGACATTTCATCAGGCAAAAATTCTCATCGTTGACGACGACATACAGATGCAGAGATACATCTCTGTTGTCGCCGAGACGGAAGGATACCGCTTCCGTCTCGCCGATGACGGCGAAATGGCCCTGCAACTGCTTGAACAGGAACCATTTGATCTGGTTATCAGCGATATCAACATGAGCGGCATGACCGGCGTGGAACTGCTGACACTCTGCAAGAAAAACTATCCGGATCTGGCGGTCATTATGGTTACCGGGGTGGATGACCGTAAAACGGCAATATATACCCTCGAAATAGGGGCATACGGTTATATCACCAAGCCCTTTCAGCCCAATGAACTGATTATCAACATCACCAACGCCCTGCGACGCCGGCAGCTTGAGATGGAAAACCGCCACCATCGGGAAGAGCTTGAACTGCGTGTAGCAGAGCGAACAGTGGAACTCTCACGATCCCGTGAAGAAACCATCCTCATTCTTTCCAAGGCAGCAGAATTCAGGGATAACCAGACCGCCCTGCATACCAACAGGATGGGATATTTTTGTGAAACACTGGCGCGCCTGCTCGAACTTCCCGACGCTTTGTGCAATCGACTCAGAGCAGCGGCCCCGCTGCATGACGTCGGTAAAATAGGCATTTCCGACAATATTCTCCTCAAACCGGGAAGACTGACCACGGAAGAGTTTGAGATCATTAAGACCCATTGTAAAATCGGACACCGAATTCTTGCTGATTCAACTTCAGATATTCTGCAGATCGGTTCGATAATCGCCCAGACCCATCATGAAAAATTTGATGGCAGCGGATATCCCTACGGCCTGAAAGGAGACGAAATTCCGATAGCCGGTCGACTGGCGGCAGTGTGCGATGTCTTTGACGCTCTGACAAGCGAGCGGGTCTACAAGGCCCCTGTTTCCATTTCCGATGCTCTTAAAATCATTCAAGAAGACAGTGGCAGTCACTTTGATCCAGCCATCGTTGAAACATTTGTTAAACATTTTGACCAGATTCTGGAGATCAAATCCCACCTTCCTGAATAGCCTCCCCAGACTTGCTGTTAACTCATCTGCAAGACCATCTTAATGAAGTCCAGGATATAGCCGCCCTCCGCGCGGTGCACAACCGGAATCAAGGTGAACAGCGGCACCGGTCCCTTTTCCTTTTATTCAGCGCTTGCATCAATCAGGGAGTCGAATATTTTGAACATTTTTTTGAACCCTGAAATGGTGAAGACCTCATCGACCATACCGACTACACCGCAGAATCGAATCTCACTGCCGACAGTCCTGGCAGCCTTTGCAGATACGAGAATGCTGCGCAGACCGGCCGAACTGATATACTCCAGTTCTGTCATATCGATGACAATAGCACCAGGTACTTCAGCAAGGCAGCCCTGAATCTCCTTTTCAAAAGCAGCACTGCTGTTAATGTCCATTCGTCCTGATACCTTTACAATGCGTAAATCCCTTTCCTGGCTATGGGCAAACTCCATCTCCTCTCCTGTTTTCTGATAGGGTAACATTGGGCAAAGAAACCGCAACGACCGAAACGGAAATTGTTCCAAAACGTTATTATGTTATCCTATCAGTTCCAGTTCTTTGATACAAGTCCGTTATTTCGGGAAAAACCAACTATTTATAGACAATTTCATTATCGGGCTGATAACCCTTCACATCCAGTGGACTGTTTTTCTCCATAAAGGTTTTCAGCACTTCGGCGTCCACAAAACCGGTATTCACATAGCCGGGGTGATCAATCAATCGGGGATAGCCATCACCACCGGCGGCATTATAGCTCGGCACGGCCATTCGATAGGTTCGGCCAGGATCAATTGGCTGTCCTTCAATAACCACATCCGCTACCCGGTCTCTTTCAACCGTCATGGAAATACCGGCAAATTGGGCATAAGCCCCCGAATCAAAAGGTTTTGTTGCCACGATGTTCAGGTAGGCCACGATCTCTGCACCACTCATATCGGTATAGGTCAGGTGATTGCCAAACGGCTGGACAAGGAGTATGTCTTTATAGGTGACCACCCCTTCTTCGATGGAGTCCCGGATACCACCTGAGTTGATTACCGAAAAATCCGCCTTGGCGCGCAGCATTTGGGCTGTTGCGATCAAACGTCCAAGATTGGTCTGCTGGAAGCGCACCACCTGGCGATCTCCCTCAAGTTTGCCATTGGTAACGGCGATTTGCAGCTGCAGATTCTTTTGTCCTTTTTCCTGGTATGGCTTCAGGAAATCAAGCAGCAACCGGTCCTGCGGAATCTCCCGTTCAGCAAGGACACGACTGGTTTTACCGTCCGAGAGTTACACTCTTCTTCAGGTTTACGGGTATCAGTTCATAGTTGACAAGTTCCAGGACACCATTTCTCAATTCGAAATCAGCCCGTCCCACATATTTTCCCCACTCATAAGCCTGAACAATCCAGGTACCATTCTGTTTATCAGGTATGCAGCGGTCACCGGGGACGAATCTTTGATCAAGAACGTCCGGGGCTGCCATGCAGACAGCGTCGTGTGTATGTCCTCCGACGATCAGGTCAAGATCACCTAGCAGCAAGAAATCGAGCCAGACTGACATCCCCGGGGGTGTTTATTCCATGGTTACCATTCTCGTAATAACCCATGTGGGTGAGCGCCACAATGATATCCGGCCGTTCACTCTTTTTCAGCCCATCGATCAGCATCTTTGCTTCTGCTATCGGGTCATGAAAATCTATGTCACCGATGACCTCAGGATTGCCGATCCTGGCGGTATCTTCAGTCGTCAATCCAATGACGGCTATTTTGAGCCCCTGCTCTGTAAAGAGAGCATAAGGTTTAAACAGTCTCTCACCGCTCTTTTTGTCGTAGATATTGGCTGAAAGCATTGGGAAATGAGCCCATTTTTCCTGCCTGAACAATACCTCGAGCGGCTTATCAAATTCATGATTACCGACTGCCATGGCATCATAGCCAATGCTGTTCATCCCTTTGAAATCGGGCTCAGCATCCTGAAGATCCGACTCAGGCACACCGGTATTAATATCACCTGCTGACAACAGCAGGAAACTGCCTCCCCCGTTTTCAATCTCTTTTTTCAGTGAATCAATCAATGTCTTTTGGGCAGCCAGGCCGTACTCGCCGTATTTGTTCTGCCAGAAGCGGCCATGATGGTCATTGGTGTGCAGTATCGTCAACCGGTAGGTATGGTCCTCCTCCGGCCACCCTGTTTTGTGCGTATCTTGGCCGGCACATCCGGCAAGCACAGCGAGCAGCAGGCTGAGAGCAATCGTCTTCAGCCAAAAGCATTGTTTCATCGTCCCACCTCTTTGCCGGAGAATATGGATTTTTTTGCTGCCGGATTTCAGCGGCGACTCAGGCACATGTGTTTCACCGCCGGCCCCACCTCGCTCCAGTCCACGCAGGGCCTGGCAAAACCTTTCGGCCGGATAAGCGGACAGCCAAAAGCCGAATCGTCAATGTAGATATCGGCGTATACCTTGGGACTTGAGGTCCACTCCTGCTGGCCGGGGTTTTCGTTTACCGCATAGATTTCAACGCCTTCAGAACGCAGGTAATCAAGCGCATCGCTCAGAGCGTTTCCGGCGGCACCGCCATCAGAGCGCATGGTAAATAATATCAGACGCGCTCCCTGCCGGTGCAGCAGCTTCAGCCACTTGACCGCCCCGGGAACGGGCTGTCCTATTTCAGGATATCGGTGGTCAACGATCGTACCATCAAAATCAACGCAAATGAACATGGTTACCCCTTACTGGAATGATCTTGTTCGCAGAAACGATCTGCTGCCAAATTCCTGCGTAACCACAAGTCAACACCTGTAGTGGCGGCAGGATATCCATCACCAATAGCCTTTCAGTAAAGAAAAATCAACCACTTAACTAGTAACATGGAAGGGAATGACAGAAACTGAAGGGAAAAAAAAGGCCTTCCGGCAAAACCGGAAGGCCTGGTAAATGTAGTTTTCGTTTCGAACTAGAAAATGGATTTCATGGCACCCATATAACCTCGAAGCTCGGCGCCGATCGCCTCAACGTCCGTGTAACGGATCGCTTCATTAATATCGATCAAATCAAGATTATCAACACCGTTGTCATCAATCTCAAGACCCCGGCCAATGACATCGGTATCGATACTCTTCATGAAGTCGGCCAGCAGCGGGATCGCCTTGTTGGCAAAGAGATAGCAGCCGTATTCCGCGGTATCGGAAATGACCACGTTCATTTCATAGAGCTTCTTGCGGGCAATCAGATTGGCGATGAGCGGAACCTCATGCAGAGATTCGTAATAGGCGGACTCTTCCTTGATGCCGGCAGATACCATAATATCAAAGGCCAGCTCCACTCCGGCCTTGACAAAAGCCGCCATGAGAATGCCGTGATCAAAGTATTCCTGCTCAGGAATTTCTTCACTCATCGACACACTCTGCTCAAACGGTGTCTCGCCTGAGGCCTTGCGCCAGCCAAGCAGGTCGGCATCGTCATTGGCCCAGTCTTCCATCATCGTACGTGAGAATGCCCCGGACATGATATCGTCCATATGTTTTTCAAACAGCGGTGTCATGATGTTTTTCAGTTCCTCGGACAGGATATGGGCCCTGATCTTGGCCGGATTTGAAAGGCGGTCCAGCATGTTGGTGATTCCACCATGTTTCAGGGCTTCAGTGATAACCTCCCAGCCATACTGAACCAATTTGGAGGCATAACCGGCATCGATGCCCTTTTCAATCATCTTGTCATAACTTAACAGGGATCCGGCCTGCAGAAGCCCGCAGAGTATGGTCTGCTCCCCCATAAGGTCGGACTTGACCTCTGCCACAAAGGATGATTGCAGGACACCGGCCCGATCACCGCCGGTGCCGCAGGCATAGGCTTTGGCAAGCTCAAAACCATCACCATTCGGATCGTTTTCACGATGCACGGCAATCAGTGTCGGAATACCGAAACCACGAACATATTCCTGGCGCAGTTCAGTCCCTGGACCTTTTGGTGCAACCATGATTACGGTGATATCCTCGCGAATCTGCATTCCCTCCTCGACAATATTGAAGCCATGGGAATAAGACAGGCAGGCACCTTTCTTCATCAGCGGCATGATGGCTGAGATAACGCCCGAATGCTGTTTGTCCGGGGTCAGGTTGACCACCAGGTCGGCAGCGGGTATCAGTTCTTCATAATTCCCGACGACAAAACCATGCTCGGTGGCATTTTTCCAGGATTGACGCTGCTCTTTGATTGCGGATTGGCGCAGGGTATAAGAGACGTCAAGGCCGGAATCACGAAGATTAAGCCCCTGGTTCAGCCCCTGGGCTCCGCAGCCGACGATGACGATTTTTTTCCCTCGCAGTGCTTCCACCCCGTCGAACTCATCTGCTTCCATAAACCGGCATTGAGCCAGTTCTTCAAGCTGCAGACGGAGCGGCAGCGTGTTAAAATAATTTCCCATAATCTATCTCCTCCAGTTTGTGGTCTTTTTTGGACCAGTCATGCGTGAATGCACATCAGACTGATTCCATAAACAGAATCCTGTATTGCGTCAAGTGATTTATTTGTGATACTGTGTTGCATATATCGCAACAATAAATCATCCGTGTCTACCGGGATGAAACAATCAGCAGATAATCTGCCGCAGCCGTTATGGATATCAGGGAGTTAAATCTTTTTCTGCACCTGGCTGGAACCCTGCATTTCGGTCAGACCAGCAGGGCCTGCAACATTACACGCTCCGGACTGACGCGGGCAATCCAGCGGCTTGAACAGGAACTTGGTGAAAACCTGTTCCTGCGCGATAACCGCTCGGTGAGTTTAACCCGCACCGGCGCGCTCTTCAAAAACTATGCGGCCGATGTCGTGCAGCGCTACCATGCCCTGCAGACCCAGATGGCAAGCGAAAATCGTCTCAGGGGCGAACTCTCGCTCTATTGCTCTGTCACAGCAATTCTTTCGATTTTACCGGAAATTATCACCTCTTTCCGCCGGGGATATCCCGACATTCACCTCAACCTCTCCACCGGCGATGCGGCAATGGCCCTGGCGCGCCTGGAAAACAGGGAGGCTGATATTACCATCGCAGCCCTGCCGGACCGGCTGCCACGTCATATCACTTTTTTGAAATTGCTGGAAACACCCCTGCTCTTTATCGCCCCGAGATCCGGTGAAAAGGGCGCCGTCCTGCCGACTCACGATAATCTTGACCGGATTCCCATTGTTATGCCCGAGCGAGGCTTAAGCCGACAACGGTGTGAACGCTGGTTTGCCGAGAAAAAACGAACACCCACCATCTATTCCTCAGTCGCCGGCAATGAGGCCCTGATTGCCATGGTTGCCATGGGATGCGGTATCGGCGTTGTACCTCAGCTCGTGCTCGACAACAGTCCCATGAAAGATCGTGTCATGACCCTTGCCATCAGGCCTGGTCTGGAACCCTTCACCGTTGGTGCCTGCACCACCAGAACGGCCCTGCGCGGGCCGGTTGTTCAGGCCTTCTGGCATATTGCGGAAGAGACTTCAGCAGGAAAATATCAATCCCGAGGTCGCGATGAAAACGATTCTGATAACCAATGACGACGGCATCCATAGTCCCGGCATCTCAGCCTTGAAGGAGGCCTTGACCACTCTGGGACGGGTAATCACCGTAGCCCCGGACCGCGATAACTCCGCCATCTCCCACGCCCTGACCATGAACCGTCCACTGCGCCTGACGCATCTTGCCGAGGACACCTATTGCCTCGACGGAACGCCGACGGATTGCGTGGCCATCGGTCTGACGAAGGTTCTTCTTCGTCTGCCGGACCTTCTCGTCTCAGGGATCAACAGCGGTCCGAATATCGGCGATGACATTTCCTATTCCGGCACCGTTTCCGCAGCCATAGAGGGAACCATGTACTCGGTCCCGTCGCTTGCCGTATCGCTCGCCGGCGAACCGCCTTTTTCCTATCATGATGCGGCTGACATCATCCGGGAACTGTCAATGAGAACCATGGCCTACGGCCTTCCAGCCAATACCTTGATGAATATTAATATTCCCGGAGATGCGAAGATCCGCGGACTACGTGTAACCCGGCAGGGTCGCCGCATCTGGAAACAGGCTGTCCAGGAAGTGGTTGACCCGCACGGCCGCATACACTACTGGATAGGCGGCGGCACACCGCTTCTGGATGCTGGACTGGATACGGACGTTCATGCCGTGGGGAACGGTTTTGTTTCCGTAACCCCGATCCATCTCGATGCAACCAACCACGAAGGGATCAACTATTTCAAAGATGATCTCAACCTCGAGAGCATAGCACTCCCACCCGCGCCTTAAGCATATCTGCCATGCCAAACACGCTCGCTCATTTCGGCACCCAGGCACTTCCCTGGAAACTGCTCGATAGCAAAGCTGACATCAAATGGCTTGGTCTCGGCTGCGTTATTCCCGATCTGCCCTGGATCATCCAACGGTTTGCGCCTTCCCTGATTCCTGGTATTGATCTCATTGACCTGCGCATCTATTGCATAATTCAGGCCTCGCTCTTTTTCTGCCTGCTGCTCAGCGCAGCAATCGCCCTGCTTGCAAGGCAGAGCGGACATATCTTTGTGTCTTCTTGCACTCAACAGTGCGGCTCACCTTCTGCTTGACGCCAGTCAGACCAAATGGGCCAACGGCGTTCACTTTTTTGCGCCGTTCAATTGGCATCTCTCACAATTTCAGCTGTTCTGGCCGGAAAACAACCTGACACTGATCCTGAGTATTATCGGTCTGATAACTATTGTCCTGTACGGCTGGCGTGATCGGGCAATCCCTGTTGAACTGGTTTTCTCCACCAACCGTTTCCTTGGTTCCGCTTTCCTGCTGGCGTTCTATCTTTTTCTTCCGCTTGTTTTTTTCAGCGGTCCGCTGCAGGCAGATAATCACTATGTCAAAACGCTGAGGCTGGAAGAACAGCGGACCGGCAGAGCAGTCGGGTTTGACCGCTGCCGCTATGACCAGAAAAGCGGAACCATAGAAATTTTCACGAAAGAACGGTTGCAGGTGGACGGCAATCTCCCGGCACGGGATGCCACCATTTCATTGAACGGATATTTCACCGGTCGTGACACAGTATATGTCACTACCGTTCACGAACACGGATGGGAACGCGATTTCTATTCCTACGCAGGCCTGACAGCATTACTGCTGCTCTGGACCATGGCCCTATCGCCCTTTTCATCTCCCATTCAACGCCTGAAGGCGAGGTAAACGGCGATGAACCGGTAAAATTCATGCCAAGATAGGAGCTGATCACAACCGCTCCCAGAAAAAGGGCGACCTGCTCAAGGACTGATAGCGGATTTTTCAGCAGAACAAGCAGAATCACGCAGCATCCGGCTCCCGAAAACAGCCCTTTCAGGGCAAACGGTCTGCCCGGCAGCCACGGCAGCAGAAGCGGTACCAGGATCAGTCCGCCCGTCAACCCGGCGGCCAGGGAACCACACAGCAGGAGCCCCGGTGCCAGGCCCGGTCAAATGACCAGATGTCGATCCCGAAGCCGCTGATAACATGAACCGGACCAACCGCCGTCCGGGTAAAATCACTTCAGCGCTGGTGCATTATGATCTGATCCATGGTAACGTGGCGTATCTATTCTTATTATTCATATGCTCAAAGGAGAAATATCATGCAAATTACCTGTCATGGCGCTGCCGGGGTTGTTACCGGATCGTGTCATCTTGTGGAAAACGGCTCATCTCGCTTTCTCGTTGACTGCGGCATGTTTCAGGGAAACAAGGCGTTGATCCGTAAAAATCATGATCCGTTTCCCTTTGACCCGAAATCGATCGATTTCGTGATCTCAACACATGCCCATATCGACCACTGCGGCCTTCTTCCAAAACTTGTCAGACATGGATTTCGCGGCCCTATCTATGCCAGTCCGGCAACTGCCGACCTGCTGCCTATCATGCTTGCAGACAGTGCCTTTATCCAGGAGAAAGACACCGAACATGAAAACAGACGGCGACTGCGGGAAGGACAGCCTGAACGAATTGCCCTCTATAATTTGAAAGATGCCGAAGATACCGCCGAGCTGATTCAAGTCCTGGCCTACGACACCATGATGCAGCCGGCAGAAGGTATCAGCTTCCGGCTGTGCGATGCCGGGCACGTCCTGGGCTCAGCCATTGTTGAACTGTTTACCCGCAATGACGACGGCAGTGAAGTAAAAACGGTATTCTCAGGTGATCTCGGACAATGGGATGTGCCCATCATCGAAGACCCGACCTATATCTGGAATGGTGATTATGTCTTTATCGAATCGACTTACGGCGACAGGGTTCATATCGATCATGGATCAAGGAAGGAACTCCTCTACGACCAGATCAAAAACACCTATCGCAAAGGGGGCAAACTGTTGATTCCAAGTTTTGCTCTTGAACGAACCCAGGAACTTCTCTACACCCTGAGCGAGTTGAAACGGGATGAGCCTGATTTCCCGCCAATGGATATCTACCTGGACAGCCCGCTTGCCATAAAAATCACCGAGGTCTTTAAAAAACACATCGATACCTATGATAAAGAAGCCCGGGCTCGAACGGATAAACCGTTTGATTTCCCGGGACTCATCTGTACCCCGTCTGTTGACGATTCGCGCAAAGCCAATACGATGGAAGAACCGGCCATCATTATCGCCGGAAGCGGCATGTGCACCGCCGGCCGCATACGCCACCATCTCAAACACGGGATCTGGAACCCGAAAAACACGGTGCTTTTCGTCGGCTATCAGGCCCCCGGCACGCTCGGCAGAATCCTGCTGGACGGAGCTGAAGAGATCAAGATGATGGGCCTGACCCTGGCCGTCAAAGCGGAAATAGCCAAGATCGGGTCATTCTCAGCCCATGCAGATCGTGATGAATTGATCAAATGGCTCAATGCTTTTAAAGAAAAACCAAAAACTGTATTTCTCGTCCATGGAGAAGAGGACACCCTGGTTGCATTCAGCAAAAACCTCAACGAACAGGGTTTTAACACGGTAATCCCCGTTGAAGGAAAACCTCTTTTTGACTGATAGCCTCCGAAAGCTGAAATTGAAGTGACGTTGTTGTGTATCGTTAACTTGATGTCTATTGTTGACCTGAACCCCGTCTTTATTAAATTCAGGAGAGTTACTATGAGTGGAAAAATATTTTATCGTGAAAGAACAAAAGCAAAAGAAGGTAGCCGAACACCGCGCTTCAGGGTGCTTGCCGTTTCAGATATAGACCTCAATGTTTACGGCTGCCATTTCAGGAAAAAAGAACTTGAGCAAATTGCCGGAGAATGCAAGGCAAAACTGATAGAACTCAAGGCAAAACCCAAGGATAAGAAAGAATAATAAGCAGGATGGTTCACAAGGGGAGGCATCATGCCACTGGTACGCGACAAAGATGGTAAGCGACTTCATGTAAAAAGCCGCCTGATGGGAGAGAGTCTTGTCAGCAAAGAGTTTATAGAAAAGCTTGATATTGCACCCCAGGAGCGGCTCTATCCAGATGTTGCCATCATGAAAATCGGTGGCCAGTCGATTTGTGATCGTGGGGCGAAAGCACTACCGGGTATCCTGAAGGAAATCGTCAGAAATCGACAGGACCATAAGATGCTGATTACTACCGGAGGTGGAACCAGGAGCCGGCATATCTATAGCATCGGCCTGGAAATGGGAATGCCAACAGGAGTGATAGCAAAATTCGGCAGCATGGTCTCGGAACAGAATGCCCTGATGATCGCAACCCTGCTTTCACCCTGGGGCGGCATCAAGATTTCTCATTCGGACATTGTCAAACTCCCAACCTATTTTGGTGAGGGCATTATCCCCGTCATGCACGGCATGCCTCCCTATGACTATTTCGCCATCAAACCGGCAGTCGGCCGCATACCGATTCACCGCACCGATGTCGGCCTTACTATCCTCGCAGATCTGATCGGGTCAAGAACGATTATCTTTATAAAAGACGAAGACGGACTCTACCGGGAAGATCCGAAGAAAAATCCCGAAGCGAAATTCATTGCCGAGATCGGCGCCCGGGACTTGCTGGAAAGCAACCAGGATGATCTGGTGATTGAACGCCCCTGTCTTGAAATTATCCAGAATAGTGAAGTGATCGAAAAAATACAGATCATTAACGGCATGAAGGAAGGCAATCTCACACGGGCGCTCAATGGTGAACATGTCGGGACATTTATTTATAAACAATGAGACAATGGCAATCTGACCTGAGGTTCATGAACGTCCTGCTAAAACGCCGCTGTTAAAACTTTAGACCGCCGTATTGCGCCATTTCATCAGGTAGGAAAGCACCACACCGACCAAAAAACTGACGGCCAGGTTGGCAGTCAGGGTGATACCGAGCATCATCAAGGGAATGAACAGCTCTGATCGGGAGGTGATATCACTTATCGTCAAAGCAAGTTGCAGTCCGGCAAAAAGGAGCAGGACGCCAAGGGCTGCCAGCGGCAGAAGGTGGATGATAACAAGGATATGCGGTCCAAGAAAAAGAACAAGCAGGACGAGCAGGATACCAATGATGAGGTTGGCCCCCGCCGTTCTGCCGCCAAAACGGTATCGCGAGGCGAGGCCACCGGCCCCATGACACATGGGCATACCGCCAATCAGGAAACTACCGACATTGGCAAAGGCCATCGACAAACAAAGATTCCGGTGGCTGACACGTGATGACTGCTGGGGAAAATATTGTTTTGCCAAATCTGCAGTTGCAATAACCGCGTTGCCCATTGTCATGGGTATCTGGGGAAGAACCAGGGCCAGGATAACAAAATTAAAATCAGCAGCGCTCGGAAACCCGCCGGACAGGATATTCGGCAGGTATAGTCCCAATTTCATAGCAGAGACATCGTCATGAGTTCCCCATAAGATCCCGATCCCCAGGCCAATAGCGACAATAACGAGGGCCGCCGGCAGTTTTCTGTTCTCCAGCAGCAACAGTGTCAGCCCACCGAGCAAAATCCCGATGGCGATACCGATCGGTATACCTCCAAACACCTGCACTCTCAGGAAAGGTTCGGCCCGCGATTGAAGCCCGCCGAACAATGAAACGCCAATCATGAGACGAAGGCCATAGCTCACCAGAAGTATTCCCGTCGATAGCTGCAACCCCCGCACCACCGGCCGATGAACATACGTTCCGATAAATCCCGCCAAGCCTGAGACCCCCAGAACAAAAAGGATAACCCCAAGCCACAGGCAGGAAGCATGGATCTGCGACGTCGTGATTCCCGCCCCGATCGAATAGGCAGCCACCACTTTCATCGGTTCAACGGAAATCGGTATTTTAAAGTAAAGCCCGCTGAAGATATAATACAGACCAATTCCCCAGAACACACCGACAGGATCAAGGCCGTTGATGACGATCAACCCGATTCCTAAAGGAATAAGCGTCCCGAGATCGCCCAGCGAACCGGCACATTCCATCCTGTTCCATTTGATAGTTGCTGTCATGACGATCAGGCTTTCCCATTATAGCACTTGATGAATGCAGAGCAGATCAGATTTTCAATCGCCGCGTGGTATTCAGCTAACGATCGGCAGTGATGATCCCTTGTAACTCACCTGTTAACCGGCTGAAAACCTGCTGCAGAAGAATCGGAAGAGCAAATTTTTGCCGAGTCAGCAATGGCGATAACATACCATTGTTTCAAAAAGAAATAATCTTCTTTCAGAATGCGATGGCGCACTATGGATAGCAAGAATGAGGAGGTTCCACCCGCGAGGAGGCTTTTCTCGGGTAAGTCGGGAAATGAACCGGGTAGGTAGCGTTGCATGCAGGTCATGGAATATCCGCTTTGCTGCCGGATATTCCATGACTTTCAAATGGTCAGTTCGTCAGAACCCACTCGCCCTGAGCATTTCTGCAGGCAGTCGACACTGTTTTCTCGGACTTGCCGTCGATCGTTGCATAGATGTCCGCTTTTCGGCAGACCTGGTGGGTTGAAGGATTGGTATATGCGGGATGCGGTGTAACCTGATAATTGTTGCCCGAGTCCGGATTTACCCAGGCTACCGGTTGTCCGGATGGAGCACTTTCATAAGCACGGTTCAGCTGCTGCCGGTCACTTTTATCCATCTCGTTGCCGACGATGTAGCCAAGCATCGTACCAACAGCCATGCCGATCAGGGTTGCCTCGGTATTGCGTCCTATGGCCTGCCCGATCAAGGCACCGCCTGCCGCCCCGCCGATCGCACCTTTTACCCCTTTATCCATACTGTCCATCTCTGCACACGACGTCAACAGGAGCAGCATAGCCCCAACCAGGACAAGTGATATCAATCTCATCGTTTCCTCCACATAACAATTTTTTTTACCCGGAGAACGCTTACCACCGTAAAGGCCTCTCCGGAAATCATGACTGAAAATTCTCTTGCTAACCTTAGCAAGTAAAATGTAATAAAGCTCTTGCTTGTGTCAACTCAAATTGATTGTTCTCCACATATAATAGTGAGCCGAAAGATTCGCTGGAAAATCTTCAGACCAGGGAGACGGCGATTTCGGCCTGCATCTGCTCAATAACCCGGATAGGATCGGTTGCCCGGGTACGGGCCTGCCAACCACCACGTGATCGGCTCCGGCATCGATGGCTTTTCCGGCCGTCATAACCCGTTTTTGATCATCATACGCCTCTTCAATATTAGCACCCGGCCTGATGCCGGGAGTGACGATCAGCAGTTTTTCCCCCAGACCTTTACGCAATCGCCCTGCCTCCAGACCGGAAGAAACCACGCCATCACAACCGAGGTCGAGTGCCGTGCGGGCACGATGATATACCAGGTCGGCAATTGAACCAGTCATCCCCATGGCACGCATGTCCTCTTCGCCAAAACTTGTCAATACCGTCACGGCGAGGAGTTTCATATCACCCCGTGCTTCAACGGCTGCCTTGATAATCGGTCCATTTCCATGGATGGTAGCCAGACTCACGCCGCGATTATTGACCTGCTCGACCGCTCGTTTGACGGTTTCCGGTATATCGAAGAATTTAAGGTCAAGCATGACCTGGTGGCCCCGATCGAGAATCCAGTCGACCGTACGAAACCAGTCTGCCATGAATAATTCCAGGCCCACCTTGAAAAACCCGACATGTGATTCACATGTTTTGACAATCTCCCGGGCCTTTTCCGGACGCTCCACGTCCAGTGCCACGATTATCCTGTCTCGTAAAGCAATATCTTTCTTCATACTGTTCCCTATTCTTTTTTTACTGTCGGGCGACGCTCAACCCTGAAAAATAAAATATTTCCGCACCGCATAATTAATCAGAACGGCGGTGACGATATTGGAGGCGAAGGCGTAGGTTGTCAGCATGCCAAAGCGCTTGATCAAGACGCCCATCAATATGGTTCCAAGAAAGACACTGAGTCCGGAAACCGCATAGAAAAGAAGTATTTCAATAACAATCGGGTGTCTGCCCCGCTGAAACACCCATAAGATATTAGTGATATAGGCAACCATATTGGCAAACAGAAAGGCGATCGTATTGCTGATCATTGAATTTCTGGCCCGTTGGGCATCGTTGATCTTTCTGATCGGCAGCTTGAAGAATTGAACGGCGTGATCATGCTCCTGCAGGGCGGGAAACATTTTCCAGGCAACAAGGTGAAAGATCACGATGTGTGTCACTGTCGCCAGACCCCCGGCGATGGCATACTTGATAAACTGAATCATATTCCCGGAGTCAATCATGGCTCATCACTGATGTAAAGGATTAGGTTTTAGCCCACTGCAGGCAGGCCGTTGCATATTCGTTTTACGGTGCGCCCGGCAAAGTCCCCGGACAACTGGTACAACCGGGAGAGCAGAACGGATACGATAACATTGAAACCGTAAACAATGCAGAAGAGCAGGGTCGTTGAAGAGATAGAGGTGCTAAGCTTATCAGCAAACAGAAACGGTATCGAGCAGACAAATCCCTGAATCAGATAAACGGTGAAGGAATTTCTGCCAATCCACTCAAGGATCGTTGCTATACGGGTTATTCGTGGACGCAGCACCGTATTCCAGTAAGGCCGGATCAGCGTGAAAACATGCACGAGGGGCAGAGAATAGACCAGCCATTGCACCGATGGTGGAAACTTATAAGCCGATAATCGCAATTCATTGTTATCAAGATAGAATATCAGGCAGGCCAGAAGGCAGGTCAGCACCAGTGAAGAGATGTATCTGACGAGTTGCAATAGATTTTTCCTCGATTCGATAGGTTGTCCCGAGGACAAAGAAGAAACTGTAAAACAATATATCCCCCCATGCCCGCAGCAGAAATTCATACCCCTCATACTGGTAGGTCATCAGCAAATAGAGGATAAAAAGAAAGAACAGGACAACATACTTCAACCTGGCAAAGGAAGGGAAACCGATCATGAACGGGACCAGGAGCAGCATAGGAAAATAGGTTTGTAGATACCAGAGATTGCCATAATAGCCCTTGAAGTATCCCCACAACTCGCCGTCAAGCTGCAGGGAGAAGATACTCAGCAGACTTGGAATAAGCCCTTCGACAAAGCGATCACGGGCAAAATATACCCATAAAAAGACGGCAGCGGCAACCAGGACACTGATAGCAAGATAACGCATATAAAGCCGGCCAGTTGCCGGATTGCCTGGCGTGAGGTCGAGAAAAATGCGGAGTGTCTGGTGAAATAACCTGATATAAAAAAGAAAATAGGAATATCGATAAAATAGGCAAGCTGCCTGACAATATCAGGAGTGTGCGGCTCGAGTGACCAGTAGACCGTATGAATATTGATGACCGATAAAATCATCAGGCCCTTGAAGGCATCAGGGTAGTTATCGCGCAGGGTTTCATTTACTCGTTATCCTTGAGCCTGAAGAGCTTGATTTCACCGACCGACCATTCAACATCTCTATCGGGTTCTGTAATCTCAATACGCAGTCTTGCTGTTGTGGTCACCGGAACATGTATTTCCTGAATGCACATCGCCGACCACCGGATGTCCGTTTTTCATCTCGATAAAAGAAGCGTTTCTCTGAACGTCCTCTTCTACCATGACTAGCTGTCTGCCGCCTTTTTCAACAAGCGCCTTCAGTTTGACCATTGCACCGTCCTTTTCAGCAGATATATGCAGTTCCTTTGCCTGGCCACGATGATGGGTATTGTAGTAGAGATTTATCTGGGTTATCGGCTGCTCATGGGCCAAAAATACATCCAGGAACATTCCCTCTTCCTGCTTGTCGCCAGTATACCAGCGGTTTATCGGATCCTGGTCCTGCAGTGCATAGACCAGATGCGGGTTATGGCTTGCCTGCACACTAATCTCATCGGGATCCACCTGTGCGTCGAGCATCTTGGGGAGATGATAAAAATCACAGTATATCGTGTAATAACCGGCTGTTGATTTACGATATGTTACGCCGGGAAAGACTCTCGTCATTTCCCGTTCAAAATTTTCCGGACTGAGCTTTCTCGTGGGATCGAGAATAAAAGCGACCTTCTTTTCTGAATCAATCATTTTTTTATAGGGTGTCGGCCAACCGTAAAAACGCTCGTTATAATATTGTCCGCTGATAATTCTCTCATCGGTAGCATAGGTGAGACGATGTGCTGAAAACCATGAACCATAGGCAAAGCGAATATCATTCTTGTCCAGGAAATCGATAACCGGCTGCAGGGATGGTAGATCGGCAGCAGTTCGGCCAAAATCAGGCGTTCTCCACATCCGTATAAGGTTAACACTATGCACAATATTTATACAGACCAGAAAAAGGACCAGGCCGCCGAGGAAAAAACGAACCAGCCGGTTTGCATACCGGTAGAGATAGGCAACCTGGAAGGGGAAACTCATGACAACGGGTAACAGATAGCGATAGGAATGCGAAAACGCACGTTCGCTCAGCCCGAACAGAACAATCGCCAAAACGGTGGTCACACTGAACACATGGACGAAATCAAGGTTCAGCCAACCGCCCTTTCTCGCACTTACCAGGCGCCAGCAGCCGATGATGATAACGGCTGAAAAAATCACCAGCCAGATAAAAGGGAAGACATCGGCAAAACCGGTCACTGACGACCCGGGGTCTACAAGGGTAAGATCCGGAAAAAAGGGGTAGCGTATCCCGAACGACCCGGAAAGGGTCCACTGTATCGCCGTTTTCCAGATAGTTACAAGTGCATCTGGTAATGATCGGTTACCGCTTACTGCCGCATATGCCCCGGGTATCATAACCCTTGCCATGATCTGAGGAACAAGACCGACAATGACGCTCAAGCCAAAGACGCCCCCCTGCCTGAGAGAAGCACCGAAATTGCCTCTCATCAGAAAAAACAGCCCGAGACCAGCGACAAGCGGAGCCGCCAGGAGTGTAATCGAACAGGCCAGACCGGCGAAAAAACCGGACAGAGCTACAAGCAGCAGATTCATGGAGATTGACGGTGCATCCTGACTTATCCGTGCACAAAGGATGGCAAGAAAATAGAGCCCTAAATAGGAAGGATAACTGGGCGGTGCATAGGCAGACTGCATCATCAGCCAGTACGCAGAAGGAAAAAGAACCAGCAGGTAAGCGGGCCAGACCTCCCGCAATGTCCCCATTCTGCGAACGATGGCCAGGGCCAGAAGGCAAGAAGCAAGGCCCCAGAACCAGGCAAGAAATCGTGCACCGAATGCATTTGAAGGCAGAAATGCGGTCAATGGCGCGTTAAGATAGGACTCGAGAGGAAAGGTATAAGGCTGCGCCCAAAACAGCAACGGAACCTCCTTACCCTGCCAGATGTGCTTGGCCTGCAGCATCAACAGTCCTTCATCACCAGTCGGTTCAACAAAAAGACAACTCACCAGAAAAAAGATCAGTCTCAGTCCAAGTGCGGCAAAAAAGGTAGAAAAGAGTAGATAGGGCAGTTTTTCTTTTGTAAATAATGTTCTTGAAATATTCATGTGCTCAAACGTATCCGAATCCCATTATCCACCGGCTTTGTCGAGGTTACCTTTTTATTGTCGGGAAAAAAACCAGACCATCACTGTCAGCGCAAGGGAATCTTTGCTTCTGCTGTTTGCTTTTATCCCGTGCAGAAGCAAACACACCGCCCATTACCGCAGATTGACAAACGTTGGTCAGACCAGCTGCGCCACGTTTCGGACTCGGCAAACAGGAGTAATATGTATGGTATGAAACCGATTCGGACAAATGTAGTATATTTTCTCCAATAGTGACAAGCCTTGAAGGATTTATTTCATCACCGTCATCACAATAACGTCTCTTTGAGTTCTTGTATCCTCATTAATAGTCATGAAGGAAATAATAAAAAATGAATAACAACTGTTTTCTCGTGGCTTGACCTGTTTACCAAAAAGCGCATTTTTCATGTAATTTCAAACCTTAACCTCCCGCTGTTGAATCAAACACAAAATTGTTAATAATTTTTTATACTTCAGATAGGCCGAACTGATTTCATTTTATCTTTACAAATAAAGGTCTTCCCTTTAATCTATGCCACTGAAAAGTGGAGCTGCAGCAGGTAACTGAGCTTTCCGCTGCATCTTTCCGCCCTTTTTGTCCCGGAAGAGTGCAGACGGGTTAAGCCCTTTCCTGTGTTGTCTCAATATCGCGCCGGGTACCATCAGGTCTGCAAAGAACCGACATGGAGTGAAATAACTTAACAGTCCAACAGGCAACTCAGGCCAAGGGGGTATGGTATGACAGTTAAGATTTTCATCACAAGAAAAGGCGTTAATAAAAATATTATAGAACTGACCGTCCTTCTGAAAAAATTGCGAAGCCTGACGCTAAACCAACCCGGATACATCTACGGGGAGACCTTGCGAAGGATTGATCAGCCTGATGAGTGTGTTGTCATTTCGACCTGGCGTTCTCTTGCTGACTGGGAAAGCTGGTACAACAATGAACAGCGGACAAGTGTCCAAAGTGAGATCGACTTGCTTCTTGGAGCTGAAACAGAATACGCCATTTATGAAGAGTAACATGGTGGAGAACCGCCAATAATTAAAAAAGGCAGGTACCTGAATGATTGTTGAAGGATTGAAATTGATGGTTGTCGGCATGACGACCGTATTATTGTTTCTGACGCTCATGATTTGGCTTATCACGTTTGCAGCCTACCTGGCAAAAGGCAATACCGCGCGCGAACTGCAGGCAATTGACGAAGAACGGGCACGATTGAAGCGAGAGAGAGAACAGAAAAAACTGGCGGCAGACGACAGTGACGAGGATATCGTTGTAATCACTGCAGCGATTGCTGCCTTTGAGACAGAACGGCTGGCAATTTCCCGGTGACCAGGCGGGTCCGAGACATCATTCGTCATCTGATAACAAGTTGACACAACCTAACGCAAGGAGAAGTACCGTGGGTAAAAAAGTAATCAAATTTATGGATACGTCCTTCAGGGACGGGTTTCAATCAGTATTTGGTGCGCGGGTGCTCACCGATGATTTTCTTCCGGCACTGCAGGCTACCGTTGACGCCGGCATCACCCATATCGAAGCCGGTGGCGGTGCACGGTTCCAGAGCCTCTTCTTCTATTGCGGTGAATCAGCCTTTGACATGATGGATCGTTTCCGAGCCGAAGTGGGCCCCGATGCCAACCTGCAGACACTTGCCCGAGGTATCAATGTTGTGGCGCTGAGTCAGCAGCCCCGGGATATGATCGATCTGCATGCCAAAATGTTTAAAAAACACGGTATGACAACCATCAGAAACTTCGATGCCCTTAACGACATGAGAAACCTTGAGTACTCAGGTGAGCGCATCGCCCATCACGGCCTGCATCACCAGATTGTCGTCACGATCATGGATCTGCCGCCTGGATGTACGGGGGCTCATACCGCTGAGTTCTACCTCGATCGACTGAAAATAATTCTTGCCTCGGATATTCCTTTCCATTCGATCTGCTTCAAGGATGCCACCGGTACCGCCAACCCGAAGAAGGTTTATGACACCTTCAAAGGTGCCCGCAAGATGGTTCCCGAAGGTACAACACTCTGGTTCCATACCCATGACACTGCCGGAATCGGTATTTCACAGAACCTGGCGGCCATTGAAGGCGGCGCCGACGGAGTCGATCTGGCCAAGAGCCCGGTCAGCGGCGGTACCTGCCAGCCGGATATCCTGTCGATGATGCACGTCCTGAAGGGAACCGATTTTTCCCTTGATCTTGATTACGAAAAGGTGCTCTTCGCCGAAGAGGCTTTTGAAGAGGCAATGGAGGATTACTTCTTCCCGCCCGAAGCAAAGATGGTCTCACCGACCATCACCCTGTCCCCAATGCCGGGTGGTGCGTTGACGGCCAATACCATGATGATGCGCGACACCGGCACCCTGCATTATTATCCTGCAGTCATCAAGGAAATGTCTGAAGTTATCCGGCTGGGTGGATTCGGCTCATCAGTCACGCCGGTATCCCAGTTCTATTTCCAGCAGGCATACCTCAATGTAACCCAGGGTAAATGGAAAGTAATCAACCCGAGTTACGGCAACATGGTTCTCGGTTACTTCGGCAAGACGCCGGTACCTCCGGATCCGAAAATTGTCGCACTGGCATCAGAACAGCTTGGCAAACCGGTCTTTACCGATGATCCGCTTGATATCCTTGAGCCGGGAATTCCAAAGGCCACCAAGATTCTTGAAGAAAACAAGCTGCCCGTCAACGACGAGAACCTCTTCATCATTGCCTGCTGTGAACAGAAAGGCCTTGATTACCTGCTCGGCAACGCTAAGATAAATATCCGGAAAAAGTCAGACACAGAGGCCGCACCGGCAAAACCGGCCGCAAGGACTGCTGCGGCAGCTCCTGCTCCTGTCAGTGGGCCGCGCTCTTACTCGATCACCGTCAACAACCGGGTCTATAATGTGGCGGTCGCAGAAGGCAGCGGTGCTGTCCAGGCAACCCCGGCGACCGCAGCACCTGCTCCTGCAGCAGCACCGGTAACCGGCGGAACCGAGGTGGAAGCCCCAACGCCAGGAAATGTTATGAAAATCCTGGTAGCTGTAGGGGATACCGTCAAGAAAAACCAGCCGCTGCTGATCCTGGAAGCGATGAAAATGGAATCTGAGGTCAAATCGCCCTGTGACGGGAAAATTGCATTAGTAAATGTTTTGGCAGGCGATACTGTCCAGGCTTCCGACCTGCTCTTCACTATTAGCTAAACAGGCAGGCGACTGCTTCACCTCGTGCAGATGTGCCGTTACCCGGCACATCTGCATGCAAGGTTTGGATGATGAAATAACTATGAAAACGAAAACCATTCTGTTCATATTACTCGGTGCATGCCTTGCTGCCTTTTCCACGGCAGGGGCTGCGCAGGATATAGTTCAAATCGTCTCGCCATCCGACGCAAAAGTAGTTCGTATTGATGTGGCTCCCGGTGACAAGGTGTACAGCGGGGACATGCTGGCGCTACTCAAGACCGATGACGGGACAATGATTCAATTGAAGGCCGGGGTATCAGGAACGGTGACTTCCGTTGAAGTCTCTTCCTATCAGAAAGTTAACGCAGGCACCCTTATCGGAACGATTAAAACGGCGGCTATTATTGCCGACCGGCCGATAGTTACGGAGAACGGGGAACTCCCGAGCATCAGTAAGCTTGCCGGCAATTTGTTTGCGACAACAGGTATCCGCGGCATCATTGATGGTCAGCTGCATAAGGACTGGACGGTCGGTATCGGCAGAATCCTGATGATCTGTGTTGGTCTCACCCTGCTCTATCTCGGTGTTTTCAAACAATTTGAACCATTATTGCTCATCCCCATCGGTTATGGTGCGATCCTTTCCAACATCCCGCTTGCCGGCATTTCAGAGCCGGGCGGCATCCTCTATTATATCTATGAGGTTGGTATTGTTACCGGTATTTTTCCACTCCTGATCTTCATGGGTGTCGGCGCCCTGACCGATTTCGGTCCGATGATTGCCAACCCCAAGACCATTCTGCTTGGCGGGGCGGCTCAGCTCGGCATCTTTGTAACACTTCTCGGCGCGCTGCTGTTATCCGACTTTATACCGGGGATCAATTTTTCCATACGTGATGCAGCATCAATAGGCATCATCGGCGGGGCTGACGGACCGACGGCCATTTTCCTGTCGTCCCGTTTGTCTCCCAGGCTGCTCGGCTCCATTGCCATCGCTGCCTATTCATACATGGCGCTGGTGCCGATCATCCAGCCCCCCATCATGAAATGGCTGACAACGCCTGAAGAGCGTCAGATAAAGATGGTGCAGATGCGCCATGTTTCCAAGCTTGAAAAAATGATGCTGCCGCTTCTTGTTCTTGGCATCTGTACCTTCCTGCTGCCAACCGCAGCACCGCTGATCGGCATGTTCATGCTGGGCAATCTGGCCAAGGAGGTCGGTGTTATTGACCGTCTCGCCGAGACCATCAAGGGACCGCTGATGTACACCGTTACTATTTTTCTCGGACTTGGTGTCGGCAGTAAGCTCTCAGCTGACAAGTTTCTCAACCTGGAGACGCTTGGCATCCTTTGCCTTGGCATGATCGCCTTTGGTATCGGCACCGCGGGCGGCGTACTGATGGCCAAACTGATGAACAAGGTCTGCAAGACACCGGTTAACCCTCTTATTGGTGCGGCCGGTGTTTCCGCCGTACCGATGGCAGCACGGGTAGTGAACAAGGTCGGTTTGGAAGCAAACCCCCAGAACCACCTGATCATGCACGCGATGGGTGCCAACGTTTCCGGTGTTATCGGTTCGGCCGTTGCCGCCGGAGTATTGCTCGCCCTGCTGTAATTAGTACCGTCCATATTTCTGCATTAAAAAAAGCCCGAAGCCTCCCGCTTCGGGCTTTTTCTGTGTTAACCTTTTGGGAAGTGGGAATACTGCACGATGCAAACGCAGCAAAAGGATTTAAACAGGAGATCAGACATGCTTGAAGTGAGTGAGCAAGCCCTTGAAAAACTGGCTGAACTGTTATCTCTTCAGGATAACGGGGAGGCTGCCATCCGTATTGCCATCATGGGCGGGGGCGCAGCGAGTCCATGCCTCGGTATTATCGTTGATGACGTCAGGGAAACCGACGTATTGTATCAAATAAACGAAACCCCGGTTATTGTCGATCGCAACCTGATTGAGTGGTGCAAAAGCATCACTATTGATTTTACCATAGGCAGTTCAGGAAGATGCGCAGGTGAAAGCGGCAGCGGATTTATCATTACACCAGAGCAACCGATCAACCTGTAAACAGGCACCACCCATCGCCCGGACCCTTGTTTATAAAATTCAGGGAAGACAGGCTCCTAGTGTCATGTCACGTTTCAAATGTCGCAATGGAGCGCCGGGATTCTAGTTTCCTGTGAGGCGCGCATGAAGGAGCGTAGCAGCGCTACGTGACAGAATAAGCAACGAAGTCAGGAAGCCAGAATAACAAGCTCTGGGTGACAGGTGAAGCCTGACAGGACACTAGCTTTTCAGCGGCTTCACACGCTGAATCAAACTATTACGATGCTGTACCGTGCGAACATAACTCACCGCCGGCTTACCAAAGCTCATCGCAAAGCCAAACTGATGATCATGCGGTATAGCGAGCATCTCTTTAAGCTCGGGAACAAGCATCATGGTCATCTTCACCATTCCGTTCCATAAGGTTCCGATACCGGCGCTTTGACACAGCATTTCAAAATAGCTGAGCGCTATTATCGCATCCTGCTCCGGTGAGGCACTTTCCCGGGCGGCAGAGGCCACGAGCAAATGGGGAGCCCAGCGAAAGATGGTATCAGCCCGAGAGACCTGCCAGCCCTTGACAATTCCTTTAAAAAACTGATAGCCGGGCGGCAGAGAATAGTTGTCTATCGTCCCTGCCAGAAGGTCCATGGTACGATGGCGGACCTGGTCCATCACCTCCCTGTCATCGACCACACTGAATTGTACCTGACGTTCGTTTCTGCCAGACGGTGCATGCCAGGCAGTTTCAAGTATCTCCCGGATGAGTGCGGGATCGATATTTTCATCGAGATATCGTCTGACCGACCGGCGTCCCTTGATCAGGTGTTCCATCTGCCGGTGGCCTGCCAGATTGCCTTCAAGAACAAGTGAGTCAGCAGCCTGGAGACCCAGAACAGAGACAGCACCAGTCGGACAAACAGCCAGACAATGCTGGCAGCCGATACAATTCCGCTCTCTTCCTGCAGCAACAGCAGGAGGCCCATCGCCGATGACGAGGATATTGACCGGGCAATCGCTGACACATTCACCGCACCTGATACATAATTCCGCATCAACAATGAATCGGTTATCCGCGTGAAGTTTCATAAGCTTTTGTATGAGGATTTTTTTTAGCTGACTGTTTTCCTGATGATTTCCTGATCAAAGTAATTCACGGACATCCCGCCATCAACAACAATGGTCTGGCAGTTGATTCCTGAAGATCGCTTAGACAATAGAAATACGGCCGTATCGGCGGCCTCACTGGTTTTCAGAGCCTGTTTACGAAGCATTGCCTTTTCGGCAAAAAGATAGCTCTCGATATACCCGGGAATTCCGGCGGATGCGGATGTTTTCAGAAGCGATGGAGCGACCGCGTTAAAACGAATTTGCGAAAATTCCGAGAAACTCTTGGCGAGAAAACACAACGAAGAGTCCAGAGCGGCCTTGATTGGCGCCATATAGCCATAATTCTCGGCCGCCATTTTCGTGGTTGAGATAGACAAGGTCACCACCGATGCATCCGCTGCCAAAATGTCTTTGAAATGATTTGAAATTGAAATGAGTGAAAAGCAGGAAATGTCCACGGCCTGGAGAAAATCAATCTTATTGGTTGCGTGAAACGGTGTCAGGCCATTTGAATAATTAGCAAAGGCAATTGAGTGAACGATGCCGTCAAGACGGCCTCCTTCTGTTGCACCGATCTCTGCTCCAATCTCATCCCGGACCCGTTTAATCTGCTCTTCCTCTTCAACATCACAGGTAAAGACCGCACAATCAGGGAAGAGCTTCAGGGCCGTCTTTTTTCGCTCTTCACTGCGCACAACCAGAATCACTTTGGCTCCCCCGTCAAGAAGGGTTGCAGCGATGGCAGCGGCAATTGATTTTTTATTGGCAAGACCGAAAACAACAAAACGTTTCTCTGTGATAGCAAGATAATCCATGGAATCCCGAGGTATAATCTCCCGTTGCAAGCTTCTTTTTCATTAGGTGCGTCATCTTACAACAGAGATCGGCTCGAAACAAGTACCAAGACAGCACCGTTCAGCTCTGTATTGGCTGGCCAAGACGGCCAGGTAAAGATACGGCAACCCGCTTTTCTTCATGGCCAAGAAAGAGCAACAACATTATAATTGCGCGCATCGACAAGCTATATGAAAACCTGTACCTGTTACCATTTTCTATGTCTCGTTATATTATCGACATTGATGCCTGCGGCACCTGCAGGGACGGCGCACTGCTCGAGCTGAAAGACAAAACCATACGAGCCCCGGACGTCTGCACGAGTGGTTCTTGGGTCACCCATATGCCTCCGGTTGATATGCCCTGAAGATTTCGATTATCGGGCTCGGTGCGGCGGCCCGTTTTTTTCTGGCGGTCATTGCCGGGAAATTATCCACCAGCGTGGAATTTCCTTAACATTTCGATGTCGGCAACGCGGTCGGTGCCGCCCTCTTTGCCATAAACCAGTCTGCCAGGCATAAATGATCACGACCATTGGCACATCTCAGCAATTGTATATAAACTATAAAAGCTCTTCCTGTAATCGTTCAGCATGGAACATTTTTTTAACGAGCATGCCCTTTTTGCCCTCTTCTGCCTCAGCTTTCTTGCGGCAACCCTGATACCGCTCGGTTCGGAATGGCTGCTTGGCGTTCTAATCTTCAACGGCTACCCGGCAGCAACGGTGGTCGGGGTGGCGACCGCAGGTAATTACCTCGGGGCCTGCACGACCTATTATATCGGGCGCTGGGGCTCTGCTCTGCTTTTTTCCCGCGTCCTGCGCATATCCACTGCCCAAGAAAACCGGGCGAAACAGCTCTATCGCCGCTTTGGTGTCTGGTCCCTGCTTCTCTCCTGGCTGCCGATCATCGGCGACCCGCTTTGCGCTGTTGCCGGCCTGTTCAGGGTCCAATATCTGTCCTTTTCCTTCCTGGTCATTATTGGTAAATTACTGAGGTACACCTTTGTTGCCTGGGTAGTTCTGCAGACGCTGGTCGATCTGAAAGGCTTCGCGCCACGGGCAGCCCTGTCTACAAAATTCATTCGGATTCGTGTATGGTAAGAGAACAACAGCAGTAGAAGTGATGAGGAGGAGAGATGAAAACGAAATGGAACAGCGGCAGCCTAATCGGTACATCAAGCGGATACTGGCGCGGTTGCACCCTACAGGCGGCAGTTAGACTGGAAGTCTTTACCCTGTTGGGAAAACAGCAGAAATCTCTCGATTCCATTGTCCAGGCACTAGAAAGCGATCAGCGGGGAACGGAGTTTCTGCTGAACGCACTGAGCGGAATGGAACTGCTTGAAAAATCAGGAGTGTTTTACCGGAACGGTCCGGGAATCTATGATCTGCTGTCAAAAGACTCTCCGCGCTATATCGGTCATATCATCATGCACCATCACCACCTTCTCGACGGCTGGGCCCAGCTTGACCAGGCGATCCGCACGGGAAGACCGATAGAAAAGCGATCCTTCGGAGAGCAGGTCGAGCGGGAAAGCTTCCTGATGGGCATGTTTAATCTGGCCATGGGAACAGCTCCGTTGATAGCCGCTGCCGTCGATCTCGGTGGAAAACACCGGCTGCTCGATCTCGGAGGCGGGCCGGGCACCTTTGCCATTCACTTCTGCCGGACGAATCCTCACCTGACGGCTGTGGTTTTCGACCGTTCGACAACCGAACCGTTCATGCGAAAAACCGTTGCTTCATTTGGTCTGTCAAAGCAGATCGATTTTCGTCCCGGCGATTTCAACCGTGATTCCTTCGGCGACGATTCCTTTGACGTGGCCTGGCTCTCCCATGTCCTGCACTCAAACGGCCCGGCAGAATGTGAACATATCATCAAGAAAGTCTACGAGACACTGGAACCCGGAGGTCTCATCCTGATCCACGATTTTATTCTTGAAAACAGCGAGGACCGGCCGGAATTTGCCACCCTTTTTTCCCTGAATATGCTCATCAACAATTCACGGGGACGCTCGTACTCAAATGCAGAGATAACAACCATGCTTGAAAAGGCCGGTTTTTCCGGCTGCACGGTGATCGATCCAAAAACACCGAATGAGTCATTGGTCCTGGCGGCGGTCAAACGATGACAGACGATGATAACCGCTTTGAGCAGGATATGAAGCAGCTCATTTTAAAAAAGATTTATTCCCTTTTTGCTTCCTGGTCCTCACCGATAACCTTTGCCTGCAGCAAGGGCTGCGCCGCCTGCTGTACCCAGGACGTCATCATGACAGCGATTGAGGGGGAGCTGATTTACGATTTTATCGCCCGGCACAACAAGGAGCTTTGGCTCGCGGAAAAACTGCAACAGGGACTACCTGAACACCTCCCGGCCTGCACCACCAACGAATACGCCGGAGCCTGCCTGAGGGGTGAAGAGATCGATCCGGGGGGCGGCCGTTACGACAGGATCTGCCCCTTCCTGGAGCAAGAGGCCTGTGCGATCTATCAGGTTCGCCCTTTCAACTGCCGGGTGTTTGCGTCAACGAAGACCTGCCGCAAAGGTGTCAGCGCCACCCTGTCTGAATATTACCTGAGCGCGGCAACGGCAGTCAGCCAGATAATCGAGCACCTTGACCAGGGACTCCCCTGGGGCAATATGCTGATACTGCTTGCCCGAAAAAATTCTGGAGATACAGGGAAACAAGAGATGCAGGACCGGTGGCGCACCGCCCGTCCACTGCCCGGCTTTCTCATTGACGGCAGCGATTATCCGCAGGTTGCCCCATTGCTGGAACAGATTTTCACTGCCGAAATTGGCGGCAGAAAAGTAGAAGACATACTCAACGGCCGATAAGCCTCTCGCCGGTAGACACATAACTATGCGACGCACATGCTATTTACCGGTATATCTTATTTGCTCCGTCAGCTCTGGCGACTGGAGGGCACGCTGATCCTGACACTCAAAACCGGTACGGGTGAATGTCGGTGAACTTTCTCGGCAGTGCTGCCAAGCAACGTCCCAAGCACATTCCCCCTGCCCTTGTTGCCAAGCACCAGGACATCGATCTTTTCCGACGTAACCGCCTCTAATATCTTCACAAATGGAACTCCCACCCGTACGAGAATCGTCATCCGGTTCATGTCTGAAGCGAATTTTTCCTTGAGAAGCCCGTATATCTGCCGATAGCGTTCCTCTGTTGCCTGTTTAATGTAACTTTCAACATCGATTTTCCCGGGATTGTACTGGCTGGCGATTTTCACCGCATCAATATCTCTCTGATTGACAACACTTAAAACCACCATTTCCGTCATGAACCCCCTGGATAATGCTACGGCGTATTCAAGGGTCAGATTTGAGTAATCCGACAAATCGACACAGGCCATAATCTTCTGTATTATCTTCATCTCCAGCCTCCTTCCATTATCATGGCTTTGCACATGATCCATTTTTTGATTTCCGCAAGCAAACAACCCTTTCCTGAGAATAGATCGTCACAAAAGGGATACTAGTGAAAAACTAGCAAGTATCATGCCAGCGGTGACCACGGAGCGGTGAAGAAAAAAATTGAAATAACGATCCGTTACATTGAGGTATCTTTCCTGAAAGGAAAAGGGAGTCAGGGTAGTTGACGCGATTAACCTGGATATTCGACGAGTTGAGACAGCCTGCTCGTCAAGGAGACTTGTGATTCACCATACGTTAGCAGGCGAACGGCAAAAGCGACGCAGGAGAGCGGGCTGTCTCAACTCGCCTCTGGTAATGGTCAGCGACTGAAGCGATTCGTGACAGCACAACAAAAAAAAATTAATTTCAAAAACTGGCCTGACCTGACAGAAAATGTTCATGAACGTCGGGCTAAAAAATCGTTGCTGAATAGACGCAAGCACGTGATTCCGCACCTGTCTCAAGCCATCGGATAAAAAACGTCGAGGCGCATGATCCTTACGATTGCATTTTCTTCCTGAACACGCAGTGTCGAACTGTTGGGGCGTTTCCTCGATCTGAAGCGATATTCAGACAAGGTCTTGGCTGCCTGTTGCAATGTTCGTTTTTTTTACACCCTGTAAAGAACAATGACAGTGAATCTCACTTTTTCAGCAAAACCATTCCAAGACAACGGAGGGACAGATCACCAATGCTGCAAAATAAGCAATGACCGGCAACATCTGCAGCCTGAAGTACCCTGAACGGGTTTTGTTATTTAAACAGGCTCAAATACTTGCCGTATCCCTCCTCTTCAAGCCGGTCTACCGGAACAAAACGAAGTGCGGCCGAGTTCATGCAGTAGCGGAGATTGGTCGGGGGAGGGCCGTCTGGAAACACGTGGCCGAGATGAGAATCCGCCAGTTTGCTTCTCACTTCCGTTCGTGTCATGAAAAAGGAACGATCCGTCTTTTCGACGATGTTCTGAGCCTCAAGCGGTTTGGTAAAACTGGGCCAGCCGGTGCCTGATTTGAATTTATCCCTGGAACTGAAGAGCGGTTCCCCGGAAACGATATCGACATAGATACCTTCCTGTTTGTTGTCCCAGTATTCGTTCTGAAAAGCCGGTTCCGTGCCTTCTTCCTGGGTTACCTCATACTGCATGGGAGTCAGCTTTTTTTTCAATGCACTCTTGTCTGGTTTTACAAAGCCATTTTGCCAGTCCTTATTTTTTTCCCAGACGGTTTCAATAAAATCCTGCCGGCCTGAGCCTGCTTTGTACATTTTATAATGCAGCACATTTTTCTTGTAATAATCCTGATGGTACTCTTCAGCCAGATAAAATGGCTGAACGGGCAGGATCGGTGTTAAAACCGGGCGATCAAAGATTCCGGATTTGTCCAGTTTCTGTTTTGACGCTTCAGCGATCGCTTTCTGCTCATCACTGCTATAGAATATGGCGGTGTGGTACTGTCTGCCACGATCAGCAAACTGACCGCCATCGTCGGTCGGATCAATCTGCTGCCAGAAGGTTGTCACCAGCGTGTCATAGCTCACTTTTTCCGGATTATAACGGACCTTGACTGCCTCATAATGGCCCGTTTTTCCTGTCGAAACTTTTTGATAATCAGCATCTTCCGCACTGCCGCCGGTATAGCCGACCACCACTTCAAGCACACCGTCAAGCTGTTCAAAAGGCGGCTCCATGCACCAGAAACAGCCTCCTCCAAAGATTGCTGTTTCCTCCTGTGCCTGGGCCGTTGATTCTGAAAAAAATGTTGCCGCAGCAATAGTACCGCAAAGGACGGTAATCAGTAGGTAGTTCATTTTTGGCTCCTTTTGAGAAGTATTCTCACCAGGCTATAAAGTATGCACGTTTATACCGAGTGACAAGTTGGTGCTGCTGCCTGAGTGTTTTGCCGTGCTGGGTTGTTGCCTCAGGTCAAAATAAGGTGTATAAAAAGACCGGAGAAATATTTTAAAATTTTGCCAAGGGGCCGGAATGAAAAAGCAGAACAACTCGAAGCGAACCAAGTTTATTTTTATCACAGGTGGCGTTCTTTCTTCTCTTGGCAAAGGACTGGCGGCAGCATCAATTGGCGCATTGCTGGAAAGCCGCGGACTGACTATTACCTTCCAGAAGCTTGATCCATACATCAATGTCGACCCGGGCACCATGAATCCGTTTCAGCACGGCGAGGTGTATGTGACTGATGATGGAGCTGAAACCGATCTGGACATGGGCCATTACGAACGCTACACCAACGCAGTGATGGCTCAGAAAAACAATTATACCTCGGGAAGAATTTACTATTCGGTAATTACCAAAGAACGCCGGGGTGAATATCTTGGCGGTACGGTACAGGTAATCCCGCATATAACCGATGAAATCAAGCGATCAGTTCTGCAGCTTGACGGCAGTGTAGATATCGCAATCATCGAAATTGGCGGGACCGTAGGAGATATCGAAGGTCTGCCGTTCATTGAGGCAATACGGCAACTCAGGGGGGATCTTGGCCGGGAATACTCGCTGTTCATTCATTTGACCCTTGTTCCCTATATAAAAACTGCCGGCGAGGTGAAAACCAAGCCGACCCAGCATTCCGTCAGAGAACTTCGGGCGGACGGTATCCAGCCCGATATCCTTGTCTGCCGAACCGAGGTACCACTGACCGAAGAACTGAAATCCAAAATAGCCCTTTTCTGCAACGTGCCGTCGGATGCTGTTATCACCGCCATAGATGTCGATAATATCTACGAAGTGCCCCTCCATCTTCACCAGGAAGGACTGGACGGTAAAATCCTCGAGTTACTCAACGTCTGGACAGGCCAGCCCAACATCAAACCATGGCAGGACCTGGTCAAAAACCTGAAAAACCCGAAAAACACGGTTACTATTGCTATCACCGGGAAATATGTTGATCTGACGGAATCCTACAAGAGTCTGCATGAAGCCCTCATTCATGGCGGCATAGCAAGCCGCTCTAAAGTTAAACTGCGCTATTTAAGTGCCGAGGATCTTGAATCCAAAGATCCGGCCGAACTGCTTGAGGGATGTGATGGTATTCTGGTGCCGGGCGGGTTCGGTAAACGCGGCGCGGAAGGAAAAATCAAGGCCATTACCCATGCCCGTGAAAATAAAATCCCCTTCTTCGGTATCTGTCTGGGCATGCAGCTTGCGGTCGTAGAATACAGCCGATCCGTTGCGGGTATTCCGCTGGCCCACTCATCCGAGCTTGATCCGGAGACTCCCGATCCGGTCATTTACCTGTGCAAAGAGTGGTTTGATTATCGAAACAACCAGGTCCAGGTCCGTGACGAAAATTCCGAGATGGGCGGCACCCTGCGCCTTGGTGCGTATCCATGTACACTCAAGAAAGACACGCTCGCCTCTGTCGCCTACCGGGTCGAAGAGATTTCGGAGCGTCACCGTCATCGCTATGAGTTCAACAATGACTATCGACTGAAACTGGAAGAAGCCGGCCTGAAAGTCTCCGGTACATCACCTGACAACAATCTTGTTGAAATTGTAGAAATTGAGGATCATCCCTGGTTTCTCGGTTGTCAGTTTCACCCTGAATTCAAGTCCAAACCGATGAAACCGCATCCCCTCTTCCGCGATTTCATCAAGGCAGCGCTGGATTATAAAAATCGTTTGACCACATGAAAATCACCCCGGTCACTATCGGCCACCCGCATAGTCCCGTTATCAAGGTTGGTACCGGATCTTCCGCTTCTGCTCATTGCCGGCCCCTGTGTTCTTGAATCTGAAGAGCTTGCCAGGCGTGTTGCCGGAACCATGCAGGAGATCTGTGCGGATCTTGGCCTTTCCTATGTATTCAAGGCCTCGTTTGACAAGGCAAACAGAACAGCCATCAGCTCCTACCGGGGCCCCGGTCTGCATGAAGGGTTAGCGATCCTTGAACGCATAAAAGAGCAGATGCAGGTCCCGGTCGTCTCCGATATTCATGACACTTCACAGGTCCAGGCCGCAAGTGAAGTTCTTGATGTTATTCAGATACCTGCTTTTCTCTGCCGCCAGACCGATCTGCTGGCCGCCGCATCAAAAACGGCAAAACCGATCAGCCTCAAAAAAGGCCAGTTTGTTTCACCCTGGGATATGGAACATGCGGTCAATAAGATTCGCAACGGGGGAGACAGCCAGGTAATGCTCGTTGAGCGGGGTGCCTGCTTCGGCTATAACAATCTCGTTGTGGATATGCGATCCTTTCCGGTTATGCAGAGTTTTGACTGTCCGGTGATTTACGATGCCACCCACTCGGTGCAGCTGCCCGGCGGCGCTGGAAGCTCATCAGGGGGACAGCGGGAATTTATCGCCCCGCTCTCCCGGGCGGCTGTCGCGGCAGGTATTGACGGTCTTTTTATGGAAGTACATCCCGACCCGGACAATGCCTTGTGCGACGGCCCGAATTCCATTGCTTTAGACGATATCCGTAAGATCCTGGAGCAGATCGTACGGATCCGGGCCTCTCTTGCCGACTCACCGGGCAGTGAACAATGAGCGAGCCCTGTCCTCCTTCGAATCCCGGCAACAACTATCCTACCGACTGCCAGATCCTGGAGGGTTATCGTGCCCGCTCGCAGGAAAAGAATCGTTCTCAAGATAGCCCGGAGCAACGCATTTTATTCACCAAAGCAGCACCGCTCAAACTGCTGCTGCTCGATGTGGATGGCGTCCTTACCGATGGTTCGCTTCTCTATTCAGAGAACGGCGTTGAAACAAAATCGTTCAACACCCAGGATGGACTCGGCATTCGCCTGGTTCAAAAAGCAGGAGTCGATGTCGGTATTATTACCGCCCGCGACTCAGGACTTGTCAAGCAAAGAGCCGAGGAGCTCGGCATGAAGTATATCTTCCAGGGTATCGGCAACAAGCTTGATTCCTATAAAGAGATCATCCGGCAGGCAGATTTGAAACCCTATCAGGTCTGTTATATGGGAGACGACTGGATTGATCTGGCCCTGCTCCACCGGGTCGGACTCGCGGCCTGCCCGGCAAACAGTGTTCCTGAAGTTCAAGACGTTTGTCATTTCATTGCCGGTCGTTCAGGTGGACACGGTGCTGTCCGGCAAGTCTGTGATCTCATCATCAGGGCCAGAGGCGCCTACGCAAACCTCCTGCAACAATTCATGGGCTGATGCTGAACCGTCGCAACCTACTCTGGCTGATTCCGCTTTGTCTGCTTGTCAGTTTTCCCGTCTGGCGTCTGCCCCTTGCCTCATTTCTTCAGCCACGCGGAAGTTATGATCCCGGTTCCGAAGAACAGGATCAGAATAGCCAAAATTTTGTCATGGACAAGGTTATCATCATGCAGAACCAGGCCGGCAAAACAACGTCTGAGATCAGGGCAAAGAAGGCGCTCACCAGCGACATACCCAATGAGTTTGTGCTCATATCCGTGGATGCGGATATCTATGGGAAAGATGATGACCAGATCAATATCCGCGCCCAAAAAGGAATATATAATACCGAAACAAGAAAACTGACGCTCGAGGGTGCGGTCCATGTTGACCGTATTGCAACCGGGCAGCAGCTCTTTTCTGAACTGCTCTATTATTTCGATACTGACAGGACCATCAAATCACCCGGCCCAACCCGCCTTGTCGGCAAGCAGATCGAGATAAAAGGCAGCAGTCTCGATTATGATATCAACTCGGAACAGTATAGCATCGGGGGCCGGGTATACGGCACCATTACTGGGTTTGGAGGACAATGCTCGCCATCGGGGATACCCTGAAAGAAAACCATTTCAATTGCTTTCCGGCACTATTTCACAGCTTGTTACCACATACCTTTCGTTTTCGATTTTCCAGCGGATATTCACCTCCCATAATATCATACCAAAGTGATGTTTTTTATCGCGCTGACTGGCCGGCCGCGGATCCTGCTCAAGTATCTCCCGGATCAGTTTGGACAGTCTTCGCCCGGTTCTGCGCTCATAATCCCGGCAGAAGGCAGCTGCTTCATCGAGGAAGACAATATTCATTGTAATAAATTCTTCACTGAGCCATCCGCATGAAGCATCCAGTAGGCAGTCAACAGAAGGAATATAAGGTTTGATATCCACCACCGGTGTACCCTCAATCAGATCTGCCCCGCCGATTTCAAGCGCCAGTCTGCCATTACCACCTTTGATACCGAGCAGCCTGACGGCTGATAATCCTAAATGATTTGGCCGATGCGGACTCCTGGTGCCAAACACCCCCATACGCCGACGCCCACCGAGACGTGGAGGCCGCACCGAGGTTTTCCAGCCCTCCGGGATTGCTTCATGGAACAGAAACTGAACCCAGATATGGCTGAAACGCTCCAGGCCTTTGACCATTTCCTCCCGCTTGTACGGTTCGATAAACTCGATTTCAGCAGAAGCGGAAGGAGCAAGCCCCGCCTGACGGGGCGTAGCGAATTTTTCTTTAAAACATGATCTGATGACACCGATGGGGTGTATGGTAAATTCAAGTAATATGCGCTCTTCTCTCATTGTCCATAACCTGGTTTATCTTGAGCCGTTTTGCCGGACCGCCCGCCTGCCGGAAACAAATCCCCCCGCGAGCAGACGGTCACTGAAAGCAGTTGACGCCAGCCCGGATGCGGGCTAACGTAACCATAAAATTCGAGGTGTCGCCATGTTGAAACGCTTTACCATATCATTGGATGAAAAACTGCTCGAAGATTTCGATGTCTTCATCAAACAGCGTCGCTATGTCAATCGCTCTGAGGCAATCCGCGACCTGATTAGATCATCCTTCGTGGAAAAAGAGTGGCAGGCGGACAAAGACGTTGTTGGCGTTATATCCATGGTCTATGATCACCACCAGCATAAACTCCAGGACAAGGTGACCGAGATACAGCATGATTATCATCACCTGATCGTCTCCACCACACACATTCACATGGATCACCACAACTGCCTCGAGGTCGTTATCATTAAAGGCCAGGCAGGTTCGGTTAATGAACTGACAGACCGTCTTCGATCACTGCGGGGAGTCAGAAACTGCAAAATGGCGATGAGTACGACCGGCAAGGATCTGCACTGATCAGCCCTCCCGTCTCTATTCGAAATGACAACAGAAATAGGTTGTTTCATCTCGCCCCACGGCTTTGGTCATGCCACGAGAACAATCGCCCTTCTCAGTGCACTGCATGAGATCATACCCGATCTGACAGCCAGGTTCCTGACAGAGGTACCCGAAACACTTTTTAAAACCTGCCCGTTTCCCTTTACCTATCACCGGATAACAACCGATGTCGGTTTGGTGCAGAAATCCGCCTTAACCACCGAACTGCAGCAAACGGTGGATAGACTTTCCCGGTTTATACCGGTGCAGGAGAACGTCGTTGCCGAATGCGCAGATATCTGTCGAAATTGCCGCCTTATCATATGTGATATCAGTATCCTGGGCATCCTGACCGGCAAGCTGTCCGGAACCGTGAGTGTTCTTGTTGAAAATTTTACCTGGGACTGGATTTATCGGGATCTGGCCCGAGAAGAGCCGGCACTGCTGCCCTGTGCCGACTATTTCCTTAAATGCTACCGCAAGGCAGACTACCGAATCCAGACAGAGCCGCTCTGCAGACCGGCGGCACACCACCTTATCTGCCCGCCGATCGCCCGGAAGACCCGTCTTAAGCCGGCTCAATTGACTAAACTGCTTGGCAGAAATGACAGGATACTCGTTTTGATAACCATGGGAGGCATTCCACTTGCGCTGCCATTTCTTGATCTTCTCAGCCATCATCCCGAATACCTCTTCGTTCTCGCCGGTCAGCAGGCTGATGTCTCCCTCTCTGACAACGTCAGGCTGATTTCTCAGAATTCCCCATTTCATCATCCGGATCTGATCGCCGCCGCCGATCTGCTGGTCTGTAAAAGCGGCTATTCAACCATTGCCGAGTGCGCACAGACAAATACCCCGATATGTTGCGTGAAAAGAGACGGTTTTGCGGAATCGGCTGTCCTTGAATCCTGGATCACCAGCCGCATGAACGGCACTATCCTTGACCCGGACGATTTTTTCACCGGCAGCTGGCTTGAACAGCTGCCGGCACTGCTCAGAAAAAAAGAGAGTCCGCGAACCGCATAATGGCGCGCGGCAGGCGGCATCATTTATCTCCACCTTGCTCTAGCTTAACACTCATGAACGTCGAATTTGGTTGAACAGGTGAATATCCTTTTTGAAAATCTGTCGTACGAGGTAACAAAAATAAAGTATGGTATCAAGACCGGGGCCGCAGCACCCTGCCCTGCTGCACCCCACGCTGCTGATGACGAACCGGAGCTATTAAGGAAGAGATCTATTGAAAATTTGCGGATATGACATAACACAAACACTGAGCGAATCCAGGCGAGTGATTGTCTATTGCGGCACCCACCCCCTCACCGGGAGCACGGCTGTTTTAAAGCTCTCAAACAGTCCCTATCCGACACCAGCAGATCTGGCCAGAATCAGGCAGGAATTTGATATCGGCAGTCTTTTTCAGCATGATAAAATCGTTCCCATTATCGGGCTGGAATCGTACCGGCGCAATCTGGTCCTCATCAGAGAATATGTCGAAGGCTTTTCTCTTAATCAGCTGAGCAGGAAAAAAAACGATAACATTGTCTGGCTGCTGGACATTGCGCTGCAGATAACCACGGGACTCCAGGAAATACATCGGCAGAAGGTTATTCTGAAGAACCTCTGCCCGGCCAATATTCTCTACGACCCCAAAAACGGGATAATCAAACTTACTGATTTCAGTGTTGCGACCACTGCTGAGAAAGAATATTCCTTTCATTCTCCCAATCTCATCCCTGCCTCAAGACTCTTCTACATTTCACCGGAACAGACCGGAAGAGTCAACAGGACACTGGATTTCCGCACGGATTTATACTCACTGGGCGTAACTCTGTATGAACTGCTGACGGGTACACTACCTTTTGAAACCACTGATCCGATCGAACAAGTGCATTGCCACCTGGCAAGGCAGCCGGTTCCTCCTTCTGAACACAATCCGTTAATATCTCGGGATTTATCGGACATTATACTGAAATTATTAAATAAGTCTCCTGACAACCGGTATCAGAACTGTACAGAACTGCAATCTGTACTGCTCAGCTGTTTAAATGAACAAAAAAAGAACAGCCTATCACCTCTACCGGACATATCCATAGCGGATCCGGCAGCTCCGGCTCAGAAGGATCCGGGTATCATCGCCCTGTCTGAAGACAGCAGGAATCTCGGGATGATGAGCGTCATTAAGGCCTCACGCGCTTTCACCGGTGAAATCTTTCTTGATGAACTGCTGAAGAAACTCATCGTTATCCTGCTCGAAAATGCTGGTGGACAGCGGGGCTATCTGCTCATGAATAGTCTGGGAAACTGGGTCATAAAGCTCAAGGCTGAGGTAGGTCATCGCCAGGGGGGAATAATCATCGACAATGCTCCCGAAACAGCCTACCACCATCTTGCCCACACCATCATCGAAGATACCATCAGCTCCAGGAAAACGGTTGTACTCAATAACACCAGCCTGCTTGCAAGCAAACCCAATTCAATCCTTTGCATGCCCATTATGTACCAGGAAGAAATACTCTGTATTATCTACCTGGAAAACAACCTGACAACCAGCGCATTTCATTCGGGCAGACTGGAAATACTGAATTTACTGGCATCCCAGGCGGCACATTCAATCAGAAATGCCCGGCTTTACGAAGAGCTTGAAAAGACGGTTTCAGAACTGCACCAGGAAGCCGAGAAGCATAAAATAACCCAGATACAGCTTCTACATGCCGGCAAACTTTCAGCCCTCAGCCGGCTCTCCGCCTCGATTGCCCACGAGTTCGGAAATCCCCTTATCGGTATCAAGTATCTTCTGGACGACCTGCGCACACGAGCCGAGCTCGGCGATGAGGACAAGAACCTTATTGATGCCGGCCTTCAGGAATGTGAGCATATGGGGAAACTTATCAGCAACCTGCACAATCTACGCAGGCCCTCTTCCGGGACAAAAAAACCATGTAACCTGAATGATATCATTACCAATGTTCTTTCCTTTCAGAAAAGAAACCTGGCCAAGAACGGCATAAAAGTGCAGACGGAACTGGCCAGGGGGATACCTCAAATCGAAGCCGTTGAAGATCAAATAGCCCAGGTCGTTGTCAACCTGAGCATGAATGCCGCAGATGCAATGAAAAATACGGGAGGAAAACTGCAGATCAAGACCGCTTATCAAAACAGACGTGTGGCAATGAGTATCACTGACAGTGGCTGCGGTATCTCACCTGAGCACCAGGAACAAATTTTTGAACCCTTTTTCTCAACGAAAACAGAGATTGACGGGACAGGACTCGGGTTGGCAATCGCCTACAGCATCATAAAAAATCATGCAGGAGAGATCGGTTTTACTTCAGAACCAGGGAAAGGAACAACGTTCAGCATTTCCCTGCCGGCCTGAAAAACGACCTTATCGCTCCACTTCGACAGGATCATCGCCTTGTTCGATAATCTTCCATTCTTCATTTTCAAAATCAAATTCAGTAATACGGGAGATGTCCATTTTCAAATAGCGTCCGCTTCCTTCAATAGCAACTGATCCGTCAGCAAGCAGTATTTCTCCGGTACCGGCAAAGGTCCGCTTGTTCTCGCTCGTGATTCTTGCAACGACCCTGACATCCTGATCAAGCGGAACCGGTTTCCTGAATTTCATGGAAAAATCAACCGTCACCCCCCAGAGATCGCGCGCGCTGTGGCCGATTATTGCCCGGCCAATCGTTTCATCCAGAATCGCAGCAGCGATACCGCCATGCAGACGTCCCGGATAACTCTGGTGTTCGTCGGCAGGAGTGAAAATTGCCATTATTTCACCATTTTCCAGGTCATAAAAACGGCTTTTCAAACCAAAAGCATTTTCCAGGCCACAGACAAAACACATCTTTGAATTTGGCTGTTTGCTGATCACCTTAAGTTTCACTCGTTTCTCCTGTTGCCTCTTCTCATCTTGCCAGCATCGCAATCCCGTTAATGGGCCTGACGCAGCAAGAATAATAACCTTATTGGTTACTCTGAACAGTCCGGCAGTGACGGCGGGCCGCTTCTCAGCATGGCTGCAATGGTCATTTGCACCCGTGGGGCAAGATGGCGCTTACCGGACAGAAACTGCTGCTCAAGGACAACCAGCCGGCTCAGTAGTCCCGTACGATCCATTACCGGCAGCTGCTGCACATCGGCAAAGTTCCTCTCAACAATATCCTGGCATCGGAAACAACCGGGAAACTGCAGCCTCCTGCCATCAGGTCTCGTCATTGCCGCGGGAACACCGTGCGTCCTGCACACCATCAAACGATATTTATAAAGCGCACAGCGTCCCGATTCATTAAGCGGACACATGACCTGGGGCCGTTCACCTGCTGACAGGGCGGTTTGACATTTCTGTTCGTACGCCCCTGCCCGATGGAGGATATCCTTTTGTTTATCGGACGGTAATTCGGAAAACCCGCGCCACAGGTAGCTCCACTCCACATAGGTATGGTGCATGAAATAGGAATCACAGCAATTATCAGGGCAACCATTGCAGGTCAAGCCGAGTTGCCCTGGCAACCCGATCATAGACGGTTTCCATTTCCTGATAGAGCAACCCTATCTGCTCGGCCAGTTCCGGCCCAACTATCAGTTTCACCTTCGCTCCTCTTTAAAGCTCCGGACCTGATACAGAAAGATATCAGGATGATCGTGCCGCCATGCCGAAGGTTCAAGTCCAGCCTTCTGACAGAGATGATTGAGAAAATCTGCCGGCTCGGGTAACTGTTCCCAGACCTGCGGCAGAAAGGTGGCTCGCGCGTTTCCCAACTGTAGAATAACGCCATCGATTCCGGCTCGAAGTTTATCAACCAGCTCAGCACCATCCTGGTACTCAAGCGGCTCGGCAGGACTCAAAATTGAAATCTCGACCTCGACCCGACCGAACTCTTCGACGGTCAGCGGCGAGAAACGGTGATCATGAAAAGCGGCGCTCAAAGCGTTACTTCGTATGGATTCGACCAGACCGCCGGATGGTTCCAGATTACCGATACAGCCCCGCAGCTTTCCCTCTATTTTCAAGGTGACAAAGGTGGCGCAGGATTGCTGAAGGGCGGGGGCGAATCCGGCAGGGCTTTTCTTTACAAACACACCAAGACGCTGCCCGATGGTTTCACGAACCAGATTCAACAAGATGCTTCCCTGTTCTTCGGACAACATTGTTTTCATATCACTCTTGTCCACCTTCTGTCTTTTCCGTTTTACCACTCGATACCAAGCATCATGCAATTGATGCCACTGCCAATGCCAAGCATGGCAGCCTTCTGGCCCTGACGAAATATCCCCTGCTCAAGCGCAAGCGCCATGGTAATCGGTGCCGAGACCGAACCAACATTGCCCAGGAAGGACAAGGTCTCAAAATTTTTGCTGCTGTCAAGGCCGAGTTTATCAAAAAGCAACCTTGCATGGGCAGTGCCAACCTGGTGACAGAAGAAACAGTGAATTTCTTCTGCCCGCCAGCCGCTGACAGCAGAAAAAATATTCCAGGTCTGGTAGGCCGTTTCAATGCCTTGAATCAACAGCTCCTCCGAATTCGTTGACATCAAGATGGTCTGGTTCGCCGAACTGCCTCCAAGACAAAGATTGGCGTGTGTTGTGTTTGCCCGCCAGGAGCTGCAGATCAGGCGGGGTCTTTCATTCTCGCCCGGCTCACATCGGCACATATACAGCCCGACGGCTCCTGAACCGATGGTCAATGAAGCGAAGGCCGATTTGATACTTTTCCTGGTCAGCGTCTTGTCACCAAGCAGGGCGGTAATGGTTGATTCAACCAGCTCCTCAGCCGTTTCTCCGGAAACGATCAGGCCATTTTCCACCTGCCCGTGTTCAATCATGTTCGCCAACATGATCATGCCGTCCAGAAAACCGAGACAGGCGTTGGAAATATCGAACACCAAACAGTCAGGTGATAGACCAAGGCTATGGTGGACGAAAGATGCCGTTGCCGGTTCCAGCATATCCCGGGAAACCGACGTAAACAAGAGACATTGCACATTTTCAGGTGAAATCCCTGCACGCTCGATGGTTTTTCTTCCAGCCCTGGCGGCAGCCTCACTGGGTCTTGTTCCCGGATCCCAGAGACGTCTCTCACTGATGCCGCTCATCATCTCAAGCCGGCCATCAGGAAGCCTGAGATGCCGGTACACCGGAGCCAGTCTCTGTTCTATTGCCTCAGAGGTGAGAACATTCGGAGGAAACTCGTATCCGTAGGTATGCAGACAGACATGGGAAAATGGTGGCATGAGAGATAGGCATCAATTTAATTCTAAAGGCCACCTTGCATAATCGCTTTTCGCCCGATCCTGCGTTAAACTCGATCGAATAACCTAATTATTCAAGGTACCCTCTATTTTTATTCCGCCCAACATCCGACGGCGAAACGGCGATAAACAGCGGCAGTCAACCAATATAGCTGGGTATGAACCTGGGCACAAGGTTTTTACACCCCCCAATGCGCAGCCCGGTTTTATTCCGATCTCCCGAGGGCAGTGTCTTGTCCCCCCTGCCGGATAAGGGACTCAGCGCATCATCTGCCGACGCAGAAGAGCAATATCCAGAGGACGCTGCAGGAAATCGTCAATACCGCTCTCCCGGTATGCAGTGAGCAATTCCTGGCTGATAGCACTGGTACCGATACCCAGGATGAGAGCATGACGGCCTGAATATTCTTCCAGGCGACGTATGGCCTCTACTGTTTCAACTCCCTGTTCAGGCTCATCCATATCGAGCAAAATGAAGTCAAAATGATTAATTGATGCCTGGTAAAGGGCTGAACGCACTGTTTCAGCAAGGGTAACTCTCCATCCCGACTCAATCAAAAACTCCACCACCATCTGCCTGCTTATGAAATCACCGTCTACCAATAGTGCCGAATTGCCCAGGTGGCGATTTAAAACCTCAAAGAGTCCGTCCTTGTTCAGCGGTTTAGGGAGATAATCATCCATTCCTGCCTGCAGGCATTTTTCCCGGTCGCCGTGCATCGCATGGGCTGTCAAGGCGATAATCGGCAAATGTCCGCCATGCTGACGTTCATGATTTCTAATTTCTCTTGTCGCCTCAAGACCATCCATAACCGGCATCTGGATATCCATCAAAATCGCCTGGTAATTGCCGCTGAATGCCTCATCAACAGCCTGCCGTCCGTTCTCAACGACAGACACGCTTAATCCGACCTGCTCAAGCAATGTCTCGATGAGAACCCTGCTGATTTTTTCATCCTCAGCCAGCAACACCCGCGTACCAGGAGGTATAAAACCCGATTCCGGTTCGATGATATCCAGATCCCTGGTCCCGGCGGCCCGGTTCTGATCATCAGATGGATGGCCAAACTTCCACGTAAACCAAAAGGTTGCGCCGGCGCCCGGGCTGCTTTCAAGGCCGATCTCACCGCCAGCCAGATGAACCAGCTGCCCGGAAATCGTCAGACCAAGCCCGCCTCCCCAGAACTTCCTTGAGTAGGAAGTATAATCCTGGTTGAAACTGTCAATAATAATCTGCTGTTTCTCTGCTGGAATACCGATCCCGGTATCCGTCACCGAAAATTTAAGGACAACCATGTCCTTTTCATCGGTGCCGATATTCTCTACGCTAACGGTAACCGATCCTTTCTCGGTAAATTTAATGGCATTGTTGACAAGATTAATGATCACCTGAACAAGGCGGTCCGGGTCGCTATTAAGACAGGTTGGAACAGCGGGATCAACGCGGTAGACGAGATCGATATTTTTCTGGCGTGCCGCAAGCGTCATCAAATAAAGATCGCAATCAAGGCTGTCGGACAAAGTGAAATCCTCATTCTTGAATTTCAGGACGCCGGACTCAATCCGGCAGAAATCGAGAATATCGTTAACTACGTCCAATAATTGATCTGCCGATGCACTGACCATCTCGAGATGACGACGCTGCTCCTCTGTTAAATCAGATTCCAGTACCAGGTTGGTCATTCCCATGATTCCATTCATCGGTGTCCTGATATCGTGCCCCATACTCATCAGGAATTCACTCTTGGTACGGCTCTCTTTTTCTGCCGAAGCTAAACGTTTCTGCAAAGAAGCAAGTTGTCGCTTTGTGCCGGATACCTGTTTCTCAAGTTCTTCTATTTTTGCATCCTTGTTACTCATAGGCGCCCTCGTTCCCTGGTTTTGAATGATAAAGAACCTGGCATACGACCATTCTGTTATGGTACATGCCTGTCACAAGACACTTCCGGAGTTTTATTCCAATTTTTCAATCCTCCCGGCAGTGCTGTGGCGAAATTCCCAAAACTGGTATAATTGCTGATGCCGCTCAAAATCCTTTGGTACCATTTCATTACTGATATTCCGGCAAACGTAATTTTCTCCCAGCTCTTCGTCGAGACGAAAAGATCTGGCCGTCGTTGAAAAATAAAAGGACCCATCCTGATTCAATCTCGACATCACCAGCCTGATCAATCGGGCGTGCTCTTTTTTGGCATCGAAAATACGCTCATTGCCGGAATAATAAGTGGGTTTATGCAGGCCGGCATAGATCAGATCATAGGTGCTGTGCTGTTCTTTAAGCCATTCCAGACAATCAGCCTGAACCAGTTGATGATAGTGGGGATACAAACCGTTGAGTGAAAAATTTTTCTCGGCCCACTGCAGGTAATGGAGTGACGGTTCTACCGTTATTGTCCTCCTGGCGCGGCCCAGGGCTGCAGAAACCGTTGCAGAACCGGTATGACCGAAGAGGTTCAGGAATTCTTTGTCACCTGCCTGCTGCATTATCCTGATTCTCGCCTCGCGCTGGACAAGGACGAGTCCTGTGTCATACGCCCCCGACAGGTTAACCAGATATGAACAGCCGTTCTCCCGCACCTCATAGAGACGGGGCTGCTTTATCTTTGCATGGCTGGGATCACTCTGTTCTTTTTTCTTATTAAATCTGGATATATAAACACGATCACGCCCCACGCCGAGAACCGAGCGAACCACGCCGAGTGCGCTGTTGAAGCGGTCCTTTGCCGTGGCCGGATCCATCTCTTTCGGGGGAGAAAATTCCCGGATAAGGACACGCTTTTGGAAAATATCGATACTGATGTTATATTCCGGCAAGTCACGGTCATAGAGCCTGAAGCACTCAATCCCGTTTTTCGTCGCCCAGCTATGGATATTTCGAAAATTCTTTTTCAGTCTGTTGGCAAGGTCCTCGCCATTGGTGTCACCACCCTCCGGGACAGGAAGGCTCCAGGTAAAACTCCCCGTGCCGCCAACAACGCCGTTATAAAGACGACAGGAGAGCGGACCGTTGCGAAGGCTGTGACTCTGTTGCCAGGCTATCTGCAGGAGATCTGCATACTCTGGTTTCATGGTAAAAAGACCTATTTTCCAATCCTTAAATGATTCCTGCAAGCGGTTACCAAGACAACGGTAGAGATATTTCACCACCTCTGACTCTGATAATCGCTCGCCGTAAGGCGGATTGCAGATAAGATGTCCACGGGAAGGCGGCGCCTTGAGAAACAAAAGTTCCTGTTGGCTTACCTTGATTTTTCCTTCAAGCCCTGCACGTCTGATATTTTCCCGCGCAAACCCGATAACACTGCTGTCAGCATCGTAACCGGTCAGGCTTGGCCATTTACGATGCTGACCCTCACGTTCCCGCTCAATAGCCTCGGTGACCAGTTCTGTCCAGAGCCCCTCATTGTGGCCTTTCCATTTAGTCAGACCATAGTAGGACCTGCCAAGACCCGGTGCAGAATCACCTGCCATCAGGGCTGCTTCAATAAGAATTGTTCCGGCCCCGCACATCGGATCGACCAGAGGTTCTTCACCACTCCAGCCACTCAATGCAACAACTGCTGCGGCAAGGGTTTCCTTCAGGGGCGCCTGCCCCCCTTCCGACCGATAGCCCCGGCGATGCAGACTTTCACCGGAAAGATCGATTGACAGGGATGATTTCTCGCCTCCCACATGGATATTCAGGCGGATATCCGGTTGCGTCACCTGTACATCGGGCCTGCGGCCTGTTTTTTCCCTGAATTGATCGACGACGCCATCCTTTACCCGCAAAGCGGCAAATCTACTGTGAGTAATCGGGCTTCCCTGTGCGCAGGTTCCATCAACCGCGAAACTGTTGTCGATACCCAGGTGCTCTTCCCAGTTCTGCCTTCGCGCCTGGTCATAGAGGTCGTCAGTATTGGCGATAGGCATCTCGTCCAATAGCAGTAGAATTCTGGAGGAAAAACGGGACCATAGACAGGCGCGGTAGCCGCTCTCAAGGGAGCCTGACCAGCGAACCGATCCGATTTCCTTAACAATCTCCTGTCCGCCCCATTTCCTTATCTCGTCTACGGTGAGTGTTTCCAGTCCGGCAGCGCATGTGGCTATGAATCGCATATTTCTTTCCTGTTTCGGCAGTTAGCCTGACTATTTCACAAGTTGTGCCGACCACAGTCCGAATCGGCAGGTCCTGCTGGATTCATTAATAAAGGAAAATTCCTGAGGTGACTCCAATCATAAAAATCTTGACCTCTCTTCCAATCTGGATAGAATAGAAGCGCACTCGTATGAAAATTGCAGCTGTTCCCGTGTTATAGCAGAATACCGGCTCTAAAGCCACCTGCTCCACCTACCCAGAAGAAAAAAACAGAGGAAGAGGAAAAGGTATGAAACATGTCATCGTCAGGCTCCTTCTCACCGTCGCAGTAGCCAGCCTGCTTACCGTTTTTATCGGCGGTTGCTCGAAGAAATCGGTTATTCCTCCATCTCCGGAGAGCAGCTCCTCTGCCGGATATACCGGTAAGGACATCAACTACCCGGCCGCCGAAGGCAGTTATTCGGAAAACAACCTTGCTCATGAAGGCAGACTCGATGACACCGCCACTCCCCAGGCAGAACACCTCGGAAGCATGTCTATCGATGGTACCCAGGCCGAACAAACTCCTGAGTACAAACAGGCACATGGACGAACGACAAGCGGCCTGGCCCCGATCTATTTCGATTTCGACCAGGCAACCCTGCGACCGGATATGTCGGAGAGAATGGTTCAGAACGCCGAATATATCAAGCAGGTATCCAACACGGTCGTCATCGAAGGGAATTGCGACGATCGCGGTACCAAGGAGTATAATCTGGCACTCGGCGAAAAACGGGCCATCAACGTACGCGACTACCTGATAAACCTCGGCGTTCAACCTGACCGCATAAGAACTGTCAGTTTCGGAGAAGAACGCCCGCTGTTTTTTGAACAGACAGAATTTGCCTGGAGCCAGAATCGCCGGGCAGATTTTATCCTTGAGTAAAGACGGTTAGCACATGCTTTAAAAACCAGGCTTGTCGAGCTGTTTTTTAAAAAGCCAATATTCCTGCATCAATTCAGGACATTGGCCGTTTTTATTTCCTTATCGCGCCCGATGATTGCGGCGAGTACCTGATCAATGGTTAAACCGGTCGTATCGATCAGAAGAGCATCGTCAGCTTTTTTCAACGGGGCCACCGCCCGCTCGCTATCCTGCTTGTCCCGTGCATTATTCATTGCCAGAAGAACCTTTTCGTCCACCTGCTCTCCCCTGGCCCTCATCTGGCTTGACCTGCGCCTGAGCCGTTCATCCGGATGCCGCATCCAGAAAAAACTTGTACTGAGCTGCGGGAAAAACCACCGTCCCGGTATCTCTGCCTTCGGCAACGATTGCCCCCTTCTCCCCTATCGTTTGCTGTAATCCGGTGAGTTTAGTCCTGACGGCGGGATCGCTGAAACGCGCGAGGCCAGCATCGATATTTCAGGAGTCCTGATCAGTCCGCTGACATCTTTCTCCATTGAGCAGGACACAGACGTCGTCATCTTCACTGGCTGCCGGCCCGAGATCAATCGTGATATCTTCCAGTGCCTGCTTACACTGCCGATTCGTCTTCGATGTCACAACCAAGAGACTGAAGATACAAGGCAACAGCCCGATACATTGCTCCGGTATCAAGGTAGGTAAGGCCGAGTTCTGCGGCAATTTTTCTGCTGATCGTCGATTTCCCTACTCCTGACGGACCATCGATGGTGACGATGATACCGGGTTGCTCAGACATAACCGCACTCCGAAAGACAACCCTGCAACGCATTGAGAAAGCGCTTATTTTCAGCAGGCGTACCAGTATTGATCCTGATGAAACGATCAAAACCGTAGGCTTTCATCGAGCGGACAATTACCCCTTTTTTCAGCATGGCCTCATATAGAAGTGTTGCATCACCGCCGACATCAATCAGGAAAAAATTCGTCTGGGACGGGTAGCTCCTGCAGCCAAGTGCGGCCAGTTCCCGTATCAGGTGCTCTTTACCTTCCCTGGTGCCGGCAATTGTCTTGTGGTAAAAAGCACGGTCCTGCAAGGCAGCCAGCGCTCCCGTCAAAGCAAGCTGGTTAATGTTAAAGGGCTGTCTGACCTTGTGCAGACAGGCCGCGATTTTTCTATCCATCAGGCCAAAACCGATACGAAGACCGGCAAGTCCATAAGCCTTTGAGAAGGTTCTCATACAGACAACACCACAACGTCCCGGAGTATCACTGATGAGTGATGCTGTATCAACTCTCAGATCTTCATCCATAAAGTCAACATAGGCTTCATCAAGAACGACAATTACCGACTCCGGCACCCGTTCAAGAAAAGCGTTAAGATCGCCCGGAGCTAGTGCCGTCCCGGTCGGGTTGTTGGGGTTATCAAGAAAAATAAGCCGGGTTCTTGCGGAAATCATGTCCAGCATTGCGGTAAGATCGTGGTACATATCCCTGAGCTCAACGACATGATTGACCCCGCCGCGAACCTGGACAAACTTCTGGTACATCAGAAAAGAAGGATGACTGGTTATGACCTCATCATCTACCTGAACAAAGGCCTTGACCAGAAATTCTATTATTTCATTCGAACCGTTTCCCAATACCACCTGATCACTTTTCACCCCGCAGTACTGAGAAATACCTTCTGTCAGGTAATAGCCGGATCCGTCCGGATAACGGTGCAGATTATTAAGGGCTGATTCTATTGCTTTGACAGCAAACGGTGACGGCCCAAAGGGATTCTCATTTGAAGCAAGTTTTATTGAGTCGCGGATCCCATACTCACGCTCAAGCTCCTCTATTGGCTTACCGGGGGGGTAGGGGGTTATTTCCGCGATATTGGGCGGTATCTGCAATTTCATTATGCAGCCTCTTTTAATGTTGCTGGTTCAGGTTTATTTTTTCACGGTCTGACAGGCGGGATTACCCGTTTCAGACCAAGACCTTTCTCGATGTTATAGGCTGCCCGGATGAGTGCACCTTCATGGAAATGAGGGCCTTGAAGCTGAATGCCGATTGGTAGACCGTCTTTACTGAAACCACCCGGAACAGATAGCCCCGGAAGCCCTGCCAGATTTGTTGACAGGGTTAGAATGTCCGAGAGATACATGGCGAGCGGGTCGTCAATTTTCTCTCCGATTTTCCATGCAGGTGTCGGGGTAACGGGTGACACCAGAAGATCGCAGGAATTCCATGCTTTCTTGTAATCCTCAAGAATAAGGGTCCGGACCTGGGATGCCTTTTTGTAGTAGGCATCATAGTATCCCGAAGAAAGGGCATAGGTACCAATCAGGATTCTCCGCTTTACCTCAGCACCGAATCCCTTTGAGCGAGTATCCTTGTACATATCTATCAGCGTATTGGATCGCTCATCACGATAGCCATAGGAGACTCCGTCATAACGGGCAAGATTGGAACTGGCTTCAGCCGGTGCTATCAGGTAATAAACAGCAACACAATAGTCTATATGGGGGATGGAAACATCAACAACCTCGGCACCTGCAGAGCTCAGGATGTCAACACAGGACATGACTGTCTGTTCAACCTCGGGATCAAGTCCCTCCATAAAATATTCACGCGGAACGCCTACCCTGATCCCTTTCATACCCTCAATGAGGCTGGCCGTATAATCCTCTGCCGGAATGGCTACCGAAGTTGAATCTTTGGTATCATGCCCGGCGATCGTATTCATCATTACCGCACAATCGGCAACATCTCTTGTCAGCGGACCAACCTGGTCCAGCGAGGAAGCAAAGGCGACCAGACCATAACGGGACACCCGACCGTACGTTGGTTTCATTCCGACAATGCCACAGAGTGAGGCTGGTTGGCGAATGGAACCACCGGTATCAGACCCCAGCGAGCCCAAAACCTCACCGCTGGCAACAGAAGCCGCAGAACCTCCGGAAGACCCACCGGCTACATATGCTTTGTTCCAGGGGTTAGTCGGGATGCCGAAGGAGCAGGTTTCAGATGTCGAACCCATGGCAAATTCGTCCATGGCTGTCTTGCCGACAATAACACCGCCCTGACTCTTTATTTTGCCAACTACGGTCGCATCATAGGGAGGTACAAACGGTTCGAGAATTCTTGAGCCGCAGGTAGTTTTTACACCCTTTGTACACAATAGATCCTTTATTGAAAGAGGAATGCCGCACAGCGCACCGACCTCTTTTTGGACTCTCTTGCGATCAGCCTCATCTGCCAGAGCAAGGGCTCTTTCCTCAGATATCGTAATAAAGGCTTTCACGTCTGCTTCAACTTCAAAAATCCGTTTGAGGCAACTTTGCGTCAATTCTTTCGAGGAGAGTTCCCCGGCAGCCATGTTCTCGAGTGCCTCATATATTGTCAACTCATACGGTTCCATCTGCTTCCCCTGTCCCATTGAGCCTGTTTGCTCACGGGGGTCTTCATCTATATGTTTCGCCTGCTGCCGTCGCTGATCAGATGACCCGCGGCACAAGAAAGAACTCTCCATCCTGCTGCGGCCCGTTGGCAAGAGCCTGGCTCCGGTCAAGGGAAGCCTGCACCTCATCTTCCCTGAAGGCGTTGCTGATAGAAAAGGCATGGGTTGTCGGTTCAACGCCCGTGGTATCAATTTCATCGAGTTTTGCCACATAGGACAAAATCGTGTCAAGCTGAGCCGTCATCCGGACAAGCTCATCTTCATCGAGATGCAGGCGAGCCAGATGCGCCACATGCGCAACCTCTTTCTTGGTGATTTTCATAATCGAATCCTACTCGTAAACATATCTGTGTTTATCCCTGGATTTTAAGGGATTTTATATACCTTCGTTCTGACATAACGTACATAATTTTTTCTGTCTTTTAAACGTTTCATATCTGCTGCACCATCCGGCCTGCGAGCGGCAGGGTCTTGCCCCATCTTTTTTTTACAGGTTCCAGTATTTCCCGGCCGCTTCAATAGCATGCACGATGGCCTGGTGGGAGCGATGAGAATTTTTAAACTGCTCATTAAGGGTATCATCAAGATAGAACTCCCGGCCGTCATCGTCTATCGGTCCACCCAATAATTCTGATAAGACAGCAAGGGCACCGTCTCTCTGACCTTTAAGGTTGTAACCGCCCTCAAGTGTTACCAGCAACTTTCCGTCACATATTTCTCTGGCCAGATCCACCAGGCAGCGGGTCATGTAGGCAAACCCCGCTGCTCCGACAGACATGCTGCCAAGCGGATCACCATGATAGATATCAAACCCGGCTGATACAAGGATAAGCTGCGGCTGATACGATTTTCCCACCGGGACGACAACATCATTGAAGATCGCGGCATAATCCAAATCTCCAAGGCCGCCGGGCAGCGGGATATTAATGGTAAACCCTTCCCCTCCCCGTTCCCGACCTCATGCAAAGCTCCGGTTCCCGGGTAATAGGGATATTGATGGGTGGACAGGTAGAGCACCTTATCGCTGTTGTAAAATGAATACTGGGTACCATTGCCATGGTGCAGGTCCCAGTCAACGATCATGATCTTTTCAAGACCATGCCGGTGCCAGGCATGGTGAGCTGCCACGGCTATATTATTAAAAAGACAAAAACCCATGGAACGGTCTTTTTCAGCATGATGCCCGGGTGGCCTGACAAGGGCGAAACCATTATCAATCTCCCCCGCTTCAAGCATATCTACCCCTTTTATCACCGCACCTGCCGCCAGCAGAGCCGCTTCATAGGATTTTTCCGATGTCGCCGTATCCTGATCGAGAAAGTCATAGCTTTTTCCTGCTGTTTCAGATACGCGTTGTACCATTCTATCGCCATGGTTGCAGATAATGCTCTTTTTTTCAGCCGGCGAAAAATCCGGAAAAACAAACCTCGACCTCACTTCAGGCCGGTTAATAAAATCGTAAATAACTTTAAGGCGTTCGATACGTTCCGGATGATGGGGTCCGGGGTCATGCATGAGGAAAAGATCACTCTTGAAAATCGCCGTTTTTCTCATCTTATTCTCTCTGGTTCAATACTCATGGCTACCTTGAATAAATAACAAGGACAATTATTCAAGATCAAGACGTGTGATAATTTTTCCGTTAGGCGAGCCTTGAAAAAAATGCCTTTAGGATACATATGAATAATATTCCGGGGATAATCCACGGTGATCTCATCGTTGCAGGGAGTCAAAGTCGCCTTTTACCAAAACTATGCTAAAGCAGAATTGAAAGACTGCTCGTTAACAAACGCTCAGATATATCCCCTAAACCTTTACGACAGTGATCATTCCCTGATTTGTTGCGATCATAAGAACGGTGCACCCGCTGTTTTTCCATGATGAATGCATCAAAAAAAAGGGTTACCTGTTCTCTGGTTGGAACAGGTAACCCTTTAATGGAGTATAACGCTAATTTAACAGCGATCTACATCGGCACAACCAACTTATTGGTTTCCTCATTCCAGGTCACTATAAGATACCAGATAAAAAGAAATGCCGCGATAAGTAGTAAGGTAGCCCCATATCCCATTACGTCCGGCAGATAGACATATTTACCAAGAACACCGTCAGCTTCAAATTCATTATCCCTGAACCAGGCCGTAACAATTGATGTCGATATCGCGAAAAAAGGTACAACCATCATCAGTTTTACCTGTCCCTCACCGACGCGCCACAGGGTACCGGATCCACACCCCCCGGCAAACATGGCACCAAGACCGAACAAAAAACCACCGAGAACACCGGCCCAGCCAAAGGTTCCGCGAACATAGTAGATGGGAGCCAGTACCGATTCGCCTTCCGCCCGAACCGGAACGGCATATTTCAGGACTGCTGCGCCTATGGCAACAATCATTATCGACAGCATAACCGATCTGGCCATGGTTGTATCGCCTGTCATATGCGGCTCCCGAAACCCCTGGACCATACACCAGCGTCCCCGCTGCATGCTGTATCCCAGAGCTCCCGCAATCATAATGACACCACCCAGTGATGCGATATAATTACTATCTTCGTTTGCAGCATACCCATAAGCCTTCCAAATCAGCCAGATCAGCGCCGCTATTCCGAACAGAGTTACAACTTTTGCCGGAAACGATATTGTTTTCGCACCGCCATCCCCCCAGCTGATATGTTCCATTTCCAGATAGAGCAGTTTGAGGCCCAGCACGACACCGAAGACCAGACCGAGCATCATGGAAAAACCATTTGCTGCCAGGTTGCCGATGGCGTTGTAAAAGCCACCGATATTACAACCGCCGGCAAGAGAAGCACCAATACCCATTAGGATTCCGGCTATTACCGCCTTTACCATTTCCCGGTAAGGGGGAATTCTAAGGGCAAATTCTTTACCAAAACAGGCAGAAACAAAAGCACCAAGTACAAATCCGATACCAATAACCGAACCGGAACTGACCAGGATTGAAGCCGGTGCCTCCTGGTATAAACCAAAAACGCCTGCATCGGTTCCAAGCGCTGAGGACACACCATACATAATCCAGTCGCCCCAGTTTCTCACGGCACCAACCGCTCCCCACGGTCGCCACCAGGCCATAATCATCACAGAGAAAAAACCGACAAGAATACCTGTGATAGTGGCATTCCACTCTGTACGGCAAAAGATATTGAAAATACCTTTCACCTTGTCCACGACAATACTCTGCTCACTCATACCTACCTCCCCGGAAGACCATTGACAATTCGAAATTAACCTCCATTTCTTTACCTGTGGTGAATGATTTTGTCAACACCGTTACGATGTAGTACAATTTTGTTTTTCCGTATGTTTTTATACATTTTTTTGGTTTGACATAACGATTTATTATGCTAAAAATCACTGGATATGTGCTACAGTTGACAGAACCTAGAGGGTACCTTGAATAATTCGATTATTCGATCGAGATCAAGGCATGCAAGAAATTTTACCGTAGGCGCCCCGCAGGAAGTACGCTTGGGGTGCATGGTTGATATTCCGAGGATAGAATTTCGAGCATAACGAAGAGTTCGGGCGAAAAGGCTAGTATTCAAGATGGCCCGGATTATTCGTTCAACTTTCCGGTTTAAAGGGTATGACTCGATAATTGAGGAACAATTTGTTGTAACCAACGAACATTTTCAGGAGGAAAACCAATGAGTGATGTAAAACAAGTAGCCGCCGATGTCAGTGCCGACTCAGTTCTGGATGCCAAAGGACTAAGTTGCCCGATGCCGCTGCTTCGAACCAAAAAAGAGATGGGTAAATTGAGTAGCGGTCAGGTATTACAGGTAGACGGTACCGATCCGGGTTCAAGAAATGACATCCCTGGCTGGTGTGACCGTGCAGGCCATGAGTACCTTGGAGAGAAAGAAGGAAGCGGTTTTTTCAGTTTCTATATCAAAAAAGGCTAAGGTTACAGATTCTACAAAGAGTCCCTTGTCAGTTTATAACTGACCGGGGGCGTCTTTTTTCAAGACCCTTTTTTTGAAGGGGGCTCATTCTCACATTTTGGAGGCAGCCGATGGCTAAGAGTCTTGGTATCTTTGTCACTAACCCGGATAACTTTCACCATGTTTTCGGCGTTGTTAAAGCAGCAAAAGCTAAGGGTTCAAAGGTAAAGGTTTTTTTTACCTGGACCGCAACACATAATGCAAAAAATGAAAAGGATTTTCCCGCTCTCTGTGAGCTTGCTGACGATGTATCAATCTGTGTCGACAGCTACAAGAAACAGGGGTACGATATCAATGATGTTCCCGCTGGACTGACTGCCAATAAAATGGCGACCCAGGCTCAACACGGTATCATTATTGAAGATTTCGACAGCTACATCAGCTTCTAACAGGAGGGAGGACATGGAATATAAAAAAGTGTGCTTCATGTATCGAAACAAGGATTATGCTCTGGACGGAATGCGTTCGGCTCTCGGGCTGGCCGTTGAAAATATGTATTCGTACGGCGTGGTAATGGATACCGAAATAGAAAAGCTCGACGAACATAACCTGGAAAGCATTGAGATGCTTCGGGATATGGAAGGTGAAATATACTCGACGATACCGGCAAACGTTGAAAAGAACGCTTTTGAGCCTATTACCATTGAAGAACTTGGTGAAAAGCTAAGAGATATGACCATCGTTATTCCTTACGGATTAAAATAGTGCAGGGGGGATCATGAAAATTTTGAATGTCTATCGCTCTGAGCCCGATGATACGGTAAAGAAGCTTGTTGAAATAGTTACAAGAGACAGGGAGTCAGACACCTTTGATCTCTCTGGAAACAATCCGGACTACAGCGCCCTTGTTGATAAAATTTTTGCCGCCGACCAGACCATTTGCTGGTGGTAACGGTAACACATAATCCCCGGGGTTATCTTTCTCCGGGGATTTTTTACCCTTTTTTTCTAATTGTTCCGCCAGGTAATTGTGTACTTCCTGGCGCAATTCCTTTATCCCTTTCTGATCATCTCCAGCTATAACCCTGTTGGTTAGAAGAATTACTATCAACTCTTTTTCTAAATCTATCCAGAAAGATGTCCCGGTAAAACCCAGGTGACCGATACTTTCGGGGGAGAAATAAATCCCGGCGCTTGATCCGTTTTTTGATGGCAGGTTAAAGCCGCCCGTCCATTCCGATCCCCCTACTCGCCGGCAGGCAAAAAGAAAAGTATCTCTCTTAATTGATAACCTGCTGGTTTCCCCTTTATAGAGTGCAAGCAATTCCTTACAAAGAACAAGAATAGCCCGTGCACTGCCGAACAATCCGGCATGCCCGCAGACTCCCCCGATTGAACGGCAGTTATCGTCATGCACAATTCCCTGTAATATATCCCCGCTCCAGCCACATTGCCCGGTAACGGCAAAAGAATGAAGAAGTTCATCTCCTGATTTTACATAGTAACCCGGGAAAAAAAGTTCATTTTCAATTCCCAGCGGTTTTGCCACGATATCAGACCATAAAAGATCAAGCCTTTTTCCTGTCCTTTCCTCAATAATAAAACCTAACAACATATATCCCAAATCACTATATACGTGTCTGCTCCCCTGCTTATATTCCACTTTCTGTTGTACTATTTTTTTAAGAAACCAGTTTCTTCGTGTTTCTTCCTCCTGTCTAATGGCCCCTTTCCAAAAAACACGGTGAGCCGCCAGTCCGGAAGAATGATTCAACAGACTGTAAATATCAGCGTCCCTGAGAGGTTCAGGAATACTTGTGTGAAGCAGAGTCCCTAAAAGCTCATTCCATGCCAGTTTTTCAGAATCTACAAGAGAAAGGGCAACAAGAGTCGTCACCAGGGGTTTTGTAAGCGAGGCAAGGTCAAATATGGTGGATGGCAAAACCTTATCTGTAGAGGAGAAACTGGTTGTTCCGCAATTGATGATATTTTCGTCGTCCTCCATTAAACAAGGAGCATGATAAGCCACGCTTGCTGCAGAAAAAATATTATTATTACGGTAGTCTTACAAGTATACTTTGGAGGCCTTCTGTCGTTTTTTTTCGCTGGTTTCCGGACATTGATGAAAAACCATTATTCTGTTGAGTTTTTTCCCTATTTCCAGTATATTATAAGGAGTTTTTTGCATTTTGTAACTAGTTGTTTTTCTTTCTTAAAAAAGAATTTTTTCAATACGTTTTCAACACCTTTTCAACATAAAATGTCAGTTCCTTATTCAAACCGTGTTTACTTTTTTGTTGATAACCGGTTTTAAACGAAAAAACATTTTTTCACACAATCGTTTTGTTAAAATATTTTTGTTTAATTATAATTAGTTACGTTGATTGCCAACAAACTAACGATGGTAATAACAACAATAAAAAATTTATATTAAAACAAAAAACAAAAAAGGAATATTTGTATGCCTCTCACATGTAAGGTTCAAAGGAATAGCTTCATAGAAGGTCTTGGCGCCCTTCAGAATATAACGAACAAAAGAGGAACCCTGGCTATTCTGTCAAACATCCTTGTTGAAGCAACAAACAATGGACTGATATTGACAGGAACAGACCTTGAAGTGGGGCTTAAACTCTTTGTTCCGGCAGAAGTTGAAGACATAGGAAGAATAACCCTTCCTTCCAAAAAAATATTTGAGATAGTTCGTGAATCCGGATCTGATGAAATCATCATAGAAGAAAAAGAAAACAGCTGGGTAAAGATAAAAGCAGGCATGAGTACTTATAATCTGGCTGGTATATCAAGTGAGGAGTTTCCTGTTTTTCCGGAGTTTGATGAAGACACCTTTACCTCTTTTGAAGCTCATATATTCCTTGATCTGATAGATAAAGTTGTTTTTTCAATAGCCGGCGAACAGGAGAATATCTATTCCCTCACGTCAGCGCTGATAGAAAAAGAAAAAAGAGACGGTATTTCTTATTTGAAAATGATTTCTTCCGACGGACACCGGCTCTCTATTATGGAAAAGGATGTTGCTGTTGATGTTGATAACTTTTATATGAACGATGTAACTCTTATACCCAAAAAAGGTATTCAGGAATTGAGAAAGTTTTCAGAAAACAGGGATACAATAGACGTTTCTTTTGAAAAAAAACAAATGGTTGTAAAAGATGGAGATGCGGTAATGGTTATCCGTCTCAAGCAGGGAGAGTTTCCCCAGTACAAAGTTATTATCAATTCAGTAAAATCTGATAACTGTTTGAAAATAGATAGGATTCCGTTTCTTGATTCTTTAAAGAGAATCAATCTGTTCACTGAGGATATTTTTCACACGATCCAACTGCAGATAGAAGAAAATACCATGGTACTTACCTCTCAAAACGCTGATTTAGGAAATGCCAAGGATGAACAACATATTATTTACTCGGGGATTCCTTTAAAGCTTGGATTTAATTGCAGGTATTTTATTGAGACCTTACAGGTAATGGAATGCGAGACCGTTGAGGCATATATTAATTCAGACGATAGCCCCTGCCTTATTAAATCCCAGGAAGATAAAGGATTTATCAGCATAGTTATGCCAATGCAATTATAGATGGTGCCTTGAACAACAAAATACTTCTTTTCCATTTCTGGATAATCATCTCGACATACAAAGGTAAAAAGCGTGACTGAAGAATTGAACAACTATGATGCCGGTCAGATAAAAGTTCTGGACGGTTTGGAAGCGGTCAGGAAAAGACCATCAATGTACATCGGAAATACTGCTGTTGAGGGACTTCACCATCTCATATGGGAGGTAGTGGACAACAGTATAGACGAAGCACTGGCTGGGTATTGCCAGAAGATACGGGTTACTATTCATGAGGATAACAGTGTAACGGTCGAAGATGATGGAAGGGGTATCCCCGTTGATATGCACCCAACAGAGAAAGTACCTGCCCTGGAATTGGTCATGACCACACTGCATGCAGGTGGTAAATTTGATCACTCAACCTATAAGGTATCCGGGGGTTTACATGGGGTAGGTGTTTCTGTTGTTAATGCCCTCTCATCCGAAGCGACTGCAGAAGTTCGCCGGGACGGGAAAAAATATAGACAAACCTATCGATACGGATTGAAAGTAAGTGAGCTTGAAGAAGTAGGTATAAGCGAGAAAACAGGAACAACCATCACGTTCAAGGCTGATGAAACAATATTTACAGAAAGCACTGCTTATGAATATGAGACGGTTAAGACCAGGTTGCGTGAACTCGCTTTTTTAAACAAGGATGTTCGTATCTATCTAAAGGATGAAAGAAGCGGTGAGGAAGATAAATTTCACGCTTCCGGTGGACTGGTATCATACGTTGAATGGCTGAATAGAAACCGGACACCGGTATTCAACGACCCCATTTTTATTTCCGGAGAAAAGGCCCAGGTAGAAGTTGAGGTATGTTTCCAATATTTTGATGGCTATTCAGAGCGGCTCTTTTCTTTTGTTAATAATATAAATACAAGGGAAGGAGGTGCCCATGTTGCCGGTTTTCGCTCAGCCCTCACCAAGTGCATCAACCGCTATGCAAACGATGATATCATTCCCAAAAGCCTCAGGGAAAAGATGGGAGGAGATGATGTAAGGGAAGGATTGACCTGTGTTATTTCGGTTCATGTACCTAATCCCCAGTTTGAAGGGCAAACAAAAACAAAGCTGGGCAATACAGAGGTTAAATCCATTGTTGATTCAGTTTGCTACGAAAAACTTACTTTTTTTCTTGAGCAAAACCCGCAGATTGCCAAAAGGATACTGACAAAGGTTGTAGAGGCTGCGCGGGCACGGGAAGCTGCGAAAAAAGCTCGTGATCTCTCCAGGAAAAAGGGATCAACCAGTCTTCTTATGGCTGGTAAGCTGGCAGAATGTCAGGAAAAAGATCCGAGGAAAAGGGAGATTTTCATTGTTGAGGGTGATTCTGCTGGAGGGTCTGCCAAACAGGGGCGTGATAGAGTCTGCCAGGCAATCCTGCCTCTTCGCGGCAAGATAATGAATGTGGAGAAAGCGAGGTTTGATAAGATACTGAGCAGTGAAGAAATAAAAAACCTTATCGCGGCGCTCGGATGCGGTATCGGAAAAGATGAGTTTGATCTTGAAAAACTTCGCTACCACAAGATCATTATCATGACGGATGCCGATGTCGATGGAGCCCACATAAGGACGCTGCTCTTAACCTTTTTATATCGTCAGATGTTGCCTTTAGTCCAGGGGGGTTATGTTTATATCGGCCAACCACCGCTCTATCGACTTGGTAAAGGAAAGCAGGAAAAATATTTTCTCAACGATGACGAACTGAACGACTATCTATTTACTGAAGCCAGTCAAAAAGTGAAAATAGTAATAAATAATGATTCAGGAGAAGAGCGCGTTGGAGAAGACCTGGTTGAGACCCTGAAACGGCTTAGTATATATCAAAGAATTGTTTCTTTCCTAAGCAGGATGAATATATGGGAGGACCTCCTCTTCTACCTGCTGCATAAAAATATTCGCAAGGCTGATCAATTTACCGATAAGGATTTTGTTAAATCCATTATTACTGATTTATCTGATGATAAAAGAATGATTGTCGGTGCAATTCGTTCATGCCGATGGCGTGCCGATTGTTATGAAGTTGATGTTGCCGTTAAAGGAAAGGCACAGGTTTCCACGACAATAGGGCCGCAAATTCCGCTTATAAGCGAATACCGATCAGCACTGCAATTATTTGCTGAGGTAAACAGGTATCTCAATGAAAAATTTACCATCAAAGATGCAACAGGTTCGGGAAGTTTTGCAGACCTGCCTGCTGAGAACTGGAGTGAGATGGTTCAGATTGTAAGGAATGAATCATTTAAAGGAAGCCACCTTCAGCGCTACAAAGGTCTTGGTGAAATGAATCCTGACCAACTCTGGGATACGACGATGAATCCCGACCACAGGACATTACTGCAGGTACAGATAAACGACGCCGAGTCAGCTGATGATATGTTTACCACGCTGATGGGAGACAAGGTTGAACCTCGAAGGGAATTTATTCAAAACCATGCCCTTGAAGTCACTGATCTTGATATTTAGTTAAAAAAGCCGACAGGCATAGCAAAAAAAAATAAATGAGTACAGAAATAGAAATCCCACAGGAACCGTTATCAGTGATATCCATAGAGAAGGAATTAAAAAAATCCTATCTCGATTATGCAATGAGTGTCATTGTTGGAAGAGCTCTTCCCGATGTACGTGACGGCTTAAAACCCGTGCACAGGCGGGTTCTCTTTGCAATGAGAGAGCTCGGAGTCTATTATAATCGCCCTTATGTCAAATCGGCCCGGATTGTCGGTGATGTCATTGGTAAATATCACCCGCATGGTGATACTGCAGCTTATGATACCCTCGTTCGCATGGCCCAGCCTTTCTCGCTGAGATACCCGCTGGTAAACGGACAGGGTAACTTTGGTTCTCTTGATGGCGATGCTCCCGCTGCAATGCGTTATACCGAAGCCAGGATGACCCGTATTGATAGGGAGATTATCGCAGACCTTGAAAAAGAGACGGTGGATCATGTTCCTAACTATGATAGTTCGCTGCTGGAGCCGTCCGTCATGCCGAGCAAGATCCCGAATCTGCTCATTAACGGTTCCTCGGGAATTGCCGTCGGGATGGCGACAAATATTCCGCCACACAATCTCACCGAGGTAGTCGACGCCCTTATAGCTTTTGTTGACGAGCCTAACATGACGGTTCATCAACTCTTTTCCTATATAAGCGGACCGGATTTTCCAACGGGTGGTCTTATCTGTGGTCGAGCCGGTATCAGAGAAGCTTATGAAACCGGTCGCGGTATTATCATAATGCGGGCCAAAACAAGAATAGAAAAAACAAAGGATGGGAAAAAAGAAGTTATTGTTATCGACGAGATTCCCTACCAGCAGAACAAGGCTGTTCTTGTAGAGAAAATAGCCCAGCTCATCAAGGATAAAAGGTTGACTGCCATTTCCGAGATCCGTGATGAATCAGACAGGCAAGGTCTGAGAATAGTGATGGAGCTGAAAAAGGATGAGATAGCAGACGTTGTCATCAACCAGCTCTATAAAATGACACCAATGCAGAAGTCCTTTGGAATCATTTTTCTCGCCATTGTCAATAATAAACCGGAGGTTCTTAATCTTAAGCAGATTCTCGAACATTTTATCCAGCACCGTAAGGTCATTATCTACCGACGCACTGCTTTTGAACTGAGAAAGGCTGAGGAAAGGGCCCATATACTCGAGGGACTAACCGTTGCCATCAATAATCTCGATGATGTCGTGAACCTGATAAAAGGTTCAGCAACACCTGCTGAAGCCAAGACACTGCTTATAGCGACCTATGATTTATCGGATATTCAGGCGCAGACCATCCTCGATATGAGGTTGCAGCGTCTGACCGGGCTGGAAAGGGAGAAAATAACACAGGATTACGAAAACATTCTTATAGAGATAAAAAGACTCAACGAGATCCTCGCCAATGAATTACTGGTCATGGGTATTATCAAAGATGAACTTCGGGAAATTAGGGAAACATATGGAGATGAGCGCAGAACAGAAATAATTGATGCCGTCGATGAGTTTCTGCCTGAAGACCTGATTGCACCTGAAAATATGGCCGTAACGGTAACTCATAATGGCTATATAAAAAGAAATCCGGTAAGCCTTTACCGATCCCAGCATCGTGGCGGAAAAGGGGTAACGGGGGTTAAAAATATTGAAGAGGATTTTGTATCGGATCTTTATATTGCTTCAACGCTGGATACCTTCCTTTTTTTCACCAACTACGGCAAAGTTTTCTGGCGCAAAGTTTACCAGCTTCCACTGGTAGGCAGAACAGCCCGCGGAAAAGCAATTGTCAACCTGCTTGAGCTTACAGAAGGAGAAAAGGTTGCAGCCATCCTGCCGGTATCTTCTTTTGAAGATGAACAGGGATCAAAGAGCATTCTGATGGTTACCAAATTTGGACGAATAAAAAAGACCAGTTTAAAAGAATTTAACCGGCCCCTCAAAAAAGGTAAGCGTGCCCTTACCATTAATGAAGGTGATGAAATTATAGCGGCCCATATGCTTACCGGCAATGATACTGTCTTTATGATTTCAAACAGGGGAATGTCTATCAGGTTTCACGAGGAAGACGTTCGTGCAATGGGACGCATGGCAGCTGGAGTAAAAGGTATAACCCTCAAAAAGGATGATTACCTGGTCGGTGCTAATGTTCTTGAAGAAGACAGCACGAGAACTATTCTGACGGTAACAGCCAATGGCTATGGAAAAAGAAGTTCAGCGGAAGATTATCGTATCCAGAAACGGGGCGGGAAAGGTATTATCGCCATCAAGCAGAGTGATAGAAACGGTGATGTTATTGGTGCCCAGATCGTTGATGATGATTACGAAGCTATTTTGATTGCTGATTCAGGGAAAATGATTCGTATGCCGCTTGATACCGTGCGCATAATTGGTCGCACTACCCAGGGTGTAAGGCTCATTAATCTGGAGATGGATGAAAAAGTCGTCGGAATAGATGTTGTGGCCATTACAGAGTCGGAAGAAGAAGAGGATTTTGAAGAATAAGCATAAGAAAATTGCTGTTATAGGAGCAGGTTCCTGGGGGACGGCTCTTGCTTTGCTTCTCGGAAAAAAAGGACATACGGTTCACATTTGGGGGCATCGTCCGGAACATGTCAATTCTATAGAACAGGAGCGTCAAAATAACAAATATTTACCCGGTTTTCTTTTTCCTGATAACATTTACCCGACTGCAGATATTTCAAAAGCGGTATCTCATGCCGCTATTATCTGTATGGTCGTTCCCTCGCACGGTTATCGACAGGTATTTGAGCAGGTTTTGAAATCAGCCTCAAATGAATCTGTTTTTGTTTCAGCCACAAAAGGAATTGAAAATACAAGCTTGAACACCATGACACAGGTCATGGAACAATGCGCGGCCAGCCATGAACGGCAGATAGAAACTGCCGTTTTATCCGGTCCCTCATTTGCCCGGGAGGTTGCAGCGGAAGTACCGACGGCCATCACCATAGGATGCAAAAAAAGCGCTATTGCCGATGAACTTCAGGATGTATTCAGCAACGATAATTTCCGGGTGTATACAAGTTCTGATATTATCGGTCTTGAACTCAGTGCCTCACTGAAAAACATCATAGCCATTGCCGCAGGAATCTGCGATGGACTTGAATTTGGGAGCAATGCCCGAGCTGCTCTTATAACTCGAGGACTGGCCGAAATGACGAGATTTGGCGTTCATTATGGCGCTGATAAAGAAACATTTTACGGCCTGAGCGGACTTGGAGACCTTGTTCTCACCTGCACCGGTGCCTTGAGCCGAAATCGAAAGGTTGGAATCGATCTCGGTAAGGGGAAAAAGTTGGCAGATATCCTGAAAGATATGACAATGGTTGCCGAAGGGGTAAAGACAACGAAATCTGTCTTTTACATGGTTAAAAAGAACGGTATCGAAATGCCGATACTGGAACAGGTGTATAAAATTCTCTATGAAGGTAAAAACTGCCTACTGGCAGTAAAAGATCTACTCGGAAGGGCACTTAAACCAGAATAGAATGGTAGCTAGTCTGACATGTCATTTCCTTCAAATTCACGGTGATCAGGCTGTTGGGGCATTTCTTCTACGCATCCTTGTCTCTATCCACTTCAAAACCTTGTCAAATTCTAAACTAAGTTCGGCAAGTACTTTTCCCCGATGGCTTACCTTGTTTTTTTGATCAAGGCTGATTTCAGCAAATGTTTTTCCAAGTGGTTCAAAAAAGAAAAGCGGGTCATAGCCAAATCCGTTTTCTCCCCTGGCAGCATTGAGAATGGTACCATCACAGGAGGCCTCGTAGGTCAGTGCCGGACCTGATGGAACAGCTATAGAAAGTACACAGAAAAACGATGCCTTGCCTGTCTGTTATACCTTCCATTTCACGTAAGAGTTTGGCACAGTTTTCCTCATCACTTGCGTTCTCTCCGGCATATCGTGCCGAATAGACACCGGGTGCTCCATTCAGGGCTTCAACGACTAATCCGGAATCATCTGCAATGGTGGGAATGCCAAGAACCTTGGCATAATGGAGTGCCTTTTTGTAGGCGTTGTCGTCAAAGGTGAGACCATCTTCAACCACCGAAGGCAACGGACCGAAATCAGACAGACTTTTTACCTCAACCGGAAAATGTTTAGTGAAGCTCTTGAATTCTTTTACTTTATTCTCGTTGGTGGTTGCCAGAACGACAAGATTAAACATTAGAATTTCTTTCCTTTTTTAGTTTCTTTTTCAATTTGTTATCATAACGTTCCTGTTCGCTGTAAATACAGCCGCAATAACTCTGGCGATAAAGTCCTGCTGCTATGGATTCATCAATGCCTTGCTGCCACCCGTTACGGAAATCACGGTACAAAAAAGATATACTCAGATCTGATTCGACCTTCTTTGCCTGGTGAACTATTTCATTATGGTTTTGATACTTGCTGTATAGCAGTGTGGAAGAAAATGAATCATAATTGCCTTGAAGCGCTCGAAGTGCTGTTTTCTCAAGCCTGGAGCGATAGCAGGATCGGCAGCGTCGTGATTCCTTAAATACTACCGCACGAAGAAACTCGGTAAGACCATAATCCTCATCATAAATAATTTTGAAATGACGATGTTCTGCCAGTTCCTTCAGCGCCTGCAGTCTTTTTTTAAACTCCCTGAACGGATGAATATTAGGGTTATGAAAATATCCTGTAAAATCAATATGCTCACGCTCAAACAACGAAGCAGGATAAATCAGGCAGGGTGCGCAACAGACATGAAGCAGGGTGGACATCAGGTTTAAATTTTGTACTGTTTAGGATTTATTGAATATTGGTGGATCTTGTAGTTGATTATTCTCAAACTTGTATCAAGAAAGGCCGCCGTTTTCGTCTGGTTACCATTATTCTTTTTTAATGCGTCAATGATAAGTTCTTTTTCGAAATTTTCCACTGCCGTTGAAAATGAAAGTGGTTTCCCGTTCGATACCGTCTCTGATACCTGGAGGGTAGGTGGGAGATGAATTCCCTTGATTGACTCTCCATCGCATATCAAGACAGCCCTTTCAATACAGTTCTGCAGTTCTCTGACATTTCCCGGCCAGTGATACTGGATGAGTAAATCGATGGCGGAAGTAGAAATTCGCTTAATGTTTTTATTGTTCTCCTGAGAGAATTTTTCCAGAAAAAATTCAGCAAGAAGAAGAATATCTGTTCGTCTCGTCCTTAATGGAGGCATATAGATAGGGAAAACATTAAGGCGATAATAGAGATCTTCTCTGAAGGAACCATCGATTACCGCTTTCTCCAGGTCTCTATTTGTCGCAGCGACGAGTCGGACATCACATGCTATTGATTTGGTTGACCCCAGGCGTTGAAAACTTCGTTCCTGTACGACATTTAGCAGTTTAACCTGCACAGAATGGCTTATTTCACCAATTTCATCCAAAAAGAGGGTTCCCCCTTCAGCGTGTTCAAATCTACCGATCTTGCGTTCGTTAGCGCCGGTAAACGCCCCTTTCTCATGTCCGAAGAGCTCACTTTCAAGAAGTGTCTCCGGCAGAGCCGAACAGTTTACCACAACAAATGGCCGTTCCTTCCTTCTACTGTTATAATGAAGCGCTTTTGCTACAAGGGTTTTCCCTGTTCCAGATTCACCCCGCAGAAGGACGGTGGCGTTGGAATCAACGACCCGATGTACCATCTCATAAACGTCCTGCATTCTGCTTGAGTTTCCGACAATGTCATTGATTCTGTTCTTTTCTGAAAGTTCGCGTTTCAGTTTCAGGTTTTCAGACTCCAAAAGTTCCTTTTCCCGATTTACGATCTGTACGCGATGTACTGTCTGGGCAATAATACTGGAGAGCACGGTAAGAAACTGGAGATCCTTTGTGGCCAGATCACCGAAACCATCTTTATAGAGCCGGTCAACACTCAAAGCACCAATTACCCTTTTGCCATCTTTGATAGGTACACAGAGAAATGAGAGATCTTTATCGCTGATATCACCGCGTGATCGAGTTCTGTTGAGAAACAGGGGTTCCTCAGCAATGTGGGGTACGATGATCGGTTCGCCGGAAGCGACAACTCGGCCGGTTATACCTTCGCCGATCTGGTATTTACCCCTTTTACGTCCCTCTGCCGTAAGTCCGTGGGCGACTTCTATTTCGAGTTTTCCGGTAACTGGATTTACAATGGTAACGGTACCATTTTCCATTTTCTTCATTTCAGCCAGCAGATTCATGGCTTTTTCCAGGCAGTCGCTTAGAACAAGTGAAGAGGCAAGTTCTTTGGTTATTCTCGTAAAGACATGTGAGATCAACTATTTGACTATCAACGTTCTTACTAATTGGCATAATATTTAATTTGATATGGATAGGTTTTTAAACTAAACAGAATGTAGCATATTTGTTCTGTGATGTTTTTTGTGTGTTACAAAAATGTATTATACGTTATAGTTAGCTATATGACAATCACATATTATTGACAGATTTTTTATGAGATGGTACAAGGATACCCTTCGGAGGGATGGCCGAGCGGTTTAAGGCGGCGGTCTTGAAAACCGTTGTACGAAAGTACCGTGGGTTCGAATCCTACTCCCTCCGCCATAAAAAAATTTGGAGAGATGACCGAGCTGGCCGATGGTGCTCGCCTGCTAAGCGAGTGTGGGGGTAAAACTCCACCGAGGGTTCGAATCCCTCTCTCTCCGCCATAAAAAAAGCCCTGTTTTGATGTCAGCAGGGCTTTTTTTCTTAAAGGGAAGAGTAGTCGTCGCTCTAAAAGCCCCAAAGCAGAGATCGTTTTATCCAACCTTCCAAACCGCTCTCATGTTTAACCAAGGCCCAGCCATTTTGCTGTTTAATTGTCTTAAAAACAACACCATAATACGCCTTTCCGACAATCTTAAAGTTCGTACCAGGACCACTGCGGATATTAATTTTTCTGTCATTTCCCTTATTTACGTTCACGATCATATGACCGCTTTCGTTCGTGAGACTTGAGTGTAACCATCCGGTATCATTCTCAAAATCTAATACATTTAACCAATTTCCCTTTTCCTTTATAACTTTCAGAGGAAAACCGCTGCCATATTTCCACTTGATTGAATAGTTTTTTCCGGGGCCGGAGCGAAGATTGACATTGTCTCCAACGATACTGACCATTTTTGCAAAAAGTACGTTAGGGGAAAACAAGAAGGATGAGAAAAATAACAGAAAAAAATGATATTCTTTTGGTCATGATTGTTTCCGAAAAGTCGTAGTTAATAGCGATACAGGATTATGGTTATAAATGCTCATTCATGACAATTGTAACCAGCCGTTCAAGGTCATCAGATGAGTAATACTCTATTTCAATTTTCCCCCGGCTGCCGTTCTGATTAATAACAACCCGGGAATTGAGACGGTTGGTAAGTTGATTCTCAAGAGCTCTGCTATATGATTTGGAAATTTCTTTTTCATTAGCCCGGATCACCTTTGTTGGTTTTACCGAGCCTTTTGGCTGTTTTATCCGTCGTACTAATTGCTCAGTCTGACGCACTGAAAGTTGTTTGTTTACCACTTGGTCTCTAATTTCTTTTAAGTGTGGCCGGGTCGTCAATGACCCTGAGAAGCGCACGTCCATGCCCCTCGGTCAGTAACTGTGCAAAAATATCTTCTTTGAGGTAATCGGGTAAAAGGAGAAGACGCAGGGCATTAGTTACGGTTGAGCGTTTTTTCCCTACTCTTTTCGCTGCTTCTTCCTGGGTATAACCGAATCGATCAATAAGGTTCTTATATCCCTCCGCTTCCTCAAGAGGGTTCAAGTCGGCCCGTTGAATGTTTTCGATCAGCGCCAGTTCAAGCAGGTAATCGTCGTTATCAATGTTTTGAACGACAACGGGAACGTTTGTAAGTCCTGCCAGTTTTGAAGCCCGCAGTCGTCGTTCGCCAGCTATGAGACTGTATGAGGTTGGTGAAAGACGAGAGACAATAAGAGGTTGAATAACACCGTTTTCTTTGATTGATTGAGCTAGTTCGTTCAAACTTTCATCATCAAAATAGCGACGAGGCTGGTGCTTGTTTGGGGTAATATAATTAATATTGCACTCAAAATAATTTTCTTCCTCAGTGCTGTCACCAAAGAGAGCGCTTACACCATGTCCCAACCCGGTTGTTTTAACCACAATAACTACCTCTGTTTTTGAATAAACTCGGAAGCAAGTTGCTGGTAGGCTTCGGCTCCCGTAGATTTTATATCATATTCCATGATTGTTTTGCCATGACTTGGACATTCGCTGAGCCGGACATTGCGAGGAATAATTGTACTGAAAACCTGATCACCGAAGTGCTGAGATATCTCGTTTGAGACCTGGTGCGACAATCTGTTACGTTTGTCAAACATTGTCAACAGAAGTCCCTCTATATAGAGATCACTATTAAACGCTTTTTTTACCGACCGGATGGTATTGATAAGTTGCGCAAGTCCTTCCATAGCAAAATATTCACATTGCATTGGAATGAGTACGGAATCGGCAACGGTGAGGGCGTTTACCGTGAGAAGACCGAGAGAAGGGGGGCAGTCGATCAAAATAAAATCGTATTCGGCAATAACCGGTTCCAACGTCTTGCTTAAAAAATACTCACGCTTTTCCTCACTGATCAATTCAAGTTCAGCGGCAACAAGGTCTATACCCGACGGTAAAATCGAGAGATTATTTATAGCCGTTTTCTCGATAATATGGTGGATGGGAATGTTTCCACAAAGAGCATGGTACAATTGCTTTTTTCAGCCTTTTTCCCCTGATCCCGACATTGCTCGAAGCATTACCCTGCGGATCAGAGTCAACAATCAGTACTTTTTTCTCATTGAGAGCGAGTGCGCAGGACAGGTTTACCGCCGTCGTCGTTTTACCCACGCCTCCTTTCTGATTCGCAACTGCTATAACTTTGTGTTTTTGGGTTGTCACTTATATCCGTGCCTCCATGGAAACGATTGTTACTGTTTTATAATACACTTTTTCACAAAAGACTAAGGAAATCCTGCAATTGATAATATTTATATAGCAATTGATGAGAAAAGGGAATATCACTTACCATGCTGGCGACTGAAGATTGTTGATTGTCTCGTATAGTGAGTGATTGTTTCACGTGAAACATCGAACAGGAGGTGTGAGTTGAAATGTGAATATTTAGTAATAGGCAGCGGTATTGCCGGTTTGTCATATGCGTTGCGAGTAGCACAGTATGGTCGTGTTATCATTGTGACTAAAAAAAGAGATAGTGATTCAGCCACCAATCTTGCTCAAGGAGGAATCGCAGCCGTACTCGGCAGCGATGATAGCTTTTCTTCGCATATACAAGATACACTGGATGCCGGTGCGGGCTTGTGCGATGTCGAAACGGTGAAAAAGGTGGTTACCTCCGGGCGAAAGCGCGTTGAAGATCTGATTTCTTACGGTGTTGACTTTGTAAAATCTAAAAATAACGAAGAGTTAAGTTTGGGGAGGGAGGGGGGGCACTCTCATCGACGGGTTGCGCATGCATACGACTTGACAGGAGGCGATTCGACGACAAAGGCCAGGTTGGCGTCCAGGTCGTTGTGCATGCTAGTGGAGGTCAGTTTGCCATGTAGCTGTCCGAAGATCCGTGGAGAACCACAGGGTGTAGTTGTCGATGTCCGCATAGGGGTCGACGTCACACCGATGCCGATCTGTGAGACGGTGGCCGCCTTGGGAGGCTTGCCGTCTATGCTGGGCTCGTTGTGGGGTTAATCGCCAAGCGCGTGCTCGACTACCCCACCGATCCCCGGGACGGGAAGGGCAAGGAGCTCTCGGTTGTCATCGATAGTGGCATGAGCTTTCCGAAAATCGCTGGGCGCCTCGCAGATGCCCACGTCATCGACAATCCACGATGGTTCCGTCTCTATGCCATGCAACGAGGCGTGACGACGAAAGTGCGCTCGGGGGAGTACGTGTTGCACGATGACATGAGCCCAAAACAGGTTCTCGACACTCTTTTGGAGGGGGTCAAAGACGTCACCGTCGCCGTCACGATTCCCGAGGGGCTCAATATGCTCGAGGTCTTCGCCATACTCGATGAAGCGGGCATTGCTGATCGCAAGGCACTCGTGTCACTTGCACGCGATCCCCAGTTCCTCGCGGACCACGCCATCGGTGGCAAGACCGTCGAGGGATACCTCTTTCCCGATACCTACCGTTTCAAGGTGCCGACCAAGCCGCAGGCCGTGCTGGAGAGCATGATTAAGCAACATCGCGCCGTCTGGGATCGAGTTCGTCGCGCCAACGCCGACTCGATCGAGAAGCTTCGAAAAAAGCTTGGGTGGAGCGATCACGACTTTCTCACTATGGCCTCCATCGTCGAAAAGGAGGCCGTTGCAGCCGCGGAACGACCGACGATTGCGCAGGTGTTCATCAACCGCTTGATCTCCCCACGCTTCACGCCTCATCGGCTCGATACCGACCCCACGATTCGGTACGGCTGCATGGTTCCTGAAGTCAAGTCCAACGGGTGCAAGCAGTGGGACAAGACCCAACGCCTTCGGCGAGCACAGCTTGACGATGTCGACAATCCCTACAACACCTATCAGCACGACGGTCTTCCACCCGGCCCCATCGCCAACCCGGGAGAAGCAGCCCTGCGCGCTGTCGCCAATCCCGATGGCTCCAACTACTTCTTTTTCGTGTCGAGAAACGATGGCACCCACGTCTTCGCAGCTACCCGCGCTGAGCACGAGCGCAACGTCGACAAGTTTCAGCGCTGACGGTCAGTTTGTGGCCAAGACGGCCAGGATCCCTCACACTGTTGCAATCGTGTCTCAAATCGAGGCCAACGGTGCTGATGTCAAAGGCTGCGCGAATCGTTTTTTGAGAGCGCAACTGTAAGAGATAAAAGGGTAATCGCCCTGGCCTGGGGTTTTGCACCGGGGGCGGGCGTGATACCCTGGTTCCTCCAACGAAGGGGAGAGCAAGATGAGCCTGGTCGGGCAGATTGCGTCGCTCCAGGACTACGAAGAGTACGAGCGACCTCCACTGGGAGGGCTCCTTCGAGGACTACCTCGACCTCGTCAAACAACCCGCGGGTCACGCGCAACGCCTATCAGCGGGTCTACGACATGATCTTTCACACGGCCAAGAGGAGTACATCGACAACAAGAAGAAGCTGATCCGCTACCCCTTCTTCAACGACCCGCTCGACGGCGGCGAGGACGCCATCTTCGGCCTCGACATCCCGCTGATGCGGCTGGTCAACGTGCTCAAGCGGCGGCGCTCAGGGCTACGGCACCGAGAAGCGCGTCATCCTGCTGCACGGCCCGGTCGGCTCGTCCAAGAGCACCATCGCGCGCCTGCTCAAGAAGGGCATCGAGCACTACTCGCGCACGCCCGAGGGCGCGCTCTACACCTACCGGTGGACCTACCTGACGAGCTGCACCGGGCTCGCTGGCGGGCAGACGACGAGTTCCCGTGCCCGATGAACGAGGAGCCGCTCAAGCTCATCCCGCAGGAGTGGCGCGCGAACGCCATCCGAGACCTCGGCCTCGGCAACGAGCGTCACGACACGTCGTGAACGTCGTCGGCGACTGTCAACCCGGCGTGCCGCTTCATCTTCCACGAGCTTGATGGAGCGCTACGACGGCGACTTCGCCGAAGGTCGTCGACAGCCACATCCGGGTGAAGCGCCTGCATCTGAGCGAGAAGGACCGCGTCGGCATCGGCACCTTCCAGCCCAAGGACGAGAAGAACCAGGACTCGACCGAGCTCACCGGCGACATCAACTACCGCAAGATCGCCGAGTACGGCTCCGACTCGGATCCGCGCGCGTTCAACTTCGACGGCGAGTTCAACATCGCCAACCGCGGCATCATCGAGTTCGTCGAGATCCTCAAGCTCGACGTGGCCTTCCTCTACGACCTGCTCGGCGCGACCCAGGAGCACAAGATCAAGCCGAAGAAGTTCGCGCAGACCGACATCGACGAGGTCATCATCGGCCACACCAACGAGGCCGAGTACAAGAAGCTCCTGAACAACGAGTTCATGGAGGCGCTTCGCGACCGCACGATCAAGATCGACATCCCGTACATCACGAAGCTGTCACGAAGAGGTCAGCATCTACGACAAGGACTACAACACCGAGCGGGTGCGCGGCAAGCACATGGCGCCGCACACCCTCGAGGTGGCGGCGCATGTGGGCCGTGCTCACGCGGCTCGAGGAGCCCAAGAAGCACAACCTCACGCTGCTGCAGAAGCTCAAGCTCTACGACGGCAAGACCTGCCCGGGTTCACCCAGGACAACGTCAAGGAGCTGCGCAAGGAGGCGACGCGCGAGGGCCTCGACGGCATCTCGCCCGCGCTACATCCAGGACAAGATCTCCAACGCCCTCGTGCGCGACAAGGGTCGACGGCTACATCAACCCGTTCATGGTCCTCAACGAGCTGAGAAGGGCCTCGAGCACCACTCGCTGATCACCAACGAAGACGAGCGCAAGCGCTACCACGAGCTGCTCGGCGTGGTGAAGCAGGAGTACGAAGACATCGTCAAGAACGAGGTCCAGCGCGCCATCTGCGCCGACGAAGAGGCCATCGCCAGGCTCTGCGCCAACTACATCGACAACGTCAAGGCCTACACGCCAGAAGGAGAAGGTCAAGAACCCGCTACACCGGCCAGGACGAGGAGCCCGACGAGCGGCTGATGCGGTCGATCGAGGAGAAGATCGACATCCCCGAGAGCCGCAAGGACGACTTCCGGCGCGAGATCATGAACTACATCGGCGCGCTGGCCATCGAGGGCAAGCAGTTCGACTACGACACCAACGAGCGGCTGCACAAGGCGCTGGAGCTGAAGCTCTTCGAGGACCAGAAGGACTCGATCAAGCTCACCAGCCTTGGTGTCCAACGTCGTCGACAAGGACACGCAGGAGAAGATCGACGTCGTCAAGCAGCGGCTGATCAAGCAACTACGGCTACGACGAGGCGTCGGCGACCGACGTGCTGAACTTCGTCGCCAGCATCTTCGCCCGCGGCGACGTCAAGGAGTGAGCGTGGATCCTCGCGGCATCGGTTCAGTCTCAATCGAGCTCAACAACACGGCGGCGCAGCTGTCTGGCGTCGCTGTGTGTCGAGCTCGGAACCGACGATGCGAGCGGGGTTCTGTCGCGAGCCCTCGGGCTTCTCGATTTATCGATTCGCAGCAAACAGCGGGGCGGACGGCTTTGCCTGGTCAACGAGCAAGGTGAGCTGTCCGACGTGCGTGTTTTAGGAGAGGCGATGAGTCAGAAAATCGACCTCGACCACGCGCTTCCGGCAGATCGTGCGCGGCAAGATCAAAGACAACCTTCGCAAGTACATCAGCCACGGCGAGATGATCGGCCGCAAGGGAAAGACCGGTCTCGATCCCGCTGCCCCAGATCGACATCCCGCGCTTCCGCTACGGCGACAAGCAGACAGGGCGGCGTCGGCCAGGGCGACGGCGACGTGGCGACCGTCGGCGCAGGGCGAGGCGCAGCCGGGCGGCAGCGGCGAAGCCGGCGATCGGCCCGGCGACCACTGCTCGAGGTCGACGTCACCCTCGACGAGCTCGCGGAGATCCTGGGCGAGGAGCTGGAGCTGCCGCGACATCGAGCCCAAGGGCGCAGAGCGCATCGTCGCGCACAAGGACCGCTACACCGGCATCCGCCGACTGGGCCCGAGTCGCTGCGCCATTTCCGGCGCACCTTCCGCAAGCGCTGCAAGCGCCAGATCGTCAGCGGCACCTACAACCCCGAAGCACCCGCTCATCATCCCGATCCGCGACGACAAGCGCTTCCGCAGCTGGAAGACGAGAGCGATGCCCGCAGTCCAACGCGGTCATCATCTACATGATGGACGTGTCGGGCTCGATGGGCGACGAGCAGAAAGAGATCGTGCGCATCGAGTCCTTCTGGATCGATACCTGGCTGCGCCGCAATACGAGGCATCGAGTGCGCTACATCATCCACGACGCGATGGCCCGAGAGGTCGACCGCGACACCTTCTTCCGCACGCGCGAGTCGGGCGGCACGATGATCTCCAGGGCGTACAAGCTGTGCGCAAAGATGATCGAGGAGGAGTATCCCGCCGGGAGTGGAACATCTATCCCTTCCACTTCTCCGATGGCGACAACTGGTCGGTCGACGACACCGTGAATTGCATGGAGATCCTGCGCGAGCAAGATGATGCCGGCGGTCAACCAGTTCTCCTACGGCCAGGTCGACAGCGCCCTACGGCTCGGGGCAGTTCATCAAGGACTCTGCGCGAGCACTTTCGCGAGGAGACGAGCCTGGTGACGTCGGAGACCAAAGGCAAAGAGGACATCATGGACTCCATCAAGGACTTTCTTGGGGAAGGGCAAGATGAGCCCGATCAAGCCACTCCCTGCGCACCTGCAGGATCTGCAGCAGGAGATCGAGAGGCTACGCTCGCGGAGCTCGGCCTGGATTTCTTCGCGATCATCTTCGAGATGCTCGACTACGAGACATGAACATGCTGGCCGCCTATGGCGGCTTTCCGACTCGCTACCCGCACTGGCGTTTCGGCATGGACTACGAGCAGCTGGACAAGGGCTACGAGTACGGCCTGTCGAAGATCTACGAGATGGTGATCAACACCAACCCGTCGTACGCCTACCTGCTCGAGAACAACACGCTGATCGACCAGAAGCTGGTGATGGCCCACGTCTATGGCCACGTCGACTTCTTCAAGAACAACTCCTGGTTCTCGAAGACCAATCGCAAGATGATCGACCAGATGGCCAACCACGCCGCGCGCGTTCGCCGCCACATGGGCCGCCACGGGGTCGGGACCAGTCGAAGACTTCATCGACGTTTGTCTGTCACTCGAGAATCTCATCGATCCCATGTCGCCCGTTCATCGTGCGCAAGCGAGCGCCACAGGCGACCGGACGAGAACGGCGAGACGAGTGCCGAAATCCCCAGGCTGCGCAGCCGAAGGGCTACATGGACAGCTACATCAACCCGCCCGAGTTCATCGAGACAGCAAAAGCAGCGCATGAAGAGGAGCGGAACAAGAAGAAGAACTTTCCCCGAAGAGCCGCAGCGCGATGTTCTCGAGTTTTTGATTCAGCACGCGCCGATCGAGGATTGGCAGCGGGACTGTCCTCGAGATCATTCGCGACGAGGCCTACTACTTCGCACCGCAGGCCATGACCAAAATCATGAACGAGGGCTGGGCCACGTACTGGCACTCGAAGATCATGACCGAGCAAGCTCTGTCAGGCTGCCGAGATCATCGACTACGCAGACGCCTGCGCCGGGGTCCTGGCCACGGCGCCCGGGCGCCTCAATCCTTACAAGCTCGGCGTCGAGCTCTTTCGCCACATCGAAGATCGCTGGAACAAAGGGCCATTCGGCAAGGAGTGGGAGGAATGCGACGATCTCGAGGCCAAGCGCAGCTGGGATCGACGGCTCGGGTCTGGGTCGACAAAAAATCTTCGACGTGCGCAAACTCTACAACGATATTACTTTTCTCGACGAGTTCTTCACTCTCGAGTTCTGTCATGAGCAGAAGTTCTATTCGTTTGGTTTCAACGAGCGCTCAGGAAATTGGGAAATCATGTCGCGCGAGTTCGAGAAGGTGAAAGCACAGCTGCTCAAGTCTCTCACCAACCGCGGCATGCCCGTCATTTATGTCCAAGACGGCAACTGGGAGAACAAAGGTGAGCTCTTGCTGAGGCATCGCCACGAGGGCGTCGATCTGCGATCTTGCCCAGGGCAGGGATACTCTCGAAAATCTCTTTCAGAGTTTGGACGCGCCCGGTCAATTTGCTCACTCGCATTGAGGGCAAGGGAAAGATTTTGCGCGTTGACACGGACGGCTACTCAGACAAGGCTGCCCAGTACGCCTGAGGAAAAAGTCGTGCAGGTTTGCACGTGAGAGGAAGCGAAGTCGGTGAGGATTCAGGCATGGTCGCAGTCCGACGTTGGACGTAAGCGTCAGCACAACGAGGACAGTATTCTCGTCGACGATAGCTCGTGTGTCTTTGCTGTGGCAGACGGTATGGGCGGGCACAAGGGCGGGGCTCCCGCCAGCTCACTGACTGTCGAAGTGATCGGTGATGTTGTCCAGGGGGCCCGTAACGACTACGAGCGCGCCGCCGAAAGGCTCAAAGAAGAATGCCTCCGGCAGTGGTCGGATGATGAGACTGTGACCGCCGACGGTGACTCTTGTGACACCATCGATGTGCACGACAAGTTGGAAATTGCCGCCCCTGCCAAGGTGTTGCGGTTAGCGGCCCGCAAGGCGAGCTTTGTGGTTCACCGCGCGGCGCGAAACCAGCCAGACCTGCGGGGAATGGGGACGACGCTCACAGCGCTTCTCTATCACGATGAAAAAATGCATGTCGCGCACGCCGGCGACAGCAGGGCCTATCTCCTGCGCAGCGGGCGGCTGCGTCGTTTAACGCAGGATCATTCCTGGATCGGCGAGCAGGTCAGGGCCGGGGCGATGACCGAAGAGGAAGCGAAGCATTCGCAGCTCAAACACGTCATCACCCGATCCATCGGGTTTGAACAAGACGTCATTGCTGACACGACGACTCTCG
>CAVUYQ010000014.1:0-20767 GCA_963745765.1 uncultured delta proteobacterium | reverse complement strand
AAAATCTTCAACCGTTTTCACCGTGCTTCGGAGGCACGCAGCAGCGACGGCAAAGGCGTCGGCCTTGGTCTGAGCATCGCGCTGTCCATCGCCGAAGCGCACGGCGGAAGAATCGAGGTCGCAAGTACACCGGGCCAGGGCAGCACCTTTTCACTCTATCTCCCCATGACCTCCGGATAGGGTTTTCTTTATTTTTGAGTATCTTGTGCCTTTTTTCTTTTCTTTCGCACTTATCATCTTCAGTTAATCCTCCTCTAATCTTCATGTCCTATTATCTCAATCATGGGAACAGATGGGTTTCTCATGAGAGGGCTGAACGAATCATTAAACGACAAGGAGACAGAAAATGGATAATCAACTAGAACCCAAAGAACAGAGTAAACACTCTGGAAAATCGAGGACGAAGAAACTGCTGTTGACAGGACTACCATTCCTGGCGGCAGGATTCCTGATCGCCGCAGGAATTAACGGGATACACCCCTCCTTTGCCGGAGATGCGACCGGCGTTACCCACGTGACAACCGCAGCGCCGGTCAGCATTCCGAGTTCCTTTGCCGGACTGGCTGCCAGACTGAGCCCGACAGTGGTCAATGTCAAGGTAACCAAGATCGAACAGGCAGGCTTGCAGGGACAGATGATGCCAGGCGATCCCTTCTGGCAATTTTTCGGACAATTCAATGATGGAAGAGGACAGATGCCGAAAACCTTTCGCTCACATGCCGCGGGGTCCGGCGTTATCATCAGCAAGGACGGGTATATACTCACCAACAATCATGTTGTTGAAGGAGCCAAAGAGGTAACGGTCACCCTGTCGGACGAGAAAGAATATCCGGCAAAAGTGATCGGCACTGACCCGAAGACAGATCTTGCCGTTCTGAAAATAGACGTCAATAAGGACCTGCCGGCTGCAACGCTCGGTGATTCCGATCAGCTCAGGGTCGGCGACTGGGTTATGGCCATCGGCAACCCCTTCGGGCTCAGCGACACGGTCACCTCCGGCATTGTCAGTGCCAAAGGACGGGTCATCGGTGCCGGACCGTATGACAATTTCATCCAGACGGATGCCTCCATTAATCCCGGTAATTCCGGCGGCCCCCTGTTCAACATGAACGGCGAGGTGGTCGGTATCAATACCGCGATCATTCCACAGGGCCAGGGTATCGGTTTTGCCATCCCGATCAGCACGGCCGAACCGCTGATCCCGCAACTGGAGAAAAACGGGAAAATCACCCGCGGTTATCTCGGTGTCAATATCCAGGACCTCACTCCCGATCTGGCAAAAGCCATGAATATCAAGGAGACCGAGGGCGCGCTGGTTGCTGACGTTGTCTCCGGCAGTCCTGCCGAGAAAAGCGGGATAATGCGCGGTGATGTAATCATCAGCTATAACGGCAAAGCCATAAAGGACAGCCATGACCTGCCGGCCAAGGTTGCCGCGACACCTGTCGGTGATAAAGTAACGTTAACCGTTCTTCGCGACGGCCAGGATAAAGAGCTGAACGTAACCATTGCCAAACTCGCTTCCGATGACTCGCTTGTCGGCCAAACCGGTGAAGCCGAGAAAGGCAAATGGGGACTGCAGCTGCACGAACTGACTCCGCAGATTGAAGAACAGCTGCAGATCCAGGCCGACAAGGGTGTCGCGGTCGTCGGCGTTGAACCGGGCAGTGCGGCAGCCGAGGCCGGGATTCGACAGGGTGATGTGATCCTTGAGGTAAACCGCAAAGCTGTTGCCTCTGTTGATGACGTCATCAAGGATATCAAGGCCGGGGACAAGGATCATCTGTTGCTGCTCGTACAGCGACAGGATGGCAGATTCTACGTACCACTGGAAATGCAGGGATAAATCTTCCGGCTGGCAGGAGGTGCTGCTTGACCAGAACTCCTGTCGGCCCGTGGTGAGAAACGGTGGCTAAAAAAAAGCACAACACTGATAACCAGACCCGGATAGCCACTCCCTTCCTGGCCTGGTTCAACAACCATATCAAAGCACTGATCAGCCAGAGACATCTCTCCTACCTGCCGCCATTGATGGTCTATATGGCGGCAGGGATTTCTGGCTTAACCGGCATCGTCGGAACATTCTTCATCAAGGATTACCTTGGTCTCCCTGCAGAATTTCTGGCGATGCCCGGTTTTTGGGCCGGCCTGCCCTGGGCACTGAAGATGCCGCTCGGGCACCTGGTGGATATTATCTGGCGCTGGAAAGCCCTTCCCGTTTTCGCCGGGGCTGCACTCATCGCTGCCAGCCTTATCATCATGCTCGCACTCGTCAGTTTCTCCTCCCTCCTGACTCCCCACATGAGTGTGAAAACATGGTTTGTGCTGGCAGCGGTGCTTGCCCCGATCGGTTACGTCCCCAAGGTGGAATAACCCATGCGCATACGATCAATAGGCTCAAAGCTCACCGTCTGGTATACCAGTCTTCTCACCCTGACCTTTCTTCTGCTCGGGGGAATTTCCTACGGCCTGCTGGCGTACAGTCTTGCACGGGATGTCGATTACGCCCTTAACGGGGTGGCCGGGGTGATGGCCGAAAAGGCCCGGATAGAAGGCAATGTATTTTTCCCCTCCGAGGTAGATGAGCTCTTCCGTCGTTTTTTCGGCTTCTCACCGCTTGATCGTCAGATAGAGCTGTTTGGTCCGGGGGGACAACTGGAAAGCCAGCAGAAAAACCAGCAGAACGGACTTGACATCCCGTTGAGCCGGAAAGCAATTGAGGCAGCGGCACAGGGAATCTCAACCTTTGAAACGGTAAAGGGTGCTGACAGCTACCCGCTCAGGGTCCTCACCGCGCCGGTCATGAAATCGGGCCGTGTGATCAACCTGGTCCGGATCGGCATGTCACTTGACAACATGTATAAAACGCGCCGGCGATTTCTTCTGATCATGACAGCAGTCTTTCCGCTGGGGTTGCTGCTTGCCGGCGGCGGCGGCTGGCTGCTGGCCCGTCGTGCACTGCGGCCGGTAGACAAAATGACCCAGACAGCCCAGCGCATCAGCGGCGAGCATTTGAGCCAGCGCCTACAGGAAAGCGGCAACGGCGATGAACTCGATCGACTGGCAGGGACACTGAACGATATGCTTGGCAGGCTCGACGAGGCTATTCATCTAATGCGCCAATTCAGCGCCGACGCCTCCCATGAACTGCAAACACCGCTGACCATTCTCAAAGGCGAGATGGAGGTTGCCCTTCTTCAGCCCAGAAGTCCTGAAGAATACCAGGCGGTACTTCTGAGCGGTCTTGAGGAAATAGACAGAATTAACCATCTGGTCTCCGGCCTGCTCCTGCTGGCCCGCGCCGATGCGGGCGTTTTACGGCTCGATCGGCAGCCTGTTGATCTTGTGGATCTCGCCGAAGATGTCTGTGGACAGATGAGCTTGATCGCACAGGCCAGATCTATTCAACTTGCGGCGGAGGATCTGCTCCCGATGACCGTCCAGGGGGATCGTGAGCACTTGAGACGACTGGTATTGAACCTGGTGGACAATGCGCTCAAATATACCCGGCCAGGCGGACAGGTGCGCCTGGCCCTTAAAGAGAACGCGGGCTGGGCACTTCTTGAGGTCACCGATAACGGCATCGGCCTGACAGAGGACGAGCAGAAAAAAATCTTCAACCGTTTTCACCGCGTTTCGGAGGCACGCAGCAGCGACGGCAAGGGCGTCGGCCTTGGTCTGAGTATCGCGCTGTCCATCGCCGAAGCGCACGGCGGAAGAATCGAGGTCGCAAGTACGCCGGGCCAGGGCAGCACCTTTTCACTCTATCTCCCCATGACCTCCGGATAGGGTTTTCTTTATTTTTGAGTATCTTGTGCCTTTTTTCTTTTCTTTCGCACTTATCATCTTCAGTTAATCCTCCTCTAATCTTCATGTCCTATTATCTCATCATGAGAACAGAAAAGGGTTCTCATGACACGGCTGAACGAATCAAGATACTACAAGGAGGTAGAACATGAATAATCAATCAGCTCCAGACAAACGAAACAGACGTTTCGTAATATCAAGGACGAAGAAACTGCTGTTGACAGGACTGCCGTTTCTGGCGGCAGGATTCCTGATCGCCGCAGGTATTAACGGGATACACCCCTCCTTTGCCGGAGATGCGACCGGCGCTACCCACGTGACAACTGCAGCACCGGTCAGCATGCCGGGTTCCTTTGCCGGACTGGCTGCCAGACTGAGCCCGACAGTGGTCAATGTCAAGGTAACCAAAATCGAACAGGCAGGCTTGCAGGGACAGATGATGCCGGGCGATCCCTTTGGGGGCTTTTTCGGACAATTCAATGATGGAAGAGAACAGATGCCGAAAAGCTATCGCTTACAGGGCGCGGGGTCCGGTGTTATCATCAGCAAGGGCGGGTATATACTCACCAACAATCATGTTGTTGAAGGCGCTCAAGAGGTAACGGTCACCCTGTCGGACGAGAAAGAATATCCGGCAAAAGTGATCGGCACTGACCCGAAGACAGATCTTGCCGTTCTGAAAATAGACGTCAATAAAGACCTGCCGGCTGCAACGCTCGGTGATTCCGATAAACTCAGGGTCGGCGACTGGGTTATGGCCATCGGCAACCCCTTCGGTCTCAGCCACACGGTCACCTCCGGCATTGTCAGTGCCAAAGGACGGGTCATCGGTGCCGGACCGTATGACAATTTCATCCAGACGGATGCCTCCATTAATCCCGGTAATTCCGGCGGCCCCCTGTTCAACATGAACGGCGAGGTGGTCGGTATCAATACCGCGATCATTGCGCAGGGCCAGGGTATCGGTTTTGCCATCCCGATCAGCACTGCCGAACCGCTGATCCCGCAACTGGAGAAAAACGGGAAAATCACCCGCGGTTATCTCGGTGTCAATATCCAGGACCTCACTCCCGATCTGGCAAAAGCCATGAATATCAAGGAGACCGATGGCGCGCTGGTTGCTGACGTTGTCTCCGGCAGTCCTGCCGAGAAAAGCGGGATAATGCGCGGTGATGTAATCATCAGCTATAACGGCAAAGCCATAAAGGACAGCCGTGACCTGCCGGCCAAGGTTGCCGCGACACCTGTCGGTGATAAAGTAACGGTAACCGTTCTTCGCGACGGCAAGGATAAAGAGCTGAACGTAACCATCGCCAAACTCGCTTCCGATGACTCACTTGTCGGCCAAACCGGAGAACCCGAGAAAGGCAAATGGGGACTGCAGCTGCACGAACTGACTCCGCAGATTGGAGAACAGCTGCAGATCCAGGCCGACAAGGGTGTCGCGGTCGTCGGCGTTGAGCCGGGCAGTGCGGCAGCCGAGGCCGGGATTCGACAGGGTGATGTGATCCTTGAGGTAAACCGCAAAGCTGTTGCCTCTGTTGATGACGTCATCAAGGATATCAAGGCCGGGGACAAGGATCATCTGTTGCTGCTCGTACAGCGACAGGATGGCAGATTCTACGTACCACTGGAAATGCAGGGATAAATCTTCCGGCCGGCAGGAGGTGCTGCTTGACCAGAACTCCTGTCGGCCCGTGGTGAGAAACGGTGGCTAAAAAAAAGCACAATACTGATAGCCAGGCCCGAACAGCTAATCCCCTCCGGGCCTGGTTCAACAACCATATCAACGCACTGATCAGCCAGATACATCTCTCCTACCTGCCGCCATTGATGGTCTATATGGCGGCAGGGATTTCTGGCTTAACCGGCATCGTCGGAACATTCTTCATCAAGGATTACCTTGGTCTCCCTGCAGAATTTCTGGCGATGCTCGGTTTTTGGGCCGGCCTGCCCTGGGCACTGAAGATGCCGCTCGGGCACCTGGTGGATATTATCTGGCGTTGGAAATCAATTCTCGTTTTCGTCGGGGCTGCACTCATCGCTGCCAGCCTTGCCATCATGCTCGCACTCGTCAGTTCCCCCTCCCTCCTGACTCCCCACATGAGTGTGGAAGACATGGTTTGTGCTGGCAGCGATGCTTGCCCCGATCGGCTATGTCGTCCAGGATGTCGTAGCCGACGCCATGACGGTCGAGGCCGTGCCGACCATGGATAAATCCGGCAAGCCTATTGATCCTCAAAGACTCAAGACGATGCACACCACCATGCAGACACTGGGACGGGTAGCAGTCGTTGGTGGCGGTATTGCCGTATCACTGATCAATATCGCCTTCTTTGCCGATGTAGGCAACATGCTGGAAGAGCAGAAAATCGGTGTTTATATCCATATTTACCAGATGGCTCTGGTGATCCCGCTTATCTCGGTTGCCGGGGTGGTTCTGGCAGAAATCCTGAAGCGGGTTCAGGCGAAAAAGCGCCACATCAGGAACAAGGAGAACAAGGAGATCCCCCGACCGTTCACCTCTCGACCTGAAAAAGTTCGACCGAACTGGTGGATTCTTGGCGGCAGTCTCGCTTTTGTTCTCTTCACCCTGATCATGGGTTTAACGCAGATCCCCTATAACCAGGAACTTGTTTTTGCAGGTTCGATGGCCATTGTTGTTTTCCTGATGTCAAAACTGCTCAGGGAACTAGCTCCTGCAGCCCGGCGTTCCCTGGTCACCACCGCCATCGTCATTTTTATTTTCCGCGCCCTGCCGGGGCCCGGTGCCGGCGCTACCTGGTGGCAAATAGACAAACTGGGTTTTGACCAGCAGTTTATCTCGATACTCTCACTTATCGGCAGCTGCCTGGCCCTTTTTGGCATGTTCATCTTCCGCCGTTTTATGACGGAGAAATCGATTTTCTATGTAATCGGTTTTCTGACCGTGGTTGGATCGGTGCTGAGCCTTCCCATTATCGGTATGTATTACGGCCTGAACGAGTGGACCGCAAAACTGACCTCATGGTCGTCGTTGATGCACGCTTTATCGCCATCGTCGACACGGCGCTTGAATCTCCGCTCGGCCAGGTGGCGATGATACCGATGCTGGCCTGGATCGCCGGCAGCGCACCGACACACCTGAAGGCAACCTTTTTTGCAGTCATGGCCTCTTTTACCAACCTCGCCCTATCACTGAGCAGCCTTTCCACCAAATACCTCAACCAGATTTTCACGATAAATCGAGAAGTCCTTGACCCCCTGACCGGTCAGGTAAAGGTTGCTGCCGATTATTCAGAGCTTGGTGCCCTGCTGATCACAGTTACTGCAATCGGCCTGCTCCTTCCTCTCATGTACCATCTGGCTTATCAAATTACGGGAAGACTCCAGAACCTCTGGCAGAATGCATTATTCCGGGAACCTGATTTTTTTTGCAGGTAAACACTGCTCCGATACACACAACGACTCATTTACTGGTGCGATATTACAGTAAATAGGTAATACTGTCTTTGTGAACAGCAGTGAAACCGGAGTTGATTGTTTTTTTGACCCCTAAATCAATATCCTTTACCGAGGTTCGAAAAATGCCAAAGATTTTAAAACTTGATGTCGGAACCGGTGCTTACCGGGAAGAATCCCTTGCCGAAGATATGTTTCTCAAAGGAGGACGGGCACTATCATCGAGCCTGGTAGCTGAGCTTGTTCCCCCCGAGGCGGATGCACTCGGGCCGGACAATATCCTTGCCTTCTGCTGCGGCATACTGGCAGGAACTACCATGACCAACGGCAACCGTATTTCTGTCGGCGGAAAAAGTCCGCTCACCGGAACCATAAAAGAGAGCAACGCCGGCGGAACCTTTGCCTATCATATGGGGCGCCTCGGTATCCGGAGTATTGTCTGTACCGGTCCTCAAGCTGAGAAAGGTGTCTGGAAAGTCATACATATCAGCGCCAGTGGCGTAAAAATCGAAGACGGCTCAGATCTGGCCGGCTCAGGCTGCCACGACAAGAGCGAACTACTCACCCGCCGCTTTGGCGATTCAATCTCCTTTGCCATTATCGGCCCTGCAGCCGAACTGCTGATGCGGGCAGCCGCTATTGCCATCTCCGACGTGCAGAACCGTCCGTCAAGGTTCTGCGGCCGGGGCGGACTTGGTGCCGTGATGGCAACAAAGGGAATTCAGGCCATTGTCCTTGACCCAGCCGGCACGCCGGCCATCCAGCCGCAGGACAGGGAACGTTTCAAGGCAGCAAGCAGGACACTTGCCGAACATGTCAACAACACGCCGCAAACGGCCAAGGTTTTCAGGAAATATGGTACTGCGGCCATGGTTGATGTCGGCCAGGGAATGGGTTTTCTGCCGGTGAATAACTTCACGCGCGGGCGGTTCGACCAGTCTGAGCAAATCAACGGCCAGGCTCTTTATGATACGATCAGCAGTCGGGGCGGTGAGGGTAAGACTTCCCATGCCTGTATGCCCGGTTGTCTGGTGCAATGCTCAAATGTCTATCCCGACAAAGATGGAAAAACAGTGGTTTCGCCGCTGGAGTATGAAACCATAGGCTTGCTGGGCCCCAATCTCGGCATCGGTAACCTCGATGTTATCGCCGAACTCAACGCCATCGCCAACGACAGCGGGGTCGATACTGTTGACTCCGGTGCCGCTATTGGTGTGGCAATGCAGGCGGGTCTTGCCGAGTTCGGTGACAGTGCTGCGGCCCTGGCAATGATGAAAGAGATCAGGCAGGGCACTATTTTCGGCAGAGTACTTGGCTCGGGTGCGGAAACAACAGCAAAAGTGCTGGGCGTCTATCAGGCGCCGACTGCCAAGGGTCAGGCCTTTCCGGCCTATGATCCGCGCGCCTTGAAAGGTCTTGCGGCAACCTATGCCACCTCCCCGATGGGGGCCGATCACACGGCGGGTCATACCATTCGCGCCGCGGTTGAAGATCATCACGGCGTCAAGGGACAGGCCGATGCCTCGCGACTCTCCCAAGTCGGTACCCTGCAATGGGACAGCCTTGGGTTCTGCTATTTTCTCGGAACCGCCTTACCCGATCTTTCTCTTCTCTGTGAGCTGGTACAGGCCATACATGGCAAGGAGATAACACCTGTTCAGATTCGGGCAATGGCTGTTGAGACCCTGAAAACAGAACGGAATTTCAACCGGAAGGCCGGTTTTGGTCCTGCCCACGATCGCGTAAACGAATATTTCCACCGGGTTGAAAACCCCGATACCGGAACCGTCTGCGATATTCCCATCCCTGATATCATCGAGCTTATGGAAGATGACAAGCTGGTATGATAAACCTTTTCGGGACAGCACCGGGCATCATGACATGCCCGGTGCAATCTCAAACCATTGACACCGGCTTCCACCACTCTTAAATTTTCTCTCGTATTGCCCATAGCCTTAACTTCATCCCTTCTGTTTTCGTCAGCCTGCAGCAAAATTCACATGGGCAGTTTCAATCAGACAGGGAAGGCTCTTGAAAACAGGCCAATTCAAGGAGGTCTATCATGGCCACATGCCTCAATTGCGGAGCCACATCCGATGACCCGGGACATCTGTGCAATCCGACGGATTTCACCATGCATTGTGATTATTGCGGCGCCCATAACGTTTCGCCGACGCATGTCTGTAAAGGAAAACTTGCGGCGATGAAATATTCCTGCACCAACTGCGGCAGAGTCGCAGAAGAAGCAAACGAGCTCTGTAATCCTGCCGAGATCGGTTAAAAGAGAGGCCTCCTGCAGAACCCGGCAGGAGGCCTCTCTATTACGCCCCCCCTTCTTATCAGAAATCATTTCCCCTTCGTCAATTGGCGCAGCACCTCGCTGAAGTCCGCCTTGGGATTGCTATCAAGAATTGCCGCAATCTGCCGGGCAGTATAGGCAGTGGCAATTGAAGTGCCGGCGTAGATACCGGGGACACCGTCCGAACCCACCGGCAGAGCAGCCAGTCCCGGCGCGTAAACGGAAACAAAAGAACCATAGTTTGATTGTGACCATGTGCTGCCGTCCGGCATCAAGGCGCCAACACCGATAACATTCCGGTAGGCTGCGGGGTAGATGGCTTTTCCGGAGGGTGAATTGCCGGCAGCCGCCACGACGATAATCCCCTGCTCCGAGGCAAAGGTCATCGCCTCTTCCATGAAGGGACTGTTCTGCTCGGTTCCCCAACTCATACTGAGAACTTTTGCCCCTCTTTTGCACGGCATAATCGATCCCTCGCAGCAGGGTGAAATCAGACGTAAAGCCATTATCATCAAAGGCACGAACAGCAACTACCGGCGTGCTGCCATCGCCCGTGTCCTGATTGCCGCCAAACGGGATAACCGTACCAGCGGCGATCAGAACCATCTGTGTGCCATGTCCAAGCGGATCACCCGTCAAGGCAGTCGACGATACGGCATCATAGGCTCCGGCAACAAACCGGCTGTCGGCATAATCAGCCGACAAGCCGCTGTCCAAAACGGCAACAATCGTACTGCCCGCTATCGAACGTGGTTCATCCGCTACTGAATAGAAATCGCCGGCAACGGGGTGGGAATCGGCAAGGGAATAGGCATAATCCGGTTCAACACTCAGAACACCTTGATTACGTTCAAGAATAGCGGCGATGGCCAGGACATTGCTGCCCGCCGGGAGCCGCAGCCTCATGATGCCCAGCGTTTTGGACTCATCGACAAGGATAGCTCCGGCCGAGTTCAGCAGATCTCTGCGCTCAGACAGACTCATCGCCGAATCAAAGCGGACCAGCAGCGTATCTTTTACATAAAAGAAACCCGTAGCGTCCTGTTCAACTTCAAGGTTGGTCGTTCCATACAGCGGCAGCCCCTCACCTGTCTGGCCTTTTTTGAAAATCTGGATTTCCCGAAGGCTGGGTTCTTCTGCCCCGGGACCGTCCTTTTTTGCCCAGACAAGGGCAAAGTCAAATGAGCGGAGGATGCTCTCCAGTCCGCTGCCGATCGGTCGATTTTCAAAAGAAGCGGTGATCCGCGGATTGATGCGGGGATCGATACGAATACGAATTCCCGCCCGGGTGAACTCATCCAGTATAGTTGTGAGCGGCTGGTCCTTTACATCGAGGGAAAATGAAGAACCACCAACACGTACCAGTGGAGCCGGAGCAGCGGCAAAACAGGGCGGACCGGCCATACCGGCAAGAACCGCAAAAAGCAGTAAGGTAATGAGTCGCATCATTGAAAACAGGAAAAAGAATATACCGTTTTTGAAATATTGTGGGAACCTTGTTTTCTATCGCCGTCTGCCAACATTATGCTGATTTTCCTATTGTTGCATTTCACACCAGCGTCTCATACCTTATAACGGGATGCTACGCAGGCTGCAAGCATTGACGGGCCTTTATTCAACTGCACAAAGGTCCCAGCTTAGACCGTTTGTCATCTCCGCCCTGCCTTTCTCTAAGGCACGGTCTCCATAAGGAAAGCACTAGCGTCAGACGGGATGCCGCCAATCCCCCTAATCGAAAATGAGTTGTATTCCAATAGCAAGATCTTATCCTGTCTCAGAACGATCAGCTAAGGAGAATGTATGGACAAGCAAGGAGATCTGCAACAACTACTGGAACTCGCCCAGATGGACTTCAGGGTAGAACGAGAGGAGAAGGAACGTACCAGGATTAAAAGTGAGCTGGTAAGCCGTTTTGCTGAAAACTTCGTTCACAAAAATGATGCGGAGTCATCCCGAATGACACTGGAAAAACTCCAGAAGCATCTTGCTCCGGTGATCGCTTACCTGCGATCAGAAAAAATCGTAGAGGATTTCCCATTTTGCTCCAGGTTACTCAAGAGTGACGGGAAAGTGATTTCCTTCCTGCACTGGGAGGATCACCTGTTGCTGAACTTTATCAAGCTGTTGAATAACGTTGATGAAAATGATCTGCATACCTGCCCCCGGTGCGGACATTACTATGTCACAGCAGAAACAAAGGGAAAGCGCTACTGCACACCACGATGTGCGACAGAGGCTGAAAGGGTATGAAAGCGAAGCAACCGGCTATCTCAACGGTCATCAGGCAGACAGCAAAAAAATTTAAATATAGAGCCGGCAAGCACAAAGGCCTTTGGTATATCACTGATCAGACATGGCCGCCGCAGTGTCCTCCCGGAGAAGGTTTGACGGACGAACAGGCCCTGGCATGGCTGCTTGTCAATAAAGGCCGTTAAACAGACAGTAATCGTGACCGATCCGCGCCAACGAAAAAGCCTCATGCAGCGCAGATGAGACCAGGTCCTGCAATCGGGCTTGATATCATCGGTCAGGAAGATACTCTCTTGCAGGTTGCCACGGGAAGTGACATGATAAAGACCGCCTGCCGGTTCTATCCGTAAAGGTCGTGCAGTGCAATCTGCCGATGAAAAGCCATAGTTACCCAGGAATACACCGTTCACTTCCACATTATTTATTCATGCTTAGTGTTTTATTATGACCGTGAGGGGAAAATGAGACCGGCATGCGAAAAGGTAACTTTGTCATAGCTGATCACCCTGAAAGAAAATCAAGGGTTCTAACAAGATCTTACGGTATTGTTCTTGAGATAATTAATAGAGGCGGTGTCATAATAGAACTTGCCGATGGAGCTGTGATTAAACGTCAGCGCAATTCAGTCGCAGTCTATGTTCACCCCCTTCGAACTGGCAGGAATTGTTTAAAAGGGAGGAAGTTCTATTCCACCACCCACAAAAATGGCTAATTAGCCACAATTATAAAAACGTCCATCACCATGGCTAAAGAATTTTCACAACGTCTGGACAATCTCCTCGAAACAATATCCTGGACAAAGTCGGAGCTTGCAAATAAATGCGGTATAACCAGTCAAACGATCTATAGATGGAAAACACAAGATAGACGTCCGAACTCAAGATCTATAGATAAAATCGTTAAGGTAACCGGTGTATCGAAAGACTGGCTCGTTTCAGGTATTGGTCAGATGTTTTCCGGATGTGCTGAGGACAAAGATCAGATTTTCGTGAAGCTTAGTGAAATCTGGAATGATCTGAGTGAAAAACAGAAAAAAAAGATCATGATCATAGCCGAGCTGTTACCGCCGGAGATTGAGGCCAGTCGACCATCACCACCCTATCGGAAAAACCTTTGCGATTGGATATTGCTCAGCGCTGCAAAGTATGCAGGTCTCGATAAACTTGATGTCACGTCACTGCCGCCTGTGCTAAGGGACTATATTAAATCGGAAATCTGCGATGCCAGGTGTTTCTGGAAGTGTGTCGCTTTTTATTCAGACGCATCAAAGAAGGAAATAGAGTTATTACTTGAGTGACCCGCCCAAAACGTCCAGATACATGATGGGTATTTGATAACGCCCGAACTCATCTTGGCCCATTTGCTATGAGGGGAGGTCAGTTCTCCTTCTATTTTAATTACTTACACGAAAAACGGTTGCTAAGATCCTGTTCGCTTATCACCATATGATCAGTTCACGTGGAAATCCGTTTAATATTTCATAGCCGTCTTCGGTCACCAACACCATATCGCCGATTGCGCCAGCCGCTTCATTCGGTATGAAAACATTGGGATGAAGCATAAGAAGCATACCCGCTTCGATCCGGATAGGCCTTTTTTCCAATTGGTCCCCCTTATCTTTCCGTTCGGATAGTTCATAAGGATAACGGAAGGCTTCCGTCAAAATCGGATCAGAATAGTCGAGGCCCATGCCGTGGCCGGTTCTAAGCCATATCCAGCTTGAGCTGTCTGTTTTCGGATAATGTGTTTTGAATGCCCTGGCGGAGGCCTTCCACACATCATTGAGGTCCAATCCTAGAGGGTGAAACGGCTGTAGGAGCGGCCTGAATATGATTAAAAACAGCTTGAAAAGGGCCAAATATCGAGGCTCAAACTGATAGATTCCAAATTGAGGCATGAAATAGTTGCTCAGCAAAATTAATGACCTCTGGATTTGCATTATTCAAGGCACCCTTAAGTGTTGCTTTCAGACAATGCTTGCCAAAGGTTATCTCTCCACACTGAAATATCGCTTTAATCAGAATCCATAGGGCAGTTAACTTCGAGAGCAATACTGAACAGCGCATTTTTGTTGAGGTCGGAAATTGCTGTTATTATTCATCCTTGTCAACAGGTAATATTAGATGTGAAGGTTTCCTGGAATCATGGAATATGGTTTGGTTTGAGAAAACATATTGGAGATGAGGGGCAGGGTAGAGAATCGTTTCCTTGAGATAGTGACCGAACTGGACCATCTTTTTGTTATGACATGAGGGACAAAACCATCGTCCCCGGCAACTGAAGGCGAGCAGGTACTCAATCATGCAACGGTCAGGACATTTTACTGCGGACGTTGCTTCAGTGCCTATGTGAACAAGAAGAAGTCCAAATATGACTACTACTTCGATAGGGCTCTGACCAATGACGAAGTGAAGGAAGTGGAAGCGGCGGTCAACAAGACAACCTCCGCAAACCTGTATTTAACCGAAGAGATAGTTTCCCTTGAGGAAGCCGAGAGGAACTTCAACCTCACCCGCCATCAGAACAGGGTTGAAACCGTTAGTATAGTGCACATTGGCGACTATGATTCCTGACCCTGCATCGGCGAACATGTAGACAATACTGCCAAAATCGCTGAGTTTCGTATGATCTCCCAAGGTTTCAGCAACGGAGTTCTTCGGATACACTACAAACTCGGCGACCCGGAATAGCGGAGAGAAGGGGTGATGGTGATAGGTAATCGCTTTTTCAGGTAACTACGCCGAAACCTTTGCAAATATGTTTCCAACCATCTCCTTTTGTTCTGCTGACAATGGTTGTACCGGAAGGCGACATTCAGAAACAGGGCGTCCTGAAAGATTGGTGGCTTCTTTCACAGCTGGGTTGAACGGAAGTGTCCAGAAAAGGCGGTTCAACGGCTGTATTTTATGCCAAAGATCCAATGACTCAGAAAGTTTTCCAGCTGAATAGAGATTATATAGTCGCACCGCCTCTGTAGGAATTGCGTTGGCACCGCCCCAAAAGCAACCTGATGCGCCAGCCATTAAAGCATACAGCATAAGAAAATCGCAGCCGCAGAAAACTTTAGCTCCTAGTGCAACAAGGTCTTCGATGCGCAGCATAATCGAAGTGCTATCCTTTATGTAACGCACATTTTCAATTTGCAGTAACCGTTGAAAAATATCGGGAGTAATATCAAAATCAGAACATTGAGGAATATTGTAGGCCATAATAGGCAATTCTACAGCGAGCGAAATCTTATCATAGTGCCACATGACGCCTTCAACATCCGGGCCTTCGAAATAAGGCGGTAAGACCATTATGGCGTCGGCGCCGCAGTCCTTGGCGTGTTTGCCGGCCTCAATAGTGTCTTGGGTTCGTACGCAAGACACATGAGCTATGATTTTACATCGACCGGCTATGTGTTTGACAGCTATTTCAAGGATATCCCGTTTTTCTCTTTCTGAAAGAAACGGAAATTCACCTGTCCCACCGTTAACACATATGATATGGACATCGGCTTCGAGCATAGAGTCTATATGATCTCGTAAAGCAGTTTCATCAACATTCGCTCCACCTTCGGTAAATGGTGTGCAGATTGGAACACAAACTCCTTTAAGTTCACTCATTATCACTCCTTTTTTTTCGGGATTGCAAAGCTACTAAAAATTTGTTTCATAACGCATTTTTAACACAATTCCCTGACGAATAAAACCGCTTTTTAGCTTCTTTGACTGCTTGTCCGCGTAGACCTTCCTGCAGGTACCTTTTTGACTGGAAGAGTGGTTTGAAAACCATCAAAACAGCCTAACCGAGCGGCACTGAAGGCACCCTCATACAAGCTTGGATTAGATAATTCATTCTTAAATTAAGAATTTTCCAAATTTATGTTGGTTGCAAAAGGTATGTCCGGCCCAGCTATGGAGAAAAAGAGGCGGCAGAATTGACAGTCTGCCCCATGAGCACGTTGAGCTGTTTGTAAGGTCTGCTCAGCAGGTACAGCAGTTTCCCACCATCCTCTGCTCAGGGCATAGCGGCCATTTTCTTAAAGTCGATGTCTTTGGCGAACGCATTCAGGTCCTCTTGGTTGACATCACGCCCTTCGATCATAACAAAAAAGCGGTTAGCAACTACAATTTGAATCTCGCCTCCGCGGTTGGCGGAATCGTATTTGACAATGGCCTTCTCACCATTGATCTTCTTCAGTTTGCCTCCATCTGATGTGGCAAGCATGGGTGTGGAAAACATCATCATCATTGCCTGCATCATCGGTGAGTCGGTAATGATCTGAACCTCGACCGAACTTGAGTCCTTGGTATAGGTGCGGCTCGCCGTAACGCCGCCGCCCATCATTGCCGCGGACGCACTCTGGGAACTGGCGGGTTCCGCCGTCCAGCCGTCCAGGGGAGTCGGCAGAAAGGACTCCAGACTTTTACCTTTCATCTGCTGGATCAGCTGGGAAGCGTAATTGAGGCTTTCTGCAGCGCTGGTATACTCTCCCTGTTTGTAGTAATCGAGCCCTTCATTGATCGAGTCTGTAACATCATCCGCCCCGGCACATATCGGGAGAGATAGGGAAACCAATAAAAGCGTATATAGCAATACTCTCCACCTTTTCCAGCTCAGCATAACGTTCTCCTTTCCGATTGTTCTAAACACGAGATTGAACTACCGTATGTTACCACTTACTGACTAAAATTACCTTGTTTTCATATTTGCGGCAAGAGCTAGAATAAGCCAGAGAGTTCAAGTCTGCCTTGGACGTAGGCGTTTTCGTAAAGGAAAAAAGCTCGTTAAAACAATACGTATCCTAACTATTAAATGGATTTATTTATGTCTCATGAAAATATTATTAAGACCTTCATAAGATACGTTTTCATTTAAAATTGATTAATTGGGAGGGATTATGAGCAGAACAATTGGCTATATCCGTGTTTCAACAGCAGAGCAGGATGTTGAGAAAAACAAGAATGATGTCCTTCGACTAGCGAACAATCTAAAGCTTGGAACTGTAGAATGGGTTGAAGAAAAGGTCAGTGGTACAAAGAATTGGCGTGAGCGTGAGTTGGGTAAAGTTCTCAGCGAACTTGAGGCTGGTGATACGGTTATTGTACCAGAGTTATCTCGGTTAGGCAGGTCAACACTACAGATATTGGAAATCATGCAACTGGCAAAAGAAAAGAATATCGCTGTACATGCACCTCCTCGCCCTATAGCTTGGACGCTAATAGGAATTGATCCATTTCTGCCAATGAAAAATGAGCCAGAGAGTGCGCGGCAGGAAGTGTTTTAGGGAGATGTAAGAGCGATGCGGGTGGCAGGTTGGCTGATATTTGTTGTGCGGCTTATGTGCGGAGAGATTCTCCGTCGATCGGGATTATGCAGCAGCGATGCCGGAGACGGTCGAGCAATGCGTCGACCATACTTTTGGGTTGAAGGATGTCGTACCAGTGCTCAAACGCAAGGTTGGTTGTGATGATTGTTGGGCGGCCTGCCTCGTAACGTTCTTTCATGAGCTTGAAGAAGCTGTTCATCTGCTCGGGGGTCAGGGTTAGATATCCTAGCTCATCGAGTAGCAGTAGGTCGTAACGACAAAGACGCATAAGTAGTTGTGGTGTTGAGCGATCAGCCAGAGAGGCGTAAAGTTCGTCCAGCAAGTTTTGGACGTTGTAGAATCGACCTCGGTAACCGGAGATCAATGCCTGCCTGAGGATTCCGGATGCCAGGCCGCTTTTGCCGGTGCCGGTGGGGCCGGTAAAAATGATGTTTTCGCCTCGCTGCATGAAGTCGAGCCCAGCCAGGGTCATAATTCTGGTTCGATCAACCGCCGGCTGACGATCAAAGGGGAAGGTACTGAGGGTCCAGTCCCAGGGGATTTTTGCCTGTTTGAGACGATAGAGCACACTTCGTTCCCGTTGGTGTTGCAGTTCTTCGGCAAGCATCTGCAGAATCAGATGTTGATGTCCCCAGCCTTCCCGCTCCGCCCTGGCAAGCAGCCGGGGAAAGCCGGCAGCCATGCCGTGAAGTTTAAGCTGACTAAGAAGTTCGATGATTTCGTCACTCATTATAGCTCGAAGAAATCGCCTCCGGTGTTTTTCAGGATCATCTTTTCCAGTCTGGCCAGATCGTAAAGCCCGTAATGGAGCGCTTCCTCAACTGCTTTCTGGAATGGGGCCGGGGGATATGTCCTTTTGAGGTCAAGCAGACGCCGCAGCTTGACTATTCCCCGCCCGCGAGCCTGCTTTTTGAGTTCAGCGACATAGCGATTGAGGGATTCATGCTGACCGATCAGGGTTTGCTCCTCCATGCTGATTCCCTGATGGGCCTGTTTGCGGTTGAGTGGCCGATGGTGGCCCGGTTTGGTGATGCGCTTGTCCCGTGCCAGAAGCTCCCGGACATGTTCGGCAACGATGGTCCGCCCCTGATAAATCACTACCCGTTGCCAGTACTTCAGCACTTCGACGTTTTTGCCGATCAAGGTATCGGGCACCGAATAGCGGTTGGTGTCGAGATGGACGTATCCCTCGATATCCACTGTCCGTTGTTCGGCAAGATAGACTGGCGGCAAGACTTTCGGTAAGGGTTGCAGGAACGGTTTCTCCATGAGCCAAGCCTCCGTCGGGTTCATCCCCAGGCTGCGCTTTGGTTTGCGGTTGGCTACCTGATCGCACCATTGCCTGGCCTGGAGGTTGAGATCATGCCAGTCGGCGAAGGTTCGACCGGCCAGGAAATTTCGCTCTACATAGTCAAAGGGCCGCTCGATCCTGGCCTTTCTGTTGGCGTCTTTAATCCGATGCGCCCAAAAATGAACACCGTAAATTCCGGCAAAGGCCTCCATTTCCGGGGCAAATGAGGCATCCGGACCGGCGCCGCGGCTGACAATCACGCTGGTATTATCGATCACGCAGCGACCGCAGGCCCCCTGCATATACGCCATGGCCTCGGTCAGGAAGGTTTTGCATTCAAACCTGGTGAACCTCGGATAGTACTGGATGAAAAGCTGGCGGCTGTAGGCCAAGGTAAGGCCGGCACACTGGGCGGTAAGCAGGCGGTCGCCTATTTTGAAGCGATGCGGCGAGGTGTCATGCTGCATCTCCGCGCCCGGCTCAAAGTGGTAGCGTCCGGCCCTCTTTTGTGCCGGGATGCGCAGCTGATATTTCCGGATCAGCCAGGTCAGGCTTTGGTAGGGGATGGTGACATTATAACGGGCACAAAGTTCCTCCTGCACCCGGACGACATTGCCCTGACAGTCGCGGAAGAGTTCGCGAACCTGTCCAATGTGCCGGTCATATCCCGACTCTTTGCTGACCGATGGTCGAGCTGCCGTTGATTCGAGTACTCTGTCCACCGTGTTGCGGGCGACCTTCAGTTGTCTGGCGATCATCCGCTTCGCTATCCCTTGTTTCGCCATTTCCCGGATCACTTGCTCTTTGATGGGGTCGATCATATTCAAGACGCTCCTTGATTTTCTGCTGCAGTTCGACGGTCAGACGCCTGGCTTTGGCCGCCCGGACCAGCAGCTGTCGGCGCAACTTTTGTTCCTGGTTCGGATAAAAAACCGTATCCGCCTTATCTCGCAGACGATCCAGGATAGCGCAGACCACCTTGGCGTCATGCAGCCATTTTTCTTCAGGGCTTTCGTTCCTGCTCCCGGTGAGAGTCTGGATCGATTTGATGAACAGCGCTGGATGATCCAGCATCCGTTCCCGGACCTGCCGGTTAGCCTTTTGGTAATGCTCATAAAACAATTGCAGTTCCCGGGTAGACATCGGTTCACGCGCAAGATGGGAGGCAAGCCTGGTTGCATCGGAGGCGTTGGCGCGCGCCAACGGTATTAACACCCGACTGGCCGCCCAGGTCGAGACTGTCCCGGCGATTACCTGCGACAAAACCTCTTCCGGTAATGATTCCAGCAGATCCATGCGTCGTTTCACATAGGACTTGTCGCGGCCGATCCGTTTGCCAATTTCGCTCAACGAATGACTGAATCGCCGATGCAGTTCCTGGATCAATCCGGCCTCTTCAATCGCCTCCCATTGCCTTTCTCCACGCAGAATGAGAAGTCGATAGAGAGTCTGGCTTTCCGGCTCATCCACGACTCTTACCAGGCAAATATCCTGGCCCAGATATTTGAGTGCGGCATGACGTTGATAACCGTCGACCAGAATCAAGCGATTGTCTTCGCTGGATATCGTCAGCATCGCTTCAAGCTGGCCATGGCGCGAGATAGAGTCCGCCAACCGGCGTACCCGTGCCTCATTCTTTACCCGGATGTGGGCGTAGCGCAATTCAAGCAGATGAAGATCAACGGTTTGCTTTTCCATGGACCTTTTTTAATCGCAAACCTGCCCAAAAGCTTACGAGTCCTCTCTTTGCAATCAATATTGGCAGTCAACTAACCACCTGAAACAACGTTTATTTCAACGATTAACGTGTCCATCTTTGCAATCAAGCCACCCTCAACCCTACTTAACAGATATCGTCCTGGATTAATGGATCTTTCAGACATTGACGCGTCCATCTTTGCAATCAGGGTCCGGTCGATATCCAGACCACGCCGACGACGGTTTCGTTCCCGTTGCCGATCGCGATTATGCTCAACGTAATCTGGATTCTTCTCTCGATATTTTGACCAATAGTCCGGGTTCTTCTCTTGCCAGCAGCTCTGTGCAGCACTTTGATTGGCGTGGTAGTCAGGATCGGCAAGCAATTTCCGCTGTTGCCAGATTCGTTTACGGGCGCGTTGGCAGGCACTTTCCGAGCAATACTGTTGATCAGGATTTTGCGGCCGAGGGCTAAAACTCTGGTGGCAGTGTTTGCATTTGCGCCTCTCGGCCATTTTGATCTCCTCAACAAATTCATCTCATTGAGCAGATCAGAGGTCAGATGGGAAAACAAAAAAGAGGGAAAGCAGGATTTCAGAAAAAAAGAAATGGAGCCGCTGGCTCATTTTTCGTTAGCAGAGGTGGCTCAGTTTGAATTAGCGTTGAA
>CAVUYQ010000013.1:0-118046 GCA_963745765.1 uncultured delta proteobacterium | reverse complement strand
CCCTTGAGACCATCATGAGTGCAGGTAAATAGTGGCTGACAAAACCGGTTTACGGGATAGAAAAAAATGCTGATCGAGGATGTGCTGCGGCAGTTTTATTTACATCCGTTATCGAGATGAAAAAGGGGATCAGGTATAGTCCGTAAGAGAGAAAATTACGGGAAAATTACGGGGACAGTATCACTGCTGAGACAGCACTGGGACAGTATACTTAATTGTTGTTCTTAAGTGGTATGCCCGGAGGGTTTCGAACCCCCGACACCCCGGTTCGAACAAAGCCCCATTTAGCAACTGGGCAACACTTCTTGAGTTCGTCTGATATCAAAATAAAATGCACGTAATAACGTGTACATATATATGCTTCTGGTGTATTACGTCATTGCAGTTGAAATCAACGGAAATCACCGAATTTCAGCCAAAATGACAACTAAATGACAACTAGAAGAGGTAACAGACGCCAAAATGAGTACCGCGCTGATCGATAGCTTGACCCATCATTGCGACATTATAGAAACCGGAAATGAGAGTTGGAGAATTAAGGGGGGACCTGATTTTTTAAAATAGGGGGCAATTTTTGATGCTTATTGACAGGCAGGGCTTAAATGGGCACTTTTTAAGAGTGAATTACTCATCATTCTGGAGGTGTTCAATGACTAAGAAAAAGCGACGTAGCTATACAAAAGAGTTCAAAGAAGAAGCCGTAAAGCTCCTAAAGTGGTCTTTTGTAGCTTGTTTTAAACAATCTATCCCATAGTGGCGTTGTAACACCAAAGTTCGCATCGTTGTGATAGTGATGAATGTGATGATTGGCAGCCCAGTTTCGAGCAAGAACGCTATGAAAAATATGGTGGTGGATGGTGAAGTGACTCAGACCATAGACAACGTAGCTCAGAGCAATAATCCCTGTCAACAGAAAGGCATAGTTTGCAGGCATAAGCAAGACAAATACACCTGCAAGTGCCGGCAGTACCAACGCCGGTAAGAAGAACGGTAAAGAATCGTAGCCCAACGGATTTTCGTGATGCGCACGGTGACCCTGTACCATGATCTGCACTGATCCGTGAAACAGCCAGCGGTGAAATGAGTATTCAATAATACTGAAGAAAAAAAGGCCAAGCAGGATGGTTAGAACAACTGCAATGGAACCAAGTTCATTTTTCCGTAAACCAGCAAAGATCAGTGCAGCACCGAGGGGGATATCGACAGCGAACTCTGCCCAGTAATTCAGCGGCGTCTTGGACAGTTTCGATAGAGCGCTCAACAAAGTATCAAGCATGCTTTTGGATTGCATAGTCAAACTTCCCCAGTCGGTTGTGTCTGCTCGTTTCCAATCCAAGTACCTGCGCCCCGGACCACAGGCTTCAGACATGTCCTGACGAGACGCGATCGGTGATATACCATATCCCTTTACGGCTTCTTGATGTGGCGATGATCCTGTTTTTGTACCAATGGAGTTAAAAGAGCACGCTAACGCGTCCTGAACAACGGTAAGTACAAGCGCGCGATTGTCTACCGATCTTTCTGAAGCGAAGAGGTGGTTGTTCTATTTATTTATTCTTTTTCCTAAACCGTTCACCTGCATCCAGTCTGTGCAGTGGGTAAGGGTGTCCCATGGCAACCCTCGGTCAGATAATCGTATCCCAAGTTTAAATGTTTCCGGATAGGGGTCGGATTTGGCTGGGAAGGTTGAATGATCGCCGTGATCTGGTCAAAACTTTAACCCATACAGTTTGTAGTTTAAGTTGGAATGTATTGATGAGTGTTTGGACTTATGATTGGCGAGGTTAATGTCCGTTTATTCCATACCATCTCAGAATGTTTAGTTTGACGTTCAGCATCGGCAGTATGTTCTCAACATCTCAGCATTCTCCGTCGCCATTTACTTTTTGATTTCTGGCAATCGAACAAGTCAAGCCTCATTTTCCGGCATACTTCTCTGCCCAGATACGATCCGCCATTTTTATGTGAGAGGGAATATCTCTGATCCATTTCTCGTAGGCAGCCCTGCTGCAGTTCAGGTACAATTTACCATCGACGATCTTCCATACCTCCGGATCAGTGATGGCGAGCCTAGACTCGGTCATCGCCCAGGCACAATAACCGTCATACTGTGGGGCGTATGCATGCGGATCTGCAGCAAAGAGGTCATGGTTTTTCTGGCTTGAAAAATACCAGATCATGTCATGGTAGGAAAAGGTAAATGCATCCGTTCCATGTACCGCCTTGCTTTCGGTAAAATAGGCAACTGGATCATATTTTTTGATGGCTATTTTTGGTTCTGTCGCCATGGTAATGTTTTTTCCGAAGCTGATAAGAATCAGAAGAACGACAAAAATGAGGGGGGGATATTTGGCAAGAACTGTCCATAATTTCATTATTCGCTCCTTAATGTATTTGCAACCAGCCCACTTATTCAACAGTATAATTTAATTTCCTGTTCGCAAGGGACCACCGGCTGAAAATTGAGAAATGGTCCAAATTATTTTGAAAGATTTCTGCCAATTTTAAGTGGGATACCGAATTAATTGTAGCACTATCCGGCGCACATTTAGATGTCATTTGAAAATCTTTATCATTAATTCAAACCCAGATATTGAGCTTCTTCCTGATATGGTTCGGGTTTGGCTGGGAAGATTGAATGATCACCTTGATCTGGTCAAAACTTTAACCTCACAGTTTGAAATCTACAGTCAGCGGATTGTTGAGATATGCAGACCTTCGATGTGAAAATATTAACGCCCCAAACAGCGGCTGACCATAAGGAGGTCCGGCGCCAAAAATTTAAACCAGTCACGTTTGATAGGCATTTTCTGTTACCTTAACGTCCAATGGAAATTTAATTCGTACATGGTTTTCAAATCAATCTCCATGTAGTTCGCGACCGACCTTCACCATAGCATCCTCACTGAGTTGATCTCTACTAGCAGCCATTAGGCCTGATAGCAATGCTTTGGTTTCATCTCGACTGTTGATGCGCGGAAAATCAAAATTGGGCACTGGTACCTCGAGAAATTCACACAGTGGCTTCCAGCCTTCACTAACCTGATAGACAAGGAGCCTTTCTGAAGCGATTGAATTAATTATTTCTGTTGTACGTTTTGTAAAAAACTCGACCATATACTCCCTATCCTGCATACGATTCTCCATTACATCCCAAATGGTTTTTTGCACCATTTCTCCAAACGGAGAATTTTTAATAAAGTTTGCAAATGCAACAGAGTGAATTGTCTCATTGGTTGAATCAAACCAACTGTTTGCATCACGAACTGTCAGGATAACCTTCGCATCTGGATAGTAGCTCGCAAGTTCCTTCCAATAATTGCACCCAGGATTGTCGACGGTTGCAGAATATCCTCTGAATATTTTGTCCCAGTCTACGTTTCCTTCAGCTACATTTATCCAGTTGTTTGTCCACTCAGGGTTTTTCAGAACTTCACTCATGTGATAGCAACGACCAATATTTAGTGCTTCAATAGCGACCTTCAATGAAGCTGTCCCGGTTCTACCCATGCCAGCCCCAATTATTTGCAACGTCATGACTTAATTCTCCAATAAACGGTTTGGTATTTTGGCTAAGTTGATATCCGGCTTTCTTTCTTATACAGAATAATCCTACAAAATCACCCGGATTCCAACCGTATGTCTTGCTCTTTATATATCTGCAAAGCTCTTGGCAATATTAAGCATTTTTTCAGACATGCCCAGTAAGGTCCCTCCTAATTGGGTTCGGATTCAGTTGGGAAGATTGAACGATCGCCGTTATCTGGTAAAACTTTAACCTCAGTAGGCATCTCAATCCAGGGCATTTTGTTTAATATGCTCATTTTGTTTCGTTATTAAGTATCTGCTATTATGTCTATGTTGTTGACATGGCGTTATTCCTGGTCTCGCACCAGTAAATCCAAGCACTTACCAACATCTGTCGGTTAGTACTTTTTTTGTGTCCAGAGCTGATTTTGTCAAAATTTTGCCAAAACTTTTTTACCTGTCTTTACCTTGAGTTACCCATCATCTTTAAGTGGGCTTCGTTGACGGCATTGTCGTCGAGTGTCCTCATGGCACTATCGACAAACTTTGCGTATACCCTGATGATCGATCATGTCTGTGTCTCTCTGCCCGATCGTATGCGCTATCCAGAGGGGATTTTCTCCCAAGCTCAGTGCGGTGGTAGCAAAGGTATGCCTGGTTTGAATCATTGGCCTGTAATCAACGTTTGCCTTCCGTAACGCGGGTGTCCATACCCGATTACAAAGGTTTGCATGATTCAGCTGATTCCCTTGTGCTGTATAGAAGAGATATTTGCTCTGTAGTCTACTGTTGATTTTGATCTGCTCATCCAACCTCATAGCTCTGGTGATAGAAATCGTACCTTGATAACAATCAATATCATTTGCAGTCAGAGCAAATTGCTCGCCTTGGCGAATGCCTGAGCAAAATGCCAACTGAAAATATGGTTTCCAGTGATGAGGCAGACAATTTATGACTTTCTTCTGCTCTTCAAATGAGAAATGTTCAATCTTGTAATTTCCTGTCTTCTCTAGTTGTTAATCCGTATGTTACATTGCAATGCTCACCCTAGTTTTTGCCATTAATCTCCTTATAAAGTTTTTGAATTTCGAGAAATATCTGGTCTTTTCTTGTACTGAAATGTTTCATGTATTGGTCATGGATATAGAAGGCGGATGCTTTGTTCCCCAGTTTCGAGTGGCAGTGCATAAGGTGGTGGTAAAAACTGGACAATAGTGGCTCTGCTTCAATCCCTCGTTCATAAAGACTGACAGCCATATTCCATTGATCTTTATTGGTAAAATATTTTGCCGTCGTCTCAATTAAGGAAATGTATTGACGATGTAATTTCTCTCGGGTTCTCATCACCCAGCCTTCATTTTCGCTAGGCAAAAAAGGGCCCTGATAATGGCTAATTGCTTTTCTACCCATGGTTGTCTGGCTGGCGCTTGCAGTATTAGATTGATTTGCATTATCTGAGCCGGAGAAATAATGTTGAAATGCCCATATGTCGGTCCAACACTTCTTTTCGTTTAACCTCAGCTCGCCTGAACTAAATAGTAAGATGTCATCTACCTGTAACATCTTTCTTAGTCTGTGCAGAGTCGTGTTAAAACTCTGATGCTGCATGTCTCCATCCGAGTCAGGCCACAAGATGTCAGAAAGCAACGAGTCGGAAACGTTCTTTCCCCCTAGAGAGATCAAGGCCTTAAGCAGTTCCAGCGGTTTCTGTTGTGTTTTGCCCTTAAAGCTCAAGACTTCTTGTTCTATGATTATCTTGAACTGTCCAAGACAGTAGATTTTCACGTGCCATGGCCAAGTTTCAAGATCTACCGGCGGGCGGGGTGGAAACAGGTTCTGCTTTTTTATGAGTCGATGAATATAATCTTTGTGAATACCATGCTCCAGCGCCTTAACGCAGAGGTTTGAAGCCGTTTCTTTGCTCCACATTGGAAACATCGTGTATCCCATCCTGCTCCCAATATCAAGAGCCGTTTGGAGTTCCTCCACACCGTCTTTGTGGTTGCCCGATGCAAAGAGCTGTTCCACTTTGGTCATGTGACAGCCAAAAGCAATTTGGTGTAAAGGATTTGATACACATATCGTTATCGCTTTTTCAAGTTCAGTATCTGCGCCCTCTGGCTCAGCATTTGCCCGCAATGCCAATGAATGGGCAAGATGAGAAATGGCTGATGTCTCGGGATTACCAACGACATCAGCGAGTTGCAAGGCATGCTTGCTCTGGGCGAGCGCCTCTGCCCATTGATCATCAGTAAGATATCGCCAGGTTTTGGTGATATGATAAATTAATTTTGTGTAGTAACCTGCATTGTCCAGTTGCGATTCCAATTGATTAAGATACAAATCGGTCTTCTCTAGATCGCCACCGATTAAAGCGCCGACGGCCCCGTTGGCAAGCAATACAAACGAGATCACCTGAAGCCCACTATGCCATGCCATTTCAAGGCCCGCCGCTGCCGCCTTCTGACTTTCCGCTGAATTGCCACTTCTCCAATTGTACAATGACTCGAAATTCTTTAAAGTAACTAATACGAGTGGAGGGACTTCGTGCCGTTCTATTAAATTCTTAAAACTGATAATGAGCAGCTCTGCTTCAGTGAGATTGCCTGTTAACGTCCGTTCTAATATGAGTGTGTTGAGAAGATGGATTCTGATTGAATCATCGAGATCATGATTATTCATGATTGACACTGCCCGACTACGCCACTCGTCAGCATGCAGATATGCAGGCTGTCTCAGGGCTATGGCACTCATCATCGAAAGCGTTATCCGAGCCTCAATTTCAATGGTAGGAAAGTAAGGATATTGCTCCAAGAGTGTTTCCAATGTACTGATCCAATGGTCATATGGGACAAACGAATCGAACCGATAGGCCAGTGATTCACCCATTCCACCCAGGGCCAGATAGATCCCGACAACATTCTCCTGCTCCCTGAAGACCTTTAGGGCATGATCGAATATCTTTTGAGCCTTGTGCGGATCCTGAAGCATCAGGCAAAGAGCTGTCCAATAAAGCAGCCACGGATCATTGTTCGCTATCTCTTTTGGTATATGATGCAACCAGCCTGCAAGGGTACGAAAACGCCCTTGCTCAAGAAGCGCTCGACCGTGCTGAATAATAAGGGCAATTACATCCTGCCAATTACTGGCTTGGATATGTAAAGCAACAGCTTCTTCAATTTTGCCCTGATTGGCGAAAAGCTTTGCAGCACCGAGCAGCACTGCTCGTGTCTCATCTTTAGAATACGACTGTTGACAGCGCTTCCGAAGGAACTCTTTGAAGAGTTGGTGGTAATTGTAAACCCCAGGGAGTCCATCCTGCTTACTTATGAATATGTTTGTTCTGCATAGTTCTTTGATGATTGTTGCGGCATTGGTCGAGGCCCACAGAGCCCTGAGCATTGATGTGTCGAGATAGGGCAGCAAGCTGCTTTTTAGGAGAATCTCCTGGCTTGTGGACTCTAAATGTCGAAAGATCTCTTCAGCGAAATAATCAAAAATTATCTCTTGTGAATCCTCAAATAGGGCGGTTTTAAAAGTGCTATCAAGGTGGTTTTCGATCTGCCCGGCGCCAGCCATGATTTGAAACCCTGCCACCCAGCCGTCAAGTAACTGATGCAGTTGTTGCAGTTGGCTAGACTCGAATTCCAGAGCCTTCAACCTTGAAAAAGCCTCAAGCTCTTCAATGGTCAAGCGGAGGTCATGCCAGCCAATTAGGCCTAACTCATTATTTACTCGTAGACGATTGAAAGCGATCGGAATCTCGTTCCGACTGATAAAGATGATTCGAGACCCCGCCCCCATTCTGGACATGCCGTATAGAATAGCTTGATAAAGATCAGAATCGTCTGGGATTTCATGGCAGTTATCGAGCACCAAATATGTGTCTGGTTGGTGTATCTGAAAGAGTTTATCGAAAAAGTTCCTGCTAAACTCAGGAAGTCCGAATATATATTCTGGCGTAAAGTTAGGAAAGCTGGGCTTATGGTCAGGGGCCGATTTTGATCCGGCTAGTCCCAGGTAGAAGAAAAAACTGGCAAGGTCGTTGTCACTCTCGTCAACTTGATACCAAATATTTGGCACATTCTGTTCAGCCAAAAAGGAATTGATCAATGTGGTTTTTCCTGCACCCCCTGGGCCCGAGATCCAGTAAACTTTTATTGCCGATTGCTGATCGATGAGTCTAAATAATCTCTGCCTGATTACGACGTCTGAAAGCGCAGGTCTTTGGATCTTTAAGGGATACACCGATTCCATAATACCTCCCAGATGAATAGGCTTCTGAGCATTACGGCAAATGATTTTTTATTTTTTATATCGAAGTGTAAGCGATCTGTAAGTCAACCTCCGTTAATCTCAGATTGACAATTCATTGATGAGCTTTCTAGCGATGCAGCAAGACAAGAAGCGGTCTAAAGAGAAGAACGCACTCCGCAATATTGCAGATATTCGAGAGGGTGTCAACCATTCACTTGGTGTCGTGGAGAGGTACTATAGACCCGTTGAAGGCAAACGACAGTGACCATGCCTGTTGTGTCTCAACCAAATTGGAGGTGTTACGATGATTGATTATTCGGTATTAGCTCCATTTTTCTGGATACTTCCGGTTTTTTTACAAATTATATTACCGCTTTTCATTCTCTTCTGTTGGTTAGTGATCCAAGCGCTTTCCATTAGTTTCCGGATCAAGGCGGCAAAATTAAATCAGTAGCAATGCTGGAAAGGGAAAAGGATAGTTGCCATATCAACCTCCGTTTCTAGCTTATAGGGAGGGATCTCTCCCTTGATCCCTCCTTCTTCCATATGAAAGCAAATTAATTGTATTTTGCGGAGGGATGTTTGGCCTCTCGTTGCAGTAGAAGGGGAGTTCCGTTTTATTCTTCTTAATCTTATTTGCCAAAACTCAGACCTCAGGAAGAAGTGGCCCCGAAAAATTAAATAGAATAGGGTTATCAATAGTTGCATTCCAGTGACACTCCAACCTAGATCGGAATATCTTGCAATTATTGATAATCCTGAAGAACTGAAGTGCGGAGCGGATTACAACCGGAAGGGTGGAGCTATGGGGATTGAATGGGGTTCTGGGTTACTGATAATTGATCCGGAATCACCTTTGAGAAGTGCGCATTCCATCTATTGCAATAAAAATTGATTTGTTTTCGCACAGATTTCTCTATTAAACGTAATATTTCGGTTTTAAACTGGTTATTTGGTTGTCATTTTCACCTGTTCAAGACGTAGCTATCCTGTTTCTCCCACTTTCGGGGTAACTGCAACCGCATGATCCTGTAATAAATCAACCTTGGTCAGGAAGTATCGTCATAAGCTGATCCGTCAATTGGCCTGAGATATACCAACTTCCCTTTACCGCACTGGGGGCAGCAGTAAATGTCAATACCGGTTAAACGAAGCATCATCTCCTGAACGTTCTCTACCAGCGTTTTCGCGTATACGGTGGTTGCACCGATCAACGTACGAATCAACTCAATGCAGGTTTTCTTGTTGGCATGGGCCAGGAATCCGTAATAGCGTATCTTGGTAAAACCGCTTGGGAGCATGTGCAGGAGAAAGCGCCGGATAAACTCATCAGCGCTGAGCGTGAGCTCTTTTTCTTTATCGGTCGAAGACAGAACACCACGGGTTTACCCGTGGATGAATGAGCCCGGAGGCGGTATATATGCGGATGAAAATCAATCGTTCATCCCATAGTACATACTACTTAAAATACCATATAGTGTGGTATGTAAATACCGCCGTAGGGTCCTGAATCCTGGAGTTGCAGTATATACAAAAGATATTGCCGAAGTTGCTTCGAAGTAGCCCGGTGTTGAGATGGAGTCGATTGGCTTTGACCAAGATCATTTGCACAGCTTATGGTGATTCCACCCAAATACAGTATTTCAGAGGTGATGGTAGATTGAAAAGCCAATCGGCGTCTCGAATACGACAGAAATTCAAATGGTCGAGAAGGTATATTGGAAGGAAAACATAGTGGTCGCCGGTTACTTTGTAAGCAGCGTAGGCTTAGACGAAACTAAGATACGCCGCTATGTTGAATATCAAGGAAGGAAGGATTAGGTCAACTCAAATGTCGTCACTGCGATCCCGATACCTAAATCGTATTCGGCCGTTATCGATTGTAATAATCCGATTGTTAGTGATCGCCACCCGGTGCGTGTAACGGCCAAGATACTCAAGCACCTGCTCCGGTCCTCCGAAAGGCTGCTTGGCATAAGTAATCCACTGCTTGTACCATAACGCTGCGAGTAGTCTCAGAAACTGTTTCTCGTTCCGATACATCTCAGTCTTGCCATAGAAGGACAGGGTGTTTTTACGATACGCCTTTTCCAGTTTATTCAGATATCTCCTCTGAAACTCTTTCGCCAGGGACTGCACCTTGAACAGATATTTTGTTCTGGCACCGATCCATTTTTTACGGTCATATGAGAGTGCTCCTGCCGGGATAATACAGTGCAGGTGGTAGTGGTCCATGAGTTTCTGATTCCATGTGTGGAGTACGGAGATGAAACCGAGTTGGCCTTCAAGGCGCCACTGTGGATCATGAGCGAAGACCTGCAATGTTTCTTTGACCGCTGTAAACAGCATAGCCAGCTTGATGCTTTTATTGATCATGATAAGGGGATTAACCAGTACAAATAAAATGCACAGTAACCAGGTCAGGCTCTATTTCTCTTCTATCGCGTATGTCATGGTACAGGCGCTTCGACGCCTGGGCCTTGCAGGAACAAAAATGGCAAAGGCCCAGTGCGATACAATTCGTTTAAGACTGTTCAAGATTGGAGCTCGTATACGAATCACCGTGAGAAAGGTATGGATAGCTTATGCCGGTGGTTATCCCTATAGATGTCTATTTGCTCACATACTGATGAATCTAATGAAAATACCACTCAGGATATGATCTTGTGAGGTGTCAGTTTTCCGACAGATAGTACAGGTGCGTCCAAAACAGGTGAAATTTACCTGAAATTAAGAAATGAACTCGGGAGATCGACAAAAATATCCAGTGCCATGGTCTGACAGCCAAGCCAGAAGACAGATTTCATCTGGCATTTTATATCAATCAAATAATCCATCGACATAAAATCTGCTTGTTAGATTCACAGGAAGAACCTCCACCGGACGAATCTACGAATCACCTTGAATTGGCAGGACAAATCCTCAGTATGAGTCTGCACATATATTGTCGCACTATCAGCCATAGAGGATGGAAAGTTTCTTCAGTATATTGCGTTTGAATCGAAAATGCTATTAACGCCGTTGATGGTTAGAATTGGAGCTAGTACGGTGTAATAATTATATTTTCGGATAAAGCCGTTTCAACTTGATGCGTGCATCAGCGGTTGTGAACTGCCAATCAATCTTTCTCAATGAGTTGTTACGGTTTTTCTCCCAGGCATCCATCTATCTCAGATTGCATGGTAGTTATATCGGCAGACGGTCAAGGCATTGGCCTTTTAAAGCGCTGAGTTCAATCTCCGCCATGTTGAGCCAACTTCCATGTTTCGGTGTGTAATGAATCTCAAGACGCTCGGCCAGACGCCTTGCTTCACCGGCTTCAAATGTTTCATACAGAGAGGCCACATGGTGCGTATTCAGATTATCCATCACCAGCCGAACCTTGATAGCCTCAGGATAGCGCTCATCAAGCATCTGTTTAATCTGCTGAGCCCAGTCTTTTCTGGTACGTCGCTCTGTCACCGTAACATGTCGCCTGCCACCCAATGGCTCTACTTCCATGAATATTTGTGCTACGCCATTTCTCACATATTCATCATCAATGCGTGCCGGTTGACCCGGCTTGCAAGGAATCGGGGTGCGTACCTCGCCGATCAGTTGTTTACAGGACTCATCCATGCAGACCAAAGGATAATCTGCGTCATAAGGAAGATGATACACCTCCAGGACATCCTCCATCGCCGCTACAAAGGCTGCACTTTCCTGCGGCGGGATTTTCCAGTATTTTCTGAGGTGAGGTTTATATTCATTTTTTTTAGTATCCTTTGTACCCTCATATGTGAAACAGCTGGAGCGAGATTGAGTTCCACCGCTTTATCAGCTAGTAATCTGACCGTCCATCGACGATGCCCTGCCGGTATTTTCGAGCATGCCAAAGCGATGAGTCGTGCCTCAAAGGCACCATCAAAGATGATTTCACGTGGTGGCTTTTCCCTAGGCTTGCGAACAAGAGCCACCTCCAGGCCATCTTCAACAAAACGTTTTTTAAGGTGTTCAATGGTTCGACTGGTCACTCCAAGTGCTGTTGCAACATCTGCAACATTCCAGGCAGGACCGTCGGTCGAAGCATTGCAGAGCAGCAAGGCCCGGGCATGGATAAATTTTCTGGCTGCTGTTTTGCCGTTACGTGTTATTGCCTCCAGGTCTTTGCGTTCTTGCTCGGTCAAGGTAACTCGATATCGTGATGACATGGCAACCTCCTTGTAGTGGTTGCCGTCATTATACACAATTTACCAATAATACGAAATATTAAACGTTACATGGTACTAGTGTCTCGGTTGACTCTGGAATTATAAGCAGAACATTTTATGCCCCTTCCATGATAACTCGTATTTTAGACAAAATATAATGTGGCTCTTAACGAAACTCAGCAATTTTAACAGGAACATGGGCCAAGCATGCGTTGAGTAATCTCAAAGGCATCTCCGGTTCCCAGAACCTGCGATTAAACCGATAACAAAATTCATCCAGGTATTCCTGAAGATAATTTGAAGACACTCCATGAAAAGTACCATTAACGAATTTCTTCATATTGCCGATCATAATATGGACAAGCGGAAGCCACTCAGAAGCCTTTTGCGCTGGTGTTACCTTCTTTTCATGAATGTGATTCTCCGCTACAGCATTCAGAGCCGGAAGAGCATCTGTTCGTACGGTCTGCCCTGGTTGTATATGGAAAGCAAGGAAAGAAGATACGGTTTCTTTGTAAATAGTGTCCACTGCCTTCATAGCAACAAATCCAGCTCCTTTAGTTCGAGTCTCAACAGCGACCAGAACCGGCTTTTTTCCTTCCGCGCCACGGCCTCTCTTACCGGCACGTTTTCCTCCGACGTAGGTATCGTCGAATTCAATCAGTTTATTGAGACGATAGATGCTGTCACGATGAGCCATGGCTGTACGAATCTTTTTCAATATCCTGCGGGCGCTCAACCAGGAGACTCCGATATGTTTGGACAGCCGCAAGGCGGAGATACCTCCTTTGTCAGAAGCTGTCAGGTAAATCGCCCAAAACCATTTTACCAACGGTACTTTCGTGGCATGAAACAGCGTGTCGGCAGTTATCGATACCTGGTGTTTGCACGACGAGCATTGGTAGAGCTTTCTTGTTGTAATAAAGCTGTATTTATACGAACCGCATGCAGGGCATTGAAAACCCTGAGGCCAGCGAATATTTGCCAAAACCTTGGCGCAGGCTTTTTCGGTCCCGAATCGTTTCTGCCACTCCACGAGAGTGATGGCCGGCATTTTCATAGCAAGACCTCCAATTTGTTAATAGGTTGATCTTGTTATTAAATATAATCATTTGGCTGAGTTTTGTTTAGAACCATTAAATATAATGAGAAGATAAAGACAAAAAGTCTATTTTCCCAGAATAATGTAACTTGAAAACCGGAAAAACATAAATGCTCTCCTTCTCTAACATCATTAAAACGTTTATAAAAAACAATCTAACCGGCTGGAATAGATTTGTTTTCAGGGACTGATCACCGTAAAAAATGAATCCGGCACGATAATTGCTTATTAATGAGAACCTGATCCTAATGAAAATTTCAATTTATAATAAAGACAAGTACTGTCCAAAATAAATTTAAAAAGGCGATATTGGACAAAAATGTTCAATGATTTCAATATAATTTTTGTTCAAAATCACTTTTCCCGAGAACAGGTTGTCTTGTGCCCAATTTGCCTGTCCAAAATAGAATTTAGCTGAATTTTAGCATTTTGGGTCGGCAACAGCGGTAAATAGAGGGTTTTTACAGCCAAGAGATATCGGTAGCAACTCATAACGTAGAAATTCGGCTGTCCCAAAAAGCTATTTTGGACAAGAGTGGAACAATTTATTTGTTAATACCGCAAAAGCCCTTCATTTATAAGATCAATCAGTAATTTAAAACCATATGTAGATTGATATGTTTATGCACTATATTTTGTTGACATGCCGGATTTGTTGTTATATATGCTATGATAAATTTGCTTAAAATCTTAGAGCTCTATTGTCTTAAAGATTTGGATTCAAAATACCGAACAGATAATAGTTATTCAAAATAACATATCGATAATCTCATGATAGAATCATGAAAAATCCGATGACTCAATGGAACGCCTCATATTATCGCAGGAAAAACTACAATAGGTTAAAAAGGGGTTCTGTTGACTCTATTATTAATAGGCCCCAATTCCTTCCTGTTGAAACGGAAATTCTTCTGTTTTCCTTGAATCAATTGATCAATATAATGAATATTAGCGGATATCACATAATTTTATTGCTGTAAGTCCTTCACTTGCTTTCAATTTACTGAATTTAACTCATTCGACCTCTTATTCCTGCAATAGAAATATTTCCAGTATTAAAGATGCCTTGAAAATAATAGGAAATGATGTTTCCGGCCATCTTATCAAAGATTTAATCATTCGTCCTCTTGTTTCCATACGATCCGGCAGTGTAGAACCATGTATAAATAACCATTTTTTTGTTTCCCTAAGAAGTGCACATTTCTCGGTCACATCTCGGAAGCAATCAACTATTCATCACCATTTCCTGCGTATGTTGCCACACTTCTCAATCATGTTGGTTCCATTGTCCTTTCAAATAGATTTCCTATGCAATATAGCATGCTTAAGTTCTTCAGTGGACTCCAATTATTCAAACCAGATGTCTGCGGAAGATCATCCACTGGGGGTGAACCACTGTTTTCTTGGCGCCCGTATGGTTGAACACTGGGACTCTATTTCCATTTATCTCTGACGCAATTTTTTATCACCACCACCCGATTGAAAAAGATAAACAGGCAAACCAGCTGGTGAAACTGGTTTATTTTTGCAGTATGGTTATGGTCAGGGTGAACTAAGGATCGTTCAAAGCATCTGGAGGCAGGAAACGAATTATTCAATCTTACAGATAACCAGATTGATGAACTTGTTTCAATCGCGGAGTTGAAGGCCCAAAATCGTCTGTTGAATCTGGGGATGGAAATATCCAGTTATAACAGTGAATTAGTATATCAATCTGAAGTTCAACGGGAAATTATGCGCCTGAATGACGTAGGAGGTGGTTCATTATTATCGGTGCTGACTGCCCGGGTTCGTAAATCTGACAATGAAAAAGAACGATTCGACAATCATTGGGAAGACCAATATATTTCCTTACCGGAATAAGTGAAATATTTTATTTCAAATATAACATCCGTAAACAAATCGCTTGATGGCATAAAGCTCGGTCAACCTGAAAGCGATATTGTACTCTCTAACTGATCTGTCAGTTTCAATGGATGTTAAAAACAGTACGATTGTTAACTTCATTTTTAATAGAGTATCGAAATGAACTCTCTCGAAAGAGTTAATAATACTGAACCTGATCTTTTTGATCTTCAAATAGCAAATTATATGGAATGGATGGGCTCTTTTGCCTTCCTTTGATTGATGAAGATAAAACTTACGGAGTTATTGTTCTTGGAGTCAATCGTTCTGTAAAGCTATCGAATAAAGAGACCATTAAAAGAGCTTCATGTATTTCATGGATTCATTTATACCCTTTGTAATTCGACGAAGAATCCAAAATAATTCTGCGGTTGAAGTGAAAAAAACACTGAATCAAATTCTATAAAACCCGAAAATTATCCATGAAATCAATAATCCTCTAAGCGCAATAAAGAATTATCTTAAAGTGCTTAACATGAAGCTGGACGATTTAAATGTTGATAACGATGAGATCAGAATAATAAATGATGAATTAGACCGTATCGGTAAACTGTTAAAAGAATTCAAATCGTCCTCCTCGGATAAAAAAGTACAAACAGTTTCAAGCATGTAACAGCATCATTTCAGATACTATTCTGCTTATAAAAAACAGCCGGGTAAATGGTCCTGAAATAAATATATATTTTGAATCGGATGAAAATGTTCCAAATATCATGATCGATAAAGATGCCTTCAGGCAGGTATTGATAAATCTGATTAATAACGCTATAGAAGCAATGCCACTGGGTGGAACTATAAGAGTCAGTGTCAGATTTAAAACTGGCTTTCAGAATGGGGACTTAAGACAAGTAGTTCGGAAGAGAATAGAGACAGCACGAAATATCAATAGCTGATGATGGTCCTGGTTTTCCTGATCATTTGAGATCAAATCTGTTTAAAAAACAATCAACAACAAAGGCTGACCATGATGGACTGGGGTTACTGATAGTATCTGAACTCATAAAAAAAATGAATGGAAATGTCATTCTTGATGATAATATCAATAGGGGACATGTTTTAAAAGATTAACATTGCCGGTCATAATAGAATGAGCGAAAATAATAAACTGAGCATTAAACAATAAATAATCCCCGCCGCAATCGGACGGGGTATTCAGACGCTTTAGAAAAAGCTTTGCAAACCATTTCTACAACAATTGAGCGCCCCAAGGGGCGGAGTATTAACTCAAGCTACGGCAATATATGGATTAAATTAGTGTTGTTTCAGACTAAATCAAAAATATCAAATTATAAAAATGTTCGTATGCCTCTAAAGGAGTTTTTATGGATCCAACGCAAAAATATTAATTGTTGATGATGATACGGTTGTGGCTGCAAGTGTAAAAGCCGTGCTGAGCAGAAGAGAGTATAACATAACAGTAACCAATGATGCTCTGGAGGAGTCGAGCTTCTGCATCAAACAGAGTTCGATCTGGCCATCCTGGATGTTATGATGCCTGTGATGAACGGATTTCAGATTATGGAGACTGTCGAGGATTTAAATCTTGACACCCTTTTATTATTATGACCGGCGACACTACAATGGATTCAGCGATAAAAGCCATAAGAAAAGGTGCCTCTGACTATATCAGAAAACCTTTCGACGCTGATGAACTGATGATAAGAGTGGAAAATGCAATAAGGCATAAAAGATCAAAGGAGAGAAGAGAGTAATTCAATCGGAAAAAAAACAACTGGAACTCCAGCTCCGGCAATCTCAGAAAATGGAAGCCATAGGGACCCTGGCCGGGGGCATGGCTCATGATTTCAATAATACACTCTGGTATAATAATAGGCAATACCGAGCTTGCTATAAGAACAACCAAGAAGGACAGTCCAACAAGGCAATACCTGAATAATATAATCACTGCTAGCTGCAGAGCAGAAGAGATGGTCAGCCGTCTCTTAAGTTTTTCAAGAATTACTGACGCAGAAAAAAAACCTATCGATTTTATTTCAAGTGTTGATGAATCACTGAAGCTTCTCAGGTCAAGTTTACCGTCAGATATTGAAATTAAGGAAAAATATTCCCGATTCCAAACTTGTTATTATGGGTGATCCGACCCAGATCAACCAGGTTATGGTAAATCTCTGTACAAATGCATCACATGCGATGAACGGTCCGGTGGGGTTCTCGAAATAAATATAACCACCAGGGTCTTGGGCTAAATCCTTTGACCTCCTTCATGATCTGCCTCAGGGATCGTTATGCTGAAGTTACTGTATCAGATACAGGACATGGCATCCCGAATGATGTTGTGAAACGTGTATTTGATCCGTATTTCACAACAAAGGAGCCCGGAAAAGGAACAGGGATGGGGCTGGCAGTAGTGCATGGGATATAAAAAGCCACGGAGGTACAATTAAAGTAGATAGCCGGATCGGTCAGGAACCGTATTTACCGTCTATGTTCCAGTGATTGATGCTGTTGTGGACACTATGCCTGTTCTGGATATAGTATACCTCCCTGGTGGTAAAGAAAGATATCTACTTGTTGATGATGAATATATGATCGCAGATACAATGAAGATAATGATGGAGCAACTTGGATACAGGGTTAAGGCCTTTACAGAAAGTAACGTGCGCTTGAAGTATTTGAGAATGATCCGGATGCTTTTGATCTTGTAATTACTGATATGACAATGCCCAAGATGACAGGTGATCTATTGGCCTCTAAAAATTCATGAGATCAGGGAAAATACACCTGTTATCATTTGTACGGGTTTTAATATAAAGTTGATCTGATAACTTGAAAAGCAAAGGGATATGTGAGATACTGACAAAACCCGTCCGTACGACCACGCTTGCACATGCCATAAAGAATGTTCTTAGCCATAAGTAATAAAGATAGAAGGCGTGAAGACAGGTTTCATAGTAAATGAGGATATCTTTGTTGTTTCCAGTTCCAGGCCTGAAAAAAAACACAGCCCTGCTCGATATAAGCAAATCAGGAATGTCATTTAAATATTACAGCGTTAAAAATCAGATGGTTGAAAACGGCAAATACTCTATCATGACATCTGATAAAAGATTTGTTCTTGAAAATATTCCATGTAAGACCGTATCGGATATCAATGTTGAATCATTCCAGGGATCTGACCGATGTTTCCATTGAAGGCGGGGGATTCAATTTAAGGATCTTACGATGAGTCAATCCGATTCTCTAGGTTTTTTTCTGGAAAATTATACCAGGGCAGTTGCCAACGCATAGACATCCTTTTGATAATTAAAGAGGCTCTTAACGAAACTCAGCAATTTTAACAGGAACATGGGCCAAGCATGCGTTGAGTAATCTCAAAGGCAGCTCTGGTTCCCAGAACCTGCGATTAAACCGATAACAAAATTCATCCAGGTATTCCTGAAGATAATTTGAAGACACTCCATGAAAAGTACCATTAACGAATTTCTTCATATTGCCGATCGCAATATGTACAAGCGGAAGCCACTCAGAAGCTTTTTGTGCTGGTGTTACTTTCTTTTCATGAATGTGATTCTCCGCTACAGCATTCAGAGCCGGAAGAGCATCTGTTCGTACGGTCTGCCCTGGTTGTATATGGAAAGCAAGGAAAGAAGATACGGTTTCTTTGGAAATAGTGCCTACTGCCTTCATAGCAACAAATCCAGCTCCTTTAGTTCGAGCCTCAACAGCGACCAGAACCGGCTTTTTCCCTTCCGCTCCACGTCCTCTCTTACCGGCACGTTTTCCTCCGACGCAGGTATCGTCGAATTCAATCAATTTATCGAGACGATAGATGCTGTCACGATGAGCCATTGCTGTACGAATCTTTTTCAATATCCTGCGGGCGCTCAACCAGGAGACTCCGATATGTTTGGACAGCCGCAAGGCAGAGATACCTCATTTGTCAGAAGCTGTCAGGTAAATCGCCCAAAACCATTTTACCAACGGTACTTTCGTGGCATGAAACAGCGTGTCGGCAGTTATCGATACCTGGTGTTTGCACGACGAGCATTGGTAGAGCTTTCTTGTTGTAATAAAACTGTATTTACACGAACCGCATGCAGGGCATTGAAAACCCTGAGGCCAGCGAATATTTGCCAAAACCTTGGCGCAGGCTTTTTCGGTCCCGAATCGTTTCTGCCACTCCAAGAGAGTGATGGCCGGCAGTTTCATAGCAAGACCTCAAATTTGTTAATAGGTTGATCTTGTTATTAAATATAATCATTTGGCTGAGTTTTGTTTAGAACCACTATAATTAATAAATAAGAAGGGGCTCTTAGAGCCCACTTTTCATCTATTGCTATAATGTCTGCTTTATAAATTACTCAACACCCCATTCAACCTAAATTCCCAGTTCATTGTAACGAAGCGGGAGGGGATAGCGCAAACTTCTGATACAGTTCACACCAGGGTACCTTGCAAAATAGCCTTTGAAAATCGCCTTACTGTCTCAAATAACAGGCATAATATCTCTTAATACGGTATAATATCAATATGTTGATTAACAATTATTCCCCATTTACCTTCATTAACCTAAGTTCCCGGTCGATTGTAACGATGAATAAGCTTAACTCACTAAAAATAAATGACATATTGCAATTTGTGACCTTTCGAAACCTCGTTACAATTAGTATTTGTAACGAGGCGTGATTGTGCTAATTGTTCAAGTGATATCAAATGGTTAATTTATTTCTCGTTACATTTCTCCGGGAACTCAGGTTCATTAAGAGATAACCCCATGACTCAGTTCGGACTCTTCGATTACAACAAACGCCTTTCCCGTATCGACAAAGCCGGTGACCCACTTGTTGAACTCAACAAGGTTGTCGACTGGGAACTGTTCCGGCAACTCATCGAGCAATCACGAGAAAAACCTCGCAAATCGCCAGCAGGCGCTAAGGGCTACGATTCCATTTTGCTGTTCAAGATCCTGATACTCCAATCCTTGTACAATCTCTCGGATGAAGGAATCGAGTTCCAGATTCTCGATCGCTATTCCTTCTCGCGTTTTCTCAATATCCGTGAGGGTTCCAAAGTGCCGGATGCAACCACCATCTTCCGCTTCCGGGACGAATTGGCAAAAGCCAATGTCGTTGAACTCCTGTTCACCCAGTTTGATCAGTTTCTTCGTGATCATGGCTTTCGGACCCAGAAAGGCCAGATTGTCGATGCCAGTATCGTTCGTGTGCCGATCCAGCGCAACAGCCGTGAAGAAAACGAGCAGATCAAAGCCGGCAAATCCATCACATCATGGCCTGAGGCAAAGCGGCGACAGAAGGACACAGATGCTCGCTGGACGAAGAAAAACGGCAAAACATTCTTTGGTTACAAGAACCACGTCAGTGTTGATGTTGGTTACAAGTTTATCCGCAGTTATGACGTGACCGATGCGAGTGTTCATGACAGCCAGGTGTTTACTGAACTGCTTGATCCCGACAACACTAGCCGAGACGTCTGGGCGGATTCCGCGTATCGATCCGAAAAGTCTTTGCAAGAGCTTCAGGAACAAGGATTTCGTGAGCACATTCAGCGCAAAGGATGTCGACATAAGAAGCTGACATCCAGAGAACAACAGGGCAACAGGAGCAGATCGAAAGTTCGCAGCCGCATTGAGCATGTGTTTGGTGTCATGGCGATGCGTACCGGAAGTACGGTGATGAGGGCCATTGGCATTATTAGGATCAGAGCCAAGATCGGTTTGCGGAACATGGCTTACAATTTGACCCGCTATGCCCTCCTGGCGACCGCTTAACAGCAGTAGTGCGCCCGGAGGCTGAAAAGGCCAGAAACAGGGCCTGAAAATGAATGGAGATGGCATTTTTAAGGTCATTTTCCGGAACAGTTTAGATCGACTTTCATGAAAGATCAGAAATATCTTCTGTTCAGTAATTTCTGACTTTTAAAACAGTATTTTTCAAGGCACCCACCAGGATTAGGAAGACCCAATGAAAACAACTCTAAATACATACCAATTAATCGAATATGAATTCACTAAAAGCTTTGTTGAGTTCATAAACAGCTATAACGAGCTTGATTACAATATAAGTACCTGCATTGCCAGGATAATTACCGATAAAACTCCAAATTTAGCTTACCATGTAATTCAAAAATTAAGCACCCAAGAAAAGATTGATTTACTAAAACAAATACTCATGGATAGAAAGTTCGTAGAAAAATGGGAACTCGTTGATGATTTCAACGAATGGTCTCTGAAAGCTGAAAAATCGAAAGCCTACCGGTACAGAAACTATTTTGTTAATGGTAAATGGCACACTATTGCGGCCAATATAGAAAAACCGATAATATTTAAATCATTGAATCATCGTGTATCACAAGACTTACAATTCAGCTTGGATGAGTTCCATTATTTTTCCAATGAGATGAAATCAATAACAAACAATTTTAACAAATTCAGAGAAAAGCTCTTCTCGGGAGGATATGAATGAGACTCAACAGTTCCCAAACATAGTGTCTTCCTCTGGACGACTTCACACAAAAACTCACACATAAAGTTCGTTTAATGGCAAAGGAAATATAAAAAGATCCAACAATAACCATAAGTTACATGGTGCCCCCGGCATGTTTCGAACATGCAACAGCAGGATTAGGAAACTTTATCCCGATCCAGTCAAATTTTGATTCAGACAGAGGTAATTGTCTCATCCTTCTTTACCTTATTTGCATCGGATCTTCCAGATTGATATCCAGTTAACAATCTGGAATAATTACTATAAAATGGAAATATTGTAATTTCAAGTAGGCACTAATATTATTAATTAATGTATTGACATGGTGTGAATATATGATAAATATGTAGACATCATGCATATCCACCGCGTCAAGTCAAAACAAGGCAGCAAAGTCTACGAGCAAATCCTGCTCAGGGAATCATACCGTGAATCAGTTGACGGCACGTCAAAGGTAAAAAAGCGGACCCTGCTTAACCTTAGCAAATACCCTGAAAACGTCATCAAAGCTATCGAACTGGCGCTGAAGCACAAAGAAGATCTTCCGGAGTTGGAAAAGCTGCTCAACTCCAAGGTGACCCAGAGACAAGGTCGTGCTGTCGGCGCCCTCTGGGTCCTGCAGCGAATTAGCCAGGAAACAGGGATAGGCAAAGCCTTGGGGAAATCCCGAAACGGCCTTCTCTGTCTCTGGATGGTCATGGCCCGGTTAATCGACCAGGGATCTCGCCTAAGTGCCGTCCGTCTTGCCGATGAACACACGGTGTGTGAGCTCCTGGGAATCGATGATTTCAGCGAAGACGATCTGTACGAGTCCCTCGACTGGCTCAGTGAGAACCAGGACCGCATAGAGAAACGATTATTCAAGCAGACCTACGCCGATACCATTCCAACCATGTATCTCTACGATGTCACATCCAGTTACCTGGAGGGGGAGCAGAACGAACTGGGGGAATGGGGCTATAACCGGGATAAGAAACGGGGCAAGAAGCAGATCGTCATTGGTTTACTATGCGGTGATGATGGTTCTCCGGTGTCGGTAAGGGTATTCAAGGGAAACACCACCGATTTACAGACCTTCTCCGCCCAGATCGAAAAGACAGCCAAAGAGTTCGGATGCAGGAAGGTCACGATGGTTGGAGATCGGGGTATGATCAAGAGCGCCCAGATACAAGAACTGGGCTCAGCCGGTTTTCACTATATAACGGCAATCACGAAACCTCAGATCAGATCGATGCTGAAAAAGGGGGTTTTCCAGCTCGGACTGTTCGATTCAGAGCTCTGCGAGATCGAAAGTGACGGCTGCAGGTATATTCTCAGACGCAATCCTCTGCGGGCAGCCGAGATGGCGGCATCAAGAAGAGGGCGCATCGGGAGCGTCAAAACATTCGCTATGGAACAGACTCGCTATCTTTCCGAGCATCCGCGGGCAGATTCCTTCATAGCGATCAAGAAGGTATGGGAGAAGGAAAAACAGCTTGGAGTCGATAACTTTCTGGAGATTACGTGCGGTGATGATCGTATCATTAAAGTTGTTGTTGATGAGCAGTACCTATCAGAAGTGGCGGAGCTTGATGGTTGTTATGTGATAAAAAAAGATCCGCCGGCGAAGCGGCATCCACGAAACGATTCATAACCGATACAAGGATCTGTCTCTTGTTGAAAGCGCTTTTCGGACCATGAAGGCCGGCCACCTAGAAATCGTCGAATTTATGTTCGCAAGGAATCCCGTACCCGGGGGCATGTTTTTGTCGTCATGCTGGCCTATATTCTTCGTTGCCGACTGGCTTCTGCCTGGAGGGAAATGATAGCACAGTCGAAGAAGGTTTGAAACAGTTGTCGAGCCTGTGTACGGTATAGCATGACATAGACGGGTCACCGTCTGGTTTTATTACGTCCCGAACCTCGCAAGGGCATGGCCCGGTTGTTTGAGTCACTTGCAATAACACCGCCGGTCACGATGCCACGACGGAAGCGTAGTGTAGACACTCAGCGAAAGTTGTCGAGCAGAAGAAAATTAAAATAATTACAGAACATTATCCGAACGACAAGGCCGGCTCAAATAAAAGAACATCCGTTGAAAAATACTGTTTTAAAGGCCAGAAATTACTGAACAGAAGATATTTCTGGTCTTTCATGAATGTCGATCTAAAGTGTTCCGGAAAATGACTTTAAAAATGCCATCTTCATTCATTTTCAGGCCCTGTTTCTGGTCTTTTCAGCCTCTGGGTCACGGAAGCGGAAGATGGTGGTTGCATACGGCACTTTGGAGCCCTCGCGGATATTGAGAAAACGCGAGAAGGAATAGCGATCAAGAACTGGAACTCGATTCCTTCATCCGAGAGGTTGTACAAGGATTGGAGTATCAGGATTGAGCAGCAAAATGGAATCCTAGCCTGGAAGTTATGCGCAATTGGCCTGGTATCAGATAGTAGTTGTGGTGCTTAAGTCAAGCTCCCGCAACTTGCTGTTTCTTAGCCCTGCCACCCTAATTCAAAATATAAATACTATTGTACTTTCCCTTGAATACAAGCACCAATCCTTCCGTATTTTCAGGGGCAGAATCATTCTTAACAATGGCCAAGGATGGTCTTGTCGGGAAAGACTTGGCAAGTATCTCGGCCAGAAACAGATCCTTACCGTCAAGTGCAATTTCTTGTGGGTAAATCTTCTTGATAACAGCTTTTGCAGCTGGAGGGCTACTGTAGTACTTCGGAAAGGTCAGAAGAGCATGGGATTTGTTTATATATGCGTTTACGGTAATAAAGGGAATGTTTGCATAATTGAGCCGAATATAATTCTCAATTTCCCGACATGAATCACTGAAATCTTTACGCCATAAGACTGAGCTATATACCTGTGGAACTTGAAAAACAATAAGAAAAACTATACTTGAAATTCCGACTCTTACTGCATTTTTTTTCGTACTATTACACCTGTAAAATTCGGCCCAGTACAGATATACGCCTAGCATCAGTAAAAGAGATGCAGGTAACAAGTAGTACTGACGAAACATTTTCACGACAACGAGCCACTGCCCCAGTGCAGCAAAACAAATTGCGATTAAAGAAACAATGGTCATGTTTTTATATAATCCTTTCCAGCTCTTTTGATAACCTGAAATGGCAGACTTAATAATTATACCGATAAGAACAAAAAAAATAATTATAAAAAGAGGATCACTTTTGAACGTTCTAAACGCATTATCAATACTTTTTTGAAAATCAAAACCAACACTTCCTCCTCCATAATCACCACTTCGTGTTACTGCTTTCCATATCCAATTCCAGAACACTTCCGGATTGTAAACAAAAACAGTTAAAAGGAGGATCGACATAAAAAGCAGAATTGTCAGGTAGTAAATCCTTGATTTCCATGAAGTCAGAATAATTAACGGAATTATCATTAGTGGCAGTACGGTAAATTTAGTCATAAGCATAAGACTTAACAATAAACCGAACATTATTGGCCATCTTATTTGAAGCATCACCGTTTGGGATTTTTTTTGTAAGTATAAAATCATTAAAGTCATCAGCAGAAATGTTAATGCGAGAAGCATGGCCATATCGGTAGCCCCCACGAGACGATAAATCATAAACCGTGATATCAGGACACTGCCTGTCTGGAGCATGACGGCCCCTACAATAGATCCATGAACTCTTAATGCGGTTATTCCAAGCAAGTAAAGTGAGAGGGCAACTAATCCCAATTGCGCCCACCCGATTATAGCCAAATATGTTTCAGGCTGTATTACTACATCTTCCAGAATCGAATCACCTGTGCCTAAAAAGGTGTATGTCGTCCTGACAAGAATGGCACCCAAAACCTGAAATGGTATTCCAGGGTGATCGTAAAAGTGGGTCTTTTGGAGAGATGAAACATCCACAAATCCTGCCAAATATCTATAGGCAGGATCTTGATCCCCCATATAAAAAGGCATCCTTATACTGAGCATCCATGACATTGCCAGAATGCAAATAACGGTAGATATAGACAACACTAATACCTTTAGCACAATATCAACCCCTTAAAAGTGTTATTGTCTTTAGAAGTATAAACCATGAAATTACGATCAATAATTTGCAATTCAAATTACATGCTCTAGAAAAGTTCTTGCTTGACAATAAGCGGAATATCACTTATATGCACCCTAAGAGTATGCCTGGGCGGCGTCTCACGGGAACAATCTCTTGCATGATCTTGCATCACTTCATAACTCGAATAGATCTGAATCGCTCAAGTTGACATGAGCAAGAGACTTTATTTTTTTAATAAATTCTTCAAGTGATGGCTAACCTGATGAAAATCATTTTTTATTACAGATAACAACTTCTTCAAAAGCTCTAAAGTAACTATTTCACGATGAGGTAAAGCATTATCGGTATGCCTCCAGGGAGATGTTGCTGAACGCTGTATAAACTCACTGGCTCTTTTCCCCTGCTCCAGAACATCATCATTTTCGTTGGAATGATCCTGCTTCGACACACGACAAAAAAAGGCAGATGTCACTTTTTCGGAAAACACAAATTTTACTCTATCGCGATCCAATAATTTAAGAAAAAGCCTGTCCTCCCGACAATCCATACTCGGTATAGGTTGATTCATAATATGCCAAGGAATTTTCTCTCGGCGAACAAGATAGGAGTTGCTGGTGATATACGCTTTTTCCTTAAAACTGTCGAAATCGTGAAAGTATGCCAGATTTCGGACATTATCCTTTCCCGGGGGTTCACCTTCCTCCCATACTCTAACACTTCCTCCATAGACAACCCCTGCATCCTGATCGTGCTGCAGGATACTCATTAAGACCGTTACATGATCACGAAAAAGAATATCATCATGGTCCAGATAGCCAATATAGGGCGCTGTGGTGGAACGAAGACCACTATAAAACTGTGTTGCCCTATCAGTCTTTTCAACTGAAGGAGTATAAATAACCTCTAATGCAGGAAAGGTCTGCTGCACCTTTTTTTTCAGTTCCTGAAGATCATCATATTTCCCTCGAAAGATAATATTTGCCATTACCCGAGGATACGTCTGCGCATGGATAGAAGCTAAAGCGCGAAAAAGCCGGCCTTGCTGTTTCCCATCGGATCGAACGATGATCTCAACAGGTGGAACCTTCTCAGAGTAATTAAAACGATTATCTTTCCTGAAGCTTTGAACGTCATTAACCAAATCTCTCAGCAATATTTCCAATGAGTAGTGTTTGCTAAAAATTTCATGACAAGCAAAAGCCATCTCCTGGGCTTGGGTATGATGCGCTTTTATCCAGCGGACATGCTCCTCTAATTGCTCAGCTAAATCAACTAGAATCCAACCGGGTATCCAGATATAATGCATTGTCACCGAACGCCTTGTGTACAAATTCATTCTGGTCTGCAATCATCACTGCTCCGCTGGCAGCGATTTCAAACGGACGCATGCTAGGGATACCTTCCTGGTTATGACTCTCATGATGCAGAGCAAGTCCAATACCCGCCTCATGATACTTTTTCAACACACTGCTGCCGTCGAACGGAACTTCACCCCGGTACATGCCTCCTTTTTCAGAAAGATGTAACCACCTGTTTTTCGGTCCATATACTTGAATGTTTTGGACGGTTGAAAAAAAATCTTTATGTCTGTCTTTACTCCAGTTGGATCCAATATATACTGGACTGGAGAAATGTTCCGGTTTACGGAATTCGGTTTGATTTGCAGAAGGGTATATTTTGGTTAATAAATAGGGAACCGGGGATTTAAATTTGAGAGTTCTTACCAGCTGTTCCTGGCTTTCAGAAGCGACACCATAACCATCATAGGTTTTAACATTATCCCAATTCCGATAATCTCTAATCATAGAGGCAGGATTCCACATACAGCCTACGGTAAAAGCATCAAAGAGCTTAGGAATGGAAAAATACAGGGGGATTACAATATCAGGGTAAAAAGCAGCTATTTCCCCCATACTACTGGTTGCAATGACCTCTATATTAATGACCTTGCCTGCAATCAACATTCGTCGAGCAAGTTCCGCTTCAGCATTGGGAAGCCCGTCCCATTCGGGTACTGTCTGAAATACTATTTTCATCTATTCAATTATTTACTCTAAGTAAATACAGGTATTTGCTAAAGTTGCCAGCAATCATGCCGCACTTATTCACCATGAACATCGTTGCATTGTTTTATAAGCTCTGAATGAAGCCGGTAATGACAAATTCCATGTCGTTTTAAATCCAATTGCTGTCCATTTTCCATTCGTTATGCAACATATCCCAATTAATATTATTAACCGGTTGAACTAATCCAAAAGACGGGCATTTGAACTGAGGCCAGTTTGCCATAGTCTTCATATGCTGTATTTGTAACCAGCCAGCAATCGGATGACAAAGTGCACCACCGACGCTACTCAGGCTTTCACATGCTTCACGTAAATATTGGTCAAAAAATTGCCGCGTTAACTGTTCCCTATGGCGCCGGAATATGCCAAGCATACATGAAATACCATGAAGCTCACTATGATCAAAATACCTTGCCCATAAATCAAAATCACCAGCTAAACGAAAAGAATCCTGTATACCTCCAGCGCTCTCATACAAACGGCTTCTCCAAAAAGTGCTCTCCTGCTGAATAAATCCTAAAAGTTGTCGTCCTGGAACATCCATATACAAACCACTGCGAAAATATTTTCGGGCAAAACCCCTCTTTCGGTCAGATTCTATTACACACCCCTGAGAATTTGCTAGACAAGGCATGAGGGACGTCAACCATTCCACCTCAGGAAATTTGTTAAAGACATGGGCAATAGTGCGCAAAGTCCAAGGAAAATGGAGGTCATCAGAATTAAGCCAGCCCATGATTTCCCCAGTGCTTCTTGCAAAACCCTTTCTCAAGGCTTCATACATTCCGCCATCTGCTTCAGAGCACCAGAAACTTAATAAATTTGAGTATTTTTGATTAGCTCAACACTACCGTCTGTGCTGCCGCCATCAATTATTATATATTCAAGGTTGGGATAGTTCTGGTTAAGAACGCTCTGTATGGCATATTCGAGGTACTTCTTTCGATTAAATGATGGCGTTACGATGGTAATGCGTGGAACAACCATAAATATGTCCTTAAAATAATGTCAAAATACTCATATTTCCGAGCGATATTAATACCTTCTTTAAACTTCTGCATCTATAAAGACATTTAGTCGACAGGTCTTTTATGGAAGTAATTCCTTATACACATCCACGGTCTGGCCGTATGTCTTTTCCCAACTGAAACGCTTGCAGTTTTCAAAACCCTTCCGAACCATAGAGCGACGGTCAATCCCTGTCTCAGAAAGTATCGAATCTATCAAAGCCACAAATTCATCTCGCTCGCAACAATTTCGAAAGGTCTCATGCTAGAGATGCTTTCCAGGTTATGACTCTCATTATGCAGAGCAAGACCAATGCCCGCCTCATCATATATTTTCAGCACACTGCTATCATCGAACGGAACTTCACCTCGGAACATGCCTCCTTTTTCAGACAAAGATTTAACCACCTGTTTTCAGATCCCAGTACTGTCCAAAATAAATTAAAAACGGCAATGTTGGACAAAAATGTTCAATGATTTCAATACAATTATTGTTCAAAATCACTTTTCCCGAGAACAGGTTGTCTTGTGCTCAATTTGCCTGTCCAAAATAGAATTTAGCTGAATTTTAGCATTTTGGGTCGGCAACAGCGGTAAATAGAGGGTTTTTACAGCCAAGAGATATCGGTAGCAACTCATAACATAGAAATTCGGCTGTCCCAAAAAGCTATTTTGGACAAGAGTGTTCAAATCCATATATTTGAGGATTATGTATGGATGAAAAAGTTTTTTATGCCTGTCATTGTTCCAGTAAGATCCAGGATATAGGGGCTGCAAAAATGCTCTGGCTTTCGGAATTCTGTGAGATTTGAAGAAAGATATATTTTTGTTAATAAATATGGAACCGGACATTTAAATTTTAGTGTTCTTACCTGCTGCTCGTAACTTTCAGAAGCGACTCCATAGCCATCATAACTTTTTACATTATCCCAATTCCGATAATCTCTGATCGTTGAAAGCAGGATTCCACATACAGCCTACCTTAAAAGCATCAAAAAGTTTAGGAATTGAAAAATACATAGGAATTACAACGTCAGGGTTAAACATAGCTATGTCTGCTTTGCTGCTCGTTGCTACAATCTCAAAACCAATCGTTTTAGCGGCGATCAACATACGTCGAGCAAGGTCCGATTCTGCATTTGGCACATCGTCCCATTGGACAACTTTTTGGATAACAATTTTTATATTCTAAATACGGTCTCCTCAACCAGCATACTAACAAAGCAGTATTCTCAGACGTGGTAATTGATAAAAAGCTTAGGAAGCAAAATCAGCTATTGATACCTCGCGGGAGAAAGTATTTAGTTAATACTTTTTCGAGATAACAATCACCAAAGACAATACCTGCCTCTTCTATTGTTAACGTAGGTACTGTTAAAGGGATAGAATAAACAGTCCCTTTGTCTACAACTTGATAAATAGCACTTTTACCAATCAACTTTTCAAGGCATCTCATTACTTCTTCAACTCTGCAGGGCACACTAACCAGATTGATAGTGCAATTATATTGTGGGGTGTTGCCTATCACATATGTCACAAAACGGACGACATCTTCTATATCGACGATATAACGAATCGCATTAACCCACAATTCAAAAAAATTACCATGGATTATATTTTCAAATAAAAAGTTTACTATTGTCGCTCTGTTACCCTCATTTCCAACAACATGCGGTAGCCGGAATATCAAGTAGTTAGAAGCTGTTTCACTAACTAATTTTTCCATTTTTAACTTATGTTGAACATAAGGAGTTTCAGTGACACTAGAATCATAGACACTGCATGTTCCAAAATAGACAACAAGACTTGTAGCATAATTTTGTAATACTTCTTTCAACAAATCCTGTTCACGACGAAATTCTGTCGGGTCTTTTTCAAGTGAATTTGATACGCCTGATGCAACAATAACGATATCTTCACAATCGCTATAATACTCATTAAAGGCATTAGCGATAAGCCCATTCCCGACAATCATTGCGGTTCTACGTATCTGTGTAAATATATATTTACCATATTCTACTGCCACACATATATTTACCGTTCAACAAGCCTCGCGCAACCTTCACGACGAAGTTCAGTTTTCGCCGATATCGATTAAGGATGCTAATTGGATAATCGAAAACCTCATCACTTCTAGTATTTCCCCCCTCTTTGCAAGGGTGCAGAAGGTTGCTCCATTAGCAGATCCTTCCGTTTAGTTAGTATAAGCGATAAATACGGCTTGTAGACATATTTCCGAATTGAATTACATAAAACAGGTGTATAAGCGCTATAACCAAGATCAAAAATGAAATTAGTAATATATTTTAAATTGTGGAAATGATAGAAAACTAGATTTTCACCATCTACACATAATTGATTCCCTTGAAACGACACCTTCTTTTTACCACTATTCCATGGCGCCATATTTACACCAACACTTTCAATACTCAAGACCCCGTTGAATAGGGATGAAAACTGATCAATGTATTTTTGATCAGCAAATCGATCAGGTTCTGGCTTATCATGACACCATTCAATGCATCGCTCACGCCACCAATTCAAACATGCTAAACCATCTTCATCTCTGCTAAACATTAGCCAACCTGCATTATATTTCCCATATTTCTCCTTGTGTTTCATCTCGGGCTCAAATCGATGAGGTGTGATAGCTACAGACGTTCCTCGCAGCTCATCATATAGAATGTCTGGAGGAGAAAAAAAATACGTGTCTGCATCAATGTAGGTCACCTGATCTGCAGACTCACTGTGTTTGAAAACGTGAAGTATCAAACTTGGTTTACAGGAAAAATAGTACTCTACTGGTGTACGCTGGGATTTTACATTATTTAGGGCAGAATCCTCTCTCTCCAACTTGTCCAGCTTTATCAGGTGCAAACCATTCAGGCTCATAGCATCAAGCACCTCAAAGCAGATGTCATCCATGCACAAAACCCATAAATGGAAATTTTCACCATAACGAGCAATTGAATCGTAGAGCGCTAATCCGCGTTCCAGGTACCTGTTATCAAATAATGTACAAAAACAGTTTTTCATTTTCGAAAAGCAAATAACCAAAATAAATTCATGGTCTTACAGCTTCCATATAGAGAGAATCTGGTTTATACACGATTCCATCAGAGTCAGTATCCAAGTTGAATGCTGACCAATCAGGAATACAACTCTCTACAGCATCACGTTGAGAAATTTCGACAAAACCGCACTTATCAAGAATGGTATTTAAAGAAACTCTATCATACATCCATTGATGAATTTCACCTGAGCAGCGAAACCGACCGAATTTTTAATGCTTCATATCATTCCAAGAAGAAAATGAACTCGCTCTCTTAATGTTCTGAAAAAGTGCTGGGGTTTTAACCAAGTGAAGGGATGCCTAGATGATTTTTTTGGAACAGTTCTTCGTCGTTTCGAAGCCCTACGCAACTCAGACAACTGCATCAAATTCTTGGCTTCAACTCCACAACGCTCAATTATGAAATTTCGGTTTGGAATAGATTCATGATCGAGAAAAGCTGCCATTTGGCCACCAGAAGAATTGCGGACAACTTGATCATACAGTTCCAACATAATCCAGTCATAGTCAGCTCGTGCAGAAACCTCTCCACGCCCAACTCTTGTCAGTGTGTCTATGTAGCACAAAACTATTTTTTCAAGATCAGGAACGACGACTCTAAGAATTCCTTTTGGTTTTAATACTCTAAAACACTCTTTGATAAAACTCCTGGCAATATTCACTTCAAGATGCTCTATCACATGTGAATGATAAACAACATCAAAAGCACAATCCGAGAAGGGGAGCCCTTGTTCGACATCGCAAAATTTTACCGATGGGTGAGCAGGACACTTATCGACATTGATCCATTCCGGGTGAATACGACTACCACAGCCAATATTGAGAAAAGACATATCTGGTTTTTTACAGTTTAAGAGCAATTCTGCCTGTATAATCAATCTTGTGCAATTGGATTGTCAGCCGATTCTGCTCAATATACTCATCGACAGCCTGTCTCGCGCCTTTCCAGTGCCCATAGTCATCAATGATCAGAACTCCACCTGGAGACAATCGGGGGAAACAGCACCTCCAACTCATGCTTGGTTGACTCGTACCAATCAGTGTCCAGCCTGAGCATTGCAATCCGATCTGGTGCCTTTCCGGGAAGAGTATCGAGGACATCCCCCTCCACATAATGAATCAAATTTGAGGGGTATGAACACTTGTTCATCGTGTTCTGTACCTCGGATAAACCGGCAATGCACCAAACACCGCTTTGGTCCTCAACACGAGACTGCTTCAAGGAGATCCGACGCAACTTCTCCGGAAACATCAACATCTCTATCTGAGGGTTTTGTCATCCCCGAGAAAGTGTCGAACAGGAAAAGATTCCTATCTGCACGATTCAAGAGTCCAAGCGTTAGCGCCGCAGCAAGCATGCTTCCGCCCTTCCAAACGCCACACTCAACAAAATCACCAGGGATTGAATTTCCCTCAAGATACCTGACTGCCTGGACCAACGCCATGACACGCTCCCGGCTGGTCATGGTGTACGGCTTCGATCTCTCAAAGATATTTCTATTTTCCTCTTGGATTGTATCGGGCGACTTCTGAGTAATGTATTTATAAAATTTCTTTTGCCCTTTGTTTCGAAAAGGTCTTAATAACGTTTCCAACACACCCATTTTTAAATTTCTCCTGCCCTATTCTAAAATTTATTGAGTATTGAATATACCACGCAAGAATCGCAATAGATGCGACATGCGGCCAAATCCACCGGCAGGCGTTGGTTGTTTGATTTTAAAAACATGTCTGTCAGTATAAAAATCTTTTTCAATATCCTGTTTGATTTCAGAGGAGTGCTTCAATGGAAATTCTATCGGTGCTGTGGAATATTCATCAAAGGTGATTTTTTCTCTCTGGTGTGGGTGCTGTCATCTCCAAATCCGATGTTTGATATCAAATTGACATTTGGAAGTACTGATAAGCCCTGCTGCACCCAACAATAGTAGGTCCAAGCATACGCCCATGAATCAATCTTGCCTTGATAACAATCATCAAATATTCTCGTCCAATAGTCTACAAAAGACGCACTTCCTCTGCCAATTTTTTTGAGAAAATCTGTCGTACGAACTTCAGGCCATGAAGACATCGAACCATCCCAATGTCTCCATGATCCCTTCCAGGTTGCCCATCCCCAGCAATGTGGATAGCATGAGAAATAGTAACTGGTATCTGACGGCCTTTGATCTTTCTGAAAATTATCGCCCGATATGGCCGATTACTCTTTCGTCAGTTCGGTAATATTCTAGCAACTCATCACAAAACCGAAAAAAACTTGAATGAGGAAGACAATCATCTTCAAGAATTATACCCTCTTCTTCTTGTTCAAAAAACCACGTTATCGCATTACTTATCGCCATTTTACAGCCAATATTTTCATTACGAAAGAGAGTCTTAACTTCGCAGGCCCAATCAACATTTGTGGCAATAGTTCGAACTTCCTGAACGATCGCATTTTCACCTTCTTTCTCAGGACGAGGGCCATCTGCCGCCACATATAGTTTTGAGGGTCTTGCCTGGCGTATTGTCTCAAATACTCTTTTTGTGATATCAGGTCGGTTAAACACTAGAAACAGCAAAGGTGCTGTTAACTCTATCAGATCTATTCAATAAATAATTATTGCTCATTTTTTTGAGATATATCAATGTTTTTATGCACAGCCAATATATTCTGAAATTTAAATATTTCATCTTTAGAATTGTAACTATGAATTGGCAGTAATCTATGAGTGTCTAACCTATAAATATTATATTTTTCCCGAGTAAAATGAAAAAATCATATAAGAAAACACGTGATATAACATTCATTTCGTTGAACTTAAAACTGTATAACTTTGATGGCGTCACAATCAATTAACTTCTTTGCACCACTTAAGACTTTCTCTCAATTCATTTCCTTCATATTTATTTTTAAGAAATCTATCTTAGATATATCATTTATTTCACAGAATTTATCAAGTTCTGTTAATTTTATTGTAATAGATTTAATGTCTTTACTTTTATGGATGTTTGTTAAGACATCTCCATATATAGAGGCGTGGGATGAGTCAAGTTGACTAGCATAAGTAAACAATTTAGACTCATACTCTTTATCACTAAAACCAATATTGAAGGTTTTTACACCCAGAGTAGCTGCAGATTGAAGTAATTTCTGGAACGCAATGGGATTCGGCTCAAATGAATATATCATGGCAACTGGAAAATGCTCTTTTAAAAACTTTGTATAATGACCATTATTGGCTCCAACATCAAACATTACCAATTTTGAGTTGTTACTGGAGAGCACTTGAGGCAATACATTTTTATAACAAATGCCTCTCCACTGACATCAACATTCTGATATTTTAAAATTCCTTGTTGGTTGTATGCAAAATTCAATGGATCAAATTTAAATGCAGACATCACCGCTAAAACAAATCTATCCCGAAAAGGTGGCGGCACAATCTGACGCAGGACTATTGGAAACATGTTATCAATAAATCCCATATTACATCTCCCATGAAAACTTCACTGAATGTTCAACTAAAACCTGTTTGCCTTCATGCCCTGGTACACAGTTTCGTCCAGTATTAAAAAAATTGCCGCCCTCGACGATAAAAGACGGTCCATTTTGTATCCAATCCTGTACTTCTCCATCAGCCTCAACAAATAAAGTCGTACCAAATTTTCCAGTTGTTAGCGGTAACCGTTTGAGATAAAAATCTACAAATCCATGAGCAGTCACAGTTATCCCCACTTCCTTCGCTAAACTAGTATCAAGTAATATCAAACTGATGATCCTGATTTTTTATTAGAAGGCTAAATCTCGCAGCATTATATTTTTTCCCTGTGGTATTGGTGAAATGCATCCTCACAACAAGGGGAGCTCCGCTTTGCGCTGCGGCCAATTCTTTCAATTCATCATCTAACAACTCTAGTTTTTCGAACACAAGACCACCATGACCTTCCCTGTCTGTTACCTCAGACAAATCACACAAAACAGATTCAAAACTGTGCTCTATATATTGTTGTATCACCTCTTCAGTACTTCCTGTTGTCACAATCTTACCATTTCGAAGAAGAACGCACTTGGAACACAGCTTCCGTATCATAGGCAAATTATGACTCACAAATAAAACCGTTCGTCCTTGTCTACTGACCTCCTGCATTTTTCCCAACACTTCCCAAACTCCGCATCTCCGACCGCCAACACTTCATCGACAACCAAAACCTCCGGTTCCAGATGAGCCGCAACCGCAAAGGCCAGACGAACATACATTCCGGAAGAATAACGTTTTACAGGAGTATCAACAAATTTATCAACTCCAGAGAAATCTATGATCTCATCAAGTTTACTCTTAATTTCCCGCTTGGACATGCCAAGGATGGCCCCATTCATAAAAATGTTTTCACGACCAGTAAGTTCGGGGTGAAAACCTGTGCCCACTTCGAGTAAACTGGCAATCCTACCCTTTATCTTAATATTTACCCTTGGTCGGAGTAGTGGTAACCCCGAGAGAGTATTTTCAAAAGAGTTGACTTCCCAGCTCCATTTTTCCCAATGATACCTAGAACTTCTCCTTCCTTGATCTCAAGGTTGATCCTTCTTGAGCCCAAAAACGATCTCCTTCAATCTGCTTTTTCGAGCTATCGAACAATGGAAATCTTATTGTTGGGATCATATTTTTCCACGCACCCTAGCCCACCAAGATTGAAGATCATGTCCTAATGTCCCTCCCCTATCACGCCCAGGCGGTATTCTTTCCAGAGGTTTTCTATTTTTATTACTGACATTATGTTGAATCGTGATTCTTGATTGTTGCTTCTTGATTGTGTGACGACGAAAATCAAATATAGATTGATTTAAACCGTATCCATAAAGGTCTTTTCAATGCGACTGAATAAAACAATCCCGACAAACAGAATCACGAAGGTGACCGACCAGCTTATGCCGATATAACTCCACTTGATTACGCCGGAACCGAAAAAAGCATAACGAAAACACTCTACAATAGCCACCATAGGATTCAGATACATACCAGGGTCTGAGCCAATCAGGTACCAGAGTCAAAGGATAAACAATTGGTGTTGCATACATCCAGAGCTGGGTGACGAATCCCATGGCAAAGCGAAGGTCTTTATATTTTGTGGTCATGGAGGAAACAAGAATTCCTGTGCCGAAACCAAGCATCGCCATCTGAAGAAGCAGAACCGGGAGGTAAGCAACCCACCATTTCAGGCAGTAATTGGAGCACCTTGCATTATAAAATAAAAGTAAAACCCAAGAAATAGAACAAACTGTATCAAAAACTGCAATAATCCGGAAATCACCGTGGATATGGGTACCGTCAGTCTGGGAAAATAAACCTTCCCGAATATTGCAGCATTGGCGTTAAATGTGTCAGATGTCCGTTCCAGGCAGATAGCAAAATAAGACCAAGCCACATTACCAGACATATAGAAAAGGAAAGGCGGAAGATCGTCGGTTGAAATTTTTGCAACCTTGCCGAATATTATCGTGAATACCAGAGTTGTAAATAAAGGCTGAATGATAAACCAAAGTGGCCCGAGAATCGTCTGCTTGTAAATTGTAACAAAATCCCGCTTTACAAACATGCCGATAAGATCGCGATAACCCCAGAGTTCACCAAGATGAATATCAAACCATCCTGTTTTAGGCTTGATAATCATGTCCCACTGTTCTTCTTGAATAGTTTTACTCATCGATTCTTGATTCACCATTATTTACGATCATTTGTAGTTTTTGTTAATAGCCTGACAAGCGGGTTACCTAGTATGAGATTCAATCGTTTCTGTAACTTGCTCGCTCTGGTAACACGCTGCCTCAAAAACTCCACTTCCTTTGCATTTCCTTCACCAGTTTCTTCCAATAAATCCAGAGTTGCCTCCAGTTGCCCGCCAAAATCTGTTACCTTTTGTCGAACCAGGGAGAGCAAGCCTTGCTGCAGTGCCTGACCAATATTCTCGGCACTGCGGTAGTATTTCTTCCGTTCACCCTTTCTCCAGGCTCTCTGTACAAGGCCGAGCTGTTCCAGCTGCCTCGCCGCTATACTTACGGAGGCTTTGACTCAGTCCAAGATTTTCTTCCAGTTCTTCGAGCGAACAGGCTGCGGGCTGCAGATACAGATAAACAAGGATCTGCCCCACAATGCGGCCCAAACCAAGATCCTGAGAGGTTCTTCCGCCTGTTTCAACCAGCCGCATTCGCGCGTAAATAAATGGTGGCTATCATCATTTTTAACTTTTAGAATTTATTGAAAGTTAAAAACTTAAACCACGCGACCAAAAGAAATGCAAGAAATAATTATGATCATAAACGTATGCTCTGGGCAGAGAAGGTCTTGGCAGAGCCATTTCCGACATTAATCTACGGGCTCAACTGGATGTAAAACGGACTTGGGAACATGAACAAGTGAATACAGGTTAACAGGGAACGATTACTTTGAAGCACTGACGATGCCTGGCATGATCATGAATATGACTCCTCCCATGTCGATAGTTTTGGCATACCAGTCTACTCATCGGCATGTTATTTCTTCTGTCCCGCACTAGATAACACCCTGATCGTCTCGCCGGCGGATTTTTCCCAACTGAATGAGCGGGCCCAGATTTTCCCCTGGCCGATCCACTCTGCTCTGGCATCTTTGGTTAAGTTCAAAACCTCTTTTACCGACTCAGCAAGGGATTCAGCATTATTCTGAGCGGGATACAGCACGTGCTCTCCGCCTACCTCGGGAAGTGATGCATTTCTTGTCGTTATTACCGGTATTCCGGCCAGCAGCGCCTCCAGAACCGGTAGCCCGAAGCCCTCATACTCTGAAGGCAGTACAAAGAGATCAGCTTGCTGATAGATGGTCTTCAGTTCATCATATTCCAGGACGCTGATACGGTGCACCTTCTCCTGGTCCTTCAGGCTATCAAGGCTTTTCTGCACTTCCGACTTCACCGCGACGCGGTTTGCCGATCAGCACGAGGTGGTGCAGGGATGGTATCGGCAAGTAATCCATAGGCCTGTACCAGAACATGGACCCGTTTATGCGGGTAGGTGTGAGCAACACAAAGGATATAGGGGGCTCCTTGCGGCAGATCCAGGAGCCCTGAAATATCCTTGTCGGTTTTTTCACCAAAGCTATCGTCAGCGGCTTCATACACAACAGATATTTTGTTTGCCGGGGCAAAGTTGAAACGCACGACCTCGTCTTTGGAGAAGGTCGATACGGTAATGATTGCATCGCACACCCGGCACGCGTTTTTGACGAGAAAATCAAGGGTTATCCGCTCCAGAAAACTCACGTCGTCCGGATGTGTTTTGTATTGCAGATCATGGATGGTGACCACCTGTGGGCATGAGCACCAGAGCGGCGCGGTATAACCCGGTGACCAGAGCACATCGATTGTTTTCCGCCAGACCTTCCAGGGCAGAAGGGTCTGCTCGCAGACGATGCGAAGCGGCCTGAATGATGATCGAAACGGCAGCCTCACAAGGACAACATTATTGTAACCTGAAAGCTCATCATGGAAGAGGCGATGATTATCCCGGCTGGTGAAGAGGACAAACGTCTCCTCCCGGTTATCGGCAACCATGCGCTTCAGGTTCTCCCGCAGATACACCTCGGTTCCACCGACGTCTCCGGGAACCATGAACAATGTATTGACACCTATTCTCATCGCATTCGCTGACTGTTATTACCTGAACGACGGCGCAGGGCTGACATGGCGGAATATATACCGATGATACCCCAGCAGACCAGAAAATGAATTCCGGCCTGCAGACTGAAACTGCCGGCATCCTTTCTGGCAGCGCGATACTCCTCCTGGAACTGGGTTCGAAAATGTTGGCCGCTGATGGATTGCTCGTGCCAGCGAAAAGCGGCCAGAGGCTTTCCTGGAATCCGCACGGCGGGTCCGTAACGCCAGAGCCTCAGGATAAATTCGTAATCCCAGGCCGCCGCCATGTCCTGCCTGATCGGCCCGACCCTGGCAACAATATCACGCCTGAAGAACAGGGAAGGTTGAGAAATATAATTGATGCACTGGTAAGTGAAGCGGCTCGACACGGGATAGAAAAGCTCCTTGAACCTGGTTATGCTGCTTCTTATCTCCCCACCCCGCTCATCAATGATATCGCAGCCGCCAAAACACATGGAGGCACCCGGATTTTCAGCAAAGGTCTGCCGGACGCGGGCTAGTGTCCCAGCATAATAGATATCATCGCCATTCAGCCAGCAGACGATTTCTCCGCTTGCCAGGCTGAACCCCTTGTTTATCGCATGGGCAGGACCGTCATCCTTTTCAATGATACAATGAGCGAATTTGTCACGATAGCGATTGATGATGTCAACGGATCCATCGCTGCTGCCGCCATCGACGATGATATATTCGAGCTCGACGTCTTTGCCCTGTTCCTCCAGAACACTGCGGATGGTTTGTTCCAGGAAAGAGGCACCATTATAATTTATGGTAATAACGGAAAATTTCATCACAGACTCATGGTGCCGCTTTTGGCTTTTTCAAATGATACAGGTCGAGCAGCCAGATCGGCAGCAGAAAATATCCTCCCAGCAGAACAAAATAATAGTACCGCCAGTTAACAGTCCCGACGAAAAACAGCAAGGCAAAAACCTGCACAAGAATGACCGTTGAATAAATCGCGGACAGAGGCAGCCAGCGATAGAAAAGGATACTCAACGGAAAAAGGTAGAGCAGCCAGAACGGATACCAGCTGAAATAAAGCCACGGGTATTCCAGCGACATTGCATAGATCTGCAGTGCAGATGAGCGCAGCTTGGGAAACGGATGCTCCTCAGGCGGCATGTATGCAAAGGCATCATACCATCCGGCTTCGCGAAGAAACCAGTAAGCATATCGATCGCCCAGGTAGTAATGCCAGAAATCGCTCTCTTCCTGGTTCTTCTTAATATCCAGTAAACGGGGATATGACGTCACGACATGAACAACCCGTTTAACCGGGGATTCGCTTTCGATCTGCTGCAGGTAGGAGCGGCTAAGGTCCTGAAAATATGAACCTCCCTTGATACCGGCCGGCGGAAATATAACCAGGTAGAGTAAACCGGCCCCGGCAATACATCCAACTGCGAACAGAACCTTTGGTACCCGCACCAGGCCGAGGCTGAAGAAGAGAAGCGGCATGAAAAACAGATATATGAGGCCATTATGACGAAACATAAGCAGGGCGATAAAGAGCAGCAGCAGGGCGATGATCCGGCCCAGGCCGAGGCGAACCCTTCTCCCCGTACCTTGGCAAAATACAGAACGGTGGGAACCAGGCCCCAGAAAACGACCAGAATGGCGAACGGTACGTCTTTCCAGAGGGTTACATTGTAGAGTCCGACCGGTACTGACAGCAGGAGCAGTGCATAACAGGGAAGAAGCCAGCGTAGCTTGACACCGGCGCGGAATGTGAAAAAGAATGTTCCTGCAATCAGGGCGGAAAGCAATATAATCTGGATAATGGGTACAATCGCAATATTCTTCCACAGAAGGATAAGAGACAGATACCAGATTTCATTGAGCAGCGGATGGTTGTTGATCATCAGCTCCGGAAACAGGGCTGCCCGCCATATATTCAGAGAATCAACCGACATTACTCCCGGCCAGAAGGCCAGAAGCCAGAGCCCGTAAACAGAGAGAGCTCCGCAAAAAAATGACCAGAAGAGCCAGCGTTTTTCTGCAACAAAAAAGTTTTTAATTCCTCCGGAGCGCGCAACCATTCTGCCTGCTGACCATATAATCCAGGTCAGGAGCAGGGAGAAAAACAGTTGGCAGCCGAGCTGAACGGGATGGATAAATCTTCTGAGATCCCTGTTTGGCTTATCGAGCAGGACATTCCCTGAACCCTTATCCACTCCCCTGTTCAGGGGCAGCTTGGTACGTCCACCTTTTGACGCAAGGAAAACCGAGGTAAATTGCGTTGCCCGCTGTGCCATCGATGTGCATTCTGTTGATGGGATAACGGGGCAAATCAAAGGAAACAGAGAAATTTCCATTTTCATCGAGTAGCCAGAAATTCACGTCTGCGGAGAGTATTTCCCAGTTTCTCCGATACAGGTCATGTTTTGACTGCTCACCGGCAACGGACAGGAGCGCAATTCCTGAGCGATTATTGGTGGCAAAAGTGAATTCGATACTCCGGCTGACCGGCAGATCAAGCCGTATCTCCGAATCGGCAGACTCGAGAAGCCAGCCGGATCCGCCTGATAAACCTGACCTGCTTGAGTGCTCCGGCAGGGATATCCACGCCGCTGCCGTCAACTCTCATCTCTGTCAGGATAACCTGACCGCCACCTGATGACGCGTTCTTTCCGGCATCTTTGCCGATGACAATCTGTTGCGCTGCTCCGTTTCCTCCGCGGATCGGTAAAAAGTGAAAAACCCGTTGCTCGTAATCGTTATACCCGGCACCTGAATCCCAGCGGACATCGACTACGGTATCAGTATTTTCCGCCCTGCCGTTGATAACAAGACGTGCCGGTTCATACCAGCCGGATGTCAGGACAACAACCGTGAGCACCAGCAGGAAAAGCAGGACGATCGTCGTTATTTTGCGAGAAGGTTTCAAATTTCCAGACAGTTGGGACCAGTTGCTGTTTATTTACCCATCATCAGATTATCAATTGTTTCGGCAACGCGTTGAGCAGGCTGCCCCAGGCTGAGGTAAAAATGACTGCCCCCGGGATGAGCTTTCCACGCATTAGAGCCATCTTTTTTAATCGTGTTAATGCCTGGTTTGGAAAGAACAAAGCGTTGAGCATTCTCGTCTGCACGCCCGGCCGCATATAAAACAGCCAGCTGATCCCAGCTCGGTCGTCCCTGGAAATCGTTGTGCAGCAGGTAGCTCAGACGAACAGGGTTGTCAGCTGGAAGCTGGGCCAAGAGCGTCCCGGTAATGATATTCCTGCCCAAACCAAATCCGGCAAAGACAATCCTGGTCGGCCACTGATCAACGACATACCGGCTTGACCCGGCATCCTGGTAGAAATTCCATTCTCTTCCGGCAGGATACTCTCCTCCCATGCAGACCAGAAGTTTTACCTTCTTACCAACCAGCTCCTTTCCGTCCAGCACGCTGTATTCATCGGCCCCGGAACGAAGAAGATTCTTGAGATTGGTCAGGTGGCCGATTGTAACAATGGTCACCGAGTGGTCCGGTTGCCGGGCAAGCAAAGTGCGGTACAGTGCTACCGCATCCTGTCCCGTTTTATCGAGCACCTTACCGGACAAGGCAACGGCCCGGGTATAGGCGGAATCATGTCTGACACTTGGCCCGGAAACTTTGCCAATGGGTATTTCCGGACTGCCCGAAATAACTGTTCAGTGCTGAAAGGCAGGACACGCTGTATGGATCTCCGGAAGATACCATCATCGCCAGTATTTCGATATTTCCCTGTGCTGCCAGAGCATGCAGCACCGCCACGGCCCCCACATCATCCGCGTCGGAGGAGATGTCCGTGTCCAGTATGATCCGCAGCGGTTCACCAGCCGCCGCACCATTCGCTGTGAACAGCAACAGACAGAAAACCGTTATCAGGTAGCCTTTTCTGCAAAACACCGGAGCTTTCATTTCAGGATCCTGCCAATAATGCCTTTTATCATCCGTTTTGCCCGATGCAGAATGCATGGGTACTCTGCTGCGGCAGTCTCCTGATCATACCCGTCAAGATACTCGCCGATGCCGCACTCCTCCAGCTTGATAGTGATATCCTTCTCAGCTCTTAAACACCCGTTGATGGCGTCGGTATCCATCAAAGTAGCGGTAAAATCCTATGCCGAGACGTCTCAATATTATCGGGGGCCAGATCCCGCTCTCGAGGATTGTCCCGCTCCTGATCACCTGTATCAGGTTGTGCAGACGTTGTCGAATCGTGAAGGAGCCATCCGTCTGGAAATCAGTGTACTCAAATACGCCGAAATTTTCCAAGTGGTAAAGGCTTTCAAAAAAATCGATTTCCGTTCTCCTCGGTCGAAAAACCATCCGCGCATGCCGACGCGCAAACCATTCCGGCCGTGGCAGGCAGCAACCGGCGCTGAGATAGGCCTTGTTCTGTCTTGAGAAGGTCTCCACCATGGATCTTTGCAAGGGTCTGATTTTTTCCCGGTAAAGCCGGCGCTCTTCAGGGAGATCAAGCGTTGTTACCAGGATCTCACTATTCCCCCGGCCCGCTGCGACCGTTTCCTGCACCACCCGGCCATGGTCATTCGGCAGTTCTTCGTATTGAGCCCTGGTGAAGTAGCCGTCGGCACTCCCATGACTTGCACCAAGCATCATTTCGTAAAGGGAACGATTGTTGTTGTAGGCATGAAAAAAGGGTGTCAGGGCAGGAGCATCATCGAAGAGAATTCCCTTTTTACGATTGTTTGGACTTTTATTCGAGGCAATAAGTGAGCCAATATAAAACCCCTGGAAACGGACCTTTTTTTCAAACAGATGATACAGATTGTCCTGGATGCTTCCCTTCCAGCCCACGTCAACGATTGTCAGCCCGTTCTGTCTGTAGTCAACAGCAAACGAGTCAAGATAAGAGATGAGATTGTCCCTTTGCTGACTTCGCCGCTTCTCATAAACTTTTTGAAACAGGGCGGATTGTTTGAGCTTGAGAAATTCGGGATGGTTCGGGAGGTCTGAAAAACGTGTTTCATAATCAAGATTGCTCGTGCGGCAAATCTGCTTTGCCAGGGACTCTTCAAGATTCAGGCTGAGAAGAAAATCACGCAGCGATATATCCCGGTAGTGGTTGAAAATTCCGGCAAATTCTTCCTGTTCAAGAGGCCGCAACGAGGCAAGATAGGTGGCTTTTCGCGAAACAAGGAGGTAATGACCGGTAATGACCCTGGTCCCGAAGACCTCTTCCTGGAAACGCTCAAAGCATTCCTTGAGAAATTCCCCTTCCTTGGAAAAGAAAAAAACCTGCTCTACACCCTGTTTCACGAGATGCTGGAACAGCAAATAAATAAAATACCAGAGACTGTATGCCGTTTCAGCAAAGCACCCGCTGCCTGCCCGCATCGCCCGGCTGAAAAGAGACTCAACATCGGGCTGGTCACCGACCTGCCCCGGCTGCCACTGCTCATAATATTTTTTTTGCTCAGGATTCTGCAGGTAAAGAGTCGCAATACCCAGCCGGTCGGCCATCTGGATGTCGGAGTACGGATTATCCCCAATCATCAGCAGCCTCTCCGGGGGGCAGTCCAACTTCTCGCACACATACCGGTAGAGTCGCCCTGATCCTTTTGCCATACCGTAGTCTGCTGACACAAAGACCTGGTCCAGCAACCCGTTAAGACCTTGTTCCTCGAGCATTGGGATAAAATGGGAAGACGGCAGATAAAAATCAGAGATCAGTATAGTCGTGACGCCCGCCTCTTTAAGAGAAGCCAACAGATCAACCACCGGTTTGCAGGGTCGCTGCACAGTGGTTTCAACCCTCAGCTCGAGATCGAGCAGGAGCTGTGTGAAACGCGCACTGCTGAAGTGTGGCAGGAGGCCGGGTTTCTCCTTCCTCAGAATTTCAAGATACCGGGGTGCAAACGCAGGAAGATAAAACTCAAATTCACCGCCGCCGTTCCGGCTCTCTTCACAAAGCGCGCGTTCAAGCTCCTGCCTGATACTATAAAGCGTTTCGGCAGAGAGAATATTCGAGATGACCGTGCTCAGCAGTCGGGCGGCCAGCTGCTTGGTGAATTCCGGCGCGACATCACGGACCGCCAGGGTATCAAAATAATCAAAGCAGACAATCAACCCTTCAGCACGGGAGGCCTTGTCCAGCAGATGCCGTTGTACCTCCTCAGATTTTGTATGACCGATTATCCAGGAATCCATCACAAAGCAACACGTATCTCGAGGGGGGTTATCTCTATCTGCTCAAGCTGGTTGTTAAACATGCCATGTACGGGAACTCCGGGCGCGATGGCCCGCAGCATCCGGTTATAGTGCACAAAATCCCGCGCGAGGTGGACAAGTCCTGCTCCAACCATTGAGGTATCCTATCCTTTAATGATCCCGGCAAAGAATTCGATCGTCGGCGGCAGCCCGTTCTCAAGGCTTATGAGCGGCTTCCAGCCTATTTTCCGCTGAGCCAGGGAAATATCCGGGCAACGCTGCCGCGGATCATCTGATGGCAGCGGCTTGAAGATAATTTCAGATGACGAGCCGGTAAGAGCAATAACCTTTTCGGCCAGTTCAAGGATGGTAAACTCTCCGGGATTACCCAGGTTTACCGGGCCGGTGAAATCATCCGCTGAATTCATCAGCAGTATAAAGGCGTCGATCAGGTCATCAACATAGCAGAAGGAGCGACTCTGGCTGCCGTCTCCATAGACGGTGATCGGATTGCCCTGCAGGGCCTGAACAATAAAGTTGGATACTACCCGTCCGTCGTTCGGATGCATCCGTGGACCATAGGTATTGAAAATTCGGGCGATTTTGATTGGCAGACCATGCTGGCGATGATAGTCAAAAAACAAGGTCTCGGCACACCGTTTACCCTCATCATAACAGGCCCGTATACCGTTCGGGTTGACATGTCCCCAGTAGGACTCCGTCTGCGGATGCACCTGCGGGTCTCCGTAAACTTCACTGGTGGAGGCCTGAAAAATCTTCGCCTTGATACGTTTGGCCAGGCCGAGCATGTTTATGGCGCCATGAACCGAGGTCTTGGTGGTCTGGACCGGATCGAACTGATAGTGGATCGGTGAAGCGGGACAGGCAAGGTTGTATATTTCATCCACCTCAAGATACAGGGGAAAGGTAACATCATGGCGGATCAATTCGAATAACGGATTATCAAGCAAGGGCAGGATGATTCTGCTTTGAACCGGTAAAGAAATTGTCAATACAGAGAACCTCATGGCCCTGATCAAGCAGTCTCTCACAGAGGTGCGACCCCAGAAAACCGGCTCCTCCGGTTACCGCAATTCGTTTTGCTGACATCATTATAGTCATCTCCTGAAATCTGCCGGATTATCCGGTTTTATTACGAAACTATTGAGAAAAACAAAGAAGCATATACCAATAGTGCTCAAAAGGCAAATGTTGTGTACTTATCATGCACAACGACTATTCATGTTAACTGCTCGGAAATAATGGTGAATAATTTTTATCCGGGGATCGGTCCGTTTTCCTTTGATTACAACGAACGGAGAACATTGCAACATCAGTTGAACAGAAAGATATCGGGCCAGCAGTCGTTACCGGTATGATAGCTTATCCTGACAGCGCTTGAGGCAGGTTGGCCGATCATCCAGAGAAAAATTTCATAATCGGCCGTATCGTGTTCATGCCCTCCTGCACTTGCCCCGTAGACCAGAACATCTTCACGATTGCCGATCTTCGGGAAGTATTCATGACTGAACGGACCAGGCGCATCAAACCATTTTTCCGAGCGTAATGTCTGCGGATCGATTTTAAAAATGGCATTCTCCATATTTCCGCCATGATCAACCTTGTACAGATATCGATCTTTCGGCCCCCAGCTGAGCTGACAGCCATTGCCGGTTTCCCTGACCACACCATCCTTTTCAACCACGGCCGTCGCACGCATGGTGTTTCTCAGGGTGACGGCGAGCCTGCTACCCTGGCTACTGATAACGGGTGTTTCCAAAACCGTTTCCGGAGGGACCTGAACTGAAACCCCCGATTTAAAAAGGATGCGCTCGCTTTTCTTTCTGACATCCAGCTCGACCACCTCGTTGCCATACCGCTGAAAGTAAACATACTTTCCATCTGCAGACCAGGTTGGCGTGTTACCATCCCTGGCAAGAAGCTCTTCCCTGCCTGATTCAAGATCGAGCAGCCACACGCCCCAGGCATAGATATTCCGCTGGGAAACCCATAGATCATGAGACCTGGCAAAAACGATTTTTTTGCCGTCCGGCGAAATTCGTGGAAAGTATTCGGTATGCGGATCTGTCGTTAACTGCCGCAGCTTGCCATCCGGCAGAGAGTAGAGATAAATATCATGATTACCGGATCTGTTCGAACTCCAGACCAGAAAGCCGTTCAGGCGCTGCAGAATATCGACGCCGGAAACATCTCCCGGAAGCACCGCTTGTCCCTGCTCCGGCGGCTTGATGGCACCCCGCTTCTTGACCCCCCGAACTTCATAGAGCAGGAAGAGAAGAGCCCCGCCAAACAGGCAGAAAACCAGAACCCAGGCAGGCCATCTCCGCCCGGTACCCGATCCGGAGAATGCCCCTTCTACTGATGGACTTCGAAACAGAAACAAAACCACGCCGATCGCTCCCAGAAGATAGTCGATAATCTGGCTGATGACATGCATCGCCAGCATAACGATGAGTGACGCACCCCGGCTCGCACCGAGTGCAACGAGGGCCAGTGTCCCCCCCGCTTCATAGGTACCAAACCCCATGAAAGCAGGCACCGGCAGACTGGCACCGGCCTCGCCACTGACAAGGGCTGCCAGGACGGTACCGACCCGTGTGGTCATTTCGGGAAATTGTGTAGCAACAACACCGAAAAAAAGACAGTACAGCCCAAAATATTTGGCTCCCCTGATACCAACCGACAAGACCAACACCTTATTTGTCACCCCCGCCCTGCGGGTATCCAGCAGAGCCTTTTCAATGTTTATCAGAAAGGTCCGCACTTTGCCGGCTAAACCCCGCTGCAGCCAGGTAAAACGCTTGGCAAAACGATTGACGGCGCGAGTGCCGGATACAAGAGCAGCAATAGAAATAGGATAAGGACAGCAAGAACAATAAGTACCCCGATCATCCAGTTCTGAAAATCCCCGCCAATCAATTGTACGGCAATCAACAGGACGATCAACAGGGCAAGTGCAATCAGGTCAAAGACGAAACTGATGGCAAGCGAAGAAACACATGACTGCCCGCGTACCCGGTACCCCCGGTTGAGCATAGCGATATAACTGAGTTCTCCGAGACGGGCCGGGAGCATATCAACAAACATGTTCCGGCTCAGAGTAACCAGCAGAATATGAAACAGGGACGGAACCGTCTCCTCCGAAGTCCCTAGAAGCAGACGGTATCGAAGAGCCTGCAGCATGGTCCTGACAAGCGAGGCAGCGAGGTAAAGCAGAACGAAGCTCCAGGAAAAGGAAGCAAGTACGTTGATAAGACTCGCCCAGACGGCAGGCTCTGCAGACGACAGGGTAAAGCGAATCAGCAGCGCCAGAAGAGCCGCCGAGATCCCGCAGGAAAGAAGCAATTTACTTATAAACCTTTTTCCTAGCATATTGGCTGAAATTATCATAACGCACGTTTAAACAGCATTTGATGACTTTTTGTCAGAATTATGGGACTTGCCGGAATTTATCACTCGCTGGGAGCCTGTCGGATTATAGCAATTTTTTCTCAGGTCGAAACATTTTAAGAAAATCAAGCGGAGCCATATACCTAATATTGCGAGCATTGATTTTCAGAAAATAACGCAGAGATGGGGAAAAAGGGCATAATCCGACAGGCTCCTAGAGTGTTTTCGTCCGAATAGAAAGGTCTTCATAACCATAACTACCTTTACGGATATTTAAAAAAAATAGTTCAGGAAAAGAATACATCATACCTCTGAGCCCTTGCCGCAGGTTTTCTGAACCATCTGTCGGCAGGTAAAATAATCCCCCAAGTGCATGCAGTGCCGCCCAGGCCAGATTAATCAGGCCAAGCGGCGGCCGGGCCCAGACAATGTCATCGGTGAAAAACAGAAAGGAAGTATCCTGCTGTCTCGGTTGGTAGAGCGTTGAAGTGATGGTATTCCCTTCCCGAAACCACTGTTCAATCCCGCTTTCACCGGCGGGCTGCTCAGCCAGAGCCGCCAGACGCCTGGCGGGATAGACCTGCACCTGCACAACTCGATAGTGTGTTTTAACCTTGGAGAAAAAATCATACGGAATAAACACCCGATCCGCAACCGGGTCAATCCAGCCACCAAGGACTTCTTCCGACTCCTCACTTCCCGAGAAACTACTGTTGACGGTCCGCTGCAGCTCGTTTACGCAATTTTTAGTAATCAGGTTATAGGAATAACGGCTGGATATCTTCGCTGCCTGCAGTTCACTATTTTCACTCAGCAGAAGACGACCGGCGACGACAACTGAAGATGCAAGAGGTGCAGAGTTCAAGACGACAATCCCACTTGCGCCGGGTACCATATACTCGGAAGCAAGCCGCACCGGCCGGCCGGTGTCAAGCGCGCAGGAAAGTTCGGCAGCTCGACCATGAACATTTTCAATCACGGTGTAGAGCAGGCTGCTTTCCGTGTTCGACACATCCTGCAATTGGTCTACCATCCGGACGGTCCTCTGCTGTAGAATTTTTCTCAGGCTCTGCAGGTAGGACATCACCCCTTGATCGGCAAAGTCAATTTCCCTGGTCGGGCTGTCTTCCGGAAACGGATCAAGGGTGAACAAGATCCTTCCTCAATTGAACGGTCGATCGCATGACACCTGGCCACCTCCAGCAGTAAAGCCTCACCACTGTCAGTCCGTGGCGATCCAAGCAACCCTGCGACCATCTGCATTTTGTCACGAAGCAATGCTGACAGCGCCTCCCTCTGTCGACTGTCAAGTCGGATCATGTCCCTCTTCCCAAGCAAAGCAGTGGAAGAGAGGCCGCTTCCGTTAAGAAGGAGATCAAGCACCACCTGCTTTTTGACCAGCCAGGACAACTCATCCACGATCATTACTATCTCGCCTGGTTCCTTGAGGTTTCCGTTCAAAACATGAATAAGAACGGCAATACGCTGTTCGGCCTGATTTTTTTGCAAACCCAGAAATCCATCCCCCCGCGCTCTGTTGATATATTCCCGCAGATCCCGGCCAAAGGCTGACTCACCTTGCGCGTCAGCAAAAAATCCTCGCCCGGTGATACGCATGCTCTGATCCTCTGCAGCAAGACCATTGAGCAGGTCAAGCCTGTTCTTCAACACGTGTTCCCTGAAGAGATCAGATTTCTGTATTGCAAGCGTTATAGTGAACGTGGACCTGAGTTTTGCAACGGCTTCTTTTGAAAGGGAAATAGATGCAGAAAATATGGTGCGGTTAAGCAGATCATTATACATCAGTCTGAAATGAGACCAGGATTCCCTGACCAGCAAAAAACGCTCATCAGGGAAAAACTGGTAGTGGAAGACATCTTCACCAAGCTTCACAGCAGTGTGTCCGCCGGCGGCAGCACCGACATTGGCATTCACATAGAGATACTCCAAGACCTCAGCACGACTGTCCCAAGGTGCCAGAACGGCCTGCAGGGACAAGAGAAAAGCAAAAGAAACCGTGATTACATCCTGCCGCACGCCAAACTCCCGTCCCGGCTAAGAGCTTTCTCCGACACGCTCTTAGGTACCCTCATAACCGGAAATGATAAGGCTGCTATTCTGCTTCATTATCCAGGATTGCAGGAACGGCACACGAGCGAGATTCTTCTGGTCGGTACCTGCCTGCTGCAGCCCTTCGCCAATAGCGTAAAAGACTCTCGGCTCACTTTCCCAGTCTGTAATGCCATAACTCAGGGCGAGGGTGCCCAGTTCAGAATCAAAGGCTATTGTCTCCTCGGGTGCTATCGTCCAGGCTGCCGCAAGGCCGCTGACATCATCGAGGAAATGACGAAAGGCAGCTGCCACCTTGTTTCCTGAGCTGCCGGAAGAATTAAAACTGTTTGAAATGGAATCAGAACTCTGGGTAAGAGAGTCGGATGACTTGTCAATTGAATAGGAGATCGAGCACCCTGAGACGGTAAAAAGGGCAAAGAGAACCAGTAACAACCACGGTGATGACGATTTCCTCATATGATAACTTCCGGAAGTGATTATATATTCGAGCATTTTCTTATTGACGGCATTATTGAAATAGCTATATTTTATGTAAATCAGATCTAGCCTGATTTTTACGAATATGCAAGCTCTCTGAATAACGGGAAGAACCTAAGATTATCATGTTGGAAAAATAGTCCATGCCCCGAACTCATATTGCCAGGATAAACCGCCTGCTCGCCGCCTTGCCGGTTCTTCTCGTCACCCTGCTGCTGAACTCCTGTACATCGCTGATCACCGATATGGTTATCGAGCCGGCGGTCGAAAATCTCCAAAAACAGACGGATGTGGAGCTGGTTTGCGAAGGAGCTGCCGCCTATCTGCTGATGATTGATTCACTTATCGAATCAGATCCATCAGATAAAGACCTGCTGGTGATCGGCATCAAGTCCTATGGCGGGACGATAGCCGCCCTGGATTCCTGCGGCGCGGTCGACCGAAACGAATTGAAGCCCTTGCGGGCAAGGCTAAAAAATATGGAAAGACATTACTGTCCTTGTTTATTTCCCTTGATAACGTGCAGAGCGCTGCTTTTGACACCGCCCTCGCCGAGCTCAAATCGGCAGATGTTGATTACCTCTTCTGGGGTTCATTCGGCTGGCTGACCTGGATCTCACAGCAGCACGGTTCGCCTGCTGCGATGGCGGATCTGGTAACGATCGAAAAGTTGATGACCCGGATCCTGGCGATGGATGAGACGGTTGAACATGGCAGCGCCCATCTCTTTTTCGGCGTGCTGTATGGGTCAAAACCGGAGATGATCGGCGGTGACCCCGAGCTCAGTCGATTCCACTTCGAGCGGGCACTTGAACTTTCCGGAAGATCCCGGCTGATCGTTCAAACCACCTATGCAGAAACGTATGCCCGTATGACTTTCAACAAAAAATTGCATGATGCCCTTTTGCATGAGGTCCTCGCCTTTAATCTTGAGGATGCTCCTGATGACATCCTCGCCAATGAGATCGCCAAGCGCAAGGCAGGCCTGCTTCTTGAAGAAAACTTTTTTGGAGACTGAGCAGGATCAGCTCATATCCCGGGCACCGTGAAATGATTGTGTGGTCGGGAACGAGGTCGATATGGTAAAGCTACAAGGATATTTTAACAAGTATGCTGCTGTATAACCTATGGCCACCTTGTCTTTTCTCAGATTGAGGAGAATACCGTGTTCAGAATATACCCCCTGATTATCATTGCACTAATTTTTTCGATTTTTCCCCCGCGGAACATCCAGGCAAAGCCGAATCATCTTTTCAAAATTGCCAGTCTTGCTCCGGAAGGGTCGGTATGGGTCGATTCCTTCAAGGAGTTTGCCTCGGAGGTCAGCGAAAAGACAGGAGGCGAGGTCGGCTTTCGAATCTATTCCGGCGGCATCATGGGAGATGATCGGGCGATGTATCGTAAAATGAGAGCCGGTCAATTGCAAGGCGGTGGTTTCACCATGACCGGTATAGCCGATATTGTCTCTGATTTCAGAGTCTTGGCCATCCCATTTTTGTTCCGATCCTATGACGAAATAGATTATGTCAGTGCTGAGCTGCAGCCTCTCTTTATGAAACGTTTCAGTGAACAGGGACTTCGATTTGTGGCCATGACGGAAGTGGGATTTGTTTATACCTTTTCCAATCAGCCAAGACGCACTATCAAGGATCTTCAGCAGGCAAAAACCTGGGCGCCGGCTAACGATCCGCTCACCTCAACCTTTCTCGCCAGCCTGAATATCAGCCCGATAACCCTGACAATCCCTGATGTGTTATCTTCACTGCAGACCGGCCTTGTGGATACCGCCTTCAACTCCCTGTACGGCTCCATTGTTCTGCAGTGGTATACCAAGGCACCCTTTGTTACCGACACACCGTATGGCTACGCCTATGGTGTTTTCCTGATAAGCCAGAAAGCGTTTGACAAACTCTCGGAGGATCAGAAACAGATAATCGATGCAGCGGCAAAAACCCACTTTGCCGAATTGATTAAGAAAACCCGGCAGTCAAACGAGGAGTCCCGGAAGGTGCTTGCCGACCAGGGAGTCACCTTTGTGTCTACCACCAATGATGTCATCAAAACGCTTGAAGAGCACCGCGACAGCACCGTCAAACAACTTACCGGCACCGCCTTTTCCCAGGAGATCTATGATGCACTTACCCGCGCTCTCACTGCCTATCGCCTGAAAAACAAAAATGCAGCGAACTAGGCAGCATACGCTCGGGGGTTCCGCCCGGCAGGTCTTGAATGGTATTGTCCGCTTTGAAGAAATGCTGCTCTCCCTGCTTCTGATAGTCATGATCCTGCTCGCCTGCTACCAGATAGCCCTGCGCTGGTTTACCTCCGGCGGGCTGGTCTGGATTGATCCTCTGCTGAGATACCTGGTACTTTGGGGTGGACTTTTGGGAGCCGTCCTGGCAACGGCCAGAGACGGACACATTTCCCTTGATGTTATCGGCTACCTGCTCAGTGATCGGATCAAAGACGGCATCAGGATCCTGACATACACGTTTTCTACGGTTGTTTCTTTATTTCTGCTTCGGGCAACCCTGCTTTTCATCCAGAGCGAGATTAAATTTGGCAGCAGCGGGCTGTTCGGGCTGCCGTCCTGGGGCTGGAACCTGATCTTTCCGATCGCCTTTACGATGATCTCCTTCCATTTTGGCGTGGCCACCCTGCTGGCACTTATTCGCCTTTTCTCCCCTGATTCAAAGATTACAGCAAAATGATAAAGCTTGTTACCATCCTTTTTGCACTCATTGGTACACCGCTTTTCATTGTTATCTCTGCACTCGCGCTCATTTCATTTCACTCCGTCGAGATAGATCCATCGGTGGTGATCATTGAAATGACCAGGCTTGGCGACACACCGCTGCTGATTTCTCTGCCGCTTTTTATCTTCGCCGGAACCATGCTTTCAGAGAGCGGGGCTCCCGGCAGAATCCTGAAACTCTCCCGGCTGCTGCTCGGCTGGCTGCCAGGCGGACTGGCCGTCATTTCCCTTCTGGTCTGCGCCGTCTTCACCGCTTTCACCGGTGCCTCAGGGGTGACCATTTTCGCCCTCGGCGGCTTGCTTTTGCCGGCACTGCTCAAGGATGGCTACACGGACAGGTTTTCTCTGGGGCTCATCACTTCGTCGGGAAGTCTTGGACTGCTGTTCCCGCCAAGCCTGCCGCTTATTCTTTACGGCGTTGTGTCGCAAACACGAATCGACCACCTGTTTCTGGCCGGGATCATACCCGGTATTCTTATGCTCTTTCTGCTGTCAGTCTACGCTGTCAGATCGGGCGCCGCGCTGAGCGAAAACAAGAAAATCCCGCTCAGCGAAACCGGTCGTGTGTTGCGAGAAACACTCTGGGAGCTTCCCCTGCCGTTTATTATCATCATTGGCATTTACGGCGGTTTTCTTGTTGCAGGAGAGGCGGCCGCCGTAACGGCGCTCTATGTCCTGGTTGTCGAAGTGTTTATCTATCGGGATATAAAACTGTCGGCGATGCCAAAAATTATGGGTCGCTCAATGATGCTGTTCGGCGGTATCCTGGTAATTCTTGCCGCCTCGATGGCCTCAACTAATTTCCTGATTGACCAGGAAGTACCAAACCGGCTGTTTGAATTCATCAGCAGATATATCGACAGCAAGTATACCTTCCTGCTCCTGCTCAACGTGTTTCTGCTTATTGTCGGGTCGATCCTCGATATCTTTTCCGCACTGGTACTGGTGGTCCCTCTCATCCTTCCCATCGCGGCCGCTTATGACGTTCATCCGGTCCACCTCGGCATCATCTTTCTTACCAACCTGCAGATCGGCTATTGCACCCCGCCGGTCGGCCTGAATCTATTCCTGGCCTCCTACCGTTTCAAACGGCCTATTGTCGAATTATACCTGGCAACCCTGCCCTTCCTCGGGCTTCTGCTGATAACACTGGCTCTGATCACCTATTTTCCATGGCTGAGTCTGGCACTCATCGACTCGTGAACGTCAGGCTAAATGGCGTTGTAAAAACTTCGACTGGGTCGTGGAAGTTCCTTTATCGGGGGGAAACAACCTTCATTTCTCGTTATCCCTGATTTTCTGCTGCTCAACCAGGTGATTGTTCTTCACCGTGATGTAATGTCTGGCCGTCACGCCTATACCGAGAATTTCCTGGTCGGTCAACGGCCGTTTAACGACGGCAGGGCTGCCCATGATCATTGAGCCGGCCGGGTACTTCCTGCCCGGAGGGACAAGGCTTCCTGCCGCAACAATGCAGTCTCGTGCTACCAGGGCACCATCGAGCACAATTGCGCCCATGCCGACCAGTACATTATCTTCAATGGTGCAACCATGCAGGATGACATTGTGTCCCGCGGTAACCCCGTTGCCGACTTCAAGGCGGTGTTCAGTGGTCACATGCAGGGTACAATTATCCTGGATATTAGTTCCCTCACCAATGGAAATCGTATTGACATCAGCCCTGACGACTGAATTGTAAAAAATTGAACTGTCCTTGCCTACACTGAGAGCCCCGATAACGTGGGCACCGGCGGCGACAAACACACCTTCGCCCAGCGTTGGTGATACATCCTTATAGGTCATCATAATAGTTGTCCGTTAAATAATTATATTGACATAACAAGAGGTTCATCGCATCTTACCAGTGAACCCCCTGATGGAGGATATTTTTTATGGCCCGCCTGTTTTTTCTGGCCGGCGCACTGCTGGCCGGTCTTTCTGTAGCCATGGGTGCCTATGGCGCACACGCGGATATGTTTGACGAAGTACAGTCATTGTGGGTTGAAAAAGCCTCCCGCTATCAGATGTACCATGCCCTTGCGCTTATCCTGACCGCTCTGGCACTGTTAAACAAACGCACGTTCCAGCCCCGGATGGTTCTCGCCGGCTGGTGCTTTCTAGCCGGAATCATTCTGTTCTCGGGAAGCCTTTATATTATGGCATTTCTGACACTTGATATCGGCTTTGTCACCCCCATCGGCGGCATGCTCTTTATAATCGGCTGGATCCTGATGGCCCTGGCCGGCGCGGAGAACGTTAAAGGCCGTAAGTAGAGCGGTTTACTCCGCTATTCCGCCTTTTCCAAGCACTCCAACGTAGGGTAGATTCCGGTATTTCTGTGAAAAATCAAGTCCATAGCCACAGACAAATTCATCCGGGATCTCTATTCCGCAAAAATCTATCGGCACATCAACAATCCTTCGCGACGGCTTACTCAGAAAGGTACAGATCTTCAGGGAGCGCGGTTTCCGGTGTTTGATCAGAGCGATAACCTTATTGAAGGTATTGCCGGTATCAATAATATCCTCAATCATAAGAATATCCCTACCTTCAGCCGATTCATCAAGATCCATTACCACCTTCACATCACCGGTACTGACGGTCCCATCACCGTAACTTGACACCGTCATGAAATCCACGACAAGCGGCAGTTTGATCTGGCGAACCAAGTCAGCCATAAAGACAAAGGAACCACGCAGCAGGCCGATTACGATCAAATTCAGATCTTCCTGCTGCGCATAATAGTTCGTAATTTCATGACCAAGCCGCTTGACCACCGCCCGGACCTCATCCTCGGGAACCAATATCCGCTCTATACCATCCTCCACCTTTCGATCCACCTTTATCTCCATTATCAATTTATCGACCGACAAACGCCGGGCAGGTTTGATCACCCTGGAATTGAATTAAACCGAAGACTGCGCTGCTGAAAAAAAGCTACATGACTCCCCGCAGATGCTGTACTATCGCAACCGCAGCAATGGTTGCCGTTTCAGCTCGAAGAATCTGTTTGCCAAGACTGACGATCAGCCAGCCGTTATTCCGGGCCATTTCCACTTCGGCACCGGAAAATCCGCCCTCCGGACCGAACATCAGACAAAACGGTTTTTCCTCCTTCTGCCAGTTGAAGTCACCAAGATGAAGGACCTGTTCTTCTTCCCAGAAGAGAATTTTCACGGCCTGATCCGGCAGCACGAGTCCGGTAAGGAGTTCCGGCAGAGCAGACTCTGCTTCACATGCCATGATCGTCAAACGGCCGCTCTGCTTACAGGCTGATTTGACGATCATCTCCCAACGCTTGCGTCTGCGCTCACTGCGCCCGGGCTCAAGCCGACCCTGGCTGCGGCTGCTGCTAAAAGGGAGTATCCGGCTGACACCAAGTTCCGTGCATTTCTGCACGACAAAATCCATTTTTTTCCCCTTGAGATCACCCTGGCACACCCAGAGAGGAGCAGCATCTTCGCCGGCTGCCGCCTGTCTCTTGAGGTCGCCCACCAGGACGACCTCGCCAAGCGACTGGATCCTGCCGCAATAGAGATTACCGGCCCCATCCAGTAACTCAACTTCGTCAGCAACATTCAGGCGAAGTACCCGGGTAAGGTGGTGGGACTCTTCCCGCCCAAGGGCAACAACCGGCTCATCTGATGAAATCGGTCGGACAAAGAACCTTCTCATGGCTGCTTCTCTACCACACTTTTCATTCTGATTATTCAAGATACCTTTTTTTAAAAACCTCAGATGAGTAGCTTAACCACTCTTCCTTAACATGCTTACCCCTTCTTCTTCTCAAGCTTCAGTGCTCCCCATTCGCTGTCTGTCGCCGCTTCCATCAGGGTAAATCCTCGTGCCAGAAAGCAACGGGTCATGCTTTCCGTCTGCTCCCCATGAATCAACCCCGAAAGGATCAAGGTACCACCGGGTATCGTCAACCGGGAAAGATCATCAGCCAATTCCGCCAGTACGTCGTGAACAATGTTGGCGACGACGAGATGGTAGCTCCCGTCAATTTCCTCAAGTCCCCTTCCGGAAACACTCATCCGATCATCAAGGTGATTTTTCCTGACATTTTCCCGGGCTGCTGAAACCGCATCCCGGTCATTATCAACGCCGAGAACGCTGCCAGCACCGAAAAGAACGGCCGCCATGCCGAGAATACCGGTTCCGGTTCCCACATCAAGCACACGGCAACCGGCTTTTCTTCGAACGGCGAACTGAAGCAGCTTAAGGCACAGTCTCGTGGTCGCATGATGCCCCGTACCAAAGGCCATGCCCGGATCCATTGTAATGACCTCCGCTCCGGCAGGTGGATCAAATGGTTCCCAGCTTGGCGCGATTATCAGCTCCGGAATAATTTCAAACGGTTTAAAATACGCTTTCCATTTTTCAGACCAGTCCTGATCGGCAATAATTTCCGTCTGGATATGCGGCGGAGACAATTGGAATATATCTGCCATTTCAAGAGCATAATCACCAATCTGTTGTTCAATGAGAAGACGTTTTTCATCCGAATATGCTGTCATCTTCAAAAACCCATGAACAACCGTGTTGGTTCCCGGCTGGTCTACCGTAAACTCGACGGCTGCATCATACATGCCAATGAGATGATCACTCAGGCAGTCGGCCAGTTGTACATCAGCCTCAATACTCACCTTGATAATCTGTTCGGCGTTCTCTGCCTGTTTTACCGTTTTCCCCTGCTTCACGAAGTCTTCTCCATCCTATTGCCTCTCTGTCCTGGTCTGCCGGTTTCAATGGCCAATAACGCATTGAAAGCAATTTTAGCCATACCATTCAGGTAAAACGACCACTGCGCCGCAACTGTTGTTTTTAATCCCGGTCATTAAGATCTCTATATGCCATAAGGCTACCTTGAAAAATTGTCTTTTGGCCCAAGCTCTTTGTTGCGCGCGAAAATTTTATCCTCGGAATATTAACTATATACCTGCGGTAAAATTTTCACACCCGCCTTGATTTTGAACCAAAATCCTGATTTTGCAAGGTACCCATAATCTTTAATCTATTTCTTGATTTCTGAGTAGTTGTCGATGGTGAAAAAAACAGAAGGTCCGTAATCCTCCCGAATTCCCTTTCCACCGGAATCGATCAAAACGATCAGCTGCCAAAGCTTAGCGCTGCCCGGCCTTTTTCCGCAGCCATCTGCAGAAGCCAGCCTATCTAAGTATCTAGTGTCTGTCCATAAATGGCCATTTTACCCTAACTCTTCGTTGCTCTCAAAATTTAATCCGCGGAATATCGTCTATATGCCTGTGGTTAAATTTATCGAGCGCCTCGATTTTAGAACAAAAAATCTCATTTATGGACAGACACTATCTAACGTCATGCTCTCACTACCTGAGGCTGTCTGATGATACTTTTCCTTGAATTCCCAATCCGCGAAAAACGTCGGGTGCAAAAATTTACGCGCGTATTTTTTGTTTCTTGCCTTATTATCTGTTACGGGCAAGGTTAATCAAGCAAAAGAGAACCTTGAAAAAACATACCTTTGTTGAAGAGGCTTATTCTCCATGAGCCGGCAAATCGGATCTTTAAAAACAGGTGGCCGTTCGTTAAGTAAATATACAGTATTGATAAAAGTTGAGGTATGATACACTATTGGTATCATGGAATAATAACGTGCTCCTTCATTCCGACACTATAGTCTGATTCGATCAAAGAGGGTAAACCGCTATCATGACAATTTGTAAATAATGCTTTCTCACGATAAAATCACCCTGCCGACCACTCCGGAAGAAATTGAGGGAACACTTGCCATCAGTGCCTGCCCCGATTGCGACATGCTGCTCATGATCCCCTCCTTTCCGGATGGCCATTATCTTGCCTGCAGCCGATGCGGAGCCACGATCAGCAAGGCTTGCGGCAATAGTATCACCCGTGTGCTGATTCTCAGTTTAACCGGACTCCTTCTCTACCTTCCGGCACTATTTCTCCCGTTGATGACTCTGTCATCCCTCGGCCTCAACCAGAACGGCAATGTCATTGACAGTTTTATCAATTTTTATCACAACGGCTATTACCTGGTGGCGGCTATTGTACTCTTTACCGCAATCATTTTCCCTTTTCTCAAACTCTTTCTGCCTTTTTCCATCTCCCTGTGTCTAAAACTGAACAAACGACCAGCCTGGTTAAAACAGGCTTTCAAGCTTCTCAAGCATCTTGAGGAATGGGGCATGCTCGAGGTGTACCTGCTTGGCATCCTGGTTACCCTGATCAAGACACGTGATCTGGCAAGCATCTCCTATGACACCGGATTTTTCTGTTTTATCGCTCTCGTCCTGCTGAGCATAGCAACAATGGTCTGCCTCGATGATAAACAGTTCTGGCAGGCAATGGACCCAGAGACATCCGAGCTGCAAAACCAACAATTTGAGCCGATCAAACAGCAATTACAGGAAAACCAGGGGCAACGGCTGACTGCCGCTCAGGCAGGGCTCATGCAGTGCCATGACTGCGGACTGCTTGTTCAAAAGTCCGGGAATCCGCCTGAAGTGTCCACTGACTGTCCACGCTGCCATGTAACGGTTCATCAACGGTCAGTTGGCAGCATCGGCAAGACCTGGGCCCTTGTGCTGACCTCGCTGATACTTTTTTTCCCGGCCAACATCCTACCCATAATGCGGGTTGATTTTCTCGGTGTACCTGACCGTTCGACAATCCTTGACGGCATCATTTATTTCTTTAAAGAAGGTTCCTACGGTATCGGCCTGATTATCCTGTCCGCCAGTATCCTGATACCGTTATTCAAAATTGTCGGTATGCTCATTATTTTGCAGACCATCAAGTCCGGCAGAAATCGTTTCTTAAAACAAAAGGCCACCATGTTTCGCTTCATCCAGTTCATCGGACGCTGGTCAATGCTTGACATCTTTGTCGTCTCCCTGCTTACCGTCCTGGTGAACTTCGGTTTCCTGACATCAATTCACACGGCACCGGCAGCAACGTTCTTTTGTTTAGTCGTCGTATCAACAATGATTGCCGCACTTGTTTTCGATCCGCGTATCATGTGGGATGCGTGTGATCCAACGGGATCAAATCATCGAGACCAGCGAGGATAACATGGACAACCAAACGGTTCTTAAAAAGCGACAGGGCATCTCGCCCCTGTGGACACTTCCAATTCTCGCCATCGTATTGTGTGCCTGGCTTCTTTATAAGAGTTTCATTGAGGCAGGCATCCAAATAGTCGTTTATTTCGATGATGCAACGGGTATCACTCCTGAAAAAACCCAGGTCATGGCCATGGGCATACCCTTTGGCATCGTCAAGAAAATATCCCCGGACATTGAAAAGCAAAAGGTAAAAGTCATTATTAGAATGGATCCTTCAACCAAACCCTACCTGGTGAAAGATTCCAAGTTCTGGATTGTCAAACCGGAGATCACCGCGCGCAGAATCACCGGCCTGGAAACAATCCTGTCGGGCAGTTACATCGGCCTGCAAAGAGGTAAGTCAAAGGTCGAATCCCGGGAATTTATGGCGCTGCCGTCAGCTCCACCCATACCTCCTGATACTCCCGGCCTTCACATACAGTTAAAATCATCAGCACTTCGTTCGATCCAGGAGGGTTCGGGTATCTATTTTAGAAATATTGAAATCGGTTCGGTGCAGTCCTATCAACTGGCAAATGATGACAATATCCTGATAAATTGTTTCATCCAGCCTCTTTACCGTCATCTCGTAAAAACCGGCAGTAGATTTTATGATGCCAGCGGGCTTACCTTGTCCGGGAAACTACCGGATCTTAAGCTCAAAGTAGAATCTCTCTCTGCTCTTTTGATCGGCGGCATTGTCGTCGGAACTCCTGATGCCTTCAAGGATACACCTTTAGCTAAAAGCGGCCATATATTCACCCTCTATGAGAACTTTGAGGAAACCAACTATGGCACTCCCATGACGTTGAAACTCGCTTCAGGAGACCAGCTCAGCGAGAACTCAACAAAGGTTATGTACCGCGGGCTTGAGGTCGGTTACGTGAAAAAAATCACCTTCAACAACGATGCCCGTCATACCGTAACTGCCCACATTCTGCTCGACCCGAGGGCCGACATTATCCTGCGGGAAAACACCCGGTTCTGGCTGGTAGAAGCAGATATCTCCATGGACGGTATCCGAAATCTCGATACGCTGATCAGCGGACCCTACATTACCTTTCAGCTTGGAGATGGACCGTTCCGAGACCAATTTGATATACTTCCCGAACCACCGATACAACCGCCGTTGCGATCCGGTAAAACCTTTGTCCTTGTCTCAGAGGAATCGCCGGCTTCCATTGTCGGCTCCCCGATCTATTTTCATAAAAACAAAGTAGGTGAACTGATTGGCAAAGATCTTTCCGGGGATCGAACCATAAGTGAGACATCCGTCTTTATTTATGACGAATACACAGACATTATATCTTCTGAAAGTGTGTTTGTTGAGTCCGGAGGAATATCCATTGATGCCAGTTTATCGGGATTTTCAATCAATACCGGCTCACTGATAAGCACCCTCAAGGGAGGAATCAGTATTCTCAATCCGACCGGCAAGGCAAATAAGAAACACCTTCCGGCAGCCGAGATGAGCCGATTCAAACTCTATCCGGATTTGACTACCGCTCTTGAAATGGTACCCGACCTTAAGCCTGAGGGCCTTTACCTGAAACTGATAGCGGAAGACCTCGACTCCTACCGGATCGGCTCACCGATTCTCTTCAAGAAGATTGCCGTCGGAAACATCATCGGGTTCGGTTATTCTAAACCTGAAAAAGCAGTGTATATCCATTGTTTTATCAAAAAACAGTATGAGGATCTCCTCTCCAGCTCGTCAAAATTCTACGGGGCAAGCGGCGTGCAGGTGAATGCAGACTCTTCCGGTCTTTCCATAAAGACAGAGTCGCTGCAAGCTATCTTGATCGGTGGAATCTCCTTTTTTACTCCGCCGGGGGGCAATCCGGTCAAGCAAACTGATCGATTCAGGTTGTTCACATCCCTCACGGCCGCCCAAGGATCAGATAACGCCACCATCGTGGTGCGCTTCGAAGAGACTGATCAGCTGAAAAATGGAGCCCAGGTATTGTATCGCGGAATCCTGTTAGGCGAAGTGACTAGCATCGATTTTGCCGGCGATATGAAATCGATTGTGGCAACGCTCAGTATCAAGAAACAATATGAAACGTTTTTCAGGGAACAGACGAAACTATGGCTCACGACACCTTCAATCAGTTTTGACCGGATCAAAAATATTGACAACCTCATTTTCGGCCCATCAATACAGATCCAGCCAGGAAGTGGTAAGATAACTCACGATTTTGTCGGCAATGAATCCTCACCCAACCCGCTTACTCCCCTTAAAGAAGGTCTTAAAATCACTCTCGAGGCCTCGCATCTTGGCTCTATTGATGTAAATTCACCCGTCTATTATCGCCAGGTAAAGGTCGGCGAGGTTATCGGTTTTGATCTTGCCGCTGACTTCAGAAGTGTGCTCGTCTATGTAAATATCCATGAGCGGTACACCGCCATCATCAGGGAGAACACCCGTTTCTGGAATGCCTCCGGAGTGACCGTCAAGGGAGGTGTTTTTTCAGGCATTACAGTACAAACAGAATCTGTCGCATCGCTGCTTTCCGGCGGTATCGCCCTTGCGACACCGGACAATGAAGAAATGGGGCCGGCCGTTGCAGAGGGTTTTTACTTCAAGCTCTACGATAAAGCGGAGCCTGCCTGGCTTGACTGGAGTCCGGTAATTTTCTCCATTGCAGAAGAACATGCTGACATGCATCACTAGCCGGATATTTCACGATTCTACACTTCAACCACCTGCTCCGGCATCGTCTCAAGCAGGACATATACAACCGGAACCAGCATGGTGACATGGTAGGGATAAAGGTTACCGATACCATTGCACCCAGCACAAGAACACCGATCGAGCGCATGGTCACGGCGCCGGCAGTGCTGATCACAACGTATGGAATAACCCCGAAAACAAAGATTCCACAACATCCCCCGGATCAGATGATCATCTGACCTCAAAAATCTGATACTTCCGCAGAAGTATTTTCTGTTATGATTATATTTTTACTTATTTTTTACCTGCTCTCTGTTACTTTTTTTATACTAATCATCCTTTTTCTTATCGGCTTGAACTGGTGTAGGGGAAGTTACTATGTCACAGATTCCTTCTCATCATCTGGTGTACGGCACACTGGTTGATTATCTCACCGGTGAGGAACTGACCGATACGGATGATGAGCGCATTCGCCAGCAGATCAGTGTTTTGATGATAGAGAAACTGGGTTACCGAAGAGAAGAGCTTATCCCCCGCCTCTTTATTGAAACACTTTTCACCCGTAACTTTGTAAGATCCGTCATCGATCTTACCATATCACTTGACGGCCGGCAGGTAATGATCTTACGATACGGCCCGGGTTCGCTTGTCAGCCGGGAGCGTTCGGCCTTAGCCGCAGCACGGGTGCTGAACAATGAGTATATTATACCGTTGGCCGTGGTCACCAACGGCAGCAGCAGTCTCCTGCTGGACACGGCAACAGGAAAAGTACTTGACGAATCCGAGACGGCAATCCCATCACGGGAAAAACTGCAGCTCATGCTGCCGTCGTTGCGGTTTCTGCCACCGCAGGATGCTGATAAAAAAGCAAGGGAGAAGCGTATCCTTAACGCCTTTGATCTCGAACGATGCTGCATAGGTATTTGACCCGCGGATACGGGGCTTCGCCACTATTTTCTTTACAGAAAGCAGGAAAATGTTAGAAAGTGTCTGTTCATAAATGGCCATTTCTCCCTAACTCTTCGTTGCTCTCAAAATTTAATCCGCGGAATATCGACTATATGCCTGTGGTTAAATTTATCGAGCGCCCCGATTTAGAACAAAAAATCTCATTTATGGACAGACACGAGAAAGCACTCAATAACTGAAACAACCAAGGAGTAGTCATGCCCATGACAGACCGTAGCTGGACCAAGACAAGCTGGAGACAATACCCGGCCCACCAGCAGCCGACCTGGCCTGATGAGGCCGCTGTACAGAAAGTCCTGACCGAATTAAACCATCTGCCGCCCCTTGTTTTCGCCGGTGAAATCAGATCACTCAAGGCCCTTCTCGCCAAAGCGGTAACAGGAGAGGCCTTTCTTCTCCAGGGGGGAGACTGTTCGGAGAATTTTTCCCAGGTCACCGCCCCGAAAATCCGCGAGTCTCTCCGGGTGCTCCTGCAGATGGCCATAACCCTGACCTATGCCGGCGGGGTACCGGTTATAAAAGTGGGTCGTATCGCCGGGCAGTTTGCCAAACCCCGTTCCTCCGATACAGAGCAGGTTGGCGACCTGGTGCTCCCCTCCTATCGTGGAGATATGGTCAATAAAGCGGACCCGACCCTGGAATCCCGCATGCCGAACCCGAAGCGAATGCTCAAGGGCTACAACATGGCAGCCTCAACCCTGAACCTGCTTCGCGCCTTCACACGGGGCGGTTTTGCCGCATTGCACCGGGTTCAGGCATGGAACCAGGAATTTGTCTCTCAATCACCGATGGGACGTTCTTATGAGCGCCTGGCCAAACAGGTCGATCAGGCCATCCGGTTTATGGAGACCATCGGCATTCCGGTGGACGCTCCCCAGATAACCCAGGCACAACTCTACACCTCACATGAGGCACTGCTGCTTGAATATGAAGAAGCCCTTACCCGCATAGACTCAACAACCGGCGGCTGGTATGACTGTTCAGCCCATATGCCCTGGATCGGTGAGCGCACCAGGCAGGTGGACGGTGCCCATGTCCACTTTCTCAGCGGTGTGCTGAACCCGATTGGTGTTAAGGTCGGGCCGAAATATGACATGGACGAAATCAAGCGGCTTGTGGATGTCCTCAACCCGGAGAACGAACCGGGGCGTTTGACGTTCATTACCCGGTTAGGCAAGGATGCGATAGAAAAAGTACTGCCGCCGCTGCTGCGTGAGATGAAGAGAGAGGGCCGTAATATTGTCTGGAGTTGTGATCCGATGCATGCCAATACCTTTACCGCCGGAAGTGGTCACAAGACCAGGAAATTCAATGATATTTTGTCCGAATTGACCAGTTTTTTCGAAACGCACTGGGCCGAAGGTACAGTTCCGGGCGGCGTTCATTTCGAGCTGACCGGTGAAAATGTTACCGAGTGCATCGGCGGCGCCCGGGATATCCTCGATGACGATTTGAATCTCAATTACCAGACATCCTGCGACCCACGCCTCAATGCCGAACAAAGTCTTGAAGCTGCTTTTCAGATTGCTGAGATGATCAGAAGCTGAATTCCCTGCCCAAATGGCCGGGATTCCCTGTCGGGGTCCTGGCCATTACCTGCATCCGAGCCACTATCATAAGATTACATTTGCATAATTTTTCTTGACCGCATCCTCCTTCCGTTTACTGTTACAGGATAGTCAGCGTTCTCTTTTATTCATTAAATCGTGAATGTGGTTTTCGAGAAAACCATCCATTTCACCGCATGGAGATTGAAATGAACAAGTCACAGGCCCTTCGCTGCAGCATAACGCCATTTGCCGCCATTATGTTTCTTCTGGTGCTGACGGTAGCCCTGTCACGAGCGGCATCACCGCAGGATATCGAAATCCTGGATAAATCAGCCAAAGCGTTTGCCAGTGTTGTAAAAGACGCTAAACCGGCTGTCGTACATATTCAAGTCAGCAGTACCGTAGAAACCGGCCAGGAGATGGATCAATTTTTCAATAATCCATTTTTTGAACGTTTCTTCGGCCCGCAATACCGTCAACAACAGCCGCAGCCGCGCAAAAGACAACAACAGGGTGCAGGTTCCGGTGTCATTATCAGCAAGGACGGACTCATCATAACCAACAACCATGTGGTCGAAAAGGCAGATAAAATTACCGTTATCTTATCTGATAATTCCGAGGTCGAAGGAAAATTAGTCGGCACCGACCCGCAATCGGATATTGCGTTGATCAAAATCGATGTAAACAAGGATCTGCCGACCATTCCCCTTGGAGATTCCGATAAACTTGAGGTGGGGGAATGGGTTATCGCCATCGGCAATCCGTTCGGTCTGAGTCAGACAGTCACCGTCGGCGTTGTCAGCGCAAAAGGGCGCACCCGCATGGGAATCAATGAATATGAAGACTTTATTCAAACCGATGCGGCCATTAACCCTGGTAATTCAGGTGGGCCGCTACTCAATATCCATGGTGAAGTGATCGGCATTAATTCCGCCCTCTACAGCAGGACCGGCGGATATATGGGTATCGGCTTTGCCATTCCGATCAACATGGCGAAGTCCATTGAGGACCAGCTGCAAAAGCACGGCAAAGTGACGAGAGGCTGGCTCGGTGTAGCCATTCAGGACATAGATGAAAACCTGGCCGAATCTTTTGGTCTGCCAAAAGTTGAAGGCATCCTGATAAGCGACGTTCAATCGGGGTCTCCTGCAGAGAAAGCGGGTCTCCAGCAAGGCGATGTACTCCTGAAACTGGCGAATATTCCACTCAAGGACGTCACTGACCTCAGAAACCGGGTTGCCATGATAATCCCCGGCACCCAGATAAGCATGAATGTCATCAGAAATGGAAAGCCTGTTGATATAGCGGTTACCATCGGTGAACAACCTTCTGATTTCGGCAGTATTGCCCAACAACAAGTTCCGAAGACCAATGGCTCACTTAAAGATTACGGCCTCACTCTCCAGGAACTCACACCGGACCTTGCCGAACAGCTGGGCTACCAGGATCGCCAGGGCGTTGTTATCAGTGAGGTAGAGCCGCAAAGCCCGGCAGATAATTCAGGTCTCAAACCGGGTCAGCTCATCGAAGAAGTGAACAAGGAGAAAGTCACCAGCTTGAAAGAAATGAACCAGCTCATCCAGGAATCTGAAAACAAGAATCGCATCCTGCTCAAGGTTCGCTCCGGCAGTTTAAGTCAATATGTGGTCTTGGTCTTGAAAGCGGAATAACGCTCATTGTACTGAAACGGTTCCAGGATATTATAATGGGAAGATGCAACCAGCATTAGCCGGGACGATCATATCTCAGATCAACAAGCCGGTTAATGCTGGTATCGTTTTATCCTCCCTCCCGATGTGCTGACATCCAGGATCAACCCGGATATTTCACGCCGGCGGCTGGAAAACAGATCTTCAGTACATCCTTAAAGGTTTTCACAAAAAACGGATTGATCCCCTCCCTGATATGCTCCGGTAACAATTCAAAATCCTCCCTGTTGTCTTCCGGCAGGATAACCTGTTTGAGCTTTGCCCGGGTGGCGGCAATTATTTTTTCTTTTACCCCGCCAATGGGCATAACCATGCCACTAAGCGTTAATTCACCCGTCATTGCTGTATTCGGCACAATGGGCTGCCCGATCGAAAGGGAATAAAGGGCGCAGGCCATGGTTATACCGGCGGAGGGACCATCCTTGGGTGTAGCACCGGCCGGTACATGCAGGTGGATAAAATTTTTCATGAAAAATTCGAGCAATTTCCCATTGCCCCGGCACAGGGACCTTACGTAACTATAGGCAATTTCAGATGATTCAACCATGACCTGGCCAAGCTGCCCGGTCTGTTTAAAACCTGCCGTCCCGGTTGCCACAGCAGCTGCTTCAATATAGAGTGTCGTACCTCCCATGCTGGTATAAGCCAGTCCCGTCACCACTCCGACACGGGGTTTACGGAAAATTTTCTCATCGGAAAATACCTTTTTACCGAGCAGTTCGGGTAGGTCTGATAGTTTGATCTTCACTTTCCTGTTCGGATCACTGACAAGTTCTCTGGCAACCTTTCTCAGGATTTTCTTGATCCTGTTCTCCAGGTTCCTGACCCCCGCTTCCCGGGCATAGCCGTCAACCATAGCGCCGATAACCGGCGTTGAAATGCTTACCTGGCTTTTTGTCAGTCCGTGTATTTTCAGTTGCTTGGGAATCAGGTGCCGTTTGGCTATCTCAACCTTTTCAGCCTGGATATAACCCGGCAGACGTATAACCTCCATGCGGTCGATCAGCGGTGCAGGAATGGTTTCCATCTGGTTGGCGGTGCAGATAAAGAGAACCTTTGAGAGGTCAAAACGAACATCAAGATAATGATCCAGAAAATCCCGGTTTTGCTCGGGATCAAGGACCTCAAGCAACGCTGAGGCGGGGTCTCCTCGAAAACTTGCCCCGATTTTATCTACCTCATCCAGCATTATCAGTGGGTTAGCTGTCTTACAGGTTTTAATGGCCTGCAAAAATTTACCGGGCAACGCACCGATATAGGTGCGCCGGTGTCCCTTGATTTCCGCCTCATCCCGCATACCGCCGAGAGAAAAACGATAAAACTCGCGCCCGACGCTTCGGGCTATCGATTGACCAACCGACGTTTTCCCCACACCGGGAGGCCCTATCAGAAGAATAATTGAGCCGGCGAGGTCACCCTTGACAATGCCGACAGAGATGAGTTCCAGAATACGCTCTTTGACCTCATCAAGACCGTAATGATCTTCATTAAGCATCTTCTCGGCCTTGGTGATATCGTAATTATCTTCGGAATACACACCCCATGGCAGAATGGTGAGCCAGTCGAGATAGGCTCTGGTTACATTGAACTCGGCCGAAGAAGGCTCGAGGAGTTTGAGTTTGTCGAGTTCTTCCTTAATGCGTTCTGCGGCTTCTGCCGGCGGCTTCAGCTTTTTCAGCCGGCTTTCAAATTTCTCGACTTCACTTTCCGTACCGTCCTTGGTGATGCCTAATTCCTTCTTGATTTCCTGCAGCTGCTGTTTCAGGAAAAATTCACGCTGCTGTTTGGACAGCCTCTCCTCAATTCGCTTGGAAATATCCGCCTTGATTTTCGATATTTCTATCTCTTTCTTTAACAGAATGAAAACCTGTTCGAGGCGTTTTTGTACCGAGGTGGTATCGAGAATGGCCTGGAGTTCCGATCCTGACGATGTCGTCATGGAGGCGGCAAAGTCGGCAAGCGCGCTGGGGTCGCTGACATTTATCCGTTCAAGCAGCAAGCCAAGCCCTTCCTTGAAAAGCGGGTTCAAGGTGACAAGTTCCTTAATGCAATCGATAATGGCCACAGAATAGGCCTTAAGCTCATCACTGGACTCCCGCCTCTTCTCATAGAGATATTCAACCCGTGCCTTGAAGACTGCCTGCTGCCGGATCATCTCCTTGACCTTAAAGCGCTCCTGGGCCTGGGCCAGCAAAGGCAGGGGCTGTCCACCTGTTGGCGGTGAGATCTGTACAACCTTGGCAGCGACACCGACTTCAAAAAAATCTTCCATTGACCGGGGTGCGTGTGCCATACCGATATCAACAGGTTTGACCAGCAGCAGGCCAAGATAGATAGGGGCGCCTTTTTCCTGGGCATCAAGAATCATTTGCTGAATACCCTGGTCTTCCACCATTATCGGTCCCACCATTTTAGGGAACATCGGTCGGTCGAACAGCGGGACGATCAGAAGGGTTTCAGGCAGCAGATCTCTTGCTACCACCAGTGAAGTTTCCTCTCCCTGGTGTTCGGTATCCTGTTCGAGTTCAATATCTCCTTCTGGTGTTATAACTGTCGGCTTTTCAGACATATGCTATTTTCTCCTCCTCGGAAAAGGTATTATGGTCAATTGACTAAAACGATATGTCCTCTATCCATTTTGGCAATACAGATCTCCCGATTCCTGTTAATTCATTATGCCCAGCAGGAAGAGAAGTGCCAGAATGGCGACGAAAATGATGCCGACCTTATAGCACACATCCGATTCATCCACATGCTGCGTATCATGCTTATCCATGCCTTATTTCCCCTGTTGAAGATCAATTTCTTGTTTTCTCTTGCCTGTCATAACACCCGCCAAAGACCTACAGCTCTTTTTCATCGTTGTTTCCCGGAATCGGCGGGTCGGTATTTTTCCCCTTATCGGAGAGCGGCTGCTCATCACCCGGTTTTGTCCCGGGAGCAGCGATCTTCTCCGAATAAGCACCAACCAGGATAAAGGTAGCCAGCGGTTGGGTGATCAGAAAAGCAAGCGGCAGTGGTGAGCCAATCGACATGATACCCACATAGATGATGGTCACGACGATATGGTCGCTGACCGGCGCCTCTATCGCCATATCCCACGATTTTTTCAGGGCCTCAAAAAGCCCGAGCTCCTGGTCGGTCATCAGCGGAATCATATAGAATGCGGCAAAGGCGACAAAGCCAACTACGATGAAGCCGGGCAGGAAAAGCAGGGAAAAACCGATAAATGCCGCAACACCAAACAACAGGAAGAAGATGAATAGCGGGAAAAACAGCCGCATCTGTGAAAAAAGATCCTTTATTTCAGGTTCCCGCCCTTCCCGGAGCACCCGCAGCAGCGACTGGACATAACCCGCCGTCGTGACCGGTGCCAGGATACCAAGAGTGAAGATAATCAGGAGCATCTGAACGAAAGTGACCAGAAGAATCGGCCCGATATGATCCAGCGTGTTTCGCCAGCTTTGCACTACAAGATTCTTAAAATCCATAATATCCCTCGCTTTATCCCGTATGTTTATTGAAACAGCACCTCAAGAAATTCCTGGATGGTTGCAACGCCGGAAATCTCCAGTGAGGTCTTACCCCGCATCCGTTTTACATTTGTTTTCGGCATGATGAAGTGCCGGAATCCGAGCCGTTCAGACTCCCGAAGCCGCAGCTCCATATTGCCGACCGCCCGCACCTCTCCAGCCAGGCCTACTTCTCCGCAGACAACCGTATCTGCAGCTACCGGCTTGTCCAGAATACTTGAGGCTAGTGCACAGATAACGCCAAGATCGAGGGCCGGTTCATCAATACGTATACCACCTGCAATATTGAGAAAAATATCATGACCATACAAATCCATGCCGGCTTTCTTTTCAAGTACGGCACAGAGCAGTGACAGCCGTTGCGGGTCAGCTCCAATGGCTGTTCTCCTGGCCGTACCAAGGTTCGTCGGACTGACAAGCGCCTGCACCTCAACGAGAATAGGCCTTGTTCCTTCCATGCTCGGCAGGACAACAGAGCCGGAAACATCCAGCGGCCGCTCGGCCAGAAACATCTCCGAAGGATTGATGACCTGAACCAGCCCCTCTTCCTTCATTTCAAAGACCCCAATCTCATTGGTTGAGCCGAACCGGTTTTTCACGGTCCGAAGCACCCGGTAAGCATGAGAGCGTTCGCCTTCAAAATAGAGCACCGTGTCAACCATGTGCTCCAGAATTCTCGGTCCGGCCAGGGTCCCTTCCTTGGTGACATGGCCAACGAGTACCACCGGAATATTGTCGCGCTTGGCCATGTCAACCAGACGGGCGGCGGATTCACGCACCTGGGTTACCGATCCCGGTGCGGATGCATGTTCCTGGCAAGTCAGGGTCTGGATAGAATCAACTGCCAGGAGCGCGGGCTTCATCTCTCGGGTCATGGCGATGATTTTTTCAACTGAAGGCTCCGTTGCCAGAAATTGATTTTCATGCAGTGCAGACAGGCGGCGTGCCCTCATCTTGATCTGATGCGCAGACTCCTCTCCAGACACGTAAAGGACCGTCAACCCCTGCCTGGCAAGAGATGAGAGCATATGCAGGAGCAGGGTGGATTTACCTATTCCCGGGTCTCCGCCGATCAAGATCACCGATCCGGCGACAATTCCACCGCCCAGCGTCCGGTCAAGTTCTTCGATACCGGTTACGGCCCGCTCGTTCTCCTGCTCCGGGGCTGCTGTCAGGGGGTGAGGTTTCTCGTAGTCAACCACACCATGGTTGCGATCGATACTCGGCCGCAGCTCTTCCATGCTCTCCCAATTTCCGCACTCGGGGCAGCGGCCGAGCCATTTACCACTTCGATAACCGCACTCCCGGCAGGAATAGTGTGTCTTTTCTTTTGCTGACTTAATGGTACTACCTCCACGGATTGTTCAGAAAAAAGCACCTGTTCCAATGTTCATGAACACTTCCTTTCACTGAAGCAATGATAGTGAGAGAGCAAAATGCATTTTTACTATAAGCCGAAAGCACCGCAATAAATTATTTTATTTCTACAGGTTGTATAAATTATGAGGAAATGTTCATGAACGCGGGGCTATTCCCCTTTACTCAGGCAACTCTGTGCCTATGGTAAGAAACAGTAACAATGGACCATCATCTTGTTAAGAAAAACCCCTGATAAAACGGATTTTATCATTTTTACCTATGCAGATGCCAAATAAACACAACAAACGTGGAGTCGCATGGATACCCCTTTCAACCTCTCTCTCTTTTCTTCTGGGAAACAGAGTGCTGTTTGGCTGGTCACTCCTGCTTGTGCTGATCACGATTATTCTTTCCTGGCTTGGATATGAGCTCACGACAGGGATGCTGGATAAGCTGACCTCCTCTTTTTTTGCCTCTGCACCCTCTACTGAAAGCTGGTGGGGGTGGCTCTCATTGAGTGGCTGGTATGTGGCAAAATGGCTTTTCCTGCTGGTTTCCAGAATTGTAGCGTTTTTCCTTGCCTTTCTGCTTGCCTACAGCCTTTCCACCCCGTTTTATGTTTTTCTCAGTAGTGCTGCTGAAAGGATTTTCTGCGGGGCAGATTTTGCAGCAGACAAACCTGTCGGCATGCTGTCAATTTTGAAAGATCTTCTTGAAGGCTTTAAAATTGCGGCTTTTGGTATCCTCATAACCATCATCGCGATTCCCACCAGTTTTATACCGGTTATCGGACAGATAGCAGTTCTTGCTCTTTATACCTTCTACTCTACCCTGATGTTTATCGATTATCCTGCTTCCCGCAGGCATTGGAGCCTTGGACGGAAATTGTCATGGATCAGGCAGCATTACCGGGTATCACTGCGCCTTGGTATCTTTCCGGCAGTTATCAGCATGATACCGGTGCTTAACCTGTTTCTGATCGCCTTTGCCTTTCCCCTTTTGACGGTGCATGCCACCCTGAATTTCACGACCATGGAGCAATCCGTATCACCACCTCCAGGCAAGCGTAACTCCGGGTGAAGCAATCACACCAGCTCGGCCATGACGACATTAGCAAAACGACGGCCTTTTTCTGTTAAGGCAAGAACAGTGCCTTTCAATTCGAGCAATCCACCATCTATAAGCGCCAGCATGCTGTCGCCGTAAATATCCCGGTAGGTCAATCCATAACGCTTGATAAGCCGCTTCTCATCGACTCCTTCAAACAGGCGCAGGCCCATGATGACCGTTTCCCTGAAGGAAGCAGAGGCATCAAGCTGCTCACTTTCTTCAACTATCGATTGTTCCTGTTGAATCTGTTCAATATAACGGGCGGGATCCTCGATTCTGCGCGAACGTTGTCCGTCCAGATAACTCACCGCACCGGCCCCGCAGGCAAGGTACTCATCATTATGCCAATAGACGATATTATGCCGGCAGGTAAATCCTGGCCGGCTGAAATTCGAAATTTCATACTGGATAAAGGAATTCCCGGTGCATAACTCCTGTGTGATGTCATCCATGGCCAGAATCTCATCCTCGTCCGGCAAAAGGAGCCGGCCCTGCTGAAAACGGCTGTGAAAATTCGTATTTTCTTCAAGGGTGAGCTGGTAAAGAGAAAGGTGTTCGGGTTCAAGAGCCAGGATTTTTTCAAGATTTGCGCGCCAGCGATCTCGCGTCTGCATCGGCAGACCGTACATGAGATCGAGGCTGATGTTTGAAAATCCGGCCCGCCGACCATCCATGAATGCGGACATACCCTGAGAGGCATTGTGTCGGCGGCCAAGCGCTGCAAGTTCATCATCATGGCAGGACTGCAGGCCCAGCGACAAGCGGTTGAAGCCGGCCTCTCTGAGCCCCTTGAGACCTTCCAGGGTAACGGTTCCGGGGTTTGCCTCGATGGAGATTTCCGCATCCGGCTGAAATCCATACACCTCCCGGCAGGTTTTGCTGATGGCGACAAGTTGTTTCAGAGACAATACGGTTGGCGTGCCGCCCCCGAGAAACAGGCTGTCAAGAGGTGTGTCATGACGCTCAGGATAGCTCTGCCTGATATCCCGGCACAGTGCCAGACAATAGTCTTCGTGCAGGCTATCAAGCCCCGGATAGGAAGAAAATGAACAATAGAGACACTTGCTCAGGCAAAACGGTATGTGCAGGTAAAGGCTGTTCAACCGCTTATGTCTCGCTGTTCTGCTGCTGGACGGCCGTGCACCAGCGCTCGATTTCGACCATGATGCCGTTATCGGCAAAACTGTAATGCCCGTCACCAACTATCAGATGATCAAGAAGCCTGATATGCATCAGTGAGCATGCCAGATAGAGACTGCCGGTGAGTCGGCGATCCTGGGCCGATGGGGTTAACGAGCCGGAAGGGTGGTTGTGGGCGACGATAAGGGCCGCTGCGTTATGGGAGAGGGCCCGTTTGATTATTTCGCGCGGATAAACCGAATTCACATTTATCGTTCCCTCGGCCACAATCTCGGACTCAAGAATCCCCAGTGCCGAATCAAGATAGATCACGGTAAAAACCTCAACCGTCAACCCTCTCATGCTGTGAACCAGATAATCTATAACGTTCTGTGATGATTTTAGATAAGATTTTTCGCGTAAACGCTCTTTGAGATATCGGTCGGCGACAGACTTGATAAAACGCAGGGCGAAACCGTTAACTGGGCCGATTCCCCTGATTTCCCGGATCGCGTGCGGGGCGGCGTCGAGTACTCCGGGTAACGTCTTGAATCGTTTCAGAAGTAAATGGGCCTGTTCCTTGCAGTCCTTGCGCGGCGTGCCAAATGACAGCAGCAGTTCAAGTACGTCGGCATCGCTGAATCCGCTGAGCCCCTGGTCTATAAAACGCTGCCGCAAACGAGCCCGGTGCCCACTCCCTTTTTCCTGCCACTGCTCCTTGTTCATCACCGCTATTGCCGGCCTGTCAGCCTTTCAGTTCCTTTTTGAATAATTGATTTGCCAGGCCCGGATTCGCTTTGCCTTTGGTCCTCTGCATCAGCTGTCCGACGAAATATCCCAGTAATTTTGTCTTTCCGTTGCGAAAATCTGTTACCTGTGCCGGATTCTCGGCGATAATTTCCCGCACGATAGCACGTAATTCTGACTCATCAGAGACCTGCAGCAGGTTTTTCTTTTTAACAATAATCGCAGGATCAGAACCGTTTTCAAGCATATCGGCAAACACCGTCTTGGCAATTTTCCCGCTGATAGTCCCCTGTTCCACCATATCCAGAAGCTCCCCGAGCTGCTCCGGTGCCACCAGACATTCGCTGATACTGCCGCCCTTGAGTTCGCGCAGAAGCTCGGTCATCATCCAGTTCGAAACTTTCTTGGGCTGACCACAGCGTTTAACCGCTATCTCGAAATAATCTGCCAGTTCCCGCGATTCCGTCAGTATTGCTGCATCGTATTCCGGCAGATCAAACTCGCGCAGTAAACGACTTTTCCGCTGGTCCGGCAACTCCGGCAGCGTCTTGCGGATATCCTCTATCCAGCTGTCGCTTATCTCAACCGGGATCAAATCCGGACAGGGAAAATAGCGGTAATCATGGGCATCTTCCTTACCCCGCATGGGCTCCGTTTTCTCCGTATCCGGATTCCAGAGCAGTGTCTGCTGCGTGACGCTGCCACCCTCGAGCAGGATGTCACGCTGCCGGCGCTCCTCATATTCCAGGGCTGCCTGTACATTGCGAAAGGAGTTCATGTTCTTGAGTTCCGTCCGGGTGCCAAGCTCATCCTGGCCGAAGGGCCTGAGAGAAATATTGGCGTCGCAGCGAAAGCTGCCTTCCTGCATATTGCCGTCACAGACATCAAGGTATCTTAGAATGGCGTGGATTTTTTTCAGATAGGCAGAGGCCTGCCGGGGGGACCGCAGTTCCGGCTCGGAAACGATTTCAAGCAAGGGGGTGCCGGTCCTGTTCAGGTCCACGTAGGATAAGGGTTCGGAATCATCGTGGATCAGCTTACCGGCATCTTCTTCCATATGCATACGGGTGATGCCGATTCTCTTTTTTTCTCCATCAACCTCGATATCCACATAGCCGTGCTCTATAATCGGCCTGTCGAATTGCGAGGTCTGGTAACCTTTTGGAAGATCTGGATAAAAATAATTTTTCCTGGCGAACTGGTTTATTCGGTTAATGGTAGAATTGGTTGATAAGCCCATTTTAATGGCAAACTCCACCACCCGTTTATTTAAAACCGGCAGACTGCCCGGCAACCCCAGACATACCGGGCAGGTATGCGTATTTGCCGGCGAACCAAAAGAGGTCGAACAGCCGCAGAAAATTTTCGATTCAGTCTTCATCTGGGCATGTATTTCAAGCCCTATTACCGTTTCAAACGCCATAGTGTCCCGTTATGTATCCCTAAACATTATCCGCCGACTGGTGCACCCAACTCCTGATTTCCGCCAGTTCCCTTTGCCAGTTCTCCGAAAGCCTGCTCTTCAGGTACACTCGAAACAGGTCATTGACGATCCTTGTCAGCTCCTCAAAGAGAAAAATTCTTTCAAGTATCAGCCCCTCTATCTCCTCATCTGACTTTGCGTTTTCAGACACAGAGGCCCCTGTTTTCGGCGGTCGTACATTTCTATACTCGAAGAGCGTTGCCCCGAGCGTCACATTGAATTCATAATCACCTTTGACGATCTGTATGCGCGCCTGTTCCAGTTTTTTCCCGGTTCTCAATCCCGTTCGCGCCTCTTTAAGCTCGGTTTGCAATCCTGAACAAATAAGCTTCTCACTGTAATCCGCCTCACCGTATTCGAGAACCATATGCTTTTCAAATACCACTATAATATCACCCTGACCGGGCAGGTTGACAGATCCTCCCCGTTCTTCACTCTTCCACCAGAGCCAGGTAATAAACTCCTGGCCAAGAAACCGCTTTTCCGTGATGAGATCTACTAAATCCATAATATTCCTTACGTAACCTCTGACTTTTTTACTCAGACAAATATCTCTGGGACCAGTTTCTCCATACTTCCCAATTCCTCAGGATCCAGGAGATATTGTGCGGTCACCCAGGGGATTTGATGTATCAGCAGCAAGCCGAAGCAATCCTTGAAAATATCTTCAAGAAGCGCATGTGCTTTTCTGTTCGTGGTAAAAAATATTACCGTCGACTCTGAAAGGTTCCATACCAGATCATAAACCGTTGGCACCGGCATTGCCTTCCTGGTCAACTCCGTCTTGATGCGCTCCTTAATTTCCACTCTTGCCGCCCTTCCCAACCGGGGTATCTGTTTTTCCCGCTTTATCCGTTCCTCTTCCTTCTGAACAAATTTTTTCAGGACAGCCGGCGACACTTTCCGCTCATCCAGGCGCAGTGACAAAACCACATAATCGCCATTCATGAAGGAGGCATAGCGGAAAGAGGCATCAAACATATTGGCCACCGAAACCCAGCCCACTGAATGCTCTTCTATGCCATCATCAATATCCTTAAAAGAATATGCCGCAATGCGCTGGGCAATAAATTCCATTGGATTTTCCGGTAATTCACCCTCTATACTGAATCGTGTAAAGCTCGCTGATCCGCTTATAAACCCCATCTCGTCCTCAAATCATTGACTGTTATGTACATCTCTTCAAATTTTTCCACGCCACTTATCCCTTCGGTACGCTCCGTTTTTTAAAACTACACTTATATCACCCCGGCTTCATTGTAACAAATATTTAATACTTCAACCCGCCCATGCAGCTCTTTCAGACTACCTCGAATAATTGCCTTTTCGTCCGATCTCTGCATTATGCTCGAACGAATATCCTTATTATTCAAGGTACCCTTATGTTTCAAGGAACTTTGCTGCAAAATTTGTCACATGCCTCAAGGATGAGCGGTGACTTAGGTGGGTACCTTGCAAAATTAGGATTTTGGTTCAAAATCAAGGCGCGTGTGAAAATTTTGTCGCAGGCATATATCCGATATTCCGAGGATAAAATATTCGCACGCAACGCAGAGTTAGGGCAAAAAGACAATTTTTCAAGGTAGCCTTATTATTCGACATATCCTTTACTCTATGTTGAATTATCGCCTCCGCCCTGCATTACTGCAACTCCCCCGTCTCCTGTCTTGATTTTCTGATACCCCGGTGGTAAACATCAGGGTAAAGTTTTTCTTGACACTAATTTTCTGAATTAGTATAAAAGTGTCCTTCATTGGGTCGTTAACTCAGTCGGTAGAGTATCTGCCTTTTAAGCAGAGAGTCGTTGGTTCAAGTCCAACACGACCCACCATATATTTTTCTGGTCCCCATCGTCTAGTCAGGTCCAGGACACCGGCCTTTCACGCCGGCAACACCGGTTCAAATCCGGTTGGGGACGCCATATAAAAACAAGGGGTTAGCCATTTTTGGTTAACCCCTTGTTTGTTATGTGATGGACGTTTGATGGACTTTCGTCCACCGCCTGGTCAAAGCCGGGAAGTGACTTCAACACTTCCCGGCTTTCTTCTTTTAAGCGCCGAATATACCGCTGTGTCGTCATAAGGCTTTTATGCCGAAGCTTTTATCATCAAACAGACGATCCTTCATTCCCCAATGTGCCCAGATCATTTCTTTTCTGGGGAAAGGATGTTGATCCGAAGACAGAGGGCAGGCAACAGAACAGGAGGCACATTAATAGCATTTCTTTAAGGTGTCGCCTCCTGTCTCTTGCAAAAAATTTATTAATTGCATATCAGGGTCAATGCTCATAACAGCATCCAATAATATCATCAATGACAATTGTTTCCTTGCAATCATTTGCGGATTCAACAGTCAATAAAGAAAAGAAACAGGATGCTGTCACTGTCTTTTATCACCCTGTTTCCCGACCCTTTTCACACCTCATTCTTTAGAAATACACTCAGCTGGACATGAAGCTATCGCCTCATCAACACAATCTTCTCCGGCATCTGCATCGTCAAGTACATAAGCTTTTCCTGCATCGTCATCAAAGGCAAATACTGCAGGACAACATTCGACACAAGCCTCACAACCGATACATTCTTCCTGATCAATTACAACTTTCTCAGACATGGCATTCTCCTCATAGTGTTTTGACAATTATTCCATCACATAGTTCAATTTAATTGAGTAGTAGCGCCTCCAGAACTATGCATCAAATTGGTGGCGCTATTGTCACCAATATTCTCATTTTAGTCTTTGCTCTTACTCCGTGGGGTTCTCGAATCTGCGAGATGAGAATATCTCCTTGTTTGGCAGCTATTTCAGTGTCTCCATCACCCAGGAAAAATCCCTCTCCTTCTAATACTTGAATTGACAGCTCACCATCCAGGTCATGTGAATGAACTGGAAAGGTAACTCCTTCATCAAGGTTAAAATTGACAATTTTAAAGCTTGGTGAGTCTTCCACCAGGAAGAATCTTTTCATGGCTCCGGGAGTAAATTCATTTGTGTCTTGCAGTTTCAATACCTTCATAGACTCTCCTTTACTTTTTTATATTAATTAATTTCAATGTCGACTATTGCTTGTCCATCCCGACAATGGACCCTTTTACACTGCCAGTACGCTATTTTTTTAAGGCCAATGGTTTGAGATCACGCTTAGAAAGGACAATACCGCAGCCAATACAATGGGAAAGACCCCACAGAGAAGAAAAACGAGATCGCCCACAATCCGAATCCACTCCACGGTATGAAAAGTGCCCGACATGGTGAAAGAAAGACTCCGGGCATGCCAGTAACCGTTCGTGAGTACGTCCCAAAGCTGGAGGACACCGGCAGGGAACAGATCAAGCACCACCATCAAGGCAAGACCGATATTGAGTCCCCAGTAGCCAACCTTGACGAATTTCTCGGTTTTGGCCCACACCTCGTCGCTCTGCATGGATCGCATGCAGAAGACCAGCACCCCGAGGGCCAGCATACCGAATACTCCGAACATGGCCGCATGAGCCATGATTTGCTGTGAGAGTTCGTTCCCATTTCAAAATAAGACACTATGGGGGTATTGATAAGGAACCCGAAAATTCCCGCCCCCACGAAGTTCCAGACACCTACCGCGATGAAGAAGTAGATGGCCCATTTCTGCTTAGAGGCCATGTCTGCGCCATCCGCCAGTTGATTTCTCTTGCGAAGCTTTATGAATCCTGAAGCATCCAGGGTGAGCAGGGTAAGAGGAACGACCTCAAGAGCCGAGAAACAAGAAGCAAGTCCCATGTTCAATACGCCCTGGCCGGTAAAATACCAGTGGTGCCCGGTACCGACAATTCCGCCAATGAGAAAGAGAATGGCGTCCAGATAGACAAGTCGTGTAGCGGAACGAGCACTCACAATGCCCATATAACGGAACATAATTGCCACCAGCACCGTGGCGAAAAGTTCAAAGAATCCTTCGACCCAAAGATGGATGATCCAGAAACGCCAGTTATCGATGACGGCAAAATTGCTGTGTGGTCCATAGAAAAGCGCGGGAACGTAAAAAGAGGAATGGCCACTGCCGCATAGAGAAAAAGCGCAGAAAGGTCCGACTTGCCCTCTTTGGTAATGGCCGGGCGAAGAGCTCTGAACATGAGAAAGAGCCAGAAGATCAGCGCAGCCGCAAGAAGAATTTGCCAGAAACGCCCCAGGTCAAGATACTCGGAACCTTGGCTGCCCAGCCAGAACCACAGCGGGCCCAGTTTGTCGTTGATACCAAGCCACTCGCCTCCAAGGCTGCCAAGCACCACTACGAGAAGGGCGACAAAGAGCAGGTTGACACCGAGTTTTTGACCTTTGGGCTCTTGCCCTCCAACCCATGGGGCGAGAAACAGCCCTCCTGCAACCCACGCAGTGGCTATCCAGAATATGACCAGTTGGAGATGAAAGGTTCTCAGCAGATTATAAGGGAACAAATTAAGAATAAAATGCAAGCCATAGAAGCCGTACGGTTCCACCCTGTAATGGGCCAGACCACCGCCGACCAGAGTTTGCAGCAGGAATAAGAGTGCCACAATGAGGAAGTACTTGCCCGTTCCCCATTGGCTGGGGGTGAGTGTCCACGAACGAGGCGGTGGCGGCAACAGTTTAAAATCGTCTTTGTCACCTTCCCACCCCAGAAAGTGAAATTTGCCAAAGAAGAGCAATACCAGACCGAGCCCGCCGAGCAGCGTGACAAGGCTGAGGGCGCTCCAGATGTAGGCCTGGCTGGAGGGATGATTGCCGACGAGTGGATCGTAGGGCCAGTTATTGGTGTAGGTGTAGTCCTTATTGGGTCGGTTTGTCACGGTAGCCCAGGTCGCCCAGGCAAAGTAGGCGGTTAGATTCTTTAATTCTTCAGGGTTGTTGATCTAATTAGCGGAAGCCCCGGCGCCCTGTTCTCTTTGGTGAAGAAATCCGTCCAATAAGAGAACAGTTCTTGATAGGCGGTTGCTTCACCGGGAAAAAAAGTCAACTGGCCGGTGGCAGCATCGTAGCGGTTTGTTTTAAGCTCCGTTATCAATTCCTGTGAGACGAACGCTTTCTGTTCCGGGGTGAGATCGTTGTAAGATTTGCCGAAATTGTTTTGCGCTATGGCACCTTGAACAATCTCAGCTTCCCTATGCAGATATTCGGCTGTGTAATCCGGTCCCAGATATGCCCCGTGTCCCCAGAGAGTGCCGTGCTCCATGAGGGCATATTTTAAAAATACATCCTGTCCTGCATCAATGTTCTGCTTGGTAAATAAGACCTCGCCTTTTTCATCAACAACTTTTTGGGGAATGGGTGGTGCGTTTGTGTAGGTAATTACGGTCAGAACGCTGAGGGTAGTAAACCCGAAAATCATAACGATGATGGTCGCATGCCGCCACCAGTGAGACAGGGGCCTTTTTTCTAAGATCTGTGCCATTTTAATTCCTCCTCAAGCAATCGACGACAGCAGTTTATTTTCCTATACATACTTAAAACAATATGCTTCACAAGGTAATTGACTTAAGTCATCTTATGACAGATTATTCAACTGATCTTAGCTGAAGGTAATAGGAGATTGTTCCAGTCTTTCCTGGAAGATACTGAACGTTCCAAGGGAAGAGATGTGTGCCAGTCTTATAGGGAATCTGACTCATTGCAGGCGGAGATTTCTCCGAGCTCTCTGTGTCAATCAGCGCCATCCGTATCTTTATGTCTTAGTATCCAGGTTATTGCATTTCCTTAAAAGCCGTATGGGGAAAGAAACAATACGGGCATTCAGCCGGGGCTGTTATCATCGTAATGGACGTAACCGCAGATCCTGCACCGCCATATTTTGCCGGCAGATACGGCTGTCTTATCAATGCTGGGATCGTGCAGGCGATGGAGCGGCAGGTCCTCGAGGGGCGGAAGAGATGGCTGATACTCTTTCAGCAGATAGTCAGCCAGTATAATGCGCTGGATTTCACTGGTTCCCTCATAGATGCGGAGCAGACGGACATCGCGCAGGATTTTTTCAATGGGAAACATCTTAGTGTATCCGTACCCGCCGAAAATCTGCAAGGCCTCATTAGCCACCTCGAGTGCCGTTTCAGTCGCATAGAGTTTACTGATTGAAGCGCTCACTCTGCCGTCCTGGTCCTGGTCTGAGTCCCAGGCCGCTTTCCAGGTCAGCAAGCGGGATGTTTCCACCTTTTGATACATTTCCGCGAGCTTGAACTGAATTGCCTGAAAGGCACCCAGTTCCATGCCAAACGCACGTCTTTTTTTCGCGTAATCAAGTGCATATTCCAGCGCTGCCCTTGCTGCGCCAACGCCAAAGCTACCGATAATCGGCCGGGTTCGAGCAAAGGTTTTCATCGCCAGGACAAAACCTTTTCCGGGAAGTGCCAGAATATTTTCCTTGGGAACGCGGACATTTTTGAAATTGATGCCCACGGTGTTAGAACAGCGCTGGCCCATCTTGGGGATGGCGCGTCCGATTGATACTCCCGGCCAATTGGTCTCCACCAGAAATGCGCAAATCCCCTTGTGTCGACTTTTGGGGTCGATCGTGGCAAAGACCGAGAGATAGTCAGCAACACCCCCGTTGGTAACCCAGTATTTTGTGCCGTTAAGAATATAGTCTTCTCCAACAGCTTCGGCCGAGCAGCGAATACCTGCCACGTCCGAGCCCATTGTTGGTTCAGAAGTTGCAAAAGCGGCCAGCTTGAAGTCCTTGGCGATTGCAGTGAGATATTTATTCTTCGCGACGGTATTATCAGAGAGCAGAATCGGCTCCATTCCAAGCGAACTGTCGAAAATCGATGTCGCCAGTCCCGGACAGGCCGCGGCTATTTCTTCGGTAATCAAAGCTGAATCCACCAAACTCAACCCCTGCCCGCCAAATTCTTTTGGAATATCACTGCCTATCATCCCGGCATCGAAGGCCTTGCGCAGCACCTGCATAGGGAGTTCATCTTTCTCGTCATAGTACCAGGCAACCGGCAGGACTTCTTTCAGTGCAAAGTTACGCGCCTTCTGCTGGAGCTCGAGCTGATCATTGGGTCAGGCTGAAATTGAGCATGCGGGTCTCCTCGTTAATTATAAAACACTTAGAAAAGGGAAAAATCCCCCTGTAAACGATACTTTAGAAAAAGAATCGAATATCGAAAGTACTGATAAAGATATCATCGTAATATATCGATTGAGACAATCAAAGACAAATGCGCTTGCCTCTGCCACGACACACTTGTCTTAAATTTTCACCTGCTTGACATTACAACTGCGCCATTTGGGATGTGGTATAGATTGTTGACCTGGCTGCAGCAATTGCGATCCAGTACATTCGCTTAGGGCAAAGAGGCAGGTTTTTCAGTGTTATATATCTGGTTAACAGGCTTGAACAGGAAAAGCTCGCAGGCAGAACCGGATCTCTGGCAAGCAGACTTGCAAATATTGATTTTGTCGTGCTCGACGAATTAGGATACCTGCCCTTTTCTCAGGCAGGAGGAGCACTGCTGTTCCAACTGTTCAGCACGCTTTATGAAAGAACATCGTTAATCGTTACGACAAATCTTAAATTCAGTGAATGGTCCAAGGTCTTTGGTGATGCCAAAGTGACCACAGCACTGCTCGATTGGTTGACCCATCATTGCGACATTATAGAAACCGGAAATGATAGTTGGAGAATAAAAAAAAAGAACCTGATATTTTTCGTAAATAGGGGGTCAAAATTGGACGCTGAAAGGGATCAATTTTGGATGCTGATTGACCAGTTTGCTTTTTTCAAAGAGATACAGTCTATATCTCAAATAGACAGTGTTTTTATGAGATTAGACCTTAAATCTGGAAACCTTTACTGACACTTGATGAGCCCTTTACAGGTATCGTAAAATAAAAGGTAGCGCCTTTATCTGGCTGGGCTTCGGCCCAGACGCTGCCTCCGTGCTTATGAACAATGCGCTGCACATTGGCAAGCCCGATGCCGGTGCCTTCAAAATTCGCCTCGGAGTGCAGCCGCTGAAACACGCCAAACAGCTTGTTCACATACTTCATATCAAAGCCGACGCCATTGTCGCGAACAAAGAATATCCCAAGGTCGGCTCTTGGGTGAATCCGACCTCTATGTCGGCTTTATCTTTATTCCGTGTAAATTTAACGGCGTTAGCCAGCAGATTGACCCATACCTGTTTAAGCATGGAGCGATCGCCAAACACTTTGGGCAGTTCCGCAACGGTCCACGATATGTTTCTGTTTACTACATCCGGTTTCAATTCCTCAAGCACCTCCTCAACCAAAACATTCATATCCATGGCAACTTGGCGCATCTCCTGCCGGCCTGTTCTTGAAAACTGCAGCAGGTCATCGATAAGCGTTGACATCTTGATCGAGGAATTTGCAATCGTATTAAGGTAGTCTACGGCTTTATCAGGCAGGGCCTCCCGGAACTGGTTGTTCAGCAGAGCCACATAACCGTTGATGTGACGCAACGGCGCCCGCAGATCGTGGGAGACGGAGTAGGAGAAAGCTTCCAGTTCTTTGTTGGCTGCCTCGAGCTGGGCGGTGCGCGCGTACACCCGCTGTTCCAGTTCTGCGTTCAGGCGGCGGATTTCGGTCTCCGCTTTCCTGCTCTCGGTGATGTCACGCCGAACCACTACCGATCCGACAATCTCTCCCCGTGTATCACGAATGGGACTGAAGCTATAGCTTCCAATCCTGGTTTCACCTGTGCGTTTAAAGAGGAGTTTGAAGACGGTATTTGTGGCCGTCTCTCCTCGGAGCGCTCGGGAAACGGGCCACATTTCAAGAGGCACACGTTCCCCATTATCCATGAATACGTCCATGATATCAGGATAGTCAGCCAGGTTTTCAAAGCAGGCTACCCTACTCTCAAATTTGTGAAACGAAACAAAAGCGTCATTGAACTCAATGTAGTGGCCTGTGGTATCAGAAATGGACACGGCATCCGTCATGCTGGTCAAGGCAGCCTTCAGCGTCGACTGACTCTCCTGTAACGCTTTTTCGGCCTGTTTAATCTCTTCAATATCAGTACAGGTGCCAAACCATTTCTGGACAGCCCCCTTTTCATCAAGCAGAGGAACAGCACGAATAAGCCACCAGAAGTATTCTCCGTCGAATCTTCTTAAACGGACTTCGATGGAATAAATAGCATCGTTTTTTACGGTATTTTGCCAGGTGTCCCGGCCACGTTGCTGGTCTTCGGGATGGAAAGGTTTGTTCCAGCCATGCCTGTAACTTTCTTCCAGGGTCATTCCGGTGTAATCGACCCATTGTTGGTTGAAATAAATATTCCAGCCATCAGGTCTGGTTATCCAGACCATTTGCGGCATGGCTTCGGCTAGTTGACGGAACTCTTTTTCGCTTGAGGACAATGCTTCTGTCTTTTCTTCAACTTTACGTTTCAGGGTTCGGTTCCAGGAGAAGCTTGCGATTACAGATAACAGGGCAATAGCAATTATTGTTAATATGACTATCCAGAAAGTTCTGTTTTTAAAGATACTTTGCTGTTCTAAATGTATCCATTTTGCAGAAATATCCGATCTGGTTTTCTCAGAAATTTGTGCAGAGCCTTTTTCCAGAATACTGTGCAAAATTGGCCAGTCTTTCCTTGATGCCATGGCGAGTTTAAAGGTCCACTTTGTTTTCCCAGCTATACGTAAATTGGACACTTTATTATCTTCGATCTTGTTTGACGCAACGGTCAAAGCAGTAATCCAGACATCAGCCTTTTTTGTAATAAGGTTTTCCATTGCAGCATCAGGATCGATTGCCGGAAGCATATTAATGTGGCTATATTCTTTGGTTAGATAAGCATCTATTACCCATCCCTTGGTGAACGTTACTTTCATGTCCTGAATTTCATCAAGGGTCAGGCTCCCCTCAAAGTCATTTCTCGTGAGAATGACAATTGGGATAATGAGGTATGGTTTGGTGAATAGCATCCATTGTTCTCGTTCTCCAGTTTTTGTAAATGCGCACAATACGTCAATTTCTTTATTCTTAGCTCTCTTTACAGCCTCATCCCAAGTTTTAGGACTAACGATATCGAAGTGAAAATTGAGAGTTTTTTCAATCAGTCTGACGTAATCAGCGGCCAATCCATTAAATTTTCCATTTTCATCGATGTATTCAATTGGTTTAGCATCTGGATCATGTCCTAATCGGATTTTTCCATCATGCTCTGAGAGCCATGCCCTTTCTTCGGTTGTCAAAGGATCTATCGGACTTTTATCGGTGCATCCAACAAAAATGAAAACAAAAACGAAAAACGCTGCTATCATAAACGCAGGTTTTAAAAAAATAACTTCCTGTACGTCATTTGCGTTTTGCATAAGCATTGATCTTTTTAAATTATTGGGTTAGCAACTCTATCGACACTTGTGTGGTCTGGAACTGTGTTGACGTTTTGTGCTTACTTGCATCAGGGTTACTATTCCCAACATTTAATGATTTAAATTGTATCTTTAAAAGTTTCTAAATGAAATTACATAAAAAACTGAATGTTACAAGAATTTTCATTAGTTAATCAGGTCGCTCTTGTCCAAAATAGGTTTTTAAACTGAATGCCCTATCGGTGGATTGTGGTGTAAGATTTTTGAGCCAACAAATTTCTAACAACAATCTCCAAAGAGGGCAGGTTCATGATAAAGGTAGCGAGTTTGTTTAGTCAAAGGGATATCTCTGATCTCTAAAAAGAAGGCAAAGCCTATCTGGTAACATGGAAACATCTTGGCGAGAAGTGGCCCGGAAAAACTGAACAAATCCACAAGAGGGAAAAATCTGCTACGACTAGAAGTCTGTCGAATAAAGCCAAGAAAGGTAAAAAGTAGCAAACTTGCGCAGATGATCTCTGCACATTCTTGATAATTATCCATTGCCTCTGGTAACGACATGTCTGTTGGCAATCTTAATAATTTTAAAAAGAACTGGTAGTTGAGACTCCTGATTACGCAATGTCAGCGACTTCGCATTGAACTTAACATTGCCAAAACAAGGCTAATCAATACTACTGCATGCTTCGATGAAAAGTGCTTCCTGAGAGGTTTACGGAGAATGATGCGACAAAAAGGATGACGTCCCATCTCATCCAAAGCCCATCCGTATCTCAAGAATTACCATTGCCCGGCAGGAAGAAATCCATCCTTTACTTGATTCTACGCAACCAAAATAGTATTGATCATTTCTTTTGATGGCCCGGCAAATTGGTTGGCGATTTGTCCCTCAAGTGACCCCTCAGATAGGTGTTTTAATCCCTCCTGTAATCCTTTTACTATAGGAATTTTCCGGATGAAAAACAGGTAGTTTTATTTGAGATTCATAGTCAAAATCTCCACCAGGTTACGGCAATGAAAAAGATTGACATACTCGTAAAAAGTCTATTGCACTCCAAAAGATGGCTAATTAGTTTCCGTCCGGAAATCACTGATTTTTCCCTAAATCTAGGCGCTCGATAAATTTAACCGCAGGCCTATATTTGATATTCCGAGGATTACATTTTGAGGGCAACGACGAGTTAGGGGAAAAGCGCTGTTTCAGGATGGAAACTAATTAAAAACACAGATAAGTAAGGAGTGGTAGTTTTTCAGGTGGGAAGGCATACAGGTAGTATGCCGAGTGCCGGAAAAAGTTCCACGACGTAGTAGATCGAAGTTTTTACGACGCCATCAAGATTGAGAAATAGAAGTGGTCAGACGTGCCTTTACCGAAGCATCTGCCGTGGTAGTTTTGCTCTTCAATTGCTGGAATTTCTCATGATTCTGCGCTATAGTGAGGATGCTGCCAGAGACAGACGGTTCGAACCCGATGCTGAAACTGGCTTCCTCCGATGATTCCAACTATAGGCAACCAAACCATTGGGAAACAGGTATGTAAGATATGAACTGGAAACTCTTTCTGGGACAAACTTTTGTGATTATCATCGCCACTGTAGCATTGGTTCACCTGTTCTATTCAGACAAGATCGATACAGTATACCTGCAGCAGAGAAATTTTACCTCACGCCTCAATTACCTGGAAGTCTATCTCAAGAAAATGGAAACGGAAATCAGCGTGATCAGCCGGTCGGATCGCCCGGCCATCCTCGACGCACCTGCGCCACGAATTTCCTCAGTCTCAATTGACCGGCACATCAACGAGCTGGAGCAACGCATTTTCGAACTCGAACAAGTCCTAAATGATCAAGCCCACACGCCACGGTCTTCCGCGAGAACCGATATCGCCTCTCTGCCATCTCTTCCGCCAGAAACTGCAGCATCCAGAAATTGGCTAGCCGCGTTATCCCCGGAGAAAAAGTCCATGGTTCAATCGGTTTACCATGAACAATTGAAATTCATGCAAGATTCGGTTTCAGACTCTTCGGGTGCATATCCACCAGACCCGGAAGTTATGCGTGCTATTCTGACGGAAAGCAGGGAACAGCTGGAAGCAAAGTTTAGACTTATACTGACGGAAGAAGAATACCAGGCTTTTCTCAACGCCGGCAGCACGCCATTCCCACCGCCTTGAAATAACTTCGGCCGCTTTTATGCATGAGCAGCTGCCCAACTGAAGCTGGCAACAATTATGACCCGGTCCTACTAAGCGGCACCAAGCAATTTACTGCCGATTCAGCCTGGCAGCCATCTTGAATCAACGTTTGCCTGATAACAGCCCAGAACCATCCCTCCGCAACGGCAGTTTTTTTACTGACTGGTCCAGTAGGAGCAGTTTTTTAAATCGGTCAGGTCATAGAACCACATAGCCCCCATCATCCAGTAACCGTACCAGTTGGGGTGCAGACCATCATAGTTGTAACCGATATCCCAGTAAGGTTCGATGGCGGTGTACTGATCGCTTCCACAGATGTAAGAGTTTTCCGCCACAAAGTACTTGATCCAGGCATTCGCTATGCCGATACCCTTCCAGTCATATCCAATACCCTGTCGAGTGTCCGGCGTGATGGTCGCCAAAATCGGTATGCCACCCCACATTACCACCTTCCAGGCCAAATAATAGACATAGTAAGCAACCGTAGAGGGATCAACGTAAAAGGTCAAATCGTTCGTTCCTTCCATGATGAGGACATAATTCGCTGCCGTTGCCGCCATCACCGAGTCAATCCTGACCAAGCCATCCCAGGTAAATTCGCCACGTACTCCGTAGTTGTAGACGGTCATATCATAACCTGACCAATTCAAGTAGTTCTGGAGGAACCACTGGTAACCGCCGCAGTTGACACAGCCGTTTCCGTCACTGGTCTGGTAGGGATAACCCGAGGTAATACTGTCCCCGAAAGTTACTACAGTACTGGTGGCCCGAGACTGCAAAGGAATAGCAGTCAGTATCAAAACCAGCAGTGAGAAGAGCACAATATTTTTTCCCAGACTGCTTTTCGTCGATTTGTCCATCAAGGTCTCCTAGATTTATGAGGTAATCTGAAATGGTCCGAAACTGACTGGATAGGGCTCCCCGAATTATTGAATACAGCTCCCATGAGTCGGTTTGAAAAGTCTTCAGGTAATTCTAAGACGTTAGCCGACCTGTTTTCAACAAAATTCTTCATTTCAGCCCTTGTCAGAGCCTCGGGCCTTACGCTCCATTGGTCATTACGATAATCTGCAACATATTGGACAAATCGGTGTTCAGCAGTAAAACCAAACCAGGACACCCATACATTGCCGGCCTCGTCACTACCCATTAAGGGGGTGATATCAGGTGAGTCATTGACTTGATTTACGTGTTTTGGTCTGTCCCATGAAGTACCGTTCCATCGCACGGTGAAAATGTCCGCATATCTGTTGACAACCTGTGACCAGGTGATCCAGATAGTACCGTCATGATCACGCAACACAGTGGGAGCGTAGCTCTGTTCATTGCCGGGGTCCAGGACTCGCCCGGTAGAACAATTGTCACCCCTAACAGTTGCATACCGGAGAATGTTCTCGTCCGCAGTCTGTTCGATCCAGACTATCCAGATAGACATGTCGTTACCCGGTACAATCACCGGGGTGACATGCAGGCCCTGGTCAAGGGGGAGGGTTTTAGGGGCTGTCCAATGTTTGTCTTCCACCCAGGCGTATTTAACAATGGTTTTCTGATCAGCTTCAAGCACCGCCCAGACTGCGGCTACTTCTGCAATAGGCTTCGCTCGGATAGTGCCTGCAGGCCACATTACCATGAAAAAGAGAAGCAACCCGTTAAACAGGCATAGATGTGACATTTTCATGCTCGTCAAACCGTCTGCAAGGAAAGATTAATCAAGAGATGCTGCATACGAAAAGTCCCACCGGCCAAGTAAACGGTCTAAACCTTAACTCTTCAATGCAACTCATGCACTAATTATTTATCTTCTTGATATACTGTCCCTTTCGAAACCAATTGATTGTCACCTCCTGAGAATCCTTTTTTCTGAAAGCTCTCGATGTGCAATATGTATCCTCCGTTTCAATTCTAGAGCATTAATCTCAAAGTCTGCTGGTGGCTGATACTGGGTTGACAAATAACGTCTTCTTCGATTGTAACAGGTTTCAACATAAAGGCTACCTTGAAAAATTGTCTTTTTGCCCCAACTCTGCGTTACGTGCGAATATTTTATCATCGTAATATCAATTACATGCCTGCGAAAAATTTTCTCGCAATCCTTGATCTCCGATGAATAATCTTATTATCCAAGGTACCCCATATTTTTAGGGAAGCGTCAGTATAACTACTTGAAGAATGTGTTGCAAAAAGTTAAAAGCATCACATGGAATATGAAATTGGGCTGGATTCGATGGCGGTATTGGAAAACAGCTGTTTATCCCAAGAAGCACCGCGTAATGTCCTTGAAGAAAGAAAATAACATAAAAGATTAAACAATGATTCATCTACTGATCTGCGAGATGGCATTGTTGAAGACCATGCATCGTTCCTTGAGCGTGAAGGTACCTATCACGACTATTCCCGTTTATCCGGGTTAAGTCGACTGACTTTTTATTATTTATATGATTAATCTTGTTCTATTTATCCGATTACTCCTAACCAAGCGTAGATTGATTTTTTCCATGGCTGTTCGAGAAGTGAGAGCACAATATGTGGGCTCTTCATTAGGGCTGTTGTGGACTCTGGTGCATCCGATTGTCATGATCACCATTTTCTGGTTTGTATTTAGTATCGGATTTAAGGCGCAACCCTTGAATAATGTGCCGTTTGTTGTCTGGTTAACTGCTGGGCTGGCACCATGGTTTATTTTTTCTGAGATTATAAGTGGTTCCACAAATATCATTGTTATTAATTCTCATTTGATAAAAAAGACTATTTTTTTCCCTCAGATCCTGCCAATTGTAAAAATATTATCCAGTTTGGTGACACATTCTGTTTTTTTGGTGGTACTTCTTGTACTTCTTGGCAGTCAGAAAATGCATTTTAGCTTTTATTATTTTCAGGCTTTGTACTACCTCTTTTGTCTTCTCATCCTGTCTCTAGGCATATCATGGGCACTCTCAGCTCTGAATGTTTTTCTCAGAGATATTGCGCAACTGGTTACCGTTGTTTTACAGGTAGGTTTTTGGGTGACACCGATTTTTTGGGATATCAATATGATGCCATCAGACATTCAGTGGTACCTGAAGTGCAACCCTGTCTACTATATTATCCAAGGATATCGGGATTCGTTTATTACCTTCCAGCCTTTCTGGGCACATCCTTATTACACATTGTATTACTGGGGTATCACAGGTGTCATCCTGGTTAGTGGCGCGCTGATATTCAGGAAGTTAAAGCCTAGTTTTCCGGATGTACTTTAGAATCTTAGAATTTTTTTCTGTGTATTTTCGAAAAGATTTTCTAAATTTCAAATCGAGCAATACAAAAAAGTTACCGATTTAGTCGGGCTAACGTTAAGTGAGTGTATGTCTGATATAGCAATATCCCTGAGAAGTGTAACAAAAGACTATTATCTTTATCAAAAACCAATTCATCGGATTTTCGAGATATTTCACCCTTTTGGCAAAAAATACCACACGCCTTTTTGTGCCCTTGCTGATGTAAATTTTCAGGTCAAACGAGGGGAGTCTCTCGGCGTAATTGGACGTAATGGAAGTGGTAAATCTTCATTATTACAAATAATTACAGGCATACAGCAACCGACAAAAGGTACGGTGCAGGTGAATGGGCGTATTTCAGCCTTATTAGAGCTTGGCGCAGGTTTTAATCCTGAGTTTACAGGGAGGGAAAATGTATACTTGAATACAGCTATTCAGGGATTTTCGCAGCAGGAAACCGATGAGCGATTTAGGGAAATAGCTGAATTTGCAGATATCGGAGAGTTCATTGATAGACCTGTAAAGATGTATTCAAGTGGTATGTATATCCGGCTGGCCTTTGCCACTGCTATTAGTGTGAAGCCCGAGATATTGATCATTGATGAGGCTCTTTCTGTTGGAGATATCTTTTTTCAGCAGAAGTGCATGACCCATATGCAAAAAATGATGGAAGAATGCACCATTGTGCTGGTAAGTCATGATACGCATTCCGTGGTGAATCTCTGTGATCGGGTTTTGCTGATAGAGGATGGCCATGTGATTTTTAACGGTGACCCTGTTGAGGCGGTAAGCGAGTACACTAAAATCCTCCATAATGAGCATTTTAGTGGGAATGGCGATCATATAGATCATGATGAGGTGATTCCACCCGATGTGCTGGCAGAAGTGGGAGAGGCGAAAGACGATTTTTCCAGCTGGATTAACGTTCCTCCTGAAAAGAAATCCGGAGTTGAAGATGTCACTATTAAATATCTTTCCATAACCAGTAAAGGGAAACCGGTTAATATTGTTCAGAAAGATGATCTCGTTTCGATACGTATGCTGGTACATGCCAACCAAAATATGGATGAAATTATTTTTGGCTATAACATTAAAGACAGGATAGGTAATGCAGTTTTTGGTGAAAATAGTCTTTGCCTGGATGATCGTGCGATAAGTCTTCAAGCTGGATATAATCTCATCGAATATGCATTCAACTGGCCGGAAGTATATCCATATAAATATACCATTACTGTTGGAATAGGACAGGGTCTGGTCCCGCTTGGTCATGTGGTACAGTGTTGGGTTCATGATATCGTTTTCATGACAGCCATGACACCTGGTCGCGCTATCCATGGAATGTTTAATAATAAATTACAATCACTGGATATCACTCCAGTGCTGACAGGAAAGACATAGTCGGCACCACGCCTGACAGGTCAGATGATCGGTATGTTTATAGAATTGTTAATTTTTTTTTCTTAAAGGAATTGTGATGATCTTTCCTAAGGATATAGTGCAGTTTGTCGGTAATGATCCTGCTCTCAAAGAGAGGTTTCCGCATATCGCGGCAATGGACTCGGTCAATGTCTGTTCCTCTCCAGCTGTTCCCGCAGACTTTGGTTTTGAAGAGTATATGTTGACAGACGGATATGGCAAGAGCCGGGCCATCCGGAAATATCTCCACTTCCTTGCTTCGACATATGATATCTTTAATGATATTTACCGATACTTCCCAAAAGAGAATTTAACAAGTACCCATAAGGATGATGTCAGTGCCATTGGCACGGCTCCCTTTGAGCTTTTTTATCATGCCATGTATCTATACTGCCTGGATAGCTGGGGGGTGGAGGGCGATGTTATTGAATGTGGGACGTATAAGGGATTTTCCGCCTGCTGTCTCAGTTGGGTATGCAGTTATCTGAACAGAAGACTGATTGTTGCCGATTCTTTTGAGGGGCTTCCAGAAAACACTACAGATCCATATTATAAAAAAGGTGATTTTTGTGGCCAACTAGAAGAAGTTCGCGCAAATATTGAGGACTTCGGTAAGATAGAACAGGTTGACTTCCTGAAGGGCTTCTATGATACCTCTTTACGGGGGTTTAAGCGGTCTTTATGTATGGTTTGGATGGATGTGGATCTGTATGAATCTTCAATGGATATCTTACATAATCTTTTTAACCGCCTCTCTCGCGATGGCGTCATTATTTCTCATGAGTTGTTTGCCGAGAGAGATTTTGATAATGGATTGCTGAAACCTACCATTGGGCCATCAAAAGCGTTACACACCTTTTTTACTGAACACGACGTGAACTACCAGGCAATGCCCCTGGAAAATGGTTCCGGCCTGGTGGTGCCAGGCAACAAAGACGACAGGTTGCTTTTATCAAATGAGCATGTACAGTTTTTAAGGGATCGGTGCAGGCCGGTAAATGAAATTCTTGTACAGCAGCGAATTGCTTTGGAACAGGATGTCGGCCATTGGCAGCATGAAGTGGACAAGTTGTTGCATATTTATCGTTCCACTATTGATTTTAAACTGAAAAGAATAGTGAAAGTATTCCTCAGCAAGATTGGCCTGTATAAGAGGCAGATCGATGTATGAACAGTATATTGTAAAAGACCGGGAGCAGCTGAGGCAGATTGAAGCTGCTCTGCTGGCCACGTACTTCACGAATTATGATCAAGGTTTTCTTGATACTGAGACGGGAAGAGAAGATATAAAGGCAAATGTCTATAGAAGATATAATAGTGCTTTGAAACATGTCGTTCCCTGGGTTGCAAAACATATCGACCTGTCTGGTAAAAAAGTGGTTGAAATAGGATGCGGTACCGGGGCAAGTACTGCTGCCTTTGCTCATTTTGTGCAGAAAATCGATGGCTATGATATCGACAAGCAGGCAGTTGATGGTGCCCGGGCGCGAATGGAGGTCATGGGCTTTGAAAATGTAGCCCTCCATCTCGTTAATCCAAAAGAGCTGATTACCGCACTGGCGGAGACTCATTCTGATGGGGCTGACATCATATTGCTTTTTGCAGTGCTTGAGCATCAAACTATCCGGGAACGGCATGAGACAATCCAATTATGCTGGGAACTACTGCATCCCGATGGGCTGCTCGTCGTAACTGAAACACCTAATCTGCTGCATTACACTGATTTACATACATCCTTGTTGCCTTTTCTTCACCTCTTACCCTCAGAGTTGTATGCCCGCTATGCTGACCGTTCTCCCCGTGCGGGATTCAGTTCTAATTTTACCCATTCTGACAGTATCGCGTTTGAAGAACTCGACACCTCGATTATGCGCTGGGGCAGAGGGGTGAGTTATCATGATTTTGAACTGGCTATGGGTAAAGAATACGGTCGATATCTCGTTGCAAATGGTTTTGAAGAAGAAATGTTGCGCTGGTTTGAAGTCTCTCCTGAGGAGGAGTTGCTGCGCTATTATTTTCTTCTTAAAGAGCTTGATGTCCCTCTTGCCTTTTCCCGGGTCGTTTTGAATGTTATTTTCAAGAAAGGTGAAGAAATTAAACCATGTGCTGATAAAATCCCGGAAAATGTTTTTATCACAGATATGAATGCCGTTAGGGAGCAGAATGCGTCTATCCATACGCTGCGTGAAAGTCTGGCTGCTGCGGAGATACATTTAAACGAAATTTTATCTTCTAAGCGCTGGCTGCTGGGCAGTATTATTGCTGCCCCCTATCGAAAGCTAAAGGCCTTTTTTTCTCATCCTTAATTCGTTCCATATTATTATGAAAATAGGTTTTCTGCTTGGCTCTGCTGAGATAAGTGGTGGGACATATGTTATTTATGAACATGCTACCCGCTTACAACGTCTTGGGCATGATCTCAAGCTTATCACCCAAAATCCGGTAACTCCCGAGCAATACGCCTGGCATTCATCTGCTGCTGAACTTCAATGGTTAACCCTTGAACAGGCAGGAAATGAACACTTTGACATCGCCATTGCCACATGGTGGCAAAGTCCATTCCTGCTTAAGGATCTGGATGCAACCCATTATGTTTATTTTGTTCAGTCTATAGAAACCCGTTTTTTTGGTGTGGCGGATCCGGTTGATTTTGCTGCCCTGGATAACGATGTCTGGCAAGATATCTGTGAGAAAACATACTCTTTTGCTCTGCCAATGATCACGGAGGCTCAGTGGATTAAGGAATATATTTACGAAAAGTATAACAATACTCCTTTTCTGGTTCGTAATGGTATTCGCAAGGACGTATATACGAGGACAGGGGCAGTTGTGTCTTCTGTCGAAAAAGGTAAGTTACGGGTTCTGGTTGAGGGCCCCGTTGACGTCACTTATAAAAATGTACCTACCTCTATAAACTTGGCCAGAGAGGCCGGTGTTGATGAAATATGGTTGCTGACATCTACTGATATCTCAGACTACCCTGGCGTGGATAGAGTTTTTTCCCGGATTCCTATCCATGAAACTCCGGCAATATACCGCTCTTGTGATGTCCTTGTAAAACTAAGTTATGTCGAAGGCATGTTCGGACCTCCGCTTGAAATGTTTCACTGTGGCGGAACAGCAATAGTCTATAAAGTAACCGGTCATGATGAGTATATTGTTCATGACCAGAACAGTTTTGTGGCCAATCGGGATGATGGAGATAGCGTTGTCTACTATTTACGGCAATTGAAAAGAGAGCCGGCAACCCTTGCCCGTTTGAAAGAGGGAGCGCAGAAAACTGCACAACGGTGGCCAGATTGGGAGAATTGTTCTCGTGAGTTTGAAAAAGCTTTAGTTACAATAAAACAACTGAGGCCAGCGAATCGTAATTATCTTATTCGCTATACTGAGGAGATTTTTGAAAGTGCTAAACTTAAGGTTTCAGCTAAGGTGTTGCAAACATTTTTAAATAGAGAAAAGAAATTTGCTGCCGGGGAATCGACGTTAATAGAGAATTTTGTAGAGATCTATTGGCATTGTGGAGGAAATTTTTCAGCCAAAGATTCCATGTGGAAGCATTTTCGAAGTGAAGAATGGCAGACTATCTCTTTTGAAGTAGATGTGAGCTGTTTCCCATTCTGGCTAAGGATTGACCCAAGCATTAGAGTCGGAATTATTACCCTCGCCTCCATTGAGGTAACAAATATCAACACACAGGCAGAGATAATAAGCTTCCATAAGCCTGAAGAATTTGGAGCTCTCTTGTTGTATGGTTCTGTCTACTGGATTGATGATACAATGAAAAATATTTTATTTTCCTATGGCGGTGATCCATGGTGTATTTTACCTGCTATTGAAGAGACTGATGCTACCATTGGGGATAGACTGAAGATTACAATTAGTTTGAAAGAAACAAGTGTCCAGCAGTATTTTAAAGAATATGCTGCAAATTCCAGAAAGGTCAGACCCGCTTTTTTTGAATGCTTCCACTCATCTTCATGGAAGCAAAGGCTTAAGAAACTCATCGGTATGGTATAGAGCCTGTTTGTCACAAGTTCTTTTAATAATTTCACCATGAAAAAATTTAACGAGCAGGCTCGTTATTCAATTCATTTTGCAAGGTACCCTTAATAATGCGAATAATGTCGTCAGAAAAGTATTCAATAGCTTGAACTGAGCCATCAACTGAAAGATGACCACCGTCTGAATACCATATTTTTTTTCCATTGGCATTTATGGCATGGCACCCGCTTTGGTCGCAAAAGGCATCAAAGGGGTCAAGGAAGAAAGTGTTTTCCTGTTTGTCGGCAAGAGCCCGCAACCTTAAATTGATCTCGAACCCTACGCCCTTCTCTCTTTTATAGGTCATCGATTCCAGGCAATTATTCGGCAGGAAATTGGGACGCTCCAGACAGGTGATAACGCCATTTTGATTGCCGCTTCCCGGAGGATTGCCTATGATAATCAATTTTCGTTTGTCTCCTATCATTGATCTTATTTTGTTTATGTTTTCCACCATAAAAACATAATACTCATTCATGTTTTTAAATTTCTTCTGATTACCTTCCAGATCACAAATTCCGATATCATACCACATCCAGGCCAGTGAAAGGATCACTGGCTTGTCATTGTCCTTTAACAGCTCACGGACTTTCTGGTTTACTTCAATACAAAACTCATCTGCTTTCCCTTTGACATAAGTGGTTATATCAGGTCCGATGATGCAGGCATAATCCGTTACATTCAAAGCCATAATCCCACTATTCTTAAACAGGAAATCCAATCCTGCCGCATAGTGCCGGGCAAAGCTGTCCCCTATCAACAGCACATCAAAATCCAACTTATTCTGTCTCTCTTCTCCTATTGTGCCTAAGTATTCAAAACCATTACCTCCATATTGCTCCTTATGAAATAGTTCAGTGTTGTTAATGTCTGTGAATTTTTCATTGATCCTCTGGGGTATTCCCTGCTCTTTTATGATCAGAGATGCCGAGATGATGAGTGCAAGGGAGCAGGACACGCATACCGCTGCAAAAATCTTCTGGTATGAATAGGTCTTCAGAAATCCCTTTTTTCGAAACGGTTGTTCTATATACCGGTAAGAGAGATAGGCGAGCATAAAGCTCAAGACGAAGAGCGTAAGTTTTTCAGACAAGACAACTTCTTTGTATTTCCAATACTTATAGAATATCAGGAGGGGCCAGTGGATCAGGTATAGAGAATAGGAAATCAATCCGATCCATACTGACAAGGGGTTGCGGAGCACCCACCCACTGTAGGTATTTTCTCCACTGTAGATGACAAGAGCTGCGCCCAGACACGGTACGAGAGCGTGAATACCGGGAAAAGCGGTCTGCTGAGAGAAATTGACAAAGGAGTAAACAATAAGAGAAAGGCCGACAACAAGGAAGGACTCAAGCAGAATCTTGTTTTTAGGCTTGGACTCGACCATCCATACAAGCAGCGCGCCTATGGAAAATTCAAAAATACGAAATGGCGTAAGAAAGAATGACGCTGCAGGATTGACAGCAAGCCATCTTTGACTGAAAACAAGGGAGACGACACCGCTTATAATCAGAAAAATGATGGTACCCTTGCTGTTTTTTAACCGGCTTAAGTACAATAATGATATCGGCCAGACGAGGTAAAACTGCTCTTCTACCGATAACGACCAGGTATGCAGCAACGGCTTAAAACTGGATGAAGTATCGAAATACCCGGCTTCCTGCCAGAAAAAAATGTTCGACACAGACAATACACTGGAAATCAATGACTTAGACAGTCGTAAATAATGCTCTGGCGTGAACAGGAGAAAACCAAAAACGATGGTAATAAGCCAGATGAAAAACAGGGCAGGGAATAAACGCCGTAATCGCCGTATATAAAAATTAATGAAAGAGAATGAGCCCCGCTGGATATCGATAGTAATATTTTTTGTTATCAAAAAGCCTGAAATAACAAAAAAAACATCTACACCGGTGAAACCTCCTGTAATGTTAAGCAGATCAAAGTGAAAGAGAAGTACGCCAATTACAGCAATAGCCCTCAGTCCATCTATTCCCAGGCGATATTGTGGGTGAATCATTTCTGTAGGATTACTATTATGAAACATGCATGGCAGGCCAACTGTCTTAACCCATCACAAACAACAGTGATGAACCGTCTGCGAGTTCAAATCGGGACGGTGGAGTCGGGATGTAGACTATTCGCCTTAATGTCTCAGATAACGATGTCTCTTGGCTTGTTGCTCGTGCTGAATGCATTACCTATCGCCAGACTTCCCATTCATGCGTGGGCTGTCTTCTGTATACCCTTTCTAGAGCAAAACTGAATAGGTCGGAGGCCCGCATTTCTGCAGATTTGATGCTGCACGGTTGCCAGCCACAGTACCTTATCAGATGATACTATTTCCCGCAAGAATGCATACTCTATAAACTCATTCTAGTAAAGCCCTGGCTTTTCCAGAGGCCCTTGAGATTAAACCGGAAACGTATCGTTTTTTTTTACGCAGTACTTGAAGTGGTTGGGTTTCAATGGGCACTTTTTTTAAGAGTGAATTACACATCATTCTGGAGGTGTCCAATTACAAAGAAAAAGCGACGCAGTATACAAAAGAGTTCAAGGAAGAAGCCGTAACGCTCATTACAGACCAAGGGTATTCATTCTCAGAGGCAGGTCGAAATCCGGGGAAACCAGAAAAAAACTCGATTTATGTTCTGTGCTTGAAAACTATGCCAAGCAAATTATCGGTGTGTAATATCGTGAAGATTGGAGATACCAGACTTGTGTCTTAAAAGCCGATTTCTTATCCCCCTTACCCATTCGCCTTGCATTCCGCATTCTTTTAGTTACCCTTCTATTATAGGATATATTATATGTTCTTCTGAACAATCAGGGTGACAAAGAGTTTAGGAGCTCGGAACATAAGCTTCTTTAACCTAAAAGGAAGAAATGAATATTAACTTGAACGACGATTCGAACATTGCCGATCGTCCCTACTCGGACCAAACGAGTTGTACGCCAGAAGTTCCGAGCCTGATCCATCTGCTGCGCCGGAGGGCTCAAGATCATGGAGAGAAAACCCTCTACACCTATCTCAATGATGGAGAATCGCAAGAAACCTCACTGACATACTATGAGCTGGAACAGAGGGCGCTTGCCATTGCCTCGCATCTCCAATCCCGCTTCTCGCCGGCCGAAAGAATCCTTTTGCTCTGCGCTCCGGGCATCGAATTTCCCGCGGCATTCTTCGGCTGCCTTTGTGCGGGCATGATCGCCGTGCCGGCCAATCTCCCCTATACCAACCGCTTTCTGGCCAGCCTCGCCGCCACGGTAGCCGACGCAGGACCAACAGTGGCTCTCTCCACGACCTCTACCCTGGAGGAGTATGGACGCCAAATAGATCGGACTCCCGGACTGGCGAGTCTCAACTGGATTGCAACCGACACCATTCCCGAAGATTTGGCAGATAGCTGGCAAGAGCCACCCCTGGACGTTGATTCCCCCGCTGTCTTCCAATACACCTGCGGCTCCACGGGAAGTCCCAAGGGCATAATGGTCAGCCATGGAAACCTGCTCCATAATTCATCCGCCATCCACGCAGTCTTTGGCCATTCACCAAGTATGCGCGGCGTAAACTGGCTGCCTCCGTACCACGACATGGGATTGTTCGGTGGGATCCTCCAGCCCCTTTACGCAGGCGGAGATACGATCCTGATATCGCCTGTGCATTTCATCCAGAAACCGCTCCGCTGGCTTATGGCCATCTCACGCTATAAGGGCACGACCAGCGGCGGGCCGAATTTCGCCTACGATCTTTGTGTGCAAAAGATCACGCCGGAGCAGAAGTCAGGACTTGATCTGAGCAGTTGGGATGTCGCTTTTAATGGTGCAGAGCCGGTCAGGTGGGAGACGCTCCAACGCTTTTCCGCGGCTTTCGAATCCTGCGGTTTTCGGCAAAAAGCATTCCTCCCCTGTTATGGTCTCTCGGAAATGACACTCTTCGCCGCCGGATGCGACAAAAGCTCCGAACCGACAGTCCTGAAGGTGGACGCGCAGGCGTTGAAAGCCGGCCGCCTTGCCCTTGCGGCAGAAGACAGGGAGCACAACTGCAGGCTGGTTGGAACCGGGGAAGTGCCGCCGGGTCATAAGATTGAGATCGTCGACCCGGAAACGCAAACGCTCTGTGAGCGCGATGAGATCGGAGAAATATGGATCTCTGGGCCAAGTGTTGCACAAGGATATTGGAATCGGCCTGAAGATTCGGAGAAGATCTTCCGGGCACGGCTTGCCGATAGGGGCGAAGATCCCTTTCTGCGTACAGGAGACCTTGGGTTGATCCATGCCGGCCAGCTTTTTGTTACCGGTCGTCTGAAGGACCTCATTATCATCCGGGGCCTCAATTATTATCCGCAAGACATTGAGGGGACCGTGGAGAGAAGCCATGAAGCCTTGCGGTCAGGCTGCGGGGTGGCCTTCGCCGTTGAAGTCGGAGGTGATGAACAGTTGGTGGTGGTGCAGGAGATCGAGCGACAACACCTCAGAAAACTTGACGCGGAGGCGGTGATCAAAGCCATTCGTCAAAGTGTATCAAGAGAACATGGGATCGGGGTTTACACGGTGATGCTCATCAAGACATCCAGTCTTCCCAAAACGACCAGTGGCAAGGTCCAACGTCGCCTTTGCCGGGAACATTTCATCCAGGGCAACTTGCAGGTTGTTGCCAAGAGCCAGGGGCCTTCCCGGGAAGCTGAGCCGAGGATACCTCGCGACGAGGCATGGGCGGAATTGAGACCGGGACGCAAGAAAAAGGACACGTCGGCTGCAGGCCTTCCGGAGGACAGCGCATCGGGGGTCAGCGGGTTGGAAGCTGATGGCATGGAGACAAAAGACGAGTCGGAGTTCTTCCGTGCCATTGAACACTATATCACCAAAAAGGTGGCGGACCTCCTGAAGATCCCGTTCTCCAAGGTGGATGTGCACAACCCCTTGAATATGCTGGGTATCGATTCATTGATGGCAATGGAGTTGAAGACGGACATTGAAGAAGACATGGGAATCGAGATTCCCTTTGAGGCGCTCTTTCTGGGGGCTGGTATTTCCGATCTGACAGCGCATGTTCTCTGGCAAAGGACATCGGGAAGAGGACTTGAAGCCAAAGACGGACCTTTGGGAAAGCTGCTTTCATCCGGCCGTCAATCCGGAGAGCCGGCAGGAAGAACCGGTGTCCATAGCAATCCCCCTGAGATACAACCGGAGTACCTGCCGTTTGCGGATTTCCCCGAATACCGGAATCTGCAGCGGATTATGCTGGGGATGAAAGCGCGCGGTATCGACAATCCTTACTTCAGGACGCACGAAGGGGCCGACTCCAATGACGCCATTGCCGCAGGTCGGGAGTCCATTTCATTTTCCAGGTACAATTACCTGGGGATGTCCGGGAATCCGGTCGTGTCTCAAGCGGCCAAGGACGCCATCGACCGCTACGGCACATCGGTTTCGGCAAGTCGTCTTGTCTCAGGCGAAAGGCCCCTGCATCGAGAGCTTGAGCAGGAAATTGCCGATTTGATTGATACCGAGGACAGCCTGGTATTTGTCAGCGGCCATGCCACCAACGTGACCACTATCGGCCATCTTTTCGGCAAATCCGACCTCATCATTCATGATGCCCTGATCCACAACAGTGTTCTCCAGGGATGCCGCCTCTCTCAGGCGACGTCTCTTCCTTTTCCGCACAACGACTGGCGAGCCCTGGACACGATTCTCAAGGAGTCTAGACCCCGTTTCCGACGGGCCCTCGTGGTTATCGAAGGCCTTTACAGTATGGATGGGGATATCCCGGAACTTCCGGAATTCATCAAGATAAAGAAACGCCATCGCGCCTTTCTCATGGTGGACGAGGCCCATTCCCTCGGGGTATTGGGGAAAGGAGGCAGGGGTATTGGCGAACACTTTGGCGTCAATCCTGCCGATGTTGAGCTTTGGATGGGTACCTTGAGTAAATCATTTGCCAGTTGCGGGGGCTACATCGCCGGCTCCCGTGAGCTCATCGAATACCTGAAATATACGGCGCCGGGTTTTGTCTACAGCGTGGGTATGTCACCGCCGAATGTTGCATCAGCACTGGCCGCCATTCGATTGTTGCGAAAGGAACCGCAGCGGGTGACGCGTCTCCATGAACTCTCCGGACTTTTTCATCTTCTCGCTTGGGAAAGGGGTCTCAATACCGGCGCCGGCAGTAGTGATTCCGCGGTCATTCCGGTGATCGTGGGAGATTCCCTGAAGGCGATGAGACTCTCGCAAGCCATCCTGCGGCAAGGGATCGATGCCCTGCCCATGGTCTATCCGGCAGTTCCTGACAACGCCGCCCGTCTGCGCTTTTTTGTCAATTGCACCCATACGCTCGAGCAGATTCGTTTTACCCTGGATGTCGTCACTAGGGAGCTGGAAGCCTTGCAGCATGACTAGGGTCAGTACCGAATTGAGCGAGAAAACGACATGATTCTTGACGCCCGGGACAAGATAACCAGGTGCCTGCTGTGGTCATTGGCCCGGACCCCCCTGCTGTATTATCTCTACTACCGACGTCACGCCCCCTTGCCCTCGGTGCTGCTGATCGAGAATACCAATTGCTGCAACGCGAAGTGTGTTATGTGCCCTCGCGACACGCTGACCCGAAAATGCGGCTTCATGGAGTTCGGCTTATTCGAAAAGATCATGAAAGAACTCGCCGGGGCGCGCCGCAAACCCATCGTCCATCTGCACGGGTTCGGCGAACCGCTGCTGGACCCGGCATTGCCTGAAAAAATTGCCCTCGCCAAGGCCAGCGGCATAAAGCATACCTATATTGTCACCAATGGTTCGTTACTGTCTCCCGAGACCTCGACAAAGATCATTGAGGCGGGACTGGACAGGATGAAGATCAGCTTTTACGGCACCGACGAACAATCCTATAACGCCACCATGCGACAGCTGGATTTCAAGGTGGCGCTGCAAAACATCAAAGATTTTCTGCGAATACGAAAGGAACTGAGGAAAAAGAGTCCGAAGTTAATCCTGCAATACCTGCCGCAGGAAACCAACGGGGCCAGAACCCTGGAGTTTCAAGCTCTGTGGCGATCCCTGCCGGATAAGAATCACGGCGACTGCATGCATCTCAGCGCCCTGGACAATTTTGGCGGCGGCAAGTCGTACAACGTTCTGGGAAAAAAGATCGAGTCGGTCTGTTATTACCCCTGGTCAGCCCTGTCCGTGCTCTGCGACGGCAGAGCCGTTACCTGTTGCGTGGATTACAATGGCCTTCAGGGTGTAGGAGATGTGAACTCCCAGAGTATACAGGAAATCTGGAATGGGCCGGTATTGTCCGCTATCAGAATGAACTTCGGAAAGCTCGACTATCGCGGGTTTCCGACCTGCCTAAACTGCGATTGGGTACGCAGGCGGTAAACTGCCACCATCACTTGCTCTCCTCCCATCGGGTGGTCGTTATGCCCAAAATGAAGACTGCAGTGGCGAGAGCCCCTAAGATAGCGGCGTAACGCAGGGAAGCCATGTTGTCGTGAAATACCATGGAGGCCCGGAGGCCCTCGTTGACATAGTACAGAGGCAGCACTTTGGCGAAGGTCTGCAGGAAGGGCGGCATCATCTCCAGAGGAAAGAAACTCCCCGAGAGGAACATCATCGGAAAGGCAACGGCGTTGGCGGCGGCGGCGGCGCTCTGCGCCTCCCGTAACGACGCGGGTGAGCAGCATGCCGATGCCGACGAACATAAATACGTCAAGCACAATGAACAGCGGCAGCCAACCGTTTATCTGCAATTTGACATCAAATACACCATAGCCCACCAGCAGCATGGCCGTGGTGGCGATGACCGCGAGCATGAACTGGTAGAGAATATTCGAGACGATCCACTCGGTCCGGGTGATGGGTGTGGTGGCCAGCTTCCTGATGATGCCTTTCTGCCGCAACTCGGTGTTCACATTCACCGTGCCGAACAGGCTCTCGGTCATGACCATCATCGCGATGATGCCGGGGATGAAGAACTCGATAAACCGGTATTTCCGGGTGTGTATCGACACCGTCTCCGTCCTGATGAACGATGGCATTGCGGTCAGCCCCTGGTTCAACCTGGCGAATACCATTTCCAGAATCTGCATCTTGTCAACCACTGAGACAGAGCTGGGGTCGTAGATATAGGTGAAGGTAACGAAGGCGCTGGGGTTATCGGATTGCAGATATCGGCCGAAAGCTTCTTCGTAGCCTCTGGGAATCACGAGGACAAGGTTGACCTGGTTGTCCTTGGCGTACTGCGTGGCGTCGATGGCGGGATCAACCATGGTTAGCTTGAGCTTCCCGGTGTAGGCGAGGGCCTGGGAGACCTCCGCCGAGGTTTCGGTTTGATCGAGGTCCTGCACGCACAGGTTGTAGTTAACCTTGTCATCGTCCATGAAAATGGTGCCGAACACCAGGATCAGCATGATTGGGAAGGTCACCGTGAAGAACATGGTGGTCTTCTCGCGGTAGAAGCTCTTGAAGCTCACAACCAGACTTGCGGCGACGACGCGCAGATTCATACTGCCCCCTTTTTTTCGGAGGCGTCGTCGTGGAGCGCCTCGCCGGTGAGTTTCAGAAAAACCTGTTCGAGATTGGGCTTGCGGACGTCCATGCTGAGCACCGGCGCTCCGGCCTCGTTCATGCCATTCAGTATGTTGCGGATATCGTCCATGCGCTTGATCCTCACCGTGATGTTCCTGTGGTTGCTCAGATGCGGATCAAGGCCCATCTTCCCGGCAACCTCAAAAGCTTTTTCATCAACGCCCTGGAGCGTGAGGATCAGGTAATCCGCATTATTTTCCATGAGGTGCACGGGAGAGTCCATGGCGATGATCCTGCCCTTGGAGATAATGGCGACCGTGTCTGCCAGCAATTCGGCTTCCTCCATATAGTGCGTGGTGAGAAACACCGTCTTGCCATGCCTCTTCAGGCCCAGCAGGATGTCCCACACCTCACGCCTGGCTTGCGGGTCGAGCCCGGTGGTCGGCTCGTCGAGAAATACGACCTCGGGGTCGTTCACCAGGGCAATGGCGATTCCGAGTCGCTGCTTCAAGCCCCCGGAGAGCCTCAGGTATTGCTCCCCGGCCTTATCCTTGAGTTTTACGAGTTCTATCAGCCCGTCGATAGCAACGTTTCTGCTCCTATACAGCCGCGAGTAATACTGCAAGGTCTCCCTGACCGTTATCCGGTCAAACGAACTGAACCCCTGCGGCAGGACCCCGATGCGAGGGACGATACGGCGCTTTTCCTCAGTGACGTCCATGCCGAGCAGACGAACGCTCCCCGAGGTTGGCCTGCGGGTAGTTTCGATGATCTCGACGGTGGTGGTCTTGCCGGCTCCGTTGGGACCCAGCAGGGCGAAAACCTCGCCTTGCTGGACGTTGAAGGAAATGTCGTTCACCGCCTCCAGATCCCCGTAGCGTTTCTTCAGATTTTCGACTTCGATGGCGTAGGCTGCTGCTTTTGTCATGTATTGACCTTCAAAAGGGCGATGGAAAGCCACATCTTCTCCAGGGGAAACGAACGTACCCGGATGGATCGGCCGGCACCTGTGGGAGACCGTCCCTGGGTCTGCCTCGATAAGCACACGGGAAAAGTATATACCCCGTTTCCGCTCAGTGACGGATAGACCATGGACTTGTCGCGGCGCCACCAGGTGGAACGCGCATCCCAGGGCCTTGACCGCCGCTTCCTTGATAGACCAGAGCAGGGCTGCTGCTTTTTCCAGATCTCCGCCTGTCAACCTTAATGCATATTGCAGTTCCTGGTCATGAAAGACCCGGTGTAAGGGGTATTCTCCCTGGAATTCATCGGCCGCTGCCACATCAATGCCGATATCGGACTCATCTCCACAAAGAGCGGCCCAGACTCTCCCGCCACCCTCGCTGAAGGAGATGGCCGGGAGCCGATATTCTCCCAGGAGGAGATGGGGTCGGCCGAGTCGGGCCGTGGATCACCTGAATCGGGAAAGCCGCTTTATCGAAGGAAAGCCGGCCTTTCCAGAGGAGATTTTCCATCGCCGCAACGTGGTCCAGAAGGACGGAGGCCAGATGATTCTTGTCTCCTGCCCCGTTGGCCCGGTATTGTTTGCCGGTTTCGCCAGCCCCGGCAAAGAGGCATAGAATACCGGCCCACCTTGCCGATCAAAACTCACGTCATGGACGGTTATATTTTGGCAATTCTTCGCCACATCCACTCCCCATTCATTCTGAAACCCATTGCATCCGCATATTGACAACCTGCATGATGGTGCGACCCTGATCGTCAACTCCTCTGGCATCCCAACTGAGACCTTGCTCGTTCTCTTCCCGCATGCGGGCCTCAAGGGTGATCCGTTCCCCCTTCCGGCATTTTCGGCAAAACCGCATTTCCCCGATCTCCATGGGAATCATGGAGCGCTGCTCCGGTATCTTCATGGCTATGCAGTAGAAGCCGGCCAACTGCAAAAGGGCTTCGAAAAGGTAGGGAGAGTATTGGTACTTCGCGTTGGCCAGGTTGGCGAAATCATCTGTCTGCCGGTAAATGGTTTGTCCCCGCACAACGCCCGGACCTGCACCGTCCAGGGACTCCAGCACGCGATACCTGCCGGCTCAGGCCGCTGTGGCCCCGGTACCATTGCAGCACCTTTTTTTGATCCATGGCCCCTGTCCGCAGTTCGTCGGGCCGGACAGGAAAATCCGAAAATCCCTGCCAGGATATCCCTGCTCCTGACATCTGTCTCCGCCAGTCCCACCGGCAAGAATCACCTGGCCCCGGCAGTGCGGAGAGAAGCGGTCGGTCAATCTCCCGGTCGGGGAGATCTCCTGTGCAGCCAGGGAGACCTCGCACCATACCTCCGGAAGATTGGTGTCGACACGGCGGCAGGAGATCCGGCAAGGCCGTGCAACCCCGGGAGGACATTGGATCATATCCATGAACCGCACCTGACGAATTCCCCGCACCTGCAGGTAAGGATACAGGACCCGGGCCGCCTCCATGAATGTCTCCAGAAACATGACGGCCGAGACCAGGGGATGCTTGACAAAGGTCAAGGGCTGGTGATCCTCGATCCAAAGGTCCTTCTCCCGGGAAAAGGACCTGACGGCCTCGAGTCGTTCCCCCCGGAGGTCCAGGCTGGAGATTGCCATCGATCATGGGAAAGTCCGCGGGGCTGAAGGCTGCGGCGCCTCCGGCCAATTCTCCATTGGGCCGGGGAGGGGACAGGTCCTTGAGCCGTGCCGTCTTCACGGCAGGAAGTGTCCTCATGAAGAGTACCCAATCGTCATCCGGAGAGCCGAACAGTTCACGGCAGAAAAGCCCGGCCAGCTCATTGACATGGATGTACGATACGCCCTTCCTCTGCAGCAACTCCCGTATCTCCGGGTCCTCCGCCATGCCCGCCCCCTCGATGGGAGGAAGCATCAGGGCCTTGATGCGGATGTCGCGATTCTCCCGCCGCAGGGTGCTGATCAAGGCAGACATCATCCGGTTGGCTGCCGCGTAGTTGGCTTGGCCGGGGTTCCCCTGGATGGCGGCAACCGAGGAAAGGCCCACGAAAAACCGCAAGTCGGCCTGCTCGACAGCCTGGAAGAGATTCCACGCCCCGAGGAATTTGCTGTCCAGGACCATGGAGAAATCATCCGGGACCATCTGGCTGAGGAAACCGTCCCTGAGGACTCCGGCGCCGTGGATGATCCCGCGGACCTTGCCATAACGATTCGTCACCTTCGTTGATGACGACACTGACCGCCTCAGGGTCAGCGACATCGCAGGTATGATACGTCGCCTCGATCCCTGCGGCGTGCAAATCCGCCAGGGTCCGGGTAATCTCCAGGGCCTTGGCAGCGAAAGGGAAAGTCTCCAGAAGCCGGCTGCGGAGGGCGGGAGGTTCCGGTACCTGCGCCTGGATCGATAGGCGTCCTGCCCAGAAAGACCAGGCGGGGCTTAAAGGGCGCAAGACTGCGGGCCAAATGGGCGCCGATCCCGGTTGCGCCACCGGACATGACGACAACATCGCCAGGGCTCAGCTCAAGACGCGACAGATCGCTGCAGAGCGAAGGGACGACGTGTCCCTCCGAGGTAAAAACCCTGCCATTACGATGGGCCATCTCCACCATCGGGTATCCTCTGTCCAGAGCATCGCGCAGCGCAGAGCGAAGGTCGGTGTCCTTGTCGATCTCCAGGGTACGAAACTGGACTGATGCATACTCCTGCGCCGCGCTGAGGAACATCCCGAGCATCCCCTGTGCCAGCAGCCGGCCAGGAGTTTCGGCGTTCTCCCGGCAATGAATAAGCAGCACGAATTTCTTGGCCGGCGATTGCAGAAATGACTGCAAAGGTAACAAAAGTCCCCGCAAAAGCCGTGAAACATCTGCCATGCTTCTTTCTCTTCCCGACCAGCCTTGCGGCAAAGTAATAACCAGCCCGGCCAGGGTCGTCAAAGCCGATATTCTGTCTGCTATTTTGCCTGACCCTTCATCCGTCAAAATATCATTTTCTTCCTGTCCGGCTATCTTTCGTCGGCAGGTAGAGCAATGGAAAGGTGTCGACCCCGTAATCCTGTCGGAATATATCTCCGACATGTTGGGCAATATCGTCATTCCTGTCCGGCGAGAGCAGGGCTACTGCTTCGCCTTGGCCCAATTCTATCGGCGCCGATGCCGACAATTCCGCAGGAACACTATGGAACAGGAGCCGCTTTAAGCTCGCCTTCTCCACGGGCTCCAGGGTTTCATTGCGCACCGGGTCGGGGTAAGCTGCCTTGTCGGTCGATAGCAGGCCGGCACCTGTTTTTGCGGCGACTATATCGGAAATTTTATCAGCAATTTCCCTCACCGTGCGCAGGCCGATAAAATCCTCCAGTTCGATGGTGATGCCGAATTGCTGTTCCGCGGCATCCATGATGATGGGCAGGCGGCTGGAGCGGATGGAGAGGTCGCGCCTGAGATCCATATCGGGTTGGATTTCGTCCCTGTTGAATCCTGTCGCATCCATGATGATTTGAATAAGCGTTTCTATATGGTCCTGACGTCCTTGCTCGGGCGACCCGGCAAGGGCGGGGACGGCCTGTCCCTCCGCGGCTGGACGGGCCGGCATGAACCTCCTTGGCGGCTGGTGGGGTGGGACCTTCATTCCCGGTGACCAGAACGGAAATCTTCTCAGCAATTTCCCTGCACGGTGCGGACGCCGATAAAATCCTCCAGTTCGATGGTGATGCCGAATTGCTGTTCCGCGGTATCCATGATGATGGGCAGGCGGCTGGAACGGATGGAGAGGTCGCGCCTGAGATCCATATCGGGTTGGATTTCGTCCCTGTTGAATCCTGTGGCATCCATGATGATGCGAATGAGCCTCTCGGTAATATCCTGGCCCTCATTCCATCCGGTATCGGACGCCCCATCCTCCGCCGGGCCGTGAGAAACAGACGTGGTGGCCGGCTGCAGGCCGGTAGCTGTTTGGTGCACAGACGTCTCACCGGGGAGAGCTGAGGCCGGTTGCACAATCGCAGGAGCAGGAGCGAGAGGCGGGGATGCCGATTTTCCGGAAGGGCCCTGCCTCAGGTTTTCGAGAAGCCCGGAATCCCCGAGCATGGATTTGATCGCCGATGAAAGCTCGCCTTCCTGGAATGCCGGGTTAAGCTCCCGGCGGATGGCTGCCAGGATGTTGGGCTCGAGAAAGCGGCCAAAGGTCTCCATCACGAATCGGTTGATTTCCCTTTGAATGATCCGCTCCACCGGATTGACGCTAACGCCCCCGGGTTCCGCTGGTCGTGACGCGGCTGCCCGGGTCACCGGGTGAGATTCGGCAGCCTTCCCGAAGGCGAAGAGGGAAACAACCTTCGGTTCTCCGTTGAAAATGCAGAGCCCCTTGCACAAAGAGCTGCGCCAGGGCGGTGCTGCAGGTAGCACCCTCTGCAGCCGGAATGCAGGTCTGGATACATCTCGATTCAGGAAGGGTATCTTCGATGAGATTGCTTAAGACATCGCCGGGTCCCACCTCCACGAAGAGCCTGACATCATAGTCATTATTCAGGGTCTGGACATTATTCATCCAATGGACGGTAGATTCCAGGTGGGCCATCAGGACGCGCCTGATCTCCTTGGGATCTTCTGGATAGGGCGCCATGGTCGTGTTGGAGATGACGGGAATCTGCGGGGAATGAAATGGAATGGAGGCAATGTACGTCTCGAGCTCATCATGGATGACCTTCATGATCGGAGAGTGGAAGGCCATGCTGACCCGCAGGAGGGTAGCCCGGTACCCCATCTCCTTGATTTTTTTGCACAGATCCTTGACCGCCCCGGTGTGACCGCTCAGGACAATCTGGTTCGGTGAATTGATATTGCCGATATGAACATCGTCCCGTCCCTTGAGCATCTCCGTGCAGCAGATCCGGAGGGACGTCCACGGCCGCCATGACGCCGGGGTCCACGTGCAGGCCGGCGGCCTTGTCCATGCAGATGGCCCGCTTGTTGACGATGCGAAACCCGTCTTCCGGAGAATAGACACCGGCCAGGCACAAGGCGGTCAACTCGCCCAGGCTATGGCCGGCCATGGCCACGGGATGGATACCCAGGCTCATGAGGTATCGGGCCATGGCATGTTCCATGGCGAACATGGCCGGTTGCTGCCATCGGGTCTTCTGAAGATTTTCCTCCTGATCGTGAAACATCAGTTTAAGGAGGTCAAATTCCGCCACTGCCGCAGTCCGATCCAGCCATTCCCTGATCACCGGAAAAGACTCGTAGAGTTCCCGGCCCATGCCGTTATACTGTGATCCCTGTCCGGGAAATACCAGGGCGAGCGGCGGAGCGGGCAGATCCTCGCCGCCAATAAAAATCCCCTGCTGCGCCAGGGACCTCAATGCCTTGGGTGAGGCAATTCCGGCCTTGATCAGGGAGGCTGATCTCTCGATGACACTGAGCGCCTTCTCTTCGGATGGCGCCACAACGGCCATCCGACAGGGACGGGTTGCGATCTCGGTCCGGAAGAAAGAGACACCCGGAAGTCTCGGGTAGCCCGCCATCGCCACCTCGCCGGTACTGCATCGCCGAACGCATTCGAAGTGACGTCACCCTGGTCGCGGGCGAGACCGGGCGCATCACCCGGCAATACCAGGAGTGTAGCTTCTTCATCCCTGGCCTGCTCCACCTGCACCACGTAGTTGGAGCCGCCAAACCCGAAGGCATTGACCTGCAGCCGTCTTAACCGGCCGGCGCCACCCTCCCAGTCAAGCGGCTCGGGGGCGATGAGAAACCCCGATCCTTCCAGACCTATTTCCGGGTCCGGATTTACATAATTGAGGGTAAGGGGGAAAACTCCCTGCCTTCATGGCCATAACTCCTCGAATGAGACTGTTGACACCCGAGGCGCCAAGCGTATGTCCGATCTGGGATTTGAAAGAGGTGAGAACCGTGCGCTTGGATGAATTGAAGAAGGACCGCAGGGCACGGACCTCCTGACCGTCGCCTTGGCGGGTGCTCGTGGCATGGCATTCCACCAGGTCAACCGCATCGGGCCCATAGGGCGTCCCCTGGAAAGAGGCGCGAATGGCCATTTCCTGGCTGATACTGGAAGACTCTACCATGCCCAGATTGTTGTTGCTTGCTCCCATGCCCGTGATGACGGCGTGGACAAGCGCCCCTCTTTCCCGGGCCAGACTTTCCCGCTCAATGACGATCATGCCTCCGCCTTCACCCAGGACCATCCCGTCTCTTTCGGCATCAAAGGGCCGGGAGGTCTCGTGAGCGGGTCTTTGCTGCCCGGACAGCCCGAAAAGGGCGCCCAGGGCGGAGAATTCCAGAAAATGGAGGTGGGTCAGATACTCCTCGCCCCCGCCGACGATGGCGGCGTCGATGATGTTGTTACGGATCATCTGGATAGCGCTGTACAGTGCTACCAGCGAGGTGGCGCAGGCCGCGGAGACCGAATAACTGGGTCCCATGAACCCATACCGGTTGCAGATAAAACCGGCCGCCGCGGAGTTGAGTCTGCCCAGCAGGGTGGTGTCATCCGGGGGCATGCGCCCTCCCTTCACCTCCTGTTCGATGGCGCGCAACTGATCCGGTGTGAGTGAAACGACCTTCTCGATGCAGGGGAGGATCTCGTGTACGTAGCCCCTTATGATCAAATCGGTGAGGGTTTTCGCCGCCTCTCCCGAGTTCTGGGAGATGAGGACTCCGATTCGTTCAGGTGGGATGTCCGAGTCCAGGATGCCGGATGCATGGATGGCTTTCTCCGCCAGCCACATGGTGGTCCTGGTGGATTCGGTCATGGTTCGGAAATCATGGGGGGGGATCCCGAGTTCATGGCGGGAGACATGAAAGTCCAGGAAGGCGCCCACCTGGCAATACGTCTTGTCGGTAACGAACGGGCGGGGGTCATAAAAATGGTCGTGATCCCACCGGGAAGACGGAACCAGGGTAATCCCGCTTTTCATGGCCAGGCTTGCAGCCCAGACCTCTTCCGGACTTTTCCCCAGGGTATTGAGAATGCTCATGCCGGTGATGGCAACCCTTTCATGGGCGTCTCGATGCCGGGCTGCCTGCTGCAGTCCATGGCCAACCACCGGGGGATGTGGTTTTTATGGGATGCGAAGGTGCCGGTGAAGGTCCCGTTATTTTCTCGATGGGCCGCAAAGGGCTGATGCAGCACAAGAGGCCCTGCGGCCAGCTCGCGATGGAAGGACGGCAGATCCAGGACCTTACTGATGAGACCGGCGCAGGCCCCGCTCATGAATTGCCCGCGTTCCCGGCAGGCCGCTCATCCAGAGGCGCCCCGCCCGGTCTGTCCATGCCCCGGGCCGCGGCAAAGAGGCTCCCGGCCGTCATCTCTTCTATTTTGGCGCGAAAGGAGTGCTCGTCCTGGTGACCTGCGGCAAACTCCCTCTCCAGGGATAAAACCGCGTCCACTCTCGGGGTCCGCAAGGATCGAACCCGAAGCCCGGTGGCCTGGCCTGAAACGACCGTTCCGCCTGGAGCCGATTCCAGGATCATGCGCTGATAGAACGCGGCTCAGGGCGTTCGGTTTCAACGATCTCCCGGGTGGCCAGATAGGCGGTGCCCATCTGGATGGCATCCGCTCCGAGCATGGCGGCTATGAATGCGGTCTCCCGATTGAAGATCCCCCCGGCAAGAATAATGCGGCAATTTTGGAACAGGGCTGGTTTTTGCCGTTTCAGATCCAACACCCTTTGCGCCAGGGTGAGGGTGCTGTGGCGCCCCACGTGCCCGCCGGCCTCATATCCCTCGCAGATCACGTAGCGGACGCCGGCTTCAAGGGCGAGCTGCAACAGGGCCTCGTCAGGGGCGATATAGATGACCTCCAGGCCGCATTCCAGCAATTCCTTTAACGGCGAGAGATCACCGCCGGCGATCACCACAAAACGGGGCTGGTGTTTCTTTATCCAGGCCAGTTGGATCTCCCGGCAAGGATTCTCCGCCAGAGAGATGATATTCACCGCATACGGGTGTCCTGCCATGATCTCCGGCAGGCGTCCCAGCCGCTGATCAAGGGTCTGCTGCGTCCATGAGGCCAAGGGCGATGGTGGGCAATCCGCCGGCCTCGGCAACCCTTGAGGCAAACTCCGGGACATCGGTGATCCAGGACATGGCTCCCTGGATAAAGGGATAGGTGACGCCCATCTCTGCGGCTACAGGGCTGTCCAGAAAGCAATCCTTTTTTGACCTCAGCCAGGCGGCATAAGCTGGCGAGTCTCGTCCATGAAGGACTGAACAGCCGCCTCGGTCTTCGTCCCGAAACGTTCGGCAAAGGACGCGGCAAAGGCGGTCTCCACGCCCAGAGGGATGAGCTTGTCCGGAGTGAATTGGCTTGCAAGAGGGTGGACGCCCCCGGTATCACCCGGTCCGCAAAGGAACAACGGCTTTCCTCCGTGATCTCTGCTCCGCACAGCGAATTCTCGAAGTGTTTGAGTTCCTTGAACGCGGTCGAGTTGCCCTTGTTGAAAAGGCGACAGGGGACCTGCAGGTCGAGGCCGACCAGATCGGTGGAATCCAGGCGGAGGTTGGAGAGCCGCCGGCGCTGGTCATCATCAACGCCAACCAGGTCTGTCAGCCAATGGAGACTCTCGAAGACGATCCCCGTGGCCCCGGTGGAAAGCAATGCCGCTGCCGCCTCGGGGGTGGAGATGGAGCCCCAGATGAGGATGTCCACTGATGGCGATGCGTTGGCCAGCTTCTCCTTGACTGCTGCATAGAGCGCCAGGGTCGTCTCGCCGCTGACGAATCCGGATGCCTCGCATCCTTTCAGGACAACACGGCCGATTCCAGGGCAATCGGTCAAAATCGTAGCCAGAAAATCCAAGTCTCCGAGGATTGGGAAACAAACGTAGTCTTCCGACAATTCCCTTAATCTCTGGAGAAGCTCAGTGGAATCCTCCCCGGAAAAACGGGGGAAGGCATTCGACCCAGATGTTTTGGACCCCTGTCTCCTTGAGCAACTGCTCCAGAGACGGATCCAGCAAGGCAGGGACGGAAATCTTGATATCCCTGACCTGGCAGGCGGCGCCGGCTTTTCGTAAGACGGAACGGAGCGCCTCCATCCCCAGCATGGATACAATCGAAGATGGCCCTGGTCCCCGTTCGTTGTGCCATTTGGGTCACCGGCAGGCTCATCTCTTCAGGACGCCAGACGAAAGCAATGATTGGAACTCGATGTTCAGCCAGACATGTGCAGACCTCCGTTTCAACGACGGTGCTTTCGCCCGTTATAATGAGAACGACTTTCTCAGCAGGCTGTATTTTTTGTGTATTCTGGCGCCGGCTTCCTCCACCAGGAAGTTGATCGACTCGTTGTCCTCCAGGGTCCATCCCAGCTCCAGATAGCGATATATTCCTTTCTTCCTCGCCAGCCTCATACAGATGGCGGAAGGCCAGCAGGGGAAGCCCCAGTTGCCGGTACTTCTCCTTGACACCGAAGAGCAACCCCCGCAATCCGGTAATTTCCCGCCGATAGAGGAGGAACTTCAGCAGACCCGGCAGGCCGATACGCCCGTTGAGACGCTTGAGCAACGGGTTGATGTCGGGCAGAATCACGCAGACCCCGGCGAGTTCATCCTCATAATAGATAAAAAAAGCCAGGTCCTGATCCGCGATTTTCACCATGCTTTTTCCATCTCCCGTATCTCATGGTCGCTCAAGGGGACGTAACCCCAGTTGTCGGACCAGCAGTCGTTGAATATCTCCCTGACCAGAGCCAGTTCAGGGGCCGGGTCCTTGACCCGAAATGGCCTGATGTTGATGCCTTTTTTTCGGGCCAACCGTTCAGCAAGACTATCCAGCCACTCGGGAAGCTGGTAATCCCCATCGATCATGAAGGAAAACAGGTCCTTTT